>CAVPLU010000001.1:0-18239 GCA_963706285.1 Candidatus Bathyarchaeota archaeon
TCCCGCGGGCCTGATTTGAACAGGCGACAGTCCGGTTTCTATTGTCCGCCTGATAGGCTGAGCGGCCCGCGCCGTGGGCACAGGTCTACAGCATCTCCGTCAGGTTATTCACCTGACTCGGAAGCTCTACCAGGCTGAGCTACCGCGGGATCGACAGGACTCACCGAACGACCGTGAAATAAAGATTGCCGGCAACAGATTCAGTGGTAGGCTTCGCGCAGCTTTGGAAGAGGAAGTATGCGCCGCCCACAATGAACAAACTTCAGAGCTTGATTGATGTCTCTTCCTTGATTGTTCTGAGAACGAGCACGGTTTCGGTTCCGGCTACTCCTTCTATCTGGCCAATTCGGTCAAGTATCTGCGCCAACTGTTCCGAGGTGCTTGTTCTCATCTTGAGGATGGAATAGTATGCACCGGTTACGTCGTGGATCTCGCAGATCTCGTCAATGCTCTTCAGCTCAGCGAGCATCTTTGGGTAGGACTTTGGTTCTGCTTTGACGAGTGCAAATGCGGCTACTTGCCTACCGACGCTCTGGGGGTTCACGACCGCTCTGAAGCCTTTGATAACCCCGCTCTTCTGTAGCTTCTTGACCCTGACAAATATCGTGGCCTCGCTTGTTCCAACCTCTTTGGCGATCTCCTTGAAAGAAATTCGCGCGTCTTCCTGGAGCCGATTCAGTATGGTCTTGTCGGTATCGTCGAGATCAACGAACGGCATGTTGAATGGGTCGCAGGAGGAGCTATATCAAGAATTCCTACCTGATGGCCTTCAAGCAATATGAGATCACTAACGCATGCCCTAAGGCTTATTAGGAATCCACATCCCCGAAGGGTTTCAATTGTGGATACGTTAGCAAATGGGCGAGAACGATATGTCGGAATGGATTGTTTTTGCCTATTTGGACTGCCTCGATACTTCGGCGACAATTCCCTGGATTAAAGAAATGAACGGGTAGTTCCATTGTCCTCACTCTATCGTGCTTCAAGACTCGGGCCCGCGCGGAAGGAGGCGAGAAGATTCGTGTCCAGCATGGAATCGGATAGGCACCTATTCGAATACGTAGTGGAGATCAATCAGGCACACATTGTCATGCTTGGACACGAGGGCATCCTTGCTCGCAGTCAAACGCGCAACATCCTGAAAGCACTCATGAAAATCCGCGTGATGCCTAAGTCTTCAAAGGCCGAAGATGTCCATGTAGCGATCGAGGAAGCCGTAACCAAGCGAGCTGGCAAGTCTGCGGGCGGAAACCTTCAGCTCGCAAAGAGTCGAAACGATCAGGTTGCAACCGCCATTCGAATGCGCCTCCGAAGCGAAGTTCTCCAGATTATGGACTCACTCATCGATCTTCTAGTACAGCTACAAGGAACAATCAGAAAGAACCACAAGACCCTCTTCATCGGCAGGACTCACCTGCAGCCTGCTGAACCAATTACTTTTGGACACTATCTGATGGCTTTCCACGACGCAATCCTCCGTGACCTTGAGAGGCTCGAGGGTTCTTACACTCGGCTGAATCTGTCGCCAATGGGCGGATGCGCTCTCGCCGGTACCAGTATTCCGATCAATCGCAGCATGGTTGCAAATCTCTTGGGGTTCGATGGTCTTGTCGACAACTCGTTAGATGCAGTCGGCTCTCGAGACTTTGCTCTGGAGTTTTTGGCCAACATGGCGGCACTGTCCGTGGACATTAGTCGACTTGCCGAGGATTTCATTCTCTACACAATGCCTGAGGTTCATCAGCTGCTATTGCCGGATGATCTATCGTTCACGAGCAGCATCATGCCACAGAAGAAGAATCCGGACATGATCGAACTCATACGGGCGAAGTGCGCTATTCCTATCGGCGCCTTCTCACAGACGGCAACAACGCTTCACTCCCTTCCCACGAGCTACAACCTAGACCTACAAGAGATCACACCCAGAATCTGGACGACATCAAAAACAATGCAAGCACTAGTAGACATCGTCAAGACCATGATCTCTAGAACGAGGACCGGGGAGATTGAAACAACTCGGCCTGACCTGATCATGACCACGGCGACAGAGATTGCCAACGTGCTCGTGACTAACCTAGGAATCTCCTTCCGCAATGCTCACCAGATTGTCGCGTCCGCGGCGCACAAGTTCTCACAAAGTGGTTCAGATCAAGCGGATCTGTGGCTACGGCTCGTTCTTCAGAAAGCACAAACGATTCCTCCAGATCGATTTGAAAAACTGAAGGCTGCACTGCTTAGAGTTGGCACGCCTGCGGCTGTTGTGATGCACAAGAGATCTGTTGGATCGCCCGCCCCAAGCGAGACCCTTAGGTTGCTGAGAGTTCGAGTCAACAAAGTTGGTCGCTTGATCAGCCGCCAACGTGTGAGGAAGAATCGGCTCGCTTTCGCGAAGGCACAGCTTCACCGACAGGTACTTCGACTAAGTAGACCGTAAAAGATTATTGCAGATTATCTTTGGGAGAGCCCGGCTCTTTTCTTAAAGCCGGCCATTAGCGTTTCGGCAGCCTTTCTAATCTCATCGATGGACGCCTCATCTTCTATTGTCGAGTAGTCTCCCAAGGCTTGTCCCGTTATCACGGCTTTGATGAGGCGTCGCATGATCTTCCCGCTTCTTGTCTTTGGAAGCATATCGACGAAGTCGATATCATCGACCACAACGATTTTGCCGAGTGATTTCTGAACAAGTTGCCTGAGATCCTTTCGCAATTCCTCGTTCGGGTAGTAACCAGCCTTGAGGACGACGAACGCTGCTGCGACCTCTCCTCTCACAGGGTCGGGTTTTCCTACTACGGCTGCCTCTGCGACTGAAGGGTGACCGACGAGGGTGCTCTCTATCTCGATCGTACCGATGCGGTGGCTTGCTATCTTGATGACTTCATCCATTCTGCCGAGGAACCAGATGTATCCGTCCTCATCTCTCAGCGCGGCGTCCCCAGTGTAGTAGCAGCGTGGGATCCGTTCCCAGTAGTCCTTAACGTATCGATCATGATCCTTCCAGAGAGTCGGCGTTAGACCGGGAAAGGGACGCAGACAAACAAATGTTCCTTTCGCGTTCACGGGAAGCGACTCCCCTCTTTCGTTCACTATGTCTGCTTCGATTCCGGGCAGTGGTATTGTTGCTGAGCCGGGCTTGATTGGCAGCATAGCGATGCCCACTGGGTTTCCGACCATCGGACCGCTGCTCTCGGTCTGCCACATATGATCGATCACCGGCACCTTATCCTTCAGCACAGTCTGCTGCAACCACTTCCAAGCTGCAGGATTCAGAACCTCGCCTGCGCACACGACGAGGTTGATTGAACTGAGATCATATTTGGCGGGATACTCGTCACCGAACTTCATCAGGCCTCTAACGCCCGTTGGGGACATCCACATTTTGCTCACTCGGTGCTTCTCCGCGATGCGCCACCAGACATCCGGCGTCGGATAGTCCGGAACGCCCTCGTACATGACGGTCGTGCAGCCGAAGAGTAGTGGTGCATAGATGACGTAGCTGTGACCGACGATCCATCCGATGTCCGAGGTTGACCACCAGATGTCTTGATCACTCATTTTGTAGACCCATCTGCCCATGGCATGGATGTAGACTTGGTAACTGCCGTGAGGTTGAACCGTTCCCTTTGGCTTGGCCGTAGTGCCTGAAGTGTGAAGAATGAACGCCAGCTCGTTCGACTCCACAGAAACATAATCGCTCTTCGCGGACTTGCCAGCGTCGAGCGCTTCCTCCCAATACAGGTCTCTTCCGTTCTTCATCTGCGGGTTCTTTGGGCCTCTCTTGAGCACCACAACCTTCTCAATCGGGTTGGGTGTCTGAAGCGCCTCATCGACAACCTCTTTCAGGTTGACCTCTTTTCCTCGCCTGAACCCGACATCCGATGTAACTAGAATCTTAGAGCCCGCATCAACAACCCGTTCCCCCAGAGCAACAGATCCGAAACCCCCGAAGACTACAGAATGAATGGCACCGATCCTAGTGGATGCGAGAATCGCTACGACCGCTTCCGGAACCATCGGCATGTAGATAGTGACTCGGTCACCTTTCTCCACACCTAGCGCTCGCAAAGCTGCTGCGAACTTCTTCACCTGATCGAACAGTTGACTGTATGTGAGCGTTCTGCTTTCGCCGGTCTCGCCTGATTCCCAGATTATTGACGCCTTGTCTCCTCTTCCTTTGTGGAGAACGTGATAGTCCACTGCATTGTAGGAGATGTTGGTTAGGCCTCCAACGAACCACTTGAAGTCAGGATACTTCCACTCGAAAACCCGGTCCCAAGGTTTGAACCAATGAAGTTCACGGGCAGCGTCCCCCCAGAAGCCTTCCGTATCTTCTAGTGCACGTTCAAGCATCTTTCTCAGATGGAGCGGATACTCGATCCTCTGCTCTCCACCCATAACTCCACCCCTCAGGACACGTGAACGCGAACATTAGCATACGCTAAAAAAGCTTCGATGAAGCGTCGCCTCGAAACGCTAAATACTCCACGACACAGCCCTCGAATACTAGATACGCAATGTCGATCGTCTGGAAGCCCACAAGCCAGTACGTCGACAATAGCAACATGAAGAGGCTCATGCAGAAGCATAACATACGTACGCTTGACGAGCTAACGAAACGCTCCATAAATGATATTGAATGGTTCTGGGACGCGTGCGATAAAGACCTCAATATTGAGTGGTTCAAACCATATGAGAAGATCCTCGATACCTCCAAAGGTATTGAGTGGGCTCGCTGGTTCATCGGAGGAAAACTCAACATCACACACAACTGCGTCGACCGGCACTCAGAGACGAGAAAAGAGAAGACTGCCATAATCTGGCAAGGTGAAGATGGAGAAGTCAACAAGCTCTCTTACGGAGCTCTCTGTGAGGAAGTTAACCGGTTCGCAAACGGCCTAAAGAGTCTGAACGTACGCAAGGGCGATGCTATTGGACTCTACATGCCAATGTCTCTACAAGTGCCGATTTCGATGTTCGCCGCATTCAAACTCGGCGCAATTTGCGTCCCGATCTTCTCAGGATTTGGAGCCTCGGCCGTTGCGTCAAGGCTCAATGATGTTCAGGCAAAGATCCTTGTCACATCTGATGGGACACTAAGGAAAGGCAAGAATCTGAAAGTCAAGAATGAGGCAGATGCTGCAGCCGATCTGGTCAAGAGCATCAAGCACGTTGTGGTCACCAAGCGACTTAACATCGAGGTGCCTTGGTCAAGCGCTCGCGATATTTGGTGGGATGACTTAATCAAAGACCAGCCTAGAGAATGCGAAACAGCCCACCTGGATTCTGAGGATGTATCCTTAGTTCTCTACAGCTCGGGAACCACCGGTAAACCAAAAGGGACTGTACACACCCACGCCGGGCCGCTGATTGAATGCACGAAAGATGTTGGATATCATTTTGACACAAAAGAGGATGATGTCTTCTTCTGGGTCACGGACATAGGCTGGATGATGGGGCCGTGGATGCTTATCGGTGCGTTGAATCTCGCAAGCACCGTCCTCCTCTTCGAAGGCGCATTCGACTACCCACGCCCAGATAGACTGTGGAGGATCATTGAGGACTTCAAGGTGACAATCTTCGGAATCTCCCCCACCCTCGTTAGGTTGCTGATGAAATATGGAGATCAACATCTAGCAAGTCGCGATCTCTCAAGCCTTAGAATACTGGGATCCACCGGCGAGCCCTGGGATCCTGAATCATGGACTTGGTTCTTCGAGAAGATCGGCGCATCAAGATGCCCAATCATCAACATATCAGGCGGCACCGAACTGATCGCGCCTCATCTCACACCATCCCCCCTCTCGCCACTGAAACCCTGCACCGTAGGAGGACCGGGCTTGGGAATGGATGTCGATGTCTTCAATGAGAAAGGAGAATCAGTACGAGGAGAGGTCGGCTACCTTGTCATGAAGAAGCCATGCCCGTCGATGACAAAGGGATTCTGGAACGATCCGCAAAGATACATCGAAACCTATTGGTCCCGATGGCCCAATATTTGGTATCACGCTGACTGGGCACTCGTGGACAATGATGGTTTCTGGTTTGTACTTGGAAGAGCGGACGACACGATCAAAGTGTCGGGAAGACGCGTTGGACCAGCAGAGGTTGAATCCGCGCTCATGGAACACCCGAGCGTATCCGAGGCCGCGGCTATCGGCGTGCCTGATGAAGTGAAAGGCGAAGAGGTGACCTGTTTCGTGGTTCTCAAACGTAACGTCGAAATGAGCGAGAATCTCCGGGAAGCGCTCAAGGATCAGGTGGCGCGAGTCATGGGCAAAACCTTCAGACCAAGAGATGTGCGATTCGTTCGGCAACTCCCAAAGACACGTTCAGGCAAAGTTGTGAGGAGACTGATCAGATCTCGGGTCCTTGGCAAGGCAGAGCTGGGAGATCTCTCAACACTGGACAACCCTGAAGCTCTTGATGAAATCGCGAAAGCTACGTGAATGCCAACAATATGGCACTCGAGCGGTAGCCGAGACTTCAATTCTAGAGAGCGTTAAGCTCTGAAACAAGCTTGTCAATCTCACCTTCTGTGTTATAGAAGTGGGGCGAGATCCTTAACCCACCGCCTCTGACGGACACGACGACCCCGCGTTGCAGAAGGCGTTGAACAAGAGATTCGGGATCACGACAAGCCAAGCTTACAATACCTGATCTTGACGATTCTTCAAGCGAGCTTTTCACTTGCACACTCGTGTTCCGCTTCAGCCCATCGACCATACGGTCGACAAGAGAAAGAATCCTAGTTCGTACCGTGTCAATGCCCACTTCTTCTAGTAGCGCAATCGACTCTTTCATTCCTGCGAAACCTGGGAAATTCAGCTGACCACCTTCATACCTGCGGGCAGTGTACGCTGGCTGGAATTCTCTGAAATTGAACTCCATCGAATTCTCATCTGCTCGGTAGCCAACAATCGTTGGCCACAGCTCTTCAAAAAGCGCCTGTCTGACGTACAGGAAGCCCGTTGCGATCGGCGACAGCAACCACTTGTATCCACTCGTCGCGAGAAAATCAACTCCAAGCTCAGATATGTCAACCGGCATTTGGCCGAGAGCCTGCACTGCGTCTGTAACAACATATGCGTTGTTCTCGTGTGCGACCCTTGAGAGCTCTTTGAGGTCTATCTTGAACCCGTTCGAGTATTGAACATAAGATATAGCTACGACTTTTGTCTTTGCATCGATTGCCGTGACAAAATCATCCATTTCTAGTCTGCCATCACGGTTTCGCACCACTTTCAGTTGCAGACCGTAGCGCCTAGCGAGCGCTTGCCAAGGGAAGAGATTCGACGTGAACTCTAAGTCGCAAGTGACTATGTTCTGACCTTTCGTCGTATGATAGCCCATTACCAACAATTGCCAAGCCTTCTGATGTATTGTGGACTAGGGCGATTTCCTCGTCCTTTGCTCTGACTAGGGACGCGATCGACTTTCGAGTCGCCTCAGCAGCATCCTCCCACGATCCCCAATGCAAATCCCCCTCGGACTTTTCTTCTACAACGCGTCTGGACGCCTCTATCGCTCTGGTTGGTAGTGGTCCAACAGCTGCATGGTCGAAGTACGCATACCTATTTGTGACAGGAAATTCTGAGCGAATTCGATCGATATCCAACACGAGTCTCCGTCCAAGCTAGAATGGATACCACGCGATTTAACTCTGAACTCCAAAGAAATCCAATCTTTCCACATAGAGGTTCTTGGCGAGAAGTCTCAAAGCGGCACCTCTTTCCCGGAAGGCGGCACCTCTTTGGAGGATGGGAGTCGATTCGAACCTTCTGAATAGATTATGGCTCCTGATTCCCGTGCCGAGTTGCGCTCTTCTATGAAGTTGTTGAAGCACAAAACCCTAGGGGCCTAGCGCTTCACTCGTTTCTCTGCGTTCACTTCTGGCTGGGATGGTCGTGCACCACCAGCCTAAACACCATAGAAAGGCTGCAAAGAGATACGGCTTAACTTCGAAAGAGGAGGTGGACGTACCATACAAGAGGTAGACGAACACGTGCATCAGATATTGGGTCTAGTTATCGCGTTTCCACGGCTTCACTGCAACGATTGCGAGCACAGCCAGTCCTAGGGCCAAGAATAGCGCGAAAACAGCGAGTTTGTTGACTCGCATCACGTCGCCGTCAACAGGGACGCTAGTAGTGTAGGCGCTGGGTTTACGTAGGCCCGGATAATGCGTGGTAGCTGTCGAATGAGGCATAAAGCTCAACTCATAGCACTAGTGATTGTGAGAACATGGATTCCACTCCTACGTTGGATGACGCAATTCTCCTTGCTGCACAGAAGCATCATGGCCAGAAGGACCTGGCCGGGGCGCCATACGTAATGCACGCGCTCCGAGTCATGTTTCGCCTAAGACAAAACGACGAACGGGTCGTCGCTGTCCTACACGACCTTGTCGAAGAAACAGATGTGACTCTCGAACAGTTGAAGGAACTCGGATACCCAGATCAAATCGTCGAAGCCGTCGATCATCTGACTTGGCGTAAAGGCAAGGAATCCTATGATCAGTACATTAAGAGACTGAAGTTGAACCCGCTCGCGATAAGCGTGAAAAAGGAAGATGTCAAGGATCACTTGGCACCCGACTATGATGGGAGCGTAGGTTGGCTGGAAGAGAACCGCCAGGACCTCTACGAAAGATATCGGAAAGTCCTGATGGAGTTGTACGAATAACCTCCTGACGGAAACGTAACATGAGCCATGTCTAGGAAAGCGGATCTGTTTCACTACAGAGTGTACTTCGCTAGGGATCTCCAGCCTCTCTCAGCCCTAAATGAGAGCGAGTATGATTGGCAGAAACATTGGAAAATGGCGAAATTGACGCCTAAGAAACCCTGAAAGCCGAGCCGTTTAACTTTCGGAAACCTCCTCGCTCATAGGCTAAGGGGCGCAAAGTTCCGAAACCAACGGGGAAAAGCATGACCTTCGCAGCTGCGAGACCCAGGACTACTTCAGGATACAAGTGGACAGTTCTTCTAATAACCACTATTGGCTCGTTTATGGCGCCGTTTGACGGCAGCATAGTGACGATAGCCATCCCTTCGATTGCGTCTTCGATGATGATAGGACTCGAAACCGTCGTCTGGATATCTCTGGCCTACCTACTTGTCCTGACAGTGCTTCTCATCAACGCGGGAAGGCTTGCTGATCTTAGAGGAAGGAAGCGCATCTACATCGCCGGCTTCATCATCTTCACGGCGGGATCCGCTTTATGTGGAGCATCCGCAACAGGGATTCAACTCGTATTTTTCCGGGCGCTGCAAGGCATCGGTGCAGCATTCATCGCTGCCAACAGTCCAGCAATCGTGACCGAGTCGTTTCAAAGCTGGGAGCGAGGCAAAGCGTTGGGAATCAATGCGATGGCAGTCTATACCGGATTGACTACTGGTCCAGTCATCGGCGGCATTCTAGTTCAAAGCTTCGGCTGGAGATCGATCTTCTATGTCAACGTCCCGATCGGAATCCTAGTCGTTGGTCTAGCCTCAATCAGACTGAAGGAGAGGAAGATCCCGTTGGTGGACGAGGGATTCGATTTCGCTGGAGCCGTGACACTCTCAGCGGCGTTAGCTTCACTTCTAGTAGCCTTGACGCTCGGAGGCAGCTTTGGGTGGAATTCTATCTCTACCGTGTCACTTCTCGTGCTAGCGGTCAGCGCGTTTCTCCTGTTCATTTACGCGGAACGCAGAATGACTCGACATCCAACCTTGGATCTTTCACTCTTCACAAAGAACCGTTTGTTTGCTGCCGCCAATACTGCAGCGCTTCTCAACTACACCGCTATCAGTGGAGTGACTTTTATGATTTCGATCTACCTGCAAGATATTCAAGGATTTCAGCCTGAAAGCGCAGGCTTGTTCCTGATCGCCATGTCTGTTGCGATGGCACTTCTCTCTCCCATCAGCGGTTGGTTAGCAGACAGATTCGGCTCAAGATCACTGAGTACGGTGGGCATGGTCATCGTAACGGGCGGCCTGCTATTGCTTTCGCAATTGAATACGGAATCCTCAGCTAGCGACGTCGTCTTGAGACTGACTTTGCTTGGAATTGGATTTGGCTTGTTCTCTTCGCCAAATACGCGTGCCATCATGAACTCAGTGGATAAGAGCAAGCTTGGCGTGGCTTCGGGAACCCTCAGCACGATGAGATCGACAGGACAGTCAATTGGGCTTGCCATGGTAGGCGCCATCATTGCAGCCTCATTACCTCCGCAGGTAATGCTTCAACTCTTCACGGGCCTGATGACTCAGAGCACCGCTGCCGGAAACGACTTCATCGTCGGAATGAGCAGGTTCTTCCTAGTTGCATCAGGAATGAGCGCGGTTGGTACGGTTGCATCTCTGGTAAGAGGACGAGAGTTACTCGAGGGACCATAGGAAGAACAGGATTATTTGTTCAGCGGAAGCTAACTTCCGACAGCCGCGTCCGTCAAGACATAGGTTCTGTTGGCGGCAGTTCTTCCAAGCGGAAGTACTCGGCAAATGAGTCTGCTCTAGCCTTCCATTCTACCGGCAATGCATCCTTGTCGACTGTGCGCATCAATTCATAGAAAAATGTCTTGAGCGTACACGGAATCACCCCGGCTTGATACATACGTTCCAAGGCGGGTCGAACGCGATGTTCAGAAGTGAATGTACAATCTTCTAGGAGGAATACTTGCAGACCCATACTCATCAGGCCTAATGACGACTGCAGGATGCACACATCGGTCTCCGCGCCTGCAACCACGACCTGCGAGATCTGAAGCCCTCTAATCGCCTCACGCACAACATCGTCAGAACAACAATTGAATGTTCGCTTCACAAATCTCTGCCCATGCGATGGAAAAACCTTCTCAAGGCGTTCCGGAAGCCAGCCCTTGACTTCGATGGGGTGCTCGAACGTAGCGATGAGTGGCAATCTGATCCAATCGGCTAGCATTAGTAAGCGCTCAACGCGCATAAGTATCGGCTCTTTCGAGCCGTGCATGGAATTCCAGAAGTATGGCTGAGCATCTATCAGCAGGAGACCAACGCTGCCCGGATCAATAGCGGAGGCGGACATGTTTCGTCTCTATTGAGTAATCTCGCTGTGCAAGATATTGCTGCTGATCATAGAAGATGATTCCATTTTCCGACTTGATGCGGCGATCGGAAAAATAACCCTACCAGAAGGACGTCTATCGATGTAGCAAGAGACGGCTGCTTGAGAATCTCTCTAGTGATCATTCCACACGAGCTCTTCTCGATATGAGCTGGGAATGACTCGCAACTGTCGATAAGATGAGAATCATTTATCAAGGATAGAGAGCGACTGATCTAGTAGGCGAACGCTCATGGCTAGAGTTGGATATTTCGAGGGAACCGATCCTCTTCTCCTAGCGAAACTTGCGTCTGAAGGAATTGAGACGCTGCCCGTCGCCAACACGTGGGACGGCCATGGAAAGTATGTGAACCACCTTAGCAAGGGCGAAGTCAACGTGGTAGTTGGGTACATGCACAAGGTCGTGCCAGCAGAGCGGGAAGGAACGAAAGCAACCGACCTGCTGTTCGCATGCATGAACTTCGACATACCTGTCGTGCTTATCGTGCCGGCGTCGCACCGAGACAAAGCCAAGAAGATGTTGGGCGATGTTGGAGCAAACGTTCACTTCACCGCTCCTGAGGAGCTTGAAGCCGAGATCAGAAAGTACTTGTAGGATGTAGCAGAAGAACCGCGCCTTGCACTCGACGGTCCGAGTCAGAGATCTGCGGTCGCGAAGAGTTTTCGATAGGTCTACAAGGAGTCGAATTCTGAATCATTGAGCTCTCCTTCCGAGCTACTCTGGAAGCTCAGTCACGAGATGCGATTGCATCCTGATCCAGAATGGTAGAGTCTCTGTGGAACTCGTTTGGAATAAGACATGCCTAGAGAATAGGCGGATTAGGTGCCAGTATGTGGGCAGAGCACCCACACTGGCTATCTCGGATGCCGTGCGCTAGCTTCGCTACTGCTTAGCGCCGCACTTTGGACAGAAACCGGGGCGTCCTAACAATTCGGCCCCACAGTTTGTACAGAACGTCTTGGCCTGAGGAGGTGGAGGGATTGGTGGCGCCTGCATGGGCATGGGAATGGAAGGTGACTGTGAAGGTTTGATGACAACGGTTTTCGCGAGGCGGTCACCGAGTCTTTGTTTCTTGTCTGATCTTGACATGAGGATTATTCCGATTATGTATAGGAATGGTAGCCCGTCGATAATTCGAAGCAGATTTCTCACGACGGACGGAACAAGGCCGCATGGTGAGCCGTCTTCTTGCACGACTTTGATTTTTGTGACCATCTTACCGACCGTTGCCCCGAAGAAGCCCTCAAGCACGATGAAGTACAGTAGGAACACTAGTCCATAGGCACCCATGAAGCCAAGCGCCGCAAGACCGAAAACATTGAAAGTGAAGGCGCCGAACGCGGCTGCACCTAGCACGAAGTATAGGATCATGAGGACTATTCCGTCAATTATCTGCGCGACGAGTCTAGGCCCGATCCCTTGATAATTCAAACTTGCCATAACGATACTCAATCCTACTTGAAGTCTAGAGATATCTTGAATCTATATTAGCCCTTCCACAACGCGAACGCATAAAGGGAAATCGGATGCATCTACAGCTGAAGGCCTCACATGCGGACAGGGCAGCGTCGCCTCAGCCCGATTAGGGGAAAGGATTGTGCCTGTCACCAACCTCCAAGATCCCAATTTCCGATCTCGTCGTAGAAAGTATGGACATCGAGTCCGAGGCATAGCACAGCTGGCTATAGGGACATACGGCACAAGTGAAGCTTGACCCGATCAAGTCAACTACCACACATATTGTTAGCGATGGAACGGGGCCAAGCAACCAGCACTAGTTCGCATGCCTCACATGCTATTGAGACGTTAGGGGAGTTGACCATCCTTTCAACCTGTTTTTCTGCGACCCAATGATTCCATGGATTCTGTCTGACGAGATATTCAGATCGCGCTATTTTGCATCCACCCAGCGGGCATCCAATCCTTCACTTCTGGGTCAAAGACCCACCTTGGCTTCCCTGCAAATTGTGTACTTTGCCTTCGAAGATAATAGAACAACTCCACAGCTGCTCCAAGATGCCCAGCTGGGGCTTGAAATCCCTGCTGATCCTCCCTACTCATCCTCTCACGAATAACCGGGCATTTCACGGAAGCATTCCAATTCGCTCCGGTCCTCGATCTAGACTTGTACTCGAATGGAAAAGCTCGGCACATCAGAGGGCTATCATCGTATACTGTGCACTGATTGACATTGCTCAGGTAAGGACAGACCTTAGCGTTGAGCTGGTAGGATAGCACATCTTGCGTCTGATCGCACCCGACAGCGAGTACTGGAGAAACCGAGATTCATAGGAAAAAGGTTGGTTTCCTCTTCTCTCAGGAACAAACCGTTCAGATAGCCGCCGGAGGAATACTCTCCTAGGTCTGTACAGCACTTGCCGCATTTCCTGCAGGAAAACCGGTATTCGCGATTCAGTGGAAAGAGCCTCCGCTCTGACCTCTTCTACGCCACAAAGAGAAATCAGTTCGATCACAATCCTCCACAATTCGGTTTCCGCCTCCCCTCAGACAGAGAAAAACCAGCGGATCTCAATCTTCCATTAATTCGAGCGCGTTCGCTATCCTGCGAAGCTCTGACAAGGACTAGAGAAAACTCTACCCGAAACAGTTGTTCCCCTCCATACAGTCCAAACGAGAATCCTTGTCACCAAATGTACGATCTGGAACTATCCAGTCCACCCCAGAATAGATTCACCACAACCATCAAGCCTACGCATTTGACTTCTTAACCCTTAACCAGTTGGACAGCAACCAATCAGCAAGTCAAAGATGCCTCCAAGTTACCCGGGGAACAAGTCGGCCACGATCTCTCTGCCAGTCAGTATCGTACACGAATCAAAACGATGCGGTCTCAACATCAGCAGAAGCAGCCAGAACGCGTCAAGCGATACAATTTTCAGGCCAAGCGGGTCTTGCCGTTCACAGAAGTATTCTGCTAGAAGTAGTGTGGCGGGCCCGCAGGGATTCGAACCCTGGACCCCAGGCTTTCCTCACCGGTTGTTCCGAAGGCCTACACCGAAGCGTACGACTGTGTCCTAATCCTGGTTATCCGCACCTTTTCGTTAGCCATGAACGATCAGGTGCCCTAGACTACGGGCCCGACACTAGAGAGACTACCTAGTCTTTTCACCCTTCCGTTTTCCTATCTCAAGGCTATAGACTTCACCTCAGTCACCAACTTGATGGGGCGATCCTCATCACGATAATCGGTTTGTCCGCAGGTTAAGCGTCTGCCATGTGCTGCCAGACCGCTATTCTGTTCCGACTCTTGTTCACTAATCACAGGCACGCCGGCTATTCGAAGTAATAGAAATCGCGTGCATCGGAGCATCTACTATACTGAGATTCACTCACTGCGTCACGAACGCCTTGGCAGCCAAGTCAAGCCGCATAAACACCTTCAGAAGCTTGTCCACGCTTCGTTGAACCGGTGTTGTCATGTGGCCTCTTGTTGAACCGATTTGGATCCCAACCAAGATTGTGTAGACGGGTAGACCGCGTTCTTGTGCAATCATTCTTATGATCGACGCCACCAATGACAAAGGGAACTTGTGACTTGCTAGAGATGAGGATGAACGGTCGAGGGATGGAAGTTCGTCCAATACTACTGCGCCGGGTCTAAGAGAGCGATGTACGGCGTTTACGAATATTATGAGGTTAGGTTCAACCCTGACAGCTTCCTCCATGCAATCCTGAGGACTAGTTCCGCAATCCAACAATCTCAATCTGACTACTTTGCCTGTCAGCCTACGGAATAGGGCTTGACCTACTCCGTCGTCACCCCTAACAGGATTACCCACACAGACAATGAGCGCTCTGCTGCCCTTCGTGAAATGAACTAACTTGCTTTCCAGGGCAGACCAAGTCATCTCCAGCATCATCGTGACACTTGAGCGGCCTGGGGGGCAGGGATAGCATAGATCTTGTTGGCATATGAAAGGAGGGCTTTGTACATGTCGACGAAGTTGAATGAGAACGGGCAGACTCCCGCACATAGACCACACAAGGTACAGACTGTTGTCTGCTCAGCGATCGATTTAATTTCGCCAGCCGCAAGCGATCCAGTCGCGACCATCCTGAAGTATTTTCTCAGCTTGAGGACAGGCGCTTCAACTCTAGCTCCGTCCATTGCTTCATAGAGCGGGCATACCTCGACGCATCTTCCGCAACGTCCGCATGCATCACTGAATGTCAAGAATATGGCCTCTTTTCTTCCAGGGCTGAGAGTCCTCCACATTACGGTTGCCAATGCGTGCCTCACGGCCCCACCTACGAAGAGTGACACAACAATCCAAGCGTATATGATCGTGACGTGAATGCTTGCAGCCCAAGTCAACGGATACGCCGTGAAACTGTTGACCTGCATCAATCCAAAGACCGCGAGCGCCTGCAGTGTGCCGGTAATCGCGATTGCTAACATGAAAGCTAGATCCAAAAAGAATATTCTACCATAAGCCAACCTGAAATATCGGTTCATGAAGTATTTTGCAACAAATCCTGCTCCACCAACCACCAGAAGCACGCCAGTAACTCCATGCGACCATGATATCAGCCAACCAAGGCCGCCGAATATGCCAGCGAAACCTGGCACAAAGTTTGAGATCTCTGTTATTGCTCCTGTAATGATGCTTCCATAGAGTCCGATGTGAAATATGTAGTCAGCCATGCCTACGATTACTGATCTATTGAAGAGCAACGCCAGCAACCCTGGCTTCGATAAATCAAAAGAGGAAAGCCTGTACCGTTTCGTTTCAGGCGTAGGCAACTCTACGAAGCCTCCTTCAACCGCCCTTTCCTCCATTTCGAAATGTAAAGCACCGTCCCAAGAGCCACAGGCACCCACGCTAACCTAGAATACTTCAACATGTCAGCGATCCACCTCGAGGCGGAAGGATACCTATTCTTGACGACTGTAACATCAGCGCTGTCAAGGAACGTTTCAAATTGTTTCCTAGAAAGAACGTACAGTGTACTTGTCTCTCCCGCGTAGAGCAAGACGCCGTTCGTCTTCTCTGCAAGCTCCATTCCTTCACTCAGCTTATCATCATACAATCCAAAGGACCTAGTCTTCGTAGGACAAACCTCAACACAGCTTGGACTCATACCCTTCTCTATTCTCATATAGCACATGTCACACTTGCTAATCTTCTTCTCAATCGGATCGAATGTAATTGACTGGAATGGACATTGATTCACGCAGAGAAGACAACCAATACACTTGCTCCGATCGTAAACTACAGGTCCATAATCAAGCTGAGTAATCGCATGAGTGATACAGGCGCTGGCGCAAGGAGCATCAACACAATGCAAACAGAGCTGCGGCATAGGCGCCGTATCAGCAGACGATTGAACTAGTGCCACCTTAGTGTAGACGCTCCCCGTCGCAGACAAACCCTGGAATTCCTTATGGTAAGCTTCGCATCCAGCAACACACTTCATACAACCAATACAATTCCCAACATTCACGAGAATAGAATACTTCGGCTTCGACGCAAACGCCGAAGCAAAACCAGCATTCCCAACAAGAAAGAGGAGAGTCCCTCCTGCTGCCGAAGACCTCAGAAAACTCCTCCTCGTAAGCGACCCCATTGACTCCATCAAGGTTTTGCCAGGCATTTTGCTTACTTCCTCCTGCGTATTTCTTTCACAACTTCGCCTTCAGTGTCTCTGATCTCGACAACGAGTGAATCATCTAGGTGTGTTGAACATGAGATGCATGGATCGTATGCTCTGATGGCTAGGCCCACCTCGTGCCAAAGTCGATCTTCGTCGATGTTGCCTTTGGATATCGACCTTTGGGCAACGGCCTTCATTGACAGATCGATAGGATAGGAGTTTGTGGTTGTCGGCACGATGAGATTTGCCTTGGTGATGTATCCGTTCTGATCCCATGCGTAGTGATGTATGAGTAGGCCACGCGGAGCTTCAACAGTGCTGATACCTTCTCCCTCCTTGATCTTCCATGGGGTCTTGGTGTTTGAGTCTGTGATCCCGGGCTTTGCAGTAGCTGTTCAGCACGTTCAACCGCGAACGCCAAGCACACGTATCTGGCCAGATGATACGACATTGTCAGGTTAGAGGGAGCGCCGAATTTCGTCTTGAATTCTCTCACGAGAGAGTTGGCGAAGTCTGTCGAAGCGCCTCTTGACACGTTCACCCGCGAAAGTGCGCCAACTCTCAAGATACCTTCTGTCATGCCTTGAGATCTAAGAAAGACACGCTTAGCGTAGGAGTAGTCTACGGTTCTCTCAAGAAGATTGCTCAGATATTCGCTTGGACCAAATTCCGTCATGATCCTGTCGGATTCGTTGACGACTCTGCATTTGCCGTCGTACAATTCGAGGTGGTCATTCTTGATTAAACCCAGGTAGTTTGTCTTGAGGAAAGCCAGATCTTTGTAGGACTCCACTGACTTCTCCAGTATCGGCGTGACTATCGTATCATACCATCCGAAGATTCTCTTCTTCACATCCTGAACACGCGTCAGGAGCTTGTCTGCATCCGATCTGGAGAGACTCCTGTTGATCCCACCCGGGATTGCAGTCATCGGATGCGTGGATTGAACGCCTAGGAGGGATATGATCTCCTGCCCGACCGATCGTACCTTAACAACTTCCTTAACAACTTCTGGGAACTTCTTGTAGAGTTCGAATATGCCGCGACTGGATTCTGGAAGTTCTGAAAGGAGAATGTCGGGACCAGCGAGCACAAATATGTGGAGAGTATGATCTCCGATGAACTCTCCCAGTAGCATAAGTTCTCTGAGCTTGGCCGCGGCTGGCGGAATCTCGATGCCCAGACCTAGATCGAGCGCCTTTGCCGATGCCAAGTGGTGAGGAACAGGACAGACGCCGCAGATCCTTGTCGTTATGATCGGTGCCTTGTAGAGGAGCCTCCCAACAAGGAACTTCTCGAATCCTCTGAATTCAAGTATGTTAGCGTGAGCTTCCTCAACTTCTCCGTCTTGATCTAGACCTACAGAGACTTTCAGACAACCCTCGATGCGGGCGATCGGCCCTACATCCACCACTCTTCGGCTCATCTGGCTCGCCCTCTCGGAGTGAAGTTGTTCAGCACCGCCTCGAGTCCGCTTCGAACAACCGTCAAAGGCGGCGGGACAACCAGGAATCACAAAATCAACCTTCACATACTC
>CAVPLU010000002.1:0-18242 GCA_963706285.1 Candidatus Bathyarchaeota archaeon
CCGCGAAGTTTACTGAGAGTTCTCTCGCTTTACCGGCCATGTGGGAATCCAGTGATGATCCCGCCGGTCCTACCGTCTACTCTGACGTCGCCGACGGGATTGCCGTTGGAGTCTATGATGGGCACGTTGTAGGTGAATCCGAATTGCTTCGGCGCTCCAGCGGTCCAGCCCTTGCCTATGGAATCTTGAACCGCTTTTACAGCAGCTCCAGATGTTGGGGTGTTGAGCTTTGCGAGAAGCACCATCATGACCACATTATCCTTGTATTTGATGCTCACCATCCACCCGTTGCCGCTGTCATTTACCCCGCCAACGGTGAACGTCTTCACGGCATCGCTTACAATCGTCTTAGCCTGATCACTGGTCACCGTTAAGTTTCCAGACCAAAATGGCCCTGTTACGTTTCCAGGCCAGGGGGGCCTCGTCACATTTTCAGGCCGGGGTGGATGCGTCGCGTTTCCAAGTGGCGGTGGTCTCGTCATGTTTCCAGGCCAGGGTGGTCTCGAGTGTGGGGGTGCTGACGAGTCTGAGGGCGAGCCTGAACCTGTGTTTGTTACAGTTGCGAAGGCTCCACTTGCTACCAGCGCTGAACCTATTACTGTTGCGATAACTATCGCCAATAATGCGATTCTACGGTTAGACCCCACTCTTTCCACCGACCTTGATAGGATGGGATGAGAGAGTCGCACTAAAGCATTTGTCAGATTTGTACCCGATTTTCACCCAAATTATACCTGCAGAACGTTCTGGTCGAGTGGACGAGCATATGTACAGTTTGAATGTTGGCTGGGCCAAATTCTGGCCAGTTCGACTGGGAATCCAGATCTAGGAATCTCTTTCACTTGTGACTCCTAGTTGGTCACCTCTTCGACTCATATTCACGAAATCCTTTCGCGTTAATTCATGATGCGTAGAACAAAACGATTGAGAGACTATCCACAGCTGCCTTGGGTTGACCAAAATATCTGCCCACACCCACTACCCAACTCTCCTGCTGAAATTCAATGATGCCGATGAGAACGTCTACCGTTGCGATGCCTGTGGAAAAATCATCAGCTACATCGAAGTTCCCAACGAGGATCTGAGGTGAATAAGTTGACTGAACCTCCAAACGAAGCCTGCATGTGCTGCGGAAAGGAACTCATTAACGGTCGCTGCTTCAGGTGCGGAACCTGTGAACGATGCGGCGCCTAGGCGTCAAACGGAGTATCCTCCGCGCTGGAGTAGAGTCTCAAGATGGGTGAGGGGTCGAGCCAGCTGGCGTTGCGAACTATGCGGAGTCAAGAATGGACCTCCTCCGAACCTCCTCACAGTTCACCATCTGAGATGGTAACAAGTGGAATCTGCTGCCGTGGAATTTGGCTGCGCTCTGCCAGAGATGCCACTACCAGGTTCAATGGACACTAGACTTCTGCCAATCCACTCTCATGGACATCTACCCTCATGTGGATGCGGGACTCACGTTAGAGCGTACAACGCGTGGGCGCGAATGAAAGGACGCACCCGCCTCGCCTTGGCCGAGTGAAACAAGGACGAAGGTTCTACCGCTTTGCAGTGCGGTCGTTTCATTGGAAAATCTGGGGTGTTACGCGGTTAGTAAGACGAAGAACAAAGTGAGCAAAGTCTAGTTCAGCTTGATTCTCGTGAGAACTCAGGGATGGTTTCTGCCACCACGTCAGATTCTTAATGGAAGGGCACTTGAAGCTTGAGTTCAGTGCTCGCCCTCAACGCCTAGGCCAGACCCGCTGGACCTTTGTTGAACCCTCTATCCGGAACCATCTCCCGGCTGGTCACATGCTCTTTCTGACTTCAGAAGTACGGCGCTGCTAGCGTTATTGCCTCGTATCCGACCTTCTTGATCAACGCCACAATCTCAGCCTCGTTGGTGACTTTCTCGTCATAGTCCACGAGAATTAGGTCCAACATGTAGTTCGATCCTACTGACTTGACGCCCTCAGCTTTTTCAAGCGCCCTACGAACGGGGAGGATGCAAGTCGAACAATGCACCCCCACTATTCTCAGTCTAGTTCTCTGCAAAGGGCATCCATCCAGGAGAATGCGCGCAGCCAAGTAACAGGCAGACCTCTGCTCATTAAATCATCAGAACTCAAGACCAAAGTCAAGAATAATAGAAAAGAAGTGGGGCTTCAGAAAGAGCGAGCCATCAGGAGGAACCCTTGGCTCCCGCCTATGCCTGCTTGATGGCGGCGTTGACCTTCATCATGAGATCCGGAGCTATAGTAGTGATATTGTGCGCTTCTTTCGCGTGATTCGCTATGCTCATCATCAATTGCTCTTTGCTATCAGCTTTAGTTTCGAATCCACACTTCATCCCGACATCCGCACACTTGAAACTTAGACCCAAACAGTTCACCTCCCAGACTCGCTGAGTAAGCAAACTGCAGTTGCTGACTTCTATTCTACGTGACGCTTGTCAAAGTAGACGATAACGACGCTGAAATCTATCTTTCGGCAGGTAACCCGTACGTTTCCACTTACACTGTAGCAATCTCTGCCAGCGTCCTCTGCATTAAGCGTTTGAGGCACAAGGGTGTCCTCTGAATTCACTCAACTCTTTGATGCGGGCGGCGAGTTATGGATTGAGGGATTCCTGAGGTTTGGTGGAGAATTAGCGTCTGTCACAATCAAGATAAGAAAAACGGAAAGGCAGAGACCGATGTAGTTCGGCTGCTAGCTGGGTCTGAGCCAGAAACGTCCTGCTGATCAATGGATGGCACCGTGTTCATGCGTTAATGGGATAGGTCATCGTCGCGTCAGTTGGTAGTGATGTTGAAGAAGATGCCGGTACTGCTCCAAGTCATTGTCGATTGGAATGCGCGTTGGACCACTTCGCTCATTGCAGGATGAATATGCATAGCGTCAAGCAGCGGGCGGGCGTTCTGATCCGGCGTGTACATGAGATTGACGATCTCTTGAATCAGAGAAGACGCATATGGTCCGATAATGTGTGCTCCAAGAATTCTGGAACTGTCTCTCTCTAGGATGACCTTGACGAAGTAGCTCTTTCAGGTCCATCGCCTCGCCCTTCGCAGTATCCTCGTACCGTTGGAAGCCGACGTCAGATATGCGATCCTCACCGTATTGTTTGGCTGCCTCTACTTGCTTGAGGCCAACGCTGGCTATCTCAGGATACGTGAAGACGGCATGGGGGACAGCGTGATAGTCGACTCTGATCTTCTCTTTCATCACAGCATTGTAGTAGACGATAATGGACTCGTAGTTGGCCACATGCTCGAAGTAGATGTCTCCCATTCGGCATCGCCGAAAGCCCAGACGTTAGGTTGGGAGGTCTCGAGGTACTCGTTGACACTGATCCATCCTTTCTCGTCGGTCTTGATGCCTGCTTTCTCTGGATGCAGGATGTCAGTTTTAGGGCCCCGCCCCTGACGGGACTAGGAAATCTCATCCGCTATGATCGTCTTGGTCTCCCCAGTCTGTCTATGGACGGCGACGATCTTCTTCTTGCCCTCCTGCGTCCTCTCGGTCTGGACGGCTTCATAATTCGTGAGTATGGTCATGTGCTTGCCCAATTCACGCATGGCTAGGGCTCGAGACTTCCGGTTCCTCCTGTGGTAGGAATTGACGGTTGCGGCCGATAATCGAAACCTTTGAGCCCATGGCTGATAGGAAGTGACCGTATTGCAGCGGCAATGTATCCTCCACCTATGACAGCCACACTCTCCGGGAGCTGCGTCTGGTGAAGGATAGTATCACTCGTCTGGTAGCCTGTCTGCTCAAGTCCTGAAATTGGGGGTATGATTGGTTTCGATCCTGTACAGAGGAGGAACATCTTCGACGTGATATTCTCCCGCCCTACCTTCAAGGTATACGGACGGACAAACTCAGCTGGCAAATGGTAGTAGTCGATGTTCTCCGACCCAGTCAGTCCTTGTCGGATGGAATCAATTTCTCCGTCAATTAGCGTTCTCATTCGTTTCATTACTTTCGCGAAATCAACTTTCTCGATCTTCAAGTCGATACCGAAAGTGTTCGCGCTTTCCATTATGCGCACCAGCTCGGCAGGCTAGAGCAGAATCTTTGATGGAATACATCCTCGAGTGAGGCAGATTCCACCTGGCTCATCCTTATCGACTACGGCCACCTTGATGTTCGGATCACGTCGTAACATAGCGTCGACAACGTTCATCGCTGAACCTGAGCCAATAGCGATCAGATCATACTCTTTCATGCGCTCATAGGTCATGGGTCTACGCCTGCAGTTATCTGCGAACAGTCTCGCGTCGCTGTTGAAATAGCAATTTGCAGTCCGGGTTTACAATCCGAGTCTTCTGAACACGTAGTGTTTCGGCAAATCTATGCCCAATGTGAGGGCTGCTGAGATATGCAAGAATGAAGAGGACCTCGAATATTGTAAGTTGCGGCACAATGACACCGTACACTCCTAGCAACGCGAAGCCGATTATGGTGGCCGTGCTTGCGATTAGCAGTTCCCTACCAGGCCACGATGACCAGGAGTGCCTTCTCTCGCGGACGATGTATATTCTGAACTGGCTTGTGAATATGAGCATCAACATTACGTAGCTCTGGAGTTCTCCCCATTTCAGGCCGAAGTAATCTATGCCGACCAGAACCGCAACTGCACCGCCGGCGACCAGCAAGACGCCGATAACAAGCGATGCCAGAATGATTTTTTTCACGTTCCAAAGATTCGGGCTGCTTGTGTACTCAACGTTGTCAGTTGCGACAGACATTGTAACGAAGTCGTTTGCGAACACGACCAGAACCATGCCTAAGACAGAAATTATGGCGCCTTGCAGCCAGAAGTAGCCTAGGACGAGCAGGCCTACGAATTGTATGACCTTTGAGACCTTATTGATCACCCAGGTGAGCATTCGCTGGTAGATCTGCCTGCTTGTCTTTATCGTTTGGATGATTTGACGCGTGCCTGGCTCGGTTAGGACTATGCTCGCGGACGCTTTTGCGACGTCTGTTGAGTTGCTTACCGCTATCCCGACCTCCGCTTGCTTGAGAGCTGGTGCATCATTGACGCCATCTCCGGTCATTCCGACCATGTGCCCTCGGGATTGTAGAAGCTTGACGATTCTGTACTTGTCTTCTGGATATATCTCAGCAAACCCGTCGTACTCATCGAGTATCTTTGCCTGTTCGGCTTCGCTTTGGCTCTTGAGATCGGATGCTCGGTAGATCTTGTCACCAATCGATACTTGGTGTGCTATCTCCTTGGCAACCGCAATGTTATCGCCTGTGAGCATCTTCGTCTTCACTCCCAAAGTCTTGAGCTCCTCTATCACACCCTTCGAGTCTGGTCTGATGGGATCGGCCAGCGGCAGCAATCCGACGAGTTGAAAAGTGTCTGGGGCACCAGCTTCCGACTTAGCCACCGCTATTGTTCGGTAGCCCTTCTGAGATAATTCCTCTACTGCCTTGTTGGCTTGAGTTCGGGTCTCTTCACTCACGGAGTGGCAAATGGAGATTACCATTTGCGGCGCTCCCTTCGTAACTTTGAAGCGCTGTGCGCCGCGATCTATGATTGCCTCTGATCTCTTGGTTGCAGGTTCGAAGGGAGTGAACGAAACCTGTTTGTACGCGCTAGAATCTATGCCGGCAGCCTTCGCGTAGCCGATTACTGCTAGATCTATCACGTCCTTGGTTTCATCTCTGGAAGCCAAGCTTGCGAACAAGACCACGTCTTCTTTCTTGAACCCTAGAAACGGTATCGGATCAGTGATCGACAGTCTGTTCTGGGTGATTGTGCCTGTCTTGTCCAGGAGGAGTACTTCCATCGAGGCTGCGTCTTCGATTGAATCGAGCCTTGTTACTAGTGCGCCTTTCTTTGAGAGTTCTATTGCTCCCACGGCTAGGACGACGGCGAAGACGGCTGGTAATGCGACAGGGACAGCTCCTAGGAGAAAAGTCAAGGTGAGGTTCAGCAGTGATGGGATGTCGGCGTGCACAAGAACAGAGTCGGCGCCAACTACGACCAACGCCGCCAAGCTCACGTACATCATGTATTTGACGACGGCCATCATTATCTGTTCTTGATGTGATGCTGGTTTAGCTATCCTGACTAGTTGTGCTGTCGTGCCGAAATATGTGTTCGCTCCTGTGTTGACTACGATACACCTAGCCTCTCCACGCTTTACTACGGAGCTTGAATAGACGATTCCCGATTTGCGGGCGGTCACTGGAAGAGATTCGCCTGTGAGTGCTGACTGATCAACTGAGACTTCACCGTCACCTGATACCTTGGCATCGGCTGGTACCAGATCGCCTAGCCCGATACCAATTATGTCCCCTGGGACCAAGTCTCTGGCATCTTGAATTTTCCATTCGCCGTTGCGCAGAACCCTCGCCTTGACCGCCAGTCTCTTCTTCAGAAGGTCTAGGGCCCTCCGCGAACTGCGTGTGTGCAAGAAACCTATGATAGCGTTCGTCGTGAGCAGTCCGAAGACTATTGCTAGTTCCAGATAGTGGCCTAGAATGTAGGAAAGTGCCATTGCTGATTCTAGGAGCCAGGGCATCGGACCCCAGTAACGCGACAAGAAGTCAAGCACTGGATTCCTCTCCTTCTCCACAACCTCGTTTCGTCCAAGTCTACCGATTCGCTCCAAGACTTCAGACTCAGTGAGACCGTTGGAAGACGTTTCGAGCAGCCTGATTGTTTCTTCGACCGAGATCTCTTCGTATTCATTTGTGCTTCTGGGGTTCACGCGGGGAACAACCTCCTGACTTAATCATACTTGTGAGAGGTCTCGGCTCCAGAGATCGCCTCTTGGACCAAATCGATTAGTCATCCAGCGGGCTTCAGTATCTTCTTTGCTAATTTCGAAAGGCCCGCTGGGTCTTACGATGCGTGACGGAGGGTTGAGTGGACCCGGGCAATTCCGAAGCTTTTTTCAGTTCAAGCTATCATCTTGACGCGTACGGTCGTTAAACATGTCGCGGATCACCTTCAGGGCCCCGCTCTTCTACTCTATGCTGAGTCTCGGTCTTCTCACGATGGTAACAGGTTTCATCCTGTACCTGTGGCCGCATGGTCCCCGTTCGGGTCAACTCATATTCCTGGGACTCGACAAGAGCGGATGGGGAACGTGGCACACATACATCACGCTCATCGCCATCGCCCTGATACTCGTGCATTTGGTAGAGAACAGGAAGTGCGTAGACGTCTACGTTAAGACCACACTTGAGAAAGCTTGACCAACTGATTACTGGACTGTCTGGACACAACCGCCATTGCACCCTCTTATCAAGATGGGTGCGGTCGAAAGAGTTAATTCGAATATCTATTCAATAACTCCTGGCGTCGAAACATCGGTCTGGGGTCTGCGGAAGGATGTCATCAGCCATCAAACAGGCGTGCGGTATAGTTGGGCAGTTGAGGGCGCAGGGGAGACCTTGGCTTGAAGTTCAAGATGAACTGGAGAAGGCAGCGATCAAGCAGGGTGACTATCGGCCTTTGTACTTCGGATGCGAAACCGCACCTTACAGGATGCGCTTTATTCCGAAACGCGAACCGCGAATACTCTCGAGAGAATTCGATGAGGAGCTTACACGGATCGCGCGAGAGCACTCGTTGGTGGTTCAGATGAGGTGCACAGGCTACAACCTCTTCATAGACACGCGGAAACCAGACGGAGCCTTGCAGATGGTTAGGAAAGCTATTCACTTGCCTCATAGAACTGAATGGTTGAAAGCTTTCTGGCTTGACAAGTACTGCATCGAGGTGGACCGCCCTGACCTACCAGGCATGCCAGAGGCTCTTGAGAAGATCGGAAGCCGACTCTACGGGATGGCCACCAAGTAGTATCGCGCAACTCTCATCGACTGGCGACACGCCTGAATTCGCCTAAACTTTGCATGGGAGCGAGCCTACACTTACTCCAGCCCGTTAGTTCGACTAGAACTGCGTTTTCTTGTTCAGCACAATGACCGCGACTGTCTGAAGGATGATAGCCCATGCCAACAGGACTCCCAGATCTAAGGCGAACTTGATGCTCGGAACCATCATGGCTTCTCCCAACGCATCGGTCAGGTAAGTAAGCGGTGTCAGGTAGGATATGATTTGCAGTTCAAATGGGAGAGTCTGTATCGGGATGAACACTCCACCGATGAACATCATCGGCAGCCTCAGAGCGGTCAACGACATGTTCGCGGTCGGCATATCCTTCGCAGCTGCTGCAAACAGCATTCCAAGAGCAGAGAAAGCAAAGGTTCCAACAACTATTGCAACCACGAAAAGGATTGGATTCGCTATCCGTCCTCCACCCAACACAGTAGCTCCCACTGCAGTTGCGAGTGAAAGCATTATGCCAAAAGCAGAACCAGCAAGCGACTTCCCGAGCACTATAGTTGCGGTTGAGACTGGAGCGGTCTGAAGAATCTCATAGGTCTGCGTCTGCTTCTCAATCGTAATAGATATCGCCTCAACGGAAGACGCTCCGAATAGGGAGACCATACCGACGAGTCCTGGGATCAGCAGATCAGGAGGGATTTCACGTCCAATAGAGAAAGAAAGGTACAGGAAAGCCGGTATCAGTATGCCGAACCCGAGTATCTGAGGTTTGAAGTAGTAGATCTTCGCGTCCTTCTTGGCAATGCAGCCGCCTTGCTCATCGCGCCGAAGATCGACTTTCTTGAGCGGTTTGGGTATGCGTCAGCCATGTTGACCGCCGCCTTTTACAGCTCGAAGAGATTCCATCCTCTCGACTTGAACCGCATCTAACCCAGTGTACTTGACGAAAACATCTTCCAGACTGGGTTCCTTAGTGTTCAAGCTTACTATCTTCAGACCGTTCGATCTGGCAAATTGAGCTACTTCCGCGATGATGACGCTAGCATCTGATGTGTGGATCTCGTACTTGCTACCGCGCTTCGCAACTTCCCCTCACGCCTGCGCGGGATGCAAGAAGATTTACCAGATCTGGGACGTCCTTGTCGAAGACAACTTCAACGACATGTTCGCCATGAAGCGAGGATTTCAATCTCTCAGGAGAACCTTCCACAACGATTTTGCCCTGTCTTATTATGGCGACTCGGTCGCATAGCTGGTCGGCTTCATCGATGTAGTGGGTTGTTAGAAAGACCGTCACACCTTCCCTGTTCAGTTCTCTGATGATCGACCGGATAAGCCTAGAACTTTGGACGTCTAGCCCGCTTGTTGGTTCGTCGAGGAAGAGAACTTCGGGACGGTGGAGCAATGCAGCGGCTATGCGTATTCGGCGTTTCATGCCCTTGGAATATCCGAATAGGCGGTCCTTTCTTCTATCGTATAGCTGAAAGGCTTCAAGCAGTTGCTTAGCTCGTGCTTCTCTCGTGAGTTTCTCGACGCCGTAGAGTTCGCCGATGAACATCAGGTTGTCCCATGCGGACATCTCATTGTAGAGATTGCTTACCTCGGATACGACGCCGATCCTCTGCTTGACCGCTAGGGCTTCCCGAGCGCAGTCTCGGCCGGCGACCTTTGCGGTTCCGGATGATGGCTTCGTAAGCCCTGTCAACATACGAATCGTGGTCGTCTTACCGGCACCGTTCGGTCCGAGGAGACCGAAGAATTCACCTTTAGCAACTCTGAAATCTATGCCATCCACGGCTGTCAGATTACCATACTTCTTGGTCAGGTTGCCAACTTCGATTGCGCTTTCCATCCTCTTCCATTCTCGCCCAATACTATCGTTTCAGCTCAAGGATCTGTTCTTCAACAGGTGCAAGTTCTTTCTTCGGTCCTTCCTCACACTTCCTGAGAACCTCAACTTCGCCAACTCGTCTGAGCAACATGGCTGTGGGCTTACGCACCTAGTATCCTGTGACTCTCTTCAGATTACACGTACCGAGTGCGGCATCGGATTCTATTCTTTGAATCGCAGGTCAAGGTCAACATTTAGGCCTTCAAAGGCATCGTGAATGTCCTCCGTCAGACTCTTCGCGAGCTCACTGTCCGGTTTCGCCTTCAAGTCCAAAACTATCTTGTTGCCCTCGATCTTTGTGCCTTCCAGTAATTTGGAAGAGACTATGTCCGCTCCCTGAACTGGGTCAAGTACGCCACGTAGTATTTTGTTGACGAAAGGTTCGTCAATCTTGACGCGTCCTCTCTTTGCCTCGTATTTGAGAAAGGCCGTCTCGAGACCTTGCCTTGAGAGAACGGCGCAGTGAAGCTTGATTTTGGGGAGACCGCCAAGGTTTTCTGAAATATTCTTGAATGTGACGTTCCTTGCCTCCTCGATCGTCTTGCCTTTCACCATCTCTGTCATCATGGAACTTGCTGCTATGTTGGCGGCGCAACCATGTGACTCGAACTTTATGTCCTTGATTTGATCTCGATCAGGAACGAATTTCAAGTACAGTTTGATCAGATCACCGCAAGATATGCTTCCGACCTTGGATGTGACATCTGCATCCTCGATGACCCCGACGTTTCTAGGATTCTTGAAATGATCCATCACTTTCTCGGAGTAGCCGAACTTCTTCGCTAGAGTTTCAGACATTCGCCATCACTTCCTCTGATACGCCCTTGCTTGCAAGCGGGCTATTGGCTCTGGGAGTCTCCGCGACTTGTTTGACCGATTCGGTCGCATAGGCTAAGCCCTCTTTCGTCATCCACTTTGAGAGACTCAGACGAGTTGAGCTGTGAGACTCTTCGAGCGTGCCTCCGATGGCTCGGATAACGTGGCTTGGCTAGAACAAGGAGGGATCCAGTCTGCTGTGTACGAGGTTTCACTGGTGGTGACATGATCCGTTCGCGCTGGTGTGTTGTCCGCACAGACTATCTTGTGTCATTGCGTATGTTTCTCCTCTTAGATAGGAGTCGATGGCATCACTTACGGTTCCTGTGATTCCGCATCTGATCTCGATTCCTAGTTGTTTGAATACCAAGTATGGGCGCATTCCCATTCCTCCCACAAGCATTAGGTTGACTCCTTTCTCTGCGAGCGCTCTCACGGGGCTAGCGCAGTCAGAGTGCCCTCCATTCAATATCGACTCCGTCGCCTTTAGCTTTCCTTCTTCTAGTGTTACTATCGCGTAGGAGTCGCATCGGCCGAAGTGAGGTGATACTTGCGATTGGAGGCTTGCCTCACCTGTGCATGGTATTGCTATCTTGATTCTATCCATTTGCTTAGCGTCCTCCTGTCCTTCCACGTTTTCCGGTTCGTTTTCTTTCTTTAACGACATATTCTCCACCTTCAATTCTGATTGCTTTACCGTTGACCAGGGCGTCTGCGACCTTGCTATGTGCAGATTGTAGGATTCGATGAAATGTCGGCTGGGACACATTCATCGTCGCGGCGGCTCTCTCCTGCTCCATCGATTCGAAGTCTTTCAATCGTATTGCCTCAAGCTCGTCCACCGCCAAGCTGACCCTATCGAGTTCAGTCATTGGTATCCCTCTTGGTTTGAAGTAGTTGACGGATGGCTCGCAGCAGACCGTCCGACATATCTTCGGCCTGGCCATAATAACGAATAAATATTCAGAACCAGATAAGCCTTTCGAATGAGGAAGGCGATCTAGCGGACGTTGAGCAGCGCCAGAGTCCTGTGTTGCGCTCGTTTCCGGGCTTCTCGAGTTCTTAGAGTCTGATCTTCGGAACCAGCTTTCCATGCTTCAGCCCTTTGATGGGGTTGTGATCTAGTAGTCGGTCTTTGACGATGAAAGTTGTGACGAGCGCGTTTGAGTTCTTTGTGAAGAGCATGTCGTGACCTACACACAAGCCAACGATTATGTTGACTTGCGCCCCAGCTCTGTTGAGCATTTCAGCTTGAAGTATCGGGTTGCATGCTGCTTCAAACACGTTTTTCCTTTAGTTTTGTATTTTTCTGGAACTCCGAGGTTTGTCTTGTCGGCAGCGCCGCATTTGCAGCAGACAGATGCCACATCAAAGCCTTGCTCTCTTCAGCAACTTCACTAGCGTTGATGCTTCGTCACGCAGCGCGACGCAGAAGGCAACGCCCATTGTTTCGATGCCTTGAAACTTCCCGAAATCTACTAGTTGCTCTATTCGAGACTTGACTACTCTGGGAACTCCCAGGATAGTGGGAGTTGCTGCTTTCTGAGTGGCTGCGGCGTTAACGTAGGTTTCCTTGACATCATCGTCAGAGTACCGATTAGCCGACCGCTTGATAGCATCAGGATTGCTTCGCATGGGGCAGTATGCGTGGCAGCGCGTCTGCGTTCAGCTCTTCCATGGGAGACGAACGACAGTAAGCGCCAGGACATTCCGCACATCGAGGACTCAATGCTGAACCTATCACCGACAATCACTCTGCCCGTCAGGAGCATCGCTCTTGATTGGCCAATCATAATTCGATCTTGCACGCTGTCTCCACCCGCAACCCAGCATCAACGTGTCTTGCGCGTTAGGCTAGTGCTCCATTGCATGATGATCCAGGTCCAACCTCAGAACTCGTCGAAAGGAATGTGAGCGCCGTATTTTCCCTCAAGACACATCGCGTTTCGTCGCGCAAGGGGATGGTCCTGTAAGGAGTCTCAAATCCGGCTTCCCACAGCATTCTCCGACATTCTTCAACAGACAAGCCTCTTCCGCGCGAGGTGGAGGTGTCAAACTCCGCGTCCCTCGGATTTGGCCCTGCCTCTGCCCACAGTAGATTCGCGCCAGCAAGCAGAGAAGGCAGATTTGGTTCATGTGTGCAGTGCGCAAGGAGAGAATCACCCATGACGAGCCTGCAAACCGCGACTGCCTTGGCGAGGCTTGGCGAAGTTATGTCTCCGTGGTGGTGAAGTGGCATACCCTCAGCTGAGACTCTTCGCATAGCTCCGTGCAGACTCACGCCCAGGTCTTTTCCAAGAAACATTAGATCAACCATCTCTTCAGCTGTGTGTTCAGGTCCGATCGGCTCAAGACAGAAGAGCGCAGATAGACCGACGTTTTGAGCCGATTTGATGGTTCGCACTCGCACGTCTGGGTCTATCGTGGTATCACGTCCCTCTCTGAGTCTGACCGCATGGTAGATCGCAGTGAACCCTGCTTCAGCCATGGACTCTGCTTCGCTCGGACCGAAGTCTCCTATGTTAGCCACCATTGGCATACGAGGTGAAAGAGAGGCCTTGACTTGTTTTCCAATTTTGAGGAACTCGTCAAAGTCGTACCCATCGGTTGTCATGAGGTAGATTGCATTTGCCCCAGACGCTTGAAAGATTTTAGCTCTGGCCACAACCTCGTTAACATCAAATTTGACGCGCTTTTCAGCGATTGTGCCGAATACACAGAACTTGCATCTCTTGGAACATGGCGAATAATCAATCCCGATCTGAGCGTGAACTTCGCCCATGTTGTGGAACTGTTGCCTTGTCATCCTGTCCGCGACGAAATAGAGCGAGTACATTTCAGGCGAATGGACATCAATCTCCATCAACCTCAATGCCTCCTCCCTAGTAATTCCGCTTCGCGAAAGTCCCTTGCTTAAGATGGCCTCTACGTCGGAATTTGCTTTCATTTCAATCCTCAGAACCGTCACCTTTCGACGAGCAAAGATCTTGCGGCTGTTAGTCTGAGCTGTGATTCGGACATAAACTCGTAACGAATATTCATCCAAAATAAGGCTTTTGCTGCTTTCATTCTGCGTTGGTTCGCATTGCATCGAGTTATGATATTCCAAAGAATCGTCCTTGAAGGACACCCAAGCCTACTGTCTCGCAAAGACTCGTGCCTAGTCGTTATTCACGCTCGACGTTCGATGCCAATACTCCGTCCAGCAACCTCTCAATACTGTCGGCTGCTGTTCCAAATTCCAGCGTCTTTCCATGTAATGCTGATTGAAACAGATCGTTATCGTAAGGTATCGAAGCCTCCACCTTGATGTCTCTTCTCGCTAATTCTCCTCTCATGAATGCGACTGTGTCTTCGTCTCCGACCTTGTTGAGGACTGCGCGAAACTCGATACCCACAGAATCGGCGAGTCTCTTCGCTTCTTTGCAGAGTTCCAGAGCTTCATATGACGGATCAACGACGAACAAGATCATCTCAGCAAGCGCGTCCAAGCCTCTTCCGAAGTGTTCCACACCTGCCTCCGTGTCAAAGACTCACAAGAGTTCTACCCTTGAATGGATAGGAGAGGATCTCTCTCGATACTGCTCCATGAGGACAAGCACACCCTGAACCGGCCTCTCGAATCTTTCCAACCTCGACAAAGGAGAGATCCCTGAGCTGTCGGTCTTTTCCATGACAGACTTGACTGCGGCTTGAAGCTCATCAGACGCAGCGTCCTTCAGCGTTCCAAACGCGTGAGTCCTACCCCCTATCATGTCCATCAGGGTCGGATTGGACTCGTTCACGCCGAGCATTCTCCTGATTCCCGGATTAGACTCGTCCGCGTCCACTACGACCCACATGGAGCCCGCGCCTGGCAGCGAGCTTCGCTAGAAGTGCAGCTGTGGTAGACTTGCCGCTGCCGCCTTTCCCCGCCACAATGATACGCGTCGCGCGTTCCAAACCAACATCGAACAGCCGTTGATATGAGGATGATAATATCTGTTTTCGAGATTCGCAAGCGCTTCCTCAATGACTGGTAGGCCCGATAGAAGCCGCTGGCAAAGCCCCGAACGTGATTCCTAGGAGAAGTTGACGGGCCCGGTGGGGCCAAATGGGCACGTGATCGGACGTTTTCTGAGTCCATGTTTCGTTCTCATTTACCACTCCCCAGAGAATTCTGCTCCTCTATCCTTCCTACGATTTCCATGAATGCTTTCGCAGCAGGAGAGTCAGAGTGCTGGATTATGAATGGAGTACCTTCATCTGAGTCAGCACAGACTCTCGGGTCGAGAGGTACACTCCCCAAGAATGGGACCCCCAACTGTTCCGCAATCTTCTTACCTCCTCCACTCTTGAAGATATTCGTTTCTGTACCGCACTTGGGACATACGAAACCACTCATGTTCTCAATGATGCCTAAGACAGGTGCACCCAACTGGCGAGCAAATGTGACAGCCTTCTTGACAACTATCTGCGATACCTCAGATGGAATAGTGACTATGACCACCCCTCCGATGTTTTGGATGGACTGCACCACCGTCAAAGCCTCGTCGCCCGTCCCTGGTGGCATGTCGACGAGGAGAAAGTCGAGATCTCCCCACACAACTTCACCTAGAAACTGTCTTATGGCTGCAGACTTCATGGGCCCGCGCCAGATTACAGGGGTCTCGTCACTTGGTAGAAAGTAATCCATCGAAATGACCTTCATATCGAAAGGACCCAGCGCGGGGAATACTCCCGGTGGACCCATGGCAAGTCCATGGGATCTCACTCCGAGCATCTTCGGTATACTTGGACCTGTGATATCGGCATCAAGAATTCCAACTCGGCCGGCGTGACCTTTTCTTGCCAGCGCAATACCTAGGTTCGCTGTCACGGTACTCTTGCCAACACCGCCCTTGCCGCTAAGCACAACTATCTTGTGTTTGATCTTGTCCATGGAGGCCTTGACGCGCTGGTCTTGTTCCTGTCTTTCAGAATCACATGGACTTGACGCTCTTCCTCCCTCCGGTTGACCAATCGATTGTTTCCCGGTCATCCCCGGACTCTCTCCCCAGGCTTCCGGGCTAAGCCTTCAGCTCCTACTGACCGTAGCCGAGCGGGTGACGGTTCGCGAGCGCGGGTCTTCTTGATGACGTAGCTGCAACCCTCAATCCTGAGGGCCTTTCCGTTGACCAGGGCGTCTGCGGTCTTTCTATGCGCAGACATGAGCGTCCTGTGAAGGGTCGATTGAGATTATCCGCATCTTGACTGCCGTTGGCTCCTGCCCGAGTCCTTCCAAGTCCTTGAGCCGGACAGCTTTGAACTCTTCAGCTGTGAGACAGATCTCCTCAAGCTCGATTAGCGGGATTCCTCTTGGTTTGAAGAACGTTGCCTCAGGCTCGCAACATACCCACCGGTTTTTCTTCGGCCTTGCCATAGTAACGCATAAATATTCATAACTAATAAAGTCTTCGAAACAGTGACATAAATCCTGAGACCATCTCTGAAGGTTGACGTTCCAATAATGTCAAGATAGTGACATGCTGACGCAATGCGTCTTCGGACCAAAAACAGAAAGGAATGAGGGACTGATGAGTGCAGATGATGCCAGAACGATCCTACTTCGAAGGGGGATTACCGTCTCAAGTAGGTCTACGCTTGTTCTGGTGGTTCTGTCCATCGCCAAGGTGACTGTCGGTCTACTCTCTGGGAGCATAGCGTTACTTGCCGACGCTGCACACACACTCATGGATATTGCAGGATCCGTGATTGTGTGGCTGGGCCTACGATTATCGCTGAGGAGACCCACCGATCAATTCCCATACGGTTTCTACAAGGCAGAATCCATCTGCACGCTAATCGTCTGCATTATCATGATCTTCACGGGGGCAGAAATCTTACGGGATTCCATAGAGCGGTTCTACGTTCCTTCTGTGATCTCATTTAGGCCGCTCGTGATTGCCGTTGCTGTCGGGTCTGGCTTTGTCTCCTACTTTCTAGCTCGATACAAGGAGAAGGCAGGACGAGAGACCAACTCTCAAGGCTTGAGGGTCGAGAGCAGGCACTCCTTCGCCGATGTCCTGAATTCCGGTCTGGTCTGTGGGGGTGTGCTCTTCACCTATCTGAACGTATCTTGGGTGGAGCCGTTGGCGGCGGTCATCATATCCGCTTTCATATTTTGGGCGGCGCTCACGTTCGGTAAGGATTCCATCTTTTCACTCATGGATGTCTCACCCCAGCCGGCGATCAGAAAGGCAATCGAAGACACCATAGTTGGCACTCCCGAAGTAAAGGGCGTTCACGCCTTAAGAGTCAGAAGATCAGGCCCGTTCATTTTCGTAGAAGCACATGTTGAGGTCAACGGAACAACCAGCCTCGAAAAAGCTCACATGATAGCAGATGAGGTCCAAGACAGAGTCCAAGAGAAATTCAAAGAAGTAGATTCGATGTCGATACACGTCGGCATGCGCGAAAAACACAGTTGAATCAGGCAGTTGTGGCTGGGACTTGGCGAAATGAAAGAGACCGCCGTGTCAGTGTTAGGCGAGAGAGGGATCTAGGAGAGGGTGGTGAGGGAGAAGATGGGTGTTGAAGAGAAGGTCCAGCTTCTGCGGAAAGGGGCGCGAGCCGCCAAGCGTTCCACCTGCGTGACGATCATGCTCACTGGCATGAAGGTTGCTGTTGGTTTGCTGTCGGGCAGCATCGCGCTTCTAGCGGATGCCGTACACTCGGTTTCTGATGTCTTCACATCACTCGCCGTGTGGCTCGGGATGAAGCTGTCCCAGAGGAGACCGTCTGAGAGGTTCTCATATGGCTTCTACAGGGTGGAGACCCTAGCGTTCCTGGTCGTCTCTATCGTTGTTGCAGTTTCAGGAATACAAGCCCTCTTGGTTTCGTTGAGCCGAATCCTCAACCCGTCACCTGTTGCTCTTGCTTCCGCCACTCTCTCGGTGGCAGCTGTCTCAGCGTTGGTCTCGTATGTGCTGTATCGATACAAATCGCGAATAGGAGATGAGACGAATTCTCAGGCGTTGCAGGGCGAAGCAAAGCACTCCTTGGTCGATGTCTCATCCTCGGCGCTCGTCTTTGTCGGAATACTCGTTCACTACTTCGGTTTATCTTGGGCGGAAGGAATCGCGGGGCTGCTGATAGGTCTCCTGACCATTAGACTCGGTTTCGGAATGGGCAGGGATGCTGTCTTGTTCTGTTGGATGCTTGCTTGAAACCAGAATTCATCTCCCAAATGAAGAAGATCGCATCCGAGGTCAATGGAGTCAGAGGCGTTCATGAAATCAAAGTGAGAAGGTCCGGTCCGTTCATCTTCGCAGAGATGCACGTCGAAGTGGACAGGGCAATGCGGATGGACGAGGCTGATGTGATCTCGAGAACCATTGAAGAGAGAATCAGAGACTCGATAGGTGAGGTGGATTCCGTGATGCTCCACGTGGAGCCCTCGAAGAAGGATCTTTAAAGGATTGCCATACCCGTCGAACAGGACAAAGGTCTTGATTCGAAAGTATCCCAGCATTTTGGGAAGAGCCCCTACTTCATACTGATCGATCTGCACAAAGATGGCCCGCAAAGCTGGTTCGTGATAGAGAATCCTGGGGCGGGAATTGAGAGGAAGAGAGGAATCGAAGCTGCGCATCTTTTTGCCCATCACAAGGCAGACGTCCTTGTCGCCAGGGAAGTCGGTGAAGGTCCCTACCACGTGCTTAGAGACAGCTCAATTGCGATCCTTGCCCTCGATAACGAATTAGACGTAGCAGGCCT
>CAVPLU010000003.1:0-216807 GCA_963706285.1 Candidatus Bathyarchaeota archaeon
TCACCTGAACATGACATAGGCTGCTACCCAAACACCCAAGACCGTGAAAATGCCCGCAAGGATGCTTCCTATCGAGAATAGTGGAACGCCAATCAGTATCGTGGCGATATTGCATCCATCTCCAACGACTGCTCCGAAACCCATTACGAGCCCTCCAATCAGAGATTGCGCAAGCAGTCGAGGTCGTGGAACTCGCAGCTTCCATTCCTTTGATAATACTGCTGCGACGGCAGCACCAAGGATCGCTCCCAGCACCAAGCCCATCTCCCAATTGAAGGGGTAGCCAACATTCACACGAAAAATCGTTGCCACGAGTCCAATGTAACCGCCACACCATCCAGGGTATGTCCCACCTGCAGCCTCAAGGCTGACGTATGAGAAGATTGCAACTATGCCCAAGAGCAGGCCGGAAAACCACCAAGGCCATCCTTTTCCAAAGAGCGAGAGATCTCGGAAACTGGCACCTCTGAGACTCCTCCATGCCAAGATGACGGTGACTATAAGGATCGGCGCTATGAGTGCCCAATGATTCAATCCAAGGATAGATGGCAAGATCGGTGCCGCGCCCGCGAACTCGATCTGTGTTGTGCTCTGAAGTGTGTTCTTGAACGGGGCAAGCCAAAGAGAGAGGGTGACTGTCGAACCAATGCCTATTCCTACAAGCGCAAGCACCGAACCGATCATTCCTTCGCCAGCGCGGTATGTAGATCCAGAAACGCAGCCACCAGCGAGAACCATCCCAACTCCGAAAATGAATCCCCCGAGTATGTTTGCTCCCCAGTAAAGACCTCTAGGATAGGTTGTGAGATAGACCAGAGTCAGCCAATGCCGCAAAACCAACCATTTCGACGGCTATTGCTATCCAGATCGCTTTGGCGATCGTTGAGTCTTTGAACAGAAGAATATCACGGAACCCTGAATTGAAACAGATCCGCCCCCGTTGCAGGATAACTCCAAAGATGGCGCCTACGATCAGCCCGGACAAGATTTGCTCAACAGCCAACATCTGTATCACTCAGTGTTTGTCTACCAGCGGCTCCACAAAACCGGCGGAGACATGTAAATCGTTGTATTGCGGCCTTCCCATTAAGTTGGTCAAGACTTGTCCCTTTTTCGCATCCGCGAACAACATCAACCCGGGCCGATTCGATCCTTACGTGATGGGTCACGAGAAAACTCTATCGTACTTGACAAGAAGATCGACTAGCTGATCGTATTCGATGTTCTCAACGCCATTTGCCTTGCCAAGGCCTCCTGCACCATCTTCTCCTTGAGTGCAAGCACCTTCACGCCTCTCTGCATCAAGTCTTCGATTTCATCTTCCTCGGCTGCATGTGTGGTGGTAATGATCCCTTCGTGAATTAGAACGACTGCGTCACCCGACTTGGCCAGCTTGAAGGCCAGTGTCCTTCTCGTCGGGTCCGGCCTATAGAGCATGAAGAGTGTGGGCATGAGACTCACCTAGAATGTGATCGTAGCATCAGCCTCATGGACGAGTTGAGCTAATCGTTCGGTACTGAGAGTTCCGATGCCAGCAAGCTGATCATCGAGTATGCCTCTCTTCTGAGCGGACTCTAGATGAACTTGCACCTTCAATCCAAACTCCTCGGCGTCCTTCATGAACTGGTCGAGATCCTTCATTCCTGTTCCCTGAACGCTTCTGTTCTTTAAGAACCGTGAACACTGCATCATTCACTAAGACAACCGTCGTATCAATATCCATTCCAGCCAGAGCCAATTGCGGCGCGGAGTCCTTCGCCCACAATTGTCCCACAGCGATGGCCAATGTTCGGGGCCTTGTCGATTACAATCAAGAGTCGCTTCATATGAATCCCCTAGTTGCTGAAGTTCAGGATTCGGTCTGCCCAGCTCGTCATTCTGGCGAGGTCCGGTAGCCCACCCATCTGCGAACCCTTGACCAACGCCTCTTTTGCTATTCCTCGAAGAATACAACATGCGCTACAAGTCGTAACTTCGACACCTTTTTCCACAAGGCTTCTTACAATCTCGGCTTGCCTTTTCTCTCCATTTGCCTTCACATCTCTGCTGGCAGCAACAACCGACTCGTCGTAGAGGAAGACCTTGACTTCATGCTCCTTTTCTAGCGCAGCTGTGACAATTGCATATGCTGTCTCAAGATCTCGCGTATTTGTAGGGATCAGTCTGAACTATTACCGTGATCTTCATTCACTGAACGTCTCCGTCTACGTTAGGGAACGGTGACGTGACAGAACAGCTGACAGCGTACTTGTTCACCTCACCTTACCCCTGATGCTTGGTTTCTCCCACTTGTATGTAGAGTTCATGAACAGGGCCGTTGACTCTCTGAACCGCCAGCACTTTGTGGCCTTCAGCAGTAACATTACGTGGAATCCTCTCAACCGACATCGGATAGTCGACAATGACTTTCAGGATCTGTCCCGGCTTCATCTCCTTGAGTTTCTTGCGTGTCCTGATGTCTGGGTACGGGCATATTTCTCCCTGAACGTCCAGATACCGCGTCAAAGGACTGGCTCATTTCGGTTCCCAGCTCCAACTGAACTGACTGTGGAATATGTGTGTCGCTTAGGAAATCTATACTCTCGTGTCCCTACAGCGCTCGAAAGCGTATCATTTGAAGTGTCCTTCGAAAATCTACAATTCTCGTCATCCGAACTTCCAACTGGATGCATTCTTTCCGCCGGCACACCCAATCGGATACTTGCGAAACAAGACCACGCGGATTTGCCTTCCTCTATCTAGTTGCTCTGTTTCGAGTGACAATGTCACCGACAGAGATTCGTCACCAAGTGAAACACCAATCCCAGGCGACACATCCTGCTTGTGGGGATAGCGGTCAAGATGCATTCCGGATGACAACCGCCAATGAAGACGACAGGATGCAGTCCGAGCACTAACAAGTCAATATCCGTTTCTCCTCTGCTGCAACTTGCAGGTGATTGGATTCTTGCGAGAACGCATCCGAGAGTGCTGCAGGACTCAACTTGATTTGGTTAGAGCAGAGATTCTGTTTCTTCTTATTGCGTGACTAGCGTAATAGGTCGAATCTGTGCGCTACTCTTATATGAAACATTAAGGGCTTCGTGCGATTCCAAGGACCTTGCAACACCGGGAAATGCGAAAACTCTTCAAATTCGACGATCAATTGCGATTACTCTCGATCGTCGTTAGCGTCGTCCTAGTCCTTATTGTCGTTCAGTAGACCTCGCGACTACCCAATCTTTCGCGAGGTCGAGAAAAAATGGAAGTGAACATAATGGAGATGTCAGGTGCGAACGCACTCGTTGAGGCTCTTAGACGAGAGAAGACAGAGGTAGTGTTCGGGCTCCCAGGAGGCCAGATAATGCCAGTATACGACGCCCTCCACAAAATACGAGACTTGCCGCCCGAATCTCGAATCAGGCACGTCCTCGCTCGCCACGAGCAGACAGCCGCTCACATGGCTGATGGATACGCACGAGCGAGCGGCCGAGTAGGAGTCTGTATGTCAACCTCCGGTCCGGGAGCAACGAATCTCGTAACCGGAATCGCAACTGCCTTCATGGATTCATCTCCAATAATCGCGATTACAGGCCAGGTCGGGAGACGCTTCATCGGGAAAGACGCCTTTCAGGAAACAGACATCGTCGGAGTCGTCACATCCGTAGCCAAGTACGCGTTCCAGCCTAGAAAGGCTACTGAGATTCCTCAGACGGTGAAGGCAGCGTTTCATATTGCTTCCACGCGGAGGCCTGGCCCCGTTCTTATCGACCTTCCTAGAGATGTGCAGCAAGAGATGGGCGTCATGGACTTCACGGATCGAGTGATCCCCAAGAGATACTCTCCAATACCTGATCCTGACCCTGAGACAGTCCTGAGAATGATCGATGTCCTCGCGAACGCGAAAGCCCCCATGATCCTTGCTGGAGGCGGAGTCAAGATCTCAGAAGCCTCACAGGAACTCATAGCACTCGCCGAGTTGCTGATGTGCCCCGTCGCAACCTCGCTCATGGGAAAGGGATCCATTCCAGAAGATCATCCCCTCTCGGTCGGCGTAATGGGGATGCATGGCTCATCTGAAACAAACCAACTTGTAACAAAGGCCGATGTTCTACTGGTCATAGGCTCTAGACTCTCCGACCGAACCACCGGAGATGCAAACAAGTTCTGTCAGAACAGTTCGATTCTGCATATCGATGCGGACAAGGCAGAAATTGGAAAGAACAAAACACCCACAATCTCGCTAGCAAGCGACGCAAAGAGAGCACTGAAAGCGATCAACGCCGGTCTAAGCACAAAACTTGTCGAAGAACGCAAGTCACGGTCCTTCCGCAAAGCCGAGGCCGCACTCAACATCGAAGGACTCAAAAAGGACGGCCCTTACCTGTCGGCCGTTCGAGTCGTCAAACTACTAAGGCATCTGTTGCCCCGAGAGACAATTGTGACAACAGAGGTCGGACAGAACCAAATGTGGTGCGCAGTGCATTTCCAAGCATATGGCCCGAGACAATTTATCACGTCAGGAGGCCTTGGCACCATGGGATTCGGATTCCCCGCTGCCTTAGGCGCAAAAGTCGCATGCCCCAGTGCACCCGTAGTCGATGTGGCCGGAGACGGAAGTTTCGCGATGACCGAGAACGCCTTAGCCACATCCATCGAGGAGCACATCCCTGTGATAGTAGTGATCCTAAACAACCGTATGCTCGGCATGGTCGCGCAGTGGCACCGAATGTTCTACGGACGAAGATACTTCGGCGTTGAACTTGGCAAGTCACCCAACTTTCCAAAGCTGGCCGAAGCGTACGGCGCCATTGGAGTAGAAGCAAGAGACTACAAAGAGCTAAGCAAGGCAGTGAAGGACGCACTTAGCAGCGAAGTCACTACCGTGATCGATGTGCCAGTTTCCCCTGAAGAGAATGCAACACCGATGCTTCCCCCGGGAGCAGGACTGGAGGATGTGGCTATCGCATGATCGCTCCTCAGCAAGAAGTAATCATCAACGTGCTCGTGGACCATAAGCCAGGAGTCCTCTACGAAGTCTCCAACCTCTTCAGAAGAAGAGGATTCAACATCAGCAACGTCGCGATCGGAACATCCGAGAGGGACAAAATCGCTAGGATGACACTTACAATGCGTGGCAGCGAAGCCGAGGCCATGCAGCTAGTCAAACATCTCGAGAATCTGGTTGATGTAATCAGAGCCGAGATAGTTGACTCCAGCAAAGCAGTGGTTAGAGAGCTCGCCCTCGTCAAGCTAGCTCCCAAACCAGAGGATAGGCTTCAGATCCTGAGCTTCGTAGACGTCTACCGAGCCAAAATCGTGCACCTGGCCGACGATAGCATGATTGTGGAAGCGTCAGGCGATTCGGACAAGATCGACGCCTTGATCGAACTGAGCCGGAACTTCGGACTGAAAGAAGTTGCCCGAACCGGCATCACGGCATTATCAAGAGAACGAAAACTAACAGAGTCAGAGTCACAAGGAAATGATGTAGGATGGTAAGAGTGTATCTGGATAAGGACGTTGAACTGAGTTGGCAAAAACATCAGAAAGATGCGCGGCCTAGAATCGTAGTGAATCGACTGTGAATATCATAGAAAAGATACTCGCGAAAGCATCCGGCAAGCAACAAGTGCATCCAGGAGAGATCGTTGAGGCAGAAATCAGTTCTGCAATGATCCATGACATCACAGGACCGCTAGCTGTTCAATCCTGGAAGAAGCTCGAAGAGAAGAAAGTATGGGATCCTAGCAGAGTCGTCGTGATCTTCGATCATTACCTCCCACCGCCTACAGAGCAAGCCGCAAGCCTACAGAAGATCATGCGCGATTTCGTGAATGACCAGGGTATCCAGAACTTCTATGACATCGGACGAGGCGGCATCTGTCATCAAGTGATGCCCGAGAAAGGACACGTGCATCCAGGCGACGTTATCGTTGGAGCGGACTCGCACACGTGCACCTACGGAGCTTTCGGAGCGTTCTCAACAGGAATTGGCTCAACTGAAATGGCTGCAGTTTTTGCTACTGGGCGTCTCTGGTTCAAGGTTCCAAGAACGATCAAGATCGAAGTAACCGGCAGCCTCGCACCACTTGTGATGAGCAAAGACCTCATCCTCCACACACTCGGAAAGCTCGGCGTCTCAGGAGCAAACTACCGAGGAATGGAATTCACAGGCCAAACAATTGAAGACATGAGCATCGCAGGGAGAATGACCATCTGCAACATGTGCATAGAAGCAGGAGCCAAAGCCGGAATAATCGCACCCGACAAGAAGACTACGGAATACCTGGCTGCCAGAACCTCACGCCCATTCCAGAGCGTAAGAAGCGATGAGGATTCCGAATACGAGCGAACAATCAACATAGATGCATCAACCCTTTCACCACAGGTCGCACGCCCCCACTCCCCCGACAACGCTGTGCCTATCGAGAAGATTCCAGAAACACGAATCGATCAAGCATTCCTAGGGTCTTGCACGAATGGCAGGACTGAGGATCTCCGAATCGCGGCCAGGATCCTTGACGGAAAAAGGGTGAACGACCACACGAGATTGATCGTTACACCTGCGTCACAAGAGGTCTACTCTGAATGTCTCAAAGAGGGGCTCATCGAGGTCTTCACCGAATCCGGAGCCGTCGTGACTAATCCAGGATGTGGAATCTGTATAGGGATACACATGGGTGTCCTAGCCCCGGGAGATGTTTGCATAAGCTCATCCAATCGCAACTTTGTTGGAAGAATGGGAAGCTCTCAAGCAAGCATATTCCTTGCTTCCCCAGCGACAGTAGCCGCATCTGCAATCACTGGCAAGATAACCGACCCGCGCAAACTGAGTTGACGTCCTATGATCGTGAAAGCCAAAGCTGTCAAATTCGGCAACAATGTAGATACCGATGTGATCCTACCGGGAAAGTACCTTGCTCTGACAGATCCTGAAGAACTCAAGGAGCATGTCATGGAAGGTATCTCCCCTGGTTTTGCTTCGAAGTTCGCTGAAGGAGCAATCGTCGTGGCCGGGGAGAACTTCGGGCAGGGATCGAGCAGAGAACACGCACCGATAGCACTCAAAGCTGCAGGCGTGAGATGCGTCGTTGCAGAGTCTTTTGCACGTATCTTCTACAGGAACTCTATGAACATCGGCCTCCCTGCCCTAGAGTGCCCAGGCGTCTCGACTCGTGTCATCGACGGGGATCAATTGTCAATTGACATTGAACGCGGTGAAATCAAGAATCTAAGGACCGGAGAGACGCTCAGAACGGAAGTGATTCCGCCCAATCTCCTTCAGGTGTTGAATGACGGTGGAATCATGGAGCATTTGAGAAAGAAGCGGGCCCACTGATGACAGTATGCAAGATCTCACTCATACCAGGTGACGGAATAGGGCCTGAACAGACCGAAGCAACCATCGAAGTACTTGAGAAAGTCAGAGACGTCTTCGGGCTTAAGCTTGAATTCATCTGGACGGAAGCGGGGGACGATTGTAAGCGCAAGCACGGTTCAGCCTTGCCAGACGATACCGTTCGCACTCTCGAGAACACGGATGCGTGCCTAAAGGGCCCCGTCGGCGAAACCGCATATGACGTAATTGTCACTCTGCGGCAGATGTTCGACCTATACGCTAACCTAAGACCCGCCCGAACCTATCCGGGATTGAAATGCCTCGACCCCGACACCGACCTCATCATAGTGAGAGAGAATACGGAAGATCTGTACAAGGGGCTTGAGTTCGAGATCGCAGACTCAGTAATCGCGATAAGAGTAACCACGGTGAAGGCCTGTCAGAGGATAGCATCCAAAGCGTTTCACATCGCAAAACAACGGAATGGCAAGAAGCTTGTTACGGCGGTGCACAAGGCGAATGTTATGAAGAAAACGTGCGGTCTATTCGCCTCGATCTGCCGAGAGGAAGCGAAGAATCATCCGAATATCAAATTTGAGGAGATGTACGTGGACGCGGCCGCAATGAATCTTGTGCGGGAACCCGCGCATTTCGATGTGCTGGTAACCACGAACATGTTCGGAGACATACTGAGCGACGAAGCAGCTCAAGTTGTGGGAGGTCTCGGGATGGCGCCATCAGGCAACATAGGCGAAAAATTCGCGATATTTGAGCCCGTGCACGGTTCAGCCCCGGACATAGCTGGCAAGAAGATCGCAAACCCAACCTCGATGCTGCTGTCCGCAAGCATGATGCTTGACTGGCTAGGTGAGAAGTCTGGCGATTCTAGTTACAGGGCGGCTGCTCATTCGCTCGAAACCGCCACCATGAAAGCTCTCACCGACCGAATCACAACCCCAGATCTAGGAGGCAACTACACGACGCAACAAGTTGCAGCTGCAGTCGCAGAGAGAATAGCCATGGAAGCGGTAAAATGAATCCCACACCCGAGAAGTATGTTCGGATATTCGACACTACCCTACGAGACGGAGAACAGACCCCAGGCGTCTCACTGACCCCTGAAGAGAAACTCGCAATCGCAAAACAGCTTACACGTTTGGGCGTCGACGCGATCGAAGCTGGCTTCCCTATCTCGTCGGAGGGCGAGGCGGCAGGGGTGAAACTTGTCGCCAAAGATGGCCTGTCTTCGGAAATCTACGCTCTCGCACGCGCGAACCCACAGGACATCGACGCCGCTCTACAATGCGATGTCGGCTACGTTCACGTCTTCATCGCAACATCAGATCTGCATCTGAAGCACAAGCTCAAACTCACTCGTCAGCAGGTCATAGAAAAGGCAGTGCACGCAGTCTCCTACGCGAAGGATCATGGACTGACAGTTGAGTTCTCAGCTGAGGATGCCACTCGATCAGATCCCGAATACCTGGGACAAGTACTCAGGTCCGTCTGTAAGGCAGGCGTGGATCGCATAAACATACCCGACACAGTAGGTGCGACATCACCCGAGAAGATGCGACGCATCGTTGAATTGGTGAAACAACAGATCGACAAGCCGATCAGCGTCCACTGCCACGACGATTTCGGGTTAGCAGTCGCAAACAGTCTAGCAGGAATCGCAGCAGGAGCCGCTCAAGCTCACGTCACCGTGAACGGTATTGGCGAAAGAGCTGGAAACGCCTCACTTGAAGAACTCGTAATGGCTCTGCACCAACTTGCCGACATGAAGACTCGCATCGACACCTCTCTCCTCTATGAGACCTCAAGAATGGTCGCCAAGGTAATGGGCGTAATTGTTCAACCAAACAAGGCAATTGTGGGAGACAACGCATTCGGTCACGAGTCAGGAATCCACACTCACGGAATAGGTTCAGAAGCATCCACTTACGAACCATTCGATCCAGCGATCGTGGGAAGAAAAAGATGGTTCCAAGCAGGAAAACACGCTGGCGCACATGGAATAGCCGCCCAACTCGCTGAGATGGGCTTCTCCCCCAACCCTGAAGAACTCTCCCAGATCGTAACTAAAGTCAAAGACCTAGCCGACAAAGGAAAAACCGTCACCGACACAGACCTATCCGCAATCGCTGAAACAGTAATCAGCACTCTAACGCCTGGAACCAACCCAGTCTCGCTGAACGATTTCGCCGTAATGACAGGAATCGGCGTTGTCCCAACAGCCTCTGTACGCATCAAGATCAACGGAACAGAATACATCGCGTCTGAGACAGGCGTCGGCCCGATCGACAGCGCAATGAAGGCGATACAGAAACTCACTGACCCGCTTGTTCATGTGCGATTGAAAGAGTTTAGACTCGACGCCATCACCGGCGGCTCTGACGCACTAGCTGAAGCCGTTGTGAAAGTTGAGGACGATGATGGAATCACAGTTTCGGCACGAACAACAGGTGAAGACGTCGTTCGAGCGAGCGTTGAAGCAATGATTCTAGGAATTAACAAGCTCCTCCACAAGAAACACCTTAGCACAAAGAGCCCTCCCGAAAAGTAGGTGCATATGACGTGAGATCGGACGCCATCAAGCAAGGTCCTGAGAGAGCGCCGCACCGAAGCCTCCTAAGAGCATGCGGCGTCAAAGAGGAAGATTTCTCAAAACCCTTCATTGGAATAGCGAACTCACAAGCAGACATCGTCCCCGGCCATGTTCATCTACACGAGTTCGGTGCAGTCGTCAAATCAGCAATTCGAGAAGCAGGCGGAGTCCCATTCGAATTCAACACCATCGCAGTCGACGACGGAATCGCGATGGGCCATCCAGGAATGAGATACTCGCTTCCAAGTCGAGAATTGATCGCCGACTCCGTTGAAACGATGCTTGAAGCTCACCAACTCGACGGAGTCGTATGCATCCCCAACTGCGACAAGATTGTGCCTGGAATGATCATGGGTGTGCTGCGCGTCAACATCCCGGCGATCTTCGTCAGCGGTGGACCGATGGAAACAGGTCGAACAAGCGAAAATGCATGCATCGATCTAGCCTCGGTATACGAAGGCGTAGGACGATTTCAGGCAGGATCTCATCACAAAGAAGCAGCTCAACGAACTTGAAGAAAGAGCATGTCCTTCATGCGGATGTTGCGCAGGACTATTCACCGCGAACTCAATGAACTGCCTCTGTGAAGCAATTGGATTAGCCCTCCCAGGAAACGGAACAATTCTTGCGAACTCTCCTGACCGGATTGAACTACTCAAACGAGCAGGCCGCCAAATCATGTCACTCGTCGCAGCTGACCTCAAACCCAGAGACATCATAACCGCAGAGGCGATCGACAACGCCTTCGCTCTAGACATGGCGATGGGAGGTTCCACGAACACTATCCTTCACACACTAGCCATCGCTAAAGAAGCCCAGGTCGAGTACCCGCTCAGACGAATAGACGAAATAGCAGAAAGAACACCCCAAATATGCAAACTAAGCCCCGCATCCGAATACAGAATGCAAGACCTGTACCAAGCAGGAGGCGTCAGCGCCATCCTCAAAGAACTCAGCAAGAAAAACGGAACCCTTCATCCAGAACAGATGACAGTCACTATGAGGACGCTTGGCGACAACATCTCCGACGCCAAAGCAGCCGACCTACACGTGATCAAATCAATCTCAAACCCTTACAGCCATCACGGAGGAACTGCGATACTCTATGGCTCGCTGGCTCCAAAAGGAGCAGTCTGCAAGACGGGCGCAGTCGACCCTGCAATGATCAAGCACAAAGGTCCCGCTCGGGTGTTCGACTCTGGAGACGACGCATCCAAAGCAATTCTTGAAGGCTCCATCAAAGAGGGAGACGTCGTCGTTGTACGATATGAAGGCCCAAAGGGCGGACCCGGAATGCGAGAGATGCTCACCTTGACCGCCGCGTTGATTGGCATGGGTCTCGGAGACAAAGTCGCGCTTGTCACAGATGGGCGATTCTCTGGAGCAACCCGAGGTGCATGCATTGGACATGTTTCTCCTGAAGCAGCGGCAGGCGGGCCGATCGCGTGCCTCAAAGACGGAGACTCAATCGAGATAGACTTGGAACGTCATCGTCTAGATGTGGACCTAGATCAAGGCGAGATCGAAAACCGCCTGAAGCGTCTGCACTACTCGCCGAGTGTGAGATCAGGGTATCTCGCCAGATACGCCGACCTAGTTGGTTCGGCTGACGAAGGAGCAATTCTCAAGCGATGCGTCGTCGGAAATCAAGGTGACACGTAATGTCAAAGGAAGAACCGGAATTTGCATGGATGAACGGAGAGTTCGTTGAGTGGGAAAAGGCGAACGTTCCTATCCTAACTCATGCCCTCCACTACGGAACAGCGGTCTTCGAAGGAATAAGAGCCTACGAGACCGGTAACGGACTTTCGGTCTTTCGCCTGAACGAGCATATGCAACGTCTCAAAGAATCTGCGCATGCCTACATGATATCCCTTCCATACTCAGTGAGCGATCTGTGTGAAGCAACGGTTGCACTCCTTGCCAAGAATAGATTTCATGATTCAACATACATCAGACCCATCGCCTTCAAATCCAGTGGTGTCCTCAAACTTGATTTCAGAAAGATCCCCACATGGGTTGCTATCGCAGCCTTTCCGTTCGAAAAATACTTCGAGAAGGAAGGTCTCGATGTCTGCGTCTCCTCATGGAGGAGGACAAGTGAATCTTCCGTATTGCCCTTGGCAAAGGCGTCAGGGCCCTACATCAATTCCATCCTAGCCAAGGTCGAGGCTGCCCAAAACGGCTTTGACGAGGCAATATTCCTCGATCAGAGAGGATTCGTTTCAGAAGGCAGCGGACAAAACATCTTCATCGTGAAGAAGGGAATCATTTACACCCCTCCGGTAACCGCAGCAATACTAGAAGGAATCACAAGAGATGCAGTGAGCATTATCGCACGTGAACACGAATTGCACGTTCACGAACGTGATATTGCACGCGGCGAGTTGTACACGTGCGATGAAGCATTCTACGCTGGAACCGCAGCTGAAATTTCGCCAATACTCTCAATCGACAAGAGAGTAGTGGGCGAAGGACGAGTAGGCCCAGTAACCCAACGACTACGTGAACTGTTCTCAGAAGTTGTCCACGGAAATGACGAACGACATAGCCACTGGCTAACCCCCGTCTATCACTAGACCAGACGCGAAGACGAACTCTCTCTGACGCAGCTATCTAGGGCAGCACCCTAGAGAAACACAGCATCTTGCCTTTCGGCATCGTAGAGACCCGCCTTCAACATGCCTTCAATGTCACCCTTGAGATTCAAAAGTCTCGGGAGTCTTCCGATAGATCCGACGTATCTTCCTCTAACCACGAGCGCCCCTCTTAGGCCACGAATCTTCTCTGCAGTCTCTAACCCAGCTTGCACGGACGCTTCAACATCGTTTCCCTTAACCGCATTACAGATCGCGGTTGCTGAAGCATCAGATAGCGCCGCAGTATCCGCCACGGCAACAGCAGCATCAGCTTCCCCGAACGTCAATGCGTGGCTCACTGAAGCAGAGCTAGTTGAGACGCCGACTGGACAATCCTTAGACTCTAGACGAAAACCGATGCGTGCCGAAACCGGTGAGGGGCCTGCGTAGACTCCAACGTTCAAGGGAATTTTCGAGTTTGCCGCAATCTCTCCACCATTCTCGACAAGAGACACAGAGGCGCCACAAGACGACATGGCCTCTATTGCTAGATCTGCCAAAGCGCCTGGAACCGCAGCAAACGGTCCGACATTCGCGGCAGAAGCCGCTTCAGATGCGAGTCGAACAATTCTGGCATCATGTTCTTCGAAGTCTAGAGGACTGAGTGCACATGACGAAAGCAGGGTCTTGTCTGATATGTTCCTCCAGCAAGGCTCTGTTGAGTAGAATGGATCCTTCTGCGGCTTGAATCGCTGCAGCCAAGTCACTGATGAACAGGAGATTCGACTGCTTGATGACTCTCCTAGTTCTGAAAAGGCCCCTTTCGAAGGAGATCTGTGGGTTGAGGAGAGTCATTGTCTTCTTCTCCGGATCTACATGGGCCAAGACTAGGTCGAAGCGATCGCTCTGACAGGGCAGGTGTCAACACAGAGAAGGCACTTTATGCATTTGGCCTCGTCGAGCTCAACATCCCAGTTGGCGTTTTGTCTTATCGCTTGAACCGGGCATGGAGAGACGCATGCGCCACATGAAATGCACTTGTCAGGATCGATGCGCACGGATGCTAGGATTCTGTCAACATGAACGCCCGCTTTCTCGAAGAGGGAGATCACCCTCTCAAGTTGCGCTCCTCTGACCGGTGCGTCGACTGTGACCTCACCGGTTGTCGGAGTGACCTTTGCTTCAAGTATGTTGAGCATGACCTTTGTGTCAAGCACGACCTGTGAAAGCACAGGGTTGGGTATCTTGCCCGTAGGGTAGCTTAGCCTAAGCTTCAACGAGAATCACCTCTCTCAGGATTTCTCGATACACTGGTCGAGGATGCGTGTCCTGACTTGGTCTCGAGTCTGTCCGCTTCTAGAGGTTTGAATTCTCTCCGCTCGGGAAGCAGTTCAGCTGGTCTGGAAAGCAGAAACTTCTCTTTCAGGACCCAACGTTTGAGTGTCTCAGCGATTTCTTTGGCGTACTTGAAACTTGAGAGTGGCGAGGTTGGTGTCTTCCGACCGTTGATGAGTACATTTCCTGACTTTAGCTCGGCATATGATGCGTCACAAACCGCGGGTCTGCCGCGCGACGGAACGCCATAGTCGAGAACTGTTGTGTGTATATCATTATCAGTCAACGCGGCTGATTCAGCCACGTCCATATTCAGTATCGGTATCGGGATTCCGACTCCAACGTACAGCGTGGTTCCATATCTGTAGTAGGTGGCTCCTCGAAGGTACCGCGGGCTCATCCCCCTCAAGTCGCCTCTCACCATTATCGTGCCAAATTGAGTCTGTGGGCTGTGCTGGGTTCCTTCGCCGATAACGTATCCCAGACCTCCTCCGAGGAAGATCCTCGTGCCGATCCCAATCGTCTGGAACCCTTTGTCCTTGTAGAGTGGACTCAGTTGCCCGGCTCCGCTGTATGTGACATTGCCGAACTGTGGCAGGAGCGTTCCCATGTATGTGTGGATTATCTTGTCAGTGCCGTTTGTCGCCGCGTTGTAGTGCTGGTATGCATTTCGTGGATTGATCAGTGTCGCTTGATTCAGATCTTTTAGAGTGACTGTGGTCTCTATGTCTCTTCTTGGATAGCAATCCGTCCCGTAGGCCTCTCCGCGTAGATGAACCTCCTTGCCTCTGACCAGATCCTCGATAACGTGCCCTCCCCCATATTCGAAGCCTTGAGACTCGCTCGTCGCAGTCGCGCCTATGTACGCGTCAACGGCTGCTAATCCTTTGTAGGCGGGAACATCGTTGAGCCAGCAGCGTGACATCTTGATCGGAGGCTCAGAATGGCCAAAGTTTAGGAATGCCCCGGAACTGCACATGGCACCAAATGTTCCAGTTGTGACGACGTCGACTTCCTTTGCAGATGCCTCCAATCCGTTTTCTGCGACATGCGAAATGAATTCATCTGCAGTGACTACGATTGCGTCGCCACGCTTGATCTTTGCATTGATCTCTTCGTAGGTTCTGAGTGATTCTGCTCCGACTTGTTTGGCCATATTCTAGATGCCTTCGTGATTCTGCGCGAACTGTCGCTGTCTCGATTAAGGATTCTTGATAGAACTATTCCGATAGGAATATCGTTAGAGACGATCAACGCAGAGATTCGTGGTGACGTGCAGAGAGACAATCGGTCGTCGAGCGGTTAGGTTAACTGCCATTAGATGCATCTATTTGCGGCTTAGCAACAGGTGTGCGCTCGAATCTCTGGAGTTGGATAGGAAGTGAAGGATGAGAACCTGTCTAGACTGAGGGTTAGACTTCGCTCGGTCGATTCGGAACTCATTGCCGTCTTGGCTAGGAGGAATCGATTGGTCGGCAAGATCGGACGAGCGAAACAGAGACTCAAGATGGAAGTGATCGATCCGATCACTGAGAAATCCGCAATGGAGAACTTTGTCGCCTCCGCCAAGAAGGCTGGATTGGATGAGGGTTACGCAAGGCGGGTTGGAGAACTGGTCATCGAGGCCTCAGTAGATTCTCAGAAGCGACATAGGCCGTCTGCGGTTTCAAGCGACGCCACATTGAAACAGTTCGCAGAAACAATACGGGCAGCAGAGAAACTAGGCCGCAGACTGATCAGGTTCGATATCGGCGAACCACGCTTCAGGACTCCGCGCATCGTGGTCAACGAAGCCAAGAGATGGCTCAACCGATCGCCCACAATGCTATACGGCTCAAGCGCCGGGCTAACCGAACTCACCGAGACAATAGCAGCAAAACTCAACGCCCAGTACGGTACGCGACTACGTCGCTCGAATGTTCTGATCGTTCCTGGGGGTCGCTTCGGAATTTTCGCTGCAATTCGAGCGACCGTGTCAAATCTTGACCGGGTGGTGGTTTGTCGCCCTGCTTGGCCAGCCTATGCGTCCTGCACGAGCCTAGTTGGCGGAAGACTCCTCCCCGTTGAGACTACACTGGAGGACAAATGGGAGATCGATTTTGCTGCTCTTGAAGACACACTCAAGCTCAAGCCAAAGATGCTCATCCTAAACACCCCCAGCAACCCCACGGGAAAGGTGCTTTCAGCAGATAGATTCGAAGAGGTAATCGAGCTCGCAGGTAAGTATGACACAACGGTTCTCTCAGATGAGGTCTACGCAACTTACTGCACTACGACGCCACCTAGCATTCTCGATTACTCCGACAGTAAGGCGATCTACATCAACAGTCTCTCAAAGGAATTCAGCATGACCGGTTGGCGAGTAGCCTATACGGTGGCTGACGAGCAGACGATAGCAAAGATGCGCAACCTCGTTGAGATCACCCTTACAAACGTGCCTGAACTCGTGCAAAGAGCAGCGCTCGCCGCCCTCAAAGATCCGAGCAGTGAATCATCATCTGCCAGACGAAAAATTGCGAGATGCCTTCGCACAGCCTGCCACGAACTACGACGAGGCGATCTTGAATTTCACACTCCTGAAGGCGGATTCTACGTCTTCCCGAGAATGAAACGGAAACGGATTGACTCCGTGAAATTTGCGCAACACTTACTTGAGAAGTACTGCTGTAGGAGTCATGCCTGGATCCGTTTTCGGGGATTACAAAGACTTTCTCAGGCTAGCAGTCACTGAATCAGAAACCGCAGTCAGGACGGGCATCAGACGAATTGTGAAGGCGATGAACGAATGGTAACTCGAGTGGCTATCATTGGTGCAGGAGGAATGGGTGCCTGGTTCGCTCGCTTGCTCAAATCGCGTGGATACCGCATCATTGTTGCCAGTCGTAATCCGAAAAAAGCCCGACGCCTGGCGTCGCAGCTCCGAGCGAAATCCGTGTCCACTAATGTCGAAGCGGCGCGGGGAAGCGATGTAATTATTGTTGCGACCCCCGCGAGCACTACTGTCGCGGTAATCAAAGAGATTCTTCCAGTCACACGCAAAGGAGCTCTAATCTGTGAAATCTGTGCTACCAAATCAGTCGTCACGCCAGTCCTTGCGAGCTGCTCAGAAGCGAGGAATTAGGACCGCAAGCATCCACCCCATGTTCGGGCCTCTGGCACAGGGCGTACGGGGAAGAAGAATTCTCGTAATCAAGGCCCCAGGAGACATGAATAGTCGCAAGATGCTGAAGCGCATGCTTGAAGGCGCCGACGTCTTTTTCGCTCGCCAAGATGTCCATGACAAACGTATAGCAGTCACGGTTGGTCTATCCCACTTTCTCAATATGGCATTCGCCATGACTGTCTGCAAAGGAAGGAATCTTGCCGAAATGCGCAAATTCGCTGGCAGGACCTATGACCTACAGATGTTGCTAGCAGAAGCGATCGCGCACGAACCGGAGACCACAGTCGACATCCATATCATGAACAGAGAGTTTCGCCACATTCTAAGAGAATTTGAACAGAATGTTCGAATCCTCTCAAAGATCGTTAACAGCAAAGATCGAACCAAACTCCTGGCCCAGTACAAACGTGTGAGTGGCAATCTTGCTGCCGATCCGGAATTCGAGTCGGCACCAACCACTTTTGAAAGAGTCACAGAGGCGCAATCCGCAGGCTCAAGCAGGCGGAGCCCCGTAAATGCCCGTGGGGGTCGCTGAACATGTCTAGACCTAGAGTGCGCGTTGCCTTCCAAGGAGAGAAGGGCAGCTACAGTCATGAAGCTTGCGAACGCTACTTCGGAAGCCGCATCGAAGTGAAGCCCTTCAGAACGCTGAGGGAGGTTTTCCACGCCGTCGAACGTGGATCACGCATCTTTGGACTTGTGCCGGTCGAGAACTCATACGAGGGAGGCATCAACGAGACATACGATCTGTTAGCCAGCACCACATTGAAAGTCTGCGGCGAAACCCAAGTACGCGTGAGACATTGCCTTATTGCAAAACCTGGAACCAAGCTTCGCGACGTAACGACGGTCTATTCCCACCCGCAAGCGTTGGCTCAGTGTGCGAGATATTTGCGTGCTCACAAATTGGAGGCTGTGCCGGCCTACGACACAGCAGGTAGTGTGAGAATCGTCAAGGCTATGCGCTCGAGAAATGTAGCTGCGATCGCGAGCAAACGTGCTGCAGAACTGAACTCGATGCAAGTGATTGCTGAAGGAATCGAGGACAGCGATGTGAATTATACGAGATTCCTAGTTCTGGGGAAGAAGGTGCCTGCTCGATCAGGAGACGACAAGACCTCGATCATTTTCGGAGTAGAACACGCGCCAGGGTCTCTGTATCGATGCCTCCGAGTGCTTGCATCAAGACGGATTAATCTCATGAAGATCGAATCTAGGCCTGTCAAGAATACGCCGTGGCAATACAACTTCTACGTCGACTTTCACGGGCACGTAAGAGACAAGCAGTCTCAAGAAGCGCTTAGAGACTTACGTGAACGAGCGACCTTCGTGAAGGTCCTCGGATCCTATCCGAGGGCAACGTCCAGTTAGCGCTTCTTTAGAACGGGTTGGATCAAGCCCGCACGTAATGAATGATCGGCCAACACGATCGCCATCATGGCTTCAGCGATTGGAATTGTTCTAGGGACGACGCAAGCGTCGAATCTGCCCTTGATCAATAATGGTTCCTCCTTCATAGTCCGAAGATTCACAGTAGTCTGTGGCATGGCGATCGATGAGGGTGGCCTAAGGGCGATTCTGCACACTATCGGTTGGCCATTGCTGAGGCCGCCAGTGATCCCTCCAGCATTATTGGTCAGGCTTTGAATTGCCTGGCCGCGCACCGCTAAGCGGTCGTTGTACTCTGAACCCATCATCCTAGCGGATTGGAATCCGGCTCCCACTTCAACCGCCTTCACGGATGGAATCGAGAACAAAGCCTTGCTAAGGTCACCATCTAGGCTATCAAACACAGGTTCTCCCAAACCAACCGGAACACCAGTCGCAACAGCCTCGACAACGCCTCCTAAGGTGTCGCCTCGTTTCTTAGCGTCCGCAATCGCCTCAACCATTTTCTCCGCTGCCTCCGAATCAGCGCAGCTCAATGCGTTGCCACGGGACGCTCTCGCTTCGTCTCCTGGCGGGACCTTCTTCGCTCGTATCCCGGCGATTTCTACAGTATGAGCGTACACCTGAATGCCAATTGTGCTGATCAGTTTCTTCGCGACCGCCCCTGCCGCCACAAAACCAACAGTGACTCTGGCGGAGAATCGGCCGCCGCCTCTGTAATCCTCATTCCCACCATACTTGAGTCTAGCAACCAGATCCACTTGCCCAGGTCTCGGAGTATACTTTCTCTCCTCATATGCCTCTGAACGCGTGTCCAGATTGGGGACTGAAAGATGAATTGGAGCACCGGTCGTATGATCGTTGAATATTCCAGATGAGACTTCCACTTGATCGGCTTCTCTGCGCTCAGTCGAGAATTGTTCTCCGCTAGGTTTCCTTCGCTGTAATTCCCGCTGGATATCGTTCACGGGCAGTTCGAGTCCAGCTGGGCATCCATCTATGATGATTCCGACTCTCGGACCGTGGCTTTCGCCAAAACTCGTTACGACGAATCGTGCGCCTAAGGAATTTCCCGTCAATTTTCTCTCACACTTGCTCCTAGCAACTGGATATCATACCAGAATGATGGATAGGACTTTCCAACACATTCGGCATCAACTATCGTGACTTCTCCGGTTAATAGGCCGAGTAGAGCAAACGCCATCGCTATCCTGTGATCGCGGTGAGGATCAATGGTGGCTTCGTGCATTTTGCCTCCTTGGACGGTGAACGTATCTTCCGATTCCTGGGTTTGAATACCCATCAGTCTGAGCCCTTCAGCTCATTGCTTGGACTCGGTTGGACTCTTTGATTCTGAGCCTCCGAATGCCTTTGATCGTGCTGGTACCGTGCGCAGCCGCACACAATGCACAGATGACCGGGAACAGATCCGGGGAGTCTGAAACATCGAATTCTCCGGATTGAAGCTGTGATCTCTGTGTAGTTATGGAGTCCGAGCCTCGCTTCACTTGAGCCTTCATGAGTTCAATGATGCTCAATATGCAACGGTCGGCCTGTCGGCTCTTCTCGTCAAGGCCACGGATGCTCACTTTGTCGCCAGCAATAGTGGCACCTGCCAACAGGAATGCAGCAGAAGACCAATCGCCCTCAATCTCCACCTCAGAAGCGCGATATGTCTGCGGACGGACTCGAAAGTCAGTCAAGCCATCATTCGCCTCAACTTGGACGCCGAAATCGCGTTGCATGTCAAGCGTCATCTGGACATAGGCTTTGGACTCTAGGCGTTCTGTTATTTTGACTTCGACCGGTTTCTCTGCCAGAGGAGCCGCCAACAGCACAGCCGATACGTACTGGGAGCTGACGTTTCCAGGAATTGTGATGGATCCGCCTTTGATCGGTCCTTTCACATGAACCGGCGGATAGCCGAGATCGGATGTGCAGTGTGCCCCGAGCTCTCCAAGAGCAGCTGCCAGATCTTTGACGGGTCTTTTGAGTAGAGAGGGCTCACCCGAGATTTCTATGTCGTGGGGAGTGGTTGCACAAATGGCGGTCATGAATCTGAGGGTGGTTCCTGATTCTCCGCACATGATCACATCTGATGGGAGTTTCAGTTCGCCGGATCGGGTAACTCGGGCGGTGCCGGCGCCCCATTCGGTTGCCACGCCAATCCTTGAGAGTGCATCAGACGTTGCACGCGTATCATCGCAAGAAAGCGGCGAACGCAGCGTGCTTTCACCCTGAGCTAAGGCTGAGCAGAACAGGGCTCTGTGAGTGTAGCTCTTCGAAGGCGGTACCCGTAGCGAGCCGCTCAGGTTGCTCTTCTGTACTGTCATTCTCAATGATGCTAGCACCTCATGGTTTCGCGGTTAGCCCTGGCAATGACGGGCGACTTCGTGTCTTCGATACCAGTATCTCGCCATCATGTCTTTTCAACACGTCTATGACCCGGGCCTTGCATTCATCATTCACTACGAAAGCACGGGCTGGGCCTTTTCCGGATACGCCGGCTGCCAACGCACCTGCGTCCATGCTGTCCAAGATTACATCTCTGGGAAGCTTCAGAGCGTCCGAATAGACTAAGCCGTTGAGTGTCATCGCGTTCCAGTATTTGCCAGCAAGGGCCAACTCGTGGGCGACTTCTATCTGCTTGGCAAATGTCTTGATTCTTGTGAGATCAACATCGACCGAGTATGCTTTCTCTCGCGGGACGAGCAGCAAGACTTGGTGGTCTTCTATTGGATATGTTCGTAGGATCTTTCGAAGCGTGTTATCTGTAACAACAACGTTTCCGTACAATGACGCTGCAGCATCATCGAACGCACCGGTCACACTCACTTTCGCCTCCAGACTTGCGTTTACGACCAGGTCTAGAATCTCGTTTGGTTGCAGTTGCTTCTGAAGTGCGGCTAGGGTGGCGAGGGTGATTGCATTGCCTGCGACGCTGCTGCTCTTCAAGCCTCTCGCTATCGGGATATTGGACTCTGTCTCCACTCTGGCGCCAAGTTTCTGCATCCCAAAGCGCGTGAACACGGCTTGAACACATTTCTCCGCTAGCAGTGTCTTTTCTTCCATGTCGCCGAGTATTCTGGTTTGGATGGTCGCGTCGTCGGTCAATGTTACCTTCGCTTTGGTCCAGAGATCGATTCCGAAGGCGGCGCCTTTGCCAGTTGCCATCGCGTTTACAATTGTTACCGCACCGTACGCTGTTGCTTCTGCACTCAACTCATTCACACCTGCTTTGCCTTGAGTGCAGCTGCGTGCATCACGTCGATCGGAGGCTTTCGACCCGTCCAGAGTTCGAAGGACAATGCTGCTTGACTAACTAGCATGTCTAGGCCGTCGCTGACTTTCGCTCCTACGCTTTGTGCATCGGCTAGGAAACTGCTCTCTTGATGATAGTTCGCGTCGAAGACGATCATTCCCGGTCGGACTAACCTCTCATGGGTCAGCATCTTGGCGAAGCGCGGAAAAGCTTGTACAGGCAATGTATTGATGAGAATGTCACTCTCGCTTGTTTCCTTCCGCAGGTTAGCATTGCTTCAGCTGGTAGGATCGACACTTGTTCCCACTCCAGCGAGTGATCTCGCTTGCCAGACCTGAGCCCTTAGCTCGAGTGCGGTTGAGAATCGATATGCTCGCGACCGTCTTCGAAAGATAGTAAGTGATAGCTCGTGCAGCTCCTCCCGCGCCTAGAATTGTGGCTTTCGTGCCTGACAACGATCCGCCTAGCGTCTGTAGTACTTCCAGTGCTGCTTGGCCATCAGTGTTGTATCCTCGAAGACCGCGGCTCGATGTGGTTATGGTGTTGACTGCGCCGATCTCACGAGCGGTCTTCTCGATCGTATCTAGAAAACGGATTACACTGGTCTTGTGAGGTATCGTCACATTGAGACCCACTATTCCGAGAGCCCTGATCCCCGCTATTGCTCGTGCCAGCTCGCTTCTTCGAACATGAAAAGCGACGTACACGAAATCCATGCCTAGCGATCTGAATGCCGCGTTATGAATTGGCGGAGATAACGAGTGCTCGATAGGATCTCCAATGACCGCACAGACCCGCGTTCCTCCACCGATCCCAGGCAATTCCTTGAGCATCGGCGAGGACTCCAAGGAACCGTTCAAGCTACGCCAAGCTCCTTGTACAGTGACCTCAGCTCATCGATCGGAATCTGCCCCGGTGCAGTCTCCAGGCCAGGACGGAATGAAGCAAATGTGAAATAGCCTCCAAAGAGCGGAGATAGAACTCTCGACGAGATCCCATGCTTCCCCATGCAGAAGCAAACCAACTTCGCCTCCGTGGCATATTTTTCGACGAATTTCAGGCACCGAAGGCTATCCCTGTAGCTTCTGGCGGTGCAGACTATCTTGCAGATATCTGCGCCTGCCCGTCTTTCCTTCTCGAGAATGGATTTCAGTGTAGATTCGGTGGGAGTGAGCTTTGAGTTGTGGTGTGAGATGATTATCTCTGCCCCATCTTCTCTAACGTTGTGAATCACTCTGCGGTCATCCTTTGAAGTCAATTCGATATCAACATAGTCGAAGCCTTCTCGGGCTGCGCTCATCAGGGTCTCAAGTCTATTCTGTTGTGTGCCAGAGAAGTGGCCGCCTTGTGTCTTGCTTCGATTTGTGGCGATCAACGGTCGTTCGGTGGCATCCCTAATCATGGAGAACGAAGATGCCGACTTCATCAAGTCGAATCGTAATTCAATGAGATCTGGATCATGCCGATCCAACAATCGAACGGATCTGGCCGCTTTCTTGACATTCTTCTCCATTACTGGGACGCAAATCCTCGGCCGCATCAATGCTCTTCACTCCAAGAGGCGATCATTGTGGAGAGTGCGTCCAATGCGACGTTGGGCGGAATCTGATCGATCAGGAAAACCTCGCCCGTAGTCTTGCGTAGCACCAACCGAACGCGCAGAGACACTCTCTTCTTGTCACTGTTCAACCGGACAACAGTCTCACTTGATCGATCGGACTATCTAATCTCAACGCATTGAAATCCTTTCTTGAGCCTTGCGTCAACCTGACGTACAGCGAGCAAGGCTTGGAGAAGCGAACGCCCTTGAGTCTCAGCCGCCTTTCGTGTGGCAACCATTGACTACGACCTATCGGACCAAAGTGAGGCGCTCAGCCTCTACCGGAAGGAAAATGATCAAATGCACACGCCAAACAAGAAGCCTAGAGATAGAAACCCAGGATACAACTACTGGACTGCAGAATCCTTTTCATATTCGTCTGTTTTCATGGACGGCGGGGCCCGTAGCTCAGTCAGGTAGAGCACCGGAGAAGCACGTTCGGTGAAGCTTTTACCTGTACGGAGGAGACCCGGGGGTCCCGGGTTCAATTCCCGGCGGGCCCGCCATATTACACAACAATGATAGACGAGATTTCAATCGCCTTTCTGTCTATGATGGTTCAAATTGGATGCCCGCACCAAGTGTACCGCTACCACGAGTAGCGATCGAGAATAGTCTGCGTAATGCGGTTTCTGGCGAGGGCTTCTTGGCTGATGTTTGCGGATCACAATTCCGAAAGCGTGGATATCACTGCGACGTGCATCGACTAGCAGTGACCGATGACCGAGAGCGTGTTGACCTGTGTTCACGGTGGAACTGCATGAGACCAGAGGTTGAGATGTGCGTCATCTCGGATATACTTAGAAGCATCGAACGCGTACGCGTCTAGACTCTGGCACGATGCCAAGACTAACGCAGATCCGAGAACATGGCCAAAGATTGAGGTATTGCAGAAACTCGTATGAGATTGGAGCTTGTATTCATCGGCAGATGTATATGACGGATCGACGAATGCAGTAGGACTCGGAGTAACCTCTGGCTCAGAATCTACGACGGCCTGCATCTTGCCAAGGCAGTGATCTATGCAGACGATAGGATACAATCACTGTTCGAACGTGAAGCTCCACGTGCTTCGATGCTTGCGAGTCTGGTCAATTGGCACCGATCGTTCGAATGGACCTTCGGAAGAGCTCGCAAGGCTACGGGATCATCCCTCGTCATGGGAGCTCCGAGACAGAGTTCGCGTAGATCGCACGAACGCGAGGATTTCACAAGCATGATGAAGTACCAAAGATGCAGGTGCCTCGCAACGGCGCGACCTGACCTTCAAGGAGCTGATCTAGATGCGTCGGCTATGAAGACGATATTGGCAAGGAGATTGATGGTGAACCGCCAGCCTTGGCTCATACTGGAAGTCAGCGACAGGATTCCCGGGATCTGAGGTCGGCAGTCTCGGAGAAAACGTGCAACACAGTCGTGATATGTAGCCTCAGATTTGAACCAGAGTTTCGAAGCGAAGTCAGGATTTAGGAGTTCTGATGCAACCAACTTGACTCACAGGGCACGAGCTAACCGAACTCGCCACAGCTAGACAAGGCATCATGCACAGGTGAAGCTACGGTTCGTCCTCGATTGCGGCATTCTACAGATCTCTGAGCAGTTGTACTGCTCTGTTGTTCATTCAACGATGAGTCCAGGTTCGAGCTGATCGCTGTTGGATGCTGTCTCAACTATGCGACAGGAGGACATTCCAAGTTCGTCATGATCGCACGAAGCATCTATGCCATTAGTGCCAATGCGTAATCCCAGAATGACGCTATGGAAGCGAGTCTGGAACGAGGTTCTGTTTACGCATGCAGCGGCCTATGTCGAAAGTCTTGAGACACGCTTCGAGGTAAGTGGATCTCTCTCCACTTCATCTCAGTGCTCACGGCAGTTCACGTCAGCGGTCATCCAGGGCTGCGCATCTCAAGTTGTTCTGACTGACGACGGAATAGGGAGACGCCACTGACAAGCCCAGGAGCGATCAAATCTGGAACAACCCGGCGTAGACCGCATCAATTGCTCAACCGTCAACAGCCAAGCAATTCCCCACGTCATGCAAGATGACTATCTATGACGCCGAATGACTAGTCAGACTGGAGCCAGTACGGTGCATGAGCAGAGGTCGCTCGGGTTGCTCCTCGTCTTGGTTCCATGACTGAACCTTGACCTATCGCATGGCAGCAAACTGCGCAGTTTCCACGACCAACCAGCTGGGGGACTTGCGGAGCACACGAATGCTGAGCCCGTTGAGACGAACCTTACTTGGACTAACCGTCGCAATCTCGCAAGATGGCGGCATACTACGTCGCGACGATGGGGTTAACGAGCGTGTAGCCTTCCGAGCTGATGAGCCCGACGACAGTCATCGAATGGCGTTTCATGATAGACGTACAAGAATCGTCAACGACAAAGTCCTTGCAGGACGCAAATCAGCATGAGTGATACGAACGTCGGCGATACGAGTTACATGATGCAGACGAATCTGCGTCGTCAGTGTACCAAGGCTGCCTTCCGCAATGAAACTTAGACACGCACGGTAAACGTACTGCAGATCGCGTCCAGTGTAACCGGCGACGAGTTCAGTTGGCATATTGCACCTTCAAGCATTGGAGGATCAAGACGGCGTTTTGATCTCGAGGTACTTGAACGGATTTATGGGCACCAGGGTCTCCTGAGTACGTGCTTAATGTTCGACAGATTCCTGAAAGAAACTACACGTTGGAGGCGCCGTGCACCTATGTTCCGGAATATCTGTCCCCAAGGCGCCATTTTGCTTACGCATCAGGTCGCAAGCATCATGAATGCGTTTTAGGACGCTGACTTCGAGTCAAGGTCCTCCTACAGCCAAAGGAACTTGAACTGGCAGTTCAGATCTGTGACCGCGCGAATTTACCGACGACGAACCTCTTATACGGACTGGAACTCTTGCCCAACCAGCTGACCACCGACTGAACCAGCCGTCTAGGGTCCGCTTCGGATCATCTGTAGTTTGCAGTTGCGCAGACCACGCTTCAGAAGCCCTCGAAGACGTTTATGCTACGATCGGGCGAGGTCGAACCGGTCAAGGTTCATTACCTTGTTCCACACCGCTACAAAGTCGTGCACGAACTTCTCCATGGAGTCCTCACATGCGTAGACTTCCGCCAAGGCCCGGAGTTGGGAGTTCGAACCGAAGATGAGGTCGACACGGGTGCCGGTCCACTTGAGTTTGCCCGTTGCGCGATCACGACCCTCGAACACGTCTTTGTCTTCCGAGCTTGCATTCCAGGTCGTGCTCATGTCGAGCAGGTTCACGAAGAAGTCGTTCGTCAGCGTCCCGGGGCGCTTGGTGAAGACGCCGTGCTGGGACTGTCCGAAATTGGTATTCAGGACTCGCAGGCCGCCAATGAGAACCGTCATCTCAGGCGCCGTCAGCGTCAGCAATTGCGCCCGGTCGACCAGCAGTTCTTCGGCCGATACAGAGAATTTGGTCTTGAGGTAGTTGCGGAACCCATCCGCGATCGGCTCGAGCACGGCGAAGGAGGCCGCATCGGTTTGCTCCTGCGAGGCGTCCATGCGTCCCGGCGTGAAGGGAACCGTCACCTCGTGACCAGCATTCTTCGCAGCCTGCTCGACGCCGGCGCAACCGGCCAGAACGATCAGGTCAGCCAGTGATACCTTCTTGCCGCCGGACTGCGCGCTGTTGAACGCGCTCTGGATGCCCTCCAAGGTCTTGAGCACCTTCGCTAGCTGGGCAGGCTGGTTGACTTCCCAATCCTTCTGCGGCGCCAGACGAATGCGGGCACCGTTGGCACCACCGCGCTTGTCGGAGCCACGGAAGGTGGACGCCGACGCCCAGGCGGTCGAAATCAGCTCCGACACTGACAGGCCAGAAGCCAGGATCTTGCCCTTGAGGGAGGCGATGTCCTGTGCATCAATCAGTTTGTGATTGACGGCAGGGATGGGGTCTTGCCAGATGAGCTCTTCTGCTGGAACCTCCGGTCCGAGATAGCGCGTGCGCGGGCCCATGTCGCGGTGCGTCAGCTTGAACCACGCCCGGGCGAACGCGTCCGCAAACTGATCCGGATTTTCCATGAAGCGCCGTGAAATCCTTTCGTAGACAGGGTCGAACCGCAAAGCGAGGTCCGTGGTCAGCATGGATGGCGCGTGACGCTTTGACGGGTCGTGCGCATCCGGCACAGTACCGGCGCCTGCGCCACCCTTCGGCTTCCACTGGTGCGCACCGGCCGGGCTCTTCGTCAGTTCCCATTCGTAGCCGAACAGGTTCCGGAAGAAGTTGTCGCTCCACTTCGTTGGCGTCGGGGTCCAGATGACTTCCAGGCCGCTGGTGATCGTATCACCGCCTTTGCCCGTGCCAAATTTGCTCTTCCAGCCGAGACCTTGTTCCTCGATGGGGGCGGCTTCAGGCTCGGGGCCTACGAGTGACGCATCGCCAGCGCCATGGGTTTTGCCGAAGGTGTGACCGCCAGCAATCAGCGCGACGGTTTCCTCGTCGTTCATCGCCATACGCGCGAATGTCTCGCGGATGTCCTTGGCAGCAGCAAGCGGATCCGGATTACGGTTCGGCCCTTCCGGGTTCACGTAAATCAAGCCCATCTGCACAGCAGCGAGAGGGTTTTCTAGTTCCCGGTCACCAGAGTAGCGCTTGTCGTCAAGCCACTTGCTCTCGGTCCCCCAGTAAATGTCCTCTTGGGGCTCCCAGACATCTTCGCGCCCTCCGCCGAAACCGAAGGTCTTGAAACCCATCGATTCCAAGGCGACGTTGCCGGTGAGGATCATCAGGTCGGCCCAGGAAATCTTCCGGCCGTATTTCTGCTTGATCGGCCAGAGCAGCCGGCGCGCCTTGTCGAGGTTCGCATTGTCGGGCCAGCTGTTGAGGGGCGCAAAGCGCTGGCTGCCGGACCCTGCGCCTCCGCGGCCATCGCCCATGCGGTAGGTGCCCGCGCTGTGCCACGCCATTCGGATGAAGAGCGGTCCGTAGTGGCCGAAGTCCGCCGGCCACCAGTCCTGCGACTTCGTCATCAGTTCACGGAGGTCCTTCTTCACGGCCTCCAAGTCGAGACTCTTGAACTCTTTAGCGTAGTTGAAATCCTCGCCCATCGGATTGGACTTGGAGGAATTCTGGTGCAGGATATCAAGCTTCAACTGGTTCGGCCACCAGTCTCGGTTCGTCGTGCCGCTTTTCTTATCCAAATAACAACCCCCACTTGATCAAACGACGCCGTTGTCAGGCAATATTAGAATTGTGCCAGATAGATACGAGAGCTAGGAGTGAGAGATGAATTGGTGAGCTCGCTAATTCTTGGTGGTGGGTCCCTTGGTGCGTCCGCGACGACGAAAACTGACGGTTCAATTTGGGTGCCCGCGCTAAATGTACCACACACACAAATTACCTGAACGTCAACGGTTCAAATTTCAGTGCAGTATTGGCCGCTACAACCAATTTCCTTAGCCAATTGAATCATCGGCATTGATTCCTAGGTTTGAATTCCATTTAACAGCGTTGTTGTGACAGAACTCGATATTCATCCTGCCCACCATCACTACAATAGCTAAGAGCTACTGCCAGGATAGTTCTTGATTGCGAAAACCGAAAGTTGGTCGTCGCGAAGGCTTTCCAGTTCCCACGGTAAATTCGTCATTGGTGTTGCGGTTCCGAACGCTACCCATGATGGAGCAGCAGTTCCTCCAGTAGTTCTCTGAACGGCGTTGGCGACATTCTTTCCGAGCTTCTCTTCAAGATAAGTCAGATCGTCTGGCTGAGTGGTCGCCCCCAGCAGGAAAGTTTGAATCTGCAGATCACTGCTTAGTTAGGCCCTGGAAGTACAGAGAGGAGAGCACGATGAGCAACGAACAGGTGGCACCTGAGACGAAAGGTGTTACGGTGAAGTTGCTTGCAACGGTTGACCTTGGCCCTGAGATCGAGGGCATGGCAGGGCGCCAACTTCGAATGCGTATGGTGACCATCGAGCCTGGAGGCGTCTTCGGCCCGATTCACGACCATAAAGACAGACCAGGCACCGTCTACATACTGCAAGGAACGATCACTGACCATCGAAATGGAGTCGCTACGGTCTATGGGCCGGGAGTGGGCTGGCCCGAGGATAGGAACACCACACACTGGCTTGAGAACAGAGGAACGATTCCGGCGGTGGAGATCTCGGTCGACATAGTCAGGCAAGAGTAAGCTCAGGTCCTCTGGTTCATACTACTGGGACTCACACTACTCACCGATCTTCGGATGGATGTTCACTGCGTGTCCGGGACTACTGAACTTTGCAGTTGTCGTTCGTCGTTGAAAGTGTGCGTGGTATCAGTGGTGCGAGCATCGCAAATTGAACTGTGTGTTTGCGCACCAAGCTACCCACACGCCACACAACACAAAATTCCAAAACCACGAACAACGACGATTCAGATCCGGATGCTCGACTCCACCAAGGGCCATTGGGTATCTGCTTGCCCCCAAAGAGAACTATGTTGATTCTTGCGTGAAGAGTTGAGTACTCTTTCCCAGTCCCTACTGACATCCATCATGTTCCGGATTTGTCGACATCCGTACAAGGAACGTGCTCTGTGACATCAATTCGGGACCGCATCACGAGACAATCTTAATTATCCTGTCTCTACCAGCAAAAGTGGTTTGATGAACCATGGTTGAATTAGACTTCGGTGGCACAGTAGAAAATGTCATCACAAGAAAAGAGTTCACGATTAAGCAAGCCCAAGAAGTCTTGAAGGGCGAAGTTATCGCCACTCTCGGGTACGGCATCCAGGGTCGAGCTCAAGCCCTGAACATGCGGGACAACGGGATAAAAGTCATTGTTGGACAAGAGAAAGGCATTCACACCTCTTACTATGATTCAGCTGTTGGGGACGGGTGGGTTCCAGACGAGACACTGTTTCCGATGGAAGAGGCTGCACGACGGGCAACCATCAAGATGTTTCTGCTCACAGACGCAGGACAGAGAGCAGACATGGCCCGTAGTTCGAGGAACTCTGAAGGAAGGCGACGCACTGTATTTCTCACACGGATTCTCCATAGTCTACGGAAACATAACAGATGTCATCCCGCCGAAAAACGTCGATGTGATCTTGGTCGCCCCGAAGGGCTCCGGCACATCCGTTAGACGAAACTTCCTCGAAGGTAGCGGCATAAACAGCAGCTTCGCCGTTCATCAAGACCACACAGGGAGAGCCTACAACCGAGTAAAGGCCATGGGCATCGCCATAGGCTCAGGCTACCTTTTCCCCACGACCTTCGAACGCGAAGTGTACAGCGATTTGACAGGCGAAAGAGGCGTATTGATGGGCGCCATAGCAGGAATAATGGAAGCCCAATACAACACACTTAGAGAGCACGGACACAGCCCAAGCGAAGCCTTCAACGAAACCGTGGAGGAACTAACCCAAAGCCTCATCAGACTAGTTGATGAGAACGGTATGGACTGGATGTTCAACAACTGCAGCGAAACCGCCCGCATAGGCGCGTTGCGATGGAGAAAACGCTTCCGCGACAACACCAAACCACTCTTCGACTCACTATACGAACTTGTAGTCGCGGGCGAAGAAACCCGCATAGTCCTTGAGAAAAGCAACGCGCCAGACTACAGACAGAAACTCGCGGAAGAACTCAAAGCCATGGGTGACTCCGAACTCTGGAGAGCAGGCGCCACAGTCCGATCCTTGCGACCGCAAAAAACGGGTTCAAATTCAAAGGCCCGCACCAGCTGACCCACACACAATTCAAAGTCCAAATTTAGACCCTTAGCGAGCCACGGAACGCCCTAACGCCATAGAAAGAGGGCGCACTGTTATGATACACGAAGACATGGCCGTAGCGGCGATCAGCAAAGAGGGCGCCGCCGAGTTTTCTAATATCAGAAGGTGTTTTCACCCAGCTCGACGTCTTCGTATCGAAATTTCCAAGTTTCTGCAACTCTCGATATTGTTCTTCCGTTAAAAGCTCAATGCCCATGGCAGCTGCCATATCAATAGCGTTATCTTCTGGTTGCACCCTTGCTTTTCCCTTGCCTCCTGCCCTTCACGGTCGTAACAAACATTTCTGCGGCCTTTAGGACTTTCCGCTGAACAATCATAAAAAATGTATTCGCCCGTCTTTTTATCATGACCAACAACATCCGGTTCACCGCCAGTTCTTTCCATTTCATTGAGTGACCACAGTTTTTCAGTATTAGCTTCCAGCTTTGCTTGTACTTTAGCCCATTCAAGACCTTTATGGCGGTTCATGTTTTTCTCAAAACGGGCTTTCAATGCTCTGAGTAGTTCTTCACGTTGTTCTGGTGACAACTCTTTTTTGAATGCAGTAATTGATGGCTTGCGCATAATCATAGTATTCATCCTGAGTTTATAAAATCATCTATGCAGGGTGACGTTTACTTTACAACTCATTGATTGAGAGTTCTCACCTCTAGATTCTATTTCAACATAGATTCAAGAACTTTCTTCTAACATATCTCAGCATAGATCTATGCGTAGAAAGATTAGACTAAGGCGTTTCCTGTAACAGTATAATTCTATTGCACATGTTTCTAGCCTAGAATTCTAGGTATAAGACATTGACTTCTATCGTCTAGGCGTCGTCCGTGGCAGGAATAGGCGTTGAAAATGTGTGTGTGCGCACCAAGGGTACCACACACACGTGCGAAAGCGTTTCACGGTAACGTCAACTCGGAATCTCAGAACATCTGGGTCATGTTCCTATCTCTTTCTCTCGTGGTGAACTCTCTTGCTTTTGACAGATCCAATTGCCTGAATGAAGCATATATTCCAAGAATTCCGGCATCCCGCTAACCAGGAGAATGAGAGAGTTGATATTTCGCCATTAGTGGATTTGACTGATTTCACATGTATCGAGAATGGGTACCCGTCGGCAGACTCGTTCTGGCATTAACACTATTCTTCATTGGCCTTAGCGTATTCATTGTGGCCGCAAGCATAGTTGCCGGAGAATCATCGGACATAGGTATAGGCACAACTCTGGTTCCTGTTATGTTCATCCTCGCGATCTTATGGAACTTCCGCGGCTTACGGATAGAGATCGATGATATTGGGGTGACGGTCAAGTATGGCATGCTGAACAGTAAGCGCATTCTTTTTGATGAGATAGTCTCATGTGAACCAGTAGAATCCACATTCGGTAAGTATCTAGGGGTAGGGATCAGATATGGTAGAGACGGCTCATTTGCGTACACCACATCTTTCGGTTCAGCGGTGAAGATAAGTACGAAAGAGGGACGGCCCTTCGTCTTCTCTACACACCATCCTGAAGACGTCTGCAGAGCTATCTTGAACGAATAGAATTCTCTTGAATTCGCCATTTTTCAGGTGGTGGTGCGCACCAGCTGACCCGACGACGAACACCCCTCCTATGACGGTTCAAATTTGGGTGCCCACGCTAAGCGTACCGACGACGAAAACACGCCACTCCCATGCAGGTTCAAATCTGACTGCCCGACCCAATTGTACCGACGACGCAAAGCGCCCCTCCCATACGACGTCCAGTTCTTCGATGACCGCACCAGGGAACAACAATTCGGCCGAGTATCGCAAGTCAGTCCAGGCAAAGCGACTTCATAGGAAGAACTCAACTGACAGTAAACGTACTAGGCTTTTTATGTGGTGAATGAATTTGCCTGAGAGGGATATTCCACTGCCCACGTCTCCGAACGAAAACATGAAGTCTCCCCCGTTTTTTGCTGCACATGATTTCATTGTTACCCATTACAAGGACTATAGCATCTGGCTCTCGACTTTCGGTAGAAAGACCTGCAAACCACGACTCGTTCAAATATGGTTCGCCTTTGTGAACGATCATTTCTACGTATTTTCACGCGGTGGGCTTGGCTCTCAATGGGCCAAGAACGTCTTGAAGAACAACAGGGTGATCGTGAACCTTGCAGGAAAAGCCTTCCTTGGCACAGCTCGCCCGCTACGGGACAATGACATGCGCGATGAAATCTACAAGTACTACAAAGGAAAATACAGGTTCTATCCCCAGACGTACATATTTTCTTGGAAGAAGAGAGTCCTGTTTGAAATCGAACTTGAAGGGCTAGCTGACCTCACTTAAGGATAATGAAATCATCACACGACTCCCTCAAGACGTGTTGACAGTAGGGCAAACCTTGACAATCTGCATGTGTGCGGATCGCTTGGTGATCGACGACGACGCACACTTCACGCGCGGCGACGACGAAAACGCCCCTCATGTCGGGTTCAAATCTTGCTGCCCGCGCGGTACCGACAGCTTGGCAAGCTGTACGGGGGGTAATATTGCCGACTCTCGCAAGGGTTGAAGAATGTTTGGTCGTGCCACGTCGTCCTGTATGCTGAGTGGGGTCGTGAGATAGTTGATCGCTCAGCGAGGTTGCTTGTGGTTGCGTTTCTTGAGGTCTCGACTGTGATGCTTGCTCCAGAGCTACTCATCGCCAACTCGAGTAGGGCTTGAGCCAAGTGTCAACTCATCTCCACGAGGCGTCTTCTGGACACTCGTCAAGGAGGTCTTCTGGTCTCACTTCACACGGCGAGGATCAGTGGCGGCGGGCATGAGAATGGTTGCCCGTTCTGAATCCTGCTACCGGGTATTCAACGAGTGGAGCGTACCCACAGGCAGCGGAGCTGGATTTGGGATCTTTGTTGATGCTGGCTTCGTCTACTTCACGCAGGGCTATTACAACAAGATTGGGCGCTTGAGTGATATCGGTCCTGGCACTACGATTTATGCCAACTTGATTAGCACTTCAGTTGCGACTTTAAGTCAGGTATCGACTGCGACAGGCACCTTCTTCTCAGCGGTCACCACGACGAGTGTGACCGCAAGCACAACGTCTGTGAGCCACTCAACTGCCAGCGTCGCAACATCGCTGTCAGATGTTTTCCAAGCGCCGTACAGGACGACCACAGTGTCATATGTAACGAGCATTGCGATCATTGACGGTACGTCGACGATTTACTCGACAATGGCCACGGTAAGCACGGTTGGAACCAGCACGTTAACCTCGTTCACCACTTCAACGACTACTTCTGGCGGAACCATAATGCAGTTTGTAACTGAGACCCATACTGTATACGCGTACTTGCTGATGATACATAAGGCAATTGCACCTGTAGGCGGCTTCATCGAATCCGTCAACAAGCTCATGCTGCTTGTGTCGTGGCTTGCAGTCATCGGTGCAGTCGCTTGCATCGGCACCGTAGTCATGATCGTGAAGAAGCGTCGTCCGTAGTTATTTGTGTGTGCCTCTAGTGGCGCAGGCGTCGGAATTTGAAGCGTTGATTTTGTGTGTACGCACCAAGGTACCCATGCACGATAGCAAGCGAGCACAATAGCCTCCCTCCTCCAGAATGCTGGACAAAAGGATCAATCAACGTCGTATTTCCGCAACATCTCGAGTGTAAGCTAGTAGGACGAACCATAGGCGAGATACTGCAACTTACGGACGAGACGCATGTGGGTCCATTAGAGTTCACGCCTGAATCGTTCCCTTTCCAGATCCCAGATCAGATCGAGATCGGAGAGGCCTATGCGGAAGACCCAGACGAGTTTCGCTCGGCAAGAACCCCAACGAGCCCATTCTAAGGCTCCATATTATGGCGGTTCAGGTGTAGTTGGCACCAAAAATCTGAAATCCTCGCTAGCATACAGAATAGATGTCCTTCTCGGGCAAGATGTCCGCATATACGGAGGGGACTCGGTAACGGAATTGTTGGTATTCCTTTGGAGTGTGAGTAAATAAGTGATTTCAAAGAATATTGGTCTTGACTGCAGGCATGGTCGGTTTGAGAAGAAAGGTAAGTTTCTCCTCGTAGTATCGTTAACGTTGGTCCTAATCATTAGCAGTGGAAGTTTTCTTACATCAAACGTTCTTGGCCACGTGACTGGCAAGACGCTTCAGGGATGGGCGCCGACTCCGCCTTCAATCGATGGAGACATCGTCGCCTCGGAATGGCAGACCGCTGCGTCATCCACATTCTCCTTGACAATTGGAGGAAACCCTTACGCAGGCACATTGTATATCATGAACGATGCGACCAATCTGTACCTAGCAGTTGCGATAGCAGATCCGACCTTCAGCCCTGATCCCACACCTGACGCCGTCGCTTTCTACTTCGACAATAACCACAACGGTATCTATCAACCAGGTGAGGATTCCGTCGCGCAGTACTCCGGGGTAACCGGGTTCAGGGACCGATTTTTGCAGGCGATCCCTACAATGGGAATTGATGTGGCTTTAGGTGGAACTACTGACGGGTCCGGAGCCTGTGCCGCACACGCCGGTAACAACCACTTTGAGATATCCCATCCTCTCAACTCATTCGATGATGCACATGATTTCAGCCTTGGCCCGCTGAGTACCGTCGGTTTCACTATGGGGTATGCCGATGCGGCAGTGGGACAGGACTATTGGCCAGCCATCGCCACGGAGAACACTACGACTTGGGGTGATATCGTAATTGCTTCAGCTCCTCAGACCATGATGGCGTGGGCTTCGACGCCACCAACCATCGATGGTGTTCTCGGAGCCACCGAGTGGACAGGCGCTGCCCACACATCCTTCTCGATCGGCTGGAGTTTCGTCGGTGACCTATGGGTCATGAACGACGCCACCAACCTATACGTGGCTGTCAAGATCGCAGATACATCTCTCACAACCATGGACAGGCTTTACATCGCCTTTGACAACAACAATAATGGTGTTCGTGAAGCGGGAGATGACATACTTGGAGTAATGGGCGATGGAGAATTCATGGATCTGTTTTGGGGCCCCACCACCAAGTTTGACAACTTCGAAGCAGGAAGCTCCGATGGTGAAGGCAAATCATCCGGCTCCGGCGGTTTCAACAGCTTCGAAATTAGTCACCCGCTCAACACAGCAGACAACGTACATGACTTCAGTCTGACTGCAGGGGACACGGTTGGCTTCGATTTGGAGTACTGGGAAGAGGCAACAGGATACTGGGGAGACTGGCCTTCCCTGAACGCCAGAAGCTGGGCACACATTATCGTCGCCTCAGCTTCAGTGCCTACACCGGATTTTGCACTAGCGTGCGCTCCATCACCATTGAGTTTGACTCAAGGCGGAAGTGGCACGAGCACATGCACAGTAACTTCGCTGAATGCGTTTAGCGCAGCAGTTGGGCTTTCAGGTTCATGGGTTGGGGCAGCACCATCTGGTGTCACACAAGCACTTCCAACGCCCATAACGCCTACCTCCGGCGGGAATGCAACATCAATCCTAACAGTCACAACCGCTGCTAGCTCCTCAACCGGGTCCTTCACGTTCAGAGTTACCGGAACAAGCGATGCGCTCACACACGCCGTGGATATACCAGTTCAGATAAACTCCGGCGCAAGTGACTTCACAATTACCGTAAGCCCAGCTTCACTTTCACTTGGTCCCGCTGCATCCGGAACCACAACGATAACAGTACAATCCATAGGAACATTCTCCGCGCCGGTAACCCTGACGGGTTCCGGACTCAGCGGGTTGAACTTGGCCCTCGGTACCAATCCAGTGATCCCCCCAGCAGGCGGAATCGCTCAAGCAGTCCTCACCATCACAGTAGCTGGAGCGCCCATAGGATCGCACTCAGTGACGATTACAGGAGCAAGTGGCGCACTTGGTCACAGTACCACGCTTACCGTCGAAGTCACCGGCACCGGAGGAGGATGCTTGATTGCCACAGCCACCTACGGATCCGAACTTTCAGATGAAGTACAATTTCTCAGAGGCTTCCGCGACAATTCAATCATGAAGACAACCTCGGGATCCAGTTTCATGATCGCTTTCAACGCTTGGTACTACTCATTCAGCCCAACCTTCGCACAATTCATACGCGAACACTCAACCGCAAGAACCATCGCAAAGGCAACGCTCTATCCACTCATGGGTATCCTCAGATTGGGCGCCGCCACATTTCAGGTGTCTCCAGCGAACCCTGAGGCAGGTGCAGTGCTGTCAGGGCTACTAGTAAGCTCGCTCATAGGAGTAGTTTACCTAGCTCCTCCACTGGCGATAGCACTTGTCTTCTCTTCAAGACTACGTCGAATCGCGAAGAAACTGCAGTTGCCTATTATGATGATCCTGTTCAGCACCATGATGGTTGTGTCTTTCGTCATGATTGTTGGCGCACCTGGCATACTGACTATGCTTGCAACGTCCGCAATTGTACTCTCAAGTCTGATTGCTTCGGGACTATTCGCTTCGCATGCAATCCTGCGTGCGGTGAAGGATCCCAAATAGTCAATGCGTGTAATGAGCCAGCGGTGGAGGACATTGTTGCGGCGGAATTCTACCCTCGTCGTTGAGGTATTTTGTATGTGTGCCACCAAGTAACCCGACGACGATTCAAATACGCATTTCCGCGCCAAGTCTACCGACATCGAATTCTCTTGCTGCTCCTGACGTGTCCAAGAATCCTCTAACGTCATGTTCGAACCTGTTTCGTACCTTGACCACCAACCGGGATCCTGATCGCCTTGATTTGAGCGACTGTGTATGCCTCTTTGAGGCGTTCCACCATAGACCCCCCTTGGCGGCGGGTTTCGATTTTTTGGAGGGTTTGGGCATGGTTCTCAGCTTCACTGTTCGATTGGTAGCGAGGCTCTTGAGGGCGTTCTGGAGTACAAGAAGCCAATGCCAAACTACGAGTGTTGTTCTGCCGGACAGCAAGGTCTCAAGAAATCATAGCACAAATCCTTCGCGCACTACCGGTGTTCTCGGTCTTGGCCGTTTCCTTAGATGGATACGCTTTTCATCGTCAACGCGCTGTTTCTGGGCATGAGAGCAACAACCGTTCTAATTCTCCTATGTTTCGTTGCGAGTGTCTACGCGTGGACCGCCAATCCCGTCATAGTGCAGAATGATCTCGTATTCAGCCTCACGAATCTGCAGGACGGAAGGGTCTGGACACTGTTTACAGCAATCTTCGTCCACGCCAATCTCCTTCACCTCTTAGGCAACATGATCTTCCTCTACGTGTTCGGTAACACGTTAGAAGGCGTCGCAGACACCAGACGGATGCTACTAGCATTCTTCTTAGGCGGAATCCTAAGTTTCCTGCTCAGCTTACCATTCTTCCCACCCGACGCAACATTCGTGGGCGCATCAGCGGCAATATTCACCCTCACAGCTGTTGTTATGTTGTTGAAGCCGCTCAGGTTCTCTTTCCTGTTACTCATGCCTGTCGGGCTAGTAGCGGTTCTATATTTCCTCTACAACGCCGTCGCCGTATACACTCACCTACAGAGCGACGTAGCCTACATCTCACACATAATCGGCTTCACACTCGGGCTACCATTAGGAATCGCTTGGAGTCCACAATGGAAGAGGAATCTACTGATCTCCATTGGACTCCTAATCGTATACTTCGTTATACTCTACTTGGTCACCACATATGTGCTACCCTTACTGCTCTGACTCTCTGGAAATTACTGTGGCCCACCGTACCGTTGAACTGAGGCCGCGACTTTTTCCTGATGAACCAGAACCGGATCCCCTCAACCGCATACTTGGAATCATTACTCAAGCGGGCGAGGCGTCATCTCTCATCAGTATCTGCTGCGGACGTGCCGAGAATTCAAGATGAAACGACGGGACGTGAAGAACCTGCCTTTAGCAGACAAAAGAAACATGACATATCCGTGGGTCGTTGTAATCTCAACTCTTACTTGTGCGTGTTTACATCACATGTATCTTACACGCAAAGCAATCGCTACCACGACAGCCTTTATTCCCAAAGTCCGGTTTGGCTGAACATTCGGTAATTGTGTGTGGGGCTAATGGTGCGCACACACAATTGTGCTCGTCTCGCTCACAGCGACTTGTCAAGTTTTCATTGTATCACGAAGATAAAAAAAGGAAAGAAAATGAGTTGAGAAGAAACTGAGCGGGGTCAGTGTTTCGCCTGTTTTGACATGTACTCTCCGGCTTGTGCGAACTGTTTCTTGAACTTTTCAAAGTCAACATTGGCCGCGTGCAGTATGGAGCTCCAACCAGTTGTGAATCTAGTGAGAAATGCGGTCTCGGCGATTTCATCATCAGTAGCACCGTTCATTCTGGCGGCTCCTGTGTGGAAGTGAATACAGTACGGGCAATGGATTGCAGACGCGACCGCTAACCCCATAAGCTCACGGTATTTGGCAGGTATCTTGGTTTCTCCGAAAGAGAACTTCTTCATCTCCGCCCATTCGTGAGGAAGTGCATCATGCGGAATCGCAGTGAATTGATCAAGCACTATGCCCATAGTCTTCTTGATATCGGCAAGAGCATTTTCATATTCTCCCATTCAATGTAACACCTCTGATACCCATCTTACCTTCGGGCGTTTCAGGTTTTCGGTATTTGCAAGTGTTTTTCATGTACTCTGCGGCAACAAAGACAGCTTCGTCGTCGTTTGGTAGATGTGTGCACCATGAAGGCCGCACAGAGAGAAACGACGATTTGAATCCGGATAGCATGAAATCTGCCCATAGGTTTGATAGATCAGTACAAAATCCTCGAGTTAAGGCTGGCTAGATGCACGTTTATGCGAGTACAGAACTTATACCGAAACAGACACCACTAGGCTTGGGATCGACTAGTAGATGGCTTCAGTTCGAACAGCGGTCGGAATAGTTCTATCCATCATCGGCTTCGTCCTGCTGCTGTATGCCGGGTTGAACTTCAACAACCTCTTTTTCATTCAAGAAATGTTGACAGAAGCAGATATTCCAGCTTACGGCAGATCTGTAGCCGCGCCTGCGTTTCTGGCTCTATTGGTATTGTTGGACGGATCATTCGTGTTGGGTCTTAAGAGAGTCTTCAGTCTGAGCGTTCACGTTCTGGGTAACTTCGTCTGGTTGCTTGCGCTTCTCCAATTGGATCGGAACTTGGCCATGCCGATTACGGCTGTCTCAGCCTATCAACAGATCTTCTACCTAGTATTGGTGGGCGTGATCTTCTTTATCGTGGGTGTCATAGTGAACGATATTCCACAACGCAAGAAATAGAGAATCATGAATTATGCAGATTGGAAGCTAACATTTCTACAAACGGAGTGTTGAAGATGAAGGGCATAGTTGTTTATGACACCTCCTACGGAAACACCAAGAAAATCGCAGAGACAATCGCAGAGACACTAAAAGAGTCTGGAATAGAAGTTGATCTCTTCAACGTAAGAGACGTAAAGAAGTTAAGCGCAAAGGACTACGATTTCTTGGTTCTCGGTTCTCCGACCAAATTTGGCACAATGAGCTTTGCAATCAGATTCTTCTTGGGCAAGGTGAAGAGTGAGGAATGGATGAACAAGCCTTTCGCAGCCTTCGACACTGAAAATCCTGAGAACATGGAGAAGAAAGAATATAGTGCAGCCGAAAAGATTGCTGAAAAGCTCAAAGAGAAGAAGATGAACCAACTGTTGCCAGTTCTGAAAGCCGCTGTGTTGGGGCAAAAGGGACCGCTTATAGAAGGCGAAATCGAGCGGACAAAAGACTATGCAAGGGAACTCGCCATTAAATTGAAGGAAGAAAAAGGTCTGAAGAACAATTTTTGTTGAGCGAGGAGAATTTCACGCGTAGACCAGCTCAAACGTCGCGAAAAGTCGAAGAGCCTCCTCCACGCTAAGATCATTCGCCGACGCTCAATGGTGATGACTTTGAGTGTTTGACTATGGTCATCAAAGCCACAACGCGTCAGAAGCGCCTTCTGACGGAGTCTATTCTAGGGCCTAGTGTGTGGGTTTAATGGTGCGCACCACCACCAAAACTGCCTAAACGACAAGGGTTCAATTTACGATGCCCCCCAGCTGACTCACGCACTTTGGTGATCGTGCTAGCTTCGCTCTCAACACAAGTCTCAGGACAAGGACTGGATCCGACTGATCTCTCCCGCACCAAGGTACCGGGGAAAACGGTTGCGTCTTCCTTGCATTTGCTGGTGTCATCGTGATAACGATGGGAGGCGCTTCGACGGCTTCTCTAAGCTTGTTTGAGCCTGTTGGAGTGTTGCTCATGGTTGCCGCTGCCTTCTGCTGGGCAGGCTATTCATTCTCGGCAAGAGGGTACTCCATGGTTACTCCAGCGCCGTTGCCACGTCTTGCGTGTTTCTGCTCGGCACGTTGTACTTGATTCCATTCGCGCTCGTTGAAGGCCACACAAGCCTCGTTCTGAATTCATCATGGATGACGTGGCTTAGCATCGTCTACCTAGCGATACCGAGCTCCGTGATCGCTTACATGCTTTGGAACCGCGCGATAAAAGAGATTGATATCACTAAACTCCTCGTCGCAATGTACGCCATACCAATACCAACAGCAATTCTCTCCTACCTATTCCTCGGGGAGAAGATAACATACTTCCTACTCCTCGGCGGAGCTCTCGTCATCATCGGAGTCTATCTGACAGGATCATCACGAAGCAACCACCACGCCTAGATGCCTCTCAGGGAGAGGCGAGGAGATTCTCGGAGGTCGCTGACTTTCGATCCGAACTCAACCGATTTGAGATCCCTAAGCTCTAAGGAGTCACCTATATCGACCGTCCACCGTTCTTAGAACGAGGAATCGCATACGAGGGAAGTGGCGAAAGCGAACAAACTCGGAGACATCTTCAGCCCAATCTACTCGCTTGCGGCGTCCGGTTGTCCGGAGTTCAAAATGCTAGTTGATGGAAAATGGACCTCGCTGGAGCAACGTATCGAGGTCCGGAGTCCAATCGATGATGGTCTAGTTGCGACCATCCCGAACGCTTCGGAACGAGAAGCGGATCAAGCGGTCGAGTCATCAGACACTCACAGAAACGCCATCAGGACCGTCCCCGCAGTCGAGAAGATCGAGATCTTCCTGCGCACGCGCGAATTGCTGCTCGACAACGAAGACTCCTTTGTCCATATTCTGTCGCTGGAAGCGGGCAAGACATTGGCTAATGCAAAGGGTGAAGTGAGATCTACGGCCGAGCGCCTGAAGCTCACCCCCGGAGGACTACAGCAAGATCAGAGGAGAACACATCCCAGGCGATTGGTCAGACGAGACCGTGGGTACCTCCGCAGACGTACTAAGAGAGCCACTGGGGGTCGTCTTAGCGATTTCACCTTTCAACTACCCACTCTATATTACCTCAACCAAAGCGATCCCGGCACTTCTCGCGGGAAATTCGGTCGTTGTGAAACCGGCAAGTCAAGATCCACTCTCTTTTCTCATGTTCGCTCGACTCTGGAGGAAGCTGGACTTCCGGCGGGCACACTCAACGTCGTGACAGGAAGGGGACCAATCGGCGAGTATCTAGCGGGCCGCGAGAAGGTTGACATGATCAGCTTCACGGGAAGCACGGAGGTAGGAAAGAGGCTGGCTCGAGTTGCAGGCATCAAGAAACTGCACATGGAATTGGGCGGGAAAGGATGCGCGATAGTTCTCGGAGACGCTGACCTTGATCTTGCGGTGAAGGAGATCGCGAAAGGCTCTCTCAGCTACAGTGGGCAGAGATGTGATGCAGTAAGCCGAGTCCTCGTTGAACAGAGTATTGTAGAAGCGTTCGTTGAGAAGATTGTGGAGGAGGCTGGAACGTACAAGGTTGGCGACCCACGCGACCCCACAGTCAAAGTCGGACCACTCATCAATCGCAGTGCAGTAGAAAGGGTGCATGGCCTCGTTACTGATGCGATCGACAAAGGCGCCAAGGCGCTTGTAGGAGCGAAGTTCGAAGGCAACTACTACTATCCAACGGTGCTCTACCCGGTTCCTATAAACGCGAACATCATGTGGGAAGAGACATTTGGTCCCATAATTCCGGTAATGTCTGTGAAAGATGTGGACGAAGCGATTGACCTGACGAATAGGTCGAAGTATGGCTTGGATTCGTGTGTCTTCACCTTCAACCTTAACCTTGCAAGAAAAGTCGCAAAGAGACTTGAAGAAGGAGAGATAACGATAAACGCGGCTCCCCGCCACGGCGTCGGCTATTACCCGTTCGGTGGAAACAAAGACTCTGGACTCGGTAGAGAAGGAATAGGATACAGCATAGAAGAAATGACGAGACTGAAGACAATCGTCTACAACTGGAAGCCCGCTAGAGTCTGGAGCGACCTAGTGGAACCGGGTAAGTGATTCAGAACGTCCTTGCCCTCTCGGCTTTGCCTGATCCGGGACCAAGGCTTGGCGAAGACAATGCGCTCCTCCATTCGTTATGGTTCAAACTGGTCGCCCGCACAGAGCATAACCACACACCAACGAAAGGAAGAATGGGCGAGCCTGACTGCAAGCGCTTAGCCGTTTCTTGCCTCATGGGCGAAAGGGCATTAGAGCGAGCTGCCGTCGGAGATTATCAAGAAAAATGTCGCTTGCTCCACTTTCGAATATCTATTTCTCAAAAGCCCTTGCTCTTTCTGATCTTGATAGAAATTCTGTGGTCAGCTTTTTGAAGCATTACTCTATTCAAAAATTCCTGCCTTAGATTTCTTGGAAGACGCCGTGATTGCCAATTGCGTTCTTTGACAACCTTACCCTCCGCATTAGCGGGGTCAGCCGCTGCAACTGCCTTAAGAGCATAGTAAGAAGCGCCGAAGGCGTGTTGGGGAACATGTGCAGTTGCCACCGCTTGACCTGCGGCACGCGCAGCAAAACAAGCCGCGTTATCTTCTTTGCTTCGCGGGCGGAGGCATGAGCTGCAAGAGAAACTCCACGCACATCAGCCATCTTAAACACTCCTGTGCGAATCCAGGTTCGGCATGCTTCGATGGCTTTGCGAGGTCGGTCGTCTTTCGGGTATGCCTTTTCAAAATACGGAAGCACTCGTTCGGCACAATCCGCAGCACAGGTTGCCAGCGACCTCTGATCTTGTTTACTGTATTTCTTGTATCTTCTCATGGTATGGTTGCTCTCCCTCTTCACGGGCGATCTTGCGAAATATCGATAGGCTTTTCGTGCCTGATTGATTTCGGAGTTATCATCTTCCTGTTGGCAGCCGCTTTGCCGATAGTGCCAGGTCTCGTGTGTGATACAGCTGGTGCAGGGATATTGCATAGGCCCTGTTTATAGTGGTCACGTGGACATGCTAGAAGGGGACGTGGAAGTCACGTGCAAGTCCACCTTACTGCCACGCGTGAGGGCGTTCACGAAGCTTGTAGACTAACCGCGCGCCAACGCAGTCTTGGCTTTCCTTAGTGAGACATCAACGTTCGAACGTGACGTGTGCGTGGTTAGGACTTTGAACCGTCGTTCGTCGTGGTTATTGGGTTGATTTTTGTCGGTAGGCTGGTGCGCACACCCGCGCACCACAATGACACATGATATGGAAAGGCAGATATCAGGCCATAGCCAGAGTATCTCTGGAGAATATGGGTTATGTCTGGGCCGATTGACATAGTGCTTTGCTTACACAATGCATTTCGTCGTGACACGCTGGAGATCGATGACGCTGCCTTCAAAGCAGCGCGTAGTGGTGGGGATATTAGTCGCGTTTTGGATCGACTGCACATTACCGGAGAAGTTCTAGACTATCACGCGAAGGGTGAGGAGGAGGCGGTGTTCCCCGCTGTCGATAAGGTGGCGCCGCTTGTAGCGAAGGCCTACTTTTTGGACCATCGTGAACTAGACATAATGGTTGCTGGACTGGAAGCGATGCGGACAGCACCGGATGCATTAACAGCGGCTAGGGCGACAGCTGTCCTGAACGCACATCTGAGGATTCATCTGAACAAGGAAGACGCTCATTTGTACCCAATTCTGCGAGAGCGAACTACAGAAAGCGAGCAAGCCTCAATCGTTGGGACGATGGCCAGGAAGATCCCCCCTGACAGAAACCCCACTGTTGTTCGGTGGCTTTTCCCGTTACTAGGCCATGATGACCGTGCCGTGGTCACTAGGGGCTGGATGACTTTTATGCCTCCGCAAGTTTTCGCTGGACTCAAACCTCTCATTCGAGAGACTGTTGCCGGAGACTGGGCCGAGCTAACACGGCGAGTCCCAGAACTAAACTAACCCAATTGTGATTCGACCCACTCTCCACTGCTTCAATCCATCAGCTCTGTTTTGCCGACTAAATTGTGGGTCCGTGCAGTTTCTTGTGTGTGCACATCAAGTGATCCACATACATACACGTGAGACGATGACTCGTGCTCTTTCGCGCTCTTGAGAACTCCATAAGAGGCCCCTCTTTCCCGGAAAGAGGCCCCTCTTTAGGTCAAAGCGGCACCTCTTTCCCGGAGGGCGGCACCTCTTTGCAGAGAGTGGTCCTACATAATGCCACGCATGCCGCGGGCGCAGCGATAGGGAAAGAGGATAGCGGGGGCATCTCGCATTGGGCGCACAGTCTGACAGCCCTTTGTCATCGTTATTGTTATTGTGTATGAGTAGGCTGGTGCGGGCAGTGGAGTTTGAACTGCGATTCTAGGCGACGGCAATTCATCATGCCGGCTGGGACAGAGAATCATCAAACTACGTTTTCTCGTAAGCGGGTATGATTCTTTGACGACGTCTGCCGAAACAAGGAAAGAAGGGTTAAATGCGCCTCAGGCTGCATGGCGCAGTTCGGTCGTCATCTAGAATGCAGTTCTGCTCGAAATGCAGTCTGACGCTTGTTCCAACAAAGAAGGAAGAGACTGTTGTGCTAACATGCCCAAAGTGCGGGCAAGAAACTAGACGTTCAGATCCAGTGATGCAGAAACTCGGAAAGACCAAGGAATCCATCGTGGTAATCGGCAAAAAGGAAGAGAACATACGAACTCTCCCGACAGCAAAAACTCGCTGCCAAAAATGCGGGCATGGAGAAGCTTTCTATTGGATGGTGCAAACGCGCGGGGGCGATGAAGCATCAACCCAGTTCTTCAGGTGTGCCAAATGCGGAGTAACATGGCGAGAGTATTCATGAAACCCCGAAGTTGGGAAACCACTGTAGAGATAGGATAGCTCCCGATAGCGGTCGTCGCAGAACCAGACAAAGAGACAGGGCAGGGATAGATGTTCGCCCAGCTGGCACTTAATTCGTCGTTAACGAACTGGTCTTCACTGGTGAGACTCGTTGTCTCTCACCAACAGGACGACTGATATGAGGAAAAGAGTGTACACCGCTGCAATGAGCCATGAGATCGAATAGCCAAACGATATGGCGAGAAGAGAGAACGCCACCGGAGACCAGAATCCTGCGAACATTTGAATACAATTTACCCAGCTTACTGCAAGCGTTTCATATTCCGCTGACACGGCCGGGACCTCTCGCGCGGCCAAGTAGCTAATAGTGAAGGCGCCACTGCAACTCCCCACAATGATAGTGGCCCCGATTGCAGAGTAAGAGTTTCCAATGGAAACTAATGCGACCGCGATTGCCAATGCTGATCCGAGAGAGAATAGCAACAAGCGAATTCTCCTTGTTTTATCATATAGTAACCCAAACAGAGGAGATGCAAATATCGCAGATAACGGACTGAGACTCCCTATTATTCCAGCTGACGCCGGCCCCAGATTCAATGACTGTTCAAGATAGAAGATCATGAAAGTGTTAATGAGGATCTGACCGCTGCCTATCCCAAATAGGTAAAGCGAAAGTATGAGCAACCATCTATTCGAAAGCACTTTTCGCAAGTCATCTGCCTTGATGACAAAGCCTTTGCGCAGTTCATCTCTTGGCAAGTATGCCAAGAGGAAGAGGGCGCCTAGAACGCCTAGAGCACTGCTAATAGCTAGGCTTAAGCGCCATCCAGTCAGATCAGCTAGAACTGACCATGCAAAAAGACCCAGCGCTCCTCCAACATAGAATGCTGCGTTGAAAACTCCAACTCCGAAGCCTTGTGATTTACGACTAAACGACTTTGCGACTAGTGTGACTCCTGGACCAAAAAATAGGGCCATGCCAACTCCGACGAAGAATCTCAGTATGACGAACTGATAGAACTCAGAAGTGACTGCCGTCAGACTCGTTGCAGCCGACGAAATCAGTATCCCGTATATGGCGATTTTCCTTGGTCCGAACTTTGCTGCGAATACTCCTCCTGGAATTTGAAACACACCTAGTCCAATGTAGAAACTCGCAGTAACGAAGCCTAGGCCTGAAACATCTTGACCGAAATCATGAGCCATGAATGCGAAAACTGCAGCCACGTTATACCAATTAACCGCATAGATTACTCTAGAAAAGACCAACGAAGCGACGGCGCCGCGGTTAGATATGCTTCTCATTTGAATAGTTGTCCAGCAATTAATGCGTGGTCGCAGTGAGCATTTCAAACCTAAAGAACTATGCTGACGGCGGGACCTCTTAGCGTGTGTGTAGCTTAGTGCGCACCACCACAATACGCCCCTATGTGACTGCAGACTACCATGAAAGACTCGACTGAAGCACAGCATGTGCTAAGACAAGTCTTCTTTGAGTCCAGAATATTCGGGGCTGCCGGCAATAAGACTCTACATGCAGAGTTAAAATACCGCGTCGCGCGTTTTCCACATTACGATGACTACTAAAGTCTGTCTCGTAACAGGCGCCAGTTCTGGTGTTGGTCGAGCTACGGCAGCCAGATTAGCAGGAACCGGCGCAGGTGTGGTAGTGGTTTGTCGTGACAGGACTCGCGGAGAACAGGCTCGTAAGGAAATTATTTCACAGACCCAAAACCAATCAGTTGACTTGATGATCGCCGACCTATCCTCTCTGGCTTCTGTTCGCAGTCTGGTGGCCAATTTCGAAGCGAGATACTCCAGACTAGACGTGCTGATAAACGACGCTGCGATTTACAGCAGCACTCGTGAAGTTACGCCTGATGGCTTTGAGTTAATGTTTGCAACAAACTATTTGGGGCCGTTCCTCCTTACCCGTTTGCTGATTCCTCGCCTAGTAGCAGCGGCGCCTTCCAGAGTCATCAGCGTGACTGCACCCTCTACAACTAGACCGAATCTCAATGACCTGCAAGGAGAACGAAAGTTCGGGGCGTTGAGTGCCTTCGGGGCGTCGAAAGCCGCGGATCTCCTCTTCACTTACGCACTCTCTCGCAGGCTTGAACGAGTAGGCGTGATGGCAAATGCCTATCATCCCGGCATCGTGCGAACAGGCCTGATGAGCAGGGCGTCTGTGCCTGTTCGATTGGTCTCAAGCGTTATGAATTTGTTCGTCGGGGTCACGCCTGAACGAGCTTCTAAGGGGTTAGTAGAGTTGGCCACGTCTGACAGATTTACGAAATTGACAGGACAACTCGTGCACAATGGCAAGACGATTGCCGCACCGTTCGTCGAGGACGTAGACTTTCAAGACCATCTGTGGAAAACAAGCTGCGGACTCGTCGGACTACCGGAAACGGTTTGATCATCTCAACTCATCACATGGGTACAAGAGACGTAGTTTACAGAAAATGGAGAACGTACTGAGTTAAGGAGGTTGCATCGCTTCGCTCGTGACATCAAAGACTCTGCGACTCTTCCTCAAAGAATCCTGTGAGTGATGCTGGGATTTCCACCATAGGTCTTGCTCTCTGATATTCTGCCCGAGTTACGGACTTGGTCTCCATTTCAAGGAAAGCCCTAGCCATCCCATCTTGCTTTAGTTCAGCCCTGATCTGGGCCATGGGTCCCTCACGCTTGACGATCCAGCCTGTCCCCGATATAGGACGTTTTGTACTCATATCTCCGAGCTTCATGTCAATCGTCTTAGGCATTAGGGGAACTCGATGAAGAATTCCACCGGCTGTCCAGATGATCAGATCGACGAGCACTGCGTATACAATTCCAGGGTTGACGACACCGGGCTGACCAGACCACCACTTTGTAGGGATGCATTCGGTGGTGACACGATCGTCTCCCTTGAAGAATCTCAGTCTAAGGCCCATCGGATTCTGTGGGCCACACCCGAAGCAGAGGTTGTCGTCCGAATTTTCGAGTTCGACTCGTTGAGTCATGTAGACACAGGCACCCCGCCGTCTTTATATCAATTCCGAAGCGTGCTTCCGCGATTTGAAATTGAGGAACTAAGAAGGGTGATCGTTTGCTTTACCACAGTTTTTGAAAAGGTGGTGGTCTGCTCTGGATGCTTGCGCCAGAATTTGGACAGGCATTTACGTGTGTGTGGGTACCGTGGCGTGCACACACTAAATTGCACGAACGATTACGGTTCAATTCACGGCACTTGCACCAGACTCACACAAATCAAACGAAAGACGACGGACGAGAGCTGAAATTCGGATTGTAGCCTCTTGTTGTACTGATTTTCTTACGGACAGCGCCAAGAATGGACTCTGGTAGACAGTTCGGAAAGCCAAGTTGAAATACTGACCGAGACTAATCCTAACAGTCATGCCGAAATCATTCGTGATCGAGCAATCGTACTACTTTGAGGTGGCGTTCGACAAGGTCTTCCAAGCGTTGACAGACTCGAAGATGCTTGTGAAATGGTTCCTGTCGAAGGCTAAAATCGTATCGAAGAAGGGCGGGAGCTACTCCTTCGCTTGGATCGGAGGATATCATATGACTGGAAAGGTGAAGCGATTTGAGACGAACAAGGCTGTCTCCTTTTCGTGGTCTGATAAGCTGAAGAGTGGAGAATTGGCGAAAACTACGGCCTCGTTCAAAGTTGCTAAGAAAGGGCATGGGACTCTGCTGAAGCTGCGTCACACAGGTTTCGAGGACCCCGAGCACTTCGCAGAATGCTCCTCACGATGGGGATACTATCTGACCAACATGAAGTCAGTCTTGGACCATGGCATAGACCTGCGGTCAAAGTACGACTCGTAGACTCACCGCCAATTATCAATCAACGGGCAATCAATCCTTTGTCCTTAATCGTTTCGTAATTGTGTCTGTATGCACTAAGGTGCCCGTTGTCGGGTGGGCTTGTGCACACGTAACCAGAAAATTCCAATCCAAGAACGCCTGTTCAAGTCAACCTGAAGACTCTGACTTCTTCTGGGGTTCCAACTCATTTGTGAAGTGTAACAACTCGGCGGTGCCTGTCTATCCAGTAACCTAGAGGCACCGTTATCCACAGCAGAAGCAGAGTCGATGCGACGGCCTGTTCATTTGGCGGAGACGGACCGAACTGGCTGACAAAATAGACTGCGACCAAAACAACCGCGAGAGCCCACGCTCCAAATCGTCCCAACCGATCATTCGCCACAGTTGAACGAAGATAGAGTGAAAAACCAAAGACGAACAAACCTAGCTCTAACAGTATCGTGAGCGGAAGAGAATTCCATCCTCCCAAACCAACCTTTAACCCATCCTCGAAGCCCAGAGGCAAGTCCGGCCTGTGCATGATCAAGTCGAGAAACCAATGGCTAGAAACAGCAAGACCTACCACTGTCGCCGATCGGAGATCACGTCTAACAACATAGTAGACACCTCCAAGAAGAATCGAATAGACCAACGCGGCAGCTAAGCTGTGGCTGTACGGGTAAGAGTAGAGATCAAGACTAGAAGCCGCCATGAGCCCAGGCTTCACTGAAGCATGCTCCACTCCTGCCAAAAGAAGGATTGCAAAAACCAAGTCAAGCAGCTCAGCGGCAAGAATCAGAGTACCCAACGATACTCTCAACGCAACACGTTTTGCCCCAAAACCAACACCGAAATGACCCAGAAACATCCGGCAGCACCCTACCCTAGCTACCTCTGAAATGGCTCACGCCGGAACTTCAGACTTTTCATCCTTTCACACACAACTCAAACGACGACCCCACCAAAGGATGGCACATAGAAGCGAGCGATGCAAAGAGCGGCGCAAGCGTCGAAGCGCTTCAGTGTAGGGGTTCAGTACCGTACGATTGATATCCACCAGTTTTGATGTGTCGGCTACTCAAGGAGATTCTCATGAAGCCGGTTCTGTTGGTGATAGACGTCCAGAAAGAGTACTTCAAAAACCCCAGAACGGCGCAATCCCTCAACGATGCTATTGCATACATCAATGCGACCATAGAACTGTTCAGAGAGAAACATCTGCCAATTGTCTGCATTCAGGACGTGGATAAGGAGGAGGGAGTTGTGCCGGGCAAAGACGGGTTCGAACTGCCTCAGAACCTGAACATACTGTCTTCGGATCTTCACATTCATAAGACTTACAGAAATTCTTTCAACAAGACACCCCTTGGAGAGAGACTGCGAGAATTGGGCGTCGACACTGTAATCATCACTGGTTACTCCGCTGAACGTTGTGTGTTGTCTACGTATCGAGGCGCGGAGGACCTTGATTTGACATCCATCATTTTGAGGGGCGCTCTTGCCAGCGATAATCAAGAGAATATTGAGTTTGTCGAACGCATCAGCAACATAATCTCTTATGAGAGTTTGAAGAAGGCCCTTGAATAGTATCTATGACAGGAACTATTCGAAGCGCACGACAAATTGTGCTCTGAATCGTCGGTAGCGAACGTTCTTGGGATTTTCTATGTGGTATCACTCGTGCGAGCGCCGTGCAATTTGAACCTCGCCAGCCGTCATCTTCGCAGATTTGCGTGTGAGTCTCATGATGCGAGACTCGGAAAGTCATACAGGCAAGGTTGATGCAAGTTCTCTTCTCAAGGAATGAGACGTGCTAGCGAATATCCCACTACGAACGTCCCGAGTGACATGAGTCCTGCTCCAACGATTACGATAAACCAGTTCAGGTTCCACCATTCAAGAGGTGTGTAGTTCCTAAGGAACGGAACGTACACTTTCCCCTCTTCATGCTGGTGGATATGTCCGATCGCGACTCCGAAGGCGAAGTCGGCGCCCCAGAAACCGAACGCTATCATGAAAGCACCAAGAGCAGATGAGAATACCCCGACTATGGTCGCAAGGAGACTGTTGAGCGTGTGGAAGGCAAAGGCATAGGTGACAATGATGACGACAAGACCCAATACGCATAGGAGATACTCGTGTCCTTTGATTCTCATTGTGATTCGCATCGATACATTTGCCCACTGGAATATAATCTGGTCGTGTCGACCGTGTGCAATTCATTGAGTGGGACCGTTGCACTACGAACTATTGAATTTGTCATTGCGCACCAACCTACTCGCTGATCCCAAAACATGATCTTCGTTCGATGATCTTTGCGAATTGGGGATTTTGCGTTATCATCGTGGGTTTAAGGTCGCGCTCTTGCTATTGTTCGTGTTCTGCACTGTCTTCCGTCCGTAACGCAAATCGCAAATGACTCGCGCATGAAACGGAGTCAGTAGGGACTCTCTGTCGCTATTCTCTTGGGGGTTGGCCTCATCCGTCTAGTACCAACCGGCCTTTCGAAATACTACTAGAAACAAGCCGGTCATGAATGCCATTAATCCTAGTGCAAATAGGATGCTCCAGGGTTCAGAGAAAGGCGGCCATGTGTGTTGAAAGTTCATTCCGTAGAATCCGCCCACCGCGCCCAGCATCCCGATTGTTATGGTGATCACTGTCAGCCTGTTGACGATTTGATTTAGCCGGTTTGAGACAGCCGACATGTACAAGTCGACGGTGCTGGTTAGCGCGTCGCGGTAAGTGTCGACCATATCGGTGATCCGCAGCAGGTGATCGTAGACATCGCGTAGGTAGTATTGAAGTAGTCTCTGGTCAACGAACGGCAGGTCACGACGTGTCAAGACATTGAACATGTCACGTTGAGGCCCAACCACTCGTCGCAATTCGAGAAGAGTCTTCCTCAACTGGAAGAGATTGTTCAACGCTTCTCGACTTGGTTTCGCAAGTATGACGCTCTCCAACTCGTCTATGTTTTCCCCGACGCCGTCCAGGATAGGGAAGTATGAGTTCACAACGATATCGACAAGCACGTAGAGCAGATAGCCCGCAGACACGTTAGCAACTTCGATTGGGTTACCAACTCTCTTACGCACCTCATCAATCACGGATTCGCTGCTTCGATGGACCGTCACAACATAGTTCTTCCCCACGAAGACGTCAAGTTCTCTGAAGGAGAGCTTCCTTTTCCGAATCTGATGATACAGGATTCAGGATTGCGAAGAGGTAATCCCCATACTCCTCAACTTTGGGACGTTGCCTCTGGTTACGTGTATCCTCAATGGCCAGGGGGTGGAAGTGAAATATATCCCGCATAGCTTGAACATCCTCCTCAGTCGGCCCTGTCATATCCACCCAGACTGTCGATAGATTCGACGCGAGAAGCTGAGTAAGCTCTGCTGGAGTCTTCTCAAGTGTTCCTTGCGGAGAGAACACCGTGATTTTCAAGGGTCAAATGTCCCCTCGATGGTTCTGTACGGCCTCCTTAAGCAGGCTGATATTCTCAAATCTTCCTACTTGCCGTAAACGCAAACATAAGATGGTTAAGATTTGGACGCGTACCATAAGACCAACACGCAATCAGTCCAAGAACGACGGTTCAAATTCTTGTGCTCCGACCAAGTCATACCGTGCACACGACGACAACTGCTGACAACCAGCTCACGACTCAAACCCAGTGCTCACGCAAGGAGCGCACACAATTCAATAGATGAATGGGACAAGTCTAATTAATTCGAGATCATTTCGAACCCGAGGAACGTCAAATCATGGTCCTGCCAATGGGATCAAAGGAGATTGCTCCAAACGTCTTCTGGGTGGGCGCGAAGCACCATAACCGAAGACTGTTCGACGGACTGATACCGCTCCCACATGGTACCAGCTACAACGCGTATCTGATCGTAGGATCGAAGAAAACCGCTCTGATCGACACTGTAAATCCAGGGTTCGAGAAAGAACTGTTAGCCAAGATATCAGAACGCATCGACCCCGCTAAGATAGACTACGTCATAATGAACCATGCAGAGCCAGACCACGCGAACGCAGCTAAGGATGTGTTAGCGGTTGCGAAGAATGCTAGGTTAGTTACCGGCGTGAAGGGTAAGGAGGCAGCGATGATGTACTTCGACATACCCTCAGAGAAGATCATGGTCGTCGATGAGAGTTCCATGATAGACCTCGGCGGCAAGACGTTGAAGTTCGTGGACGCTCCCTGGCTGCACTGGCCGGAGACGATATTCACGTACCTTGAGGAGGACAAGATACTGTTCCCCTGCGACTTCTTTGGATCGCATCTGGCGGTCGGCGAGTTCTACGCGGACGAGTATGGCAACGAGAAGACGCTCGACATGGCAAAGATGTACTTCGCCGAGATCATGATGCCGTTCAGGAAGCCTGGTCAGACAGCGATCGAGAAGGTCAAGAAGCTCGGGCCGAAGATTATTGCGCCCTCACACGGCATGATCTGGAGAGAATCGAAGATCATCCTAGACGAGTACGCCAAATGGACCAGCGAGAAGTTCCAGAGGAAGGTCATGATCGTTTATGTCTCTATGTGGGGAAGCACTGAGAAGATGGTGCTGGCCCTCAGGGATGCGCTCGTGAAGAAGGGCATCACCGTTCAGCTGTTCGACATACCGAACACGGACATCGGCCACATCGCAAAGGAACTCGTTGATGCGCCGGTCGTCGTCGTGGGTGCACCAGCGGTGCTTGGTGGAGTACACCCGGTCGCCGCATATGCGACGATGCTGGTTAAGGTCCTGAGAGCGCCGACTAGGTATGCAGCTGTGCTTACCTCGTATGGCTGGTCCGGAGGTGCCGTGAAAGCACTCCAAGGCATCCTTGAAGGAACGAAGATCGAGGTGCTGGGCGCAGTCGAGGTTAAAGGTCCGCCTAAGAAAGCCGAGTTCGACAAGGTCACTGAACTGGCAGACACGATAGGTGAGAAACTGAATTCACTCTGATGCGACAAAGTGACTCGCCCGATTTCGACCATTTGATTTACCTGAGAGAGCTTGTTTTGGGATTCCTCCCCAATCCGTCGTCAATCGTTGTTCAGGAATGACTTTGTGCACACCAAGAGAATCACACACTTCTAACAACGACGCTTCGAAGCATACTATGGATACTTGTACGCATCTTCTAGTGCAGGTTTGGAGCAATCTACACGTTAGATCGTTCCGTAACTGGTGAGCTCTTCTTTCCTCTGGATATTTGCTCCATCACGATCATACGTAATATCTCCAAACTAGACTATCAACAGCAAGTGTTAATCCCTCGGATGCGGATAGATGCGTGAGGTTCATTGAGGTCTAGACTCCAGGTGTGGCGACGTTCTTGCCAATGACCGGCGTTTGTCCCCGTTGCTTCACGAATGCTCCATCGGCAGCCAGCTACTGTAACAGGTGCGGAACAATGCTGCGGCGCCCTGAATCGCACGGTGAGTACTACGCACAGTACGCTCCTCCCTTGTATCCAACTCCAACCCCCGCCCAGTCGGATTCGACTACACGTCCTCAACTCATCAAAGACATCATCAACATATTGATGCTGTACTGGAATCAGCTTGACTGGAAAACTCTAGGAGCTGTGCTCGATGCGCTCTCGAAGTTCCATGCGCGTGGCGAGGGAGCGGCGGTCGCCGCACGGTATCTGAGAGAATTGAGAGAATGGTTAGGCCCTTCCGAGGTCTTCGTCTATGGTGGATACTACTATTGCAAGAAGCATCAGAGTCCCTTGCAGTATGTGGAAGGTAGGCTGTGGTGCCCGGTTGAACAGAGATACTTACGGACGGAGTAGAAGACCTCACCACCACGAAGAAAAAGGACTCGAACTCAAGCGGACTGTCACGCGTCGCTGAGCCGAAATTGATGGATGAAAGGCAGCGGTATCTGATCCAAAACGAGTGCAGAGCGCTAAGAGGATAGCTAAGCAAGACTATCGCAAACTAAGCGAAGCACAGAGAATTGACTTGTGCAGCATTCGTCAGGTGGGTAGGATATTATGGCTTCGTAGCGGCTGTGGTGAGCTTGTGGAGTATCAGATAACGCAGGGACAAACTCCTATGAAAGCAGCAATCATTGTCGCCCATCCTGATGATGAGAGTATCTGGAGTGGTGGGCTGATACTGCAGAAACCAGATTGGGAATGGACGGTGCTTAGCCTATGCCGGGGCGATGATCCCGATCGATCACGGAAGTTTGAGTCGGTTGGTGGCCTGCTTGGTTTCGATGCTTTCATATCCGACGTAGACGATTCCGATCCTTTGAAGCAGATAGATGCTCAGAGAGAAATCGGTAGCAGGATTCTCAACTTTCTTGCGTCCACTTGTTGGGATCTTTGCTTGACTCATGGCTCCAACGGAGAGTACGGCCATCTCAGACACAAGGAGGTTCACGGCGAGGTCCTCAGGTTGGCCCACGAGGGGACCCTGGAATGCCGCCAGTTATGGACGTTTGCATACGAATGCAACGTTCAGGAAAGATTCTGCCGACCTGATCCACATGCCAACGTCCTAGTTCATCTTGCAGACAAAGAGCTTTTCGAGAAGAGACGAATAGTTCACCGGGAATATGGGTATGAGGAGGACTCGTTTGAGGTCCGTTCCTGCATAACGCCTGAAAGTTTCCGACGCTCCATTGTGAGGGACGAGCAGCAATGAAGATCCTGGTTATGTACGACTATCCTCCATCCCCTGGAGGTTTGACCACTCAAGGCGACCTTCTCTACAGAGGGTTACGGGAACTTGGAGTGGAGGTTTTCCCGGCACCATTCGAGTCGGAGCAGGAGAAGGAATGGTACTATCGTTGGTTCCAACCAGACATAGCTGTGGGCGTCGGATACTGGGGGCATACACCACATCTGATATTGCATCCGCAACGTCATGGAGTGCGAGCGGTACCATGGTTGGTCGTCGACGGCTACCTAGGAGATACTGAGACATACCTGGAGATACTGAACGCATTACCCTTGATCCTAGTTACGTCCAACTGGGTCAAGGATGTTTATTCACGTGATGGATTGGATCCTTCAAAGATTGAAGTTCTTCCAGTAGGTTGCGATACAGACTCCTTCATCCCAAGAGAGAAGACAGATCCAAAGGTCGTGGCAGTGCGTGAGGCATTGGGAGTATCCCCTGAAGAGATCATGATTCTCACAGTAGGTGGAGACGCGGCATCTAAGGGAGCCCAAGAAGTCATGCAGGCGCTCGCTATGATCAGTAAAGAAGCGCCTGATTGGAGATACGTCTGCAAAGTCTGGCCTCAGCCTCGAACGCAGCAACAGAATCTTGCTGATCTCCAGCTAGCCAAACATCTCGGAATCGACCAGAACGTGATCTATACCATGAGCCGTGCATCCCGCAACTTCATGCCCTACTTGATGGCCGCGTGCGACATCTACGCCGGACCGTCTCGTTTGGAAGGATTTGGAATGACGCAGGTAGAGGCCGGAGCGTGCGGTAAACCTGTGATCGGTATCAAGGCTATGGGGATGCTTGATACTCTTGTCCACGGGCAGACCGCTTTTCTGGCTGAGGTCGCTGAGGAGGTCCGCATAACGGAGAGAACTTTAGGAGAGCAAGAGGGATACGAACATGCACATCGAGTTGTCTTCAAGAGTCCACAAACAGCCGATTATCGAGCAAGCGTGCATGACATAGCAGAGTATCTGCTGAGACTCATGACAGATGAAAAGCTCCGTCAGAGGATGGGAGAGGCTGCGAGAAAGCGAGTAGTAGAGAAATTTGACTATCGTATCGTAGCAAAAAGTTTCATGCAGATAGCATCGGAACGGCTGAGGATTCCTTCAAATGTCCATCAGAAGTGAGGGTGTCGAGAAGGCCAAAAGAGCGGCGCTGGATGTTCTGCTTCATAATATGCATGGTCCGTGTGATGGGCTGCCTAGGACCGCTGGTTGGGGCTACCCGGAACCGTATACTCGCGACCTCATGATCTCGAGCCTAGGAATCCTAGGATCACGCAATCAAAGGCTGACTTCTTCAATTCGTCATGTGCTTGAGACTCTCGCTAGGAACCAGAGTCCCCGGGGGCTGATTCCGTCACTGGTTCATGACCCTGAGGACCGAGCGAGCAGTGATACTACACCACTTTTTCTATTGGCTGTGGCCTGTTTTCGCATGACCACAGGCGAGAGCAGCTTCCTCGAAACTGCGGTCCAAAAAGCAATGACTTGGATGGGCTACCAAAGTCCATCCGACAGGATAATCGTCGCACAACTGCCGACCAGCGACTGGCGTGATGAACAGTGGGTTCTAGGGTTTGGCCTCTTCGTGAACACTCTGGTTTACTCATATCTGAGACTCTACGGCGAACATGAAAAAGCCGATCTTCTTCGTAGCCTGATGAACAAGTACACCATAACTGCTGACGTCACGCATCGTCACGTTCATGAGGGGCTGGCTATGCGGCAAAAACCGTACTATGCCCTCTGGTCATACAAGAACAACAACAGCGAACGGTTTGATTTGCTAGGAAACAGCCTAGCCATACTTACGGGAATCGCCTCGCCTTCACGAGCCAACGCGATCATATCATGGGTTGAACGTGAGTGCGCTACGATGCGGAAGAGAGGCAAGCTGGTTGGCGACCTTCCACCGAACCTCTTCCCATTTATTCGTGAGGCGGACCCTGACTGGCGACCACGTTACAAAGATCTACAACCTGCCAGGAGAATATCATAACGGCGGTATCTGGCCTTTCGTATGCGGCTTCTATGTGGCGGCGCTAGTGGCTGCAGGTCGACAACGACTCGCAACGAAGAAGCTTGAGGCGCTAGCAAGGATAGTACGGCCTGCAAGGACAGCAAACGTGGCTTTCGGCTTCAATGAATGGTTAAGAGCACAGGATGGGACGCCACGTGGCCAAGATTGGCAGACTTGGTCTGCAGCGATGTATCTTTATGCCGCTGTCTCAGTGGAGCGATGTGAGACTCCCTTTTTCAAGGAGGTCCGAACCAGTTCTCATAATGCCGCATTCAGGTGAGCGATCTAGGCGAGAGCAAATCCTGGCAGTGCACATCGGGACCTACACGTTCTCATCCGCGGATTCTGTGATGGACCCGATCAGAAGCAATTCCCATGTACAACGCCATCTATGCGTACTGTGCCGTGAAGACTGTGCCGGCAAAATTGCTTCAAAAGGAGAATCGGTTCTTGTTGTGGAAACGGATGTCTCCCACTTGATAGTTCAAATCCAACCGTCCACTCCAGAGATACCGGATACGATCTTCGTTCGAATTGGCCTTCATGACTAAGGCTGATGCGCTAATTAGCGTTCAATCTCGACGCGCTCTTGCTGAGACGGTGACTCTCTGGACTCCGATGAATTTCTCTTTCACTGTCGTCTCAATGCGGGATTTGATTTCGTCGAGCGTGCCCACTGTCATGGTGCTGTCGACTTCTATGTGTATTTCCGATTGTACGAAGGGTCCCGAGGCTCTTAGGAGCACGTCCTTCACTTCCACTCCATCGTTGTTTTCAACTATTCCTCTTATCTCTTCCACAAGCTGGGGGTTGTGGTAGGCGTCGAGCAACACTAATGTGGTTTCTTTCAGGGCAACGTAGCAGACGAGAAGGATGAAGAGCCCCACGGCCATTCCTCCTAGTGCGTCCAATTCGTGGAATCCAAGCGAGGAACCGAGCACTGCAAAGAAGACTAGAAACGATGCTGAACCATCTTTAATCGCGTTGTTGGCATCCAGCCTGAGGGATGCTAGATTGTATTTCTTCGCGATTCTTCTCATCTGAGACAGCCCTATAGAGAGAGATGCTGCCTGCAATCAGCAAGACTGCCATTGCTAGGATTGGTAGAGTCAGTGGTCTTGGTTCGAGAAAGGCGCGATAGGATCGGTATATGACGAATCCGCCTACACCTGTTAGAACAATTGATGTTGCGAACGCAACCAAGCTTTCGACCTTGTGATAGCCAAAGTGGAATTTCTCGTCTGGTGCTTTTCGTGACATCTTGAGGCCAAACCAGACCAGGAATGAGACGAAACCGTCTGATATCGAATCTATTCCATCTGCCGTCAAACCAATGCTACCGGTGAACTGTCCGGTCGCGATCTCGATTACACCTAAGACCTACGAGTGTCCATACTGACGCCTTCGCTAGCCTTTCGCCCTCAAAGTAGCCTGCTGAAACTCCAGAGGACTTCATAGGGTCATCATCCAAGATTCGGTCGACTCGTTGAAGATGCGATGATCATTGCTCCGACGGATCAGATATCTGCATACTGTCTTCATGAAGATGATTATGAAGATGTGGATGGTTCAAATCTGGATGCCCACGCGAAATGTGCTGACGATGAAGAACGAACGCTTCCATATGATGACTCAAATTGCGATGGCTGCACCGCGGTACCCGTGCACATATTCCCTGACCATGCTCTCTTGATACAGGCGCTTATGGTTACCATTTGATGCTAGACACAAGTTTCAAATGAATCCAGAATCACATGGATCGACAGCGTCTTGCTGATATATCCCTGTTTGCATGTTTGGAGTCTGTTGCTTTCTCCGTACGCAGACATGAGAGCGCCGAGGAAGGGCGTGATGACAAGAAGCGCCAAACATTGGGAGGTAAGATACGACTATGAGTGTCATGATTCTGAGAACGGTCATCTTGCTGGGCGTGCTGTCGTTGGCGGTGGGATTGTCAGCGCAGGTCACCATGATACGGGCCCTAACGCTGTATGACTCCGGCGAATCCGACGCCCGAAGAGCAGTTAGTACTTGAGTACATCAACCGAGCGCGAGCCAATCCTACCTCGGAGGGCACACGTTTGGGCATTGACATGTGGGAAAGCTTGTGCGACCTCAATGACGTAGGGGTTCGCCCACCTCTGGCCATGAACAAGATCCTGCTCCAAGTAGCAGATTATCACAGCTGGGACATGTACACTAACAACTATTTCGCCCACAATGACCTTAGCGGTCACGATCCAAGTCAGCGCATGACAAACGCAGGCTATAGTCCGTGGACGTGGGGCGAAAATATCGCTGTGGGCAGTAGTGGTTACAGTGCCACGAATCTGGAAGATGACCTCATGGTTGACTCCAGCACCTCATGTCGGTCTCCATCGCGTCAACCTGTTCGACAACAACTTCAAAGAAGTCGGAGTCGGTTATTATGCAGGGGCGACTCCAAATCCCTCGCGCTGGAGTAACTTCCTCACGCAAGATTTTGGCTTGGCGAGCGTCGGGCCGTTCCTGGTAGGTGTGGTCTACAATGATGCGGATGGCTGACAACTTCTACGATATCGGTGAGGGCGTCTCTGGGGTCCAGATCACTCCCAGCGGGGGAAGTTACTACGCAGTCTCATCCACAAGCGGTGGTTACGCGTTCCCGATCGGTACCTCAGGGACGATCACGGTGACAGCTTCAGGTTCTGGTTACGGCTCGATCACGAAGACGGTGTCGTTTACTGGTGCAAACATCAAGCTGGACTTCACCAACATGAGCAACAACACTACTACGAAAACCACTACAACCACCACTAGGACTTCTACAACCAGCACGACCTCAACAACCAGCACGACTATAGCCATCGCGATTTCTACCAGCACGCCATCTTCTACTACAACCAGTACGACCTCTTCAACAGCCAGCACGACTTCTAGAGTCAGCATGACTTCTACAATCAGCACGACCTCTTCCACTACAACAACCAGTACGACGGAGATTCCGGAATATCAGTTTGGCCAAGCAGTTCTCCTCATCGCACTTGTAGGAGTCTATGGAGTGATGCGCCGAAAGATCGCCAAATGAGTCAAACGCGTTTTCTTTCACTCTCGAATGATCATGCTGAATCTTTGGGCGCTTCAGCGGTCACCGTGTAGGATCAACAAGCAACAGAGTCGAGTCTTGTCTTCCTCAAGGAAGCAGTCTTCGCGTCGTACTTGACATTGCCAGGAGTCTTAGCAGTCGTAGTTGTGGGTTGAGATTCGTTCCTTTCTCTTTCTGTGTGTGCATCAAGCGATCCACACACAAATCTCTAGTTCAAACCCACCTGAGGGCTATCTGACTTGTTTTGGGTTTCCTGTTCTTTGTCAAGTTCTCGGGTCTGAAGATGAGTGTTAGGCACAGCCCAGGTTAGACTATGGTTTCTTGCTATGCTCGGATGACATCGCGGCCACAGTCTCATAGTTTTCTGGTGTGCAGTAGAGACGGATCGTCCTCAAGCCGCCGCCTAGTCCTCCGGCGAACCATCGTTCCTTCAAGAGGATTACATGCTCCTTTGGGTACAGCAATACTTGGCGGACATCGTGCCAGCTGATCTCGCCGCCGATGCCTGCGCCGCTTGTGTGGGATTGTTGGAGTCCGATGATAATGGCTGGCGGACTGGATCTCGCGATACCCATGAGAATCAGTAGGAAACTGATGCCTTTGTAGGCATCTCTTTGCTTTGAACGCGTTGTGAAACCTGCACCTCGACTTTCAACACGGAAACGAACTTGACGATAGCTTTGTTGAATAATGAAGCGGACTAGTACAGTGAAAAAGATCACCAATGCCACCAGTACAGATGCGTATATGCTCAACAATGTCAGTGGTATCAAGATGAGAGCAGAGATTCCGATTACTTTGATCAGGTATTGTGTCGTGAAGCGATCGTAGATGGGAAGATCATAATCCCATTCCAACTCCTTGGGAAGCTCTCGTTTTTCATTATGTGTCATTGTGTTTTGCCTACAGCATCCTATTGACAATCTTGCGCTTGAATTCGGGTGAACCAACTGTTAAATAGGTTTGGACTGGTCACCGTGTTTGACATGAGCAAGGTATCTGATTCTGAGAAATACATTGCAGAGTTCATCGGCACATTTGTACTGGTTTTCATGGGCTGTGGGAGCGCTGTAATTGCTGGCAAATTCATAGGCTTCATGGGAATCGCGTTCGCCTTTGGCCTCTCAGTCCTTGTGATGGTTTATGCCATTGGAGGCATTTCCGGATGCCACATAAATCCCGCCATCTCGATATCGATGCTCGCTTCCGGAAAGATGAAACTGCAGGACACGGTGATCTATGTAGTAGTGCAGTGCATGGGTGCCGTGGTTGCTGCGGCGTTACTGTACTCAATCGCTATCGGGAATCCGGGATACAGTCTCGCCGTCAATGGTTTGGGTCAGAATGGGTACGGAGAAGCCTCGCCTGGCGGATTCTCTATGAGTTCCGGATTCATTGCGGAAGTTGTTCTGACGTTCATATTCCTGCTCGTGATCTATGGCTCGACCAGCGAGAGAGCCCCCAAGGGCTTCGCGGGCCTTTCGATAGGCTTGAGTCTGGTTCTTATCCACCTAGTTGGGATACCGATAACGGGCACATCTGTTAACCCTGCGAGAAGTCTCGGCCCGGCGATTATGGTCGGAGGTGCTGCTCTGAATCAGCTGTGGCTGTTTTGGGTTGCCCCGATCATCGGAGGGCTTCTCGCCTCATTGGTCTGGCGCATTCTCGAATCAAAATGAGAAAGCACGAGACCTGAAGCGTACTTGAAATCCCATCAATCTCCATGGGTTGCTCTACTTCGTGCAGCCTCGGTGATCTGAATCGTCGTTCTGTCGATTTGTGTGTAGGTCACATGTGCGGAGGTCCGAGCATGGGTCGTAAGGACGTGTGGTCTCCTTAAGCTAGACTTCGCCGTACTAAGTGTTGATACGGGTGATTCACTATGGACGCGACGGCGACTAATTCGCATCTCAAAATTCACCTAATCACACACCCGCTCAGACAGAACCCGGCAACATTTGTCTCCGGGATACTCTTGCTCGCGGTATTTGTCAGCTTAGCCTCACTAGTCTTACCATCGGTTACCGTGCCAACTTTCAGAACCGAAACTATCACTATCTCAGGAGTTCTAGTAGTATTTCCAGGATACATCTCTACAACATCCGACAACTCAACACTGTTCTACAAAGTCCCAATGACGAATACAGTCACGGTTACAAGCGAAGTAATCTATTCAGGCTTCACGACAATACCGATGTACACTGCTTTCGGTTTGAGTGACGCACAGTTCATGCTTCTGGGGATATTGATGGTCACACTAGGGTTGTCCGGAGCAGTACTGTTGAGGCGGGCGAAATAGAGATCGAGATACCACGACACGAGATGCGGTCATACACTAGAGACCAACGAGATGAAGAAGGTCACATCTCGTTTAGCAATAGTTCTATCATGGCCTTTGGTGTCACGTCTCTGTTGTTCATTTGGTGCCCGCCAGAACGAAACTCCAGCCTATCTCACCTGGACTTCGCGTAGACTCTCTCGAGACGTGTTGCCACCACTACCAGAGCCAGAGCGAAGATCAGCCAAGGGAAATGAAACACGTACTCAACTAAGGCGAGGTAGACGAAGTTGGGCGATGCAGCCCCCGACATATGAGCGCCATCGTGAACCCAGTTGAGAACGCTGAACCATGTTGCGATGAAGAATAGCACGAGCAGTGACCCGCGAATCTCTTTCGGCCATTTCGAATAGTTCAACGCAAGGTAGATCAGCAACGCGATACCAACGCCAAAGGCTAGAGCATCCCAGAAGCTCAGAAACATGAACGCTGGAAGCAGCGACATCGGCGGCATATCCGTTGACGGAAATACCATGTTCTTGGCAAAAAATATCACGACGGTCAATGCGGCAGCAACCACTATCAAACCAATTGTAGTTACGCGCAAATTGCACACCTAGATGTGGTGTGCTGGCTGAGATTCTTACGCCTTGACATTGACAGATCCACTGAGTTCTCGCTGATTTCTTTGTCTTGACGACGAAAATGAGGGTTCAAATTTAGACGCTCGCGCTATGGGGCTCGCATGCACAAAACAAACGAAAACGTCAAGGGAGGACGACTCAGATAACGACGACCGCGCTAAGCGAAATCGCCGCATGTCTTCTATCTAGTAGTTGTCGTCAGTAGACCTTTTCCGTGCTCTATATATCGCCCATGGTCTTATTGTGTTGTTGAGGCAACTAGCTCTTGAAGACCCAGAAGTGCTACGAGGTTGACATCGAAATTGGTGCGAGATGCGCGTTCCTCGCAGGAAACAAGGCAGCTGCCAAAGCTCGAATCAAGAGACACATGCGAAGACTTCTCGGAAAACGACCGATCTACGCCTACAGGATAAGAATCGAAAAGATCACAGAGACCAAACTGAGAAAGTGAGTCTCCGTAGCCTAGTGCGGAGAATTTCGGTTGTGTTCTCATGCAATTCACAAATCTACAACATGTGTGCGCACTGGCTATCCGTCGTCGCTCATGAGACACACGCGCAAGAAGAGACTGTCATAGATCGTTTCCTGTTCTTGATTGCAGGCGCGTCGATCCTTTTTACAGTCTGGAGAATATGCAAGCAGGGATAGGGTTCCCTTAGCCCGGGTCAGGCCCTCCAGGTTCTCCTCGTCCAAAGCGGGCTCTACAGGGCGCGAGCATGGCAATTTGAACTGTCGTTAGGGGTTGTTTTGTGTGTGCGTGCCAAACGATCCTTCATGTCTACATTAGGCTATGCTGTTTTCAGAGTTTGGTCTTAAATATCAGTATTCGACCTTTATGATATTGAATGTCTTATGTTCTGTCCTAAATGTGGCGGCAAGAATGAGGATAATGCAACGTTTTGCGTGAGTTGTGGAGCCCAGTTGAGTAAGTCTGCTCAACCTTCGCCTGTGCAGCCTCTTAATGTTCCACCTCCAAGTGGGGAAAAGAGTGCTGTGATTGCAGCGATCTTGAACTTCTTCTTTCCAGGTATCGGTTACTGGTACTGGGGATATCAGAAGGTTGTGACTGTCCCACCGGTGCTATTGTTCATAATTGTTATCGTAGTTGAAGTTCTCATTTGGACGTTTGCTTGGTTCTTTGCAGGCATTATCCAATTTGCCATTAGCGCATTCTTTGCATACGATCTCTACGTGAAGACGACAGGTCAACGAGGCTGGATAGAAGCCAGCAAGTAATCCCCGAGACTTGCATCAGACACCGAGGCATACGTGTGCGCGGGTCACTTTGTGCGCATACACAAGTCTTAGTGCTGTTGGGATGTGCGGACTCGCAATATCTTGAATGCGAACTGAACCGCAGGGCCGATGGCAAACGCAGAAACTATTGTTCCCACCCAAAAAGGTCCACCAAGTAGCCATCCTACGAGAACTGTAGCTGACTCAAGGAGCGTACGCGACCATCGGAGGCTCATCTTGCCTATTCGTGACAGAGCAAGCATCAGGCTGTCTCGCGGACCCGCTCCAGCATCTACCCCTACATATACTGCGGTTCCGAATCCCATGATCAAAGTTCCAAGGAGGAGATACGCGACTTGGACCCAGAGGACGGCAGGGGCGTCGGGCACAAACGGTTTGACCGCGTCAACCCATACGCCGATGAAAATCATGTTCGTAATCGTGCCCCAGCCCAATGGCTCCCGAAGAATCACGTCCAAGAGCACGACCACGAACCCCACGCCTATGCTGGCCTGACCAAGAGAGACGGGCAAATGGTAGGTAAGTGCCATATGCAGAACATCCCAAGAACTGAGGCCTAGGTTCGCTTGGACCATCATGTCAATGGACAACCCGTATAGCAGGAACCCAATCTGGATCACCAAGAAATCATATGCAAAACGTCTCCAGCCCATCCAATGGAACTTGACGATCTTTCTTGCCACCCGCCTCACCGGAAGCTAATGGCCGCGTCTTCAATTTCAGAAGTATAGAAAGATGCCTCAGTCACTGCGTATGTGTTCATAATTTTGTGTGCAATACTTCGCGCGACAACAAAACGCGCCTCTCAATATGCCGGCCGAGTAGCTCTCTTCTCGTTACCGCCAGCAAGCAAAATTTGTCTCAGAAAGTCATGTTGGGAACCTGCACCGGAATCAGGTGCCCGAACAGTTCAGGCAGGTAGACGTAGTCTGCGTCCGGAGGAATCCTTCCTACCACGCTGAACGGGATCCCACTCATATCGAGTATTCTCAGCAGCGGAGAGTTGTATGGGCCCGGTTTTGCTGCAAGATGCTGGAGCCATTTGCGTGAGATCTCAACTTCGGAGTCCAGCATTCCGTTTAGGAATCCGCGAATATGCCATTCTAGCAGGCTTGTGAGGGGTCTTGACAGCCCAAACTTTTGTCCAGTCTTCCATTCTTGGAAGATCGGACGTGTGAACCCTGCTCGTTGGAGTATCGCGGTGAGGAGAGGAAAATGCTCTGGGTGGACTTGCACGCCAGTTAGACTTGCGAGAGCCGCATCTGTTGAACAGGTCATATTGGCGTCAAGCAGGCTTGTTCTGACATGGCATCTTATGGTTTGCCAGCCCAGTATTTTAGCTGCTTCGAGTCTGTGGGTTCCGAACACGACCTCATATCGGCCGTCATTTAGTGGTTCACTTACCAAGATCGGCTCGAACTGCCCCACCGCCATCATGGACTCTGCTAGTTCAGCTATTTTCGCGAAGTCCACAGGTCCCAGAGGTCTAAGGAGGAGGAGCCTGCTGGGATGGATCTGACGAATCGGAATATCTAGTATTTGGTCTGGGCCCATTGCTACAACTAGCCTTCAACGTGCTCGGTTGAGTGTCAGTTCAGTCCGGATTGTTATCTTACTGGATTCATAGCTCTTCCTTTGAACGATTGATGCATGCAACAGCAGTGTGCATATGCGGCGTTCATAACGAACCGGGTTTCACGACAATTGTGAAGGAGGCGCTGCTTCTTCGGCTTTCGCCTTGTTTCTACGCCAGAATATTGGATGCGAGAATGGACGGAACGGATCTTTCTTGAGGTGTTGTACTGGTACTGTAGCGACGAGCGTTTCGCACTTAAGTGCAGAAACGCTGTCGCTACACGTACGCATACGTTTCAGATCGTGTGGTTCTGATAGTAGTCCTAGGTATGCAAATCTTCGCTTAGGCAGACCAGAAAGCCGCTCCAGCGAGCGTCGAACGTTTTGCCTTCCCAAGTTTCTCAAGTTGTTCCAATTTGAGACGAGCCTTGTTCGAGGGAAGCGCAAATACGCGTTCGACTTCGACGAGGCTTGTTGGTCCTTGCTGCTTCAAGTAAGCGAGGATATCAGTCGGCTTCGTCTTCTTGAGTTTCCCGTCCGCAAGATAGTCGATGGCGCTCTCCATTACGGACGGCTGGAACTTCTGGTCCAAATAGATGGTGCGGCCGTGTCCATCAGTCACGGCGACGTTGTAGAATCCAACATGGACAGGTGGCGCGTCCTCGCCCTGTTTTTCAAGGTCGGCTTTGAGGCTTTCTTGGTCGGCCCAATCATGTTTGAATCTTGTTACGTCTAGTCCAGCCTCTTTCACCGCTTCAAGAATCTTCACATTGTCAGTAACGTCTTGTTCTTCGACAATGTTTCGTCGCAAAAGCGCACGGTATAGGCGGTGCCCTTTCTCGTGGCTTTGACGAATCCCTGCCATTACAGCCAGCGTGGCAGGCAAGAGATTCTTGGGCATCTGGTCGAAATCATAGTTGAGGTGCATGGGTACGCCCATGATCTCTTGTGATTCCTTCGCCCACTTGATCATGCCAGCATCGTCGAGTTCGTACTCCTTCTTGTACTCCTCGACATCCTCGTACACCGTGCCGTAGAAGGTTACGAGGTTAATTTGGTCGCCGTAGACCAGCTTCAAGCGATTGAAGACGGGCTCATAGCCCCACGACCACCAGCATGTAGGCGCTGTGAAGTGGACGACAGCGATACGATGGTCTATGACTCATCCTGAACCCAACCTAAGGAAGCATCTTCGTGCCAAATCAAAGCTTGAATGATGGATCTCAAAGGGTGCTGGTATCGATTTCTTCTAAGAAGAACACTGTGGGCTGGTCGACGACTCCTGCCTTCTTCATGAGTTCTGCGAGACTCGGGTCGGAGAACATTGGTTTGGCTTTATCCAGGTCTGCGCATTCGAAAATGATAACGACTTCATTCCTGTCATGTTTGTTGCGCGTTAGCTGCCAGCTAGTGAAACCTGCGTCACGTTGACGCTTAGCATCGCCGACGAAGAATGGCTTCCACGCGGCAAGATCCCGGACTTTGTGTCGAACAATGACTTTTCCCTTGTTCATCCGAAGAATTCCTCCGGAGTAACGGCGACTTCGTAAGTGTCAGGTACAAATGGTAGACTCAGTTTTGCCATTTCAGCGTAGAATATTCTCCCAGCCTCGTTAAGTCGCTCATACTTGTCCACGTGGAATATGAAGAGGAGCGTGCTCTGCTGAGGAAAGAATGGTCCTTCAATCTTTCCGCCGATCTTGGATTCAATCTTCGAATTGATCTCTCTCATCTTCTTCAAGTCGTTCTGTAGGTCGTCGCCTTGGTAATCGAGTCTAACCAGTATGATCATGCGATCTCACTACTTTGCTGGCTTGAGGTGCGTCAAAGCCTCTGCTCTTGAGATTCCTTGAGGATAATCCGCTTTGTGGACGCGTTCTACGTGCATCTGAGCCACTGCCACAGCGTCGTCTTCACCGTGCGGAGTAACGAAGCTGAAGCCACAAGGACATTCCATACTTAGTTTGGTTGCCAAATCCATCACTACACAAATTCAAGACATGCGTCACGTATACTGGTACTTCTTGTAATACCGCACAGAAACTGGACGAATGTCACTCGGGACACAATGCAGATTGTACGTATGGTTACCTATTGTCAGTATTACTGGGTCCCATGCTGGGGATTTCGAGGACTCGCACACCTAGCCGAGCACACCTTGCTTCTGGGTGCGGGCACCTTGTGTCCACGTGCAGAGGCTTCAGACGGCCCCCCAGGTGTGCTCGCAGTTGCAGTAGCTTTTCCCGAAGTCATCGTTGTCTACCTTACGATTACGAGTCTTGAACTGGAAATTCGTGACCCTTGCTGGGTACTCGTTATAGAATATTCCATGCCAAATGGGTCCTATGAGGGGTTGCGATATGTTCCAGCAGCACCTTGCGTAGGTTTCCATCTCTATGTTGAGTTCGCCTTCGTCGGAGAATGCGTCCACACTGAATATTGGCTGATCATTCTCGTAACGTTTGGTTATTCTGATATCCTGCATGAAATACTCCTTCCCCTCCTCAGGGTCGTAGAAATTGAGTGTCTTCGAAACCATCTTTTCTCCCCAATCCATCAAGCTCTCGTGTGATATTGACTGCCTAAGCATTGGTATTCCGATATGCGGTAGGAAGTACTGTAGGTAGGCGCCATTGTCCCATTGTACTGTCGCCCAGTACCAGCAGGGAGTTATCGAGGATATTCGAACTTTCTGGAAATAAGACCTGCCCCTTACGGGAGTCTCGGTTTCGCCCATTCGAATTTTTCCCGATGACGAGAGCGCCCTATACTTCAGCATAGAGTATCCCGTCTTTCCAGTGAAGTTCTTCCCTGTTGACACCAGTTCCGCCATCGGGTCTTTCCATCGCTGCATCGACAGCTCGATTCCAACATTCTCGCTGTCTACGTCCAGCTTGAGATCTGCAGGGCCGCCGTTGAAGGAATAGGCGCCGTGATCGCTTTCCATTATGATTCGTCCAGAATGGTCGTCCCATTCGGTTTCAGTCCGGCCGTTGTCGATGATAAGAGGATCATGCATCTTGTTTCCATCATAGTACCAGGAGGCAACCATTGATTCGAATGTGCTGCGGTTTTCGTTGATCTCTATTGGGATTTTCGGCTCCCAGTGAAAATCGTTCACGCGGACCTTTCTGCAGTTCCGGGTGCCCCATAGGATCATGAGCTGCTTGGGGAATTCGGGGTTGTCTGGGTTTTCGAAAAAATGAAGCCACCACCACCAGTGCCAGGTGCGGTTCTTGAGCATGTTCTTGGGATAAATTTTCCATATATCGTTGAAGACTTTGTGCATTCGATGCTTCACTTTTCACTGCTTTTCCAATCTGAATAGAATGTAAGCCGCGGCAGTCATCCCTAAGAAAAAGTATAAGACTGTAACTTCTATTGGCAAAGTTCCGCGTATCATATAGAACGGAGAACCATAGTAATCCCACAGTCGATTTCCAGTTCCATAGAGCTCCCACACAGCATCTGCTACAAAACCGACAACACCAAGCTCCAGGATCACGGGATCCCTGAACTTGACAAGTCCAGCTATTCCTATGGCACCAAACAGAATCATTAGGAACGTACTCATCCAAATATTTCTGCCCAATTGACTTGCAAGGAAAGTGGAAGATATGATGATCAAGGTGATAATCGAGACTGTTGTGACGCTATTCTTGAGCTTCATAAGCCGCGTGTAAGCAAGTCGCTGGCTTAAATTTTTGCAGTTTCTATGCCCGTGAAAGTTGTGAGATCGACTTTCATCGCACTGCTTGGGGCGTGTGTTCTCAATAGTGTGGAGTCTAGAGCGGAGTCTCTCTCTTGGTGCGTTGCGCCGAATCATAATGACGCCGGAACAAATATTGGAGAATGGGAATGCCTATTGTGAACAATTCCACTGCTGTAGGACTCAAGAAGGAAATGAAGATCGACCTCAAGAACACAGCAGGAGGCGTCACATTCCTGAGTAAAAGGAGTCTCACGAAAGCGGGCTGCAGACTTCGGTCTACCAGGTGATGCAAGGTCGCAAGTCTTAACTGGAGAGGCTTCATTCTGAAGTAGTGCGCGTGAGTGGGGCCTCCCACCCGTTGCGCTCAACAAACCCCGGAGTAGGGAGGAGAACGAATGAGAAAGAAAGAATACATTCTCCATGACTTTGGCGGCAGTTTTCGCCGCTCTATATGCCGTCGGCGTCGTTGTCCTTGGACCTGTCAGCTTCCAAGTGTTTCAGGTGAGAGTCGCGGACGCACTGCTTCCGCTGTGTATACTGTTTGGGTGGCCTGTGATTCTTGGTTTAACACTTGGTACGATTGTGGCAAACCTCTTTGGTGGTCTGGGACCAATCGACATCGTTGGAGGTAGCCTCGCGAACTTGATTGCGGGCTACGTTGCATGGAGAATCTCCCTGGATAGGGGGAAACCCTGGCTTCTCCTTGGTGTTGTATCGCAAGTAATGATCGTCACTGCAATTGTTGGAACTTACCTCAGCTACCTATTCGGGATGCCTGTTGAAGTCGGGTTGCTTGGCGTACTCCTAGGAAGTATAGTCGCTATTGGAATCCTCGGGTCTCTGCTCTTGCTGGCACTGTCATCGAAACGGGTATCTGCTGCATTCAGATCACGCGGAATCATCTTTGCACAAGTTCACCGAAGCACTAGTCATTGAATCTCCACGCTAGTCTTTCCTCGGGAGCATGAGAACCTCACGAGTCCTGAGAGATGGGCCAGCTGAGTATTCTACTCTTCTCAAGCCCAATGAGGACAGGGACACCGACAACGATGGCAACTATAACGGCGTAAGCTGCTTCGAGAGGGGTCTGGATAGCACCTAACACGAATATTGAGGGAAGCGCCTCTATCGGGATCGGGTATGCCTGATAGAGGCCCCCAACTATGAGCATAAACACTCTGACCAAAGCATCCAACTCCACGGCCACGAAAGCAACCAGGGCAACAGCAGGAACTAGACGATGCGGACTCAGCTTGGTGGCTTGGAGTCTGTGCACAAGGAAAGCCGCGGCGAAGACGCCTGCGAACCCGATGTATGTGTCCCAAAGTGTCCACAAGGGAATATGCATCGTCAGCGGATGCGCGAGAAATGCCGCGAGCAACACTGCATAGATTCCGGCAGTGAGATACCATCTCCGTGTTATCAAGAAACCCGCCCCCAGTGCTCCTACAGCTTCAGCGATCCCGAATAGGTTCTCGATCCAGAAGCCATCAGGCCTCATGAAACGACCCCCGATCCAACCGATCGCTGCTGCAAGGAACCCAAGATAAGGACCCGCAATGATGCCTTCCAATGGCTCCATGACGATGCTCATTCTTCGAAACCCGACAAGCGGAGGCGCGTACGAGAGGACAATATGAAGAGCTGCCAACGCTGCAACCACAGATACATACAGGCTTCCTCGTCCTCTCAGAGTCATGACCTCTCACCAAGCATGCAAAATCATCCAGCACCTGAATGCTGCATGCAGCAGTCCAGTGCGATATTTCTTGCGCGTTTTGATTTCTTACAAACCTTCGCTATTGTTTTGGCGTCAGGTCGAGATGTGAGTGGGTTCTATCTTGAGTATGACGCGTTTCTCGTCGGGTGCACGCCATGGGTACTTGTCCTTGCCAATGTATTTCTTAGCAAGCTTGTCGATGTGTGTGTCAGCGCCTTCGAGTATCTGAGATATTACGTGCCCTCGGATCACAATCTTGTCGTACATGTTGTTCTGATCGGCAACGGAGATTGCAACGCGAGAATCCCTAGTAACATTCTTCTGTTTCCTTCGTCCCATCGAAGTGTTTACGAGTACAGTGTCGCCTTCATGATCAATCCAGACAGGCGTCACGTGCGGTGAGCCATCAGGCATGATGGTTCCAAGGAAAGCGAAATTTCTGCCTTCAATCAATTTTGCTGCGTGGTCGTCCAACTTGAGAGGCAATCAAGATCACAATAGATTCTGTTGAATTTGATGACATGTAAGGTTTGCTGGTGATTTACTGATTACGAGCACATTCAGCAAAAGGAAGCACAGTTTCAAAATGATTGTCAGCTGTATTGCCCCACACTTGTTGGCCATCCAGTCATGCACTAAATGAATATTCATGTTTCGATGGCTCTAGATTATGAATGGAAAATACAAACCTTCATTCAAGTCAAATCCAGCAATATCCCGATGACTTGTGTCGAAAAAGGAAGCTTCAGACTCAACATCTGAGGTGCTAGCGTCAGCTGAAGTTCTCAGGAAGAGGATAGCTGCGTTTCTGCTGAGGTAAGAGAAGCCACCAAGGAGCTAGCTCTTGCAGATTGTGAATCTGCATGGAAAGAAGCGTGGTCACCCGCGAAGTGAAGAAAGCGACTGGGAAAGAAATTCTGGAAATGGCAGACAATATTCTAGCGCGGTCAGATGAAGAACTGTTCGATATGGATTACTTCGTAGATGTACTTGAAACGAGGGTGGCGAGCAAGTCCATGCGGTTACTTGCTCTTCTCGCTTGACTGAGGGCTCTTCTGTCTTCTCTGGAAAACAAGGAAAACGAGTGCTACCACAAGCGCAGCTGTCACAATGATGAGGACGTAGGTGTAGGTCCTGTAGTTGCCCAGTTCTGCGGCCGCTGCTTTATTCTCTGATTCTAATTGACCATAGTTTGATGCCAATTGGTTGTAGTCAGATTTGAGCGAATCATATTTTGACGTGAGGTCGTTTTGCTTGGCGACTAGCGCATTGTATTCCTGCTGCAAAGCCGCGTACTGAGCAGAAACGCTTTCGTATTCTGGCGTAGTTGCGAGGACGTATGTCAGCGGTAGGGTCTGTTGTGATGATTTCTGAACGGTTACGGATGTTGGTATGTATGTTGGCTGGTACACGTAGTAGTATGTGTAGTTGTGCGCGTAAGACGGATAATAGTACGAATAGTACGGGTAGTAGTAGGGGTAGTTGCCAGAGTAGTACTGCCAATAGTTCGAAGGGTAATTGCTGCTCGTCGTAGTTTCCTTCCAAACCTCTGTCAATGTTCCGACCATCATGCTTCTGTTTGTGTTCGGAGGTATCGCCACAGTGAGAGTGGTCTGCCAATTTGTGCCTGAACTGACTTCCTTATCTGATACGATAGTTGATGAGGTAGCCTTTGCCAGTTGTTGATTTGTGTAGGCAAAGATGTCGATCGATAGGCTGGTCACCGTCACGCTCGCTTTTGCGGTTGCGATAGTTGAAATGGTGATTGTATTGCCTGGACTTGCAGACGCCGGGAAGGTGAATTGAACCGTGAAATGTTCAGTTGAGGCAGTTGTGACGATGTTAGATGTCGGCGGCAGTTGAGCCGGTTGTTCCGCTATTGGTTGCACGGTCGGGAATGTGCCGTAGTTGACTGGTTGGAACGCGTTTACCGCTGAGGGTGCCCACATCTGTACCCCCTGAATTGCTAGGAGTGAAAGTATCAGTGCCGATGCGACCAGTGGTGCCCAAGCTCTATCAGTTGGCCGAGTTCTCGTAGCCTTCATGCGCTCCGGCTGAGGACACCAACGCCACAGGAAAGAACGCTTCAGCTTCATGCCGTTCCCCCCAAAATTGCCTTGAACAAAGTATCCGCGAGGTGAGAAGGATTTGCTCTAGCTCTGTCCCGAGGAAGTGAAATTCCTCGTTCTTCACTCTCTCTTATCAGGGTCTGCTTGCAGCTGTCAAGGTTCGTGCACTCAGAACAGTCGCCCTCTCCCTTGTACCAGACCTGGATTCCGTTCGCTACTGAGAAAGTGACAAGCACGTCCGTCCTCCAAGTTGGGCTATACCCGAGGAGAAACCCATTCTTCAGATCGATCTTGTGAATATCCAGCCGGTTTAGCTGCGCTGCATCTGTCAGCGCACGTGACATCTTGGTATCTATGGCGTTGAAGGTCTTGTTCGTTGTTTGCGGGGTTACTCCTATCTTCCGGGATACTTCGGCTTGGGTTAAGCCCTGCCTTCTGAGGTTCCAGAAGCTAAGCTGCTTCGTCGTGAGATATCCTGCTCGCATCATGCGCGTATGCCAACCTAAGCATAAGTAAGCCTACAGACACCTATAATCCTTGCCCAACTATCATCGTCCGCCGGACTCGTACGACCTATCTTCTCTCGGAGGCAGTATCCTGCGATCCTCGTCGATCTCCGATAACCGGAGATATATCAAGCACAAGTCCGAGAATGTCAGCACGAGACTGGAGACAAATGGCGCCTAACAACCCCGCAGCAAACCAGTTGCGGCGGCTTCACCTCTCTGTCTTCGCAGCCTCAATCGGCATCTCGTACTTCTATTTCATTCCTGCATTCGCTGAACAGCTTGGTGCTGGTTACTTGGATTTGGGCTTGATCGGTACCGTTCGATCGCTGCCCTACACGTTTCTCCCGGTTATCGCAGGGTATCTTGGAGACCGGTTCGGCAGACGGCGGCTCTATCTACTCAGCGTGTGCGCGGTTGGGGCTGCAACATTGCTGCTTGCTGCAACGGATACCATACCAGGTATACTGGTTGTCCAGATTCTCTTGGGAATTGGGCTAGCACTGTTCTGGCCAATATCTGAGGCGCTGGTATCTGGAATCTCGTCTCTGCATGAGCGTGCCGCTGCGATCGGGATGTATGCAGTTGCGTGGGGATCCGGTTTTCTAATCGGCCCATTAGTGGGCGGCATTGTTGCTCAGGAGGCAGGATTTCAGATATCGTTCCTCGTTGCCGGAATTCTCATCTTGGCAACCTCAGGAGTCTCAGCCGCTGCAATTCGAGGAGAAGAGAAACAACGGGGCCAAATGCGGCAGTCTTCCGCAAGACCCTCTTGGAAACTGCTCTATGCGGTACTTCCGATGCTTCTGGTCCAAATTCCGTACGCAATTGTGCTCGCCTTTATCGTTTCGATTTTTCCTGGTTACGCAGCCGCGGCCGGATTAGCACCATCGGAGGTTGGATTGCTTCTATCCGGCTTTGGATTCGCAAGAACGCTTGCATTCTCTCTTGCCGGCAGAATGCAAAGAAGGGTCGGTGAGAGGAAGAGCATCGCAGTGGGCTCGTTGGGCTTGGGATTGGTGCTGCTCCTAATTCAGACCAACAGTAGTTTCATTGCACTATTGGCGGATTCATGCCTAATGGGTGCATTCATTGGACTAATCTATCCGCCAACAGTGGCATACGTTTCCAAACGTTCCCCATTTGAGAATCTAGGATTTGTCATAGGTGCGTATGAGACGATCTTTGGTATCGGCTTCGCGGTTGGCCCAATCCTCTCGGGTTTCATCGCTCAGACTGTGAGTGCCGACCTTGCCTTGCTCGTTCTGGCAATAATCGCTTTTACAATCATTCCTCTACTGGCCTTTGCCAGACAAGGCAGATCCGGCGCGGATGCGTCGGCATTTGAGCCGCAGCCTGTTGGATGATTCATCCATTTTGCTTTTATCGTCGCTTGGCTGTCGATGCGAGTCGTAACAATGGAGGTGAATCGTTTGGTACTTCATCCTGGACCGCTGCTCGTCCTGTTTGGTCTGCTTCGTATCGTGCTTGGCGCAGTGATTGTGGTTGGGTTGTTCTATCTGCTCATCAAGCTTGCGAGATTGGCAGAAGCTATCGCCGAGACAAAACGGGCACAAGCGCGACCCCCAACTTCTCAAACATAACTCCCGGCTGTGCCAGCATGAGCTGTCAACGCCTTCCAGGAGCCTTTCCCTCTTTCTTGATGCAGATACTCACGATCGCATGAACTGTTCAATTCTATTCGTTGCCTCATCAATCGTTTTGATCGGAGGCAAGAATACGGTTCTGAAGTGTCCTGCTCCGTAGGTCTCATCGAATCCAGAGCCGTTGACAACGAGAACTCCCGTCTTCTTGACTAGGTCAACTGCGAAATCCTTGTCGGAACTCCACCGGCCGTTCAGTGAGATTTTGGGGAAAAGGTAGAATGCACCCTTTGGAGTTGTGCATGTGAGCCCTTTGATGGATCTGATCTTGTCTAGGAAGTGATCCCTGCGTTTCTTCAGCACAGTCACCATTCTCGTAATCTGTCTCTGTGATCCTTTGAGAGCTTTCACGGCCGCATACTGGATAGGGGTCGTTGCGGATATTCGAATTCTACTCTCTTTTGCGATCGCTTCTTTCAGCTCCAATAGGGTTTGATTGGGGTCATGGAAATACATGTAGCCAAGCCGCCAACCAGTCATGGCATATGTTTTCGAGAACCCGTTCAAACCGACCACGGGGATGTCTTTTGCAAGAGCGGCTGCGCTTGTGAATTTTGAGTCATATACGAGTCTGTCGTAGATCTCATCTGCTACGACAAGGAGCTTGTACTCCGCTGCGATATCTAGCATCCTCTTCAATGTCCCCTCGTCATACAGCGATCCCGTGGGGTTGTTTGGATTCACGATCACCATTGCGCGGGTTTTGCTCGTTATCTTCTTCCGAAGATCCTCCAAATCGGGTAGCCAATCATTATCTTCGTCAGTTCGGTACGGGACCGGGAGTCCGCCGAAAAACTTGGTGAAGGAGGTATATGGAGGGTAGGTTGGTCCTGGCAGCAACATCTCGTCGCCAGGCTGAACAATCGCTCCCATCAGAAACTGTATTCCTTCCGAGATGCCCGAGGTTATTATCACATCTTCACTTGAGATCGGCACCGAATTAGCTCTCTTCTCCTTCTCTGCAACTGCTTCTCTGAGCGCTAGAATGCCTTCTGAGGGGGCGTAGTAGTTGTAGTCATCGTCCACCGCCTTGGCGAGAGCTCTCTTGATATGGGGTGCGGTGTGGAAATCGAACTTGGCAGGATCACCGATGTTAAGGTAGATCACTTTCTTGCCGGATCGCTCTACCTCTTTTGCGATCTCTAACATATCTCTGATCGCGTATTCGATTTCGGCCGCTCGGCTGGCAACCTGTACTCTGCTTGAGATCAATACGTTAATCCCGCAGTTAGCAGCGAATAACTCGTACTTGACAGTTTTGTGGCATCGGTCTGCATCAGCCACGTCAAAAGCGACATCCGAGTAGAAGCAGCCTTGGAACACGAGCCTCGTCTCAATTCAACAGAATGGGAGAAGCTTAGGGGAGACATCATCTCGTGTACTCGCTGTCCGAGACTTGTGAGACACCGGAGGGAGGTCGCTCTCAAGAAGAAGAGAGAGTTCATGAATTGGGAGTACTGGGGTGCGCCGGTTCCAGGTTTTGGTGACACGCAAGCTCAGCTTCTGATAGTCGGATTGGCCCCAGCTGCTCATGGTGGCAATCGAACAGGACGAATGTTCACAGGAGATGGTTCAGCGAACTTCCTCATGCCTGCACTTTGTGCCTGCCGGGTTCGCGAGTCAACCAACGTCTGATCACGTTCGTGACGGACTCCAGATGAGGAATGCCTTCATGACTGCGGTGGTGCGTTGCGCTCCGCCTCAGAACAAGCCTCTTGCGAGCGAGCTAACGAACTGTGGTCCCTACCTTGACAGAGAACTCGTGCTGCTATCGCATGTTCGAGTTGCGCTAGTTTTTGGGCAAGTGGCCTTCAAAGCGTACCTCGAACGCCTTCGGCGGCAGGAGGATGCCATTCCACGCCTTGAAATTCAAACATGGCCAGAAATACGCAATGCCTCCAGATCTTCCTGTTCTGATCGCATCTTATCATCCCAGCAAACAGAACACGCAAACCGGAAGACTCACAAGCAGAATGATGAACGCGGTACTTCGCAAAGTTCAAGAGTAACCTGAATCGGTCAACATAGCTCAGCGGGAGAGGCTATGTATCGAAGCGATGCTAGTCTCGCAAACGGGTTTCGGCTCACAACTCTTTTATAGAGTCCAAAGATGTCTCACATCCGATTCGCGTGGTCGCCATGGAACCGTCAAGGAAGCCACTGAACCTTCTCGTGAAGAAGCTGAACTCCGATATCACCATCAGACTGAAGAACGATATTGAGTACCGCGGCAAGATGATTGACTGCGACAGCCACATGAACATAATTCTGGACGGCGCTGTCGAATATAGAAGCAACTCGCCCACTGCAAACTTTGGAAACGTCATTCTGCGTGGAAGCAACATACTGTACGTTTGTGTGGACCACGGCCGGCAGTAATGTACCGGAAAGGGCATTATGATCCGCGAGCCTAGTGTCTGCCAGACACTACTTAGCTGCCTGATTCTCCAGGAACGGCGTCGTTGACCATTATCGAATTCTCAAGTTCTTCCGGGCTCAGCTCTTGAGCAATCCTAAACAAATGCATGTGCTCCACGTATAGAGAAGGAATTCGGCCGGCGGAGCTTGTGACATTGCTTGACATACAATACGAGTCAGAACGCCAGCGCCGAGCCTGTCAAGAAATTGCTCGCAGACTCTTGCTCGATCGAACAGAAGCCGAAAATCCGGAAGAAACAAAACTAGTCGTCGCTCGGAAATATCGGCTGCCTAGTGTCCCTAGGAATTCGGATATTTTCGCCGTCGTCTCTCCAGAGGAACAGCGGATGCTACGGGATAAGCTGCAGCTGAAGCGGGTCAGGAGTATTTCTGGTGTTAACGTGATTGGGGTGATGTCAGCGCCTGAGCGATGCCCCCATGGGAGATGCGCATACTGTCCTCAGGAAAGTGATGCACCAACAAGCTACACTGGATATGAGCCTGCGGCAATGCGAGCCAAACAGAATAACTTCGATCCCTATGCACAGCTCTCAAGCAGGCTAGCGCAGTTGCGAGCTATCGGTCACCAACCATCAAAGGTTGAGATTGTTATCCAAGGTGGCACCTTTCTGGCACGTCCGTTTCCATATCAACAGCATTTCATGAAGCGATGTCTGGACGCTCTGAACGGGTCTGAAAGCCTCTCTCTTGACGAGGCGAAAGCCAGAGCGTGCTCCAGCTCGATCAGGAATGTGGGGATAACCTTTGAGACGCGCCCAGATTGGGCTCGTGCCGAACATGTGGATCTGATGCTCTCTTACGGTGCAACACGCGTTGAGATCGGCGTTCAAACACTTGATGACGGCGTTCTTCAACTCGTCGAGCGAGGCCATGACGTTCAAGATGTGATCAAGTCTTTTCAGATCGTCAGAGACGCTGGGTTGAAGATCGTTGCTCATATGATGCCGGGGCTGCCCGGCTCAACTCCTGAGCAGGATTTGGAGGGATTCAAACGACTAGTCTCGGACTCGGATTTTCGACCCGACATGCTGAAGATCTATCCTTGTCTCGTCGTGCGTGGGACGAAAGTATACGACTGGTGGAAGAGTGGGACGTACACTCCACTTGACGTCGAACGGGCTGCGGAGCTGATTGCGAATGTCAAGGAATTAATTCCTCCTTGGATGAGAATCATGAGAGTTCAGCGTGAAATACCGGCGAGACTCATTCAGGCGGGGCCTGATAAGGGGAACCTTCGCGAACGCGCCCTCATGTTGCTGAGAGCAAAAGGGCGCCGCTGCAGATGCATTCGATGCCGCGAAGCAGGTCACCGAAGAATCAAGGAAAATGTGAACCCAGACTCTGAAGATATCAAACTCATCAGAACATGCTACGAATCGTCAGGGGGCACAGAGATCTTCCTCTCCAAAGAAGATCCTAAGACTGACACGCTGATAGCATATCTCCGTCTAAGGATTCCATCTCCATCAGCACACAGGATAGAGGTCAGCTCGAACCGATCATCGATCGTGAGGGAGTTGCACGTATACGGGCCAGTCGTGCCTGTCGGAGAACATAATGCGTCCTCCTGGCAACACAAGGGCCATGGCATCTCCTTACTGAAGGAGGCTGAAAGACTGTCCACAGAAGAGTATGATCTGAGAAAGATCCTTGTCCTCAGCGCACTCGGAACAAAGGAGTACTATCTGCGTGCCGGCTACAAACCTGATGGTCCCTACGTGAGCAAGAACTTGCGCCAATAATCGGCGCTCGCACAGGTTTTAACTCTCAGCCCACAGTCACGTATCTGGGCACTTGCACTGAGTGAACCACAGATGCAGGAATCAACCGGATACAAGGGCAGGGCTCTTGACTTGATCAAGACCGCCGGCGCTTCAATCGGAGATAAGGTAAGCCTAACAGGAGAGGGAGAGAGCGTCGAAGGCTTGTTGATGCCTCGAGTAGCCGGTGAAGATGACTCTCACATCGTGTTAAAACTCGCGACCGGCTACAACGTTGGGGTCAAGATAGGTGGGAAGGCTCGGATTCAAGTCCTTGGCACTGGTGCAAAGCCTGCACTTTCAAGACCTCCAACACCCGCCGCGACAAAGGGCCTTCCAGCGGTAACGATCTTCAGCACAGGCGGGACAATCGCCAGCCGAGTAGACTATCGTACAGGAGCCGTTGAAGCAGCGTTGTCTGCTGAAGATCTCTACAGTTTTGTTCCAGAATTGGCATCAGAAGCCAACGTGAACGCGAAGGTTCTCTACAGCGTGTTCAGCGAGAACTTCACGGCGCAGCATTGGAAGGAAACCGCTGAAGCAGTCTGCGAAGAGATCCAGTCGGGGATATCAGGTGTAGTGATCGCCCAAGGAACAGACACGCTCGGTTACTGTGCGGCCGCTATGAGTTTCGCACTTCAATCCAGTCCCGTTCCTATTGTCTTCGTTGCGGCTCAGAGGTCTTCAGACAGGCCGAGTTCAGATGCGGCGACAAACCTGATCGGGGCCGTGAGTGTGGCAGCCAAGGCGCCATTCGCTGGAGTAGTTGCGGTGATGCATGGGTGGCTGTCAGATGACATCCTGCTGGTCCACAAAGGAACAAAGGTTCGCAAATGCCACACGAGCCGGCGTGACGCATTCAGATCCATAGACGCCGCACCCTTGGCGCGTTTTCATCTGGAAAACAGGACACTGGAGAGTCTAGATAGTGACTTCCCCGTGAGAGGAGGATCATCCAAGGTTGTCTGCAAGTCAAACTTTGATGATCGTGTTGCCCTCACGAAATTCTATCCAGGCATGGACCCTGGGATTATCGACTGGTATGTGGCTAAGGACTACCACGGCTTGATCCTTGAGGGCACAGGGCTTGGTCACGTGAGCGCACGCTGCTATCCAAGCCTCAAACAGGCAGTGGACAAGGGCATGTTCGTGGGAATGACCTCTCAGTGTATCTGGGGGAGAGTTGACATGAACGTCTACTCGACAGGCATCGACTTGCAGAAGATTGGCGTCAATCCGCTAGAAGACATGCTGCCAGAGACAGCGCTTGTTAAGCTCATGTGGGTACTCGGACAAACAGACAACCCCCGGAAAATCGCGGAGATGATGCAAACGAACCTGGCGGGTGAGATCAGCCCGAGAAGACTGGAGGCCTCGCAAGATGACAAAGGTCACTGATTATGGCGCCATAGGTCTAAAGGTAGGCATTGAAATTCACAGGCAGCTAGATACTGAAAAGAAATTGTTTTGCGATTGTCCGACGACGATGTCAGAGGAGCCACCCTCGGTTAGTTTCTTGAGAAGACTGCGCCCAACGCAGAGCGAATTGGGTCAAGTCGATCCTGCGGCACTTTTCGAGTTCCAGAAGGGCCGAGCGGTGATCTACGAATCTGATGATCGTACATCATGTCTTGTTGAGATGGATGAGGAACCGCCGAAGGATCTTAACCCTGAGGCTGTGGAAATATCGCTCGCCGCATCGATTCTGATGCATGTGAAGCCGGTCGACGAGATCCACGTCATGAGGAAGATTGTGATCGACGGGTCGAATACCACTGGATTCCAGAGAACTTGCGTAGTGGCACTGAACGGTTTAGTCGTGGTGGACGGAAAGAAAATCCCGATTCAGCAAATATCCCTTGAGGAGGACGCTGCACGGAAAACCGGAGAATCGGGGCTCACGGTGAACTACAGAATAGACCGCCTTGGGATCCCTCTAATCGAGGTTTCCACTGGGCCCGCGATCGCATCGCCCGAAGAGACAGAACGAGTCGCCAAAACAATCGGAGACATTCTCAGGGACACTGGCCGAGTTAAGCGGGGGCTAGGCACGGTGAGGCAGGATCTCAATGTCTCAATTCGAGACGGAGCCCTGATTGAGATAAAGGGTGTTCAAGAACTTGACTTGCTCTCCAAAGCTGTCAGCTATGAGGTGTCCAGGCAACTAGAACTGTTGGGGATCAAGGATGAGCTGACCTCGCGCGGAATCAAGGCAAATCATCTTGTTGACAAATTCATTGATGTGTCAGCGATCTTTTCGCAGACCAAGTCGAAGCGGATTCGTGAAGCTCTCGAGTCGGGAGGCATCGCGCTTGCCGTGAAACTTCCGAGCTTCAATGGCCTATTAGGCAGAGAACTCGCACCCGGTCTTCGCCTCGGCACCGAGATGGCAAGCAGAGCGAAGTTTTGGGGAAGGGTTGGAGGGATCTTTCATACGGATGAGCTTCCAGCGTACGGCATATCGGAAGAGGAAGTCCTCTCAATGAGGAGAACTCTAGATTGCGGGGAGCATGACGCGGCAGTCTTGGTTGCCGATCGCAAAGACAAAGCATGGGATGCTCTCACAGCAGTTGTCGAGAGAGCGCGTGAAGCACTGATAGGTGTCCCAACTGAGACTCGGACAGCAGTCGCGGACGGAACGACACGGTACATGCGCCCGCGTCCGGGCGCGTCCAGGATGTACCCTGAAACGGACGTGCCTCCGGTACCAGTTACGCAGGACCAACTTGCGGGGATTCAAGCGAAGACTGCCTCCACCACGGGAGACGATCACGCAAGAGTTGCTGACAAAATACCAGTTGAATAGCAAACTCGCGAATCAGCTGATCGAATCCGACTACCTAGATGTGTTCCGGCGCGTATGCTCGAAAGAGGGGATTGCACCAAGCTTCGTGGCGACAGTCCTAACTGAGAATCTCAAGAACCTCAGCCGAGAGGGTATTCCAGTCGACAAATTGACGTCCAGTCACTTGGAGTCCGTCTTTTCCGCTGTCCTTGCGGGAACAGTGGCGAAGGAGGCAGCACCCTCAATCCTAGCTTGGCTTTCGAAGAACAACAGAAGTAGCGTCGATGATGCGATTCGAGAACTCGGGATGCGGATGCTTTCTGAAAGTGAGCTCTTGAGCAATCGTAGATAGGATCATTGGTGCTAATACTAATCTGATCAAAGAGAAAGGCGAGGGTGCCTATGGGAAGATCATGGGACTAGTTATGAGTGAAGTCCGAGGCTCAGCAGATCCAGCTGCAGTCACCAGACTAGTCAAGATTGGAATCGGAGAGAAGACATCGGTAGTCTTCTTCCGCTACTTCCAGAGTATCTCCTCATCTTTGATTACATTGTACTTGAGTCGTTGGAACCGTTCTATATCGTGCTGTAGGAATAGTGTCAGCGCTGTCTCAGTGAATGCTTCTTGGAAAGGTTGCCCGCAGACGCTGCAGACTTTTTCAGACATATTGTTTGTCAATTGGAGGGCATAGAATCCATTAGTGAGGATGGCCACCCCGACTTGGCTGTCGTCTGGGTGATTGTCAATGTTTGAGCATTCGAATACCATCCAAGTATTCCATCTTTCTTCGCCCAAGAACTCCAACCTTCAGATCTCATTATGCCCATGATGAATCGATAATAATACTTACGCAAAAGGCAGAACTTCTCGAAGTAGCGTGACTGATTCATTCTAGGAACTCGACGTCGTCGATCACGCCGTCTTGATTTGCGTCAACCCCCGATACCACACGTGCAACCACTTCTCGGTTGAACACATTCCCGGAAGCGATATCTTCCGTGTATTTCACGAAGGCCATGATCGCGGCCTGGGTTCCTGCAGTCTCATTACCCGCAAGAACAATTACCCTCGAGTCAGGATTCATTGGATTTCTGATCATCTGAACTGCTGCGTCTTGAGGTTCGGCGTACGTGCGCTCTGAAATGGTGGACATTAATACATCTGTGCCGGTCAACTCATAGGTAATCGGAAGAAACTCATTCATCATCATGGCAATCGTGTTCACCCTGGGACTTCCAACCAGGATCAGGTTGCCTAAGATCTGTTGTTGAGTGAGCTCCGTGTCTAGTCTGACTACGTTCGTTCTGGCGAGCGGAAGGAGAGATCCTAAGAAGAAAGCAAGGTAAGACGCGTGATAGCCACCCAAATCCCTTTCTCTAAACATCCCGTGTTGATCAGGGCTTCCTACCACGACATGTCCATTGAAGACGCCATTGACAACAAATGGTGCGAGCAGCTTTGTGCTGGCTTCGGAAAGGGTCGTCTCCTCGACTTCAGAGTTTGACTTTTCGATCTTGGATGCAATCACCGCGATAGCTGCGTGTTCGGCTCGATAGTATTTCGCGACTGCTCCTCGGCGTCGCTCCCGTCTTTGCAGCCGGATGAACCCCGCTTTCTCCAGCTCTTTTATGTGGTAGCAGACTACTTGTTGACTGGCATTCAGTTTCTTTGATAGTTCACGTGCGCATTGATCAACTGTCGCTAGCTCTTGGAGGATCTTCCAGCGCATTGGCTGAAGGAGCGCCTGGGCAGGAGCGGGATCCTCGAAGACCTTGACTGGAATAGGTTCTCCGATTCGTCTGTCTTTGAGCACTAGGTAGGGCATCTAAACCAATCAAAAGGTTCATGCTCGATTACTAAAGTCGTTTCTTATCGCCTTCTTTGATAGTTAGATGGGGGTTTGTGGGGTTATGGGCGGGTTCATGGCAAGGCAGTTCCGTGAGCCAATTCCCTATGTATTTGCCGTTTCTGTGGGATTTTTGCCCTCTTCTTTGGGGCTATTAAGGCAGGTTCGCTTGCAGTTCTGTTTGTGCTTCTATTCTCTCGTCAACTATGAATGGTATTGATTCCGTTGCGTGATAAGAGGGTTCAGCGCTGGGAGAGGGATTTGACACGAAGGTTCAACATAGGTTATCCATGCGTTGGAAATGCTTGGTTGAGACGGCTATCATGACTCGTCCAGTACCGTAGCCTATCATTCGTTCGAAATGTTGCATCCTGATGCCTATGCTCCGCTGACCACGGAAGGTCCTGAAAGACTCCCATTCTCGGAGAATACGACCAAGATCGCGGTCAGTGGTAGAATGAAGACGGCATTGTATGCAAGAAGGTAAGGAATTCTGAGCGGCGAGCCGGATATGAGAGATAGGAAGGTCATGTAGACACCGCCCGTGCAGGCGCAAGGAAAGTTGTGAAATCCTATCAGAATGCCCGCTGCGAAAACCGCGGGAACTCCGCCAGCCTTCATGAAACGCACAGCTCTTGAGCTAAGCGCATGCGAGACAGACCCCATCATGAGTGGGATCGCATGTGGCCGAAAATAGTTGACAATGTTAGCGACGCCAATCGCAAGCATTCCAGCAGCGGCGATCCTTGCGAGAAAATGCGGTACAGAAGGAAGCGTGATGAAGAGCAACGTGACCCCAAGTCCCACCATCACATAGGAGAGAAAGACGCTCCCTATGTAGACCGCGCCGTAGCCCAAGATCGTGTTGCGGTCAGTTTGAGTCGTGTACATTAGGCTTAGGAACAATCCAAGCAGGCCGAGAGAGCAGATATTCAGTCCGTCAATCAGGCCTAGCGAGATTAGCGGAAGAGGATTCAAAATGAGCTATCCTCTGATGACCTTCACATTTCCGTCGCCAAGTAAGCTGTATTGTAACATGGTCTCCTGTGGCGAGGCACGCTTGATTCGACATGTCATGTGAGTAGTTGAAGTGAAGTTCAGTTCCATCGGAGCCCGTGATTATGGCGATGCAGTTTGTCAGACCATGCTCAACAGGCTTACAGTTGGTATCAGCCTTGACAATTCCTTTCGCGGCCCCAGTGAAGTGAGCATTCACGATGCTGCCGAAAAACGCGTCTTCCGCAGACACTGATCAAATGCTTGCACGATGCGGCTATTCAAGTGCGGAAGTCAGAGACAAGGCCACTACTCCTTTGTCCGCTCGTTTGGATTAGGGAAAAATTACTATGGTGATCCCATCATCTCCTACGACCGAGAACCACAATGGGATTATCCCCAGAGTACCGAGCATAATCATCAAGGCTTCCCACCGGAATAATCAATCATCTGATGAAGTCCTGTGCACGCGACTACAGTGTCGATGAGTTTTCGGGTTGACGGGGTGGTGCGTCTTGGAACATTGCTGTGCTTATGTACCTCTCACCCGTGTCGGGTAACACTACAACGATTAGCTTCCCTGCGTTCTCAGGTCTCCTCGCCACTTCGACTGCGGCAAACGTTGCTGCGCCGGAGGAGATGCCTGCGAGAATACCCTCTTCGCTCACCAAGCGTCGAGCCATATCTATTGCTTCTTCGTTTCTGACCTTGAACACTTCATCGACCAAGTCACGTTTGAGCACGTCTGGTACGAAACCGGCTCCGATTCCCTGTATCTTATGTGGCCCGGGGGTCCCGCCCGACAGAACTGGTGAGTCGTATGGTTCTGACGGCAACTATCTTGAAGCTGGGCTTGCGTGTCTTTATCACTTCTCCAACGCCGGTGACGGTTCCTCCGGTTCCTACGCCTGCAACAAGCATGTCTGCTCTGCCATCGGTGTCATCCCATATTTCCAAAGCCGTTGTCTCTCGATGGACTTTCGGGTTTGCCAGGTTCTTGAACTGCTGTGGCACAAAGGAATTAGCCGTTGAAGCGGCGAGATCTTCTGCCTTTTTCACAGCACCCTTCATGCCTTCCTTTCCAGGAGTAAGCACGAGTTCTGCGCCAAAGGCCTTGAGTAGAGCTCTTCTTTCGAGACTCATTGTATCTGGCATGGTCAGGATCATTCGATACCCTTTGCACGGCTGCAACCATGGCTAATCCAATGCCAGTGTTCCCGCTCGTCGGTTCGATTATGACCGAGTCACGTTTGATCAAGCCTCTCTGCTCGGCCTCATGGATCATGCTCCAGCAAATTCTGTCTTTCACACTGCCACCAGGGTTTCTGGACTCAAGCTTTGCCAACACGTCAGCTTCGCATCCCTTCACGACCCTGTTCAGTCTGACCAGCGGCGTTTTCCCAATGGTCTCGATTACGTTCTCGTACACTTTCACTGGCTATCTCTCCGGTATAACGCCGTTATGTCCGCGACCAGTATATCAATATAACGCCGTTATAATCCTCCGAACGACCAAGATTCAACTAAGCGACGCTCTCGAGCACAGCCTCTAAGAATGATTGTTTTCGCTAATTCTGAACCTCGTCACAGAATTAGAAAGACAAACGCTGCTAAGAGAACTCCGCACGTAGATTGGAACGACGTTGAACGTACATTCGATTCAGGCATACAGCAATTCCCGATTCTTGTCCAGCGAACTCGCCGACGAAGATAGTCTGAGGCACCCAAGATGGGATGGAGCGCGTCTTCATCAGTCCGGCCCTGTTTAGCTGATCCCCCATTTGCAGACATAGCTCGCACGTCATTTTCGCGAGGTATGTAGATGAGATATTTCCTTTTGAAATCTTGGCCGCCATCTTCTTTGCGGCAGTCTCAATCTTGCGGGAGGAAGAAAGAGGCAGTAGTTGTTTCTTTCCTCTCTTGGAATGTAGATACTGGCTTACAGCAGGCTGGGTAATGCCCAGTCTCTTTGCCACTACTGCTTCCGGCAAACCATACCTGTTCACCAGCTCCTTAGTGACTACTGATCGTACCGTCGGCAAAATATATCGAACCATTGCCTCGCAGCGCAACTGGACCACATTTCACGGACGTAACTGATTAGGCGCGAATAAAGTTCCCTATCCTGTGACATGAAACACGCTCGTCCCAAACTCGAAAGGGTCTGATTCCGATTCGGAAGCGAAATGCGCAGCGATTTCTGCGAGCAGATCGCACCCGGCAAAATGTCCTTGTTGTTCCACGTATGGACCTAGGTAATTAGAACGATCCACAAGTACTGATTTGGGTTCAGGTTCATGCGATTCCTATTGGAATAGTCGAAGCACGAAGACATTAATAGCGCGACGGTTATCGCGTGCGACATAACACTGTTATTCACGGAGAAATTCGAGGAGTGAAAATGGAATGCCAAAGATGAGGTTGGATACGTTGGCGCTTCATGCGGGGCAGGAGAATGCTGATTCTGCGACTGGAGCTAGAGCGGTGCCGATATACCAGACTACATCGTATGTTTTCAAGAACACTGAGCACGCGGCGAACCTTTTTGCTTTGAAAGAGTTTGGGAACATATACACTCGAATAATGAACCCGACAACTGACATTTTTGAAAAGAGAATTGCCGCCATCGAGGGTGGAACTGGTGCACTGGGAGTGGCATCAGGCCAAGCCGCGATCACCCTAGCTTTGCTGGGAATCACACAACTAGGCGACGATATCGTGTCCGCCAATAATCTGTATGGCGGAACATACCAGCTGTTCCATAACACATTTCCAAAACTCGGCAGACAGACGAAGTTCGTCGACTCAACAAAACCCGAGGAATTCAAGAAAGCACTCACACCCAAGACCAAGGCTATCTATGCCGAAACGATCGGAAATCCAAAGCTGGACGTACCAGATTTCGAGGCAATCTCTAGAGTGGCGCATGACGCCGGAATCCCTCTCGTTGTCGACAACACGGTCGGTGTAGCATTGGCGAAACCTACCGAATTCGGGGCCGACGTAGTGGTGGATTCTGCGACCAAGTATATCGGCGGACATGGGACATCCATCGGCGGGGTGATTGTGGATTCAGGCAATTTTGATTGGAGCAACGGCAAATTCCCTGAATTCACTGAACCAGACCCAAGCTATCACGGAATAAAGTACTGGGACACCTTCGGCAACTTTCCTGATCTGGGAAACATCGCATTCATAACAAAGGTTAGAGTGCAACTGCTCCGAGACCTAGGACCGGCACTGAGCCCATTCAATGCATTTCAATTCCTACAAGGGTTGGAGACTCTACCCCTGAGAGCAAGGAAACATTCGGAGAATGCTCTCGCAATCGCGAAATTTCTGAGTAAGCATCCACGGGTGAAATGGGTGAACTACCCGGGACTCGAACAGCATCCTAGTCACAAACTCGCGACCAAATACATGAAGGGATGCTACGGTGGCTTGGTAGGGTTCGGGATAAAGGGCGGACTAGAAGCTGGAAAGAAGTTCATTGAATCTGTGAAACTCCTCTCTCATCTCGCTAACATCGGAGACGCGAAAAGCCTCGTGATCCATCCAGCGTCAACAACACACTCCCAACTGTCGCCAGAAGAGCGAGCACAGACCGGCGTAACAGAAGACTACGTTCGCTTGTCAGTTGGACTTGAGGCCGTCGAAGACATCATCGAAGATCTTGATCAAGCGCTGTCCAAAACATGAAGAACCGACCATTTTCCATCGCAAAGGTGCTAACACGAGGATCGGTATCGTGTTGCAGAGTGCGAGCAAGATCTAGAACGCATCTATCGAGATGAAGGTTATGCCAATCAAAATACCAGACAATCTTCCAGCGGCAAAAGTCTTGAACAATGAGAACATATTTGTCATGTTTGAGGACCGAGCCTACCATCAAGACATTCGACCTTGAACATAGCTATTCTGAATCTTATGCCCACAAAAATAACCACGGAAACTCAGATACTACGATTGCTTGGAAACTCCCCTCTTCAGGTGGACACAGTTCTGTTGCACCCAAAGAATCACAATTCCAAGAATACTCCCGGAGAACATTTGACGACTTTCTACAGATATTTCGAAGACATCAAGAACCAGAAGTTTGATGGAATGATCATAACTGGCGCACCTGTGGAGCACCTTGAGTTTAAAGAAGTGGACTACTGGGATGAACTTGAAGAAATCATGGATTGGTCCGTCCATAATGTTTTTTCCACGTTTTACATGTGCTGGGGTGCCCAGGCTGGACTGTATCATCACTACGGAATACCAAAGTATCCTTTGAAAGAAAAGATGTTTGGAGTATTTCCCCATTCTGTGAATAAGAAGAATGTCAAATTATTCAGGGGCTTTGACGACGTATTCTACGTTCCTCACTCGCGTCATACGGAGATCCGAAGAAGCGACATAGAAAAGGTTGCAGACCTCCAAATACTTTCGGAGTCAGAGGAGGCCGGAGTGTACATTGTTGCAAGCAAGGACGAAAGAAAAATATTTGTGACTGGGCACTCCGAGTATGATGCGCTGACGCTAAAATCCGAATATGATCGTGATACCGCAAAAGGACTTGACATAAAAGTACCCAAGAACTACTATCCGGACGATGATCCGAATTCACAACCTATAGTGAAATGGCGAAGCCACGCCAACCTTCTATTCTCAAACTGGCTCAACTACTACGTGTACCAAGAGACTCCTTACGACCCGAACGAGATAAGGTGATTTGCATAAGCACCCAACCGATAGGATTGTAGGGTCCTCACTCTGACCTTTCTTTGATGTGTTTCTCGAGTTCCATGAGTCTCTTGTGCTGTGCGAAGATCATCGATAGAAGCAAGGGGACTTCCTTGATTGGGGAGGCCATGGTTCCAGCGTATGAGGCATAGAGTCTACATTGTGCAGTCAGGTCATCGAATACGACGCGTTCTTCTGGTCTGAGGAATTGCTTGAATCCTGCCAGTCTTGTGAGTTCTTCGTTGAGGACGATTCTCCACGACGGTATCGTTCTACCCATTTCACTCTCACATTGCTCGCGAGAGCGATCGGCGTGGATAAGATATCGGAGGAACGACGTGGCGAGAGTGAGGCTCGTAACTGAAGCTGAACTCTACGAGCTCTGACACGTTCGACTAGGTCTCTCCTTACGTGTCTATTCTCTCATCGGCTATCAGTGGTATGTATCTCGTTAGCGGCTATGGCGTCACTTGAATCCGAGGATCCGTATGAGCTGGTTGAACGTCGGCCACCCGGCAACATCCAGATCATGATTCCATACTGGATCTACTATCGCGTCAGCAGCTTCCTAACCGCAAGCCTGAGCTCAACAAGAACAGAAGAATACTTGATCTCAATTCTGGAAGGCCACGTTAGGAGACTTAGCCTGTGAACGATTACGCGCATGGCGCTCTTGAGGCGTTGGCTTGGGTGCTCAACCTTCTCGAGGACACGAACGACACGGCACGTATCAGACGCCAAGTTGAAGGCGCCAGTGACGATCTGCTGGCGGGAGTCTCAGTGAACTTTCGGCAACGACTCAAGACACGTTAGACTTGCTATGCTTCGCTTCTCTTACGAACTCGGGCCCGCCGAGCCAGCCTGTCGCTGGTTAGCCGAAGAATCTACCCAATATTGGGTAAATACGCTCTTTCGCGTAAGTCTTATCAATGAAACCCTCGTATTGCCGCGACGAACATATCATGGGACTCCACACGGCCACTAAGGGCAGGCAAGTTGCATTTGTTGCTTCAATGGGTGCTTTGGGCAATGTCCTGGCCCTGCTGACGGTGTCAATTCCAACACCAATCAGCCAAGTAGCTCCTGATCTGTCACATGTCGCCACACTCATCGTCGCACTGTACTCTGGACCGGTGCTCGGGGGAATCACAGGTGCGCTGGTCAGTATCGTTCCGTTCTATCGATTCGGAGTTGCTGGATGGTTCGGCCCGCTTGTGGGCTTTCTCATCATTCCTCTGAAATCACTAACCGGAATAACTGCCGGGATTCTTGGCAAGAGACTGCGGCCAGGTGCTGCTACCTTGCTTGGATACGTGCCCGAATGTGTTTCCACATATCTGTACTTCATGCTGGTGGTGCCCTTTTTCCTTCCTGCAGTCGCGCAATATGTTACACAGGGGTTCGTCGTTCTTGTTCTCGCAAAAGCTTGGGTGGAACTGGGCATAATAGCCATAATAATGGAGGCTATTCGGCGGCGTGATATTGTCGGTCGCATACTTGGAAAGACTGGCTAGCAGTCGATTTCATTTCTCTGCGAGCGAATCGGTAGTTCCTATCGAAGTCAGCGGTGCGTCTCCAATGAGTCGAACTCATCAGGATCTTCGTGGCATGCGGTCGATGAGATCTTCGCTTGATGGGCCCGTGCCGATCAATGACACAGGTATGCCAATGGCTTTCTCTATGTTGCTAACGAAGTCCTTGGCTTCGGGTGGAAGATCTTCGAACTTCCTACGTCCGACTGCGTCGGGGAATGCCACGTCTATCTTGGTGATTGCCGCCTGTGTCGCGCCGTTTAGAAGAACTGCTCTCTTTGCCAAGTCGTAATCGAAGGGAGCCGCTCTCCGAAGCCGACCGGTGACCGTGCCGAATTCTTGCCACCCCCTTCTTCGGGTCTCCTCCTCGCTGAGCTGTCCCGCAAGAGGTCCTTCGCCAACTCTGGTAACAAATGCTTTGAAGACCACAATGACGTCGTCTATTTTGGTCGGTCCGATGCCAACATCCGAGCAGATCGCCGAGGCACAGACGTCCTTGCTTGTGCAAAATGGGTAGGTTCCGTGGAACAGTGATAGGAACGTGCCTTGTGATCCTTCAAGCAGGACATGACGTTTATCCTCCAATGCCTTGTTAATCTCTCCCGAAACATCGGCTAGGAAGCCAGACAGCTCCGGGGCATCCTTCGCCAGTTTAGCTGATCTGAATATGCGGTCAGCATTGCAGGCGCCAACACCGCTCTTCGTGATGCCTATCTTTTTCACGAGATATTCCGATTTGCTTTCCTCATCGATGTGTCTTTGCTCAATTATCGCACATTGACGATCAATGCCGATTCGGTTTCTTGTTTCGGTAACTTCAATTTCCTTCAGAAGGACGCTTGGATTCACAAGCACACCCGGACCAATCAGGAGACGTGATTCCTTAGAAACGAAACCGCTAGGAATCATCCTCAACGAGTACGTTTTCCCCTGAACCTGCACGGTATGTCCAGCGTTGGGCCCTACACCGCCTCGAGCTACAATGGCTGGGCGGTCTCTAAGCGCCAAGTATGCAGTGAGTTTCCCCTTGCCTTCGTCTCCAAAGAAACCGCCTACGACAACCGTGCATGTCACGTGTGTTCCCAACCAAGGGCGAGGAACATCGTTCTTAAGCCTTTATCGAACCGCTCGGAACGTCACGTCCACAATCATGTTTCCAATTAGGTTCGATGGGCGAACAGGATATTCAGTTCGCCCGTCGAAAGTCCTCAACGCGCCGGCTGAGAGCGCTCAGACACTTGTTTCTCATCATCAACGCAGCGTTGGACATCCAAGAGTCTAAAGGTTTTCCCAGCCATCGGTCCCTACGCTAGGGGGCGCTGGTCAAATCGCCCAATTGCTTGTCTTGGAGTTGTCTAACGAACGCCGCACCGAGAGGGCTCAAGGCAACAAGGTCATCCCTAGCGCTTTTTTTCTTGATAACGAGTCCTCGTGCTTCAAGTCGGTCAAGTCGTGCGACAATGACGGTTTTGGGAGCGCTTGGTAGATGGCTTGCAAGATCATGCATGGCCACTGCCTGGGCTCCGAGCGCCTTCAGTCCCCACATTGTCTGGAGTGTCAGGATTTCCTCGTTTGATAGGTCAGAGTTCATGGCAACTATCATCCTGAGTGGATGCCCAGATGTTTCTTATGGATTTGGTGCGAAACTCTGGTGTACTATTAAGCGAACATTAATATACCTAGCAACATGCGTATGAAACAAGGCAGACCGAGATGGCACCAGGTGAAGACACCGCAGCCTTTCTGGACGCACTGACGCGTTCACCTCAACTGAAAGTTCTCAGCGTTCTCGCGGAACGACCACAAGAAGAACTCACCAAGACAGAGATAGCTCAAAAAGCCGGAATCGGTCGGACGACCCTCTACAGGGTCTGGGACGACTTGGAGAAGATGAAAGCCGTAGCGCCTTCTCGACACGTTGGAGCAGTCACACTCTACCGCCTAAACCCGCAGAGTTCAATCGTCCAATCCCTCATGAACATCACGAAGGGTCTCTCATCTGTCACCAGCGCAGTTGGCAGGATCGAAGAGATCAGGGAAGTCGAAAAACTTGCCAGAGAAGAATTCGGCAAGGACCTGCCTCCAAGCGCAAGCATCCTTGTGAAGCTTCATGGCAGAAATGCCGTTGACGAGTTGACAGCCGTCCAATCATCAGCACTGAAGCTATCCAAAGCCGAGACCGAATCGATCGAGAGCCTGGTTGGAGCAGGCTTGGTCGATAGACGTGGCGATAAGTTGAATCTCACAAAAGTGGGTTCTATTACTGCCCAAGGAGCTTCGAAGATCTGGGGAGAATCACAACGCGAGACTATTCAACAGACACTTGCTTCTGCAAAAGTAGCCTTAGACCTCATCAACCAAGAGATCAAGAAGCTTCAAGGAATGGTCCCAAAAGAGTAATTGCGCCTTCCGCCAACTGATCTCCCAGCATCTCATCGCATCGTCCCAAGTCGGGACGATCCAAAGCTTTAATCTACATCGGAGCAACCGACTCACTAGTCTTGGTGTTCCTCGAGTGGCGAAGTATGTCTTTGTGACTGGCGGAGTAATGTCTGGCCTCGGAAAGGGTGTATCTGCGGCCTCCATTGGCAAGATACTACTCACACGGGGAACGAAAGTCAGCGCCCTTAAGATCGATCCATACCTCAATGTCGACGCAGGAACAATGAATCCTGTTGTGCACGGAGAAGTCTTTGTCACCGAAGATGGTGGCGAGACAGACATGGATCTCGGCACCTATGAGCGATTTCTCGACGTGAATCTTTCAAAAATGCACAACATCACAACAGGCCAGATCTACCAAACCATCATTGATATGGAAAGAACCGGCTCATTCCTAGGGCAATGTGTTCAGATCATCCCCCACGTTACAGACGAGATCAAACGCAGAATACGAAGTGTCGCGGAGTCGAGCAAATCTGAACTGCTGTTGGTTGAAATAGGCGGAACCGTAGGCGACATTGAGAGCCTACCATTTCTCGAAGCAGCTCGAGAGATGCGCTTGGAGGACGGTCTCAAGAACGTCGCTTTCGCACATGTTACCTTAGTTCCGGTAGTAGGAGTCGTCGGTGAGCAGAAGACCAAACCCACACAGCACAGCGTACAAGAATTCAGAAGGATCGGCCTTCAGCCTGACCTAATTATCGCTCGAAGCAGCAAACCATTGCTGCCCGGCCCACGGAAGAAGATTGCTCTATTCTGCAATGTTGACGAGGCTGCAGTGTTCTCATCGCCCGACTCAAAGAGCGTGTACGAAGTTCCATCTCTCCTTGAGGATCAGGGGATGGGCGCTTTCCTATGCGAAAGACTTGGACTCGACAAGAAGACTGCAAACTGGGACGAATGGACCAAAATTGTGCACCGCTTCATAAGCCCGAAGAATGAAATCACTGTTGCAGTATGCGGCAAGTACGCCGAACTAGCGGACTCCTATGTGAGCGTCAACGAAGCTTTGAGACATGCTGGAGCAGCTGCGGACGCACGCGTCAATCTGAGCTGGGTTGAGACGGAACAGTTCGAAGGCGAGAACCCCAAGATGGGCGCCTTGGGGACACCGGATGGTGTTCTCGTTCCTGGCGGTTTTGGGCAAAGAGGAACCGAAGGAAAAATTAGGGTGATCCGTTACGTACGAGAGAACAACATTCCATTCTTGGGGATTTGCCTCGGATTCCAACTTGCAACCGTGGAATTTGCAAGAAGCCTCGGCCTAGAAAACGCAAACAGCACAGAAATTGCGCCCGGGACACAGCATCCGGTAATAGATCTAATGCCGGAGCAACGCACTGTTGATTCGAAGGGAGCCACAATGCGCCTGGGCGCTCATGAAATCAGAATTCAGCCAGGTACTCTGGCTGAGCGTCTGTATGGTCGTCGAAGAGTCTGGGAGAGACACAGACACCGATACGAGGTGAACCCAGACTACATCTCGAAACTCGAGCAGAAGTTTGAGCAGGGGGGCCTCGTTTTCTCCGGCAGATCCCTAGATGGTCGCCGAATGGAGATCTTAGAACTGCCTTCGCATTACTTCTTCATTGCAACCCAGTTTCATGGCGAATTTCGTTCCAGGCCGATGTCTCCGTCTCCCCCATACTATGGGCTTGTAAAAGCATCCCTCGACAAGAGACTAGGAAAACCACGCTTTGAACTTGCGAGCGGTGCCCTCAACACAAAGTAGTAGCAATGGACGCGGATGCCACTATGCGAAGATTGAGCGGTCCATAGAAGATGTCTGCCGCACAGATCGGTGGGCTCTTCCGCTCACTTCAACCGTCAGATCTGCGCATTCTGCTTGGCACAGAGCTCGGTATGACAAGTCGTGAGTATGTCCCCATCTCACGAATAGTGCGATACGCGAATCTCTTGGAAGAGGAAGTCGGAAAGCGTCTTCCAGATCTGGTGGACAAGCGTCTCCTCGCATCGGGCAACATGCAAGAAATGGGATATGCTGGTTTCCGACTGACGTTCTTTGGTTATGACTGCTTGGCCCTGAACGCCCTAGTCAAAGGAGACATCGTAGAAGCGCTCGGCGCCCCGCTCGGATTGGGAAAAGAGTCCGATGTCTACGACGCCATAGGCGCGAAGGGTGTCAGGGTCGCTCTGAAGTTTCACCGTCTAGGTAGGATAAGCTTTCGTCAGACTAGACGTACGCGAGAATATGTAGCTGACAGGGCTCACACATCTTGGATATATCAAGCGAGAATGGCTGCGACACGTGAGTTTGCAGCTATGAAACGTGCACGTCGCGTTGGCGTTCCAGTACCGAAGCCGATCGGTCAGAATAGGCATCTCGTCGCGATGGCCATGTTCGAAGGATCGGAGCTCTCAAAAGTCAGCATCCTGCCTCAGCCAACAATCACACTGCGGCGCATGATCACCAAATTGAGGCTCTTATTCAGTGACGCACGCCTTGTTCACGGCGACCTGAGCGAGTACAACATCCTAATTGGCAACACAGGAAAGTTCGTATTCATTGACTGGCCTCAGAGTGTCGCGACAAATGATCCGAGCGCCAACGAGCTCCTTACGCGCGATATCTCAAATCTCGTCAACTTTTTTGCGCGAAGGTACAGCGTCTTCGTTCCTGTCGAAGAAGCGTTAGACTTCGTGAGAGGCAAGACAAGAACTCTTGGCCGAATCCGAACAAAGAAACCGATCGCTTAGCCTTTGTCGAGAAAACCAAATGCACCGACCGAGGCGGGGATCACTACCGATCCCAGCCTTGCATAACTCATCACGAAACCCTTCCTTTCAACTCGGAAACCGAGGCGTGCAGCAGCCTCGACAACTTCCAAGCCCGATTCAGGAACCGCCATCTCAAGCGGCCATTTGTTCGTCAAAGCGATAGAAGATCTCAGAAGCTTTCCAGTGTCTTCTTGATTCATGTGTTCGCAAATCAAAGGACCAATTTCAGAACTATCCTGGTACTGCTTCACAAGTGCGTAGCCCGATACTCCTGCGCTATTGGTGACCCAAGCCCAATGCTTCGGGAATTCATGGTAAAGGCGCCTGAGGAGTGTACTTCTGTCTGCTCCGAATGCACGCTTGTCGAGGTCAAGGATATGACGAAAAGGAACCCTTCCAATTCCCTCCGTCGAGTCTACAGTGCCATGAGGTGCTGACAACCTGTCGAAGCTGCCTGTCGTTTCGAACTCTAGCCGTTTGTACATTGCCTCGTTCTCCGGATAGGAGAACAATCCAATCTTCCTAACGCGCATGCGGAGAAGATGCCTAATGGCTGATTTCACCAGACTGCTACCAATTCCAGCACCGCGGTGTTGCTTGCTGACCACGACATTTCCAATCCAACCTACACTTCTCCCGTAAGCAGCAGTGGTCGTAAGGCCGATAGGTATGCCACTTACGGTGGCGACAAAGCAGCCTTTTGGTTGTAGTGCTTTCATTCTTCTCAGGTCAGGTGTCCCAAAACCCCACTCTTCCTCGTTTGTCAATTCAATTATCGATGGGAAGTCGCTCTTCTTGATGAGCCGGATTCGCATGTGTCGGTCGCCAATCTACTATGGGCGGATCCTGTTCATCAGCCGAGGAAAAGCTGATGCGTCGCGAATGTGCTTCAGTTTGCAGATCCAGGCGACAGCTCGCTCAATTCCCATGCCGAATCCTGAATGGGGTATCGTGCCGTACTTTCTCAGGTCCAGATACCACGAATAATTCTCTGGGTTCAGGTGTTCCTCGTTTATTCGTTGCATGAGTTGGTCATAGTCGTGGATGCGCTGTCCTCCGCCGGTAATCTCGCCATAGCCTTCAGGCGCGAGGAGATCCACTGAAAGTGTGACTTCCGGGCGTGTTGGGTCAGGCATGTGATAAAATGCTTTGACGCCTTTCGGGTAATGTGTCACGAAGAACGGTGTGGAGAAATCCTTCGTCAAGATCTTCTCTTGATTGTACCCCAGGTCCGTCCCCCATTCGAACGACGAATCAGATTTCCGGATCAATTCCACTGCTCTATCATAGGTGATGGTTGGAAAATGCGGTTTTAGGGTTGCCAACTCGTCTGGGTTCCGTCCCACTTCTTTGAGTTCATCAGAGAGCCCGGGATGCTACCTGGTGACAGATATGCAAGAGTAGTTCCTCTTCGACTCTGATGAGGCCTGCGAGGTCAAGCCATGGTTCTTCGAGTTCTAGATGCCAATACTCCGTCAAGTGGCGTCTTGTCCTTGACTTCTCGGCGCGGAAGGATGGTGCTAGCGTGTAGATCTTGCCTAGGCTTGCGATCATCGCTTCAGCGTAGAGTTGCCAGCTCTGAGTTAGGTATGCCTTCTCATCGAAGTACTTGACCTCGAACAGGGTTGAGCCACCCTCGACAGCTGCTGAGACAAGGGTCGGAACCTGAACCTCCAAATATCCGTGATCTTTCAGCCAACTTCGGGCTTCCTCTATCAAAATGGCCCTCAATCGAAGAATTGTCTGCATCTTCTTGCTGCGGATCCAGAAATGGCGATTGTCTAAGAGGAACTCAGGTCCATGATACTTCTTGGCAATCGGAAAGTCCTCATGTGAACGCTGGAGCACCTGCAAATCTTTGATTCGGAGCTCGTATCCACGAGGAGCCCGCGGATCTCTTGCGACTTCTCCCTCCACCTCCAGGGTAGACTCTAGTGGGAGTGTCTCAATCTCGGTGAACTTCTCCCCAAGTTGGTCTCTCTTTGCGGTGCACTGCAGAAAGCCCGTGCCGTCCCTTAAGATGAGGAACAGGATCCCTCCACTCGAACGTTTGTTGTGCAACCATCCCCTCAGCCTAACTCGAGTTGAATCTGTGCCTCCTGTGAGAATTTCTCGAACTGCGACAAGATCGGTCATACTAATGCCTCTTCACTGTGAAGTAGACGCGATCGCAAGGTAGCGCCAGAAAGTAACGAGATCTAGTACGAATTAAAGCGCTCACCCATCATTGCGCCCACCAGGAAACACTTCCAGACCAGATGATATTTAAACGGTGGCATGCAGGAAACGGATCGCCTAAGAATTCCCATTTTCATCAGGAGAACAGGAACGTACGTTTTCTACCTCCAGTTGTGCGAGCTATTTTCTCGCGAGCTTCCTCCGAGAGAACTCTTTTAATGTTCACAGACAGACTACCGGTCCTACGTTCTAACAAGTCTCTTTGACAGGTGATTTCGTGTTCAGAATAAGAGTCGAGGATGACTTCGACGCTTCGCATATCATTCCAGGGCATCCGGGCAAATGCAAGAACCTTCATGGTCATACATACCGAGTCGAAGTGTTCGTGAAAGGTGACAAGTTAGACAAGAATGACATCCTAGAAGGCGCAGACTTCACCATATTGAAAAAGAACCTAGCTGATCTCATAACAAAGTACGACCACAAGCATTTGAACGACATAATCGATGGAAACCCAACTGCCGAGAACATCGCTTTGACTATCTTCCGTGAACTACGGGCGCTAGCGACAGAGGGGTTAGAGAAGGTCCGCGTATGGGAATCTCCAAGGAGCTATGCTGAGTATTGGGAATGAGATCCGAAAAAGATGATCGACTGCCAGCGATTGAGGAGCACGTGCGTGAAATCCTCAAGATAATCAAAGTTGACCTGAATGCCCAACAATTTCGTGACACGCCTGGAAGAATCGCGAGAATGGCTCTCGAGCTGCTCGCAGGGATGGACAAGAGGAACGAACCGAAACTTACTCTATTCAGGAATGCCGGGTACAGGGACATTTTGATTGTGAAGGAGATACCTTTCTATTCACTTTGCGCTCACCACTCGTTGCCCATGTTCGGTCACGTTTCAATTGCGTATATTCCAGGCAGTAAGATAGTGGGGTTGTCAAAGCTGCCTCGCGTGGTGAAGTTCTTCTCGGCGCGACTGCAGGTCCAGGAAGATTTTACGAAAGAACTGGCTGACTACCTCCATCGGAAGCTCGGAGCAAAGGGAGTATTCGTTATCGTCAAAGCCCGGCACTTGTGCATGGAGATGCGAGGCGCGAAAACTCATGACGCGGAGACCGTATCCAGCGCGGTGCGCGGAGTCTTCGACACTCGCGCGTCAACGAAGGCAGAAGCGCTAAGACTGATGACGGCTTGACCAAAGACGGTGCTATCGTCCTACTGTCGGGCGGATTGGATTCCGCGGCAGCTCTTTGGTGGGCGAAGAAAAGATGGAATACCTATGCTTTGACATTCAGGTATGGACAACTGAACTCAAACGAAGTGAAATCAGCGACGAGGCTCGCGGAAAAAGCAGAGGTCGCTCATCATTTCGTGGTTGATGTAGGCTTCCTTAAGCAAGTATCGGAATTGAGAAAACGGTTGGCAGGTCAAGGGCTCGACCTGAGACGGTTTCCCCCAACATACGTGCCTAGTCGAAACACGGTCTACTTGGGCATAGCTGCACACTACGCGGAGGTCTATGATCTAGGACACATAGTTACGGGTCACCTTGGGCGTGATCCGTTTCCCGATTCCAAGCCGTCATACATTAGGGCAATGAACGACGCGCTCACTCAAGGTAGTTGGCTTCGAAAGAAACATAGCATCAGAATCACGACACCCTTCGCACGATCAACTAAAGAAGAAGTTGTCAGGCTTGCCCTCAAGCTTGATGTGCCTTTGAACTTGACGTGGAGCTGCCACAGGAATCGGAAGAGACCCTGTGGGAAATGTCAGGGCTGTCTAGACAGATCAAGAGCTCTCAGTATGTCTGAATTAGCTGCTATGCGATGAATTCTGCTCCCGCATCAGGTCCTATCTCATTACTGTGCCACCGTCAACAACTATGATCTGGCCGTTGACGGCCGAGCCTGAGTCCGAGGCGAGGAACGCAATTACGTTCGCTACCTCCTCCGGCTCGATTAGCCTTTGAAGGGGCGATTCCATCTCATATTCCGTTCTCTCTTGGTTTGAGAGTCCGTCCAACCATTTCGTCCTAACGTTCCCGGGCGCCACCGCGTTGGCACGAACGTATGGTTTGTACTCTAGGGCTGTGCTCTTCACCAACGCTCCTATACCTGACTTTGCCACCGAGAATAGTCCCCCTCGGTCGTGTCCAGAGAATACTGGGGAAGAGCACATCAGAACAATCGAGCCCTTCTTCTGCTTGACCATTTGAGGGACTATGAACTTGCACAAATAGAACGTTCCCTTCAGATCGTTGTCGAGAACAGATTTCCAGTCATCTTCAGTCACTTCGATCATCTTCTTCTCCCAAATCTCAGCGGACCAGAAACCGTGCACCGCGATCAAACAGTCTATTCTGCCGAATCTATCTTTGGATTCCAGAACAAACCTGCGAACGTCGTCTTGATTTGTCACATCAATAGGCAGACTAAGCGTCTCCGCACCAAGCTCTTCACACTCTTTTGAAATCCCCCTGGCTCTTTCTGCTCCAGAATGATACCCGAGAGCGAGTCTGGCGCCCTCGCTTGCTAGGAGTCTTGCCGTGGCGCTACCTATCCCACCAGTGGCGCCCGTGATGACCGCGACCTTTCCCTCGAATTGCCTCATAGCAGAATCCGCCCTTCTGTCATCAAGATCAACCTAAAATCTTCTGCAGACTGAGATATGATATCTGCTACCGGTCCGCCTTCACAGTTTTCGTGATGCGCTCTGTTTTTAGCTCGAAAGCGCAGACATGGTAGCGTGCGAGTGGCCCGAATTGTCCAAGGAAGAGGATTCCGATCTGAAGCGCCTCGCTGAGATGAAAGCATACCTCGAAAAGAAGATCTCGGAGTCGGAACGTGAGACTGAACGATTGAGATCGTTTCTTCAGGCTGTGGACTCGATTCTCGCAGAGAAAAGCTTCAGACGTGTGAGAATCCCCGTGGAGACTGAAGCGACTTCCGCGCCGGAAGCCCCTGAATCAAAGGAAAGACTGGCGAGCGAGGTTTGGCCAATAACTACCCCCGAAGGGGTCCATTTGGCAGATCTACAGATCACCGACTCTGAGCTCGCTCTTATTCCAGACTCGAAAATCAGGTACGAAGTCGCGTCTCCGCCTCTGCGAGCTTTCTTCATAGCACGCGTCTTGGATCCAATGCATACGAAAGACGAAGAATCGCTTAAAGCGGGTCAACTAGTTGCCGACAAGGTCTTGACATATGAGATATCAGATGACGGTGGTGCCTTGAAATCTCTTCGAGTACGCAACTACGGGGACCAAAGAAGACTCACAGAACTACGCAATGCCATCCGGTGGACTGTACGTCGCATGTACGAGAAGACCCTCCAGGCACATTGACTGTGTTCCTTTAGAAATTGAGGCTGCAACCAGGGTGATTTCATCTTGTCAACTATGAAGGGTCTGCACTGCAAAGACGAACCAAGTCGATTCAAGCATCGAAGTTTTGCCGCTCAAATACCCTAGGTGATCTCATCTTTAGTCATATCTGAGAGTGCTATCATCGCGGCAATTATCAAGAAGACAAGTACCATATTGAAGGTTACGAATGACGAATCTCCAAACCGCTCAATAGTCTCTGGAGACCCCGGGGCCGTGGGCTAGGCAATGTTGACTGAGTCTGTACTTCCCCTAGGTTGGCGATCAGTATGAGTCGAAGCGATGCCTGTGTTCGGTTTTGGAAGCGGCTTCGGGGTTGCGAGAGACATTTCGGTTAGAATGTTTCCGTGAAATGTGATCGACTAGAGAGTCACCGCAGATGCCGTCCTCGAGTCACAGCACATCCATGTGCCGTATAGGTTGTTCATGCTCCGATGAGCTTGGCGTCGATGTGCTCGCTCCAAAAGCAGTACTGCCCCGTTTGTGACTCGAGCGATGTACAAGAAGATGCCCTGAACCTATTCCGATGCTACTCCTGCGGCAATGTCTGGGCAATCGATCTAGCTTAGATCAGTCGACCTTCTCAAAGCTCCAAATGGCCGAGACCAACCACAAGTCGGTTTCCTCTTTCCCAAGGATGCAGAGTTGCGCACTACGTCTTATTTGCGAGACAGATCAAGACAAGATACACAGACTAAAACGGTTTAGATTTCCAGACACGAGTGCATTGCTGACTGCGATACAATTGAGGACTGGGGTTGGCTAACAGGACTGATCCTACAAGAATTGGGTAGAGCTATTCTATTTGAAGGATTCTCGATCTCAAGATTACTCGAGGCCCCACCCATTCATCTATGAGTGTGCGGTGGTTGGCTCCACCTTCTAGTGTGAACTCTCTCCAGCAAGCATGTTGCATACCTGTTATCATTAGGGATCCGATCCGCTGTGGAGCGGATCCAGAAGAGGGCTGGCCGCGAATAATCTCGTTCGTTGCAGGTATTCCTCAGCTTTTCGAAGTGTTTCCTTGGCGTTCTTGTAAGTGAGGCGCTTGAGAGCTTCGTGATAGGGCAGCCACTCGTATCCGATATGTTCGCCCGATATCGTGACCTGTTCATCTCCTGCGTTCTTGAGCAAATAGAAGATCACTTCCTTCGAAACGGTTCTTCCACGCCTCCTGTAGAAGTAGCCAATTTGTTCTCTGAAATCGTTCAGGAATGTGTTGTTCTTGAGGCCCGTCTCCTCCAAAGTCTCCCTATTGGTAGTCTCCACCTCGGATTCCCCTGGCTCCACGTGGCCTTTCACGAAGTCCCAGTGCCCCGCTTCGTACTGGAGGAGAAGATACTCGATACCATTTCCGTCCCTAAATATGACCGCCCCGCACGACTTCTCGTGATCCATCCAAATGTCGCATCCAGTCCGAGGCTATTCTCTACCCTACGCAATGAGGTATCATTTGTGCTTTGGGCCCATGGCTTCATTCATGCTTAGTTATCTTTTCTTCCTCTAGCTTTCGAGTCGAAACGGTCTAGAGGGCCAGAACCAAAACAAGTGTGCTAAGACTACTCGAATCCCGTACATATCGGAAAGTCGCTGTCTTACGCCGAACACGCGCGAAACAAATGTAGTGGGTTTGACATCAAACGTTCCGAGAGGTGGGTTACACCCAGCCTCTCAGTTTCATTGCTTCTGCAACCCGCTGGACTGAGAGCATGTATGCGGCCATTCGCATGTTCACGTTCTGCTTCACATGTATAGCGTACACATCGTTGAATGCCTTCGTCATGATCTTGTCCAAACGGTCGTGGACTTCGTCAACAGGCCAGTAGAGGCCATACACATTCTGGACCCATTCGAAGTATGAGACGGTGACTCCTCCAGCATTGCAGAGAAAGTCCGGGATATGGAATACCTTGTTCTTGAACAAGATATCATCCGCTTCAGGCGTCGTAGGGCCGTTTGCTGCTTCTGCGACTATCTTCGCTTTGATTCGAGATGCATTCTTAGTAGTTATGACGTTCTCGAGCGCTGCTGGAACTAGGATGTCGCATTGTTCTTCAAGAAGGCTCTCGTTTGTGATGGTTTTGGCTCCAGGGAACCCTACTACGCTTCCTGTCTTGTGTTTGTGCTGGATAATTGCATTTGAATCAAGTCCATTCTCGTTGAGGATTCCCCCCTTCGAGTCGCTTACTGCGATGATCCGTGCTCCCATCTCATGCAAGATCACGGCTGCGTTTGATCCTGCATTTCCGTAGCCTTGGATTGCGATTGAGGAACCTCTCAATGGGATGCTAAGTCGTTTTGTGGCTTCGCGGATCGTGTACGCTGCGCCGCGGGCTGTTGCATCTCCTCTTCCCTGTGATCCGCCTAGTGCTATCGGTTTTCCGGTGATCACTGCCGGAGTGTTATGCCCCCTAATCTTGGAGAATTCATCAACCATCCATGCCATGATTTGGGCGTCCGTATAGACATCAGGGGCTGGGATATCCAATTCAGGGCCTATCACCGCGCCGATAGCGTCTATGTATGCTCGGCTGAGTCTTTCCAGTTCACGGCGCGACATCTCTTTTGGATTGCATATGACTCCTCCTTTGCCTCCGCCAAGAGGTATGTCAACACAAGCCGTCTTCCAAGTCATCCAAGCTGCAAGTGCCTTGACCGTGTCGATTGTCTCTTGCGGGTGGAACCGGATTCCTCCTTTGCATGGTCCCCGGGCGTCATTATATTGGACTCTGAACCCTTTGAATATCTTGACTTGATCGTTGTCCATCCTTACTGGAAACGTGACTTCTAGGACGCGTTTGGGTTCCCTGAGTAGGTTGTGGACGGCGGGATCTAGTTTCAGTAGCTTTGCAGCCACATCTAGTTGTTCTTGTGCAATCTTGAAGGGATTCAGTTCTTCCATCAAACCCAGTCATCACATTGAGTTGGGTCTATGGAGCGTATTTTAAGTTAGTCTGTTCTCGAAGTGCAAGTACGTCGAATCTTCGCTTGGATCAGGTCAGGAGTATGCGGAGTGCTTTCGCTATTTTCCTGTATAATGATCAAGGGTCGTTCTCTCGTCGTTCGCGTGGGCGACTCTTCCCTCAATATGGTCCTCTATTCTCTTCAGCGTCTGCTCGTGCTTGTCATTCGCAAGTCCAAGCATCTTCATCATTTGGATGCAGTTCTCTGGCGCATATCCATGAAAATGGTTGTTGAAGACCCCGTAACTCTGCTTTGTGTTATTCCGTACCTCCTCAATTTTGGGCAGCCAGTCAGTGAGCTGGTTGTTGGTATACCGGTAGTCATACCAGAGCCCTCGACCTCTACCGTGCCATCGGACGTACCCAATATCTGAGGTGATGTGGACTTCCGGAGGCAGTAATGGTTCGTCAACAATGCAGTAAGCAGTTTTGTATTTGCTTAAGGTCGTCCATGTGCTCGACTCTAGCCACGACGGATGCCTGAACTCAACAACGTAGTTGAACCTCCTAGGCAACAAAGCAAGAAATTCCTCAAGAAGCGCATCATCGCGCTTCAGCGACGGGGGCAACTGAACGAGCATGCACGCTAACTTGTCTTGCGAGAGCAGGGGATCGAAAAGCTCACAAAACGAATCCAATTCTATCTGTGCCTTTTCATCGAGTTTCAGGCGTAGCTCATGAGTGAATTTCTTGTTCATCTTTGCGCTGAAGACAAAGCTTCGAGGCGTATATCGCGTCATACCAAGTATCGTTCCTTTTTCTGGGAACCCATAGAAGGATGAGTCGATCTCCACAGTGTCGAAGATCGCGGAGTATTGTTGGAGCATACTCTTGTCAGGGTCATACAGTGGGCCAATCCATTCCTTGTACGACCAGCCGGCACATCCTAGCCTAATTGGTGCCTGCTCTCGCTCATGTCCGCCTGACAACAACATTGCTCCTTGAGTGTTCGTCTTGGTTGTTGTCGGTGCCTATTGCGGATTTCGGGCAACCCTTAAAGGATCTCACCCGAAGCTTGTCTCGAGTCAGCTGAGACTGGTAGACTGGCGTGAGATACGAGCAACTTGCAGAGGTCTTCGAGGGAATCGAAGCCACCTCAAAGAGACTGGAAATGACAGACCTCCTGGTCAAGCTGCTCAAAGAAACCCCGAAGGGTCTCGTAGACAAGGTCGTCTATCTGACTCAAGGAAAGCTCTATCCTGACTTCATGGGCATCGAACTTGGAATGGCAGAGAAGCTGGTTGAGAAGGCAATATCGTTCGCGTCCGGTCGGACAGAGGCTGAGATTGAATCCGCTTTTCAATCGGACCGGAGACTTGGGGTTGGCAGCGCAAGAGGCGCTGAAGAAACGATCACAGTCAACCCTCATGAAGAAGGAACTCTCCGTTGAAGCGGTCTACGGAACGTTCGACAAGATTGCTCACTCAACGGGAGATCGTTCGGTAGATGCGAAAGTCAAACTTCTATCAAGTCTTCTAATTGATGCAAATCCTGTCGAAGCGAAATTCGTAGCACGAATGGCTCTTGGCAAACTGCGAGTTGGAATCGCTGACATGACTATTCTGGATGCGCTTGCAATCGCATACGCTGGAGGGAAAGAATTTCGAGAATCGTTTGAAAGGGCCTACAATCTGTCATCTGACTTGGGATACGTGGCAAAGGTGGTGGCGACAAACGGAGTTGACGGTGTAAAGGACTTCAGGATATCTGTCGGCCGTCCTGTAAGATCAATGCTCTGCGAGCGTCTCTCTTCAGCCCAAGAGATCCTCACCAAACTGGGAGGCAAGGGATCAGCCGAATACAAGTACGATGGCCTGCGGATCCAAGCTCACATCTCCAAGACGAAGGTTCAATTGTTTTCGAGACGATTGGAGAACATCACGAGTCAGTTCCCCGACGTGGCTGAGAGTCTGAGATCCGCGGTGTTGCCACAGCAAGCAATTCTTGAAGGAGAATGTGTCGCAGTTGACGCGAACACAGGCGACATGTTACCATTCCAAGTTGTGTCACAAAGGAGAGGACGAAGACACGAGATCGAAACAATGGCGGAGGAAGTGCCGGTAACCGTGTTCCTGTTTGATGTTCTCTACGATGACGGCCAAGATTTCACACTTACGCCTTACCCGCAACGGAGAATTGAGCTCACTAAGATTGTCAGGGAGTCCGATCAGGTCCGCGTTGCGGAACAGCTGATGACTGAGGACGCCGAGGAGCTCGAACGCTATTTCGACAAAGCCGTTTCTATGGGATGCGAAGGCTTGGTCGTCAAGAGCACTCTTGATGAATCAATCTATCAGGCAGGAGCTCGCGGTTGGCTATGGATCAAGTATAAGAGATCATACAGGGCGGAGGTAGCTGATACCTTCGACCTAGTCCCAGTTGGAGCATTTCACGGTAGAGGAAAGAGAGCAGGAACCTACGGCGCACTGCTGATGGCCGTATACGACCCAGAGACCGATCAGTTCGAAACGATATCCAAACTCGGGAGCGGGTTCACAGACGAGGACCTTGAGAAACTGCCCAAGATCCTCAGACAGGATATTCTTCCACATAGGCATCCGAGAGTGAGTTCAGAGATGAAAGCGGACCTCTGGTTAACGCCGTCAAAGGTTCTTGAGGTCTCAGCAGACGAGATCACCCTCTCGCCGCTCCACACGTGCGCGTTAGGTTCGGTCAGGCCTGGTAGCGGACTGGCGCTCAGGTTCCCCAGATTCACAGGCAAATACAGAGACGACAAGTCCCCAGAGGATGCAACAACGGGTAAGGAAGCGCTTGAGATCTATCATAGGCAACTGAAGAAGATCGAAACTGAGTCATAGTTATGTTTACACGCCATGGATAAATTTGCGCAGCTCCAAGTGTAGTGGTCTATCCATTTGAAGATCGCTGTCAAGTATTCGATACCTTTTCGCGAGGACACGGGCGTCAGAGAGGAGACATATGAGGTAGACCGGGAATCGATCACCGTTGCGGAAGTGCTTGATCTAGTAGTCGGCAGGCACTCATCCATGAGCAAATTTGTCGACAAAACCAGTGAGGAGGCGCAAAGACATCAACTTGTCATCGCTGTCAACTCTAGGGTTGTCAGATTGTGTGACGAGATTTATGACGGAGACAGTGTCAGTGTCTTGCTACCCGTAATCGGAGGCTACAGGAAATGATAGGCTCGATTGGAGGATACACGGGGCGGATACTGCATGTGGATCTGTCTGAGCGGAACCAACGTGTGGAAGCCCTCTCAGAAGGAGAAGCGCGTGCGTATGTCGGCGGCAGCGGTTTGGCAGCGAAACGTCTGTGGGAAATGACAAGTGGAAAGACGGACCCGCTAGGTCCCGAGAATGTTCTGATTTTCATGACGGGGCCCCTCACAGGGACAAAGGTTCCGCTCTCTGGTCGTCATGAAGTCGTAGCGAAATCCCCGCTTACAGGAATCTATGGAGAATGCGATGTCGGGGGAAAATGGGGTACCCAGCTGAAGAAAGCAGGTTTCGATGGAGTAATCATCACAGGAAAGTCAGCTAAGCACACCTACATTTGGATCAACGAAAGCGGAGTCGAGGTGCGTGACGCTGAGCACATATGGGGACTCGACACATACGAGGCAAGCGCAATCCTCAGAAAAGAAACTGATCCGAAGGCGATTGAGGCGTGCATCGGCCCGGCAGGTGAGCGGCTCGCAAAGATCGCTGCAATAATGCATGATGGTAGAGACGGGAGAGCAGCGGGAAGGTGTGGGCTCGGAGCGGTTATGGGTTCAAAGAATCTCAAGGCCATCGTGGCAAGCGGTAGCAAAGAGGTTCCAGTGGTCGACGAGAAGAGTATCTCGGAGATGACAAAGAAGCTCGCGCCGGAGATTCACAAGGGTACGAAACGTCTTACCGATTACGGCACGAGCCAGTTGATGACGACGGTTGAGGAGTTGGGTGACCTGCCAATAAGGAACTGGAAGCAAGGCCGCTGGCAGGAGGGCGCTGAGAAACTGTCCGGAGTGACGATGGCTAAAACGATTCTGAAAGGAAGGTACTTCTGTGGAGCTTGTATCGTGGGTTGCGGTCGGACTGTAGCGGTCGATCATGGGGAGTACGCCGGCATTGACGGAGCGGGCCCCGAGTACGAGAGCATGGCCTTGCTGGGTGCTAACACTCTCGTTGACGATCTGGAGGCTGTTGCGAAGGCGCATGAACTCTGCAACAGATATGGTATGGACGTCATATCGACTGGGGCTGTCATTGGTTTCGCCTTGGAGGCAGTTGAACGGGGGATCCTCAAGAGAGACCGAGACGAAGAGAATGACTTTGCCTGGGGAAACGCCAAGGGTATCGTACGTATGGTCGAGAGGATCGGCCGCCGTGAAGGTGTAGGGCACCTGCTCGGCGAAGGAGTGATGCGTGCTTCAGCAAAGCTTGGAGGAGGCAGCGAGACCTTTGCGCTCCACGTGAAAGGGCTGGAACCTCCTGGGCATGATCCGCGTGCCTACAACAGTCTCGCCGTTGGATATGCGACAAGTAATCGCGGAGCGTGCCATCTGCAGGGAATGTCTTACGCATTTGAGCGCTCCGCTACGATGCCAGAGCTTGGGATAAACGAGGTTCAAGACAGATTCGGAGTCGTGAAGAAGGGAGAGTTGGTCGCAAAGACGCAAGATCTAATGTCGCTCTTCGACTCCCTCAAACTCTGCAAATTCCTCATTTATGGAAGCGTGAAAGTGACCCACATACTAGAGTATCTCAACGCCGTCACAGGTTTGGGAACTAGCCAGGCAGAATTCCTGAGGGCAGGAGAGAGGATCTACAATCTGAAGCGAATGTACGATGTCAGGTGCGGGATCACAAGAAAGGACGACACTGTGCCCGCTAGAATGCTTCGAGAGAAGCGCAAAGAGGGCGGAGCCGCAGAGAACCTTCCTCCATATTCTGAGGTACTTGACGAATACTACGAATACCGTGGCTGGGATCGGAACGGAATACCAACCAAAACGAAGCTGAGCGAACTAGGACTGGCGCATATGGCTTCATAGAAGCCCAATCGACTGATACTACCTCGCGATAGACTGGATGGATGACTCAGCAAACTAGGGCGAGGGTTTTAGACCCTGTGCGAGCTCGAGTGCTTTCTCAACCGCTCTTCTTGGATCGGGCTCTGAGAGAATGCGGACGCTTTTGCGTTCATCCAAGTAAGTCTCTTTTACTTGGTCCGCCACGCCTCCACTTCCGTCAATTGCGATTACAGGTTTTCCCTTGATGTACGCAATACAGGTCTCGATTAGGGCACCCGCACCACCAGCGATGATGATCACGGCATCGGCGCTGTAGGCGGTTGCGAAGTCCCTAGCCCAGCCTATGCCTGTCGCAATTACCACATCACAGTAGGAGTTGGCGTAATGAATATCATCATGAGGAATTATGCCGACAGTTGTCCCATGATTATCCCTCGCACCTCTACAAGCCGCTTCCATGACTCCGCCTAGACCACCGGTTATGATCACGGCGCCACGTCTGGCAGCTTCAGCACCAACCTCGTAAGCCAATGCGCGTGCTTCTTCGGTGCAATGGTCTGCGGCAGACCCTATCACCAACAACTGAACCCTCCTCCCGGATTCTTTCACCAATCAGCAGCCTCTCCCTTTCCTATGATTCGCCCAAGTGCAATACGTTAGTTGCTGCTTCTCGCTCGATAATTCAGCAGTGGGTGAGTGTCTCACTTCGTGTTTCGGTATCCGCGCCGTTTGCCGTGTGGTCCATGAAGTGATCCATGTGGTCGGCGACGCGGTCTTGCCGGTCTTTTCTTTGACAAGATGTACCGAAACACTGCTACGATGCGTCCTACATTTTAGAGTTGCTCAATCGCCTCGATCTAGCTCACGTGAAGACACGACGACGCCATGAGCTAGGCAACGATATACTATCTTGCTATCGCTCTCGAATCTGATCATGAGTTCGGGTTTCGGATGCATGCAGTTCTTGCGATGAATTAACGGATCAATAGAAGGTGGTTTCGCCAGCAGTATTTCCGACAATGGGATCTGCAAGACAGAAGTCGGTATCAGGTCAAAGAGAGTACACATCAGCCAGAATGGATAGATGTCACTATTGCGTAACACCCGCTGCCAGGACGTGCTTCGATGCCCCGCCTTCTCATCCACGCCATCATCGGGTTTCCTGTTTCGTTGCTAGTTGCATACTTATCGGGGCCATTAGCCGGACTGGTCTTCTTCATATCAAGTCTTCTCGTCGACATCGATCATCTAGTCGGCCACTATTTCATCACGAAAGATTGGACATGGAACGTTAGGAACGAATATGTGAGCATGTCAAAGTGGTGGAAGAGAGTCTCTGTGCTCCCATCAGGCGAATTGGAACCAAAGTATCTTCACTGGCAATTCTTGCACAGAATCGAGCCCTGGATTGCGGTCACCTATTTTGCCCCCAACCCATTGAACATGATTGGCGCTGGGGCATTGAGCAACATGTTTCTAGACGTGATAGAGTGGCCCAAACGCATCAAGTACATGACAGTGGCGACAGACATAGTGAGATTAGCTCTCAATTTCAGATCTTAGAGTTGTCTTGTTCGATCGGATCACTTGCGTTGGGAATCAGTCTGAGAGACTACGACGATCTTGCAGAGGGGACTCCCAAGCCCGCCTATGCTGTTGCGTGGCATTCTTCGTGCCGTTCGCACAGCCCAGAGTAAATACCATAATTAGTTGAGTTGATTTCGAGGAGTGCTTCTAAACATGATCTTGTCCCAAATACTAATGTCCGTTCGCGCCCATACCTCATATTGATCTCCTGGTCACGGAAAAACCCGGCAAGGCATTCGTGACAGAGCTCGCCCAGCGATGAGTGGGCGGAATAATAAAGAAAACTAACGTTTGATGGTCGCGTCGTTGCGGCATCCACTCCACACACTAGCCGAACCGTAGCTGAATCTGACTTGCCACCATCTCGAACTTCCCCTTGCACTTCAACCCTGCTAGTGTTAGGTGCAGTTGAATCGTCGGCGACGCACATTCCCCCATGCTTTCGACATAGTTATGAGGATCACTCTCTAGCTTGGAATTGATCGGAAGCGATGACCTCCACAATCGAAACACCAAGAATCGTAATCGTGGAGGATCTCTGCAAAGGGTGCGGGATCTGTGTTGAGTTCTGTCCAGTGAAGATACTCAAGATGAGCAGTCAGATGACAAAGAAGGGCATCTATCCGCCGGAGGTCATCGACGCAGCTAGGTGTACCGGTTGTCGGATATGTCAATACTATTGTCCGGACTTGGCAATATTCGTCATCGGGAGGTCTGGGTCTTCGCGCCCATGAAACCTGGCACGTACTTCATGCAAGGAAACGAAGCTTGCGCCTTAGCCGCGGTTGCTGCAGGCTGTCGATTCTTCGCCTTCTATCCAATCACTCCAGCTGGTGAGATTGCAGAGAAGATGTCTCAGCTTCTTCCACGAACCCGTGGCGTTTACATTCAGATGGAAGATGAGATTGCTGCAATCGGAAGCGTGATCGGGGCTTCATGGACGGGTCTCAAGGCGATGACGGCAACTTCCGGCCCAGGCTTCAGTCTCATGCAGGAGAATATCGGATACGCGGTTATGACTGAGACACCGTGCGTGATTGTCGACGTTCAGCGAGCAGGACCAAGCACCGGGATCGTGTCGGCCCCTATGCAAGGTGACGTTGTGCAAGCGAGACGCGGCAGCCATGGAGAGTATGAGATTATCGCTCTCGCTCCCTACTCCGCTCAAGAGATGTTTGACCTGACAATACGCGCATTCAACTTGGCCGAGCAGTATAGGACGCCGGTGATCGTGCTTGCCGACGAAACCGTGGCTCACATGCGTGAAGAAGTCATGATCCCTGAGGAAAGCTCTCTTGTGATCGCCAACAGAAAAGTACCATCAACCGTAGAGGAAGCCGCTCACGGTTTTCTCGATCCCTCAGTTGCTCCCATGCCGATCTTTGGCAAAGGGTTCGCTGCTCACGTAACTGGCTCGTCGCATGACGAATTCGGTATGCGTCAAGCAAGCGAGCCTGAAGCAATTGATAGGATCGTGCGAACGATCCACCAAAAGATAGTGCCTCACACGGACCAGATCTCGGGAACTGAGAGAATGATGCTGGAAGACGCCGAGGTTGCACTTGTTGCGTACGGAAGCTGTGCAAGGACAGCTGAATACGTCGTGAAACAAGCGCGTAATGAGGGAATCAGAGTTGGACTGCTAAGGCTTATTGGACTATGGCCCTTTCCGGCCAGACAAATCAAGGAAGCGCTCAATTCCGTCAAACGAGTCATTGTACTGGAGAACAACCTAGGCCAACTCTTCCCCGAAATCGAGAGAGTGGTTCCAGAGGGTGCAACAACATCATTCCTCCCTCCGGAAACGCTCGCAACCTTGCACAAACCAGACTATGTGCTGAAGCACGTAATGGGAGAGGCCCTCTGAGTTTGACTGACGAGAAGCTCCATCCACTCTCGAAATACATACGGAAAGGCGCACAAACACATACCCACTGCCCGGGATGTGGGAATGGAATCATTGCACAATCATTTCTGAGAGCGATCGACAAAGCCGGCATCTCAAAGGAGAAGATCGTTTGTGTCGCAGGGATTGGATGTAGCGGCTGGATACCCAGCCCCTTTTTCGATATCGATACACTGCACGTGACTCATGGACGCCCGATCGCATTCGCTACTGGAGTGAAGCTTGGCAATCCGGAGCTCGAAGTGGTGGTCTTCACAGGTGACGGAGACGCCTCCGCAATCGGAGGCAATCATCTCATACACGCGGCTCGAAGAAATATCGGCATCAAAGTGATCTGCGTCAACAACATGATTTATGGAATGACGGGCGGAGAAGCGGCGCCCACCACTCCGCGCGGAATGAAGACAACAACAACTCCGTTTGGAAACTTGGAGAGGCCATTCGACCTGTCGAAACTGGTCATAGCAGCGGGAGGCACCTACGTTGCCAGATGGACAACATACCATGTCGCAAGTCTGGTCGCATCAATGAAGAAAGCGTTGACCCGGAACGGCTTCGCTTTCCTCGAAGTCCTATCTCAGTGCCCCGTCCACTTTGGTCGCAGAATAGGGATCACAGATCCTGTCGAGATGATGCGATGGTTCCAGAAACAGTCCGTCACTATCGAGATGGCACAGGGAATGACGGAACAGGAACTGTCGGACAAGTTCGTTGTAGGTGAATTCCAAGACGTCGAGGCGCCAGAGCTGACCAGACTCTATGCAGAGCTGTTCGAGGCTGCCAGTCGTGACTCGAACTGAGATCAGAATCGCAGGCTTCGGTGGCCAAGGCATAATCCTAGCCGGAATCGTCCTGGGCCAAGCCGCAATCCACGAGGGCAAGAAGGCGGTTCAGACGCAATCCTATGGGGCTGAAACGAGAGGAGGTGCAGCCCGTTCGGAGGTTGTCATCTCTAATGAGAGGATTGACTATCCAAAAGTGATCTCAGCAGATATCGCCATCACTATGTCTCAGGAATCGTTCGAAAAATACGGGAGTGACACCAAACCAGGAGGCTCCTTGTTCGTCGACGCAGACCTCGTGACTCATGTCTCAGCTGCAATTAGGGCAACAATCTACCGTGTTCCCGCGACAAAACTGGCCGCTGAAGAACTCAAGAAAACGCTGGTTGCCAACATGGTCATGCTAGGTGCAGTTGCTGCAGTCTACGAAATGCGTGGAACTCGACAGCCTCAGAATGAGTCTTGAAGAAGTCGCGCCGAAGGCATCCGTTGATCTAAATATTCGGGCCTTGGAACGTGGGTTTGAGTGGGCGAGAGCGAATCTCAGAACTCAGTCGATATAGTCAGGCTTCAAGGGATTTGATTCTCTGGATGAGCTTAGGGACGACTTGATAGAGATCGCCTACTACTCCGTAGTCTGCGATCTTGAAGATCGGGGCCTCCTTATCCTTGTTGATCGCAACGATCAGTTTTGAACCCATTATCCCGACGGTGTGCTGGATCTGCCCTGAGACTCCAATCGAGAGATTGAGTTTAGGCTTGCATCTCTTGCCGCTGATCCCGACCATTCTATCCTCAGAGATCCAATGATAATCTGATGACAGCGCTCTTGTGCATCCCAGCTCTCCCCTCATCAGTGAGGAAAGCTCTTTCATCATTGCCAGATCTTCCTTGTTCACGATGCCCTTTCCCACGCAGATCAGGGTCTCTGCCGATTCTATGTTGGCTGATTCGCCAATTTTCTTCCTACGTTCAACCAACTGCACACGCTGAGGCGGGATCTTAAGATCCATCTTCTGAGCCTAGCCCTTGCGCGGGACCTTTCTGGGCCTCGAAGGTTCTAGGCATGATCGAGACGACTTTCTTCTTGCTTTTGATGATCTCGGATGATACTGTGTTGCCTCCAAGAGCGTATCTATCAACCACTAGGTCTTGGCCTTTCAGTGTCAGACCTATCGCATCCGTTATGCAACCGGCTTGGAGTTTCTGTGCCACGCGTCCCGCAGTCTCCTTGCCTAGGCGGGTGGATCTGATCAAGAGCACGTCCGGACCGTTTTCTTTGGCGATCTCATATAGTACATTTGCATAGGTCTCCGCATCGAGGGTTCCAAGGTTGCTACTGGGAATCAGGAGGGTTTTCTGTGCGCCGTACTCAAAATAGGATTGCACAATCCCATCGTCTCTGTCTCCTAGGATTACTGCAGAGAGTTCCAGGTCGAGCTGTTTGGAGATTTCGCGAGCTTTTGTGAGAAGCTCGTAGGCGCCTTCGTCTGTCTCCGAAGATACGAGGATTCCAGATGTCACTGCAGCGCTCCCTCCTTGCGAAGGGCGTCCACCAGCTTTCCAACAGCCTCGTCCATGTCGCCCTCGAAGATCACGCCTTTTCGCTCCTGTTGCGGTGCCAAGTTGCTAACGACCTGGATCGCGGAAGCGGCTGAGCCGACTCTGGTTGAGTCGATTTCGAGATCTTTCAGAGTCCAAGACTTCAACGGCTTACGAGACGCCCGCAGTATCTGCGCCAGCGGTGCTCGTCGTGGCTTGTTGATCTCACTGGTGACCGAGATCACCAGGGGCAATTGGGCCTTCACCACTTCGAGTGCTGCTTCAATATCTCGTACGGCGGTGATCGTATTGCCTTCGATTGAGAGCTCTCTCACATACGTTATCTGCGGAATGTTCAGTATCTCTGCGACTCTTGACCCAATCTGTCCGGAGTAGTTGTCCGCCGAACCTTCACCGACAAGTACTAGGTCAAATGGGCTGAGTTTCTCAATCGCCTTGGCAAGCGTCAAAGCTGAAGCGCTCGTGTCCGAGCCTTCACAGGCTGGGTCAACCACGATGCAGCCCTCATCTGCACCCATGGCTAGTGCTTCTAGGATCGTGTCCTTGAGTTTGGCCGAGCCGACTGATAGTGCGGTGACCTTTGCTCCGTGCTTCTCCTTGATCCTGATACCTTCCTCGAGTGCATTCTTTTCCATGTCGCCGAAGAGAACAGGTAGGCCTTCGAGGACAGGCTCTCGGGTGTCTCGTTTGATCCTGATCTGCTGAAGGTCAACTACCTGTTTCATGCATACTATGATATGCAATTGACTTCGTCGTTGCACATGGGTTGTGGGTGCTATAAGATCTGCTTAGCCACATCAGTGAGAGAGTCTCATTTCTCTCTCGATTCTTCATTGCTGCCATGAGCAACTGAATGCGAGATGGTAGCGGTGCTGGGTGGTAGACCGGAGGTGAAACCGGCGAGCACTGTGGTTGCTCACCTTGGGGGAATGATCTTGTTTAGGTCTGTCCGTGTGTTTCTATTCTCATATCAACTATGAAGTCTTGAACTAGGTGCGTCTGGAGTGCCTTTGCTTTCGCCAAAGAGTTCCGAGAATCAGACATCTTGCCGGACGCATCTTCAAACTGGTGGAAATCCGCCCGCGGAGAGTCGCTCTCGTCATGCGGATTAAGGCAGCGGGTGTCGATTCTGCGCCCTCTCCCATCACGGCATGAGCGGACGAGGCAAGATCGTCTGCTAGATTCTGCCGTGTAATTCTGATCACTCTGCCTGACAAGTCTTTCAAGCCCCGATAGTCTAAGACGCCCGGCGAGCCTGCAATAGCTAGAGCAAATCCGGATGTGCCTAGACGAAGTGGCGTGACGTGACTGTCCACGATTATGACCGACAATTCCTTGCGGAATGCTCTTGCAAGTCCATCACGAAGATTTCTCGCTGAGCGCTCAGCGTCCTTAGGCCACAGAACAACTTGACCCTTGGGCGCATTCTTCTCGTCTACCCCTGCATTCGGGGTCAATATCCCGCCTTTGACAGTGAGCAGCGTCCCTTTCACTCCCCCGAGGACTTGGTCCGCCTCGTTGAGAACCACTTGAACAAGCTTAGGATTCATCATGAATTGTCGAGCAAGACGACGTGCTGAAGCTGAAGGTTTCACGCTGGTGACTCTCGTCAATCGCCCTTCAGAAATCGAAACAATCTTGCTTGAGACGGCGACGATATCGCCTCGTTTGACGCGGAGGCCCATCTTTCTAACTGCGCTTACGATTCTCGCTGACAGATCTTCACTCGCGACTATTCTCCCAAAAGAGAGAGGAGTCACTGTCAGCATGCGAATAGACTGGCCGCTCATATCCTGCCATCCTGGTAATGCCATGCACTCGTTCGCTTATGAATCGGTCCGACCTGCCATGCCATGGATCACAATGAATATCGCCCATACTCGCCTCTCTGTATCACAGTGGGCGACGGAAGCCAGAGTATGAATTTGGCGCCGGAGGTGAGCGCTGTGCTGAAGTGCAAGCGCTCTTCCGATATGAGCCCAGTTTCTGGACCGGACGCTGTACGGTGGAGGCTCAGCATCATTTCTTGCATTCTATGGCAAGGCCAATACCAGTTGTTCTGAAATCATTACTGAAACGGGGAGAACTCTCGGGTGACTAGGCTTAGCGTACCTCGCAAAAGGTACAAGGTTTTCGATGATCTTCTCGTTTCAGCTGAATCGGTATTGTACTCCAAATCCTGCTTTTGGATAGTGCCAGCTGAGTGCTTCTTCGATACATGCGAGAACGCATGCGCCGCATTCTAAGCATCCGTCAGGATTTGGAATTACATCCCCATTTTGGTCAAGCGAGTAGACCTTTGCGGGACAGACGAAGAGGCAGAATTTCGGCTTGCACCTCGCGCGGCAGATCTCTTGGTTAATTCTGATATGTCCTTCTTTGTCGACTTTGAACACATCGCGCCCAAGTTTCTCCTCTACCTTCATGGTTCTACGCCTCTATATCTTGAGCAGATCAAACGCGTCCTTCAACGTTGACAATTTGAGGAAATGTTTTCTGATTTGCCTTATTGCAGTCGATGAGAGTTTTTGCTTGGGCTCAGGGCCGATATACATCAGATCTGTGAGCATAGTGCTGATGGCACGGGGATACGTGTCAAACAGTCGCGGGTTGTTGAGCACCTTCCAGATGTCTCTGAAAGTGTGAAGGTCTTTCATCACAAACGAATTCTTGAGCATCGTATCATACTCTGCAAGCGAGGCTGCGGAATAGTTCTCGCGTTTCTTCGCCGCTTTGACAGTCTCAGCTGCCATTACGCCTGACGCGATGGCCAGATCCATTCCTCTCACAATAATTCCCATGTTGAGTGCGAATCCCGCCGCATCTCCGACGAGTAGAATTCCGTCACTGTGCAAGGTGGGCACAGCCCTGATTCCCCCTTCAGGAATCGTATGAGCGGAGTATTCAACCGTCTCTCCACCTTCAATCAAGGCTGAGACTTCCGGACGCTCCTTGAACTCCTCCATGAGCTGGTATGTCTCAAGGTGTTGCGGATTCGTCATGAGTGGACCGATCCCGACCACGATTCCAATGGAGATGCTCTCTCGGTTAGTGTAGAGGAATCCTCCGCCAGTCATGCCTTTGGTTAGGCTTCCAAAGTAAAGCTGAGCCGCGCCCTCATCTCCATGGAGATGAAATCTGTCTTCGATAGTTTTCCTAGGCAGCTCTACGATCTCTTTCACGCCAACCGCGAAGTGTTCGGGATCGTGCTTTGAACGAAGCCCAGCCTCTCTAGCGATGAAGGACATTGCGCCGTCTGCAGCAACCACCACGTTGGCGCCGATATCTTCGCCTTCAGCCCTGATTCCTACAATCTTCCCTTCTTCGCGTAGCAGCTGTTCGACCTTGTACTTCGATATGACCGCTGCGCCGGCGGCGGATGCTTTCTCCGCAAGCCATCTGTCAAATCTAGGCCGAATTAGTGTCTGGCTGTGATATGGTGGATTGTTGTAGATGTCTGAGCGTAATGTGAGAGTGAGCGATGAGTCATCTGACAGCATTGTCAATAGTTCGTTTGTGACGTGTCGTTCGAATGGGGCTTCATCCCAGATTTCAGGCAGGTACTGCCTGACGGGATTCATGTAGAGGCGGCCACCCGTGACGTTCTTGCTTCCGGGGTAGTCTCCTCGCTCGACAACCAGCACATCTAGGCCTGCTCTTGCAAGCGTGTATGCGCAAGAGAGCCCTGCTAGGCCCGCGCCTATGACCGCAACGTCAACACGTTCCACGTTCAGTCTCCAGATATGCCTCGAGGATCTCAGCTATGCGTTAGCTTCGCTCAAGAAATAGACTCCAAGAAAATGGAGGACGGAAAGTCCGCCGGACTACCAGGTTCCGGTTCCTTGCGAAGAACTTGAAGAAGAGGTTCCTTCCGAAGGAGCTGGGGCGGGAGCTTCAGCAACGGGGGCCGGTTCGACCACCGGAGCCGGGGCTGGAGCGGGTTTCGGTTTGACTACGCGTTTCTTGGCCGCCTTTCTGGCTTTCTTCTTCATTGCCTTCTTAGCTTTCATTTTCTTCTTTGGCATGACAAGATTCACCGAGATAATGTTGCGAGTCTGGAAACCTAATAACGCTTGTGCTATTTTGGAGGTAAGCCTGCTCTGACTGTGCGTAGATTGGTGTCAGTGCGAGGTCATTTTGGCATGTGTCAGTGTGCGGCTGACATGGGATTTCGTGGTTTCGTTGTTGCTCTTGTAATGGTGCGGGCCCGTCAATCATTCCGCTTTGCCTCACGAGTCTCTTCATAGCTCAATAATACAGATCTTCCAATGAACGAACATAATGAGAAAATGGTAGAGGTGACGGTTGGGGTTTCTTTGCTTGTTCGAGGCGTGGTCTCAGCAAGTCCGGGCTGGGATAGCGTCGCTCTAACTCCGACACATCGCCTTCATGGTCTTCTGAAATCCAATGCGACTCGGTTCGGGATTTCATGGGCGCTAGCGTAGTCTGGGCATCTCATCGCACCACTATTCTATGATCTATACATATTATATTGATAAGGCCGTGGCGGGATCTTCTTGTAACTCTATCACTCTCATGGGCCGCGTTGGTATGGAGTTACAGGCAGGACTATGGAACGAAGATCCAACATAGGTTCCAGATCAGATCCAAACATCAAGATCTTGATCCTGCGCGGGCATTTGGCAGGGCGCAGCCAGATTCCCACGGGTAGAAGATTGCACTTGTTGCCGTCTAGGTGGTGGACCGCTAGCATGGTGCTCGATCACATGCTCCAAAGAGGTGCCGCCTTCCGGGAAAGAGGTGCCGCTTTGAGAGTTCTCATCAACGCCGGAAAGGCGTGGGTCATGGGTGTTGATTGCCCTGATGAGAAACCACCTCTAAGCCAATGACGGTGGTTGATGGTAGCCCGGGGGAGAGTCAGGTGAGTATCGTCCGTATCTCCGGGTGTGGGTGGGCGTGCGGTTTTGTTTCGTTTGGGTCTCTTTTAGTATTGATTCTTAGGTCCGATGATGAGTCTATCCGTCACGTGTTCGATTTGCTTACTGTTAGGTTCAGTACGATTTCGGCAATGTCATTTCCGTACTCGCCTATCCTCTTCAGGCTCTCCAAGATCAGTCTCAGTGCAGAGATGTCCTCGGGGGGCAGATTCTGTTTGTAGATCTGTTTCTCTATCTCGGATTCGAGTTTCTCTGCTTGGTCTTGCCTTGCCAAGACGCGATCCGCCATTGAGTAATCGCCTCGAAAGAGTGCCTGCGATGCTTCTTGGAACAGGAGGCTGGAGAACTCGCTCAGCTCTTTGAGGCGGGCGGCGAGCTTGGGTGTGAGGGGTTCTTGAAGCATGATGGCGTGTTCCGCGATCAGGGAAGAGTGATCGGCAACTCTCTCGACGCTCTTTGCGATCAGCCTGTAGCCAAGGCAATCACTTGGTGAGTTCAGTCCTATCTCTTTCATGAGGTGAGGATGTTCAACCGCCTGTTTCAGCAGGCGCATAAGATAGAAGCTGAATCGATCTACTTCGTCGTCGCTCTTCAAGACTTGAGCGGCCAGGTCATGTTTTGCTTCGCATAGTGCAGTGATCGAGTCTCTATGCATCTGATCTGCAATAGTAACCATTCTTCGTAGAGTGCTATCCACTGACAACTCTGGATAGCTGAGTAATACTTGCAGGACCATCTCCGATGAAGACTCGGAAACTATCTCAGTGCCGACGAGCTTGCGTCTCACGAGCTCTCTGACGGCGTCCCTAATCTGCGGAGAGCATTCTTGCATCCTTAGATTTGAGGACCACTGAGTTCAAGCCAATCATGTACAGTGTAATCAGTCTTCCTAGCCAGCGACTGAGGCTCCTGGTCGGATTCGACCTGGATACTTGCCTCAGTTGCTCTCTGTTTCGCGGCTGACTGCCCCGCCATCAGAAGGAGGGATCCGTCTTGCTGCGTCGACACTCGAATCAGAGATCCTTGCCGCAGACCAAGGTCTTGAACCCACTTCTTTGGCACGGAGACAATGAATGACGCTCTACCCGTCTCCTGTAGCTTCCTCATTTCGGTCTCGGAGTCGGTCACGTGTTCCAAAGTTTACACCTACATGATCTATGTGAAAACCGAGGCGCTCGCATATTTCACTTTCGCCAAACATATGTGCGCCAGCGAGTCCTGTCGTATGAGCTGCAATGGACAAGAGATCCGGAAACCGGTGTCCAAGGTGTTTTCGTGACTCCCTCAACGTCTACTATGAGGATAAATCGGATCTGCGTCTCGGCGCGGTTTGCAGCGTGTGCGGCCTACGAGGGTACTTCTCAAACGATAGGCTCGCGGTCATGACCGCAATCTGACTGCCGAGGACACACATGAGGTTCTATACACGCATCGAGAACTGCAGGTGGCGACGTGTGGAAAAAGCATGCATTCTCCATAGGCACTTCGTTCCTCAAGGCCAATTTTCAGATCCCTCTGAACCGTCGACCTCAAGTCGTAATGCTACTCGCCAGATTCATCAGGAATACTATGGCGAACGGTATTAGGTCACGCTGGCGTGTACAGGTCATCACCCGCAATTAGTTCGGTGCACCGATTTGCTCTAACACCAATAATGTTCGTGCACATGTGAACTATATGGCGGTATATCCATTCGCATGTTTCATGTCGGGAGCGCATATGTGTCCGCTGCGCCAGGCTTGGGAACTTGATGATGAATATGAGCATGAAGAAGAACCGCACTCTCGTAATGGGTGTGGTGGCGCTTGCGATCGTATTGGTTGCGGCTGTCAGCCGGCTACTACTACCTCGTGCCATCACAGCCGGGACCGAACGTAACGACGACTACGGCATTGCCAGCATCCATAAACCAGAAGGGATCAGACACGCTGCTGGTTCTTGCCCAACGCTGGGCAGAGGAGTACATGAAGGCCCATCCGAACGTGCAGATAGCAGTCAGTGGCGGAGGCTCTGGAACAGGAATTGCATCACTCATCAACGGGCAGATTGACATCGCCGACTCATCCAGAGAAATGACGCAGAAGGAGAAAGATGACGCAAAAGCCAAGGGCATCAACCCAGTCGAATGGAAAGTTGCACTCGACGGCATCACCGCAATAGTGAATCCCAGTAACCCGATAACCCAACTCACAATCGAACAACTGGGACTAATCTACAGAGGCAACGTCACAAATTGGAAAGAGCTCGGCGGACCTGACCTTAAGATCGTGACATACGGCCGCCAATCAAACTCAGGAACCTACGTGTACTGGAAGGAGAGAGTGCTCGGCAACAAGGACTACAGGGCAGACATGCAATCCCTCAACGGCAATTCTGACATCGTAGACGCAGTTTCAAGAGATAAGGCAGCCATAGGCTACGTTGGCATCGCATACGCAGAATCGAGACAGAGCGAAATCAGAATACTCGGCGTGAAGAAGGACGCGGCATCTCCAGCCGTTCAGCCAACGGCAGCAACTGTAACCGACAATACCTATCCAATCTCGCGATACTTGTACTTCTACACGAACGGAGTTCCCCAAGGAGCAGTCCGCGACTACATCAAATGGGTCTTGAGCCCTGACGGACAGTCGTGGGTCTCAAAGAACGAATACGTCCCGCTGCCGGAGGCAGTCGCCAAAGAAATGCTCAAGATGCTGGGCTAGTATAGGTGTGGGAGTCTGCTCTTGAACGCGGACCCTATCTCTCTTCCAGAGCTCTCGCAGGACATCCGGAACAGGCTCCCTCACCAGACTCGCAATCGATCGTCTTATTTCTGATCACTCATCTTTCCATGGTCGCAGCTACACTTGAATGACCATCCAAGAGAGCAAGCCCTAGCAGTCGCCGGTTCGCGTAGGAGACTCCGAGAACGGTTTCTCGAGCAGATATTCTTCGTGGCTGCGTTGGCCTCTGTCCTCATAGTAGTGCTAATCTTCGTATTCCTTTTCTCGAACGGATTACAGGCCTTCAGGGATATCGACGTAATCAGTTTTCTTACAGGCACGATCTGGCAGCCAGTCTCCGAGCAGCCGAAGTATGGGCTTGTGCCAATGCTGACAGGATCCCTACTAGTTACTGGCCTGTCAATACTATTCTCCGTACCCATCAGCATTCTCTGCGCCACATACTTGTCTCAAGTGGCAAGTCCCACATTCAGAGAGATCGTCAAGCCAATCATAGAGATGCTCGCAGCGATTCCATCAGTTGTATACGGTTTCGTCGCGCTGATTATCATCGCAGATGTCATTCAGGGCATCTTTCACAACCCAATCAGGCTCAATGCGCTGAACGCTTCAATTGTGCTCAGTCTAATGGTGGTTCCTACTATAGTCTCGATTTCGGAGGATGCGATATCATCAGTCCCAAATGAGTACAAGGAAGCGGCACTAGCGCTTGGGGCTTCAAAGTGGGAGATGATAAGCAAAGTAGTTCTCCCATCATCACTTTCAGGCATATTCGTCGCGGTCATGCTTGGGAGTTGGCCGTGCAATCGGAGAAACCATGGCTGTTCTGATGGCTGCTGGCAATGCTGCAGTTGTCTCACTCAATCCACTTGATTCCGTGGAGACTATGACCGCTGTCATTGCGATAGAGATGGGAGAGGTCACGTTCAACTCGACCCATTTCTACGCCCTGTTCGCTGTCGGCGGAGTTCTGTTCCTGTTCACACTCGTGATCAATCTGGTAGCTCAGGTTATCGTTAGAAGATACAAGGAGTTGGGCCGATGACATCCAAGAAGACTACCCAAACGATTGCGTTTCTAGTGCTTCGACTGTGCACCGCGGGGATTCTGGTAGCTGTGCTTCTGCTGATTGGATTTCTCGTCTGGAAAGGAGTCCCAGTCCTCAGTCTCCAATTCTTGATCGAGAACCCACGAGAGGGAATGACCGCTGGAGGAGTATTCCCAGCAATCGTTGGAACATTCTACCTGACTCTTCTCACGCTTCTTTTCGCTCTTCCTCTAGGCGTAGGTGCGGCGATCTATCTGTCTGAATACGCAGATCCTAGGCGAAGTAGAACACTCTACATGATTCGTACAGCCACGGTAGTCCTTGCGGGAATACCTTCCATCGTGTATGGGCTTCTCGGTCTGGGGCTCTTTGTTCTCTTCCTCAGGCTAGGCTTCAGCTTGCTCTCATCGGCATTGACCCTCTCATTTCTCACCCTGCCGGTGATTGTCTCGGCTTCAGAGGAGGCTTTGAGAACTGTTCCCATGTCCTACCGCGAAGGTGCCCTCGCACTAGGTGCGACTAGGTGGCAGGTTGTTCGCGATGCTGTTCTCCCATTTGCAGCTCCAGGAATCTTGACCGCGTGTGTGTTAGGTCTGGCCAGAGCAGCTGGCGAAACGGCTCCGATTCTGCTCACGGGTGCGGCTTACTACCTGCCTCAACTTCCAAACTCTGTTTTCCACCAGTTCATGGCGCTTCCATTTCACATATTCATACTCTCAACGCAGAGCGTTGATCCGACGACTTACTCGTCCTCTCCAGTTCGGAACAGTCCTCGTCCTGTTGTTGCTTGTACTAACGTTGAACACAGTAGCAATTGTGGTAAGGAGCCACTATAGAAGAAAATACAGAAGGGTGTCGGGATGACTAAGAGCGAAGATCCAGACAAGGGGTCTAAATCTCTGGTTTGGCCGAAAACAAGTCCTAGATAACATTGATCTTGACATTCTCGAGAACTCGGTCACCGCGATCATGGGGCCTTCGGGTTGTGGAAAGAGCACGCTGATTCGCGTGCTTAACAGAATGAATGACATTATTCTCGGATGTAGAAGTCACAGGCTCCGTATTGCTTGACGATGAGGACATCTATTCGCCATCAACAGACGTTGTCAAGCTGAGAACTCGCGTGGGAATGGTGTTTCAGAAACCTAACCCATTTCCGAAATCGGTATACGATAACGTCGCATTCGGGCCTAGGGTTCAGAGACGAACTAGCAAGGAAGAACTCGATGTCATTGTCGAGGAAAGCCTCAAGGGTGCCGCTTTGTGGGATGAAGTCAAGGACCGACTGAATGATTCAGCTCTGGATCTCTCAGGGGGACAACAGCAGCGACTATGCATCGCAAGAGCACTGGCGGTCAAGCCGGAAGTCATCTTGATGGATGAGCCTTGCTCTGCCTTGGACCCAAGCGCAACAGCCAAGATTGAAGCAGCTGATGACTGACCTAAAGAAGAAGTACACAGTAGTCATTGTTACTCATAATATGCAACAAGCCGCGCGGGTTTCTGACTACACGGCGTTCCTTTATGTTGGCAAGTTGATTGAGTATGACCTTACGGATGACATCTTCGAGAATCCCAAGAACAAACTCACGGAGAACTACATAACAGGGAGGTTCGGTTAGAATTGTCGTACATTCGTCCGCTCGATTCCGGACTGAACATGATGTCTGAGACTCTTCTTGAGATGGCTGGCCTCGCCGAGAGAACCGTCTCGGCCTCGATAACTGCTGCCGCGCAAGGCGGAGAGCTTGGAACTCAAGTGCGCATGTGGTCCAGTGAGTTACAGGGTAAATATGATGATGTCGAAGAGAAGGCCGTTGAGTTGATCGCTAGGTATCAGCCCGTAGCTTCGGATCTCAGAGTCATCAAGTCAAGCATGAAGATCGCATACGATTTAGCCCGCCTCGGTCGATACGCATACGACATCGTCCAAGTTCTCGATCTCGTCAATGGAGGGAAGGCAGCTGACAAACCATTTCTTGAGAAGATGTCCGAGAAAGTCCTCAAGATGATGAGGCTTAGCTTCGAGACGCTTAGGACTCGCGATGTCCAAATGGCACGCAAGCTCATCGAGATGGACAACGAAGTTGACAGTCTCTATCGAGGCTACCTCAAAGGACTGATCGGCAACCCAAACTTGACGGCTGCTGAAGCAGTATCAACAGCACTGATAGCACGTCATCTTGAGAGAATTGCCGACCACGCCTGGTACATAGCCGAATCAGTAAGCTACATGGTCACAGGCACATACATCGTATAGAACAACTAGATTCGCTGAGATTCTAGTCGAAGTTGGAGGGAGGTGAAGCAGGTGACGGCTCACGGTGATAGGGCTTGGCTAGTGGACGCATCGTATGTTGCGGGACAAGTAACGCTCAACCTGATTGGAGAAAACAACCTCACGCCATTTCAGTGGAGTGATTCCAGCTTCCATCCCTACTACCTAACCGAAGAGGATACGATTGGCGAACGGGTCACGAAGCTTGATCTCTTCACCCAAAACGAGCGGACACTCAACAAAGTGAATATTCCAAGCGCAAAGAAGAAGGTCATTGGATGGGAGTCAGATATCGATCCGGCACTCAGTTACGTTTACGATAGAGGACTTCGCTTCGGTGTGCTTCACCGCTTCGAAAACGATGCTTGGGTGCCGCAGGCCTCGTTAGACGTTGACCAGTCTTCTCGTTTTGACGAGCTTTTCGGGGAAATCGAGGAGAAAGACCCGCTCAAGTATGCTTTGGTGAAGGAAGCGTATTCTTACACGAATCTGCCCGTTCCACAAATCAGCAAAGAGAAGCTCGGGCTTCCAGACGATGACGGGTCTGAGGAAGATTACTACAACGCCATCCTACTCAGCCGTCTCGCGAATCTTCCCATAACCAGAACCTACAGGAACCATGCTGTATCTACATGGATTCGTTCAATGCTCAACACATACTATCGTACTCACAATATTCTCATTCCAAACTCCGAGGAACTCAAACTCGGCGACACGAGAAAATCTGTTACCGGAGCCCTAACGATAGCGCCAGAGTCAGGTACCTACTTCAACATGGTCGTCCTTGACTTCGAATCCCTATACCCCGGCTGCATCGATGTCTTCAACCTCTCATACGAAACAGTACGGTGCCCTCATCCTGAATGCCAGCAGAACCAGGTTCCCGGCCTAGGCTACAACATCTGCAAGAAACGACGTGGAGTCTACTCCGTACTCATAGGAGCATTACGCGACCTTCGTCTACGAGTCTTCAAACCCCTCGCCAAAGATACAGCGGATAAGAAGATGAGGGCGGCTTCACGGATTCTCAAAACCTTCCTCGTCTCATGCTACGGCGTAACAATTCGCATTCACGGCCTAGCAAGCCCGCTCTTGGCAGAAGCAATCACCGCTTACGGGCGTTACGTCTTGCAAAGTACATGGGATATGGCTAAAGAAATGGATCTTAGACCGCGCTATGGCGACACGGACTCCGTCTTCCTAGACAACCCCCACGAAGGAGTAGGGAAATACGTTCAATCGGTCAAGAAACGATTCAACCTAGAGCTAGCATATGACCGAGTCTACTCAGTCTGTGTCCTAAGCTCGGCGAAGAAGGCATACTTCGGAATCCTACCGGACGGAGAACCGGAGATCAAAGGACTTTCAATCGCAAAATCGAACTCGCCCAAATTCTTCCAACAGACTTTCCAGGACTGTCTTGCCAAGCTCGCTGAGGGACGTCGATCCCGCCATGATTTCGAACTCGTCAAACGTCAAGTGCCTGCTGTAGTGGAAGAAGCGATTCAAGAACTCCGACACGGAAAAGTCGCACTCCCCGACCTAGAGTACCAAGTCGAGCTGCGGGATGATCCTCGTGAGAAACTGAGGTCGAGCACTCTGCCTCAACCCTATCAGGCAGCATGGCTAATGCTTGAAGAAGGAAAGAAGATCGGAGCAGGAGAGACTGTGAGTTTCGTCAAAGTCCATCCATTCAGATTTCAAGGAAGACAGCTCACCGTCAAACCATCCACACAAGCTGATGTGCGAGAGATCAACGTTGACGATTACGTTCGCAGCCTCTACTCCTCACTATCTCAGACTTTCCAGCCAATGGGAATCAACCTCGAAAAGACAGCGACGACGCTCTCAGAATTCACGTAGTGTAGTTACTAGTGACCACTGTCCCAGAATCTGTGTCAGGCGATTGCGTGCGACCTCAAACCTGAGTAACGCCCCATATCTTTAGATCAGAAGGAATCATCTTAACACTCGCTTTTCTTTGATGTGTCTCTCCAATTCCATGAGCCTCTTGTGCTGTGCGAAGATCATCGAGAACAGCAACGGGGGCAGGCTCCCCAAGCTCGCGCGACTCAGACTTGAGGTGGAAGCCAGACGGGTTGGCATCTCACCCTCCGCGTACATCCGAGCGCTAGCTATTGTCAATTTGACCTAGGGGAGAGAAAACATGGGTGTATCACGCAGTGTGATACACAGGGAATTTGACCGTGCGTCGGCTAGTGAGCCTCATAAGGTGGTAGAGGTGCTTGCCATACTAGGCGATGGAGATTGAGCGAAGAGGTTTCATTTGAGGACTTCAAGCGGCTCGACATCCGAACAGGCGTCATTTCGAGCGTGGAGCGGGTCAAACGGACAGAGAAGCTATACAAGATCCTCGTGGATTTGGGCAGCTTTGGAACACGGCAGACGGTCTCAAGCCTTGTGGGATATTATGAGGCGGATGAGCTCGTCGGAAAGAAAGTCGTCTATCTAACGAACCTAAAGCAGGCGAAATTTGCTGGTGAGGTCTCGCAAGGGATGCTTCTGGCAGCCGAGCTAGATGGCAAGCTTGCACTTCTTACGACTGATCGTGAGATTCAGCTGGGTGCACGGGTCACCTAGCCTTTATAAGGTGACGCCTACGGCGGACATTCAAACCTTTTAATTATTACACCCAGTGCACTAGTGCGGTCTCTGGAGACGAGCCCAAGAAGGTTTACCAATGCCAAGGAAAGGTCCCACTGAACAGGACGTACTTCGCATAGTCATGGACAGAGGAAACGAAGGAATCCTTCAATCTGCGCTCTGGAGAGAAATGAAAGCGGACAGCAGAGAAGGCTCAAGAGCGATACTTCGGCTGGAACGCAAAGGGCTGATTGAAAGGAAGCGGGAACTGAATACTGGGCGGTGGACCTATCGAGTTTTTGCCAGGCGCAAGTACTCAAGCATAGACTCCATAATCGACGTTCCCTGTTCTTTCTGCGACATCGAACCTAGATGCGCCCAAGAGGGCGCTGAGAACCCGGCAACATGCGGTAAGATCAACCAATGGATATTCGCCTCAGTGGGCGGATCGACTGCCGGAAGATAGTCTTGTCAAATCAATGGCTCCAGAAACGTCGCAGAGATCAATTCTACAAGCTCGCCAAGGCGAGGGGTTACAGGAGCCGAGCTAGTTTCAAGCTTCTGCAAACGAACCGAAGTTACAGATTCATCAATCATGGACAAAATGTCGTCGATCTCGGCGCTGCTCCGGGTGGTTGGCTTCAAATCGCGCGGGAAGCTGTTGGTGAATCAGGATTCGTCCTCGGAGTGGACAAACAAGAGATCGCGCCGCTGCCTCAGCGCAATGTCGTCACTATAATGGGGGATGTCGAAGTTCTATCCCTCACAGATATCATACGCGAGAGAATGCCTGGTCCGGTCGATGTCGTGCTCTCTGACGTCTCACCTAATCTTACGGGCTCTTGGGACACAGATCATGCCCGCCAGATCTACTTGGCAAACCAATCACTCGAGATCGCACGACGCATCTTGCGCAAAGGCGGAGCGTTCTTCGTCAAAACATTTCACGGGCCAGACCTTCAGGAATTCAGGTCGAACCTTCAGCGTTCCTTTCAGATAATTAGGATTGTGAAGCCTCCCGCGAGCAGAAACGATAGTTCAGAAGTATACTTCTTAGGACTCAACTACGTTGGCGAGAGGGAACTGAGACCATTGCCGAAGGAACAACTTGATCCGTCTCATTGAAGAGAATGTCGCAAGCACGTTGCGAAACGTTCTACCAGAATATCAGGCAAAGAGTCCCTGTTCAGAGGCGTCACCTCGATCACCTCGATGCTCGGGCTTGATCTGATTCTTCGAACCAGCGAGTCCTGTGCGTTCCGATGTACAGTTCCCAACAAGGACTTGCCAGATGTTAGAGCAGCTTGAACAGCATCCTTGAACCGAGAGGAAGTCAACTCCATAGGACCGACCTCATCAACTATGATGAGCTCCGCGCTCTTTATCGCGGAAACTATCGCTTCAGCACCTATCCTGTCCAGATCCTCGCTCTTCACCCGATATTTGCCAACCCGTGGCCCAGATGGTTGGTTGACGTGAGCAAGCACTCCTGCTTCCCCAGTCAGTAGATTTCGTATCTCGAACCCGACGCGGCCTGCACCAGACCTTAGATCGCCAGAGGTCATTCCACCAACCTTGAAACCGCCTCGCTGGATCTTTTCTGCGGTTTTCTTCACTGCGGTGCTCTTGCCGACGCCGGGGACACCCGTAAGGAACAAGCGAAGGCTCAACGGCTTTCAATCCACGCTACACGTTACATGTCAGCTCCTGGACAGGGAAGCTATAACTGGTTTGACGCGTCAAGTGAAGGAATCAACCATGCTGTGACCAGTATGGGCAGAAGCATAGCCGGAGTGGATGACGCTGGAAGAGGCCCGATAATTGGGCCCCTCGTTATTGCAGGTGTGCTGATCGACGAGGACAAGATACGAGAACTTGTCTCAATTGGCGTGAAAGATTCCAAGCTCCTGACACCAAAACAACGATCTGATCTGGCCGAGAAGATACAGAGAATCGCGTCGAAGATCTCATACGACCAACTCTCGCCAGCAGAAATCGATGAAGTTGTCCTGAAGGGTAAGAAGCTCCAGAAGTTGAACTTTCTTGAGGCGAAATCCATGGCGAAGGTGATTGCAGATCTTAGGCCGGAAGCAGTGTGGGTCGATGCCTCAGACGTGAAGCCGGAGCGCTATGCCCGCCACATTCTCGACGAATTACCTCCAGATCTGAGGAGAATTGTGTTGATATCGGAACACAAAGCAGACAGGAAGTATCCGATAGTCTCCGCCGCCAGCATTATGGCCAAGGTGAAACGCGACGGTGAAATCTCAAAACTGTGGGAAGAATACGGCAAATTCGGGTCGGGATATGTCTCAGACCCTGACACGATAAGATTTCTCAAAGAGTGGCGACGGAAGCACGTCGATTACCCGTCCATGGTCAGGAGGTCTTGGAAGACGATAAAAGAGATCGAATCAGATTTGGTCCAGACTAGGTTGACGGCGGAGAAGTAGGTCCCTCTTCGCTTTTCCGCGTTGGAAAGCCTCAAATTCGGACATCCATCTTGTGTTGCATTGAGTTGGGACTTGTGGTATCCTTATTGCCTCTTCTCTATCTGGCCGGAATTGTTGCGGTCGTCATGATGTGGCGCGGAATCTGGGGACTCAGATCTCTATTTATGGCCAAAGAACCCTAAACTGAGCTACTGGGTATCATTCGTGGCGGGTCTGATTGTTATCGCGATAATCGTCTTACTGCTTGATGTTAGAGTGCAAGTCTAGCAGACACGCTATTGCGCTGTGGATACTGGTGAAGATCACTGGTTCTCTCTTTTTGCAACGACCATTGCGTGATTAGTGCTGCAATGCAAGAATAGTGGTCTCGCTCTCCTATCGGCCGGAGGCTAGCGTACAACCTCACCAAAGACAAGACATGAGAAAGATAGAAAGAAAATTGGAGGAAGACGGGGCTACCTGTAGGCTCTTGATGAGTGGTTTTTGCGTTTTTGGGGTCAAAATGAGGTGTTCTCGCTTGTCTGTACGTTAAGGTATTCCCCAAAGGTGTGGGTGTTTTGTTGTGTTTTCCCGAAGGCCTGTTCTCTACTGGTAGTATCGTAAGTCTTAACCTGAAGTCGTCATGCGTTTCTATTGTGGAATTTTGACCGTACAGGATCAGTTTCGCTGTTGTAGGCGGCCACTTTACGAGCTTGTGCCGAAATCGCGGTTGGAGCTTGCGCAGGATCAGTTTCACAGGGCATTCCATGAACCTGTCACTGAAACCTGGCGCTGTAGCAGTTGTGGCACTGTAGTAGTTATGCCAAGGACGACTTGAAGATCAAGCGACTGCCCGAAAGTGGGTAGAGGTCATGCATCAACAAGTGAAGCCCCGCAGGGCTCAGCCGAGCGATCCGACAATCCCTGATCCAAAGGGGCGAGTAGTGTCGTAATTGCTTTAAGATGAAGGACTCCTGTCTTGGATTCGTGGGTCAATCGTTGTCTTTCGAGATTACCATTTGTCCGTACTGTAATGTGGTGAATGAAGGTCAGGCAAGATACTGCGACCAATGCGGTTTGCCATTAACAGCGAAGGAATCCGAGTCTCCCACGGTCGAGTGACCCGACACGGTATAGTAACAGCTCCGGTTTGATTATCAAAAAGGAATCAAACCATATTCAGTGGAGGCGGCTCAAAGGAAGAGACAGTTTAGAACCAAAGTTTTTGGCAGACGCTGCAGTACCAGTTGCCGCGGCGACGTTCATGTCGCGTAAGCGTGTTACATCGGGTGCAGAATTGGATCCGCGTCAGCTGAATCGCAGACCACGTCTCAGCCAACTCGATCGCCTTCGATTAGTTCGCAAGGTTGATCTTCATAACCAGCTTGGTTTAGTTCTGAAAAGAGGCAGTCGACGCAATTGACGAATTGATTCACTCCGCCAAGCCACTGTTTGCTATGTTATGGCTTGACGAGCAGGTGCAGCTTGCCAGTAACTTATCCTTGGCCAAGTAGGAACAGTCGTCCAGTCGAAGATGGTCGCCTTTTCTCTCGGAAGTTTGGGCATCCGCGGCGTGGACTTCCAACTTCAAGCTTCGGGAAAACAAATCCCAGAATGTCCTGTGCTCACCCTGTCGATCTTCAGCCGAAGGCGCAAGCACTAGCGCTTCGAAGATTAACGGCACAGTCTAAGCACACAAAGAAACGCAAGTACTAGGAGCCTACTTGAGCTTCGAGCAGCAAAGGCTGCTATTTCTTATAGGTGTGGATACGAAACGTCTTGATTGAGACGCTTTGGTTAAGCGTGGCGATTTAGGATGGCATATCCGTATATGATCTGTGGGCGATGCGGCGGCCAGTTGATGTCAAGTGGTCCAGGTGTTGCTTACTGTCAATCTTGTAGGCAGCAATACTTTATGGCTCCGGCTCAAGCGAGCTGGGAAGGGATGCAGGGGTCGCATGTGGACGCGCAGCATAGTCCTTACGTCGGTGAACACTGGCAAGGCAAGCACATCTACGAGAACTGTCGGTACTGTTTCCAGCGGCTAGTTGCCACACAAGATCCGCGCATAAACTATTGTCCACAATGCGGTAGATACCAGCCGCACCGCGTCTAGGTGAATGCTGCGAGCATCGTTTGGTTGGGGATCACGATGATCAGTGGTAAGTGTTGCATGTCCTGTGGACAGTTGAATGAGCTCGAGAGCAACTACTGCATCTTATGCGGATCATCATTCGCCGTTCTGATGGAGGATATTTGCGTGTACTGTTATCCTGAAGTCGAACTCATTGAGCCAGATTATCCAGAAGCGGTCTTCCCTAACCCAGCGGACTATCCTGAAGCGGTATTTGCGACAATTCTGTGACGAGAAGCGCGGCGCTGCGTCCTCAAGACTCAGGAGCGATAGTGGCGTCCATCATAACGGCACTTGAGTTCGCAGTTACCTATTTGGCTGAGGGTAGAGCGCCCGCATAGGCAAACTCATATCTTGAATCGACTGACTGAATCAAGGTGAAATAGGATATGGTGAAGAAAGTCAAGATTCAATGTGACTTTTGCAAAGGCAAATGCTGGTACTGGGATCTTGAATATCGAACGAGGAAGAAGTTCAAAGCTGAATGTTGGCAATGCGGCGGAAAAGGCTACGTTCTAGCGACAAGCTATCAACAATAAGACATCAATAGACACACGATCAATTTTGTTGAACCAGTCTTTCGTGCTTCACAGTTTCTGCCTCAGCTGCAGTGAGTGCACTCGTGAAGGAAGGATAGTCGTCGAAGGCTCCACGACGAAACCTCGCGACTAAGGCGAATGAATCAGAGGAGTAGCATGGTCTATATGCCATGCGAAGTTTTTGAAGAAGTTTGGCCTTGAATCTCATGACTGGAAAACTCAATAACGGCGTGCTAGATGTGACGAATGGATACCTTTGGCGTTCGAAACTTATCCTGCCTACAAAGCGAAACAGCAGAGAAGTTGGGAATAGACTAGACTCCGCGCTTATGACTTGACCGACAGAATGCAGGTTGGTACAACATGAATTTGATGCGGCTTCTGCGTGGGTTCCTGAAATCACTATTCTTCTGGTTGTTGCTTTGGACTGTACTGATACTCTTCTTTCTCTATCTCAGCAGCAAATTCTAGGCCGAGGCGCTCGTGTTGCGCTGCTGCCCTCGCTCAGGATCTAAGGCAAGAGGGAAATACCGGCTGCTTTGATTGTGGCGCTTTGATGCTAGGATGCCAGCGTTTAGAGAGTCTAGATCAAGATCATTAGTGAAGTCTTTGCTTTACCGAATCGTGTCAATTGCTGGGACTAGTATTTTGACTTGGATTGTTACAAGAGATGTTGCACAGACAATCTCGATTACGATATACATCCAAGTGTTCCTGGCGATTCTATACTATTCCTTTGAGAGAATATGGGACAGAATCAATTGGGGAAGAAGAACCGAATTAATTGGGGTGGGAGACTGACTCTTCTGGCACGGCCAGTTGAACCCCAACACCTGCTGTGCTTCGGCGTGACCGCGCATACATGCCTCTCTTATCGAAATTGTTGGTTGACGGCTGCGAGCGTCAGGGAAGGCCGCAGACGAGCGTAGCGAGGGCATGTCGCCAACCAGTATGAGATAACCGAAGCTTGTCCAAGATTCGTAAGGTGTTGGTTTCACTTTGCTTTGTCCCTACTGTTGGGAGCCCGTCAAATATCCACGCGGCGAATCTCGTATCTTCCACACATGCGGCCACTACCTTGCACTACTCAAACCAGGAGCAGCCTACGAGGAAATCTAGCAGATCCTAGGCGGGATTGTTACGCTTACGTGTCAGATGGTTCAGCTGCCGCCCTCTATGAGGTTTATCCATCATAGCATAGTTCTCGACTCATGCGGAGAAAGAGGCGACTAGGCGAACCTCTAGGGCAACCTTCCACCGACCCGACCGTCTGCCAGCATCCACTACCGATACTCCTATGGCAACTCAGCGCCTCAGACGTGACCGTGTATCGCTGCCGGTTCTGCGGAGAATTAGTCCGTTATGTATGTGTCTCCAACCAAGAGCTCACGTGAACTAGATCTTTTATCTTAAAGGTACAGCGTCCTATCCTCAAAGGGGAGAGACGGGTGATTAGCTCGAAGACGAAAGGTAAGTGGATCATTGTCGATAATGACGTCTATCAGCGACTCAAGGCTGTTGGCGAGAAAGGCGAAACGTTCAGCAATATCATACGCAAACTCTTAGAATCATACGAGCATATGGTCGCACCCAAGGAAGAGATAGAACCTAGCGAACATTAGAACGAAGGGGATCTAATGTACGTTGAACCCAAGACCTGCATGAACTGCGGTAGGGAGAGTCCGTCAGAGAGCCGATATTGTGACTTGTGCGGTTTGCCTCTCATCACAATTGTTGACTGCTTGGACTATGCTGTCGAAATCAATAACAGATACTTCACACCATGGGAATCGCAAGCGTGAATTGATTCTCTTATCTTAGAGGTACAGCGCTCTGTCCTCAAGGCGACAAAAGATTCTGGATAGCCAGGTTCTCTTGGGAATAGTATCAGTCTCCTGACCATTGGAAAGCTGGAAGATTCGCATGGGTTGAGATCCACGGGCTTATTTAGCCGAAGATTGAGAAGGTCAAACCGAACGATGGACGACATACCTCGCGCCAGCATCAACCAGATTATTGTAGGAATCATACTATGGGTAGCTCCCGGACGAGTATTTGCCGCCCCGACTCCTCATGCAGATCGAAGCGCATTTGAGAGGCTGCGTCAACTGCTAGAAGGAGAACAAGAAGAGAGGACTTCGCCGCGACGCTTCCTCCCCTCTCCCAGTGCTCTTGTGCTCACATCGAAGGACGGAAAGGAGTTCCGAATGGAACAGGTGGCGTATCAGACAATAACAGAGGTGGGCATCGTCGAATGGAGTCAGAGCGAGGTCGCCTCACTTGAGTCAGCGGCAGGTGCGGCATTGGGGGCTGGCCTGGCTCTTGGTGTACTGTCGGCAGTAGAGTAGGTGCCTAACGCATGTCAAGATCCTCAAGGTCAAAACGAAAGGAGTACGAGATGTGGGTTCCAGAAGCAACCAAGTGGGCTGACAAGATTGGCAAACGGATGTCGGCGCATCGTTCTGCAACAATTGCGGTGCCCTGAATCCTCACAAACCCTGAGTTCCAAGTCGGCGGCTTGATATGCCAACACTATGAGTCTCTTAGTGAGGAGAAGAACGGTGAAGATGATTACGTACGAGGGCCGGGGAACGCATTATTTGGTTTTTGATAAGGACCTCAACATGCACTTCGTGGTAGGCAAGAGTGACAAGATCGAAATTCCAGATGACCTCTACAAGACTCTGAAGGAGCGGGGGCATATGGCAGAGGGCAAACTCGCCGACGCGCAACCAGCCCAAGTGACCAAAGAGTCGCTTGACAAGCTTAGATTTGGCGAAATTTCGTAGGCTCTTACTCACTCTCTACAGCGCCTGCACGGTCCGGTGGAGATACCACCAACGTTTCTGATGTTCCTTAGAGAATTGCTTTCCTTTTCGATCTTTTCCGAGCGGTTCATGGCACATCTTACAATCGGTGGGTTGCGTGGTTGTCGCTGCTGTTGGCGGCCGTATTGCTTCTGCAAATGGCGGGACAATGCAGGTGCGGATGCAACTTGTCGGAAGATTGTCCAAACGAGTCCTGCAACTGGGGACAATTAGGCTAACCCATTTTGGGATGGCTTAGAGAAATGTCCTAGCTGCGGAACCGCCTTGGTTCCATTATCAGAGCCTACCTGACCGCTACGGCCGAACCTCCACGACCTGGGTAAGGCGCGAATCTGGATTAGGCGCTAGGTTGAGAGGATCGCCACTAGCAGTTTACCAGTATCCGAACATTGAGGGTTGGAACCGTGACATCGGGGACCATGGATAGAAGCTTGGACCCATGCCCATACCCATGCTTGGACCCATGCCCATCATCGGCGTTGAACCCATCATTGGGTATGAGTAGGGCTGGCCGTAGTAGGAGTTGAAGCTCGGAGAATAGCGAGGGTAGCAAACAATCGGACCAGTTGGATGCCCAACAACTGCACCAGCCAACGCTCCGGTAAGCCCTAGAGCTCCAAGTGCTCCCAAACAAAGAAGTGACATAGAATCAGACCAGGTAATTTGTTCACTCTGACGCTCTAAAGGATTCCGCGGCACATTGAAGCAATCATATCTAGATTGTGAGCGAGGTTGGGCGATAACGACACGGTCGTGTGATTGGTCGTCGTTACTCACGTACAAACGGTGGCACTTACACCCGTAACGGGTCGTGTGCGGGAAGACAGTATCAGTAGTATCCGTACATCATTGGAGACGGGCCTGCACAGAAGCTTGGAGCCATCAATGGGTACGACGCCATCATCGGGTATGCGGACGGGTAGTAGTATGGGTAATAGACGGGTCGACGCATAAATGCTGCAGCGACCAAACCAACCACTACTCCGCCTACTAAGCCAGCTGCTAAGCCTCCAGCTATTGCGCCGAGGGATAGTCCTCCGACAGTAGCAGCTGAACCGGCAACGGTGCCCGAACCGATAGCGGCTCCTGTGCAGCAAACAATCGCCAATTGGAATCGAACCACGAGAAGCCGTACGTTCTTAGCCTTCTAAAAGGTATCGAGACACATTGACGCATCCATATCTTCTTCGCGAGTGAAGTCGTGACGACAACGACATGGTCGTGTGATGTGTCAAGACGCAGCGAGCAACCAGGTTCACATGAACCAGGCGAAACGTTCAGCGCTATCATACGCAGCCTCATAGAGACCTGCGAACGCGAGAAAGTGAAGTCCTAGTCATGGGTGTTGTTCTATAGGCGTAAAGCCCAGCAGAGCGCGAGATGGGCGGGCAATCAGCTAGAGACTCCAAGGTTCATCCACTTGTAATGCAGTGGATGTAAGTAGAGGACTAGACCTTCTATTCAGCCGGACGCTAATGTGGGGAAGGAGGAACGTCATTTCTCCTTCAGTGACGAAGCCATGGCGAACCGAAGAGCCATGGGCTATTCCACAGACGAAGGAGCGTCATGTGGCTCCACAGAAGCGCCCGCAATAATCTTCTCTTGTCCCTAAGGATACAACGCTTGTCCTAGCGTAGCAGACATGCTGCACGCTGAAACATGAAGGGACCACTAACTTTGCTTTCTTGCAACGACCATTGCATGGTCTTTTTCATAGGGTTCCAATCGGACCGTGTCGATGATCTCGAATCCTCGCTGCACAAGTATGCGTTTCTCCTGAGTGAACACAGTACCTGGGCTCATTGTTACGTCCACGCTTCTCGACTTCACGGCCAACATTATGGTCCCTGACTTCTTCAAGAAAAGTTCGGAGTTGTCGGCGAGGATTCTTGCTTGCTCGGGCTGGGCAATATCGCAGTAGATTGCGTCCACAGGGGAAACAAGGGATCTGTAGGCGCTTGGATGTCTCGCGTCGGCTAGGATGGGAGACATGTTCGGTCTCTCAGAACAGACGCGATCGATGAGTTCACGCATTGTCCGTTGCGCGAACTCGACGCAATAGACCAGTCCCTCGTCTCCCAGGATGTCGCTCACATGGCTCGCGGTGGTTCCGCTTGCCGCACCGAGATATAGAACTCTTCGACCTGGACCAATTGAGACCTCCTTTACCTCTTTCAGTATTGCAGCCGCGAGTTTGCTTCTATACGCATCCCACAGCCTGTACTCTTTTCGACCAAACTTCACCAATTGCTCTCCGTAGACGGAGTGGCCGGGGCTGAGGTTCTTCGTGGCGAGCCGACGTGAGTTATCTTGAAACTTGACCCAGTATACACCTTCGAATCGTTGGTGGGGGCTAACGTCTTCGACGTTGATCACGTCTGCGGCCCTCAAAACGTCTCCTCTGGAAAGGTTGCTTCTCTGGTGGTCTCATCGGCGGTTCTTTGTATTTCTCTTGAATCTCAGCGATCTTCTTCTCCAGATCCTTAGTGAGTTTCTCGCCCATGTACTCTCCTCCGAAAGCGTCAACCCTTATGGCGATCGCAAGCTTTCCGGAAAGTGCTCTTGCGATCTTTCCTCTCTGCCAGCGAGGCGATTGATGAATCGATCCGTACTGGAAGATCACTCCATGCTTTGGCGGCCTAGCCCCAGTCTTCAATGACCTGAAGAGCGCCTTTTCTGCCCCCAGGACCTGCATAGTACTTGCCGGCATCTTGGCTAGATTCTCCAATCCTCCTGCTATCGACATTAGTCGTGCCGTAAGGAGAGGCCCCAACATTGTAGTGGTGTTTGGGGCGGCCTGCTTCATCACCTCGTCAACGTAGGTTTCGGCCTTCTCTCGAAACTTCATGAGTTCCAGAGTGTCTCTGCAGAATGACCGCAACCATTCCAGATCTTCTTCTGGGAAGCTGGCTCCCATCGACTTGTGCGCTGATGATGCCATCTGCTCGATCTTCTCCGTCGGGATCCCTTCTTTCTCGAGGTTCTCTTCTGTGAAGTTTGATCGCAGGCCAAGATCAGCTACAAGTCGAGCATAGGTATCATGTTTTTCTACGAGGCGATCAAGCTCAGGGAAGTGCAAACCATACCATTCTCGTACTCGTCCCGCGAAGAGGTTGATCGTCTTATCGATATCATCGATCGCACGCACGGCCTGAACTGCATAGAGGTCACGCTTCGCTGTCGCAATGGTGACTGCTCCTCGCGCGAGTTCCACCGTCACCTGCCGAATAAATCCGAGATATTCCTCAATGTCGACGATTGGTTTGACATCGAGTCTCTGTTGCTTAAGCCACTTTGATCTTCCTTTCCAGTCGGTTGCGAGTCTCTCTCGGAACTGCGTTACCGCGGTGGTCCCAGCCTCAACTCTAGTAGGCATCTCATCGATCGACTTCAGTGCTTTCGCTAGCGCGTCTGTCTCTGCAACCAGAGTGTCAAAGCCTGCCTTTCGCAGCGAGGACACAAACTCTCTTAGCTCGGGAACAGGGGTTCCGGATTGGAGTCGGCTGAGCTTTTCCGCGGCTTCATTTGCTTTCTTGCCAAACAGTATCTTCTCAATCACTGAGCCATCTTTGTCGATGGCGAAGACTCCTGCGGGCGCTTCTACAACATGGATATCCACTTGTGTTCATTCTCCTTGAACTATCGCGATGTTATCGACAATTGGTCGCCATAGGACGTAGGCGATGTCGAGATAAAGCCTTACTGACCTAAAGTGGACGGAGCGTTAATAGCCAAAACTCAGTAGTCCTATCCAGAATGCGGCGTGGTGGAGTCTATGAGTGCCCTATCGACAGAGATCGCCGGAGTGAGACTGAGTAATCCGACTATGCTTGCATCTGGTTTTCTGGGCGTTTCTGGTCAGACGCTGAAACGGGTCGTTGAAGCGGGTGCGGGCGCCGTCGTTACAAAGTCCTCAAGCTTGAAACCGCGTGAGGGTAATCCAGGTCCCACGATTGTTGAGCTTCCAGTCGGTCTTCTGAATGCGATCGGCCTCGCGAGTCCTGGAATCATGATGATGGAAGACGAAATTGCTGAAGTGAAGAGGTCTGGGGTGCCCGTCATAGTCAGTGTATTTGGTTTCTCGACCTCTGATTATTCGAAATCGGCTCGGATCGCGGAGACATTCGGAGCCGATGCTATCGAGTTGAATGTATCATGTCCACACGTATCTGGAGTATCAGAGATCTGTCAGGATCCAAGGATCGCAGCCAAGGTCACTCGGAGCGTGAAGAGGCGAGTTGGGATTCCTGTCTTTGTGAAGCTTTCTCCAAACGTTGCGGACATTGTCAAGATAGGTCGTTCTGTCGAGCGAGCTGGCGCGGACGCAATCACTGCTATCAACACGATCAGAGGCATGGCGATTGACATACAAGTTCGACTACCTGTGCTATCGGCTAGGATCGGCGGGTTATCCGGCCCTGCGATCAAGCCGGTGGCAATTCGATGCGTGTACGAGCTAGCTGAAAAGGTCAAGCTCCCCATAATCGGGGTTGGAGGGATTACCGGCTGGGAGGATGCTGTCGAGTTCTTCCAGGCTGGTGCAAGCGCGGTCCAGATAGGAACAGCAATTCTTCAGAAAGATCTCAAGGTTTTCTCGGAGGTCATTGATGGTCTCTCAACCTATTTGAAAGAGAATGGGTTCACCGGTGTCTCCGACCTGGTCGGCGTCGCTCATTCGAGATCTTCATAGCCTGAAATCTTCTCGATTCATATGTGATTCTGCCTCCGACAATGGTTGCCAAGACTCTGATCTTGCGTATCTCCTTCAGCGGGATCTGGAGAGGATCGCGATCAAGCACGACTAAGTCCGCAACGTTCCCCTCACGAATCACTCCTTTCAGTTCTTCTTCATGTGTTGCGAAGGCGGCATTCTTGGTGAACATTTCGAGCGCGTCTTGGATCCCGACTCGTTCACCGTAGTCACCAGTTGCGGAATTGACCGCCGCGGAGATGCCTTCCAGCGGATCGATTGGTTCAACTGGACAGTCCGATCCTCCAACCACGGTGGCCCCGCTCTTCAGTAGAGATCTGAGTGCATAGACGAACTTCGCGCGTTCGCGGCCTACTCGGACTGGAACCCATGGATCAGAGGGTATGAAGTGCGGTTGAACTGACGCGATAACCTTCGCACGTTTGATTCTCTTGATCAAGTCAGGGTTGAGGACAGATGCGTGTTCTATTCGGTGTCTCAAGTTGTCAGATTGTGGAACGGCAAGCTCAGCGTTCTCGATGGCTGTCAGCGCCATCGCGATCGCATGATCGCCAATAGCATGAATCGCAACCTGAAACCCCATACGAGACGCGGATTCGATAATCGTGTTAAGCTCGTCTTGCGAGTGAATCAGAATTCCGCGCGTATCTGGCGAGTCAGAATATGGAGTCTCAAGCGCCGCCGTGCGAGCTCCCAACGAGCCATCAGTGAAGACCTTGATGGCTTGGATCTTGAGCATCTCGTCTCCGAATCCGGTTGAGATGCCTATCTTGCTGGCTGAATCAAGCCAGTCGTCCGGAATCAGGACATAGATTCTGGCACGCAGTTCTCCTGCACGATTCATGGTATGCAGAACGCGGAGATATTGTGGCTCGTCGACGATGCAGTGTATTGACGTCAAACCTGCGGAAACGGCTCTGTGCATTGCCAGCGAGATGGCCTTCCGTAGTTGTCGATCATCTAATCCGGGTATGTGAGAGTGTACAAGGCTCATTGCATTCTCCCGAAACACACCAGTTGGTTCTCCTGTCTCGTTCTCGTAGTCAATGACTCCTCCCGCTGGGGATTCGGTGGTTCTCGTTATGTTTGAAAGTCGCAGCGCAACGCTGTTTGCAACGCAAATGTGTTCGCATACCCGGAAAACGCATACTGGCTTGTCAGGGACAGCCGCGTCCAAGTCGAATCGATTGGGAAATCTTCGTTCGCGCAGTCTCTCTTGGTCCCATCCGTATCCTAGCACCCATCCATCGACTCGAGTTCTCTTAGATTGTCTTCTCAGCGCGTCCTGAATCTCCGAGATTGAAGTCGACTTGCGAAGGTTCGCTCCGGACAACTCGATGCCATAACTCACAAGGTGCGTGTGACAATCAGTGAACCCAGGCAGAACGGTTGCTCCGTCAAGGTTCCAAACTTGCGCCTGTCCTTTTACGAGCGCTCGTAGCTCTCGATCTGTTCCGATCTTGGCTACCTGTCCGTGCTCGAGCGCGAGGGCCCGAGCCCTAGGGCGTCCGCTATCAAGTGTAATAATTTCGGCGTTTAGAAATATGGTATCGGCTTCTCTGTGAGATATCTTGCTAGTCTTCGCTCTCGCTGTCGTCCTTATCCGCGTCTGACTCGTCTTCCCTCTCGGAATGGATTGAGTCGTATTCTTCCGGCCACTCAATCTTTCCGCCACACTTGTCGCAGTAGACGGCGCTTAGAAAAAGCTCTTGTTCGCAGTTCTCACAGAAGAACCTCTTCTGCTTCACTTCTGATTCAGGCTTCGCTTCCGGTTCTGCCATGACGGTCATCCAGTTCCACTTGTCCTACTAGCGAACGGGCCTGCGGACACCTTATAGGTTCCCCACACCGACCAGCCAAAAACGCCGTGTTTTGGTATGTGCCTCTAGCAGGCTTGCGTCAAAACTACACCTAGCCTCCCCAATCAGGTGTGGCTGTCGATCCAGAGCCTGAGTCCAGCACAGGCACACCGACCAGGTCGACAGACCGCATCCCGGCATCATTCAGAGAAAGATAAGTGCCTTGGGAATCTCGCCTCACGACAACCTAGCAGTCAGCGTAACTCGCGCTGGATATTGAATGAGGCTGATCTGGAAGCTTCAATCTCATGGTTAACGCTGATGGAGGACACCCCATTAGCTGGCGCCACCCTGCTGGACGATACTACTTTCTTCCGAGCATCACGCAAGAGGGCGCAAGCCTTTCATTCTCGTCACTAGCGTGGAACGAGTGCGTGACAGAAGAGGAGCGATTAGGAAGTGCGAGACGGGTCGGAGACGAGCCGGCCGCCTCAAGGCTCAAGAATGAGTCTGAGGCGAGTTTTGCTGTTTCTTGACTCTGCCTCAGGTTCGCGTGGTGCAAAGATCGCTGTATACACCGTCGGCGTTCTGTTCTTTCTGATAATCGTGTTTGTGCCGCCTGTCTTTGGGATTCTGCTCGGCGGTTCGAGTATCTTTGAAATGTTGGCCAATCCGGATCTTGTGAGCCGAGGTGTCTCTGCAATTGTCGCATCCTTCACAATTGCAGTCAGTGTTTCTCTGATGGATCTAGCAGCAGGGTTACCGATGGCATGGTTCATCGTGAGAAGCAAGTCTGGTTGGGTCAGCACAGTCGACACGCTGGCCAACATACCATTCATCGTTCCAACGGTGGCCCTCGGGTACTCTGTCCTGGCATTCTGGAGCGGTCCTCAAGGAATCAATAGCCTACTGGGCTCCCAGTTTGTCTTCTCGCCTGGTTGGCAGATGATTGTGCTACTGCATTTCGCTTTCTCATATCCAGTCATAGTTCGCGTGATGGTGGGTGCGCTCCAAGGATACAAGGATGTCTACGAGACTGCTGCCCGCACACTTGGGGCATCAACTTTCACAGCTGTGAGGACCGTTTCATTGCCGTTGTTGAAACCATCGTTGATTGCGGGATTTCTGTTGGCGTTCGCTCGCTCTCTCTCGGAAACTGGAGCGACTGTTATTGTGGCAGGCGCCTTCGAGAATGGACCAGTCTTCATCCGACACGCCAGGGAAGCCGGTCAACAGAGTCCTTTACTGTTTGTCAGCTTGGTTCTCATTGTTGCGTCCAGTCTCTTCTTTGTTGCAATCAGAATTTTCGCGCCAAATATGCGTCTTCCAATGTCCGCCGTGCGCCCGAAGTTTGAAAGGCGACTGAGTTCGAAGCCTGCAGTGATGTCGAGAAATCTAGTCGTGTTCTTGGTCTTTCTTCTCTTCGTGATCATTCCATCCCTTTTCGTTGTGCTGCCTGGTGGCAGCGCCATCTTCGATGGGACTCTGCAAGAGGCAGTCTCTGGACAAGGTATTTGGTCGACCTATTGGCAATCCATTGGCCTATCATACGTAATCGCCTTGGTTGCAACGTGCCTCAACGTGGTGGCCGGCCTGCCCATGTCGGTTCTGATCGCACGAAAGCAAGCTGGTAGAGTCGTCTCCGGGCATTCTGGATACGTTGGTGAACATTCCAATTGTTGTTCCATCGATAGCACTCGGAGTATCAATTGGTGTCTTCTGGGGGGGAGTCACCGGTGTCTCCGAGTTTTTGTTGCTCGTATTTGCTCACGCGAGCATCACCTACACCTACTTCGTCAGATCGATGATCGCGGCCGTTGAAACCATTCCGGTCGAAGTGGAAGACGTTGCACGCACCCTTGGAGCCAAGCCCTTCATGATATTTCGCAGACTGACTATCCCTCTGTCAAAATACGCCTTGTTGGCTGGAGCGATAATGGCCTTCACGCGGAGCGTCGATGAAACAGGTGCTACGCTAGCGGTTGCGAAGAGATTGACCACCGCGCCTGTTCTCATGGTAGATTGGGTTCAAGGTAGAATTCCCGCCTCGCCGAACGCGATCGGACTCGGTCTAGGTATCTTGGTGCTGACTTCGTTTGCATCGCTACTCGTACTGACAATTGCGACTCGGAGGGCGTGAGTGTCGTGCCTTCTATCAGACTTCTGAAGGTGACCCGAGCATATGGCAGAACGAAGGCGATCGATCGATTCAGCCTGGAAATCACTGATGGAGAGTACGTTTGCATCCTAGGTCCAACGGGTGCCGGAAAGACAACGTTGCTTCGTCTTGTGGCAGGACTTGAAACGGTCACAAGCGGGATGATTGAAATTGATGGAAAGGATGTGACGAATATCTCGCCCGAAGACAGAAACTCCTCATACGTCCCACAACAGTATGCGCTCTTTCCCCACATGACGGTCAGGGACAATGTAGCTTTCGGACCTCTGGCCCGAGGATTGACTCCGAAGGAATCATTGGAAACAGCAGACGAGATGCTGAAGCTCGTGAGGCTCTCGCATAGGGCCACCGCGTTCCCTCACGAACTCAGCGGGGGCATGCAGCAAAGAGTTGCCTTAGCCCGCGGACTCGCGGGACACTCTGCACTGCTGCTCTTGGATGAGCCCTTGGGCGCAATCGATGCAAGGCTGAGAGTGATCCTCCGTTATGAACTTAGAAAACTGGCGAAAGGGCTCGGAGTCACAGTGCTTCACGTCACCCATGACCAGCAAGAAGCAATGTCGATTGCCGATAGAATCGCGGTACTCAGAGAGGGTGCACTGCAACAGTTCGGGCGTCCTTCTGAGATCTACGATGTGCCCGAATCTCCGTTCTTGGCCAACTTCGTAGGTGGTGCGAATTTCCTCGAAGGTGTTGTGGTGCAAGAAGAACGCGACGCTACCGTGATCGATGTTGCTGAAGGCTTCTCGATGACATCTTCACATGACGGCCATGGCAGGGGCGACCTCGTCGTCGCATCTTTCAGACAAGAAGGGACTCTCATCCTGACGAATGCAGGTACCGAGGAGAACATTGTCCCAGGAAGACTCGTTTCGACTAGTTTTCTCGGGAGCTTCTTGAGGTGTGTCGTCAACTTGGGAATGATTGGAGAAGTAATAGCGAAGGTGCCGGTACTTGAAGCCTTGAAACTGGGCTTACCTGACCGAATAGGTGAGATAGTCTACGTGAGAGCGAACCGAGATCGAGTTATGATTTTCGACAGACCAGAGCGACCATTGGCTGTCGAGTTGGAGACTTTCTAGATGCCTGACATCAGGATTGTTGGTGTCGGAAAGAAATACAAAGATGTAGATGCGTTGCGCGATGTTTCGCTTGAGATAAGAGACCAAGAATATGTCTCAATCATAGGCCCGAGCGGATGCGGAAAATCGACTCTTCTGAAATGCATTGCTGGGATTATCAGACAAGATTCTGGCCGCATATTCATCGCAGACACAGAGGTAAGCGATCTGCCTCCGGAGGAGAGGCGACTTGGATACATGTTCCAAGAGATCGCTCTCTTTCCGAACATGTCCAGCTGGGATAACGTAGGGTACGGACCCCGGGTTAGAGGCAAGGATAGAGAGGTCGCACGACAGTTTGTGAGTCAAGTAATGGAAATGGCTAGGCTGAAGATTGGTTCTGACACATATCCTGATGAACTCAGCGGAGGAGCCAAACAGAAGACCGCTCTCGCTAGAGCCATCGCCGCCGAACCACAGCTCCTACTACTCGACGAACCCCTAGGTGCACTAGATGCCCATGTCCGGGGAGTTCTCAGATATGAACTCAGAAGGCTGGTCAAGGAGCTTGGGCTGACCGCCGTACACGTAACGCACGACCAAGAGGAAGCCATGGCGATCTCGGACCGTCTTGTCATAATGAAGGCTGGCCAAGTCGTCGAAGTTGGCACGCCTCTAGAATTGTATCTTTCTCCAAAGCGACTGTTCACCGCGAACTTCCTCGGAGAGGCCAACTTCCTGCAAGGCAGTGTCGAGGATTGCGGACTGGAACATGTTACCGTGTCGGTCAACGGGTGGAAGACAAGTTCGCTCGGATCAGGTTTCACCAAAGGACAGCTCGTGGTACTTGCGATACGGCCCGAGTCCGTAATTCTTACTCCCAAGCCCGAAGTCCGACCGAGCAGTGGACAGGAATGGTGAGAAACCGAACAATTCTGGGCGACTACATACGCACTGAAGTGGAGCTAGACAATGGCCTGCACGTGATCGCTAGCACGGTAAACATGGGAGCTCAAGCCCCTGTAAGCATCGGAGAACGAGTGCAGCTCGATTTCACCAAAGATGGCCTAAGAACTTATCAGATCCCTGCCCACGGTCTGGATGCAGAACTCGCGCTCGAATGAATCGTCACGAGGCCACGAGAGATGAAAACAACTTTCGAAAGCTGGTTCGCCACGAGAACCAAGGGACGTGCCATAGAAATGATCAGACAGGCAAGCAGGATGCTGACGCCCTGCGTAGAGGAGCTAATGGCATGCTTGAACAGTGCAGCGGCTGGAAGAAGGGACGATCTGGAGAGCGCGTTCGCCAGACTGCATCAGCTTGAACGCGAGGGAGACAGCCTACGTAGGCTGATCATCACCGACCTTGCGCGAGGCAGCCTCCCTGTCGATGAGAGGCGGAGCTTCATGCGCCTCGCGAGGCAGATAGACTATGTTGCAGACTTGTGTCTCGAAGCCGGTCGAATTGTCAGGCAGTCCCCGCTGAACAAACTCTCAGATGAGCTCCGGCAGACTGCGTTGGATATGTGCAAGGTCATCAAGGAATGTGTTGTGAATGTACAGCAGTGCATTGATCTCTTGACGGACAAGAAGGTGCAAGAAGCACTCGACGCAGCAGATAAGGTGGAGCGGCTCGAAGAGGATGTCGACGATCTTTACCGCAAGGGCAGAGGTCTCTTGAGCGAGATCTCCGGTCCAGAGCTTACAGTCGGGCAGATCATTCTCTTGGCAGACTTCATGGCGGCGATTGAGAACGTTGCAGACAGATGCGAGGACGTGTGCGACCAAGCGAGAGTAATCGCAGTCAGCGTCGGAACCTGACTGGCTGATAGTCTGATTCAGCTGTCCTGATTGCTCGGCACGCTATTTACTTTCTAGACTATTGTCTAGACTGGCACCGTCACGTACGGAAACCATGAACTTATTACCTTCGAGCAATGTACGCGATCAACTTTCACTGGTGAAAGGCCATGGTAAAAGTTGCAGTCGACGTAAGCAAATGTAATGGCGACTCTATCTGTGCGGACGTGTGCCCAGTCGCCGTGTTCGAGCTACAAGAAGTCAAAGGCTACGAAGGTAAGAAATCCGTAGTCGTCAACAACGACGCATGCATCGTCTGCCGAGCATGCGAGGTTCAATGCCCCACACAGGCAATAACCGTCACAGAATAGCACACGAACTGCTCGTGAGCTCGGAACGGCGCATCAGCCCAATCCGTGAGCTCACACGAGGCAGATGCTCCAACCTCTCACTTTTCTTCATTCGTCGCTGTGGTTATGAGTCAGCCCGCAATAGGGCGGAATGAAGCGAGAGGCTAGCTAGTGAGAGAGTACAAGCCAGGAACTTTTGACAAATACGTTGCATATGGGCAAAGACAGCGAAAACTCCTATTGATCTCCAGAGGCATAATGGATGGATTCAAAGTCCGTTGTCAATCTGTGAAAGAAGCGGAGAATCTTGCACATGCATTCAGATCGAGGTCCCGCAGAATAGAAGAAAGTGAAGTGGCCAAGTACACTCTGAGAATCAGAGTAGAAGACAGGACGGTCTACGTGTACTCGCAAGGGCCCCTTGCGTTGATAACGTGCTGTGCGACGATTTTGATCGCTCTGCAAGATCGCGCTTCTCGTCGTGACTGAGCGACTTTATCTGTCGTTCCCTCCTCATGGCCGCGCGACGTGTCGCGAATCTCTGCTACGTACACGATTTTTCTTGGTCGACGCATCTTCGTGTACCGTGCTCCGCGTCCCTTCTTGTGTCGCTGAAACCTTGACGGCAGATCGCTCGTGTATCCAGTATAGTAGCTTCCGTCATCGCAAAGCAGCATGTAGACAAAGTAGGATGAGGTTCCTCTCTTTCTGATCGTGAATTTCCTGCAGTTTTTCCTCTTCCAGTCATGAGTTTCGCTCTAGCATCTTGTGCGGTTGAACAGGCAGACATCTACATTGAGCTTGTTGCTATCATGGTGTCAAGTGCTCATTCATGACTGCCAGGCTTATGGAGCGCAGGGCTTTATTCTCGTCGCAACTTTCTGCATGACATGAAGCCCCAACCAGGACGCACGGAGAGAATACAAGAAGCGCCCATTGTAAAGCTAATTGCGGACTCGAACGTCCCGAGTGATGTCGTAGATCTGGGACAAGGCGTTCCATTCTATGGGCCTCCCGGAGAGGCAATTCGCGCCGCGGCAGGTGCACTCGACAAAGAATCAGGCTTCAAGTACTCTCCGGATGCAGGCATGACAAGTCTCAGAGAAACGATAGCTGAGAAACTCGCTTCCGAGAACAGAGTAGACGCTGATTCGGACAACAACATCATGGTGACCGCCGGTGCGAATCAGGCGTTTGTGAATGCAGTCCTTTGCATTACGAAGCCTGGAGATCATGTTTTGGTGCTTTCACCCTACTACTTCAATCATGTCATGGCTGTGGAGCTGGCAGGCTGCAAACCCATGGTCGTCGATACTGACAGCAACTTTCAGCCGATCATTGAACGCATAGATAGGAGCATAACAAAGCGTGTCAGGGCCATAGTGCTTGTTTCACCGAACAATCCCACTGGAGCAGTGTACTCCAAGAACGCGCTTAGGGAAATAGGCGCACTCTGTGCCGAGAATGGCCTCTACCTAATAGCTGATGAGACCTACGAGCATTTCGTGTACGATGATGCGAAACATGTCAGTGCACTTCGAGCTTGACAAAAGTATTGAGCACACGATCTCGCTCTTTTCTTTCTCAAAATCATACGGCATGTCAGGCTACAGAATCGGCTATGCAGTGTTTCCAAAACACATCTACAATGAAATGCTGAAGGTTCAAGACACGATTGCGATATGCGCACCCAGCCCGCTACAGATTGCCGCAGAGGCCGCGATGAAACTGGGTGCGGCCTATCCAAGACAGTTCATTCCTCGCATAGAGAAGGCAAGAAAGATATTCATAGAGAGACTTGCGGATTTCGACTTGGTTGAGATGCCCGTCACGAAGGGAAGTTACTATCTTCTGCTTAGACTGAAGACCGAAGAAGAGTGACTGGGATGTCGCGAAGAGGCTCATCGAGGAACATGGAGTCATAACGATTCCAGGACAAGTCTTTGGCACAGAATATCCAGCGCTCAGAGTAGCGTACGCTAATGTAGACGAGAGTCTCGCGAAGAAAGGGGCTTCGCGGCTCACGAGAGGACTCAAGGATATTCTGTAGCCTAGAACCAAAATGTAACCAGCGTCGAAACACCGGACTTATACTCAAAATGCGACACATGTGATCACAGGCCTAAGCCGGTGCCAACGGCCAAATGAAAGGCAACGAGAAATATGGTGAAGAGTGACGTTGAGATCCAGACTCACACTGGTGGTGGTTCTTGGTGCCGTCTATTTGGCGTTGGCTCTTGTTGCAACTTTCCCTCTTATCTTGAAGTTCACCGAAGCCGTTCCTGGTGGCGGAGATGTGTGGCAGTTCATCAACCAGTTTTGGTGGTTCAAGAAGGCGCTCATCGAGCAAAAGGTCAATCCATACTTTGACCCATACATGTTCTACCCCACAGGTGTGAGTCTTGCTTCAACAACACTCACTCCTTTCAACACCTTGCTCTCCGTGCCGCTTCAGTTCATCTTCAACTTGCCCACCACATACAACATTCTCTTTCTGTTAACATTCGTCATGACGGGATATGGCACGTTTGCGCTCGCACGGTATCTGATGGAAGACAGATGGGCAGCTTTCGGTTCGAGCATCATCTTCACTTTCTGCTCCTACAGGCTGATGAGGGGACTCGGCCATCTGAACCTGTTGACCACGCAATTCATTCCTCTGTACATACTTTTCCTCATTAGGACCCTGAGGACTCGGAAAACGAGTGATGCACTTCTAGCCGGTCTTTTCTTGGCGCTAGTGGGACTATCCTCGGAGATCTACCTTGTACAAGTCGCTGTTCTAAGTCTGATACTCTCTCCGATAGTCCTATGGTGGACCAAGGAACGATCCTTGAAAGGCTTGGTTAGACCACTGCTTCTGGGCTTGGGAGTCTTTCTAGTCATAGCTCTTCCATTCTATTATTCGACTGCGTCGCTTGTTTACTTTGGAGACGCAAACCTTGGGCTTCCTCTGTCATATGTCACCATGAACTCAGTTGACCTGCTTGCCTATTTCACCCCCAATCTAGGCACCGTTCTCTACGACTTGTTATTCTCGGGCGTGTATTCTCATTTCACCGCAAGCCCTCTTGAGGCCACGGTCTTCATCGGTTACACCACTATTGCTCTGGCGACATTCGCGAGCATCCGCCAGAGATCCAAAGAGACGCATCTCTGGGCGGCCATGGCTGTGGTTTTCGCAGGCTTGTCTCTCGGACCCGAATTGCATCTCTACGGGGTATCCATATTTGATCTCCCTTACAAGATCGCGATTTTTCCACTTGCGTCATTTTACATCCCTAGCAGATTCTCGTTGACTTGTCTGCTTTCGTTTTCTATGTTGGCGGGTTACGGCTTCCGGCGCCTCATGGCAGACAGACGGATAAGGTCTAGAAATCTCATCGGCATCGCACTTTGTGTTCTGATCCTGGTTGAAAGCCTGATTATACCATACCCAGTCACAGCCGCAACTGCGCCCAGCATATACTATCAGATGCGGGCTGATCGAGAGCCTTATGCGATAATGGAAGTGCCCCTATCGCCGTTTCCAGTGCATATAGCCCGCTATCTGTACTATCAAACCATACATGAGAAACCCATCGTCGGCGGTTGGGTTTCCCGACTTCCGCAATCTACTCTACGCTCATTTGAGCAGAACCCGCTCGTTGCGGCGCTAGTGGCAATACATTCTGGCAGACAAGTCAATGCCAGTGATGTCGCGCGTGGTTTGCAGATGCTGAGGGAGAACAACGTAAGATACATTATCGTTCATAGAGCCCTGCTTTTGCCGAACGAGTTGCAGCAAATAGAAGATATTTTTAGTCAATTACCTAAGCAAATAGCAGACGACGCGAATGACCCCTTGATAATCTATAGCCTCTGACTCCACTACATGTCCCCAATCCGTGCTCATTTCGATTTGCTGCAGACGCGTGACGAATTCCCCATCGGTCGCCTTATTGTACATGAGCTCAAACAATCCTGTTACACGTCAATCATGAGAGAGGAACCAAGCCAGCGAAAATTCTCATTGGTGCGGCCGCCGGGATTCGGACCCGGGTCGTTGGCTCTCTTCCCGTCAGTGGATGGAAGGCCAATGGACGCTTAGCTATGTCCTAGACCAGGTTATCCGCATGTTGCTCGTCAGATTTGGACGAGTGCATGCCCTAGACTACGGCCGCGGCCGCAGACTCAGACCCCCGGTCGAGGTAATTATGCCTTCGCTCGATGTGGACGGGATTGTGCACCATCAATCAGCGATGCATTTGGGTGCATTACGGAAGGCTGATTTCCAAATTTCGATAACATGTTTCAAAAGAGCGACCAGAAGGAGCCCGCTGTGGTCCTACTACGGGAAGAGTGAAAAGCTGTCACCACACTAGTTCCGGTTGAGACACTTGTCAGCTGAGAACAGATTGCGTTTCCGAATTCGACGAGGAAGCTTTGAAGTTGAGCTCGAAGGCGAGTCAGAGTACGTGAAGGAAAAGTTTGAGGAACTGATGGCTCAGCAACCACCCTACTCTGGTCCTGTTCAAGAAGAATCTCGATCAGAATCCGTGACAGTAGAGACCGTGGGTGGCGAAGATCTGGAAGGGATCCTTGAGACAGGACCAGACGGGAGGCCACACTTTACAATTCCCTTCGATTCTCTGACAGCCAAAGAGGCCATTGGGTTGGTTCTCTACAAGGCTCAGCCAACGCCGCTTGGTGATAAGGAGCTGAGCGATCTACTCAACGCTAGCTGGAAGACGACGAAACCTCATGTTATCAGGGCAAGGGCAAGCGAGCTGCGCAAGGATGGAAAACTCATCACTGAGAAAGGGCGATACTCGCTGTCAGGTGCCGGATTGCAGTGGGTTAGAGCGGAGGTTATCCCCTCATTAAGAGGGGTTCGATCCATCCAATCTTGAACGCGCTGTTGCCACGTCACCCATCAATCGATCAGCTGAAAGTCCCTTCAGCCACGCTAGTCTTCTCGCACCTCTGTCGGAAAGCTTGTAGACGTACTCGCCCCTACGCCATTCTCTATGAAGCAGGCCATATCGATGGTAACGTAGAAGTGCCATTCTGACTGCACGGGAGGACCCTGAGAGCCCCGATTCAGATCGTGCTCGCTCTATGATTCGGTTGGAATCGCACCATTCTTCGGTTGTGAGCAGATCCAGAATCACGGTCTTTAGTTCGTTGTACCTCAAGGCTTCTCCAGACTCCCCCTACACGAGGTTAGCAATATGAGGATTGCGTCTGTAGATCGCATTTGATCTCTCATGAGACCGAGTGAAAGTGAATTGATGTAGAGTAACATCTAGCGGAAACATCTAATCACATGTACTCGTATTTTCGCGCGATCATTGATGATCAATACATTCACAATAATGCAAGGCGTTACTCAGCACGATTATGTGCACGCGCAAGAGCTTTTAGAGTGCAAGATCATTACAGATGTGAATGTAATCAGCAGCGGTGAACCGCAACAATAGCACCGCAACATCGAGGAGGAGCATGGAATGAGTGACCAAACACAAGTCGAAGTAGCAATCAAGTACCGTGATGTTGAGAAGACAATCAAGGGCAATCCTGAAGAGGTCTTCAGAGGCGTCTTTCAATTCCTCTCCCAAACGATTCCTGCACTAGAGATCGTTTCAAGGATCACTCTCACCGTTGATTTCGCCGATTTCCTGAAAGAAGCTGCAGGTGTCTTTGCGATCACGCCAGAAGGCGTTGTCGTCCTCACACCATTGGAAGCTTTGACAGATCGCGAACTCGTTCTACTCTACTTGGTCAGAGGAAAGATTGCGCACGAAACTGGGAAATCGGAAAAGGAGACTCTCCTCGCATCGGATCTCATCTCGTTCACCGGCAAGGGATCCGGAACGGTGGCTGGAAGGCTTAGCGAGCTTTCGGGCGAGGGGGTAGTAGAAAGAACCGGGAAGGGTGAGTACCGGGTGACTACCTTCGGGCTGCATCGCTTCCGAAACGACGTGCTTCCGAAACTGAAGAGTTGATCACGACTGAGCGAAGAAAGAACTCTTACCGTTGAAGTGCAAATCGGGGAACTAAAGCACACAGCAAAGGGAACAGTAGACGCAGTCATGCAAGAAGTGCTCGCCTTCGTCTCACGCGCCGTTCCAGGCTACGACGCAGCTTCAAAACTCCTATACATTCCGGAGTACACAAAGATGCTTGATTCTATTTCTAGAATGCTGAAGATCACACCTGACGGGCAAGTCCTTCTCTTACAAGAGAACCTGCCTGCGGAAAAAGCCATCACAAGTGTTCTTCTCGGAGCGCATGTTGCAAACAAGTTCCAGAAACGTCCCAGCGACGAATTGTATGCAGAAGAAATAGCAAGATCCGTAAGCAAAGCACTGAAGACAGTTAGAAACACTATTGCAGAGCTTCAGAAACAAGGTCTCATCGAACGCGCCACGCGCGGGACCTACAGAATCACAACCGCTGGCATCATGAAGATGGAACAGGAACTGCAGGCGTCGCCAAGCGGTCTTGAAGGAGGGGTCCCTCAGAAATAGTGAGGGTCACAACCACCGCGCCCGATTGGGGGAATTCGGGTGCGGCGGGAACGGGAGCTTTTGGCAGCTCCCGCAATAGGGGGTGAGAATCTGGTGATCCACCGCACCCAAATGACAGATGCTTCAATTGAAGAGATAAGCAGTTCGCTACGATTGGGGAACAGCGAACGCTCACTTCTACCGTCGTTTCTCATAGAACTCAGTAGCAGAACAATGCAGCAGGTGAGCGGTCGAGCATTCAGTCCCAGAGAATCATCAATACTCGCAATGGCCATTGATGATGAGACATCCGAGACAACTCCAGCTCTTGCAGTTGGCGACTCCGATCATTGCGAGACAATCCGTTTGGGGTCATCGAGGGAGTCGACCGTGGCAGCGGTTGACGTCTCTAGTTTGAAGATCGGCGAAACTGAAACCGGCGTACTGGCCGCAATCAGAGGTGCAGTTGTGTGGAAGTCCAGTCGCGGGTACCAATACGTCAGATGCGGCCCCTTGGCATTCCATCTGGGGCACACTACGGACGAATCATTGCCTTCAATTATGGCTGGCGTAGGGTCAAGCCAATTCTTCACAGAACGCGCCATAAGCCGACTACGCAATACGCTCGAACGATGGATACAGCGAGAGATTTGTGTCTCTCTTGAAGATGCAGTAGTCCTGTTCGACGGATCACTCACAGTCGGAACACCGGACAATCCGACCGCACATCTCGCTCGGATCCTAGATTCAGCGAGAGAAAGAGGAAGCGTCGTGCTTGCCTTCTCAAAGAGCACGAAACTATGTGCTTTCGGCAGAAAGATCACTTCACTCGTATCCGAAGCTCAGGCGCCGTGCGTGGTAGATGTTGACAGGGCCGTCAGAGGACAGTTCGAGTCCCATCCAGTTCGCCTCGCAGGTCATGTGTACGTTGCGAAGCTCACCGACAACGGATTCGCCTTCAGACTAGATGCGGACCGTCAGGTTCCGCCTGAAGAGCGAATAGACGCAATGAATCGACTTATCGCAAGCGATGTTGTAGCGCAAGGTTACCCTGAGACGCTCAGGCTCGCTCACATCTTCTCGACATTCACCGCGAACGACGTAATTGCCGTGCAGCGTCACCTAGCCTTCACGCATGGACTAAGGATTGCACCACGGTTCAACTTGAGAAAATCGCTCTTCGGACCGTTCGGAACTTGGGGGGCATCATAGACCAGTGAAGATCTACCGCAAAGAGGGCGACGTCATGCAGCTAATCAGCTTTCCGGAGGAAGAGGTAAACAAGGGCGATTACCTGCTCGTTGAGGACCAACGATCGCACAAAGGGCTGATCATTCAAATCATCGACATACAATTCGCCAACGTCCCAGGAATACTTGAGGACATACTACGTGATGTGATGACAGAGGAACCAATACAAGGCAACGACATCGACCCACTCGACATTTCATCACAGGTCGCAGTGCTGAAGGATACAAAGCTTCTAGTTTGCAAGATCAGGGGAGCTTTGGAAAATGGTCGCCCAACTCGCAACGTTTCGTGGCTTCCTTCAAGGATCAATTCCTTGGTATCCAAATTCCCGATCGAGACGATAGCTTCAGAGGAGTCTCCCAGCAGACCGATCCTGCTTGGAGGCATCAAAGAGAACTTCAAATTCACGGTTAACGCTACAACGCTTGACGGTAGACTCAACATCGTAACCGGGAAAAAAGGAACGGGCAAATCCCATCTCTCCAAGTTGCTCGCGATGGGCCTTCTCGATCATGGTGCTCCATGCCTCATTCTAGACGTGAACGGAGAGTACACAAACCTTACGCGCCGAGCAAGTGGAGAAAGAAGCCCATACGAAGGAAAGATTGCAGTACTGACGCCGAGGCTTAGTCTCAGATTTACTCTGGCTGAGATCGGTTTGGGGACAATGATGGACATCCTCCTACACGCATTAGACCTACCAGGAACATCGGCCCGCGTCTTCGCAAGGATATGGCGGCAACTCGAACAAAAGAACGAACTGATGGTCAAATCGTTGGGAGAAGCAATTGCTGAATCTGACTGCCACGAAAGCGTGCGAGACGCTCTCCAGTCAAGATACAATACGCTCGTCGACTCGGGAATATTCACAGACGACCCCTCAACAACGCACTCGCGTCAGTTTCTCGAACGATTGGCTACCGGTGGAGCAGTCGTTGTGAACATGAAGAATCAGTCGTTTATGATCCGCCGTATCGTTGTTGAACTTCTCTTGAGCAAAATCACTGAACTGCTCTCACACGCTCGACTCAAAGCGGTTTTCCTCTTCGCGGAGGAAGCGCATCTCTACCTACGCGAGACTTACTGGGATGACATAGTCACCCGAATGAGGCATCTCGGCATATTCACCACATTCATAACAAATCAGCCGGATACGATTCAAGAAAGCATCTACAGACAGGCAGACAACATATTCCTCTTCAACTTCACAAACGAACGTGACCTGGATGTCGTTGCGAGAGCAGCCAAGATTGACGGCGAGAGCGTAAAACTACTCGTGAAAGACTTGCCTGCCGGCCACTGTTTAGCGATAGGCGACGTGGTTCGCGACTTTCCAGTAGTCGTGAGCGTTAGACCACTCGATGTGGAAGCTCTTGGCGGCACGAGGTTCTTCTTCCAAGAGAACGTCATACCATGTTCAAAGTGAGCCGACCACGGAGCTCCTGAAAATGTCCGATCTTTCGAAAGTCTTTACTGCACAAGACGCATGTGCAAAGACGAAGCCGTCGAGCTGCCGTCCATGAGCACCGCTCTTCCGACACCAATCCGCGCTCTCCACCGACCAAGAGTCGTTACGATCCTGGATGTAGCGCCTGAAGCTGCTAACACAAAATCACTCAGCTTCAAGGACAAACTGGGAGCAACCGCGATGCCGGGTCAATTTGGAATGATCTGGGCACCCGGTACAGATGAGGTGCCAATGAGCCTACTGCCGCGAGGCAAAGACGACATCGTTACGATCGTCGTGAAAGAACGCGGAAACGGTACGGGAGCGCTTCTCAGAAAGAAGAAGGGTGACTTGATCGGTGTCCGCGGCCCATACGGCAAAGGTTTCACCTACGCGGGTGTCAGGAACGCGCTCATGATCGGAGGCGGTACAGGAGCAATCCCCCTACTGGCGCTAGTTCGCATGCTCGCCCCCGCACGTGTCAAGTGCAGCTTCATCCTTGGAGCCCACAACAACCGCGAGCTCCTCTTCCAGAACGAGATAGAACGTCTATGCAAGGAGACGGGAGGACGCTGCATCGTCACGACCGATGATGGGTCAGCTGGAATCCGAGCGCTTGCAACACACGAGGCCGCAAAGGTTCTGCGTGCAGGATCATTTGATCGCGTGTACACCTGTGGTCCCGAGGTGATGATGAGAAAGATCATGGACCTCGCGGGCGAGGCACAGATCCCGGCTGAAGCAGGGCTTGAGCGCATATTCAAGTGTGGATCAGGAATCTGTGGCAGTTGCTGCATCGGACCCTACATGGTCTGCAAGGACGGCCCGGTCTTCAGCGGCGAGATTCTGAGAGAGCTGCCGGAGTTTGGCACGTCGACGAGAGATGCTTCCGGTAGGCCCGTACTATTCAAGTCATCCTAGACCGGCGATATTCCTGCATCGTAGCCTGTGGGTCACTGGATCTCGACCCTTGCGAATACCTTTAAGATGAGCTGACTCGAATAGAGCTGCCAGTCATATCGATCATGGGAGGTGTTGACTATACCAACTCACGGATCTCTTACGAAGGCTGGGAAAGTCCGCCAGCAGACGCCGAAAGTTCAAGGAGCAAACAAGCGTTCTCCAGTACCCAGGTTACACGTTCGTAGAAACGCAGAGAAGCGACTGGAACTCGGTAGAAAACCGGGTCAGAACTTCAGGCGCGTCTAGGCGACGAACCTTCGAATCATCGGCGAACGCCTAGCTATCTTTTTTCATTACAACTGAAGAAGAGAGTTAGTATTACCCGGAGTCTCGGAAATGCGCGTCCAACTGCGGCCAATCGGGCATGTTGTGACAGATGCAGACCATGAGGAATTGCGACACAGAACTACTGTGTCAAAGATTATTATTGACCGCAAGTTCGCGGGTGGACTGAGAGGCGTCGAAGGGTTCTCGCACCTGTATGTGCTCTTTCTGCTCCATGAGGTGCCAAAATGGAGTGGCATTCTGATGGTTCACCCAAGAGGGCGAGTTGATATCAAGAAGACAGGAGTCTTTGCCACTAGATCTCCTCACCGTCCGAATCCCATCGCGCTAACTCTCGTGAAGCTACTCAGCAAGAAGGGCAGAGTCCTTACGGTGGAAGGCTTGGACGCATACAACGGGACACCTATCCTTGATCTGAAACCTTATGATAAGCTTGACATCACACGGAATTTCCGAGTGCCCCTGTGGTGGAAGAAGCTGCATCGAGAGAACAGACGAGGGGAATGCGCCCACAACGCCCACAATGCTAAGCCAAGTAGGCGAGTTCATCGATAGCGAGCTCAAGTTCGCGTAAGTTCTTGTGTACAGCGTCATTACTTTCCTTTTTAACTTGAAGCAGCAGGATGAAGCGCAGATCAACAATGCCCGAGAAACGGGTCATCGTGACTGACATTGACTACACACTGACTGATGCCGAGCTTAGGCTTGACCTTGGCGCCGCTCAGAAGATCAGAGAACTCGAAGAGCGGGGAGTCAAAGTGATTCTGGATAGTGGAAGGAACCTAGCCGCAACTGGATCGCTCGCACAGCTCATAGGCACCTCTGGCTTTCTTGTGGCCGAGAACGGAGGTGTCATCGCCAAGTATCAGACACCGATCAAGATTCTTGGTAGAATTGAAGACGCCCGCGCTGCGCTACGAATGCTTAGGAAGAGAATTGGTAACAAAGTAAGAGAGAGACCCGATAGCCGGCTCGGGATGCGGTTGTCAAGCGTCTCGTTGGAACGATCGCTCAACCCCGAGAAAGCCAGAGAACTGCTACAGAAAAGCAAGATGGGAATTGATCTCATCGACACCGGTGTCACTTACGTGCTCTTGGACGCTCGCTGTGACAAGGGGAATGCTCTTGCTCAGCTGGGACGACTGGCGAAGATACCATTGACTCATTCTACGGGGATCGGTGACAACTACAATGACCTCAGCCTTTTTCGCGAAGTTGCGTACAAGATTGCGGTCGGAAATGCTCCGGAAGAAGTTAGGCAAGAAGCCGATTACGTTTGCAGGCGCACCTTTGGCAGAGGCTTCCTAGAGGCGGTAGAGCATACGGGACTCTGAATGCGTCATCGCTTGACCGCTGAGGTCCTCACTAGAGGACTATGCTCAGTAGTCTCCTCAACCTCAGGTTCCTCTTGCTGTAGGAGCCGCGGGAGAGGAGCTCATCAAGTACCTCGGCGCTCATGGTTGTTCAACAGGCGGCACAAGGGTGATCGCTATAAAAAGGGGTTATTGAGCGAATCGATATGTCGAATGTCGAGTGTCCGCGTCCGCATTTCCATGCGAGCCTGATTGTTCATGGTCGGATGGTCTGAGATCCGCTCGGCGAGCATCAGCTTGCCTGTCGCCATCGAAATCGTGTCTATCGTGTCTTGCTCTTCTCTCTGCGCTTGTAGAGGTAGTAGACCGGTGCTCCGATCGCTACGACAGGTACTAGGGATACTGCGAGAATTATGATTCCGCGAAGGATTGTGAAGAATCCCTGGACAGCTATCTCGAATGTCTCGCCCCAGTTCATTCCCGGCGGCATGAAGGCGGGGAGTGGCTCAGTCAATGTGACTGAGATGAGTGACATCTCAGCGTTGCCTTCGAGATAGTTGATTTGGCCTTGCAGGCTATCTATTTCGCCTCTAATTCTTCCGAGTTCGGTCTCCACTCGGAGGATATCTTCAACCGTTTTCGCCATGTCTAGGATTTCTTGGAGGCGTTCTTCCTGTTTCTGCAGGTTGTTGAGTCTAGCTTTCAGATCGGTATACTGTTGAGTGATATCTTCGCTGTTCGTACTTTCGTCGAGGACTTTCCCATAGGCTTCTATCTGCTGAATGGAAGAGCGAAACTGGTCTTTCGGTACTCGAATGGCTATCTGAGCTATCGTTTGTGTACCGTAGGTTGAGCGTGATGAGCTGGCAACGTATCCACCATTGCCCTCCGCAAGCCCTCTGATCCTCTGAAGTGTTCCTTGAATGTCCTTGGTCTCGAGCGATACGTGTCCATTGTATATCACTACTCTTTCTTGGGATGTCGGTTGATCCTTCGCGGCTCCGCCGAATGGCGATGCCGCCTCGGTCATCGTTGCGAAGCCTGGTGGCGACTCCGGTCCGCATGATCGTGTTGGACTGTGAGTAGAACACGCCGATGAAATAGGAGGCAACCAGAAGAATCACGATGCCACACGAAGTGACGAGTATCTTTCTTCGACTCATTTCTCATCAACTCTGCATTGGTGGAACATGAATAAAGCGCTAGACCTTCGAACGTGCCGTTCAGAAAATAGAACAACCCAGAAATCACGGACTACCTGCAGAGGTTGCCTCGGAATCTTATGAGTTGAAATACGAGTATTCTTGAGCCGATACGCCTCAAAATGGCACGTTCAAAAGGATGGGTTCCACCCAGAAGAAGGTGCACCCACCCGAGCGCCGCAGTCAGCAGAGAGGAACGTCAACACGGATCCAATCCACGAGGAGGCAGACGGCATATGCAGACTGCCTATGGCTATCGTCAAGCGTTATCTACGTCGGCGGCAAATGAGTTCTCTTCATTCACTAGAGAGTCAGTATCTCGCAACCTATATCCGCCCAGGTTCTTTGAGCGGATGGATGACCACTAGTGAGGATCAAACCGGTGAAACCCAAAACGGCTCTTGATTGGCTGCTGAACAAGGACCAGCCATCCATCAGGTATCTTGCACTGACACAGCTGCTAGGGAGAACTCAGGACGATCCCGAAGTTCAATCAGCAGAGCGGATGATCTCTAAGATCGGATGGGCTGCGGACATCCTTGCCAAGCAGATGCCCGGCGGATCGTGGGTTGATGAAGAGCGCCTGTACGTCCCGAAGTACGTGTCTACAAACTGGATGCTGCTCATCCTATCAGACCTAGGTCTAACAAAGGAGAATCCACAGATCTCCAAGGCCTGCGAGTTATGGATCAGAAGATTTGCAAAAAGAGACGGCGGATTTGGCGCGGACGGATGGAGCAAAAGCCATCTATGCATAGTGGGCAACACCGCGCGTGCCTTGGTGAAGTTCGGCTACGCCGACCACCCCAAAGTAACAAGCGCGTTCGAATGGCTGGTGAAGAATCAAGCGAAGAAGGGCGGCTGGTCATGTTTCGGGTCGGGGAGAAACTTAGACTCGTGGGAAGGCATGAGCGCATTCGCCGTATACCCACGCCAGAAGTGGACCAGAAGCATGAAACACTCCGTCGAAATGGGGGCAGAGTTCTATCTGGAAAGAGAAATGCACAAGCAAGGAGCACGCTACCGACCTTGGTACCGCTTCCACTACCCAGTCCACTATTATTACGATTTGCTCGTCGGCCTTGATTTCATCACAGCCCTAGGATACGGCGACGACAAGAGGCTGAAGGATGCGCTCTCACTACTCACAAAGAAGAGACGACGCGACGGGAAATGGCTCCTCGACGCCGTCCATCCCGACCTTGAGGGATCTATGGCCAAATGGTACGAAAAAAGAAAGCCAACTTCATTTGCGCTCGAAAAACCGGGAGAGCCAAGCAAGATGATTACCCTCAGAGCTATGCAGGTGCTGAACAGGTCGAACAATTCGACATAGTGCTACTAAACGAATGGTGGGGCCGGTGGGATTTGAACCCACGACTTCTGGCCTCGCGGCTTTCGCTCGCGGGGACGCCAGCGCCCCAGGTTCACCGCCGTGTGCGGCTCTGGTATCCATTTGGCGACAATCGTTGTCTAGACCAAGCTTTTCGCGCACTTTTGTCAGTTCTAGCCCTTTCTAATTGACACTTCCATTATGGAAGCAAGTGCTAGACGAATGGGCTCCCTCTGATGTTCGATAGAAGGGATCGGCCCCACGGTCTAGACTCCAGCCCCAGCGCTTGTAGCAACGTATCTACGTTTTAGCTTTGCGAAGAATCCGATAATGTTGAGTTGACCTGTTTAGACCCTCATGTGCTCCTCACTCAAGCTTGGCTCGCCGCCTTGTTTTCCATCTGTTTCGTCATGTTTGTGGAAAACACAAGAACTGACCGCAATCGAAATGGTAGAGATCAGTTAGAAGCGAGGTGAAGATTCTGCCCTTTTTTGGATAGTTCGACTCTTTCAGAGCGAAGTTCCAGTAATATGAGGGATGTTTCTGACTGCGATCGAGTGGTATGAGGCGGATCATGCCGTTCAAGGTCGGTCTTAATCCTCAGAACCACGTCCAAAGTGTCTTGAAGTCTCCGTTGAGTATTTCCAAAGTACGTCCAACGACCGTGTTGGCTTGTTGACGATCGCAAATTCATGGTTAGTTTTCTGTTACGCGAAAGCTACTCAAGCCAAACCTAAATTCGGTTTGAATTCAAGAAAGCGCGGATGATTCATCAACGTCACACACATGGCAACGACTCCTCGCGTTCCATCATTCTTTCCTGACAAGTCTATTGATTGCCGTCACGAGCTCTAGACGGCTTGGGGTGTAGCATGTTGTTCTAGGAGGAGTGTCGGGTGGATCTTTTCGGCGTAAGCGAGAAGATCCTTGTACATGTCGACGAAGTCAAATGAGAACGGGCAGACTCCCACGCATAGCCCGCATAGTGTGCATGCGGTCGTCTGTTCAGCGATCGACTTAATCTCACTCGCCGGGAGCGACTTCTTGGAAAGCATCATGAGGTATCTTCTCAACTTCACTACTGGAGCTTCACTCTCAGCTTCGTCTGTTGCTTCATGAAGCGGACAGACTTCAATGCATCTTCCACAACGTCCACACGCGTCACTGAATCTCAGGAATACTGCCTGCCTCTTCTCAGCGCTCGTCAACCGCCATACCACTGTAGCCAACGCGTGCCTTACAGCTCCGCCAAGAAACAGGGACGCAACGACCCAAACATACACGCTTGTCAGCTGGATAGCGGCAACCCACTTGAACGGATACGCGGTGAAGCTTTCAACTGCTACCACACCAAACACAGCGAACGCCTGCAATGTACCACTGACCGCGATGATTACCATGAAAGCTAAGTCCAGGTAGAACACTTTTCCATAGGCGAACCTGAAGTATCGGTTTGTCAAGTATCTTACAACAAATCCGATTCCGCCGATAACCAAAAAGACGCCGGTAATCCCATGCGCCCATACTATCAGCCAACCATAACTATTGAAGACGCTCGCTAGAGCCGGTAGAAAGTTAGATGTCTCTTCAATTGCTCCTGTAATGATGGTTCCGTAGAGTCCGATATGAAATAGGAAATCAGCCATACCTACAATGAGGGACCTTCTGAAGAGCAGATCTAACAGACCTGGCTTCTCGAGACTAAACGAGGAGAGCCTGTACTTTCCTGCCTGAGATGCCGACGACTCTCTACTCTTCATGGAGTCCCCTTCGGCTGACCTCTTAACCACTTAGCAACGTAGAGTGTTGTTCCGAGCACCATCGGAATCCACGCTAATCTAGAATACTTCATGAGGTCGGTGACCCACCTCGAATCGGCAGGATATTCATTCTTAACAACGGTCACGTCGGGGCTGTTCGCGATCTTCTCAAACGTATCCCGCGTGACGACGTATAGTGTGCTAGTTTCTCCCGAATAGAGTAGGACACCGTTCTTCTGCTCAGCGATTTTGGCTCCCTCCTCCAGTTTAGTATCATACAGGCCGAAGGATCTTGTGTTTGTAGGGCAGACATCGACGCAGTACGGATTCAGGCCCTTCTCTATTCGCTTGTAGCACATGTCACATTTGTAGATCCTTTTCTCTATTGGATTGTAGGTTATGGATTGGAATGGGCATTGGCTTACGCAGAGGAGGCATCCGATACATTTGTCCCTATCATACGTTACAGGGCCATAGTCAAGCTGAGTTATGGCATGAGTAATGCAAGCCTTGGCGCAGGGAGCATCAACACAGTGCAAACAGAGTTGAGGGACAGGGATTGAATCGCCGACCCAGGACACCTTAGTATAGGTAGTTCCCACAGCGGACCAACCGAAGGATTCCTTATGGTACGTTTCACACCCAGCGATGCATTTCATGCAACCGATGCAGTTTGAAACGTCAACAAGGATAGCGTACTTTGGTTTCTGCGCTGACGCAGGTGAAATACTCAGTTGTTCCAATGAGGAATAACCCTGCTCCCGTGGCCGCGGAATACTGCAGAAAACGCCTTCTCGTAAAGGAGCGTAACCCTGACTGATGTTTCTCGGACGTCTTGTTCACTTCCTCTCTTTCGAAGCAAGATCGTACAATATCGTTTCAAGTGCAGTGCGAATAGTTTCCGGCGGTGGAGCGCATCCTGGAATAGTGAGATCCACCGTCACATAATCACTCAGAGGCCTTATCTCATCCTTCACCTCCGGGATCTCTTCCAGCGCTACGGGTTTGCGCGATTTGCGTGTGATGCTCTCAACGAGGCGTCGGTCGCCCGTGGGCAATACGCCGAAGACTGGACATGCGCCAAAGGCTACAAGATACCTTGCTTTCTCTCTCGCCTCTTTTACAGCTCTAACGTCTTCCTCTGTTCTGATCGACCCTACGACCAGTGCCACGTCGACAGGCTCGTATGCTTTCGCGCTCGTCACACTCAGCGCGAGGTCAACCTTGTGAGATAGAATATTGAGAACATCCTCTCTGAAGTTTGCTATCGTGCTCTCGCAAACGCCGCAAAGAGCACACTTGACAACGGCTACATTCAGCTTTCCAGTTCTTCCTATCAGAAGCCGTCTTCGTCTGTCGTCATAGGATTTGGCAAATTGAACAGACCCCAGAAAGGCGACCGCGATGGTAATCCATGGAACCCACTGCTTTGCCAGAACGTCGAAAGGAATCTCTTGTGTCGGTGGCGAAGGAAACGCCAATGTTACAGAGACGGCGAATAGGGCATCATCAGCATCTGATCCATCCTGCACATGTCCAGCATGTATCAACAAGCCAAGCGTACTGTTAGGCATCTCGAATTCTCCACTCAGAAGGATCGTTCCGTTTTTGGGGACTGCCTCTTCAGAATACACTTTGGAAAAGACTTGCTCCCCCGTGGCGCGGTCTGTTACATACACGTAGAGTCTATGGGATTCCGAGCCTGTATTCCGCAAGGTTACCTTCATCCCAACTGACCCTCCCGTCTTCGCTACCGAAGGAGAGTCCACGCTGACTATCGATGCAGAACCACTCAAAACAGAACCGGAAGCGGACTTCACCCTAACGAGTGTCGATAAAATGTTACCGTCAGCGGCTAATGATATGACATACGTTCCAGGCTTGTCAGGAACCACCACTTTGAAGAGAGCGGTTACGACCCCAGGCCGAGAATCTTGATCCTGCGGAGAATCATCCTCGACCTTTTGAGGGTCGAATTTGAATTGCACGTTGTCGGTCATGTCGGGCATCCATGCTATCACAGATGGAAGAATCCCCACAATTTGCTGTGGAGGCCGCTGGATCTCAATTAGAAATGAGAAAGATTTTCCACCGTCTGCATCAACAAGGAAAACGTTGTCTTCGCTGTCCCACTCAGTACCGTTAAGCCAGATGCCATCGCCAGTATTGTGACAATCACATCCAGTCCCAATCATATAGCCCCAGGAAGGGTGAAGGAAAGGAGTTGCAGGTGAGACAAAGTTGCCAATGATGATCGCTGCAATAGCCAACGCGATCAGTCCAGTCATTGGTCTGGAAAAATGGGTCATCGAGGTGTTTCCTGCGCCATAGCCCGACCATGCAGTTGAAGTGCAACTATTATTTGCTGCGGTCACGAGAAAAGGCACGTCAAGATCAAGCTAGACGACGGCTCCTACGCTCGGCCTCAGTTGTCCCGTAATGATAATAGGCTTTTGCTCGGCCCTCTCAAAGCTCTGCGACAAGTTCGATTGGATGGATGCTTGATAATTGGCAGACGAACTCACTTTCGATTTTTTTGAAGCGCCTTCGCCTAGTGCGCTAAAGAGAGGTCACGCGGACAGTGACGATCCGCGACGTGAAATGCTCCAATCCTCCTCATGGGACAAAATGCTGTTCAACTCTATGTCTTATATGACGACAAAGGAGTATGCTCCTACTGAGGTGTGTGCGTTGTTTTGTTCTTCTTGCGGTCAGCCAATTCCGGAAGGTTCCAGTTTCTGCACCAATTGTGGAGCTAGGATTGGTGCTACTCAGACGCCGGTCCCTGCCCCTGTAGCAGTCCAGCCGACTGCTGTCGGTTCTCCATTTGCGGGCAGAGAATTCATTATTGAGCAGAAGATTGTGGCGATGCGTGACACGTTCGGAATCAAAGACAGGAATGGTAACTTGCTTGCCTATGTGAAACGGAAGATAGCAAGTATAGGCCCACAGTTCTGGTTCGAATCACCTGACGGTACACGCCTTGGCGAAGTGAAAGGCAAAGTCGTCACAGTGCGACCAACCTTCGAAATCTACGATACTCAAAACCAGTTGCTGGCTGTAGTGAAGAAGAAAGTGATGAAGCTCATGGGTTCTGAGTGGTGGCTGGAAAACTCGTCCGGGCAGGAAATCGGGAGAATCAAAGGAAACATAACTGCACATGATTTCGCAATCCAATCACCCACAGGCGCACCGATCGCTCAGATCACCAAGAAATGGGTCACCGTACGCGACTCCTATGGAGTTGAGATACTAGGCTCAGAGCTCGATCCATACGTGATCTTAGCTTACGCTATCGCTATGGATCACGTTGAGTACAAGCAATCGTCAGGAGTCAAGATTGGCTTCGGCGTCTAGCCACTCTCTGCAAGCACATGCACCCTTATGCGGCAAATGCCTCCGCGAAGCAAGATCGTCGGCAGTCTCTTCTTGTTCGACATGTCTCAGAGCCCAGCGATGAGTCTGATCTTCTGGAAGGACTGATCATCGGGATTATGCTTGTAGTCCCGCAGTGCACGGACGAGCGACGCCTTTCTTCGCCATCGTAGAATGGTTCGTAGGCGTCTCGCGGGCCCGCCTCCAATCAGCAGATATTGAGAAATCGAGGTCACATTCGAAGGTCGCCGCTTGTCGCTTGCACTCTCGAAGTCAACAATTCGTGGAATATCGCCCGATTCCACGAGAACGTTCTTTGGAGCTTCACTAAGCTCACCGTGATCCAGAGAAATCCTATCCAGGCGGTAACAGTCATCTAGGAGCCCGCCGATTACTCGGCGAACTCTTCTCTTGCATCCAGTCTTCGGCAGGAGAGCAACCCATCGGTTGAGAGGAAGCCCATCGATGAGCTCCATTACGAGGAAATTGTCGCTCTGGGCGAGAAGTCTTGGGCCCACGTTCACAGAATTTGCAAGGCGAAGCATGTCTGCCTCATGACTCATATCTCGCCGGTCGGCGTCTACTCGTCTGATCTTTAAGGCGGCGGTCTGGCCACGTATCAGGGCTTTTGTGACAATGCCCACACATCCCTTTCCCAGCACTCTAGCTCGCCCAATCTGGTGCGTTCCTGAAAGTTCGATAGCGTCGACTCCGATGGAAGCCAACTCCTGCAATCTCGTCTCAACTAGGCGTGCCTCTGGCTTCGGGTAACAGAGAACAGCGGCCAAGTCGCTTGACTGAATCGGTTTCTGGGATAGAGGTATGGATTCACTCAAGCCACGCAGGCCTTCCCTTGAGGAATTTCGTGAGGAATTGAGCCGCATCATGATTCTTTCTGTAGAAGTCGATAATGGCGGGGCCTGCAAGAACGTGATGTCTTCGCTTCAGGACAGGAGCGATCTTGCTTGCTACCCCCACGTTTCTGCCGCCGTCGCGGATTTCAGATTGTAGGAGTTCGACGGCGTTTGTGTTCTCGCGGAGTTGATCTACTGCCCATCTATCATCGTCAACCCATGGACCGGAAATCGTTCGCTTGTCGTTCAGGTGCTTGTGGAGAAAAAGTTGAGACGCTTGAGATCTGGTAACATGTGGGCCGAAGTGCTTTCTCATTGGGGGTAAGGTGAGGCTTTCCAGTTCGAACAGGATGACATTGAGATCTTTCTCATTACTCCAAGATGCCGAACGGGTGACATTGAAACCCTCTTGTCTGAGGAGGTTTCGCAGTGCTCTCTCAGTTCTGTACAATTGACTCCAGAGAACATCAACTACCGCGTCCACTCGGCCCAGCTCTATGGCTAGAAGGTTCCAGTCGCGCTGCTGCATTTTGTGGCGAAACCTTGTCACACTTAGGGGTGAGATCTTTCGATCGGTAAAGAATGTCCTACTGGGTTTGGTGCAGAAAGCACGGGAGGCCGCAACGAACTCCCAAAGTCGCCGACCGGATATGGATGCAGCTAGGTTTCTGCCGCGGTCCACGGGATCGACTACTGCTAGCGGCGCGTTGAAGAGGTCGACCATTTCTCCCTCTCTGCCTTCATAGTAACGTTCCAGGTCGATTGTGATTGGGGCTTTCCATGATTGTGCCTGCTCAAGTGTTCTCACGAATGAGCCATAGTACATGATCAGGGTCTCGCAGAGCATGCCGCTGAAGCCTGATACTTTCACGTCGGCGCCGTAGACTCCGATTCTCTTCAAGAACGCCTTGAGGAGCCTAACCTGGTTTCTCTGATTCGAGTCAAGATGTGAGATGACGTATTCTGTGTGGTAGGGCGTGCGGTCTGTCGCGCTTCGCCACTCGCCCCGCGCCACATTGTAACATGGCACAACGTTAACACGCACATTTTCGACGTGAGTCTCAAGATAGGGGTGTTCAGCATATCGTTCTATGATCGTGTATCCTTCTAGGGCTCGTCGAGCAATACCAAGGCAACGTTTCTCAAGATCAGCCCTGCTCAGCGAGGCGGGAACGCGCAGAAAGATGTCGATGTCAGCGTCTCCTTTCAGCCATGTGTCCTTTGCAACGGATCCATCAATTCTAACCTCTGCCTCGAGTCTATTCTTCTCGGCCTCGATGACGAGTTTGGTTCTCAGTTTCTCCGCTATGTCATTCACAGTTTTCCTTTCGGTGTCTGACGGGACTATCAGACGTGTGACGGAATCGCAGACGCCAACGGCTTTCTCCAATCTCTCACAACTTGTCAAGTGTGGCTATCCGCTGGCTCGCACTGCATGGATCGTGGAATACAGCGGGCCCTTGGGTGTCAGTATGCTTCTCTTCAGGCGTACTTCCTCGACATGTACGACTCCGAATGGTGTATCACGCATCTCATCCACCAGTTTCGCCAGCTCATCTTTCATCCGTCCCGTCTTCACTCGAGCGATCGTTACGTGGGGACTGAACCCCCTATTGTCTGGCTCGAATCCGATTTTCCTGAAACGTGGTTCGATCTGTTGGAAGATATGCGATATCTCCTCACTGCCTTTTCGCATGCCAACCCACACAACGTTGATTCTCCTCAGATTCGGAAATGCTCCCAGCCCAACGAATTCCATGTCGAAGGCGCTAAACTTGACCTCATTCATCTGCTCCTTCACAAGTTCAATAGTGGCCGCTGGGACTTCACCCAGGAACCTGACAGTTGCATGAATGTTCTCAGTTTCTACAAGCTTCAGATCTGCGCCTAGATCCCTTAATGCCCGCTGCGCTTCGATAAGCTTGGAAACGACGCTCGCCTCATCCATATCCACTGCAACGAAGGCTCGTATCCGTTCGCCGGCCAAGTTTTCTTACCAAACCCACATATCAGCGCTGCCAATTTAACAATTCAAGTCAGGATAGATAGGAAAGAGGAAGGCTCGATCGTATCAATGAAGCGTAAGAAGGTGATCGCGATCGTCGGGATGCCTGGTGCCGGAAAAGGCATCGTTTCAGGGGCGGCTTCATCACACGGTTATCCAGTGCTAATCTGTGGAGATGTGGTTCGTGAGGAGACGCTGAAGAGAGGTCTGGAACCAACTCCCGAGAACACCGGCAAGGTCATGCTCGCAATACGCCAAGAGGAGGGACCATCCGTCGTTGCTGAGAGGCTAATCCCTAAGATACAATCATCAGCGGTCCCCCTAGTGGTCGTGGAAGGGGTCCGAAGCATGGACGAAGTGAACACGCTACGAAGAAACCACGATCTAGTTATCCTCGCAGTCCATGCATCTCCGAAGACACGATGCAAGCGCCTAATCGCAAGAGGCAGAAGTGACGACCCAAAGAACTGGGATGAATTCGCGGAAAGAGACTCAAGAGAGCTTGGCGTCGGAATCGGAACCGTTATCGCATTGGCAGATGAGATGCTCATCAACGAGACATCCATTGAAGACCTGAACGCAGCCGCGGAGGTTGTTCTGCTAAAGGCGAGTAGGAATGAATGAAGTTCTATCACGTGTAGAGACTCCTCTCAATCCAACGGAGGATCCTGAGAAAGTCCTGCGAGCAGTGCGAAATCTGTTTCCTAATTGTTCGCCATCAATTGTGAGAAGTGATGAACGCCACGCCAAGGTGGAAGGGTCAATGTCCCGTTTAGAAGATCTGGATAATCTCAGAACCCTTCTTCGTCAGGAAGTCATCCGGGATGCAGCTCGCAAGATTCTACTTAGAAACATCTCAGGCTCCTCTATTGTCGTTCATTTGAATAAGCAGGCTGCTTTCGCTGGTAAAGCGTCATTCTGTGAAAGATATGACGAATCACCGCTCGGTCCCGTCACATTGACCATTACGGTTGAGAATCCTGAGCAGGTGATAGATTGGCTCGCACCGAGCTCGCGACGCAGACAAGAAATCGAAGACTAGCCTGTCGGCACTCGCTTTCGTGAGTGATTAAGATAGTTCTAGCGATCCAAGCTCTTCGGCAACGATCGTCCTTGGGAAGATTGCCTTCGCCTCGGCAAGAAGTTGCTTCGTATCTTCATAGATCGAACTGATGTGAGTGAGCGCTAGGCTCTTGGAGCGGCTTCTCTTTGCGACCGTCGCTGCTTCGACGGCAGTAGAATGACCGTATTCGCGAGCTCGTTCCGACACTTCTGACGAGAACATACCATCATGTACTAGCAGATCCGAGCCGAAGGCGAGTTTGACAATTCTGTCGCAAGGTCTCGTGTCCACCGCATAAGTGATCTTCAACCCTTTACGAGAAGGGCCGACAACTTTTGCCGGATCAATCTTCTTTCCGCCGACCTTGATTGTCTTTCCCATCTGAAGCGCCTTCCAGAGTGGGCCTTTTGGTATTTTGAGTTCTCTTGCCTTTGCAGGATGAAACCGGCCGGGTTTATCGTTTTCTATGAGCGAATATGCGAGGCATGGAATGCCGTGATCAGCCCACGCCGCTTTGATGGTGTAGGTACGTGTCTTTGCTACTGTTCCTGCGTGAATCTCCACGGTTCGAACCGAGAACAATGGTCTGAACCTGAGTGTCTCTGCTGTGCATTTCACAAATTCGGAGATGCCAGGAGGTCCATAGATCTCAAGATCTCGACTCCTGCCCATGAACGACATTGAGTGAAGAAGACCTGGTATGCCGAGTATGTGGTCAGCGTGCATGTGGGAGATCAGTATCCGCATTTCGCGGTTGAAGCCCAGCTTTGCTATGAGGAACTGCTTCTGGGTGCCTTCTCCGCAGTCGAACATTACGAGGCCCCCGTCTGTCCGGACCGCAAGGCTAGGGAGGTTTCTCTTCTTGGTCGGCACGCTGCCCCCTGTACCTAGAAATGTGGCTTTCATGTCGCGGCCTCCATCAATCATGTCATTGCTTTCTCAGCACAAGAATTCGTCTGGTTAGGCTTCGGTGCACATATAGCAAGTGAGATTCTACGAATTTGAATCCAACCCTTCTCGCGATTGATTGGATCCGCAGTTCGCTCGGGCAGCATATGCATAGGTAGCCTCGCTTGGAAAGAAGGTCATACGCAGCCGGGAGGAAGTCTTGGAGAAGGCCGTGGAGTTTTCGCCCGTAAGTCGAAGCCTCTCTTCCGTAAGGCGGATCAGTGACGATCGAATCAACGCGACATATCGGGATCTTTGTGGCGTCCGCGACGATGAGGCCGAAAGGCTCGGCACCGTAATGCTTTAGGTTCGTTCTTGCTCCCCTGATCATTCGCGGATCTGCGTCCACGCCGACTGCTCTGCAGGAGATTGCGACCGCCTCGAGGAGAATTCCTCCAACTCCACAAAAAGGATCTACGAAGAGCGCTCCTTCAGGAGGTCTTGCAAGATTCACGATGCATCTGGCCAGCTTGGGTTGCATCGTTGACGGATGGAATACAGGTCTCTTTCTAGGTCTTCTAGACGCTATTAGCCCAGGAACTCTTGAGTGAGTGACTTCTCCCAAGAGTAAGCCTCGTGACGAGATCACACAGAGAAACGTCACGTCGGGAGAGTCGAGGTTAACCTTGATTCCACCGCCCTTTCCCTTTAGGACTCCGCCGATCTCTCGCTCCAATGTTGCCCTGTTTAGATACCTGTATGCTCGGCCAACGCGGAGCGAACGAACCGCAAACGATCGCCTCCTGACGAAGTGACGCGTAAGGTCTAGTCTCCGCAGAAGATTCAGGAGCTGTTTCTTGCTTGGACCGGCTGTAGCTATTTCGATGCCGCATTGCTCATACATCACGCTCCTCCTTGCTACCGCGTCAAGCGCTGAACGATCGGCTTTGACTCTCAGCAGTTTCACTGATGCTGCTTTTTCCTCGAAATCGATTCCTCGTGCTTGGAGAATGGCACGTATCTCTGCTTGCGGTAGAGTTCGATGCTCTCCCGAGATGACAAAGAAGAGCCGGTCCTTCACCAAATCTTTCTCAACGCTTCAGCAATTACCGGTGCTATTGAGACTGGTTGCGGTCGAGTCTCGATCGAGTCGGTCCCGATGGTTTCATCGACTCCTGCGGTCTTGAGTGTCCGTTCGGCATCGCCCGTGAGAAGGAGGTGCGCACACGCGGCAATGACTCTCTTTGCTCCTTGCTTCTTTGCTATCTGGGCTGTGTTTGCTATCGTCTTGCCGGTTGAAATTACGTCGTCGACTATGATTGCGTCACGGCCTTTCAGGTCCACGTCTTTGCCGGATGTGCTTACTGCGCCGGTCACTTTGTCCCTCAATTTCTCGAACCATGCGTACTCGGTCCCTAGGTTCGTGGAGACGGTTTGGGCGAGCGGGATCGCTCCATCATCCGGAGCGAGCACGTACGGATTCTCTAGCGAGCGCGTTTTCAGATATGCTCCGACAAGATTCATGCACGTCAGGTTCTCTGAGTGGATCTTGAAGAATTGGAGTGCTTTGTTGCTGGGCACATCGACAGTCAGGAAGTGCGATGCTCCGGCAGCCTCGATCAGACGAGCACTTGTCCTAGCGCTCACCGCCTCTCCGCTCCTGTACGTATCATCTTGGCGTGCATAGGCAAAGTAGGGGACGATCGCAGCAACGTCTTTGGCTCCCATTTCTCGAGCCGCGTCAAGAACAAACAATAGATCAACGAGGTTCTTGTTCTGTGGAGGGTAGCATGATTGTACTACCGCAATTTGTTTCCCGGAAACAGATTCTGGGAATCGAATGTACGTCTCTCCGTCAGGAAACACTTTGTGTTCGAGCTGCATTACGTCCGTTCTCATTGCATCCGCTACACGTCGTGCTAGGATCGGTGAAGCTGGTCCGCTCACAATCAGCAAGTCTAGAGCTCACGAGAACGCCTTGCGATGTTCCCAAGTAAAATGAGTTTCTAGCGAGCGCCGAGGCTACAGGCTGACTTGCACATGTCAGCAATGGCTAGATGGCGCCTTCTTCCCGCAGTTTCGTTATTTCGCTGTCGCTGTAATTGAGGAGCTTCTTCAGGACTTCTTCAGTATTCTCGCCCAGCAAAGGTGGTGGAGTCCTGATCTGGACCTTTGTTTCGCTGAATTTGATCGGGTTTCCTATCAGTCTCACTTTTCCTGTTTTCACATGGCTCATCTCAAGAAGCATGCCTCGGTGTAGGACTTGAGGGTCGGTAAAGATCTCGCTCATAGTGTAGACTGGTCCACATGGCACGCCTGCCTCTGTCAGGATCTTGAACCAATCCTGTCTGGGCTTTTTCGAGTAGATCTTCTCGAGTTGCGGGACCAGTTCATCTCGGTGTTTGACGCGATCTGCATTGTGAGCGAATCTTGAATCGTTCAGAAGATGTTCTGCTTGAATCGCTTTGCACATGAGCTCCCAATGTCTATCGTTTCCGACTGCCACGATCAAGTAACTGTCGTCCATGCACTTGAAGGCCTGGTACGGAACAATTGTGGGATGCGACGAGCCCGCGGGGCGAGGGTTTCTTCCGGTAGCGAAGTAGTTGCCAGCCATATAGGTCATGACGGAAACTGTTGAATCTAGAAGGGAAATGTCAATCCATTGTCCTTTGCCTGTCTGATCGCGTGCTCTCAGCGCTGCCAGTATTGCGATCGTTGCATACATTCCGCTTATGATGTCTGAGACGGCGACTCCGATTCTTACTGGCGGCCTGTCGGGTTCGCCTGTTATGCTCATGAATCCGCCCATGCCTTGCATGGCGATGTCATATGATGGCCAATCCCGATATGGCCCGCTTTGTCCGAACCCTGAGATCGAGCAATAGACGATCTTCGGATTGATTGCCTTCAATGTCTCGTAGTCAAGCCCGAGTTTCTTCGCCGTGCCAGGTGTGAAGTTCTCGATTGCTATGTCCGAAGTCTCGGCTAATTTCTTGGCAATTTCTCTAGCTTTTTCATTCTTGAGGTTCAGGGTTATGCTCTTCTTGTTGCGGTTGATTGAAAGGAAATAGGCGCTTTCACCTTCGACAAAAGGAGGCCCCCATTGTCTTGTATCATCACCTGTGCCGGGCATTTCCACTTTTATGATCTCAGCACCTAAATCTCCGAGCGTCATTGTTGCGAATGGTCCTGCTAAGACTCTGCTTAGATCTAGTACTCTGACGCCAGCCAAGGGGCCTTCCATATTCATCACTAGGTAGGCTTCGGGAAACAGTGGAGTATTTGACGGTTCTCCTGCAAATTATTAGGTGTCGCTTCTAGCGAACTCCAATTGAGAGCTGTCGCTGTATCAGCGTCCTTTCTACGGCGTCATGACAGACGGAGCGGATCGAGTAGTCTTGTTCACTTGTATGGGATGGCTACGTCTCCCATGTGTTCGCGGGCGATTATGATTTTCATGATGTTAGATCCACCTTCGGCGCCTACCACGTAGGACATGAGTCCTCGCATGCACATCTCGAGTGGGCTTTCTCTGCTGTAGCCAAGTGCGCCCTGGTACATCATTGCGTGTTTCACTATCTCGACGCCTAGATGGGGGGCTTTGAGTTTGCAGATCGCGATAGTTTGGTTGATCTCTTTGTTGCTGAAGCTGCCATCTTTGTAGTGTTGGTCGATCATCCAGGCGCCTTTGAGGAGGTAATTCTTGAGCATTTCAAGTTGGGCGAGGTCGTCAGCGATCTCAAAGGAGATGCCTTCAAAGTTCGCTAATGGTCTTCCGAAGAGTACTCTGCTCTTGACGTAGTCGGTGCCGAGTTCGAGACATTTTTCAGCTCCGCCGAGGCAGGCGCTTGAGACGAGCGTTCGCGCGACGTTGAAGCCTTCCATGTTAACGTAGAATCCTCTATTCTCTTGGCCGAGAACATACTTGGCGGGGATTTTGACGTCTTTGTAGGTGAAGCCGCCAGTCGACAAACCCATTCGGCCCATGTCACGGAAGGTCGTGTATGAGATCCCAGCGGATTTTGCTGGGATATACGCGAAGGTCATGCCCTTGTTGCCTAGTTCAGGCGCAGTCCGGAAGAGGGTTAGGTGGCCGCCTCCCCGTTTGTTGGTTTCAAGCACGCCGCTAATGTACATCTTCTCACCGTTGATCACGTATTCATTGCCCGCTTTCTTCGCGGCGGTTTTGATGTTGGAGAGATCGGATCCGCCGCCTGCTTCTGTAGTGCAGATTCCGAGAAACCACTTGCCTGACGCAATGTTCGGAAGAACTTCCTTCTTCAACTCATCTGAGCCATGTCGAACAATTAGGTAGCTCCAACCAAGATTCAACAATGTGTATACTGGAAGTGACATGGAAAGCTCGCCCCGCGCGATCTCGTGGGTCGCAAGTGTTGCGTAGACCATCTCCTCCCCTGGACTTGCGGAGCCACCATATTCCTCTGGAATTGTGACGCCAAAGATTCCAAGTTCAACCATCTCTTTGATGATCTCCTCAGGAATCCCTGCTTCCTTCTCGTCGATCTCACGCGATCTCGGAAACAGTTTCTCGTCGCAGAAACCACGAACAGTCTTCCTGAACAATTCTTGCTGCGGAGTAATTCTGAAATCCAAAAACATTCCACCAATGCCCTCTCCGAATGGCGACGGAGTATATCTGGCTTTTCAGAGCAGCTCAGGCTCGCCAGGTATCCAATTGTAGAAAAGAGCCCGAGGCAATTCGCTCGAGCGGCCGTGTTCGCGATTCTCGTAGATACTGTATTTTCAGGAATCGCCAACAAGTAGATCCGGTACTGCGAAGGAAGGAAGTCGAATGCTCAGGACTTATATTTGTTCTACCTGCCCTCTCGATCTGATTCGGATGTCGTGAAGAAAGAAATGACTACACATCGTTACATACCTAACAGCAGTCCCGAAGTCAAGAAGGAATTGTTGGAGACAATCGGCCTCAAAGATTCAGAGGAACTCTTCGCCGCAATTCCGGAGAACCTTGCGTTATCGCGGTCGCTTGGATCTGCCATATGCTCCGTCGGAATATGAAGTCAAGCGGCGGATTGAAGTCTTGTTGTCGAAGAATAGTACCTCGACTGAGCTGCTGAGTTTCTTGGGTGCAGGCTGCTGGCCTCACTACGTTCCTGCTGTCTGTGACGAGATCAGCTCCAGATCGGAATTCCTGACCGCATACACAGGCGACGCATATTCAGACTTGGGGAGGTTCCAAGCACTCTTCGAGTTCCAAAGCATGATCGGCGAACTTGTCGGAATGGACGCCGTGACTCTCCCTACGTACGATTGGGCAAATGCTTCAGGCGATGCCATCCGCATGGCTGCGATGGTTACTGGTCGACGTGAGATCCTAGTTGCCGGAACAACAAGTCCTGAGAAGCGGTCCGTAATGCGTGCTTACTGTGGACGCGTGGCGGAAATGCAGCTGGTCGGTCGTGATCCTGAAACCGGACAGGTTAGCCTTGAGGAGCTGAAGCAGAAAGTCTCCTCTAATACGGCTGCCGTCTACATTGAGAACCCAACGTATCTCGGGTTCATTGAGACTCATGGCGAAGAGATTGCTGAGATAGTTCACAGGAAAGGGTCTCTGCTAATAGTTGGAGTTGAACCCCTTTCCTTGGGCTTACTTGCTCCGCCAGGGGATTACGGCGCAGACATAGTGTGCGGCGAGGGTCAACCACTCGGATTGCACATGAACTTTGGAGGAGCATCGCTTGGCTTCCTCGCATGTCGAGACGAGCCACGATTTCTATCATCAACCGGACATAGGCTAATCACAATTACCGAGACTGAGCGGAAGGGAGAATGGGGATTCACATACGTTCTACCTGAAAGATCCATGTACGCCGCGAGGGAGAAGACTCCATCAATAACCGGAACAGGTGCTGCTCTATGCGCAATCACCGCCGCTGTATACCTATCGTTGCTGGGGCCTCAAGGCCTTAGAGAAGTTGCGGAAACGATAATCCAGAACTCGCGTTATGCTATGAATCGTCTATCGGAGATACGTGGGATCAAAGTTCCATTGTTCAAATCTCCTCACTTCGAGGAGTTCACGGTCAGCTTCCCTGCTCGCAAAACGGTTCGGAAAATCAATCAGAACCTTCTCAAACATGGAATTCAGGGAGGAAAGGATCTCTCCAAAGATTTCCCAGAACTACGCAACAGCGCCTTGTATTGCGTTACTGAGATACACACCAAGGAAGATATCGACAAGTTAGCCGTGGCCCTCAAGGAGGCTGTCAAATGACCGAGGACGACGGAACAGGTTACCGCGCAGTTGCTTGGAACGAGCCTCTCATCTACCAACTAGGTAGGAAAGGAAGAAGAGGTTCCAAAACTGTTGGTGTCGAAGCCAAACTCAAAGCAAAGACTGTGAATGTCTCATCAGAGATTCCAGAGTCGATGCGAAGAAGAGAATCTGCGAACCTGCCAGAGCTTTCCGAACCCGAGGTTGTAAGGCACTTTGTTCGCTTATCCCAGCAGACCTTTGGAGTGGATTCAGGCGTCATCTTGGGCGTCGGCACTTGCACCATGAAATACAATCCCAAGATCAACGAGATACTTGCTAGATCCCCTAAACTGACTGAGACGCACCCTCTACAAGACGCATCAACCGTACAAGGCACGCTCGAAGTAATGTATCGTCTCGAAAAATGTCTGTGCAATATTTCTGGAATGGATCAATTCTCTTTGCAGCCACGAGGCGGTGCTCATGCAGTTCTCACCAACGCCCTCATAATGCGAGCATATCACAAGCTGAATGGAGAACTTGAACAGAGGAATGAAATCGTCACGCCGGTTTTGTCACATCCATGTAACGGCGGATCCCCTTCAGTAGCTGGATTCAAGGTCGTCACAATCTATCCAGATCCGGAAACCGGTATTCCAGATGTTGAAGCCGTCAAGGCTGCAGTCTCTAGCCACACCGCAGGCATGACGATCACTGATCCTTACGACACAGGCATCTTCGATCCTAACATCAAGGAATACATCAAGATAGTCCATGAAGCAGGAGGACTTGTTGCCGTAGACCAAGCTAATGCTAACTCACTCTTTGGGAGATTGAGAATTGGAGATGTGGGCGCCGACCTTTGTCACTTTAACCTTCACAAGTCGTTTTCCACACCTCACGGATCACACGGGCCAGGAAGCGCTCCGATAGGAGTCAAGAAGCATCTTGCCAAGTTCCTTCCTGTTCCGACGGTGGGCTTCGATGGAAAGATGTACTACCTGGATTATGACCGACCACACAGCATAGGAAAAGTCACTGGATTTTACGGCACCATACCGGCAGTTCTGAAAGCTTACGCTTGGATCATGACAATGGGCGCAGACGGATTGAAAGAGACGTCAGAAGTAGCGGTGGTGAACAACAACTATCTTGTACAGAACCTCATCAAAGTTCGAGGCGTGACTCTCCCCTGGGCAAAGAATCACCGTTGGAGACTGCAGGAAGCACGTCTCAGCTTGCAGAAGATGAAGGAGGACACAGGTGTGGGCATAGATGATGTGAACCGCAGGATCGTTGACTTCGGTATCCAGAAGTGTTTCCCGAGTCACGAACCTCTGATAGTCAAAGAACCATTCACGCCTGAACCACCTGAATCGACCACGAAAGAAGACCTCGACAGGTTCGTACAGGTATTCCAGCAAGTCTCTCAAGAGGCATACACGAACCCTGAGATCGTCAAGAAGGCGCCTCACAATTGTGCAATATCAAGGATCGACTCAAGCCCATCCAAGGATCCGTCTAAATGGGCGCTGACCTGGCGAGCCTACCTCAGAAAACAGAAGTGACACGGCTTGGCCCACAGTTCAAAGTTGGGCCTAATCGTGAACCCGATCGCTGGCATGGGCGGCAGAGTAGGCCTCAAAGGCACAGATGGAAAAGAGATCCTTGCCAAAGCCAGAGAGCTAGGAGCAACCCCAGTTTCTCCTACCAGGACAATCGAAGCCCTCAAAGAGATTGTTCCGATTGCAGATCGAATCGAACTGGTGACCTGCCCTCTCGAAATGGGGGAAGAGGAAGCTCTGAGCTGTGGCTTCGATCCGACAGTAATTGACAGGATAACAAAGGACGAAACGAGCGCTGCGGACACCAAGAATGCTGCACGAGCGATGCTGAACTCTCAGGTCGATCTACTGCTTTTCGCGGGTGGCGACGGAACTGCTAGAGACATATGTGCATCGATCGATCAGGGTCTCCCTGCTCTTGGAATACCGACGGGTGTCAAAATCCACTCGGCCACATTTGCAGTTAACCCCAGAAGAGCGGGAGAACTGGCTGTGAAGTTCCTGCAAGGAGAAGCGCCACTGCGTGAAGCGGAAGTCATGGATATCGACGAACAAGCCTTCCGGAATGGGAGACTCTCGGCTGAACTCTACGGCTATCTGAAAGTTCCGTACGAAATGGAACTAGTGCAATCTGCGAAGAGTGCAAGCTTCACGACACCTGATGAGGCAGCAAGCCAAGACCTGATCGCACAGAATGTTGTAGAGAAGATGACGGACGACTACTACTATGTGCTGTGCCCAGGGACCACGGTGAAGGCGGTTGCAGATAAGTTAGGAATAACAAAGACGCTTCTAGGCGTCGATCTAGTTCACAAGGGGTCATTGCTTGCCTCCGATTTGAACGAACAGCAGTTGCTTAGACTCATCGATCAAAAGAAAGTGAAGATCGTAGTCTCGCCCATTGGTCGACAAGGTTTCATATTCGGTAGGGGAAATCCACAGATAAGTCCCGCAGTGATTAGGAAAGTTGGAAAGCAGAACATCCTCATCATAGCGACTCGGAGCAAGCTTTCATCAATCGGTCTAGGTCGACCCCTGTTGGTGGATACTGGCGACGAGGAGACTGACAAAATGCTGTCCGGTTACACACGAGTTGTCACAGGGTACAACGAAGAAGTAGTCCTGAAAGTGGCCTCGTGACCATGCTCGATGCACTGGTGTGCCGGCAATTGACTAGACGGCGAAACTCGGATCTTGATTGGGCATTCAACGTGGATTAGAGTCTAGATTGCCTGAGCCGTGGTCTCTTAGTGTTTGAATGTAGTCTCTAATGCCCTTGTCCAGATCGAATTTCGGTTCATAACCCAGTTCTGCTCTTGCTCTGCTAATGTTCAGTGGGCCTCTCACTGGTTCTGCTATATCCAATCCTGGTCCAAGCTCGAAGATCGATCCCGGAATGACCTTGCCCACAATACTGGCCACATCTCTAAGGCTGTGCATTGCACCGAGTCCTATGTTGAAGAGGCTATGTTCCGTCTTTCCTACGAAACACGCTGAGATTATGGCGTCTGCGACATCTTTCACATACACCGTGTCGTATGTCTGGTCTCCGCCCACTGGAACCTTTGCAGGCAGCCCCTGCATGGGCTTCTCAACCACTTCCTTGATGGCGTCGAATCCCCTCCTGCTCTGGCCGGGTCCGTAGACTATCGGGAATCGGAGCGCGTTGAAGCCTATACCATAGTCTTGACTGTAGACCAGTCCATAGTGTTCGCCCAAGAGTTTAGAAACTCCGTAGAGTGTGACAGGCTTCTGGGAATGCTCTTCATCGACGACTTCTCCCTCCCTTGTATTGCCATATACTGCGGTCGAACTCGCATACGTGACTTGAGATACATCCATCAGTCTCGCGGCTTCAAGAATATTCACAGTTCCTAGGATGTTGACGCTGAAAGCAGTTGAAGGTCGTTCTTTCGAGGCGGCCGTAAGCAGAGACGCCGTGTGTATGATATGTGTGATACCGAATTTCCTGATTGTATCTATGATGATTGAGAGGTCCTGAACTTCGCCTTTGATGATCCTAATTCTGTTAGCCAAGTCACGAATCCATTCGGTGTCCGGGGTCGGAATCGAACGCAACAGCTTCGCGGCCTCTGTTTACTAGTCCTCTAATGACATGCCCTCCGATGAATCCTGTTCCACCGGTTATCAAGACAGGCATTTCAAAGGTCACCAGTTCACGCGCGATTGAGTATTGCTACGCCAGATGCCGATCCTAGTGAGTGCATGATGCGAGTTGGCTACTCTGATCAACATTGCGATCTCATCGTCTTGGTGTCTTGGGCAATATGTTCAGGAATCTCAATAGCTTCGTGAATCGCCTGTCCCTTTCTCTCGTCATGAGTTCAACATTCTTGTTGGTATAGTCGTAGAAGCCTTTGCCGGTCTTGACACCCAACTCATTCCTTTCCACCATTTGCTTGAGCAGGTCAGGGGGTCGAAACTTTGGGTCACCAAGGTTTTCGTAAATGTACGAGTATTGAGAGAACTCAGTATCCAAGCCAAACATGTCCATGAGTTCAAGCGGGCCAACGTAGCAATATCGAGGACCCAGGTGGTATTTCCAAACCATGTCGATATCCTCGATACTTGCAACTCCCTTTTCAACAATAGATGCGGCTTCCACGAGCAAGGCCGTCTGCATCCTATTAACTAGGAAACCCGGCGTGTCTTTGCAGACCACCGGCCTCTTTCCAAGCGAAACCAAAAACTCCATCGCAGTCCTTACCGTTTCGTCTGACGTGCGATTCGAAGGAACCACCTCTACCAGAGGCAAAAGATAGGGAGGATTCATCCAGTGAGTTCCTATTACCTTCTCAGGCCTTTGTGTTGCTGCAGCAATTTCGCTAATACGGAAGCTAGAGGTGTTCGATGCTAACACTGTATGAGCAGGGCATAGTCGGTCAAGTTCTCCGAAAACCCGTTTCTTCACATCAACTTTCTCCGGTGCAGCCTCAATAACGAGATCGACTCCTTCAGTCACCTCAGCCATCTCCTGGGTTGCATGGATGCGCTTTAGACTAAGCTTGGAATCTTTGCCAGTCATGAGTCCAACTTGGACAAGCGATTTCGCTGACGAGGCAATTCTTGTTAGACCTTGTTGGGTCACGCTTGGATTGATATCTACTATGCGAACGTCGCGTCCGGCTCTTGCGCAGCTCAGGGCTATTCCGCTTCCCATTATTCCGATTCCGACTATTCCAACACTTTTGATTCGCAACCTGATTGTGCCCCCTTGGATCATTGCCACTTCATTCAAGGCGACGATTTAATTCATTTTTCACGGAATACGAATCCAGACCGGGAGAAAGCGATCCCTGAATCGTACAGAGGCAATACACGGGAAGGTCTTATATTCAAAAGTGGTCGCGTAAGTGGCTTTCTAAGAGGATATCTTCATGCCAGAAGAATCGAAGGTATTCGTTAGAACAGCATCAGGACTCGTCAGAACTATCAGCCCTTGGGGTGCTCTATCTCTAGCCTTTGTGATGCCAGGCATTCTGAACGCCATTTACCTAGGAATGTGGGGCGCCGGCCTCTATCCGGACGCCTATGAACCTCCAGCAGTCTTCCTAGTGTTCATACTTCTGCCCGTCATGGCCGTGTTCTATCTCTTCTCAGTAGCAATGCCCCGCTCAGGCGGCGACTACATCTACGTCTCCAGATCACTCTCACCAGTACTCGGCCTCGTAACAAGCTGGACTTTCGTTGTGGTGTTCTGGTCTTGGGCTGGAAACGTGGCCATGCTCTCTTGGCTTTACGGGCCCGTGGTCGACTTCGTCGCTCGAGGCCAAATGACCGGCGACCAAGGACTAGTCAATCTCGGTCTACTGATCGCTAGCGACAAAACGATTCTGTTCACCCTATCCACACTCTCTACTATTGCCATGGGCGTGATTGCGTGGGCCGGAACCAAAGCCACTACAAGAACCATGTACCTCGTATGGGGAGTCTCCACAGTAGGGCTCATAGCGTATTGCATACCCTGGCTCACAATGCCCTCTCTAGACTTTTTCAAGACCAACATGCTGCAAATGACGGGCGTCGACTATGGCAACTTAATCGAAACCGCTAGAGGCGCGGGTTGGCCTGGCCAGTTCACCATTATGGGGACTATCTACGCGGGCGTTGTCTACGTCATGCTCAACACGTTAGGCAACCAAGCTGTCACTACATGTGCTGGTGAAGTTAAGGAAGTCAAGAGAACAACCTTTCTCGCACTCTTCGGATCCCTAGTGCTAATGGCCGTATACTGGTTCCCGCAGTACTACCTCGTATTCGAATATGCGGGCCGTGAATTCACAAGTGCATCTGCATTTCTCAATATCATAGGTCAAAACCAGTTCATAATTGAACCAACTTGGACCTATCTCGTCGCGTTTGCCACAAAGGACCCGACGCTTGTCGCTATCCAAGCTTGGGCATTTTGGCTGTCGGACTGGGCCATAGGGTTCGGATCACTGTTCTTCAGTACAAGAGCCGTCTTCGCATGGGGTTTCGACAGAGTCTTCCCAAGCCTTGCCAACAGGGTTGACAAGAGAGGGACCCCTTGGGGTGCCGTGCTCATTGCTACTATCGGATGTGAGGTCTGGACTTTTCTCAATGTCTACCTACCACAGTACATCAAAGTCGTAGGATACTCGGTCACAGTGTGGGCAATCGGATGGGTGCTCATAGGAATCGCGGCAATCGTTTTCCCCTATAGAAAGAAGAACATATTCGAGAAGTCTCCAGACGTTGTCCGAAGAAAAGTCGCAGGCATACCAACGATCGTCTACACAGGCGTACTGACTCTCGCGATCGGCTTGTTCATGGTCTGGGCAACATTCGTCCCATCACTCTCAGGCTATCAGGCGTTCTGGCCACTATTGACGACTGTAATCATCTGCATCGTCGCCCCAGTGATAATCTTCTACGCCTACTACATATACCGAACAAGAGTCGGCAAAGTACGAATGGACATACAATTCAAGGAGATCCCACCGGACTAGCAACCGGTTGAATCTCACACGAATTGTGTGCCCCCTCATTTTCTTTACACTCTCCAGAGAGACCATTACGTTAGTTGCCGCTCAACGACATGTTTCCCGAGGACCAGTTCCAGAAGGGAGCAACCCAAAACGAAAGCGTCTGAAGAGACTGAGCGAAGTGGTCCAAGAGACTACGGCTGGCAAATCACAATTTTCTTAAAGGAGAGTATCCTGTCTCGCCTCCCTCCGAATTAGCGTGAACGGTGAATCTTCGACATGGACTACACGATACTCTTCGTGACAGATCTCCATGGATCCAATGTCTGCCTCAAGAAGGCTCTGAACGGTGCGAAGATGTACAAGGCGAACGCCTTGGTGATCGGAGGCGACATAACCGGAAAGATGGTGGTGCCTATTGTGAAGCATCAGAATGACCACACCGCCGAATACCAAGGCACGAAATATGTCCTGAAGAGTACCGAGGAGCTTGATCGTCTCTGCCGAATAATTGGTGACTCAGGACACTACCCGTACATTACAGACGAAGAGGAAATGCTGCGGCTCCGAGGGAACAAGCAAGAGACAGACAAGATATTCTCGAAGCTCTCGATGGCCCGACTGAAGGAGTGGCTTCAGATTATCGAAGAGAGACTGAAGAACAGCGGTATAGAACTATACGTCACGGGAGGAAATGACGATTTCTTTGAGGTATCAGATGTCCTGCGAAGCTCCAACGCGATCATAGATCCCGAAGGTCGAGTCGTGTCAATCGGAGGTCATGAGATGATAAGCTCGGGTTATAGCAACATGACTCCATGGAAGTGCCCTCGGGACATACCGGATGAGGAACTTCAGAAGAAACTCGAGGAGATGGCGAGCCAACTGAAAGATGCGAAAACGGCGATATTCAACTTGCACACCCCACCTTACGATACGCCGATCGATTTGGCTCCGGAACTCGATGAGACCCTTCGACCAAAAATGTCAGCTGGCGAGGGCGGCATGAAAATGATCCATGTAGGAAGCATGGCCGTGCGAAAGATCATAGACAAGTACCAGCCGCTCCTTGGTCTTCACGGGCACATTCATGAATCGAGAGGCGCGATCAAGGTCGGCAGAACTGTATGCGTGAATCCAGGCAGCGAATACGCAGAGGGAGTCCTTAAGGGCGTAATGTTGAGACTGTCGAAGGATAAAATGCAGGACTATGTATTCTTCGCCGGATAGGTGAGTCAACACGGATCAGGCAGACGAAGCCTTTGTCAGTGAAGCTCTTGACCTCTTGAAAAGAGCTGAGGATCAGGGCGTCAAACTCAGAATCATGGGCGCGGTAGCCATACGACTGCACGCTAAGAGCATGCTTGAACAATCTGACGCGCTTATGAGAAAGATAACTGACATAGATTTCGTCGGATATAGCAAACAGGCAAACAAGATTGAGAAGCTAATATCTGATGAAGGCTACGACTCCCTAAAGGCACAGATCACACCTGGCCTGCTTGTGAATAGGCTGATCTTCGTCAGCAAGAAAGATCCCAACAGACACATTGACGTTTTCCTGGATGAACTCCGAATGTCACACACGATTGACTACAGAAACCAGTTGGACAAGGATTTTCCAACGGTCTCCTTGGCACACTTGCTGCTGCAGAAGATGCAGATTGTGAGAATAAATGAGAAAGACATCAAGGACACGCTGGTTCTTCTTCTAGAACACGCGATCGGATACGACAACAAAGAGATGATAGATGACAAACTAATTGCGAAGACACTTGCGAACGATTGGGGCTTCTACTATACACTGACAACGAATCTGGGAAAAGCCAAGGCGTTTCTCGAAACGTATCAGCTTTCACCGGAGAAGAAAACCACGATTAGAGAGAGAATTGGCAGCCTGCTCCAAGCCATTGAAGCTGAGCCCAAGACTCTTCGCTGGAAACTCAGAGCAAGAGTTGGTACCAAACAGAAATGGTATGAGGAAGTGGAAGAAGTGGAGAGAGCAGCGCATCTGACTGAACTCAACGATTCCTAACGCCACTCTGCAAAGACGCCTCGACCCTTGCCTAAAACGGCGAATTGAGAAAACTAGTCTCCCAGGCTGCATTATCTAGGCTTTCTCAACGCGAGTCAAGAAATCGTTCAAAGCCTGAGAATATCGGTTGGGTTCCTCAAGGTGGGGCATATGAGCGCTATTCTCGAACATGACCCATTCCGAGCCGGCGATGCCACGATTTATTGTTCTCACGATCGCAGGTGTCGCCTCATCATACCGTCCTGAAAGCAGCAAGGTCGGAATGCGGATCTCGTCAAGGCGATCAACTATGCTCCAGTTCCTGAGCGTTCCGATGACATGGAATTCACTTGGACCATTCATTGTGTAGTAGACCTCGGGGTATTGCTTGAGCTTCTCAAAGCTACGGTTGAGACACTCCGGCCATTCTTTGAGGCGACAAAGATGTCGTCGATAATACGCCAGTACAGCCTCCTGGTAGGCGGGGTCCTCGGTCGTGCCTGCTCTCTCATGTTCCAGGAGGGTCTGCTGGACTTCACGCGGAAGTTCAGCCCGTAGGCGATTTGCCTCGTCAACCCACTGGTGCATGTCAGCGATGGGATCAGAGAGAATCATGCTGGTTAGGCCAGGAGGGCGAGTTAGCGCGTATTCCATTGCTAGCATGCACCCCCATGACTGTCCAAGGATATGAACGCAGTCGAGTCGTAGGCTGCGGCGGATCGTGTCTAGTTCTGCTAGGAAGAGTTCAACTGTCCACATATTCGGATTGTGAGGATGATCTGAGTTGCCGCATCCCAGCTGATCGTAAAATATGACGCGGCGTCCGGAAGCAGCCATCTCTCCGATCGGTTCCAAATAGTCATGTGGAATTCCTGGGCCGCCATGCAGACACAAGAGTGGTTTCTTGCTCGTTTCTTCCGAGTCTCCGACGATACGATACCAGACTCTGTATCCGCGAAAAGGAATGAAACCCTCCGTGATCGGAAGAGTCTCATTCATCTTGTTCAAGCACTGCCAGAAGATCTCAAGAAATCGTGTGACGTTACTACGATTTGGTCCCCGGCAGTCTCGTGTCGCTAGACACTGGCAGCCTTTAAGGAGTCGTCGAAAATGTCAACTGCTCTGTCCGCATCTTCGCGAGTTATGACAAGTGGAGGCGCGAACCTGACCGCACTCACTCCTGCTCCTATGCAGAATAGTCCTTTCTTGAGCATGATTCCTAGAACCTTGTTCCGCAACTCAACAGCATACTCCTTTGTATCCTTGCTCTGGACGAGCTCGACGGCGATGGCAAGCCCCTTGCCTCTCACATCGCCGATGTTCTTCTCATGTTCGGCCAAATCGGTAAGTCGCTTCAGGAGGTAGCCGCCAACTCTTTCAGCATTCTCAACGACCTTCTCCCTCTGCATTACTTCGATCGTTTTGATTGCGGCCGCCGCGGCGACAGGGTTGCCGCCGAAGGTTGATCCGTGAGCTCCTTTCTTCCACTCATTCATCAGTTGTCTCTGGCCAAGTATGGCAGAAATGGGGAAGCCCGACCCTAACGCTTTGGCTATCGTCATTACTGCAGGTTCAATATTCCAGTGTTCAACAGCAAACCACTTGCCTGTTCTCCCAAGGCCAGTTTGGATCTCGTCAGCAATGAGGCTGATTTGCACGCTGGTCAAGAGTTTCTTAAGTCGCCGAACGTACTCGTCGGGCGGGATTATGTAGCCCGGTTCTCCGGAGATCGGTTCCATCACAAGAGCGGCGATATCCTCTGAGTCAGCTATCATCTTGAGAACGTATTTCTCCACGTAAGTGAGACACGCAATATCGCACTCTGGGTATCTGTTGCCCACAGGGCATCGGTAGCAGTATGGGTATGGAATGTGCAGAACATTACCTAGCGTGTACTGGAGATGCTTTCTGTATTTTGCGTCTGCAGCGGTTATGCTAAGTGCGCCGGTCGTCCGTCCATGGAAGCTTGGTACATAGGCGAGAATAAGCGGCTTTCGTGTCGAGTACCGGACTAGTTTGAGTGCTGCCTCAACCGCTTCCCCTCCAGAGTTCCCCAAGTACCCCATCCCGTCTTTGAGACAGGGAGGAGCGATTCGTTTCAGGCTCTTGATCAGATCAACGTAGAGCTGATAGTACGCAGTGTGACTGCATACGTGTACAAAACGATCGATCTGTTCTTTTGCCGCAGCTATGACTTCAGGGTGACCGTGACCCAATGGAAGGGTTGCAATGCCTGAGGAAAAATCTGCTATCTTGTTACCGTCAACATCATAGATGTAAATGCCCTTGGCTCGACTTGGAACTGTGGAAACCGGATGCTTGGCCACGCATGGAGCTACATTCTGCTCCCAATCGCTAACAATCTTTGAGGCTTCAGGACCATATTGCTGACTCATGCTCCTGTCACGACATCCTCGGAATACTCATGAAGCAGATATTTGTTTTCCCAAACCAGAACTTCACAGTGCGAACATTCCTGCCAGTTGAGCTTGCTTTCAAGCCGCATACTCGCGTTGGAGAAAGCAAACCGTTGTCAGGCTTCAATTCATTTCGTGGTGGCACTCCACTACGGCACCGATGCGCCACAACCCATTGAAACTTCCTGCAGCTACGAATTCACGTCTCGACACGCAGGGGAATTGCTCAATAGCATTAAGTAGCTGCGACTCACCTGACGATGAATGATTCAACAATGAGGAAGATTCTTCCGGCACCCGGGAGATTTGTGATTGGCCTAGATGCAATTGACGAACTGGGAACCCATGTAAAGAATCTTGGCACTCGAGCATTCGTAATTGGTGGCAGAACATCGCTCTCGAAGGTAGAAGTCAAGATTCAGAAGACGCTGGCGGAATGTGGCGTTGAGATTGTTGGAATTGAAAGAGGGTTGACGGGATGCACACACCAAAACATCACCAGACTGACCCAGACGGCACAGAGCTGCAAACCTGATGTGTGCGTGGGTGTGGGCGGCGGTGTTGCTTCTGACACTTCAAAAGCAGTGGCATTCAAGCTTGGTTTGCCCATAGCTGTTGTCGGAACCACAGGCACGACCAATGCAGAGTCCAGCGCTTGTTCAGTCGTATACTCTGATAAACACGAGTTTCTTGAAGATCTGATTCTGCCTAGAAACCCCGATCTTGTTGTAATTGATACAAATATTCTGGTTGAGGCTGGAAAGAACACGCTCGAAAAGGGAATGGGTGATGCTCTCGCCGCGAAGTTCGAAGCCGAAGCTTGTCACACATCGCAATCATGCAACATCCACGGAGGACTTGGCACAAGCGCATCTCTGGCTGCAGCAAGACTTTGTTTTGAGAAACTGATGGCTTACGGTGCGGAAGCGAAACTGGGCGTTGATACCGGACTCGTGACACCTGCTGTAGAAGAAGCGATTGAAGCGGTGAAGCTACTCAGCGGGCTAGCATGGGAAGGTTCGGGAACCGCCGCCGCTCACGCGATGCATGACGGATTGACTCTAATCGAGTCGATCGCACCACCCCATCGTATGCATGGAGAAATAGTTGCATTCTGCACTCTGACGCAGCTCATTCTTGAACATCGCCCGAAAGAAGATTTCCGTAACATAATTGACTGGTGTCATCAAGTTCAGCTCCCGATTACGCTCGAAATGCTTGGTAGTGCAGACGACAGGCAATTGTGGAAAGCCGCTGAGAAAGCATGTGACCCCAAAGATACAATGGGGAACATGCCATTCGAGGTGACGCCACGCATGGTTCACGACGCTTGGTTGATGACGGACTTGTTGGGCAGGAGATACCTCGAAGGCAAGCTCTGACCTGGCCCCAAGATAGTTCCAGATTGCGCAAATCCCTGAGACTCATTTGGTCGCCTTGCCGAGCATAACCGCATGTTTCTTCTACTGGAAGCCTTACTCTATGTCGATCTCCTATGAAGGCAGGACGAGCATATTGCGGAAGAATCCTGCGCGTCGATCTAACCAAAGCTCAGACTCGAGAAGAACCGCTGAATGAGGAATGGACTAGAAAGTTCATTGGCGGTAAAGGCCTAGGTATTCGATACCTGTATGATCTCGTGCGGCCCGAAACCGATCCCTTCTCCGCTGAAAATGTCGTTATTCTCATGGTCGGACCGCTCACAGGGACGATTGCCTCAACCATGTCACGTATGGCGAACATTACAAAGTCTCCTCAGACCGGAACATTGAGCGATAGCTACACAGGCGGTTACTTTCCAGCTGAGCTGAAATTTGCAGGATTTGACGGAATCATAGTGAGCGGCAAATCGCCAAAACCCGTCTATCTCTTCGTCCGGGATGGAAAAGGGGAACTCAGAGATGCAAGCCACCTTTGGGGCAAAGGCACATTCGAGACCACTGATACCATTGTCAAAGAATCAGGCGGCGACCCTAAGCACTACCTAGATGGTCCAAAAGTCGGCTGCATAGGTCCTGCAGGGGAGAACAAGGTTAGGTACGCGTCCATCGCCTATGATAAGCACCATTTTGCAGGAAGAGGCGGAACCGGTGCCGTCATGGGATCGAAGAACCTGAAGGCAATATGCGCTAGAGGAACAAAACACACCAAAGCACTTGGCATCAACTCTGAACCCGCCTTTCTCGAGATGGTTAAGGAAGTTACGAAAAAGAATGTTCGGGAGAATCCCGATCACGAGATGTCCATGAAAGAAGGAACACCGGGAATCGTAAACCTATCCCAAGCAGGAGGCCTCTTTCCGACAAGAAACTACCAAACCGGGGTCTTCGATCAAGCTGAGAAGCTAAACTCCAACGCGCTTGCCGACACCATATTGGTCAAGCATATGACAACTTGCTTCAGTTGTGCGATAGGTTGCCGCAACGTGACCAAAGTAAGGGACGGCAAGTACGCGGGCCTCGAGGGTGAAGGCCCCGAGTATGAGACCCTAGCAACGTGCGGCTCAAACCTAGGCATTGGTGACATACGAGTTGTGATGAAGTTGAATGAGGAATGCTCAGACCTTGGCCTGGACTCCATATCTGCAGGGAACGTTTGTGGTTGGGTCATGGAACTCTTCGAAAGAGGCATCATTACAAAGAAGGACACTGGCGGCATTGATGTAAGATTCGGAGACTCGGAAGGCGCTTTGGCACTACTACGGTTAATTGCGTTACGTAGAGGTTTCGGAGACACGCTCGCTGAAGGCGTATCCCTAGCGTCGAGAAAGATAGGAAAGAACTCAGAGAGATATGCTATGCATGTGAAGGGTCTCGAATATCCTGGTTATGAGCCTCGAGGAACGTTCTCGATGGCTCTTGCTTACGCTACCTCTGATAGAGGCGCTGATCACAATCGCGCGTGGCCGGTTGCCTATGATGCATTCGGAAAATTGGATCCCTTCACGTTGCAGGGCAAGGCCGAACTCGTACAAACGGATCAGATACGTACAAGCGTCAAATGGAGCGCCACCATGTGCGATTTCCTCGCTGCAAATCTCGAACTCACCGCAAAACTCCTCAACGCCGCTTGCGAGACGGACTACACGGAAGAGACCATCAAGACAGTAGGAAAGCGCATCTGGACTCTAACTCGACTATTCAACAATAGGGAAGGCTTCTCGAGAAAGGACGATTCAATTCCACCACGAGTATACCTTGATCCACTCCCAGAGGGCAATCCGAAAGGCAAGGTCGTCCCAGAAGCAGAATTCGAGAAAGCGCTCACGGAATACTACGGACTCTGGGGCTGGGATGATCAAGGAAGACCAACCAAAGCGACGCTTGAGGAGCTTGGACTCAGCGACTTGGCGCGCTGACGGAAGAACGCAAGGACTCATGCATCACGTTTGGACTGACCAAACGTATCGGCAATGAATTATGCAGTTGACTTGAAGAGTCGTGGTATCCCAATGTCGAAAACCAATGAGATAATTCGAAAGCAAGCACAATATGGCATCTCGACTCTGCCTGAAGGTCGCGAGCCCGCGGTCTTCGTGGAAGGGAAAGGACTTGTTCTCAGAGACCTGGAGGGAAAGGAGTACTTGGATTGTTTTGGGGGCTACTCAGCAACCAACCTAGGCCACTGTCACCCGAAAGTAGTGAAGGCAATCCAAGATCAGGCTGCGAAGTTGTGGCACGTTTCTTGGGACTACTACTCTCTTCCACAGACAGAACTGGCAGAGAAACTTGCACAGATCTGCCCAGGAGGCTTGAAGCGAAGCCTATTCTCTAGCGCTGGAGCTGAGGCGGTTGAATTCGCTGTCAAGCTTGCGAAGAAATACTCTTCCGCCAAGGGTAGACTGGGTACGCACATAATCGCTCTAATGGGGTCGTTCCACGGAAGAACATCTGTCGCCGTCGCGCTGACAGGTCAGAGCAGAATAAAGATGGGTTTTGGAAACTACGTGGCGCCAGGCGTCGTCCACGCTCCGGCCCCCTACTGCTATCGATGCTTCTTCGGTTTGACATATCCTGAGTGCGATCTTCGCTGTGCGAGGTACGTCTCGGACGTTATCAAGTATCAAACGCAGGGGGAGATAGCCGCGTTCATTTCAGAACCCATCATGGGCGAGGGAGGAATTATTGTGCCTCCTGACGATTACCTCAAGGAGGTTCTTAAGATAACGCAGGAGTACAACGCCCTCTACATTGCGGATGAAATCCAGTCGGGTTTCGGCAGAACCGGGAAGTTCTTTGGCATCGAGTGGTATGGTGTAGACCCTGACATTATGGTGCTGGCCAAGGGGATAGCAAGTGGAGTTCCGATAGCAGCAACGGTGGCTACCAATGAGGTCGCTGATGCGTTTACCGCTGCGGATCACTCATCGACCTATGGAGGCAACGCTGTAATGTGTGCGGCAGCTCTCGCAAACATCGAAGTAATGTTGGAAGAGAAGATCCCTGAGAATGCACTGAAGATCGGCGAATTCTTGCTCGACCGATTGCAGGATCTCGCCAGCAGGCACAAGATAATTGGCGATGTAAGAGGAAGAGGTCTAATGATCGGGATCGAGATCGTGAGAGATCAGAAGACCAAAGAACCTGGTGTGGAAGAGTCAGAGAGAATCAGGGAAGAGATGAGGAAACGAGGCATATTGATTGGCAAAGGAGGCATGTCCAGAAGCGTGCTTCGGATTCAACCACCGCTCATAATGACGGAACAGCAGGCACAGAGAGTCATAGACGCTTTAGACGCCTCGCTGCGATCGGTGGCTTGAAGGCCAATCGACCACGCGCTCCCGATCGTGGAGCTCGACAGCAGTCTTGATCCGATTCTCTGGGTTTCGCGAAACTAGATCGCGGCAGAAATGTCGCTCTTGAGACTAAAGCACCCGCTTTCGCGCTGGTCCCTTTCATTGAGCTAGCAAGTCTACAACAACAGTTCACACACTACGATTAGCATTCTTCGAACTGGGCTATTCCTTCCGGATACTCAGCTCGCACGGGCTCACGATATAGAATGCGGTTGCAGCACTAGGCGTAGTAAAAGGAAAGGAGAGGGGGCTGAGTCTAGGCTCCCTCAGTCAGGTGGGATTTCTTTGAACTGTACGTTCATCGGGATTTTTCCGATTCGTGTTCTGTAGAAGTAGTAGGCATAGAATATCACAACTGGAATGGCCATCAGGAGAACCACTGTTGCCAAGAAGGGCACGAAGGAATACCATGCGTATCCGGCGATTGCCGGGAGGAAAGTTGCGTAAGCGATGAATCCGCCGACGATAGCGGTCATCCAACCCATGTGAACGATGACTGGCAGCCCCAGCACCTTTCTGCGAACAACATCCGGCGATTTCTCGAAGACATCTTTTCTTCTGTAGGGAAATACTATCGCCGCTAGTCCCACCAGCACCCATCCAAGCGCCCAAACGCATGTCGTGTATCCAATGAGTCGAATATACTGCGGGAACCAGACATTGAGTGTCGTCCAGACCCATGCGCCGAATGTGGCAATCACTATGGCTCCGACCGGTACTCCTTTCTTGTTGACTTTGTTTGCGAAGCTCGGGAAGACTCTGTCAAAACCCCACGCAAAAACCGCTCTTGTGCTGAAGTACAGGCCACCGAAACCGATAGCCCAGCTTGACATTGCATAGCAGTACGTGTAGATCGTGATCAGTAACGGATTGTTGCCAGCGATCGCAGTCTGGTATGTCCACACGGGCTCGATAGGGAATGGGTTCTTTCCGATGCTATTTAGGTAGGCAGCGGCACTTGCGAACTGAGGGCCGCTAGGTCCCGCGTACTGGAAGGCGAACCAGTACTGAGGGAGCCAGTACAACGCCATCAGTCCAACCGAACCGAACAGCGCTAGGAAAGTGGACCTCTTGACCTCCTTCACTTCGCCTGCGATAGTAGCTACTCCTTGGTTGCCCAAGGTGTTGAGCATAACGTAGGTGACTCCAGCGTAGACCGTAGGCAAGACGGCAAACTGGCCCACCCAGCCGTTTTCTTTGGCGAGAGTGATTACTGAGTCGTAGTTCACGCCCGTCATCTGCAGCATGTTGGTCTTGAAAAAGTCCAAGGAGGGCATGCTCAGCCATGATGCGGCCATGGCGACGAGTCCGATTGTGGAGAATATCCAGACAACATACATTGTCCATATGCTTGCTTTCGTGCCTCTCCAAGCTATGAGCCCCATGACTGCTGTATGCAACGTTGCCAGGACCCACAGGACCATCTTGTCATTGTAAACGCTCTAGGCGCCTCGCTCCGATCAGTGGATTAAGACCAATCGCCCCCGCGCCCCCGATCGTGAAGCTCCACAGCAATCTTGATCCGATTCTGGACTCCGCGAACTCCTACAACCTCCGCCAACCAAGTTGGATGAAGCTCTGTGTCTGCAGAGTCAGAATTCTTATAGTTGGAATACCGCGTTTGTCTGAAATATCGAAGGAGTGTTCGGGAATGTCGTTTGTGTTTCATTCACCAACGAGAATTGACTTCGGAGTCGACAAGTCCAAGAAGATCGGCGACGAAATCAAGAAGATGAAGGCGACGAGAGCTCTCCTTGTAGCTGATCCAGGACTGCAAAAAACGGGTATCGTGGACGAAATTGTCAATCTGATGAAAGAGAAAGGCATCAGAACATTCGTTTTCACCGATGTCGTGCCGAATCCACGAGATACCGATTGCATCAAAGGTGCGAAACTGGCAAAGCAGAAGAAAGTTCAGGTTCTTGTGGGACTTGGCGGCGGCTCCCCGATGGACACTGCAAAGTGCATCGGAGTATTGATGACACATCGTGGCACGCCGGTTGACTGGGACGCGAACAAACGCCAGCTACAGAAGGACATCACGCCGCTGATCTGCATACCAACGACGAGCGGCACAGGAAGCGAAGTCACGTTTTGGGCCGTCATTACCGACACGAAACGGAAATTCAAGATGAGTCTGGGAGGCAGTTCGAAGCTTTCTCCAACACTAGCTCTGATAGATCCTAAGCTCACGGTGAAGATGCCTCCAGCTCTGACTGGAGCAACCGGAATGGATGCGCTTGTCCATGCGATCGAAGGCTACACTGCGCGTGTCGCCAATCCGATCTCAGATGCTCTCTCTGTCAGCGCGATTGACCTGATCTCTCGCAGCCTTCTCAAGGCCTACAGAAACGGTCAAGACATCGACGCTCGGACAGATATGATTCTTGCCAGCACGATGGCAGGGCTTTCGTTCAGCAACTCTGATGTCGCCGGGGTGCATGCGATGGCAGAGGCTCTTGGCGGAGTCTACGACACGCCTCATGGTGTCGCCAACGCAATATTCCTGCCACCGATCTTTGAAACGAACATTCCCTCAAACCCCGCCAAACATGCAAAGATCGCCGAGCTACTCGGTGTCGAGAGAGGTTCCAAGAGCGACCTAGAAGTTGCGAAAGAAGGCGCCACAAAGATACGACAACTGGCCAAGGAGCTTGGCACACCGACATTTCGATCATTGAACGTCGACAAGAAAGATCTGCCCACTCTCGCTAAGTATGCAGATGAGAATGTCTGCTCGAGAAGCAACCCGGTCTCACTGACCTACGATGACTATCTACGACTCTTCGAGAAGACCCAGGCAGAATAGCATCAAGCCCTTCCCAGAGGGGTTTCGACTAGGACCTGATAGGTCCTACGGAATCCCGGTCTCTTGATGATTCGTATTCCAAGATAGTCGGTATTGTTCAGTTCCAGTGGGTACTTTGAAGCGTCAATCTTCGTTTCTGAGAAGTGACGTGATAACGAGCTTATCAGTTTCTGCACGAAGTCTTTGATTATTGCCGTGTCTGCCGAGTGCCTACTACCGTTTTGTCGAAGATATGCGCTTATTCTTCTACTGGAGAGATGACTCATCACTCCGGATATTGCCAGCATGGTAAGTGAGCCGTATAGAGCACCATAGAAAAGCCACGGGTTTCTGACTCCCATCATTGTTGGCAGAAAGGTTGCAATCATTAGCATTGCGGCGACAACAAATGTCGTAGACCTAGCATTCCAGATGGTTTCCAGACCTGGAATGGATCTGCCCGGCAGTCTCAATTCGATGCACCGATGGGGACACTTTTTTCCACGCAGAGAGCACATCTGATCCAAATTTCCGTTCAGATATTTCGTTCTCGAACGGTTCGAGGTTGCTGAAGACGAAATTGCGATATCCATCAGTCACGGTCGCCAGCCTTTGCAGAGCCTCGACATTTGTGTCTCGATCCAACGAAAAGAAGCTGCGATTTGGAGGTTCACTCTTCAAATGGAATCACGGGCAATGACATGGGGAAGAGAAAAAGGGAGGGTATTTGAAGGGGTCAGGGGACGATGGCTGCTTTCAGAGCCTCTCCTCGTTCTGCTGCCAGAATGGCCTTCTCTGCCTGAGCCAACGGGAATTCATGTGTCACAAGTTGTTCGAAGGGGAATCTGTCACGGTTATAGTATAGCATGTGAATGGCAGTCTCATAGTCGTATTCCGAATATCCATACGAGCCGTACAAGTTGATGTCTTTGCTGCACATTATGAACGGGTTGATGCTCGCAGCGCCCGTGTCGACGAAGTGGCCCACTTCAATGAAGGTGCCGCCGGGTCTGACCATTGCGAGGCCTTCGGGTACTGCAGCTGGTACGCCGGTCGCTTCCACGACTACATCAGGTCCCTGAGATTCGCGAATTAGTTTCTTAACGATCTCGATCCTCTCTTCTGGTTTTGTGATTTGTTCGATGTTTATTGTCTCGTCGACTCCGAACTTCTCTGCCAGTTTGAGTCTGTTTGCTGGGGCGCCCACCATTATGATCTTCTTGGCGCCGCTGATCTTTGCGGCTGCTGCAGATAGTGTTCCAATGGCTCCTGCGCCCTGGATGACCACGGTCTTAGCAGGGCCGAAGCCCTCACCGATGGCGGGTATTCCTGGAGCGAATGCACGCTCGAATGCACGAGCTGCTGTCGTCATAGGCTCAACGAGCACGTTCAGTTTCGCAGACATGTCTTTCGGAAGCTTGTACATCCAAGCCTTCGGCTGATCGGCATACATGTACTCCGCCCACCCACCGTAGAGATAGGGTGGGTCTTTGCACTTCGCAGTGATCCCCCAAGTGAAGAAGTTCTGGCATAAGCCTCTTCGAGTGGTGAACCGGCAGAAGTAGCATTCTCCACAGGTGACAGTATTGAAAAGCGCTACACGATCTCCGACGTGCAGCTCTTGACCATGCGGTTCCAGTTTGTACGGATTCTTTCCCATCTCTGCGATTACGACAGAGAACTCGTGGCCCAGTATGATTGGGTACGGCAATGCTTTCTCTCGGCCACGGTAGTAATGAACGTCGGTTCCACAGACTCCAGCCATCTCAACTTTCAAGAGCATGTCCGTCGGTTTCACTTCGGGTTTCGGATATTCCCTGATTTCCATTTGTCCAGGAGAAGTGAGAACAGCTGCTTTCACATTCACCAAATCATCAGCACCGCCCTTCAGTACTGATTCAGTACTTAAAATATCGACCACCCAGAGGAATGAAAGTACGGATCCGAGGAGTTCTTTCGGATTCGCGTGATTGACCGTGACGTGCCAAGCAGCCTTTTAGTCTGCATTTGGAGAGTACGAGGCATGACCGAGTTCAGAAAGCTGTTCGAGCCAATTCAGATCGGGAACATCCAACTTAGAAACAGAATCGTCATGCCCGCAATGGGAACTCAGCTGGCAAGCGATACTGGTGCCGTCACGGAACGTCTGATCGACTATCACGTCGAAAGAGCCAGAGGATTAGTGGGACTGAACATTACGGAAGTGGCATGTGTTGATAGTCCCTTGGGAAAGACTATCGTGAATCAGCTACGAATCGACCACGACCGCTATGTTCCCGGATTGAACCACCTCGCCCAGAGCATTCACGCGTGTGGAGGCAAGATTGCAGTACAGCTTCACCATGCAGGTCGACAAACCAGTCTTGCCGTGACTGATGGTCTGCAATCCGTCTCGGCTTCTGATGTCGAGTATTACGATAGGCATGGTATTCCACCTGGTGCATGGGTCTCAAAGCCGAGGCCGCTGACGATAGAAGAGATAGAAGGACTCGTTGAGAAGTTTGCAGACAGCGCTGACAGAGCAAAGAGGGCGCAAATGGATGCTGTAGAGGTTCATGGAGCGCATGGATACCTAATCGGCCAATTCCTCTCACCTTATACAAACAAGAGAACCGACGGTTACGGTGGAAGCCTTGAAAGACGAATGCGTTTCGCGTTGGAGATACTCCAAAGAGTCAGGGAGAAAGTTGGCGCTCACTTTCCGGTAATATTCAGAATCAGTGCGGATGAGATGATCCCGGAAGGCCTCAAATTAGGCGAGGCCAAAGTGATCTGCAAGACTCTCGAGAATGCCGGTGTTGATGCAATCAACGTGTCGGCCGCAATCTACGAGTCAGAGCACTGGTGTGAGCAGCCAATGGCTACTCCAAGAGGATGCTTGACACATCTCTCCGCCGGAATCAAAGAAGCCGTCGGCGTACCAGTCATTGCAGTTGGAAGAATCAACGACCCAACCCTAGCAGAACGCATTCTGCAGGAAGGAAAGGCAGACATGGTGGCCATGGGCAGAGCGCTCCTCGCCGATCCGGAACTCCCGCGAAAAGCCCGCGAGGGGAGACTAGAGGATATCCGAAAATGCACTGCGTGCAACATTGGCTGCATATACAGAGTTGGATGGCAGGGACTGAGCATCAGTTGTCAAGTCAACCCGAGCGTAGGACGAGAGAGAGAATTCCGAATAGTTCCAGCTGATAGCCCCTAGAAAGATCCTGGTTATTGGCGGAGGACCCGCCGGTATGGAAGCTGCTCGAATTGCATCTCTGCGAGGACACAAGGTAGTTCTGTATGAAAGAAACTCTCAGCTTGGAGGTCAAGTTCTATTGGCGATCAGACCTCCACACAAAGAGGAGCTTCGAAACATTCTCGAGTACTTTTCCACACAACTCAACAAGCTTGGCGTAAGACTTGAACTGGGCAAGGAAGCAAGCGACCGAGTGATCGAGAACGAAAAGCCGGACGCAGTGATACTTGCTGCCGGAGCAACGCCTATCGTGCCCGAAATCGCAGGCGTTGACGGAGAAAACGTGTTCACTGCCTGGGATGTGCTGACAGGTAGGAAGAAGCCAGAAGGAAAGACTACTGTAGTTGGAGGAGGAGAAGTCGGATGCGAAACAGCGGAGTTTGTAGCTGAATCTGGCATACCCGTTACCGTTGCTGAAATGCTTGACTACGTAGCGGCGGACGTGGAACCTCTGACAAGATGGCTTCTCCTTGAACGCCTCAAGAAACTCGGTGTCTCGCTCATGACTGACGCAAGGACGATTGAGATCACACAGGATGGAATCAATATCACTGGCAACAGACGAGCCCATGAGCATGTGGAGGCACAGACAGTAATTCTTGCACTCGGATCCAAACCCAACACCCAATTGCTTGAGCCTCTCCGCAAGAAGGTGACTGAACTTCATGCAATCGGCGACTGCCTGGAACCGAGAAATATCCTCGCAGCGATCAGGGAAGGATCACAAGTAGGCAGACTCGTGTGACAAGACGTGCCAATGTCGCTCCAGCGACATCACGCACACCTAGGAAGATCGTAGCGATATTGCGGCACTCTCAGAAACGAGACTTCCTTGGTCCATCACGGGAATTAAAGATGAAACAGCTGAGAATCGCCATTTCTACTTGAAAGCCAGGCTAACTACGTGTTCTGCGAAGCTCAGGGCCGAAGTCATGGCCGGGGATACTGCGTTCAAAATGTGGAAGGATTTGTCGGTTCTTTCAAATAGAAAATCTTCGACCAAATGACCCTTCCTGTCCACCAACTGCGCTCTCATGCCACTTTGATCTGGCTGGAAATCGTCCTCAGATATGGCTGGAACCAATTCCCTTGCAGCCTTCAGAAACGCTTTCTTGCTCATCGACAGCTTCAATTCCTCTAAAGCGATTTGAAGGAAATCAAAATCAGCCATCAATCGAATGAAGCGAGAGTTAGAAATCATTCGCAGCGTCTCGCCCCAATTCATCCCGGAACCCTTGTAGTTTTCCCTTCCCAACGCAAGCGAAGCGTTTGGTCCAACAATAACCGATCCATCCGTACGTTTTGTCAGATGAATTCCCAAGAATGGCAATTCCAAATTTGGTGCAGGATAAATCATTGAGTTAACTAAGTGACTGCTCTCTGTTCTAAGACGATAGTAGTCTCCTCTAAAGGGAATCACGAAGTAGTCGCGCCCGACATCCATCATCCATGCCACTTGGTCAGCGTAAAGTCCAGCGCAATTTATCAGGAACTTCACATGAAAATCAGATTTCGATGTCTTGACGATCAGTTCACCGTCTTGATCACTTATCCCCTGAACTTTGGCATCGAAAACCAGTGACGCTCCTTTCCTAGCCGCATCGGCTGCCATTCCACTGGCGAGTAGACCGGAATCGACGATCGCACCTGTTGGCGAAATGAGCGCCTCCCTAGCCACGGCATATGGCTCAATCTGCTTCAGTTCTTTCTGGTCTACTATCTTGACTCCCTGCACGCCGTTCGCGTTTGCTCTCCGTTCGAGTTCCCTGATTGTTGCGCTCTCTTGGTCGTTTCGTGCTACAACTACCGTGCCGACCTGTTTCTCCGGAATTCCCGATTTCCTGCAAAAGTCTCGCAGAAGAGTGCTTCCCCTGACGACTAAGGCTGCTTTGAGGCTTCCTGGTTTCTGATTGATCCCGGAATGTATGACTCCGCTGTTTCTTGAGCTAGTATGGGCTCCGGCTCTGTCCTCTTTTTCTAGAACGATAACGCTCTTGTTGGGTTGGCGAAGCGTGATTTCTCGTGCAATCGAACAGCCTACTATGCCTGCTCCGACGACAGCGACATCCCACGTTCTCATCACGGAAGCCCTCTTGCCAGTACGGGATATGAACGCTGTTTAAACTCTATTCCACCCAACCTCGATCACGTCTCTGATCAGAAGTCTTTTAGGGATTCAAAGTGAATACACAGGGATCGAGGATCATTTTGGTCGAGCCTCCTTCACCGTGTGAATCAGTTTCAACCATAATGTCGACGAAGGTTGTAAAAGTCAATGCGAATGAGAAGGTTGGCAAAGCTCTTCAGATGATGGTCAGAGATAAGATTGGCAGCATAGTCGTCATCGAAAAGGGAAAACCCGTCGGAATCCTAACCGAACGCGATGTCTCAATGAGGGTGGCCAAAGGTCAGAACGTGCGAGGCATGACTATTAGAAACGTCATGTCAAAGCCCCTTTTCACGATTGCGCCTTCAGCGGAAGTCTGGCAGGCCGTGGAACAGATGGTGAGAAAAGATATCGTTCGACTTCCCGTGGTAGATGGAGGCCGACTCGTGGGAATGGTCACTGAGAGAGACATATTTCGCTGGATGATCAAGATAGCGTACGAGCCGAATTTGCCAAATGACCTGATGGAACTAGTAAAGTCACGCGCTCAGGCTCACGCCCTCGCCCATTAGTGGTCGAGTCAGTAGAACTGACGACCTGCCACTGAACCTCTTCTCTAACGCGAACACTCTTCAGTCCCCCATAATGGAGCTGTCACTCACCGAAGATCCTTCTAGAGAATCCGATTGCATGCAAGCTTCTTTGCTTTGAGCTGTGGCATTCTTATCTAGAATGCAATCATACTCGTGACGTCTGGAGGATAGTTGGCGAATAATAGAGATGCGGAAGGCAATATGGGTAATATCTACAACCCACATGTTTCTTGAGGTATTCTATTTCACACAAGTTGCACTAATTCCAGTCCTAATTCAGGAATTTCGCTTGACCCTTCTCGAAGTTTCACTTGTAGCAACGGTCCCAAACCTGATCTCTCTCCTAGTGAATATTCCGTCAGGATTACTCGCAGATCGGTTTAGCGCAAATCGTCTCTTGTTTGCAAGTATGACTATTGAGGGGATTTCGGTACTGATAGTTAGTCAAACACACAGCTACTGGGTCCTGATTCTTGCGTTGTGCTTGGTGCGAATCGCATCTCCTCTGTACCACGCATCGGGGCTGAGTCAGATTGCCAGAATTGCCGAGCCAGAGAAGTTGAATGTGGCGATGGGGTTACATAACGCCCTCGGCGATCTAGGTACAGCAGCTGGCGTTGGCAGTCTAGCGATTTTCCTATCAATTCTGAACTGGAGATGGGCCTATGTCTTCTGGGCAGTTCCAATCTTGATATGGGGAATCGTTGTCTTGAAGTCTTCGCAACTCAAGACTGTAAGATTGGAAAGGAGGAGCGTCGAAGATGCAGGGCGCTTGCGGAGCCTGTCTCCTGTCTTGTACTCTGCTTTCCTCATCTTCTTGATCGCGATAGGTGCACGGGAATTGGGATCCACCGCGATATCTACTTTCATGACGACGTATCTCGTAGATGTCGTAAACCTCTCAGGGTCAATGTCCAGCCTGATCTTCTCGATAGGAGCATTTGTCGGAATAGTGGGCTCGTTGGCTGGTGGATACCTTGGGCAGAGAATAGGTTCGAAGAAGGCGTTGAGTCTTTCCATTCTTGCCTGTGCGGTTTCACTCTCATTCCTGGCATTTGCCTCTCATCTCTACGTTCTTACTCTTGTCTACCTAGCGTATGCTTTCTTCGACTACGCAGTGTGGTCGCCCATGCACGCGATGGTAGCGGAGATAACACCTGAGACAACCAGAGGTTTGAGTTATAGCGTCTACTTGTTTGTTTATGGACTAATGTTCTCTATCGCGCCTTTACTTGCGGCAGCAGTCATACAATCATTGGGTATTTGGGTCGTATTCCCGCTGGGCGCAGCCTTCCTTGTCGCGGCTGTGCTCATTCTCCAACTGCTTCGTCACCCGCACGCATCGGCGAGAGCCTAGCATTCATCGACCCAGAATCTGGGGGCCGACATTCTTCAACTCTTGAGTGACCGGACACGTCTCATTTAGCATCTTGACATAAGCTTTCTTATAGGATTATTTATGTTTCTAGTTATCACTGCCGATCTACACGGTATTAGCATGAGACCCCGTTGCCGTAGAATCCCATAGTATCGTAGATGCTGAGAAGTCGTAGAGTTAGCAGACGATAATAAGGATTTCAAATCCCAGCGCTGTTATCTTCTCGTCTGTCATGTCGGGGTGTTACCTTCCGTCTGCTGACGGATTTTTCGGGGGCCAATCATGAGACGACTGAAGTGGAGGAAGTTAGGCTATGAGGAAATTGTCAATGGTACAAAACACGGCCCTGTTACAGCTTTGGGTTCTGGGTTGACAAGCTAGTTAGGAACTAGCAAACTAGAGAATTATCTCAAAGCGTTTTGTATCGTCGTGGTATCCAAAACAGAAAGTTGACTGCAATTGCAATTGCACCCATAATGAAAATCGCGGCAACTATCGGCAAAGTCAACAACCCCTGTTGCATTCGCCAGACTATCACGGCTCCCATGATGAATATGATAATGACCGCCACGAGAAGCATACGAGTGATAAGTCCCATCATGCGTCCTTTACTTGACATTCAACTCGCCCATTACTTCTTGGTGACCTTGTCGATTATCAGGGGTTTACCCTGTTTGGCACTGTCAAGTTCTCGTTTGGTCATGCGTGCTGTCAAAAAGCGTTTGGTGGCGGCTCTCGCTTCGCCCGCATCATCAGAGATTTTTCATTATGAGTGGGCGCTGACGCTCACCACTCCGTATTCGGCCGTGGTACTCTGGTGAGCAACAACAGAACCGTTGAGGAGAATTGACACTTCCAAGAATCCGTACGTTGTGTGCTTTTGGAATACTGCTGAGGCAATAGTGCCAGTTACACGGAAAGTCTGACTACCTGCCCCATCAACGGACGTAGTTCCTGACACACCTCCATAGGCGCCAGTCCAGGAAGTATCTGAATTAACCTGAATGGTGAACGTGGTAGTTAGAGAATCGGACCCAGAGCAGTGACGGGACAACAATGGTGAGTATCAATATGACTGCGACAAATGTTTTTGACGAACCGAATGTCGGACGCGTCCTTTGCCTTCCTTGGGAGGAAACTTCTGGAATCTGCATCATTGACGGCTGTGAATAATACACATTGCACTTTGGACATTGCCATGTACTGCCTTGGGGCCGCTCAGGGTGATTCTTAACGGCGAGTCTGCCTTCCGCCCCTCCGAACTCATGGTACAATTGGCATTCTTTGACGAAAGCTGCTTGAGGGGAAATGAAATATTCGAATTTGAAACGGTCGTATTTGCCTATGTACTCCTTCAGCTGAGTTTTGACATCAGTATCAGCGCGGCCGACAAAGTGAACATGGAAAGTCTCGTCCTTCTTGGGTCCGAGAACGTATACTCCAGCCGAAACTCTAGAAACTTCCTTGTTGATCGTACGTTCATTTAGCGGGAACGAACCCCTCAAACCGCTACTTCGGCGTCGCTTCTCAGGCATCCGACCAATGCGGGGGCTAGGTACGGTTTGTGATGGCTTCGCGTTCCACATGTCTGCGCCACAATTCGAACAGAATCTCATCCCTACTGCCGTTGCTTCCCCACAATTCGGACAGAAAGACGTAGCCACTACCGTTGAGAATTATCTTCATGTGAGAATATTACACTTTCCAAAACAGGGTCAGGCTCGAAGCATACTCGTAGAGAAGAGTCGAACCAAACCCGACAGTTGGACAAGTAGACTGTCATGTGATCGGCCATGCTCTACATCACGCCGAAGCGAACCGTGTAGGCATGGAACCACTAGACAAGACGCTTGAACTCGACGGATCAACAACACTCGTGCCACAAGCCAGATATCGTTCAGCAAGAACTGTTCTCTATGCAAGATTCGGTCTCCCTATTCTTCACGCAGTACTGGCAACTCGTTGTTTCACTGGTAATTGGGAGCTCTGGCCTAGCACGGCTGGTTCCTGACTTATCTAGACCTACGACAACAACGGCAACTTGAAGCGAGAAAGCTATCCCGTGAATTGGTGCTAACCCAGACATCTTGCAGCTCTACGGAATGGATTTCGACCTTCTGGATCTCTACGAAGCACTAGTCGAACTGAAGCAGGGCAAGCAGCCCATATTGAAGCTACCTGAGACAAAAGGGCGCTGGGTAACGATTACAAGTGAGAAGCAACTTCTCAGGCTGACCCTGAAGGCATTTGCCCGCGTCAGCGATCTTACGGACAAGGTCTCCCGAGCTGGCCTGACGTTGTTGCTTCCCTTGCGACTGCGCAAGAGGCAGGAGACGTTGCGCGCACACTTAGGTCTTCAAAAAGCTTTGATGATATTGAGACGGCCCGAAAACAGCTTTTTGACTTCGGGGAAGAACTCAAGAAAGTACTCGGGCTCTGATGTTTGGAAGAGAAGAATCCTACACTCAGCCGACACTCGATGAGAAAGTCTGAAGCCTACTCAAACGGCTCGCTCATGGCATTTGGAATTGCAATCGGATATGCAAGTGGCATATTACCTGAACAGAATCTGTGGGCATTGACAATCGGGCTTAGCGGATGTGCTGTTGCATATTTTGTGTTCGCCTATCGACAGAAGTTGGCCGCCTCTTGGAACTCGGCATTGCAAACACTGGCGCTGGTTCTCGCTGCGCTTGCGCCTCTAACACCGAAATCGCTTAGCGCGGTATGGGTCATTGTCTTCATAGTGATAGGGTGTGTTGGCACAATTCTTTCTCTCTCTGGATCTGCTGGCAAGCTGCACAAACATCTCTAGTGAGCAAACTGGGCAAGTCTACATCACGACGAAGAGAACCGTGTAGGCATGGAACCTCTCGACAAGACGCTTCTGCTCGACGGATTAACCGTCACCGTCCCGTAGAGTGGTCGACCAGCTGCAGGCTGACAAAGAAGCATTATCTTAAATCGCAAACGAACTGAACTCGATAGCGGTTCTCATGGGACGAATCTCCGCCAGAAAAAGGCTCAGAAGTGAGAAGCGAGGCTTGGGGAGCCAAGCGGCATGAACAAGAGTGCTATCGCCAACTCGACAGTCTAGCCAGATACTACAATTCTCAGATTACGACTCATGTCGGCTACCTGTTGACTTCGTCGGCGTTTGTCTCGGGCAGCGCCTTAGCTTCACTGAGTCTGATTCTTGCTAGATCACTGCCCTCCGATCCGGTATGGGGTACGATAGAGATTGTCTGTCGCGCTGCATTGGTTGATGGTTTGATTGTGATTGTGGGTTGGTTCTTCTTGGGATTCTTCCCACTACTTGGAAGGTTTCTTCCAATAGTTCCAGTTTCATTCAAGTACCTTTGGGGAAGAACCCAGCTCTACGAATTCATCTCGCAGATAGTCTGGGAACATATGGAGTTGACGATTGCCCGTCCACTTGAGAAGGTCAGCCAAGACTACGCTTCGAAGCTTCGAAACAGAATGCGCCGAGAGGGGCCATACTCAGCTATCATATCTTTGTTTGAAGCAAGGCTTTTCGTGTCAAAATGTCGGGAAGAGGGAATCAGATTTGACGATGATAGGATTCGACAGAACTTGAGACACTTCGACATCGCCCATGATGAGATCAATATTCTTTTCAGATTCATGGAGAACGTGCGATATTACGCGAGGCCGACCTTTGGTCGAGTCTTTTCATCTGTGGATTGTCTTACTCTGGCGTGGGAGAATCAAATACGCGGATACCTTGCCCCAAACCAAGATAACGAAGAGGTTAGGTGGAGAGGCGTTCTATTGGTTTGTCCGAAGGACGCTCTTGACGGAGGCGACTGTTCGACGCTATCTGCCAAGAGCCTCAATCGTCTTGGCTCACCGCCGAAGTGGTGGACGATGTGGCGGAATGACATGGTGAGACGCATCCTATCATCAGATCACCCTGATTGAAGAGCACGTCGGCGAGTGTTCTGAGCTGAAGCTTTCCCTCACTTTCGTTTGGGTCTAACTACGTTTAGACCCGTAGCTTTCCACTCTAGCATGTCACAGAAGCACAACAGGTTGAGTTATCCCGAGTGGTCTTGTGTGCTTGCGCTGATTATTCAGCATGCCAAATCCAGAGTCATGATCTCCGATAGGAAGCGTAAAGAGAAATCGGCCTCTATCTTGGTTGCGAAGGATTTTGTCTGGACCTCATCGAGCCTCAAAACCTGGCCACGATAGAAGAGAGCTTGAACCCTTCAGTGACACGCTCCCGTTGGACCACAATGTACCTGTACGCCTCGGACCGTCTTCACCCAAGCGTTGGGAGTTGTGCCAGAATGAACTTCGCGAAGGAATTGGCACACTTGAGGAGCGGCTGAGTGGCCACGGCATCTATCTGCTTGATCAGATCGTGTGGGAGACAGCCACCGGCAAGCGGATCAGGTACCCATATTGGGTGCAGAGTCAGAAAGACCGCTTGAACGAGCTGTTTGATAGGCTAATCAACAATAGAGACCTCGGTATATCCCGTCCCGACCCGCGACGCAATCTTGCGCTTCGTAACAAACCAAGCGGCACACGTAACATGTTTCTGACCGCTGATGAGGCTTTCGACATCTACGCGGCACATGTTGCACATGTCTTCTACCTGGAAGCTACACGTGCATTACCTTGGTCGGTGCTAGGCTTGCCGAGCGTTGAATTGGAGGAACTGTTATCTTCGGATCGTTATCATTCGAGGATTGTACCTTCTTCTCTCGCGACTGCTTCAGATCCGTACTATCCTAGTCACATTCGCCCTGACCGCGACTTCCAGCTACCTTACCGTGTCAACCTCACCCATGGTGTTGGACTCGTATGCGATCCTAGAGACGGCTACCGTTTTCTCCATGGCGACAATTCGACGACACATCAGAACCTGATCGGGTCAAACGAAAGGGAAACTATGGAGAACCTGACGTTTTGGTGTGCGTCTAATGTGGCGCATGGAGGTAGTGCGGAGGACCTTACTGTGGATCACATGGTCAGCCATAACTTCTTGAGAGACCGTCTAAGCGCTGAACACCGCGTCTTCACCAGAAGCGACGGCACCGTTAGCGATGAATTCACGATGGTCATCGCACCTCATGGTTGCCATTCTGCTTCGAATCTGCTCCATGACCTGGCCCACAGCGTCAACATTCCATTGTTGAATGTGACATCAACCGACTACGGACGCGGCCTCCATCAGGGGTTGATGTATCATTGGGGCAGGGACGCACGCATGCTGTATAGTGCCGATGACATTTTCGCTGAAGGCTTCAATGCGTTCTTCCCAATTGTTGACGATAGAGAAGGGACTGACCGAGAAGCCAAACAATTGTTCTTTGAGGTTCACTGGTCGCCTCTCAGCACACTTGAATCGTGGGGTTTTTCGAACAGCAACGACTATTCGCTAGTTCCTAATCCTGACCCTAGCGGCGCGGGACGCGCAGACGATAATCCAGACCTCGGCGTTGTAGGCACCAAATGGCCAGATCTAGCTGACTGGCATGCCTTCCTTTTGGAGAAAAGGTACCAACTCTGCGGATGGCAATACTACATCGAGCTTTATTGCAGGAATAGCGCGACCTTCGAAAGTACCCTTTCCAGAGATATGTCCCCTAGATCGCGACCGTTCGAGCAGTTAGGAGGCCGCGCGTCAGCATGCACAAGAATCTACGGTGGATGTCCACAACTCACCCGGCGATACAAGAACTTCCTGAATAGTAGAGGATCCAACACTTGGACGTCTCACCTATGACCCCGACCCCGCACCTTCGGGAAAACTACATTCTACCCACGCTTGCCCCCCTTACACGTGGACTTCCACGGCCCCACTAGTTGTTCCACGTGGTAGCGAAAAATCAGCCCTTATGATATATCCCCCCCGCACCAAGTGACCCTCGACGACGAGAACCGACAGAAACATCAATCCAAAATCGGAAGGCAACACGAACTAGAACGCGATAGGACGCTTGGATTCAATCGTTTAGGATTTTGCGATGCCCCAGGCTACTAGTGCACTATGCAACATGTTTGCTGCGATAGCTGCCAGAATTATTGCCATAAGCCGACTCCCAGCCAGCATGCCGTTCTTTCCTATGACTCGTGCGATCCTATCGGAGTATCTGAGTGTCAGGTACACGGCTCCAGCAGCAATGACTCCTCCGAGTAACACGTTAATGAGGCTCTGTGTACTCGCGAGAACAATCAGCGTAGTCATGGTTCCAGGACCAACCAGAAGTGGTGTTGCGAGCGGAACGATTGCAACCTGTTCCATATCCACCGTCTTCGTCCTTACAGTTCCTCCAAGCATGTCGATTGCGAGTATCATCAACAACACTCCTCCACCTAGTTCGAAACTCTCCACAGTAACCTGCAGCGCATTCAGGATCAGCTGGCCGAATAGAGCAAAAGAAAAAATCAGAGCAATGACGATCAGAACGGTAGTGTTCACGAACTTCATCCTGTTATCCTCCACCGCATTCTCAGTGTATATCATGAAAGTCGGGAGGGCGCTGAGCGGGTTAATGATCGCGAAGAGCTGAATGGAAGTGTTGATGATGTCCCGCGCGTTGAACGAGACTAGCCCACCAGGGCCTCGTGTGACTAATCTCATTACGACAAGCCCAACAAGAGCGAGCACAATCACGATTGCTGTCCATCTAATGATCCTCTGATACTTCGCCAAGTGAAGGTGCGTCATCAACGCGGCATCCCTCAGACCACTCAACCATAAGATGGATTCATGAGGGTTTCAACGTTCCGGCTCTCTGCGGTTGGCGTAATTGGGGGAATCTTTCCTGTATGTATGCACCATGCTTTCCCATATGCACGAATGAATCATGAAACCCTATTCTTGACATTGATGTCAGAGTGATCTGAACTGTGGCTCTCATTCAAGTGTGGCTGATCTTGTTCTTGACTCGTTTTCGCCACTTTCTATTTCAGGCATTTCCAACGCGAGATTTTTCGAGAAGGAAATGCGAAACCTCTGATTGCCGTCGTTCAACAAATAGAACGAATAATCCGCAGTCTTTCTTCTCCACGCAGGCTCGATGATGACATGTTCTAAACTGTAGCTTAAATGAGTACAGTCAACTGTCGTACTCAGAGAACCATGACAGACTCTAACAAATTGAATTACGTAACCGCGCTCGCGATCATAGCTCTACTCATCGTAAGCGTCTTCGCGATCACACGACCAGCAACGACAGTCAGCGGAACAGGAACCTTAGCACAAAAGACCATCACGGTCAACGGCGTTGGAACAGTCGAGACAGCACCCGATGAAGCCATACTCGTTCTCGCCGTCACAAACCAAGCTAAAACGGCGGATCAAGCGGCGAAAGACAACGCAGACACCGCTAGCCGAGTAGTAGAAGCCATCCTCGGTCTAAGCTCCCTGAGCAAACCCATCACAAAAGCGGACATCACTACCACCGACTACAGCCTCACGCCAGTCTATTCATACGACAAATGCGTCACTGCTACTGAAGTACGGCCACCAGACGATACTAAACCAGAAGTAACCTGCACCCCCACTACGCCACAGCTAATCGGCTATGCAGTCCGCAACGCGATCAAGATAACCGTCAAGGACATGACTTCGATTGGCAAGGTGCTGGACGTGGCCACTGGGGCTGGAGCGAACGAGGTCAGCGGAATCACCTTCACCTTTACGAGCGGCACGTATGCAGACCTGAAGAAACAGGCTCTCAAGAATGCCGTCCAGGACGCGTCGGGGCAAGCTCAGACCATGGCGACCGCGCTCGGAGTTCACATCGCTGGGGTCGTGTCCGTGAACCCGTCGTACGTGTATCAGCCATACATCAACTACAAAGCAGCAGATGTCAGCAGTGGAGCATCGACTCCGATTCAGACAGGAACGTTACAGGTCACCGTGAACGTACAAGTAATCTACGAAATATCCGCATAGAACAACCACATCTTTCTTCTTCTAACTAGTCCAGTCTCACTGCGTGTCCCGGACAAGGGGAGAGAATCCCCTCCACTTCACTTTGGTCGCGCAGAGTTGGCGGATCTAGCTGCTTCGCGTTTGTGGGCGAGACTCCAGCGTGATTAGTGCACAACTTCACCGCAGACGAGGCATAGGAAGGCGGCTTGATGTTCACCTTTGAATCGGACCATTTCCTGAAGCATCGGATGCTCACACTCGCCGGAATATGGGATTGGAGTCATGCAAACGGGATTGTTCGGCTCTAAGAAAAACGATGAGGCAACTAAAGCAAGAGTCTTAAGGTAACGTGCTCGTATTTCGATTTGCTGGTTAGGGCGGGTTGGCTGGCACTAGGCGCAGGTTCTCATCCTCAGTGACTATCGAACTGGCCATCTTGATTTTAGTGATTGGCTTGTTGGTTTTGTCTCCGTCAGTCTACGCTGATACGACGTACTGGGCAAAGAGCTACGGGGGAACAAACCGTGATACTGCTTACGTAGTCGAACAGACTTCCGATCTCGGTTATCTGCTTGTTGGCACGACATCATCCTTTGGTGCTGGAGGAGTTGACGTGTGGGTTCTCAAGCTGAGCGCAAGCGGCAGCGTAGAGTGGCAGAGAACCTACGGCGGAGCCGCGGAGGATGTGGCAATGTCAGCGCATCAGACCTTGGATGGAGGATACATAGTTGCTGGATACACGGCCTCTTTCGGCGATCCGGATTATGACATGTGGGTTTTGAAGCTGAACTCAGTTGGCGGCATAATATGGGAGTATGCCTACGGTGCGGATAATCAAGAGTTCGCCAGCTTCGTCGAACAGACGAACGATGGAGGCTACATACTAGGCGGTCGGACGAATTCCATCATAGCATCGGCACCGGACTTTTGGGCATTGAAGCTCGATTCAAGTGGGGTCGCGATGTGGGATAGAACTTACAGTCTGGACGCGGACAGGAGAATCGAGGCAATCCATCAGACAAGCGACAACGGCTACATTCTTGCAGGGACAACAAGCTCCGGCATGTCGTCGGTTGCTTGGGTGATAAAGACTGATGTCAACGGCAACATCGTTTGGGAAAGGACTTACGATCCAGGTCTCGGTGCCGACGTGGAAGAGATACAGGTAACCTCAGACGGCGGGTACGTGCTGATCGCTGAAGCGTTAACTGCGGGCGGGGATCAGGATTTCTGGGTACTCAAGCTGAAGTCGAATGGTGACGTCGATTGGGAAAGGACGTATGGGGGAAACGGAGAGGAAGATGCTCAACCGATCCGCCAGACAAGTGATGGCGGATACATAATGGCTGGTGAAACAAGATCGTTCGGCTCAGGC
>CAVPLU010000004.1:0-478653 GCA_963706285.1 Candidatus Bathyarchaeota archaeon
CTAACATTGTATGTTCAAACCTATAGAGAATGAGGGTTCGGAAGAACCTTTGACTTGCGTTGATTATGGCGGACCGAATATTCCCGGACAGCACATTTGGTGGCATGGCTTCTATCTTGAATGTATTGGAATGGAAAGGCGGATTCGAGCGGGGCTCCTTGTGCCATAGCACCGGCAGTAGTCAACTCCAAATCCCGTCATGCTGGCTGTCTTTGGTCGATCTTATCTAGTCTAGATAGCTTGACATCTAACTCGGAAATGATCATTGAGTCAGTCAGAATTTGAGAAGGAACTAGAGGAATTTGCTGGAAACCTAGCGACTCTCAAGACGTGCATCTTCTTTTTCCCTCCGAACTCGAGGGAAGAAGATATCATTAATTGCTTTACCTCGTTCAGGCTCGCGTTCTCACAATTAGACAGTTTGGCGAACTTTCTCGACAAGTACGATTCCTTCTTTTCGATTCTGGACACAAAGTTTGGGTTGGACACGGTTCGGCATGTGAAGCTTGTCAAGTCAGAACTCGGGTCGCTAAGGACAAGTCTCAGACAATTGAAGATGCTCATGTCTGAGAAGAAATTTGAACCAGCGGATAATGAGGTGAAGGGTCTCTCAAAACTAGCCGCGGGTCTGATTGAGGGGTCATCTTCGTTATTCTCCGTACCCGCGAAGATAGATTATCCGAGGCTTGATCCGGACGATTGGAAGATGATTGGAATACCGGGAGTTCACTACAAGAGCAGGGTCTTCTTGAGTTACCAGTGGAGGGACAAAACCCCCACCAAGGATGAGAACGAGTTCCTGATGGGCAACTTCGTCAAGCCCCTACTCGTGGAGATGGGGATAGTGCCTGTTACATTTAGGGATAATTCGCTCCCACAAGACCCTATTGATGACAAGGCGAAGCAACTTATTCGGGGTTGCAACGGGGTTATTGCCTTCTACACCAAGGGCGACCCTATTGGCAACGTTGAGCACGAGATGGCACAGAATCAGAATCTCGTGGCCATTTGTAATGAGAAAGGATCCCAAGGTCCTTCTATGAGAAGAGACAGAGTGCAGATAGAATTCTCTAGAGATGACATGACACATATGATGCTCGGCCTTATCAGGGCGCTGAAACAAAACCGCCTATTCAGACTCTGGGTATGAGGACACTAGGTCTCTGTCTCTAAATTGTGACAGCTCGCCTCTCTGAGTTCATCGAATTGCGAAACACTGGTGATCCTACGATGTCACGTGCCCCATAACAGCCTACGGCATCTCTATCTTTGAATGGTGCTGAGCTGTGAGCATCAGGGAAGACCGCTGCGAGGCGTAGCGAACGAAGAGAGCAGCCGAGCCGTGTCGCCAATACAAGCGCAACAGCGAAGCAACACCCGCGATTGCTGAAGCCGAATGTTCTCTGAGGGCAAAAGCTCGATCCTAGGCACACGCCTCTCGCTCGTACCTCGAAAGGCATAAGTCGAGAACGCCCGCACGTTGGTCTGGTGTCATTTCCTGACTTCTCGCTGTCACAAGTGCGGATCACAACTGAGGTTTGATGAATCATCGTACTCTTGGATATGCGATGCTTGCACCACCAGAACAGCGTTGACGCAACGACAATGCCAATTCTGCGGAGGCACTCCAGAGTATAGACTGAAGCAAGACACGTGGATTTGCACAAAATGTCACAAGGAACCAACTCCTGTTGATCTCAACAATCGCGCCGAACGCTTGGCTTGGACTACTTCGGGAAGTCTCTTGGCAGAGACAATTGACCTTGACAAGACTCCAGATTCCACCTACCAGTACGCGATCAAGACGATGCAGAGGCTCGGAGCGGTCCCAAAGGATCAAGACTCGCCAAATGTTTTCGACTTCAAGTTTGTGGAGACTGGGGATAGAGGATCAATTCTGATTCGGCCCGCATCGGATTCGAGTCATTCAAGTGTGACAATATGCCTTGGGGCGAAGTCCCAACCAGAGAACGCCCAGCGCATGAGGAGTCTAATGAAGCAAATCATAGTAGAGATGAACCCACCGGAAGCCGTTACTGTAAGACACAGGCGAGATCGTCCAGTATAGTATTGCGAGACATCATTCAGCTTGGATTCAAGCGGTGCCTTGCTTATCAGGTGTCCTCACTGCGGAGCTCAGAGACCAAAAGCAGACAGGGACCCGCAAGTGAAATGCCCCAACTGCGGCCAGACATATCTGATACCCCAGAAACTACTGGGTCTCATCTGAGACCAATCTCATCGTTTTCTCCAGAGCGGACTCGCAACACGCCTCGTGCGAATTGACTGTAGAAAAACGGGCTAGGGGGGCCCTACTTTCCCACCTTCTAAAAAAGCAGATGTATGCTTCTTCTGCATACCCATTTCTGGTCTTGGTACCGCGTACCCTGTCGAACATATTTCCGGTAGCTGACTTAATCGGGTCAGGCTTTACCTATGACGTATGTCGCTATAGCTGGATGAGCTAATCCTCAGACTACGTGTTTATGCTCATACAACGAAGATTGGAGATAGATCTCGGAGGAGTTGGTGGCTTCGCGTTCGGGTTTCTAGCGGAGTATATTGTGAAGGTGGCTGAATGACAAGAGCTATACCTCGAATTTGGTGATGCATACTATGCTGGTTCTAGGATAAGACTGCCCGGTGTGCTCGTCGTGCTGGCGATTATGCTTGCGGTTCTCAGCGGAGGATTTACGCAGGCGGGGTACTACGTGAATCCTGATGCCAAGACAATCACGGCAACGACCACTCGATCGACGACCGTATACTCAACGATACCTGTAGCAACGAGAACTGAAACGCAAATTATGCAAACAACCACAGCAATATCGCTACACAAAGTGCTGAGCATCCAACAACCCAACACTTACAATGGGTTCTGCTACTTTGCAATGAATTACATGCCCCTTAAGGCAGGAAAGCTGCACATATCATGGACTTCGGTGGTCACTCACCGGCAGCCCCAGATCCTTCTGGATCACCTACCCCCTATGCGCCCAACTTCTTCTTGGTAGATAGCTACTATGCCTTTGTATTGCTTGGTAGTATCATGTATTGTTCCAGCCCAAAGGTTCCAGTCCTTTCCGAAGTTTACAACAAACAATCCTATGACCTGACTGTCAACATTCCATCGAGTGGAAACTACACTCTTATTGTCGCGAATTTCGTGCGGGGATCTAGTGTCGTGGTGACTCTAGATGCTGTACAGGAACAACAAACGCAGGTAACCACGATGCAGTACTCCACGCTGTGGACGACGATGACCTATAGCAGCAATCTGGTGTATACGACGACGATAGTGTATACGGAAAGCACTACTGCTCAGACTGCCACTCGAACTAGCTCAACACATAGAACCATCTTTGCTCAAGTTCAGCAGGCAAACGACATTCCGATTTTGGTCGCATTGATGGTCATTATTGTAGCGTTAGTGGCCTTGGTTTTTTTCATGAGAAGAAAGAAAGTTGTTCCGCCGACGCCCGTTCAGCGTCCAACAATTGTCCCACCTAGTACGACTGTTCAGCATCACACGCCAGTTCCAACTGAGGTGACTTATCAACCAACTCCCAAGACTGTTCCTTCAAGTCCTGCGCCTATTGCGTCAACGAAGTTCTGTGGGCGTTGCGGGAGCTAAGATTCCACGCGACAGCGCCTACTGTGAAGAATGTGGTGCTCGACTAGTCGGGTAACCGGACAGATGAGACTATTGGCAGATGGCACTGCGAGGATATGAGAGTGTGATATGTGAGCCTTAGCCAGCATTCCATGAGTGCGTAGGAATGCCAAGAGTTATACCTTGAACTATGAGATACAGGCCTACTTGTTCCTAGAATGAAAACTGTTAGTGCACTTGTCGTGTTGGCAGTTGTGCTTGCAGTTATGGGAGCCGGATTGTTATACTCAGGGTACAATGAGCCCCTGCAGGTTGCAACCTCAACGAACATTCGATCCTATACTACGACTTTGACGAGAACTATCGTGCTTACCAGCACGGAATCCTTCGTGACAGTGACAAACAGCACCGTTTTGCTTCTCAACGGGGAGGTGATCAATATCGATGCGGCAGGCGATCTATATTGTGGTCGTCTTATGCATTTCACTCTGAATCTTACGGCAGGTCAAGTGCATGTCTCATACAAAACAACAACTGAATATGCTGATCGTGTATATTTCTGGATGCTCACGCGTAGTGACTACTTCGGATTGGTCACCTCTTCTTCCACCTGTGAGATTTTTGGTTTTGAACCCAAGGACAGTTTCTCTGTCAAGGGGTGGACGCTCTGGTGACTTTGCAAAGCAGGTGCCTTCCAGCGGAGAATATTACTTTGTCTTTGGGAACTATGACAAGAACCACGTTGCGGCAATAATCATCAGCATTGATCAGCAAACACAATCCACGATCACAAACATGCTTACGGTTTATTCGACGCGGCAGACCACCGTAACGACCGTGAGCACCACGTCTATTCCAACCGCTACTAATACTCAATCTTGGATAGATTACGGGCTGCTTTTGGCTTCAGGAACGATCGTGGTTGTCGTGATAGTCGCCGCTTTGTTTATCATGAGGAGAAAGTCCGTACCGCCGACGCTCATCCAACATCCTGCAGTTACGCCCAGCCCTGCACTAGCTTCGCCGACGAAGTTCTGTCGTCATTGCGGTGCGAAGATTCCGCGTGACAGCAAACATTGCGAAGAATGTGGCGCTCGGCTCGTGGGATTGCAGGAATAGCTGACATTCGTGGCGGACCGGTGGAGATGGCCCAAAATATTGGATGCCACTTATTTTAGAGAGTATTTTGGGATTGGGGCGTCCTTATCGGGCTGGGTTTCTTCTCTTGCCGTTATCACGTTCGCAACTGACTGAGTAACTCGCAAGTGTGTTATAGTAGGAAAAGAGAATTGTGGGTCGTCGTTTGAGGTTTGACCTTGGCGACCGCTTGTGAATGTGGACGTTCATGGGAGCACGCTCACTATTCTAGAGATCATGATTGGCTTGTCAAGTCTGGTCTGCTCACGGTACTATCAGCTGAGGCATTTGGTTTCCTGCACAGGTACATTGAAGCGTCAACAGTTTCCTACCCTCCGTACACGCAGGATACGGCGTACTATGGAGTCGCAGTCGTTCTTGTGATATGTTTCCAGCGGTAGAATCCGTCTAGGTCCTCAACTAGCTTAGCCTTACGTGCCTCACTAAATGTCGCGGAAGCTAGGAATCCCTTAACGGATTCAGGGTCTAGTAGGTTTGCTCGTCTAGCCACCGACTTCAACGCTTGAATACAGTAGTGGATGGTGGATTCGCGGTAGCCTTGCTTCTGCATCCATAACCCGTAGTTGATATGATCTCCCTTCGATTGGGAGGGTAGGGGGTTTAGTGAAAAGCGCCGGGGGTGGGATTTGAACCCACGAGGCCCGAAGACCATCGGCTTAGCAAGCCGACGCCTTACCTGGCTGCCCAATGCGTTCTTCGCGCATTTCTAGGCAACCCCGGCATACAATTAAGCTTGAGCGCCCGCGGAGACTGATAACGCTTCCGTCGAGCCGCAAACAATCCCTTGCACAGTTTTCCCGGTGACTAGGCTTCCTGTTCGATACGGTAACTTGTCGTCACTTTGACTTCCGGACGGAAGATTCCTCTTACTGAGCAGTATTTCTGTTCTGAAAGCTCGATCGCTCTCTTCACCGCTGACTCTCTCAGGTTCCGTCCACGTACAACATACTCGATCTGCACATCCTCGTAGTATCGTGGATCCTTCTCTCTCCTTGTTCCTGTAACGATTCATTTCAAGGCCAGTGACTTCTTGGCGTTGACGCTTCAGAATCCAGACGATATCCATACCTGTGCATCCGCCCAGTCCGACGAGCACAAGCTTGACTGGTCGGAACCCGTGGCCCTCGCCGCCGCTTTCGGCGTCCGTATCCATCGTGAGTGAGTCGCCTTCTTCTGTGGTCGCTGTGAAGCGCATTCCTCCATCCCACTTTACATTGACCAACCGCTTGGTCCTCCTTAACGAGATGAGCGTGCGTTCGTGGATACAAATACTTGCATTCCCGATCAGCGTTGAACAAGGAGACTCGAAAAGTCACTAGCAGAGCATTTATTCTCAAGCGGATCTGGAGTACTGTGTAATAGTGGGAGGTTTCTGCTGCTTTGTTCGAGTATGGGGGCGTGAAGATTAGTTGGCTTGGTCACGACGGCTTCAGAATCAAGAACGCAAAGACGATCTACATCGATCCATACGAGATCAAAGGCGGAGAGAAAGCTAACATCCTCTTGATCAGCCACGATCACTTCGACCATTGTAGCCCCGAAGACATCGACAAGATAGTCTCTCAAGAGACGATCATAATCACAACAGAAGAATCGAAACGCAGACTCTCGAAGATCAAAGCAAAGGAGATACGAGTAACGAAGCCGGGCGAGAAGATCGTCATTGATGATGTCTCAATCGAGGCGGTTCCCGCATACAACGTGAACAAGTTCAGGTCTCCAGGTCAACCCTTCCATCCGAAGCAGACAGGGATGGTCGGTTTCATCGTGACCGTGAACGGCGTCAGAATCTATCACGCAGGAGATACTGATATGATTCCAGAGATGGATCGCTTCAAGGTTGACATTGCGTGCATACCAGTCAGCGGCACTTATGTGATGACTGCGGAGGAAGCCGCAGAGTCCACTAAGCACATCAAACCGAAGATCGCAATTCCGATGCATTACGGAGCAATTGTTGGCGACAAAGCTGACGCTGAGAAGTTCAAGAGACTAGCGTCGTGCGAGGTTCAAATACTCTCGAAAGAGTAGCCTCGATCGCTGTTAGGGCGGGTGCCCGTCTCTGGTTCTCTAGAGTCTACGCTTTACGCGGCGTAGTCCTCTCTTGAGACTTCGCGTTGTCTTTCGGATTGTTCTCTTTGCTTTTCCGCGTATGGTTCTCGGTCGTCGGCTACGTTTGCGAGAACTGCGTTTCCGAGTTGCACGCTTTTTTCGCTTTGGCATAACTGAGTATCATTCTCTTGGGATCAAAAGGATTTCGGAACAGCGAATTTCCTCAGAAGCGAATGAAGTATCAGGTTTGTCATTGCAGTTTCTTAACAAATGCCCGCATGGGATGTTGTAGTGTGAGTTGATCGAGCGGAATTTCCAGAAGCTCTCCTCTAGAGCTCGCGACAAAAGCATCATGCGTTTCTTTCACGACTAGGTCGAGTTTTGCGATCTTCTCACGTAACGCGCTGTTGGTCTTGGCTGAAGATAGTGTTTTGAAAATGTTCGGTGCGATGAGTTTAGCGCAGGCGAACATTGCCCATGCTAGGTCTCTGATCTCCCATTGTGCATCGGCGGCGCATCTTAGTTCAAGAACATGCAGCAGTTGTCTGGGATTCATTGAGGCAACAATGTTGGTTACAGCAGCGTTTGGTCGCACGTATCTTGCGTCTTCAGCTCTGACTCCTGCTTTGAGAAGTCCTTCCTCCATCTGTGCTGCTGCATCAATCATATCTTCGTAACTCATCTCAATGTTCTTGTCACGGATCTGCACCGGAACTCTAACATCTTCTCGGATGGCGGGTGGTTTGATGTGACCGTGGCTGCGTGTTATCTTCACATATCGTTGGCTTTGCTGAGAAAAGGAGGCGAGCCTGTGGCGAACCAGTTGGTGCGTACAAGCCCGAGAGACATGCTCCAGATCGAAAGTCAATAGGCCATGTTCGAGGATGTCGTGATGTTCAAGTTCAATCGCTTTCTGCAGTAGCGCCTCAACTCTCTGGGCATCGAGAGGTCTCTCATCCTCAAGAGCATGGGTTTTCTCATCCGAGTGCAAGTATAGGTCGTAGCTTGTATGTGGTGAGTAACATGAACGCATGGCTGCCGCGCATACACGCTCCACGTCGGGATCGTATGAGAAGAGGATCACTTTCGATTCTGTCGCGTCCAAGACTCTCACTAGAACTCCGCGAAATGAGATTCCCTATGGCGGCGCTTTAGTCTCTTCGGTCTCAGAGAATCATCCATGACGGGAATAAGCCTAAATGAGCGTTCGCCTGATGCAGGCGCCTCAACAGGGAGCAGCATCAATTTTGTCGTGGACGGATGAACGTGCAAAGGTTCTTGCAGATCTCAAGAAGCTTGAGCCGACTGATCGACTTTCACTCTATTCAAGTCTGATCAAACTGAACTCTGCACTCTTCGAGAGTGTGCGTGGTTGGGACAGTTGGCTGAGGAATCCCCCATTCATGGACACCTTCTCACAGGAAGAACTCAACGAAATCTTCACGAATTTCAAAGATGTCACAACGAGATTCTTGGAAGAAGATATCAAGTGGACAGGAACAAAGGAAAAGGAACAGGGCCTCCCGAAGATAATGAAAACAGACAAGGACGAGGGCGAGAGACGCTACGCCTAGCCGACTGCAGGAGTAGGATATCATGAGCTGCGCGCCGTTTGTTCAAACCCCAGTTGAAGTTGCAAAGAAGATAATTCAGCTCGCGGAGCTCAAACCAGGCCAGAAACTATTCGATCTCGGCGCGGGAGACGGTAGACTCGTGATAATGGCTGCCCAAGAGACAGAAGCTTCCTCAGTTGGGGTGGAAATGAGAGATGATCTAGTTGAGCGTGCACGCTCAGAGATTAAGAAGCTAAGCCTTGAAGGTAGAGTCAGAATGATTCATGATGATTTCTTCAACGTGGATCTAAGCGAAGCTGATGTCGTGACCCTCTATCTGACCACGAGCGGAAACGAGCGCCTCCGACCCAAGCTGGAAAGTGAGCTTAAGGAAGGCGCGAAGGTCATCTCACACGATTTCAAAGTCGGCAACTGGAAACCATCCGTGGTTTACAGTGAACTGCTCGGGCACACGATCTACTCATACAAAGTCGGAGAACAGCTCTAGGCGAATGTAATATCAGGCGAGCTTGAGAACTGTCCTCTAATGCTTCACTCGTCCTGAAAGGCTCCTTCCACCAGGAATGAGGTCGACACGATTGGTTACGAGTTTCCGCGTCTCGGTCGCGGTGATGGCATTATCGGGCGTGCTTTGGGGCACGTCCTTTGTTGCCATGAAGGTGGGCCTCGAATATGTTGATCCGTACTCCTTTGTTTTTCTGAGAATGGTCGTGGCTTTTGTTTTCTCGGCCGCTTTTCTATTCTTCAGGCAACGGCCAAGAGTGAGCGTGCTTCGCGACTGGAGGATCTGGGTGCTCGGGATACTGAACGGTGCAGCTTATGTCATTCAGTACGTGGGCATTTCCTATACCACTGCCACGAGAACCGCCCTAATCGTAAATTCAAACGTGGCTTTCACTGCATTGCTCAGCTGGAAGATGTTGCAGGAACCGATCGGGCTCGGAGTTCTCTTCGCAATTCCGTTGGCTGCTCTGGGCATATTCCTTCTGACTACTGGCGGAGATCTCAGCACGCTGGCGGGCGGACAATCGACTGGTGATCTCCTCGTGCTTGTATCTGGCTTGATCTGGTCAGTGTTCCTTGTGCTCAACAAGAAGGTCGTCTCGGAGAAGGACTCTAGCGTATCTCAGATGGTAGCGTGGGTGTTGCTTGCCATGACTGTCTCGATCGCTCCCGTAGCTGTGACTTTCGGGAATTTCAGGAGTAGCATGCTTCCCTGGGAGGCGTGGGTAGCCATCATCTATACGGCTGTCATCTGCACAGCGGTGCCGTACTTTCTCTTCACGATGGCGCAAAGAGCTGTTGGCGCCACACTCTCTGCGCTCGTTCTCTTGATCGAGGTCGTCGTCGCTATTGTGTCCTCAGCATTGATTCTGAATGAACAATTCGCGATCGGGAGCGGGCTTGGAGCCGTACTTGTCTGCGCATCCATACTCCTAGCCTCCCGAACCCCCCGTTCAAGATAGAGTCTCGCAAATTTCATACGGGACGCAGACGTTTCTTCATCAAAGGCGACGCAAGTGAGTATCCGTAGGAAAGAACTCGGCAAGATGATCGATCACACACTCCTGAAACCCGCAGCAACTCGAGATCAAATCGAAAAACTATGCCAGGAAGGAAAGGCCTACAATGTCCACGCTGTATGCGTAAACTCATCGTGGGTTCTTCTCGCCTTCAATGCATTGCGAGGCACCGATGTCAAGGTGGTATCGACAGTGGGCTTTCCTCTCGGGGCTTCACTTTCAGAGGTGAAAGCATTCGAGGCCAAAACCGCCGTAGATCTCGGAGCTGCCGAAGTTGACATGGTGATGAATATCGGAGCAATGAAGTCTCAAGACCTAGCAGCTGTTCGAGGTGACATTGAGCAAGTCGTCACCGCATGCAAGAATGCTCCGGTCAAAGTCATTATCGAGACAGGGTTCCTGACCGATCAAGAGAAAATTCAGGCGTGCAAACTCGCTAAGGAAGCAGGTGCAGCTTTCGTGAAAACGGCAACTGGATTCAGCTCAACCGGTGCCACAGTTGCTGATGTTGCGTTGATGCGAAAGACGGTTGGTGATCGATTTGGAGTCAAGGCTGCCGGAGGCATCCGCACACTCAAAGAGTGCATTGCGATGATCGAGGCTGGAGCGAACAGAATTGGAAGCAGTGGCACCGTTCAAATTCTCAACGAGTGCCCGGTCTAACGATGGTCAATTCATCTCTCCGATCGTCAGAATTCGAATAATCATAAGATCGCTGGCTGAACTGACAATACTCAATTAGCACGGGCATGCAATGAGGACTCTATGCTACAAGTCACTATGCCCCGATTGGATGAATCCATGCATACAGGGAAGCTCATTGAGTGGTTGAGAAAAGAGGGCGATCGTGTCAAAGAAGGGGAACCGATCGCTCTGGTCGAAGGAGAAAAGACAACTTTCGAGATAGAGGCTCCGGCATCCGGCGTTCTCCATAAGACACTCCATCCAGCGGGCTCAGATGTTCCAGTCGATGAACCTATTGCGTTGATTGCAGCCGATGCAAACAGTCAACAGGAATCAGCGAGAGCTGAAACGTAGCATCCCGAGGTCGAATTACATTATGTCTACATTTGCATTGGACGACTTCGGCTTGGCCAAGAGAACACTCTCCGAGGAGGGGTTGTCTCTTGCTGTTGCGAAGAACGGCAAGCTGCTCTTTAAGAGCAAGTCTCGCGGCGTCAGCGATTTGCTTGCGATGATCCGTGAGATTGGTCAACTAGCTGAAGGCGCATCGCTCGCCGACAACATTGTAGGCAGAGCTGCGGCGCTACTCTGTGTCTACTCCAAGATCACAAACGTCTACGGCATGACTATGAGCGAAGGCGCGATCCCGATCTTGAAAGCAAGCGGCATTCATTGCGAGTACGGAACCTTAGTTCCGAAGATACTTAATCGCGAGAAGAATGGCATCTGCCCCTTCGAGAAGGCTGTCCTAGGAATAGAGAACCCTCGCGATGCATTAGATAGGTTGAAAGCGCTCAAATTCGGTTGAGACCGTTAGGAGCTTTTCAGAGTTTGTGGGTACCCTTGTGATGGCAAAATGGCATTCCCGCTCCGGGCTTCTTTAGAATGTGAAAAGGGATGTGCATCCTAACTGCGAGTATCGCGTATAGGTGAGCCAGACGAGCAGTCCAGAAACGGATGCACGCAAGGTGAAGTGGTGGGGATGGGGCCTTGAATCAAAGACCTATCCGCACGATGGCAAACCGCAGTTCTGGCCCTACCTCACAACGACTCTGAAGATCACGAAACTGAATCAATGCTCGCGTGCGACACTGGAAAGCGCCAAGTCTCCACAATCGCGCTCGACAAGAGAACCTTGGCGAGGTTGAAACGAGCAATCGGCGGCGCAGACGTCTCAACAGAGAAGTACGACCGATTGACGCACAGTCTTGGAAGATCGTATCTTGATCTTCTTGCTCTGCGTCGAGGCATTATCCGAAACGCCCCTGACGGGGGGAAATGGTCGGTCGCCTACCGGCCCGGTTCGAGATCATTCCCAAGGCGATCAAAATCATCGTCTAGCGCTCGGTCTGGCGTCTTCCTCAGCTGATACGTTCGGCTTGAGTAGTATCCTCTACACGATCGGGGGACCGACTGTGAAGTGTTCTGCTTTCTTCAAGAGTTCCTGTGAGACATCATAGGAGCCTTGGTAGTGAGCGAATTTTTTCTTGATGAAATTCTGCCACAAGTCTCGATCTATGTAGAAGACTCTTGCTCCGCCCAGCTCGGTCTGGAATTCTGGATAGGCTTTCGATTTGTGAGCCCATTGCAAGCCGATGACGCGGAATCCATTGTAGCTTTCGAAGCACGCCTCCCACATGTCAGCGCCAAGATAGTCAAAGGCGTACTCGGCTTTGGCGTAGTAGAGAGCAGGTCCCGCGTCGACGCCTCTCATGAAGCTCATTGTGTGGAGGCTGTAGGCGGTCTTTTCGTTGAACATTCGTGCGTTGGCCAAGCCTGCGAGTTGGCCATCGATTATGCCAACGAACGTGTAGGCGTCTTTGATCCTGTGGATCTTCTGGGCGAGAACTTCGCCGTATGTTCTAACGCCTACTATGTCATAGAAGTCCTTCGGGATGAACATGTACGGCTTGATCGCCTCCAACAATTGGTCAAACTCATCATCTCTGAGAGATCTGACCACCATTTGCTGGCCGCCTCTCAGAGTGACGACCTTAGGTTTCCACGGCTTCTCTCTGATGATCTCCATTTCTGGGACGCCGCATCTGAGGATGGGCTCCATGTCTTCGACCTTGAGTCTGTGTTCGGGATAAGCAACCGTTTCAGGCGGAGGATAGTAAGTTGAACTCACCATCAATACCTCGCATGCGTATTTCAGACTCAACTTGGTATTAATGTTGATAATACGCCACGAATTGTTACTTCGTATTCGCTATCTCTAGATGCTAACCGTGGACGAGTTCGAGTAACCCAGGCGCGACACTAGGGTTATGCTAGATCACCTAGCTGAAGCTCACTGGCAATGGATTCGGTTTCTTCCTTTCCGAGCGCAATATCTCGGACTAGACTTAGCGCTAGTATTGTACCGACTGCGATATCGATCCCAGACGTGTGCCCTCTAGGCAGAAGTGTCTCGAAGGCCATGACCGCCGCATCTTCGTTTTCGCTGATAACAGAATCTATCAAGACTTGCAGTTGCTCGTCTACGATCAGGTGTTGTATGTAGTCCAGCAACTTTGCGCTGATCCAGCTAGTCTTCTCTTCCAGCAGTCGCGATTCCAATAGAACTGGCTCACGTCCGATGGCCTCTACAAATGAATTGTATGCCAGAAGGAATCCTCCCAGTACGTCATCGCCTGATGGAGTGAATCCTGCTCCTAAGCCAACAATCTTCAGCGAGGTTTCCTGAAATCGTCGATCCATTCCCGATCGTCGCAGAGGAATGATGCCATCGGACACGAAGTCAACTATCCCTGCGTGGGTGATAGCATGAGGATCCATCGCGCTTTGACTCACGTCTATGATGCTCAAGATGAATGAGACAACATGCAAGACTTTTCCGATCTGCGCGAATTCGGATCCAAGTCTACTAGGATGCGCTAGTTGACTTTGGTAAGTTGATGCTTCGCTGAGGTCGATGACGAAGTCTGCTCCTATCTGAATTTCCTCTCCATGAGCATAGAGGAGTTCCAGCTGTTTGATTCCCTCTAGGTTGCTTGCTGTGTCGAGATTGATTGTTATCGGAGATCGCACCGAACGATTTGTGACAAATACGAGATCTCCGGTGCTGGTCTTCAAGTAGAATGAATTCGGGAAAGTGTTGACTACTCGTCCAGCGATTTCGGGATCGCTAGTGTGCAGTGCTTTGAGTGCGAGTGAGCCTACGTATTCGGCTCGCAGGGTGGCTGGCAAGCTTCGTCCTTAGATGCCGTACCTCTGTGCGTATGATTTGAGTGCTTGCTTGAACATGTCAAGCGGGAAGGAAACCATACCTGCGCCGACTTGTCCTATTCCAGCGTCTTTGTGAGCGATTCCTGTGTTGATGGTTGGTGTGATTCCGGTCCTGACGACTTTGCGTAGATCGACTCCGGTAGGAGTTCCTTGGAAGTCAAGGAATGGGATGATGAAGTACTTGTTCTTGGTTTGGGTGATCTCGTACATCTTCTGAGTATTCTCGATGGCGTAAGCAACGGATCCGCCGACCCAGGAAACGATTCCCGGTGCGGCTGCCATTGCAAATCCGCCGTAGCCTGCGGTTTCTGTGATCGCGCTGTCTCCTAGGTCAGGGTTTGCGTCTTTCTCGCTGTAACCTGGGAACCAGACACCTTTTGGTACTGGTGCTGGGGCCGTGAACCATTCATTGTTGAGTCCGCTAACCCAGATTCCGGCGTCTGTTCCGTTTCTTGTAAGCACGGTCACGATTGTGCTGTACTTGATGCCGTGAGCAGCGAGAGTCATCGCCTTTCCGCTCGCCATGCCCAAATTGAGTAGGGTGAAGTTGTTCTGAGCCATGAAGTTGAACGACTCGATCAGTGTCTTCTTGTCGAGTCCGGACTGCATCATGTAGGGCGTAATCTCGCGCAGGAAGAGTGAGGTGGCTGCGTTGTAGCGGTTGTGGCAGTCATCGCCCATGGTCAGTGCTTGGATAATTATGGGTTTCATTGCGACGCCATCTTTCTCTTTCTTGATCTCCTTGAGAGTTGCTTCAAGCGTCGTTGCGAGCGTGTCACGCATCCAAGTGAGTCTTTGGATTACTTCGCTTGAGTAGGCTCCGTACCTGAGGACCTTGCCTATGCCTTCGTTCAGGTTTGAGTACGTCTCATTGGCGTACTTGCGATCGCGAACCGCGTAGACAGGCATGTTTGGCGAGATGATGCCCGCCATTGGTCCGGCGGCGTTGTGGTGATGATTTGGGACAAATGTGATTTGGCCGGATTTCGCGAGCTTCTCCGCCTCGGGTCCATCACGCGCCCAGCCTTCGTAAATTGACGCTCCCATGACGGCACCTTTCATCGGGCCGCTCATACGATTCCATTCGATGGGCGGTCCCGCATGCAAAAGCATCTTCTCTTTCATGCCAGGGATGACCCTTCGGGCTAGTCCCATATCGACCCACACAGGGTCAGATTCCATCATCCTTTCGACAGCCTGCTGATTGGCCCTCTCAATCTCGTCCTTTATCGGGCCGGGACTCTGTGATGTCAAAAAGAAGTCTCACCTGTTCGTTGAACCTTACCCAAAGTATAAGAGAATTTTGAAACACTTAACTCGTGTCCGCAGATAGTGAGTGCTGGCGTAGCAGATTGAGTATCGTACGCAACGTGGTGAAAAGGAACTTTCACCGAGACTCAGTTCGACTTCTTCATCTCTCAGAGGAGGCGAAGAAGATTGACGGCATCAAGGACGCAGCGGTTGTCATGGGCACGACAACCAACAAGGAGATTCTGCAGAAGCTTGACCTTCTTACGAACGAGGGCAGAGCGGCCTTGGAAAGTGACATGATACTTGCCGTGATAGCTGACTCTCAGTCAATCATAGACGGCGCCATGAAACAGATTGAGGAAATGATTCTCAAGCCACCCTCCGCCAAGGGGCGCTCATTCTACAGCGTCGATGCAGCGCTGCAGGCAGTTCCTGACGCGAACCTTGCGATAGTCTCGATACCCGGGGAACACGCAAGGGAGGTCGTCCTGAAGCTTCTCGACAAGGGTCTCAGCGTGCATCTGTTCAGTGACCATGTTCCGCCAGAACATGAGCTTGAGCTAAAGCAATACGCGCACGAGAAAGGCCTGCTAGTAATGGGCCCCGGAGCTGGGACATCAATAGTTAGCGGAAAAGCGATCGCGTTTGCCAACGTCGTGAAGAAAGGTAAGATAGGTGTAGTAGCTGCTGCTGGAACGGGGCTCCAAGAGGTCACGGTTCTCCTGAGCGAAGCCGGACTAGGGGTTTCTCAGGCGCTAGGCACTGGTGGAGGAGATGTCAAAGCCAAGATAGGAGGCATTACAACGCTCCAGTCCATCGATGCGTTTGAGCAGGATCCTGCAACAACCATGGTACTCGTGGTTTCAAAGCCACCTGACACAGACGTGAAAAAGAGAATTCTCGATCACATAGCAAGTAAAACCAAGAAGCAATATGTGACGTGTTTCGTAGGCCCAGAGAGCTACGCGGTTCCAGCAAATGCCCGAGGACGAATCAAAGCAACGAAAACACTTCACGCCGCCGTCTTGGAGACCGTGAAAGCCGCCGAGCCCAATCATCACGCAGAGATAGTCAGTCGTTTCTCGATGTCTCAGAATGAACTTGCAGCTCTCGCAAGCAAGATCTCAAATGGATTGAGCGAGAGGCAGAGATGGATCAGAGGATTATACACTGGCGGAACATTCGCCTACGAGGCTCTCGTGCTGCTGGGGCGAATGATTGGTGATGTCTACTCTAATGCGCCAATTGATGCCAAACTGAAGCTTGTCGATTCCTACAAGAGCTTGAAGGACTCAATCGTTGATTTGGGCGAGGAGGAATTCACTGAAGGTAGAGCGCATCCCATGATAGACCCAACGATTCGAAAGATGAGGCTCGTTGAAGAGGCGAACGATCCCGAAGTTGCCGTAATCATGATGGATTTCATGCTCGGGTATGGTTCCCACTCTGACCCCGCCGGAGCCATGCTCAGCGCAATCTCGGATGCGAAGAACATCGCAAAAAAGAACGGGAGATCACTGCCCATACTTGCGCACGTGTGCGGAACCGAGCAGGATCCGCAGCCTCTGTCAGAGCAGGTTGCGAAGCTACGGAATGCCGGAGTCGAAGTGTTTCCAACAAACGCGCTCATGGTTATCGCGAGTGCCCTCATCTCAAGAAAAGGAAATATCGCCAACTCGATCATGGAAGATGTTTACGATGCTTTCCTCGCGGGGTTCTAGTTGGAGGGATTGTTTTGGTCGACAAAATCTTGAAGCTCTTCTCTTCTGATCTCAAAGTCATCAATATTGGACTTGAGATCTTCAACGACGCTTTGAAAGCCCAAGGTGTCGACTCCGTTCAAGTATCATGGCAGCCGCCTCCCAAACTTGAGAAAGAGTACGAGGACATACTGGCAAAGATACTCTAGACGGCTCGGTGACACCTAGCCTAATGAGACCGCCATGATCAGCTAGTGTCTAGGCGGGTTCTCCTGAACCAGTAGGACATCAACGTTTCAGTGTAGAATACCTATATTCCGTCAGTCATGCACTCTTGAATCGATTAACGATGTCTGATGAAAAGCCTCCAATAATAGTGAGCGTAATCAACCCAACACACGCGATGCAAGTTCGGTCCGACACACACGACTCCCAGGATCAGGAATCTCCTTCCTAATACATGACAACCGAAGGCGCAAGCAGCGTATTCTGGAGACTCAGTTCGTGAGCTACGGTCCTGTGCCTGACTATCGTCAGTCAAGCACCTGCAAGACTCGGTGTTCCTCAGCGTTTTGCAGCCTGCGGTGCGGTTGATTTTGTCTGATTTTGTTCTTTCGCGCATTCGAGTATAGCTTCGATCATTTGCTTGTAGGTTCCACATCGGCAAATATGCCCGCTTAGATGCTCTCTGATTTCGTTCTCTGTCGGATTTGGATTCGTTGAGAGTAGATAGTGTGCTGTCAACACGAATGATGGCGTGCAGAATCCGCATTGCATGGCTCCCTTTTCGACAAAATGCTTCTGTATCGGAGAAAGTTGTCCTTCAGGTGCCAGCCCCTCGGCTGTTATGATGTCTCTGCCATCTGCTTCCACTGCGAGACACAAGGCAGGACTTTACGGGTTTGCCGTCAAGCAGGACTGTGCATAGGCCACATTCTCCTCTCCAGCATCCAGCCTTGACGCTCTTCACACCTGCCTTGTCGCGAATCGCATCTAGGAGGAGTTCGTTGTCTTTGATCTCGAGCTTTCGATCTACACCGTTGATCTTGATGCTGATCGCACGTGTCATTTTCATCAGCTCCCGAGTAGTCTGCGGAATGCTTTGATTGATAGTACCTCAAGGATGTGTGATCGGTACTCTGCTTTTGCAAGAACATCTGTCATCGGTTCAGTTGACTTCTTGATTATGCCAGCTGCTTCATCGATCAGTTGTGGAACAGGACTCTTACGTTTGAACAGGTCTTCAATTTCTTGTACTCTCGCCGGTTTTGAAGCAATCGCGCCGTAAGCGAATCTCACTGTCCTGTTTTCAGGTTTGGTGGGATTTGCGCATAATGCTGCTAAGCTTGCGATGCTGAATTCACTGCTTGACGTGTGTTTCAGGAATAGGCTCTTTGAGTTTTCGGGTGGAGATTTCAGATGGATCGCGACGGCAAGTTCGTTTGGTTCGAGTGCAGTCTCCGCAATTCCTTTAATGAATTCAGTGATGGGGATGTGTCGCCTTCCCTTGACGCTGGCTGCTTCGATCTCCGCGTCGAAGATTAGGAGTGGTGTTGGGCCGTCTACGAATGGAAGTGCTTCGCAAATGTCTCCCAACAGTGTTGAGCGATTCCTAAGAACCGGGTCGCTGAGAAGAGAGATACAATCTTGCAGGGCTGTGTATTTCTGCTTCAGTGGTGCAAAAGCTAGAAGCTCATTCATGGTTGTGGTGGCGCCGATCGTCAAGCCTTTGGCGTCGTCGTCACGGAGCATGTGGAGTTCGTCGATCGCTTTGATGTCTATGACCCATCGGGGGTCAACGAGTCTTTCCTTCATGAATGCGAGCAGCCCGATTCCGCCAGCCATGATCTTCGCTTCGTCTTTATGCTCGTCCAGTAATTGTAGAGCCTCCTGCAGTGTCTTCGGCTTGAGGTACTGGAAGTCGGGGAGTGTCAAGTATGGTGATCCGAATGACATCTTACTCGCCTCCACTCTCCTTCAGTTTGCGTTTCGCTTCCTCGATGAGCTCCGGTCTCTGTTCTTGTGATAGCTCTCCAAACGTTTTCAGGTGACATTGGTAATTTTGTGATCTGGACGCCTATTGCATGATAGATTGCGTTTGCAATGGCTGGTGCAACTGCGATCATTACGAGTTCGCCTAGGCCTCGTGCGCCGTGTGGTCCGTTGCTTTGTGGTGTTTCAACGATGATCTCGTCTATCTTGCGGGGCAGCTCTTTTGCTCTCACTATTTTGTAGTTGGAGAGGTTAGGGTTCAGGATCCAGCCTTGTTCATCGAAGAGGATCTCTTCGTAGAGGGCGACACTCTGTCCCATGACGAAGCCGCCGTCTATCTGGCCTTTCACGAGTAGCGGATTGATGGCCTTGCCAACGTCGAAGGCTTGGGCCGCGTTAATGATCTCGATATCGCCTGTTAAGACATCGACTTCAATCTCAACACCACAGGCTCCGAATGTGTGGAAGATCGTTGGGATTCCTTGGCCTGTGTCAGCATTGAGGTAGGTCGTTAGTGGCGACATGAACTTTCCTCGTCCGATGATTGGTCCTCCGATTGAGGAGCCGTCCGAGTAGGTGTAGCCGAATACGACTTCAGAGAGGGGGAGCTTGTGCCAGGGGCTGCCTTTGATGAAAACCTGTTCGTTCGCGATTTGAAGCTCCTCAGGCTTGACTTTCAGAACTTGAGAGGCGACGTCTTTGATCTGAGCCTTGGCGTCTCGGAGAGCATCCATTACTGCTATTCCGTCGGTGAATAGCCCGCGACTGCCCACCGTCTGCCATGTATAGGCGGACATGTCAGTGCTTCTAACGAGCCCGACTCGAACCTTCTCGACCGGAATGCCGAGTTCATCTGCGACGATCTGGGTGAGGCTTGTTGGGGTTCCTTGACCAAAGGAGGCGGTGCCGATGATCAGGTCTACTGAAACGTCCTCATTGAATTTCACGATCGCCGAAGCGGCCGCGTTCGGCGGCTGAGCCGGCCCCTTGACACACAGCGCGATCCCTTTCCCTCTGAACTTCCCCGGGCGCGTGGGTTTCTCAGAAGGTCGGTCCCATTCGATTGATCGTGCGATTGATTTTGCGACAGTAACAGGATCTCCAGCGTCCTCATGCAATCTCTCACCCGTACCGGTTTCGGAAACTCCAGGCTTGAGTAGGTTCTTGAGTCTAAGTTCGATCGGGTCCATCTTCAGTTTCTCGGCTGCCATGTCCATTGTTCTTTCGAGTGCCCAGTGGCTCTCTGAGTAGCCGAATCCTCTCATTGCGCTCGTTGCTCCCTTGTTCGTGTAGACCGCGAGCGACTCGCAGAAGATATTGGGCACCGCGTAGCATCCTTCGGACGAGTATCCGGCGGCTCGACACACATTCACTGTGTAGTCCGCGTAGCCGCCTGCGTCCATCACGAACCGAGCCTCGTAAGCGACCATCGTTCCATCTTTCTTGAATCCTGCTTTGACCGAGGCGTGGAATCCTTCCCTGACGGGTGCTGAGGAGAACTGTTCTTTCCTGGACAGCACTAGTTTGACTGGCCTGTAGCCTGCTCTTTTGGAAAGCAGTGCAACAAGTGGTTCCCAGCCGATTCCGACTTTTCCTCCGAATCCTCCGCCGCAGAGCGGTGCCTTGACTACGATCTTGTCGACCGGTATGCCAAGTGACAACGCCATTAGATAACGCGTGGAGAACGGTGACTGAGTGCTGGTCCAAATCTCGATGGTCCCATCCTTCCTGTAGTCAGCGATCATGGACTGCAGTTCCATGAACCCGTGGCTGACGTGAGGAATTCCGAACTCTCCCTCAACGATAACGTCTGATTCCTTGAGGCCTTTCTTGACGTCGCCCTTCACAAGTTTGAACTGATTCGCAATATTCGTACCAGGGATCGGTTTGAATGCCGTCGATACTCTGTACTCTGACATCTTCTCATGTATGATTGGGGCGCCAGGTTTGAGGGCCTCCATCGGATCGAACACTGTGGGCAGTGGGTCGTACTCAACTTCAACTTCGTCGATTCCTCGTTCAGCGGCTTCCAGAGTCTCCGCAACGACAGCTGCAACCGGATGGCCAACCCACCTGACCTTATCGATGGCGAGTACGTCTCTATCACCGACATAGATGCCGAGCCTGTACGGAAATTCTTGACCGGTTGCTACAGCGACAACTCCGGGGATCTTCTCAGCTTTGCTTGTGTCTATCCTGACTATCTTCGCATGGGCATGAGGGCTCGTCACCAATTTCGCGTGAAGCATCCCGGGGAGTTCAATATCAAAGGCGTAGGTCGCGGTTCCCGTGACTTTCAAGAAGGAATCGTACTGCGGCATCGGCTTTCCGATATAGCCCATTTTTGACCTTCCAGGAGTAGCTTGTATGTTAGGACGGGGATCATGTTGCGCTTTAACGATATCGGCCGTCGGCTAGATGCTGCTGCAATTCTCAAGATTGGCGCTTTCGAGTAGTCAGTTGTGAGTACGCAAGTGGTCACTGCTTAATCCTAGACGCTTCAAGGATTGCGTCGATTATCTGTCTGTATCCTGTGCACCTACACAGTACTCCCTCAATAGCCTCAACCACGTCCTCACGCGTCGGGGACGGGTTTCGTTTCAGTAGGGCTTCTCCTGCAAGTACTGCTGCTGGTGTGCAGAATCCGCACTGGAGTGCGCCGTGCTCGATGAATTTCCTCTGAATAGGGCTGAGGACACCGTCTTTGGCAATTCCTTCGATCGTCGTTATCCTATGCCCATTCGCTCTCAACTGCAAGTACTAGGCAGGATTTTACTGGGGTGTCGTCGAGTAGCACGGTGCAGAGTCCGCAGTCTCCGCGCTCGCATGCGGTCTTGGTTCCTGTGAGTCCGAGCTTATGCCGCAATATCCACAGCAAAGTCTTGTTCGATTCCGTTACTATGTCGTTGTCGATTCCGTTGACGGTTAGCTTGATCTTATGCTCGGCCAATTCACATTGCCTCCCAAAGTTGACGTACGAGTCGTCGAGTTAGGACTTCGACAAGGTTCATGCGGTAGTCCTTCCCTCCTCTCACGTCGGAGATGGGGGCAACTGTCTTGCCTACGATCGGTATGGCTTGGTCGAGAAGTTCATCGATCGACTTGTTGCTTCTGAAGATTTTCTCTGCCTCAAACGCTCTCACCGGAGTAGGTGCGACTGACGCATAGGCCAGTCTAACGTTCCTGCCTCCCTCTGAGCCGGGTGCAACAAGTCCCGCGACTCCGACTAAGGCCAAATCCTCTCCGACGGTTCTACGTGCTTTCAGGTATCCTCCCATCGATCCTTTGGGTGGAATCGGCACATTGACTGAAGTCACAAGCTCGCTGCTGGTCAGTACCGTTTTCTTCACGCCTGCATGGAATTCTTGAATTGGAATGTTTCGCTTGCCTTTTCCACTTGCGATGCTAACAGTTGCCTCTAGAACAAGTAATGCTGGGAGCGGAGTCGGCTGCAGGAGATCCGTTACAGATGTTGCCGACTAATGTGGCTCGGTTGCGAACCTCATAGTCTCCGATCGTGCAGGCAGCTTCTCGGAGAAGTGGATAGTTCTTTGATACTGCTTCATGGTGGATGAGTTTGTTGAGGTTTACTGCTGCTCCTATTGTGAGTCCTCGCTTGTCATCATAGGAGAGTTCGTGAAGTTCCTTCACTCCTTTGATGTCGATGATGTGCTTGGGGCGTTGTTCTCTGGCTCGGAGGCTTACGATCAGGTCTGTTCCGCCCGCCAACAATTTTGCGTCTTTCTCGTGCTCTTCCAGTAGTTCGAATGTTTCTTGGAGTGTCTGCGGGGCGAAATAGTCGAACTTTGGTAGCATCGTCGTCACCTCGCTCGTTTCAGAAGTTCTGGTTTCTGTTGTTTGATCGCTGCCCAGACACTCTCGGGCGTCATGGGAAGATTGAACATGTGCACTCCTGTGGCGTCAAAGATTGCGCTTGCGATCGCGCCTGGTATGGAGAGCATGGTGAGTTCGCCTATGCCTCTCGCACCGTATGGTCCATCACTCTGAGGATTTTCGATTATCGTGACGAGATGCTCGTCTGGCATGTCGGATGCTCGTGCGATCTTGTAGTCAGTGAAATTGCTGTTGAGCGTTGCACCTTCCTTGTTGTAGATGTATCCTTCCATGAGGCCGATGCTGAGGGATTGAAGCATGCCTCCGTAGGCTTGTCCTTGCACCAAGAGCGGATTGATCGCTTTCCCAATATCAAATGCTGAAGCGACTTTGAGTGTCCTGACGACTCCGGTTTCAGGATCTACTTCAACCTCCACGGCCTGTGCGCCGAACGTCCACTTCAGAGCCGGATAACCTTGGCCAGTCTCAGGGTCAAGGTAGGTTAGCCCACGTGGAACGTACGTTCCTCGCCCGATCACCGGCCCGCCGATCGCGGTGCCATTCGGGTAAGTGTAGCCCATTGCGAACTGTTGCAGCGGGATTCCTCTGTCGGGTTGTCCCTTCGGATAGACCATTTCATCCTCAAGCACTAGCTCAGTTTTCTGAACTCTGAGCGCCTGTGCTGCCATATCGAATATCTGCTCTCTTGCATCTCGAGCTGCGTCTATGACTGCTCTGCCATCCATGAAGAGACCTCTGCTGGCGACGGTTTGCCAAGAATAGGGTGTTAGGTCCGTGATTCTCTCGGGAACGACTCGTATCTTCTCAACGGGCATACTGAGTTCTTCTGCTGCCATTTGAGCGAGGCTCGTGGTTGTCCCCTGACCGATCTCTGTGATGCCAACAGACAGGTTGGCGCTTCCATCTTCGTTGAACTTTATGATCGCGCAAGAAGCCGCGTTCGGAGGCATTGCGGGAGCTTTCCAAAGGGCCGCCAATCCAATACCATGCAGCTTGCCGTTGCTATCTCGCTTGGCTTTCTTGCCATATCCAATCGTTTCAGCGGCTGCCTTGATGCATTGGTCAAGCTTGCCTGCGTCTTCTCTCAGCTTCTCTCCTGTGGCTGTAATTGAGCCGGCTCGAAGCGCATTCCTCAGTCGAAGTTCCACAGGATCAATTCCAGTTTTCTCCGCTATCATGTCTAATTGGCGTTCCACGGCCCAGAGGAACTCCAAGTGCCCGAAACCTCGAAATGCGGTGCCGTACGGGTGGTTCGTGTATGCTGTGATCGAGTCGCAGTGAATATTGGGCACTTCATATGGGCCGGTGCAGGCGTAACCGCCAGCTCGGCCGATGTTGACGCCATAGTCGGCGTAGGCACCGGCGTCGTAGATGTACTTCATTTGTTCCGCAGTGATCTTTCCATCCGCGTCCACGCCCGTTCTTATCCGTCCGAAAAATCCTTGTCTGAGTGGAGCGGTGGTGAACTCCTCCTCGCGTGTCAACAGAAGCTTGACCGGTCGACCTCTTGAAAACTTCGACAAGAGTACTGCAAGGGGTTCGAAGTTGATGCCGGCTTTTCCGCCAAACCCTCCACCCACGTGTGGTACGTGCACGTTGATCTTTTGGAGCGGGATTCCAAGCGCATGACTGAGGATGTATCGTACAGTGAATGGAGACTGAGCGCAGGTCCATACCTCAGTGCTGCCGTCCGGAAAGTATTGCGCTATGCATGCGCGTGGTTCCATGGCTGCGTGGCTGACCTGAGGCATTGAGAATTCATTCTCAACAATCGTGGTTGCGCGTCTGAAGCCCTCTTCCACATTGCCTTTACGAATCTTGAAGATGCTCGCGATATTTGTCCCGGGAACCGGCATGAAGACTGGAGAGTGATCATACTGGGCTAGATCTTCATGCACGAGCGGAGCGCCGGGCTTGAGAGCTTCGTTGACATCGAACACTGGCGTCAACGGTTCGTACTTGACGTCGATGAGGTCGATGGCCTCTTCCGCTGATTCTTCTGATTCGGCTGCAATGGCGGCGACTGGTTCGCCGGCCCATCTGACTTTGTCCTTGGCTAGGACCATCTTGTCTCTAACGTACAGTCCCATCCTGTAAGGGAAGGCCTGTCCCGTAATCGCCGTAGCTACGCCGGGATAGTTTTCGGCTCGGCTGGTGTCAATCTTGAGAATGCGAGCGTGCGCGTGGGGGCTTCGCAGGAACTTCCCGTACAACATTCCCGGAACCTCCAAGTCCGCAACGAACCTGGCCATTCCAGTGATCTTCTCGAACGCGTCAACTCGATGTATACTCTTGCCAACATACTTGTGGCTCAAAATCTCACCGGTACGATTGCGTTCAGTCTGCAATTCGTATCAAGCCGTCGTATCGATCCTTCTAATCGCCTATGACGACGTGGTAACTTTGCTGGTCACGCACTCAAGAGTCTGGTTGACAACCTTCTGGGAGGCGTTTTCGATTAGTCCTTTGGCAACGCTTCCAAGCGGTCCGCTCACGGTGGCGTCTGCAACCCAAGCCAACTCGGAGCCTTCGGGGTGGGAGTTGCAGTTGATTTGGATCTCGGCTTTGAATGCGCTTGCCGCACCTGATCCGTCGATGATGAGTTTCGCGCGGTGATTCGCAGGGTCTTCTTCCAGTAATCGGCTGTTGACCTTGAAGGTTCCTTTGATGAACCCGACGCCCATCTTGACCCTTGCCTCGGTGCGTTTCCCATCAAGCACCTTGTACTCTTCCACACCCGGTAGACATTGTGCAACCGATTCAGGGGTTGAAATAAATTTCCAAACTTTGTCGACAGGAGCCTTCACTACGGCTTTGCCTTCGAAGTGCATTCCCATCTCACGATGGTAAGGTCGTTTCTGGCCCTATATTGCTCTATCCACCTGCGAGAGCAGCCAAACATGACCATGCATAGCCCTAGCTGGGCATTAATAGAAAAATGATGATATGGTACGCGCGTTCTACTCGACGAATGCTACAACTCGGGCGAAGGCCGATTCGCCTCCGCGGAACTTCCACGGGAAGCATCCTATTGTGGTACGTTTGTTCAAGAGTTTCCCAATGTCTCCGCCAAGATTCTCCATGTGAATAATGTCGTGTGGAAAGAGCTTGTTGTGTGTTACTTGGTAGTCGTCCTTCGGGAAGAGTTTCTCTATGTTGTCTTTTCCGAACTTTTGTTCAGCAAAGGCACGTACCTTCGGGACGCATCTTAATCCGAATTCGGGTCTACCGATGGGCAGGTTCATTGGGTGGTCTGTGGAGACTGCGTCGACACCCCAGACCTTTATCTTGCGTCGTATCAGCCAGTCAACCCAGTCCCTAGATGGTCCTGGATGCAGCTGGATGTATCGTTCTTCATCAGCCATTCCTTGGGGCTGATACCACGAATACTTGTACCATCCAGTGTGTACAACTAGGATATCACCGTCATGGAAATCGACTCTTTTCTCAACCATTTCAGGCGTGTAGAGACCGAGATCTCCAACATCACTGACATCGACTATCACTCCAGGTCCATACAGCCATTCGAGCGGAATCTTCTCGATGTCCTTGCCTCCTGTGACGAAATGCAGCGGCGCGTCAAGGTGTGTTCCGATATGATTCGAAGTCATGATGTATTGAGCGTTGACTCCATGCTCGGCTTTTCGTTTGATATATTTGACTTCAAATGGCGGATACAACGGCCAGAACGGAGTCTCTTGGCACAGAGGCTGCGACAGGTCAACCAGTTTCATTAGTTTTTGACCTCGCACATATCGTCACTCCGGGAACTTTACTTAAGGACTACGTAAGTAGTCTCGCTTAGAACTGCTAGCGCAAATGCTAGTGTCGTGCAATGACTTGAGGCAGGACGTGACGCAATCTCATTGCGACTGTGGTTGCGATGACGATTTTGAAAGCGTCACCGATAAGGAATGGCAATACTCCAACTACGAGGGCGTGTTGAAAATCTCCATTCATCCACTGCGAAAGCTGTAGAACACCAGACGTGTAAATTATTGCAGTCCCCATAACGAATGATCCAGCGATGCGAGGCGCCTTAGGTCGCGTGTGAAGGTTGCTTGCTTTGCCGATTGCGAATGACGCTATGATGAAGCCAAGGAGATAGCCCCCCGTGGGTCCAATGAGCGTTCCGAAGCCCGCTTTCCCACTAGCGAAGACCGGAAGGCCGATCCCACCCAACATAATGTAGATCAGTTGACTCAGGGCTCCAAGCCACGGGCCCAATACTGCTCCTGATAGGTACGTGAACAGCGTCTGAAGCGTCACGGGAACAGGGTATAGGGGAAGAACTACGAGAGACCCGATTGCTGTCAGAACGCTGAACGTTGTAGTGGTCAGCAGATCGAGCGGCCTAACCTGCAAGAGCTCACATCAACACACTTGAGGATTTGAGATGGCGAAGGTCAGCCTCCACCAACTATCTCCATAATGTCGACGCTGTCAATCGTGATCGCATCCTTCTCCAGAAGTGGCGTGTTGAGGCCTTCGAGCATCTTGACACTATGCCCGTTCACGAGTAGAATGAGGCTTGGACTCAATTCTCTTGTACCAGGGTCGAAAATGTATTTTCTTGCTTCTGGTCCGAGTTTCTGCATGATCACGTCCAGCAGGTCGCCAACATTCCTAACTTTCTCAGGGATCTCTATTTCGTCGGATCCTGCTGTGATGCTTAGCCGGCCATGCAGTTTGACGCGAATCGGCATTGCTGCTCTGATCTTCTTGTCTCGCTCCTGAATATAGGCCTGTCACAGTTGTGATGGCAGGACGCAGGGGTGCAATCAAATCGTTCCGAGAAGCGTCAGGATTCCCAAGACAATGAATGTGATAGCTGAGACCTTGCTGACCTTGTTTATCGGAAGTCTTCTGCCTAAACGTTCTGCTGATACTATGCTCAAACCATCCACCAGTGCAAGTGCTAGCAATACCCCGGAAAAAACGGCGATCGGCTGCGCATAACGAGCCGCGAGAGCAATGGCGGCTACCTGAGTCTTGTCGCCTAGTTCTGTCAGGACTATCACTAACGCTGCAGTTCGGAAAGGCTTCCCTAGACGCGTCAAGGGAATATTCTCCTCAGTTTTCAATCTAAACATGAGAATTCCCACAACCACAAAGATCAGTCCCGAAATCACTGTGAGCAAAGGGAGGGGGAGTATCGCCAATAGTGCTTGACCGATCAACACGCTTGCGCCAGCGATGATGGCGAACCCAGTGATCATGCCTAAGAAAATCTCTTTGGGCTTTCTGAGGCTGGCAGATAACATAACGAGGGCAAGCTGGGTCTTGTCACCAAGCTCGGCAACGGAAATTGACAGCAAAGATATTGCGAATGCCTCCGTTGCCAGATCCATTGCCAGCTCTCCAATATTCTGAAGTGAACTTCCGATGGCATCGTCTCTTGGATATGGGGATATTGCTCGGGCTCCGAACTAGGATCACACATGTCAGTCTGCCTCCATTTGGCATTGATCATAACGGAGGGCACGCCGGATAATCTCGTCTCCTTAGTCAACGGGATTACATTTCTGCGGGCGCATTACAGCGGTGATTCTCGTGGACGTGTCCGCTTGAAGGGGAAGTGTTCATCTACAGGCAACTGGACTGGGCGTAGATCGATCTCACCAATGCTGTGACTGCCTTGGCAACCACTCTCCCGGAAGAGAAGGCTTGGCATGCGCTCGATCCAGCGGAAGCGATTCTGGCGTTAGAATCGAGCAAGGAATTGGGGCTCACGGACGATCAGGCTATTTCAAGGGCAGCGATCTACGGTCCTAACGTACTGGAGACAGGGAAGAGGACTTCCCCTATCCGGGTTTTCCTTGAACAGTTCTCCAACCTGTTGATTGGAATCCTGCTCATTGCGACAGTAATCTCGGCGTTGCTGGGCGAGATTGTTGATGCTTTGGTCATTTTCGTGATCGTTCTCTTTGCTGTTATTTTGGGATTCTTGCAGGAATTCAGAGCAGAGAAAGCACTCGAATCTCTCAAGAAGATGCTCAGCCCCACCTCCACAGTCATACGCAATGGCCTCCGCAAAGAGATTCCAGCGTCACAGCTTGTTCCCGGTGATGTCCTGTTGTTGGAGGCTGGAGACAGAATCGACGCGGACGCACGCCTGATAGAAGCGTTCAACCTTCAGGTGAATGAGGCCCCGCTCACAGGCGAATCAGTTCCCGTCATGAAAGTGACTGACAAACTGGGCGAGGTTCTCTCCGTTGCGGACAGACTCAACATCGTATTCGCCGGAACTACCATAACACAAGGCCGAGCAAAAGCCTTGGTCGTATGTACTGCCACTCGCACCGAATTCGGAAAGATTGCAGCTGAGGTAGCAGCAATCGAGACCGAAGAGACTCCTCTGGAAATACGGATGAAAGAAATCGGCGAGAAACTCGGTAGAATCGCCCTCATCATAGTGATGGTGATAGCGTTCGGCGGATTATTGGAGGAATTTTCGAGGACGGGAACAGTAGGAATTGACTTCGTAGTGAGAATCTTCCTCTTTGCAGTCGCGTTGGCTGTGGCAGCCATCCCGGAGGCTTTACCGGCAATTGTCACCGGTAGCCTGGCGATCGGCATGCACATCATGGCCAAGAGGAATGCGCTTGTGCGGAGAATGCCTGCTGTCGAAACTCTTGGTGCAACTCAGATAATCTGCACAGATAAGACGGGGACCTTGACAAGGGGCGAAATGACGGTACGCCAACTGTACCTCTCAGGCGCAAAATTCGAGGTTACGGGAAAGGGTTACGAACCTGAAGGTGAACTTCTACCGAGCGACGGCTCCTCAGAATCCAGTGCCCCGGGAACTGGGAACAGGTTTGCGACGGCAGCCCTGCTGTGCAGCGATGCGCTGCTAGTCCAAGAAAAAGGAGAGTGGATCGTCAAAGGAGATACCACCGAAGGCGCACTCGTGACCTTAGCTGAAAAGGTTGGAGTCAAGCAGAGCGAAGTGCGTGATCTGCATCCTAGAGTGGGCGAGATATCCTTCACCTCGGAGAGGAAACGCCTAACGACCATCCATGTCGAACCCAACGGCAGAGTAATTGCTTACATGAAGGGCGCACCAGACGTCGTGCTGCCCCTATGTTCCTCCATCATTGAAAACGGAAAGGTCAGAGAGCTCAAAGACAGCGGCCGGGCGAGTATTCTCAGAGTAAATGAAGAGATGGCGCTCAGGGCTCTGCGGGTTATCGCCGTGGCCGAGAAGGAGCTACCATCTATCCCAAAGAACTATTCTGAGAAACTGATTGAATCCAACTTCACATTTCTGGGTCTAGCAGGAATCATGGATCCACCTCGTCAGGAAGCCATAGAGGCAGTTCACACGGCGAAAGCTGTCGGCATGAAGCCAATAATGATCACGGGGGACCACAAACTCACCGCTTTGGCGATAGCAAGGGAGACTGGAATCTATGAAGAAGGCGACTTGGTCCTAACGGGCGATGAGGTTGACAGCCTCAGCGAGGCGGAATTCGAGGAAAAAGTAGAGAAGATCAGTGTCTACGCTCGCGTCTCTCCAAGTCACAAACTGAAGATCGTTGACGCTTGGAAGAAAAAGGGAAAGGTCGTCGCTATGACGGGTGATGGCGTCAACGACGCTCCTGCCTTGAAGAAAGCCGACATTGGCATTGCCATGGGAATCACTGGAACTGATGTTGCCAAGGAATCCGCTGACCTCGTGCTGGCCGACGATAACTTCGCCACCATAATCAAAGCGATCGAACTTGGAAGATGGATCTATGAGAATATCAAAAAGTATCTAGCGTATCTTCTCCAGGCGAACTTCGTAGAGATAGCAGTCCTCACATCTTGCTTCTCTGATAATTCTACCCTTGACGGGAGCTCATGCTGAGGACGCACTGCCGTTACTTGCCGTCCAGATATTGTACATCAATCTTGCCACGGACGGCCTTCCAGCAATAGCGCTTGGTTTCAGTCCGCCCGACCCAGATCTAATGAAGAAGCCGCCAAGACTGAGAGAGGAGTCAGTCTTCACGAGGGAGGTCGTTCGGCTAATAATTCTGGCTCTGGTTGTACAGACGCCTCTCCTACTCTTCGGGTTCATATCCGGTTTGTCGGAAGGACTAATTGTGGCTCGGTCAAGGCTGTTCTTGATGTTCATTGGTGTCGAGTTAGCGATTGCGCTCAATTGTCGATCGCTCAGACACTCCGTGATTGAAATCAGGCCGCACAAATGGCTGGTAATCGCCGTCGCATGGGAGGTTTTGCTGATAGTTATGCTTCTTTTGATACCTCAAGCGAGAAACGCTCTGGGAATGGTCTTCCCGACCTACAATGATTTGATGTGGGTTGCTGGAGGAGTGGCAGTGACCTTCGTGAGCATGGAGCTCCTGAAGAAATACATCAGGCTACACTGACAGTATCATATTGGAGCGCTGTGGGTCTGCTTCGTGATCGGACCGAACATACTAGATGATGTCTTGACTATGAAAGTCGCTGGAATCTGAAACCCTCGACATCTTTTCCACGGATCTTGCGTATGTGTCCCCAAACGGGACGGACTCTATCTCCGATTCTGATCTCTTCGCTTAGGACCTGACCTGTAACCCTGACCTTGTCATTGAATTCAGCTATGGCAAGGGTTAGTGGCAGTTGTTCGATCCCTTCTGGTACTGCCCAGAGTTTCGTGAATGTCACAATTCTGCCCTCATCGCCTAGGGGCAGCTCAACAAAGTCTTTCCCTTTGCATGATGGACAGATGAGTCGTTTCGGGTATGTCGCCGCGCCGCACTTCTTACATTTGTATCCGATGAGCCTATTCTCTGCCATCTAGCTTCTCTCCAGCACGAACGCCACAATGTTGTTTGCGAAGCCTCCCAAGTTGCAGGAGAATGCTCGCTGAGCGTTCTTCACTTGTCGCTTGTCCGCTTCTCCTCTAAGCTGCCAAGTCATTTCAACTATCTGAGCTACTCCCGTGGCTCCTACGGGGTGACCTCTCGCCTTTAGTCCGCCGGATGGATTTATCGGAAATTTTCCATCGAGCGCGGTCACGCCTTCGCGAAGCGCTTTGTGGCCTGTGCCTTTTTCGAAAAATCCTGCGTCTTCGCTCTCAACTATTTCGAGTATTGTGAAGGCGTCGTGTAGTTCTGCGAAACTCATGTCCTGTGGCGTGGTCTTGCTCATCTTGAAAGCTTGTGCAGCAGGAAACCCTGAGCGCCTCCAGTACCGCTGGATCTTTCCTGTCTTGCAAGGCCATTCTGTCAGTCGCTTGACCGACCCCCGTTATTCTGATGGGGGTGTCTGTGAATTCCTTCGCCTTGTCTGCGGAGGCTAGGAGAACTGACGCCGCTCCGTCTGTGACAGGACAACAATGGTACATCCGGATTGGATCCGATATGATGGGGTTGTTCACTTCGGCCTCTGGGGACCCGTAGATCCCCTCCAACGTTACTGGTTGCTGGATGTGGGCGTACGGATTCTTTGAACCGTTGAGGTGGTTCTTCACGGCAACGCGTGCGAGATCCTCTTCTGTCACACCGTATTTTTCCATGTACAGTCTCGCTAGCATCCCAGCTAGGGATGGGAGTGTAACGCCGTGAACGTATTCGGCCTCTATGTTGGTCATTGTGGCTATGTAATCGGTGATGACTTCGCCTGGTACGTGTCGCATCTTCTCCCCACCCGTAACGAGGACCGTGTCGTACAGGCCGCACGCAATTGCACAGAAGGCGTTCTTGACAGCGGATCCTCCAGATGCAGGGCCGTTCTCCACGCGATCCGCGGCAGCGGGAGTCAACGCTAGCTGGTCCACAAGGGCGCTCCCCACGGCTGTCTGATGGTTCAATTCTCCGGCCAACATGCTGGCCGCATAGACTGCGTCGATGTTCTTGTCGCTTGCGCCGGCATCCTCTAGCGCTTTGATGCTAGATTCGGTCATAAGGCTGAGCAGAGTCTTATCGTCGTGTCTGCCGAACTTCGTCATGCCGCAACCTACGACGGAGACGTCTCTCGAGTCTGCTCCCTCATCACTATTGAGATACCCAGTCTAGGGGTGCGTTCTCAAATGTTCCGGCTTTCTTCAGCACATCGTCAGGTACAGGTCTTGATCCCAGCACAAGTCGAGGCTTGACTTTCTGATAGATTTCTCTAGTTATTGCCCAGGCCTTGGCTCCGCCCAATTCATGTTGCACGCCTGGTTTGACTTGGAGCCCCCACTCAACAATCCAGCGGCGAAAACCGATCGGGCTCTCTGCAGTCACAAGTATCTCTTCCGCTCCCAAGGTTTCCATGGAATGTTCATGTTTAGCTGCGAACAGGTGAGCACCAACCCTAGCACCCCGTTTCAGATGCCGTCGTGTGATAGCTGATGTGAGTCTTCTGATCATGTGCACGGGTGTTGACGATTCCAGCCAAAGTTCCGTCAACGATTCCGATGAGACAGAACTCGTTTCTGACTCTACGTCTGTACCATCCCAGCAGCTCGGCGTATTGTCTAGCCGCGACAATGTCGTAAAAGTCTCTTGACACTGTTAGGAGCGGCGTGATAGCCTGAAGCAGTTTCGGAACTTCTTCCCTCGCAGCCTCCCGAACTATCATGCGTTCACCGGTAGGAAGAAGAACCGTTTTGGGAGGGTAGGGTTTCTTGGGAATGTCCCAATCTATCCCAAGTATGGACTCAATATCTTCACTCAACAAACTGCCACCGTATTTCGTAGCTCCGAATGCAATTATAGGCTTTTATCATGTCTTGGTAGGTAGCAAATTACTCGCCGTGCTGATGGCTTGACAACCTGACGCCGCCATTCGTTGCAAGCGCAAGTTCTCTCTTTGACCGCTAGACACAAATTTCAGTGAAGCTATGGCGCCTTGATTCACGTTGGTACTAGTGGAAGACAAAAGATCCAAGAAAGTGGCGGTCATCGCCCACTGCTTGCTCAACCAGAACGCAAAGGTGAACGGATTCGCTCTCTTCCCAGCCATGATCAAGCCGCTGATCGATATTCTGCATAAGAACGATTTCGGGATCATCCAGCTTCCCTGCCCCGAAACCACACTATTGGGAACAAGACGATGGTGGTGCGTGAGGGAACAATACGACACACCGGGGTATCGAATGCACTGCATGAGAATCCTCGAACCAATACTGCCACAGATAGCGGAATACCAGAAGGAAGGGTACAAGGTGGTACTCATTGGTCTGGATGGCAGTCCATCCTGCGGAGTAGACTGGTCAGGCACAGGCAAGATGTGGGGCGGCCCTCCAAAAATCCCCGAAGAGGAGATAGTGAAGTATCCGCTAGCGAAGAAACCTGGAATCTTCTTCGAAGAGCTGATCGCCATGATGAAGAAGGCGGGAATCGAGAAGCCTCACATGATCGGCGCAGGCTTCGACATGCCAGGATTCAAGATGGATACTATTATTGAAGGGATAGATGCGTTCCTCCGCAAAGTCATAGAACGCCTTGAGTCGTAAAGTCGATCTAGCTAGCGCCCCTCAGAGTGGTCTGCGGATAAAGCGCATGAAACGCCAACCTTTGCCGCTTCACTTCTAACAGACAACTGTCTCCTAACATGCAGTACAGGTTAGCTGGTAAGAAAGGACTCGTTGGCAAAGCCTTTAATAAAAAAGGAAGCGCCATCCTGATCCGAGGAAATATGAACAACAAGACAACAGCGGTTGCGCTGATAGTAACGCTCGTCATCGGAATCGTGGTCGGAATTGCAGCAGCACCAATGGTCACGACCTCAGTCATAGGAGGAGTGACTCCCGGGATGACCTCTGCTATCTCCCAACTGAAAGTCGGCCTAATACTGCCGATAACTCCAGAAGACTACTCGTGGAACTACCAAGCGGACTACTCAATCAAACTGATTCAGAAACAGTTCGGATTTCAACTGACGACTGCAGAGAACCTTTTCGACGGAACTAAGGCAGAACCAGTCGCTACCGACTGGGCATCAAAAGGATACAATGTGATAATCGGACAGGGAATTCAGTACCAAGACATGTTCAACAAGATCGCTCCACAGTTCCCCAAGACCGTGTTCGTCTGTGTCGACTGCTTTGCAGGCACGGGCAACGTGTACAATGTTTGGTGGTACATGGCAGACGCAGCATACCTGATGGGACTACTAGCCGGCAAGATGACTCATACCAACAAGATCGGCCTGATTGGAGGTGGAAAAGCCATGTCCATCTGGGCAGGGCATGAAGCCTTCAAGAGAGGCGTTAGACAAGTGAACAAGGCTGCAACATTCCAGGAAGCATGGATGGCATTCTCATGGGCGGACGTTGCAGGTGCAAAGAAAGCAGGAGAACAGATGGCAGATCAGGGTGTTGACTTCATCTTCAGCAGCGGGGACGGAATCGATGTCGGTGTCAGACAAGTAGCCAAAGAAAAGAACATCCAGATGACAGGAGTGTACGCGGATGCGGCACACCTAGATCCTGCCCACATAGCCCAGAGCATGGTCGTGCGATGGGACATAGCCTACCTTACAGCGATATTTGACTACGTACGCGGAGACTACAACAACAAATGGCTGCAGGCAGACCTCTTCGCCGGAATGGTCTCTCTGGGCGCATTTGGCAGCGCCGTACCACAGGACACCCAAACCTACCTGACTGCACAGCAGAGTTCACTTCGAATGGGCGTCTCATTGCCATTCACGCTGGACTCAACGTGCTTCGACAAACCAGATCAACCGCAGTGCAAAGTCTAGCCAAGCTACGCGGCGTGGGCTACAACGCCCTCGCGCTAGCTGTGGGCATATCCTCGGGGCTGGCTCTGGTCCTCGCCACTGGCGGAGACATAAGAGCAGCCTCGATCTCCCTTTTGTTAAGCCCGATATCGAGTGTCTACAGTTTTTCCGAGATATTCGTGCGACTCACAATTCTCTTGATAATGGGTCTAGGAATCTCTCTGGGTTTGAGGGCTGGAGTATGGAACGTCGGAGCTGAAGGGCAGTACATCGTTGGAAGCGTGATGGCGATGGTGACGGCAATGTACCTTACCTCCGTTCCTCCTGCACTGACGCTCGTCATCATGATGCTGGCAGGAGCAGGAGGCGGTGTTCTTTGGATGATCGTCCCAGCGGTTCTTAAGGCAAGATTTGGAGCTAACGAGATCATAGTCACTCTATTACTGAATCTCGTTGCATCGAACTTCCTCCTATACGCTTTGGATGGTCCAATCCGTGCAAAGGGATCAGGCGGATACCTAATCTCCGACATTCTGCCTCCTGAACTCAGACTTCCCAAGCTCATCCCCCAAACGAGACTGGGCATTGGGGTACTGATTGCATTAGGTTTGGTCGTAGTATTCTATTTGCTGAGCGAAAGAACGTCTTTTGGTCTTCAAGTCAGAACAGTAGGAAGAAACCAGCAAGCAGCAAGATATGCCGGAATAAGCATACCGAGAATCAGTCATCATGACGCTACTTCTTGCAGGAGCGACGGCCGGCTTAGCTGGAGCAGTGCACGTTAGTGGCGTAATATTTACTCTTGATCCTGGATATCCTTCCGGCTATGGGTTCATTGCGATAATTGTCGCAATGCTGGGCGGAACATCTGTAGTCGGGACAACCATAGCTGCATTGGTGATGAGTTACTTTATCGTTGGTGCTGAATCGATGCAAAGCGCCGCAGGTGTCCCCTTCGCTCTTGTATACACGATTGAAGGCATTATTCTCTTCAGCTTGGCCGCAGGTCAATATCTGATGTCTAAAGAAAACAGGTGACTCTGCCACGGTCGATATTCTGTTCGCTGAAGCGATCTTGTATCAGACTCTGAAGCTGGTTCCCGCGATTCTCTTGGCGAGTCTTGGCGAACTCGTCGCGGAGAAATCCGGCGTAGTGAATCTTGGCGTCGATGGACTGATGCTGATGGGAGCGTTCACAGCTTTCACTGTAACCTATTTGACAGGAAATCCATGGCTGGGCATAGTTGGCGCGGTCATGGTATCAGTTCTCTTGGGACTGATGTTTTCATATTTTGCGATCAATCTACGTGTGAACCAAGTGGTCGTCGGTCTTGGTCTATGGCTGTTCGGTCTAGGGCTATCTGACACTCTCTTCAGAGGATTCTTCTCCATTGGCTACACGCCAACTGTGCCAATAATTGGAGACATAAGCATTCCATTCCTAACTTCGATCCCTGTTATTGGGAGACTCTTCTTTGGACAGAATCCAATAGTCTACATCTCCATTTTTCTGATACCTGTCGTGGCACTCTTTCTGAGCAAAACGAACCTGGGAATGAGGATTGCAGCCGTAGGTGAGAATCCAAGGGCCGCGGAAACAATGGGGGTTGATGTCTACAAGATCCGGTATATAGCGGTGCTAATTGGCGCCGCATTTGCAGGCGCAGGCGGCGCATACTACTCGACAAGTCTCCTGAGTACATTCATCCTAAACATCACTTTCGGGCGCGGCTTCATAGCAATAGCTATGATATACTTCGGAAAATGGAAGCCCTATCGTGTTTTGCTACCACTAATAATCTTCAGTTTCGTTGATTCACTGCAACTTGGCGTGCAGACTTTGGGTGTACCGATAAAGTACTTCTTCCTCAACATGATTCCTTACATTACGATTATTGCATTGATTCCGATACTTGGCAGACATGCGGAGGCTCCCGCAGCCCTCATGGAGCCGTACAAGAAAGGCGGATAAATCCAGGCGATCGGATCCTATGACGAATGCGATTTGCTCTGCGTCATTAGCCTAGCGATCTCTTCCACTTTAGCTTGCGCAACAGGGAATATCCCGGAAATTCGGCCGTTACTAATGACTGCAATCCGATCGCTCATGTCAAGAAGTTCGTCAAGTTCATTGGAGATCAGAAGAATAGCTCTTCCCTTCTTCTTCTCCTTCATCAGTAGGTTCCGCGTGTACTCAGTTGCGGCAACATCCAAGCCCTTAGTAGGATTGTGGGCAATAACGATTTTCGGTCCCCAGAAGAGTTCTCTTGACAGCAGGAACTTCTGCTTGTTTCCTCCAGAAAGGGTCCATGCCTGCACATTCTCCGACTGAGTAGCAACATTGTACTCTGAAATCAATTTCGTCAACTCCGATCTTACGGACTTCAGGTCCAGCAAACCAGATTTTGTGAACATCTTTGCTATGTGCGGCTCTATAATCAGATTGTCCGGTAGGGAGAAATCGAATACCAGTCCAATCTTCTGATCTTCTGGAATGTGGGCTACACCAAGCTTCCTGATTTCATCAGGAGCCAACCCTGTGACATCGTTACCCATGATGAGAAGCTTGCCGCCAGTTGGCTTGCGAATACCGGTTGAGACTTCAACTAGCTCTCTCTGTCCGTTTCCTGCTATTCCCGCGAGGCCTAGGATCTCTCCGCCTTTGACGGAGATCGAGACATCTTCGAGAGCAGGAAATCCAATGTTGTTCAATGCTGATATGTTTTGAAGCTCAAGGAAGGCTTCCCCGATTTGCGACGATAGTCTGTCCACTCGAAAGACCACATCGCGTCCGACGATCATCTTTGCCAGGTCTGCCGCCGTAACGTTTCTTGTGGCTTCGGTGGCAACAACCATCCCGCGTCTTAGTACTGTCACGTTATCGGTTACGGCCAGAATCTCGTCGATCTTGTGTGACACAAAAATGACGGATTTTCCCGAAGCTACCATTTGCCGCAATGCAGAGAAAAGTTCACGAGTTTCCAGGGGCGTCAGCACAGATGTCGGTTCATCAAGAATAAGTATGGTTGCGCCCTTGTAGAGGGCCTTTAGAATCTCAACCGACTGTCTCTGTCCTGCGGATAGGTCTCTGATTGTAGCATTCGGATCAACAGCAAGTCCGTGCTGCCTAGCAACTTCCGTGATATGTTTCGCCAAGCCTTGGCGATCAACGAATGGGTGTTTCCATCCCTCGCCCTCCATGACAGAGATGTTCTCGACAACTGTCATTGTGGGGACGAGCATGAACTCCTGATGCACCATCGCGATTCCAGAGTTCATTGCATCCTTGGGAGAACGGAAGTGCATTTGTTTACCATTGACGAGGATCCTGCCGCAGTCAGGGCTGTAGAGACCGTAGATGATGTTGCAGAGAGTTGTTTTGCCGGCTCCATTCTCGCCTAGAAGAGCATGAACCTCTCCGCGTTTGAGGCTGAATGTGATGTTGTTATTGGCTAATAGTGTTCCAAATTGTTTTGTGACACCTTCGGTTGCCAACGCGAGGTCGACTGGGTTGGTCCTCTCGGATGCCATGTCATGCGGAGTGGATCAGGACGCTAAAGAGCCTTGCGGCATTTCAGCAGCGTTTGTGATGTCATTAGTTGAATTGAATTCGGGCAATTCTTATTAGCTCGTAACAGTCGCGCGTTGCAGAGGGTGCAAGGAGGCCGGATAGATATGCAAAAAAAAGTATTCACTTTCTTGCTTGTTGCATTGGCTTTCTCCGTTTTTGCCTCCAGCTCGGCCTCAGCAACAGCTCAGAGATCGGCACAGCAGGCTGAGATTGAGCTGTCGCTTGATCACCAAGTCTTGCGCGATCAGATCATGGTGATCTCTGGTCGTCTAATCACATCGAGTAACTTCCCGATAGCATTAGCCAAGATCCGACTCCAATACTACAGATTTGGTGAGACTGATCTTACCCGAGAGGTTGTTCTGATCACATCTAATCCGGTGGCCGGTTCGAGGATAGATTCAACACAACTTCTTTGCTGAGGGTTGGAACGTGGGTCGTGAATGCGTCGTTTCCAAGTCAGTTCGGATACGAGAGTACGTCAACGCTTCAGACGTTTACTATTGTGGTGCAACCGGCTCTGTCACTGTACCTTTCGAGTCACGAGATTGTGTTGGGCCAGTCGGTCGCGTTCAATGGACTGCTTTTCGCGTGCATACCCTGTATTCAAGATGAAGTAGTCGTGATTCTTAGTCGCCCAGACAACACATCGGTGTCAATTCCTTTGCGCTTGACGGCTATCGGTGGGCCTTACCCTGGAGGATACTACAATGGAACATTCACGCCGGACGTTCCGGGGACGTGGCACGTTACAGCTTTTTGGAAAGGCAGCGAGGTGACTTTGCCCGCACACTCGCAAGTAGAGGAGCTTCACGTGGATTCGGCGGGAACAAGGTTAGACGTGGGAATGTTACTCTTTGCCGCGATGGCAGCTGCGGCGCTTGGCGTTGTCGCACTCACGATAATACTGCGGCAAAGACGTTTGCGGAAGAACCTTGGTTGAGTGGTGGGCCGGGAGAGATTTGAACTCTCGACCACCTGCGTTTCCTGGATATCTGTCAGGCAGGTATCCTAACCAGACTAGACGACCGGCCCATGACTGCGGTGAATGGGGTTAGGAAACATAAAGATTCTTCGAGGATTGTGGGATGAGATTCCGGTGCGTTGTGCGTGTTCTTCACACGATTCTTACTCGGTTGACGTTCTTGTTTTGCCAGGAGTAGCGTCGAATCTTGGCTGAGGCACCGAAACCGCATGCCGCACATTTCTTCTTCGTAATGTGGTATGAGTGACGGCCGCATCGTCGGCATCTGATGTGGGTCTTGGATCGGCTTCGTGGCCCAAAAGAGGGCGTGCCCTTTCCCATTTTCGTTCACCCGCATCAGCAAAACAGAACGGGTATTTATGTCAACCTAGAAGAGCCCCGGTAGTCGGCACTTGCGGTGAATCTGAAGTGTATGCGCCTAGCGGCTCGGAGGCGGACTCACGAGTACCACGTTGTCGCCTCTCACGATGATTGTTCCAATCTTCCTTGCGTTGTCAGGGTTCGTGATGTCATCAGCGTCCTCGAGGACGAGGTTCATGTGCTGATCGTAACTGTAGAGTTTTCCCCTCACAGTGCGGCTGCCCTTAAGTTCGACCAAGACGATCTTGCCTAAGCTTTCATCGAAAATCTTTGTGGCGACGTCGGAAGACATTTTTTCGTGTTCTCCGGTTGGGGTTGAAGTCTAAGCACCAACCCACACAATTTAAGGGTTAGGGTCTCAAATCAGCCTTCAACCAGAAAACTTTCTGCAATGCAGACTGGTTGCCCACGAATACGCCAGCAATTGGAGGAAGATGACTTCGAAAAGGATAGCTCTCAAGTCCAGCGAGGCAAAGCGAGTGGTCCAGGAATTCGGCCAGAAGTTTCCAGTATTCGCGGCAGATCTTCACAGCAAGCAATTAGTCGAAGAGATAGATGTGGAGGACGGCAAATTGTACATTCTCGACAACAAGCCCTTCGCGGTCTCCAAGGCAAGTGGACTGTTCCCAAGCCTAATGAATGACGACGTGTTGAAAACGCTTCCATCGATCACAGTCGACATGGGCGCGATCCCGCATATTTGTAATGGAGCCGATATCATGAGACCAGGAATAAGAGTGATCAACGGCGAATTCGAGAAGGGAGCCGTTCTACTAGTCAAAGACATCAAGTTCGGCAAGTCGATTGGAATCTGTATTGCAGAGGTTTCATCCGGATCTATGCAGACAATGGGAAAAGGAAAAGCTGCACAGAACGTGCACTATGTCGGCGACAGTTTTTGGCAGGCTATGAAGCCGGACTAGTTCACTTTATGCCAAGTTCTAGTTGATTTGTCGATCCTATCTCGCGTCACATATACGTGAGGTTGCACACGTTCCTGATAGAAATGGCTGAGGTTCCCGAAGGTTTAAACTGACGCTCCCGACCGTTTTACCCGAGCCTGCAAGCTACCAGTGTCATCCTATGAGCAAACAGGGAGCTAATGATGTCTCTGACTCACGGTATGTCAGAGCTATGCCGCTAAGTCAATTGAAGGATCTTGACTCTATTGAACGCGTGCTGTCTGCTGGCAACGTTTTGATAGTCAAGATCACCCCGATCGCGAAGAGGAGCGTTGAGGAGACAAAGGTCGCTATCAACCAGCTCACAGATTTCGCGAAACGTCAAGGCGGCGACATCGCTAGACTAGGAGAAGAACGGGTCGTGCTGACTCCGCCCGGAATTAGGATTTGGCGAGAAAAAAGTCAACCAGCAAGCCCATCGTCAACTCCCGAAGGGCACGGGAGCTAACGGGCTAGTCAGTAATTCCCTATCGCGTGTAGTTTACTTTAGCCTGATCGTCTCAAGCAGATCAGGCGCGATCGTTCTAACCTTAAACAGTCGCGATGCAGCATGCGCGAGACTGTCCACCTTATGCCGCTCGCCATGGCCTACAATGATCTTGGAAGGCTTCGGCGAGATCCTGCGGAGAAATCCCAGCAGTTGGTTCCGATCTGAGTGACCTGAAAATCCTTCGACACTTTCGATTCGCAGTTCAACCTTGATCGCTTCGATCTTTCCGTTCCGCCCCATCATCGAGACCTCCTTGACTCCGTTTTTGAGTCGATTTCCCAAAGTCCCTTCGATCTGATAGCTGACGAAGAGTAGAAGATTCTTCGGATCCGGTGCAAGTTGCTTAAAGTAATCGATGGCCGGTCCCCCTTCCAACATGCCAGATGTTGCCATAATTATTGCCGGCTGGCCCGCAACTATCTGTTCCCGATCGCCTGGGTGATTGACGACCGTGAAGTAGTCTGACTGGAACGGGTTGATGTCCTTGTGTAGCATCTGATCTCGAAGTTCTCTCACTAAGTATTCGGGGAAAGCTGTGTGAATTGCGGTAGCTTCGGAAATCATGCCCTCCAAGTAGATTGGCATCTCCTTGATGGTTCCGTTCTTCATGTGGCTGTTGAGAACAAGCATAATCTCTTGGGATCGTCCGACGGCTGGAACAGGAATCAACACCTTGCCGCCTTTCTCGACTGTCTCGTTCACGACGGTTGCCAGCCGTGCTTCTACATTCGTCCTTTCAGGCATAACGTCCTCCTGTCCACCATAGGTGCTCTCGGTAACGAGCGTTTCCGCTCGTGGAAACACGCATGATGCAGGTTCAAGCAGCATGGTGCGACCGAATTTGAAGTCGCCAGTATAGACAATGTTATGGTAGCCTTCACCAATGTGGAGATGGATCATTGAGGAGCCAAGTATGTGGCCTGCGTTATGGAGCGTCAATTTGATGTCAGGCGCGATATCGGTCACGACACCATACTTGAGCGGGATTGTGTGCATTACTGTCTCGCGGACATCTTTCTGATCGTACGGTGCGTGAACACCTTCCCTGTTGTACACGTCCAAGAAATCTAGTTGTAGTAGCGTCATGAGGATTCCTGTGGGCTCCGAGCAGTAGACAGGGCCATCGTACCCGTACTTGTAGAGGAACGGAACGAAACCGCAGTGGTCCAGATGTGCGTGTGAGATTACAACGGCGTCCAGTCTGTCAATGTCAAATTCGTCTGCGTCGATCTTAGGAAATGCGTGCGATGGGTCATTTGAGCCAGGGTTTATGCCCAGATCCAAGAGGACGTTGCTCTCGCTAGTCTGAACGAGTAGAGCGGACCTCCCTACTTCATGAAACGCTCCGAGAGGAGTGACGAATACGCCATCTCTAGTTCCTATTCTAGGTCTGAATATGCGTTCTCCCACGTCCCGGAGTATGCGATTTCTAGCCTCACTCTCTGAGTGAAGAATGTGCCTGGTGCTGGTAACAATCTTCGACGGCATCGGCGGCGCACGTAATACTCTCGGTCGCCAACTAGTGCTCTTGATAACCTCTTGAAGCGTCGAGCCGTCTTTGCCGATTGCAAGTCCAGGCTTCTTCGCTTCTATAGTCACCTCTCCGAGCGACGGATCAAAGTTGATGTTCGTGATCTCTGCTTCTTGCGGAATCGTGGATTTTATCAGTTTCTCAGCTTCGGCCTCGGTTGCTCTGATTGAAGGGTCGGATCGTATTACGACGCGTTTGTGAAGCATGTTGACAATGTCTGTCACCACATAGCTCTGTTCTAGAAGAAGAACAACGTTCTTCACGTAGATTGCTAGGCGAGGTCCTTCGAACTCGATTCTAGTGATTTCGGCTTCTTTTGGCATGTTGGTTATGATGGTCTCGCGTATTCGTGCTTGAGAATCATCGATGGGCCTAGCCATTGCATGCACCTTGAATGATAGGGAAGGACTGTGATCTTGCCTAACTTAGGCTAGAAAGGATCCTCTTCTTCTCGTCCTCACTCAATTCCTCGTATCCTTTGCCTGTAATCAGCGCGACGTCGAAGCTGTCTCCGCTCGCTGAGTCTCTCTTCATGGCGGAGTTCACGGCTTTCACAACAACCGGAATGGCATCTTTCACGCTCATGCCTTCCTTGAAGTCATTCTCAAGGACACCGTACGCGACGGGTGACCCGGAGCCGGTTGAGACGCATTTCTCTTCCATCACACTGCCAAGTGGGTCGAGGGCGAATATGTGAGGTCCAGAACTGTCAACGCCTCCAAGCAGGGCTTGGAGGATGAGTGGGTAGTACCTGTTAGCGAAAAGCAGATTCGATGTTAGGCTGGCAGCGGCCTTCACAGGCATAACGGTGTCTTTCTCGTACTTGTACAGTTTTGCGTTGGCCCTAACGATCTCTACAACGTTTTGGGCGTCAGCTACGCCACCAGCTATTGTCATGGCAAGGTGGTCATCAAGCTGGTATACTTTCTTGGCATGTTTATGGGCGACGAAGTAACCCATTGTAGCACGTGTGTCTGTGCCTAGGACAACTCCGTCACGACAGACTAGACCTACGGTGGTTGTTCCCTTTAGCACATACTTCGATATCTTTTCTGCGGGTGGATTGTACATCTTGTTCACTTACTCTCTCGGAACAGTCCGGGAAGACTTGAGAACCGCGCTTGAAAGAACGCGCGGAGCTATGACCTGTTGAAGAGCTTAAAAATGTTTCCCGAGTGCGGGCGATAGCATTTCACGCTTTATTCTTATCGGCTTCCTCTGGGGGCTTTGTCTCCTCGATCTTGGGAGGCGTCGGTTTCTTGTAAGCCTCAAGGAATGAGATCTTGGACAACTCTGGGAAAAACTTCTCGATATCCGCTGACATTGCCTTCTTCGCCAGCTGCAGATCTTCGAGGAAGAATGCTTCTTCGGGCACTTCTATTGTGAGTTCGTTTGGGCTCAATTGCAGTCCGAACTTCGTTTGATCAACTGCAGGTAGGCGTTTGTGTACGAGATTTCGTATCTTGTCCTCTGACTTCTCAACTATGCTTTGAACTGACACTTCGTAGACTAGGGTCCGCCCTGCCAGTGGGTGATTGTAATCCACTTGCACCCTACCGGCGCCGACTGTACGAATCTGTCCGACTTTTCCGTCTAGCGTCACTTGGATGCCGGGTACTGGTGCTATTCCTTCGTTTCTGAATCTCCTCAATGGGACGAGTCTGACTTTGGATGCGTCCCTTGCCCCGTATCCCTTCTCGGGAGGAACCTCAATAGTAGAGGATTGGCCCGTGTCGAGTCCTACTAGCCCTTCGTCGAAACCTTGTGTCACCCAACGCTCGCCCACAACGACGAGGAGCGGTTCGTATCTGTGCACGTCAGTCTCCTCAGCTCCTTCGTGCTCGTGGTGCTCATGGTGACATTCCCTTTTCCTTCGCAACGGATTCTATTGTCGTGTCCACTACGTCGCCGCTCTCTTTCACTTTCAACGTGTAGTTGGCTAGTACGAAATCGCCATTCTTGATCGGCATTGTGTGTACCCCAGCGATCCCAACATTTGTCGGGTCTGATTTAACTCTTTGAGAGAATGCCCTTGCGAGGAGTATGGCATCTGGCTTGCTGTTATGCTGTCAATTCTGTCTTGCGAAAACGTCACGTGCCGCTTTTGAGCCAGCGCCGTATTCAAACTTGAGGCCTAGGTCCGCGAGTGTTGATTCGAGTGCCCCGATTGTGCTCAATATTTCAAATTGAGAAATCATTCCCATTACTCCAATTCTGAACATGGCCCCTTTGAACTTGCCCATGCCCCCGGCAACTACGACATGATATCGTTCTCTGAGTAGTTCTCTGAACTTCTTGTCATCTAGCTGTTGCTGATATTTGGCTGCAATCACGGTCTGCGACCTAAATTCTACGCGTGGAAAGATCTCGAAACCCAGTGCTTCGAGGCCAGCGTAGAGAGATCTTGCACATAGATTGTGGCGGCTGTAGCGGGCCTGCAATCCTTCCTCTTTTATCATTAGGAGGGCTTCGTCAAGCGCGTAGAACAATGTCACGGCGGGAGTGTAAGGCGTCTCGTAGTTTGCGAGGAACTTCTTTTGGTCAAGAAGGTCGAAGTAACAGGACCTTCGGGCGGTCTCCACGACCTTCCAAGCTCTCTCGCTCACTGACAGGATAACGAGGCCCGGCGGAGTCATGAGACATTTCTGGCTTCCGGCCACGCAAATGTCCACACCCCATTCGTCGACTGGCAGAGCGTCTCCGCCTAGTATTGAGATTGCATCCACAACGAATAGCGCGCCGTGATCGTGGCAGATCTTGCCAATCTCCCTGAGTTTTCTCGTGGTCGCTCCTGTGGAGGTTTCATTGTAGACCACTGCGAATGCTTTGATATCCTTCTCCTTCCTGAACAAGTCATCTACCTGGGCTGGAGTGATCGCGCTACCCCAATCGATCGGTATGTCAACAGCTTTCCCGCCGAATGTGGTCACTGCGTTTCTAAGTCTCTCGCTGAAGACGCCGTTGATCGGAACTGCAATCTTATCGCCATTGGTCAGAATGTTCCTGATTGCGCACTCAACTCCCCCGGTTCCAGAGGCGGTCAGGACGAAAACGTCGTTCTTCGTTTCGAAGACGAACTTCAGGTTGTCAAGCATCCTGCGGTAAAGGTCACGGAACTCCTCACCTCTGTGGTTGATCACGGGTTTGGTCATTGCACGCGTTACGCGGGATGGAACATTGGTCGGTCCAGGCAACATCAAAAGTTGTGAATTCTCCAATTCCAGAATCCTCTGTGCCTCGCTGTGCAACGGAGAGGCAAAGGTGCTTGAAAACTCTTTGCAGCCTGCAGGCCAGGCGTTAATGTCGTGTGACGTGCGGCTTGGAAACGTTTTCTAGCTCGAAGACTCACCTGTTCATGCATGCCGATTGTCACGTTGCTTTCGGATTTTGGAAATCGAGATCAGTACGTCTCTGAGATGAAAGGAACAATACTGAGCCTCTGTCCGTCGACGACTGTGGTGGACATTAGCCATGAGATAGAGAAGTTCAACATTCGATTGGGCGCTTTCGTCCTCGCTGCTGCCTCAACCTATTTTCCCGCAGGCACCATTCACGTCGCAGTGATAGATCCGGGAGTTGGGGGACAGAGACGAAATCTCTTGATAGAAACCGAAAGAGCCGTTTACATAGGGCCTGACAACGGAACGCTTCTCCCCGCAGCCCTCAGAGACGGGATCAAAGAGACATACTCGATTGAGAACCGGCAATTCATGAGAAGCCCCGTTTCATCCACATTCCACGGGAGAGATGTATTTGCATACGCAGCAGGCAGGGTGGCCTGCGGCGCTAAACCGTCCGAAGTTGGACCAAAGGTCTCTGATCCGGTTTCATTTACTCGCATGACGGCAGATGTAGCTCACGATACGATCAACTGTGAAGTGCTAGGAGTCGACTCATTTGGGAACATAGTGACTACTGCGAGCGGGAAAGATCTGAGCGCCATCGGGCTACAGGTTGGGGCCAATGTCGTGATGAGGGCGAAACGGCGAGGACATAACTTGATCGTGGGCAAGACCTACTCTGACACACCAGAGGGCAAGCCCCTTCTGCTGGTCGGAAGCCATGACTTTCTTGAGGTAGCGATCAACAAGGCAAATGCGGCAAGAAGATTTCGTCTGAAGGCGGGTGATCGGCTCATTTTCCGGCGGCGTTCGGGTTATCGCTCATAGCAAGTTCTCTGATTCTTTCGATTCCGTGGAATTTCACGAGTAGTTCTGCAACGCTCTTCGGAACGAGGGACTCCCAGTTCTTGCCTTTGAGGATCCTCTTTCGGATTTCCGTTGCTGAGTAGTCATCGCGCTGGAGCAAGTGAATTGGTTCGACTAGGTACCCACGTTCCTTGAAGAGACGTGATGTAAGCGGCTCATTTGTGAATACAATATCGAACATGGGAATCTGAGATACGATGAACGGAACCCAGGTCGCATGGATATGCACATCCCTGATGGGGATGACGAGATACCTGCTTGGGTCCATGTTAGCCTCTTTCAGTGCGGCTCGGATCATTTCGACACGCTCTCCCGCGGTGAATGGGTTCTTGTCAGAATGGCTGTACTCACCGCTTCCGACGACTATGATCAGTTCTTCCACCCGTTCAAGCGTGGCTTTTATCGCGTCCAAGTGCCCAAGATGGAACGGTTGAAACCTTCCCACAAACAACCCGCGATTGAATCTGCCTGTCACATCATCTCAACTCAGGATGGAGCCCACACACAACTCTTCGAAATCTTCTCTCCCTCAAATCGCACACCCTCATGCACAAGCAGCGCTCGTTTCGTGCGACTCGGACCATTTCTCTCCGAACCATAGCTTCCAATTTGGAGCGTCGATAGGACTACTCTATGACATGGTATCGCTAGGGGAAGCGGATTTCTCGCCATCGCATTTCCAACTGCTCTGGCAGCTCTCCTATAGCCCACTAGCTTTGCCAATCCTCCGTATGTGATCACTTTCCCTTTGGGAATTCCCATCGTCATCTTGTAGACGCTTCTCAAGAACTCCGATGGCGTCCTAAGGGCGATGCTTGGGCGATGGTTGATGTCTTTGCCTGCATGTATTCGGCTTAAGCATTTCAATGACCTCAGATTCGCATTGTGAGCGCACCAAGTCACGTCTTAGGCCTTTGGGTAGAGACCGGATCGCGGATTCCTCGGCAGATTTCTTGCTGTTAGAGAAGCTGCAGGCCAAAAGCCCCTTGTCCTTGGAAGAGGTCACTGTAGCGTACCAGATGTTGCCTCGCCTTGCCGAGCCAAGAATCAAGGTTCGGAACTCCCGAACTGGCCGGAGATGCTCCTAAGGGTAAATAAACTAGAGTCATTCAGCTCCGACAGGAAAGTTACGATGATCGAGATAGACGGCAGCCTCGGCGAAGGAGGAGGGCAAGTCCTCAGAACCACGGTCGCGCTATCCGCTCTCCTTGGAAGAGATGTCTACGTTAGAGACATACGAGCTAAGCGACCGAATCCTGGCCTCCAAGCACAACACGTGACCGCGATCAAAGCAGTTGCGGCGCTCTCGAGCGCTGACACAACAGGTCTTCAGATCGGATCCACTGACCTGCACTTCACGCCAGGAAAGAAGATGTCCGGGTCCTTCAAGTTCGATGTCGGCACTGCAGGCAGTATTCCACTGGTACTTCAGGCCTTGATGCCTGCAGCAGCCTTCTCGTCAGGCGAAACGGAGTTTGAGATTACTGGTGGAACAGATGTGAAATGGAGCCCAACAATTGACTACGTCCGCTTCGTCGTGCTTCCGAATCTGTCGAAGATCGGGTATCATGCAGAATTGAGACTAATCCGGCGAGGACACTACCCGAAGGGGGGAGGAAGAGTGTCGATGACAATCCAAGCCTGTAGCGGATTGAAGTGTCTGCATCTGACTGAACGATCAGAAATCAAAGGAGTCCGCGGAATTAGCCACTGTGTAAAGCTTCCTGCGCACGTAGCGCAGAGACAGGTCACTGCCGCAAAAGAAGTCTTGAATGAGATCGATCAACTGAATGTCTCCGTGAACGTGGAAACATATCCCATGGGTACTGATCCCCATATTGCGCCGGGAAGCGGAATAGTCCTATACACGGACAGCGAACCCAGCGGGGCCGTCGGAGCCGATAGCGTGGGAGAACGAGGAAAACCCGCGGAAGAAGTAGGTCGCCACGCGGCAACACAACTTGCACAAGAGATCCAGAGTGGTGCTCCCGTCGACAGGCACATGTCCGACATCCTCATCCCATACTTGGCCGTGGCTGAGGGCGATTCCGAGTTTCGCACGTCACTGATCACCATGCACACCCTCACAAATGCAAGAATAGCTGAGCTTGTCTCCGGCGCGAAGATCAAGGTAGACGGTGAACTCGGAAGTTCCGGAATCGTAAGAGTGGAAGGAGTCGGTCTCAAACCCTAATCGGTCTTGCGAGTCCTCGATATCCAGATCGCTTGACCAGTCTTTGCATTGACGATTTTCTTGACACGATGAAAAGGGATCAGCGTCTCCTCAGATTCAGAACTAGCGTACGTGAACCATGAGGGACCGACCTTTGTGATGACGGAGGCGTTGATCTCACGCGTATCTTCAGGTGCTCCACGGTGAATGAAGTAGATTAGATAGTTCCCAGCCCGTTCTCTTGTGTCCCAAGTTATTTTCTTGAAGACGTTTCTCAGAGGATGCATGACAGGTCAGCCGAGAAGAATGAGAAAGTCAACATCAACCTTAATAGAGTCGCCATTTCATGCGGATTCTGCGACTGGTTTCTGGTGACTTGAATGAGCGAACCCTTCATGCCCGGCGCCACAACAATCGGTGTAGTATGCAAAGACGGAGTAGTGCTGGCATCCGAGAGACGTGTATCCTACGGGTACTTTGTGCAAAGCAAGACTGGGAAAAAGGTCTTCCAGATAACAGACAGAATCGGTGCCGTGTGTGCAGGACTCGTTGCAGACATGCAGGTCTTGACAAAGGAAGTCGCAGCTCATCTGAGAGTGTACTCTTTCGAGCGGGACAGGACTGCATCAGTTAGGTCCGCTGCGAAAGTCATGGCCAACCTTCTATTTGAGAGACGCATGTATCCATACCTTGCCCAGACGATAGTCGGCGGAATTGACGACGAAGGCCCCAGCCTCTACGTGCTGGACCCGCTAGGATCGGTTATTGACGACAAGTTCGCGTCCGTAGGATCCGGATCTGAGATCGCTATCGGCGTCCTAGAAGCGGAGTTCAAAGAAGGCCTCAGCGTTGAGCAGGGCAAAGAACTTGTCAAGAAAGCAGCCAAGGCCGCGTTGGCCCGGGACATAGGAAGCGGAAATGGCCTCGACATTATGACAATCACTAAGAGCGGAATCAAAGAGGAAGGCGAGCCTCTCAAATAAGTAGTTGAATAGGCCGACTTTTCAAACGGCACGTGTTCTTAGGCCAACCCATTTATTCATCACAGGAGAGTAAGCATCGAACATAGTTGCTTTCAAAAAGCGAACTTGCCGGACTGCAACAGAGTCTTACTGACTACGACAAGACAAGAGAGAAGCTGCTAGAGCTAACGAGGAAGACCACTCGACAATCAAGCTGGGCAATCATCCAGGTTCATAGACAACAGATCCCAAAGGCCAAGGCCACTCTAAAAGAAGCGGAAGAGAGCATCACCCAGATACGGGGCCTCTTGAATGAACGCTCCGAGTTCAAACAAGCTGGCTATGTTGTCGTTGCTTTCCAGGAGTTCTCCGAGGCCAAGATACTGCTAGGCTACGCGACCCGAAAGAAGCTGTTGTCACAACGTGAGGTAGGTGTGGATTGGATGCCCTTCTCCCTCGGCCTTCTCGATTTCATCGGCGAACTTCGCAGAAGGACGATGGATCAGTTGAAAGCCGGCAAGTCGAAAGAGGCGGAAGAGACCTTCGGATCGATGGAAGCCCTCTTCGAAGATCTTCTCTCGCTCGACCGTACATCGATAGTTCCAACGTTTCGAAGAAAGTTGGATGTCGCTAAGAAGCTGGTTGAGGCCACCCGTTCGGATGTAATTGCTGATGCTCGTAGATCCTCTTTAGAGAAGACAATGAAGAATCTTGAGAAGCGCATGCGCTGAACCTCTTTGCCCTCGAAGAGAATCAATATTCCTCAAAATCCCAAGCCTCCAGAAGCGATTGCTATACAGAACAAGTTAGCCTCACTGGTATCTCAACAAAGCGACCTTCCCGATACAGATACGCCGTATTGCCGGAATTGACGTTGCATATGACAACGAAAAAGCTTCAGGCGCAGCCGTGCTCATTGCCTACGACACTTTGGAGCAGATCGAAACCGCAACTGTCAAGGCAAGAGCAACGTTCCCCTACATTCCTGGACTGCTCTCATTCAGAGAGGGGCCAGTGGCTGTTCGAGCACTCCGCAAGCTAAAGCATCGGCCTGACGTGTGCATAGTTGATGGTCATGGCCTTGCACATCCAAGAAGATTCGGCTTGGCCTGCTATGTGGGCCTCGTCATGAATCTTCCCACGATTGGAGTGGCAAAGAGCCGACTGTTTGGCATAGACAATGGTGAAACGCTACTAGATTCCGAGGGGAACTTGATCGCAACAGTTCTCCAGTATAATAGGAAGAATCTCTATGTGAGTGTAGGTCACAAGATATCGCTCGAAGATGCGACGAGGATCGTAAAGCACTGCATCACCAGACGCGGTCTTGAACCCGTCCTACTGGCGCATCAGGAGTCGAGAAGGCTCAAATGGTCAACCAAAACGTGAGTCCCGCATTGCTGCTGACATTGTTCAAGCTCGCAGAACTCGGAGCCTTCTCCGGCGAGCTATCGATCACCACCGCAGATCTTGCGAAGAGTCTTAGCATCTCCCAGCAGACTGCCTCGCGACATCTGATTGAACTTCAGACCCTTGGCCTGATCCGAAGAACTCGAAGTACACGCAGGGAGGCGATCAGAATTACCGCGAAAGGTTCAGAAGAACTCAACAAAATGCACCTTAGGCTCAAAGCAATATTCGAATTGAAACCAAGAGAAGTAATGCTGGAAGGAATATTGTTCTCTGGAATAGGCGAAGGTGCTTGGTACGTCAGCCAGCCAGGATACCGTAAACAATTTGCGGAGAAACTGGGCTTCAATCCTTTTCCAGGCACACTGAATCTACGCCTCAAACCTGAGTACGAAGACGAGAAAAGACTGCTCGAAACGATTCCACATGTCCAGATTGAAGGGTTTCGTGACGGCGAGAGAACATTCGGACCTGTAGTGTGTTACAAAGCCAAGATCAATGATGCGGAGGATGGAGCATTGATCTCCGCCGTCAGAACACACTACGCGGGTGACGTAGTCGAGGTAATTGCAGCGAGCAATCTGAGAGTGAAACTCGGACTAAGAGACGGTGATACAGTGAGGGCACGCATCATCAGCTCGGCTCTCGGAAAAATCTCTGTCTGATCGCTGAAGAGCTCAGGTACTTCTCTTTATCAAACTTGGAAAGCCGCACCACTCGGATGCTGAGTTTCTTCCTCTCGACAAGCTGAGTGACCATCCGAGCGACCGAATCTTGATCATATCCAAGCGCAATTATGTTGGGCTTGACTTCATCAATTATCTGATCATAGCCCATACCAACATCCTCGTACCCAAGGATAGCTGCATCAACAGGTCTTAGCGACTCGACCAGCGCACGCCTATCTTCTTCCGGAAACACAGGTCTGCGACCCTTGAGTGTCTCAACTGTAACATCGGTTGCTACGACAACGACTAGAATATCTCCATACGTTTTCGCTTCGGCAAGAACGGCAAGATGGCCAAGATGGAGTATGTCATAGACGCCCCCTACGAGAACTATCCCTAGCTTCGATCTTCCCTTGCTAAGCAATGAATACTCGTCAGTGTTCTTGCATTCCAACATTCCAGATGACGTGAACTGTTTCAAGACGTCATCAGATTTGCTGGAATCCAGTCCTGTCCTATTCATCAGCTCAGCTTTGGTGAAGAATGGTCTTCGAAGTTGCAGAAGGTAGATGAATTTCAGCAGATCCTTTTCATCTTGCTTGCTCACGTCCATCTCGTCATTGCCTCCTAGCCCTCAAATGGTATGATCAACGGGATATTGTTTCTCAAGTAGCAAAGATGTGACTGGCTTCAATGAGTTGGGTCTTTCGCATCCGTTATGCCAATTATGCTCAGCGAGTCCAGAAGCCCTTCAGCGTAGGCAACTGACGCAAGAGCGGTTGTCGGCCTCCCTGTTTCAAGGAAGTACTTGGAATCAGCCACATATCTCTTGGCATAATCTATGACGCGAAGCGCATCCGGATTGTTGATAGTCTCGACCAGTTTGATGGATTTCTCAATGGCTGTCAGATAGACTCGTGTTCGTTCTTTGGGGTCTTCGCTCATCTGTGAGCCTCCAAGAGTTCTCGTGGAGCTCCGGCCAGCAATTGCAGTGCCTCCACCTCCACAAAATGCAGTTTGCTTGGTAGAATGATTGACCATGGAGGTTCACCAAAATCTGTTTTGACGAGATTTCCTGCTGTATCCGCTTTCACTACACAATCGGGCGCTTCCACACGCGCAAGTACTACCATGAGTGTCTCCTCCGTCACCAGGCCGGCTTTTTTGACGGATTCCAACTTGAGAAGGACTTGAATTGCTTCCGGAACTGTCAGTGCTCTTTGCTCGAGGTCCAAGAGAGCGAGTGTGTGTAGGCCTATTCTCTTGTTAGCGCTGATGAAGTCGTATACTGATTCCGGAAGGGGGTTAGTTGTAGGTGAGGGAATCGTGATGGTCCTGCCGAACTTGTAGACTTCTAGTCCTGCAACCCCAGCCGCCGCAGTGATTATTGAAGCTGAATGAATGATTGTTGTTGGAATCCCAAGTTGCTTCGCCGAGAGTAGAAGCCCAACATGCGTAGTTGCCGACATCGGGTCTCCCGGCGTAAGGAGAGCCACGCGTGCTTGCTTTGCATTTGACAGTATCGTGCTCTCAGCGTCTTCCTCTAGATCTTTCCTGGCAAGAATGTTGATTCTCTTTCCGAGAGTACGTTGTAGTCGATCCACTGAAAGCCCGGGCATGACGCTCGTGTAGAGTTCAAGGTAGATAGTATCCGAGTTCTTAGCGGATTCTAGGCCGCGTAATGTTAGGCCGTTATCGTCGTGCAAACCCATTCCGATGAGTGATAATGCTCCCATCTCATCTCAGGTGGAACTAGGCGTGGGATGGTATTATTCGTGACCGATGGATAGTGTCTGTTAGACCACTATTCTGCCGTTCTCTACTAGTGTTCTTCCGTCAAGTTCCACGGTGGCTTGGCTCAGGGTGCCTTGGAAGCCGTAGTCGCTGTCATTCTTTCCGCCCACTGAAAGGTTTGATCCTATCGCGATCGTAACGGCCCCTTTTGATAGGTTATCGTTGAGGAATCCGGTTCTCACTCGGGGATTCAGTCCAATTGTGATGCTGGAAATCTTGTCCTTGTCTCCGTGTCCTTTCTCGAATATGGGTTTGAATGCGTCTAGGTTCTTTTCTGCGTTGAAAGTCGTGACATGTCCGTTCTCGAACACCCATTGGAGGCCGTGGATCACTTTGCCGACCTGTTGTATTGGCAGATCGAAACTGATCTTCCCCGATGCGCTGTCTTCAACAATGGAAACAGTCACCGATCCGGTTGGGAGAGTTGTGAATAGTGCTCCACGCCTAATATCGTCTTCGTCAATGATTCCGTCGTTAATCTGAGCTTGTCGTCCAAGTATGGAGAACTTCAGATCTGTCCCTATCCTAGATCGAACTCGTACTTCTCTCGCTCGTTCTAGGTTTGAGGTCACACGCCTGCCCAGAATGCTCATGTCATCGTACCGAATAGCCGTTGCAGAGTCCGTCATTCGTTTCCACCGCTGGAAGTTGATCCCATACGCGCGAGCTCTCTCAAGGGTCACCATTCCCTGTGACAAGTAAGCGCTTCGGATCTTCTTCTCGCGGCTCTTGTCCTCGTGCGCCTTTTCGCCCTCGAACAATGCCGCGAACTTCTCGGGTGGTATCTTTCGCATGCGTAATGGATTCGCTGGACCGCCGATGAAGATGTTCACGGTCGAGTACTCGGCCGTGCCTAGACAATGCTTCGATGTCACCTTCAGGTTCTCTTCGGACAGCGTCTCCAGCTGCGAATAATACGATCTGTCAGTGTCAAGTATGGCAATCGCATCGGCGCCAATTCTGTAACACTCCTCCAGTATCGCGTCAGACAGTTCAATGGTGTGCGCCCACGTGTTTACAGTCACAACATCATCCGGTCTTATTCGCAGACAATCACTCACAATTGCATGTGCGACTCGAACCGACATTGATTATCTACTTGTACTAATACGGCGAAGTGCCTGATAAGACTTGAAGCATGGCGACCCTATGAGCACTAGTTTGTACGTTGGACTGGACAATTCGAGCGAGGTCGTCCGATCGAAGTTACAACGACAAGATTGGTGAGCATTAGGAATCGTTTCATCGGACGGATGGGCGAGAATGTGGTTCTAGGTCTTGTCTTGGTCTACGAAAACTTAAGTAGACTTCCCAGTTATGTCCGAAAGCTCAGGGTCCGTAGCTCAGTCAGGCGTTCGATTCGTCCTCGAAAGGTAGAGCAGCGGTCTGCCAGGAGCAAGGCTGAAGCTCTTAACCGCTGAGAGACACCCGAAGGTCGAGGGTTCAATTCCCTCCGGACCCGCCAAAGCAAGTTGAGCTAGCGCTGAGAATGAAACTGCCCAGGAAAATATCATCGTTTGCCGAGGTTCCGCCCGGAGTAAGCAGGGTCGTCTTTGGGGCTGGTCCTCTAGCAGCGGGACTTGGATTCTACGAAGTTGCGATCGCTGTCTTTCTTCCCCTGGAAGGGGTCTCTATCACCAACGTTGGGGTTATCCTGACCACGTTCGGCCTAGCAGCTGTGGTCTGCAGCATTCCCTTTTCGATTCTCTCGGATCGGCACGGGCGAAAACTGATGATGCTCACTGGTGCTCTTCTCTCCATACCCGTAACCATGATCCCAGGATTGACATCGGACTTCCTGATTCTCGAAATTTCAGCTCTAGTGGGCGGTGCGGCCGATGCCATGTATATCTCAACTTGGAACGCCTACCTCGCGGACGCTACGCCTGTCTCTGCAAGGCCTGCGACTTACAGTCTTTCATTCGTTGTTTTCACGATGGCCGCAGGCTTCGGCAGTTTTGTTCCAGCTGCTTTTCCCTTTTTGCCGCTGGATTTCTTTCAAGCTCATCGAATTGCCTTTATCGCATTAGGTCTACTAGGATTCTTGACCCCGCTTGCGGTATTGCGCTGGGCTACTGACATCAAACCCGCACAATCTCGCCACGGAATACTGCCTCGCAAGTCTCTGGGAATTCTAGCGAAATTCTCGACCGCGAATTTCATGATCGCTCTCGGTGCAGGCTTCATAATTCCTCTCATACCGACCTGGTTCTACCTTCGCTTCAGCGTTACCGACGCATTCTCGGGCCCTGTGGTTGCCTTTTCGAGCATACTCATGGGCCTCGCTGCCATTGCCTCGCCAGGAATAGCAAAGAGGATGGGCTTGGTAATCGGGATTGTGGCCACACAGCTCGCGTCAACTCTCTTCCTCGTACTTACACCGTGGAGTCCAACGCCGTTGATCGCAGCTTCAGTGTACGTCGTCCGTTCGATGCTCATGAATATGTCCAGCCCGCTCGCTGATTCACTTCTCATGAATTTGGTTGCGCAGGACGAACGAGCCACAGCGTCTGCGCTCAATGCAGTCGTCTGGAGACTCCCGAATGCTGCAAGCACTGTCTTTGGAGCAGCTGCTCTCAGCGCAGGAAACCTAAGCCTGCCCTTCTACCTCTGTGCAGTTCTGTACATTGTCTCGATTACTCTGTTCTACGTGCTATTCAGGAAAGTCGAGCCAAGGAATAGTGCACCGACTCTGAAAACCAATTTGCAGAGGTCGGAAGTCAACCTGAAACCATAATGGCATATCTGCCTGGTTTCTTCGCGTCTTCTCGAATTTCTATTCTATCTCCTTTCTTGAGTCCCTTCCAGCGGATGAAGTAGTGTTCGTGAGGCGAGTCGGGCCCTTGACAAAAACATCGATAGGACTCTACTCTAGCTCTTTTCTGTTTGCCATCGTGAATCAGCTGAAACGTCTTTCCCAGCGGAGGGAAAAAGGAGAGCTTGCTCTTCAATACCAGAACATATCCTTCTGCTGCCTCTTCAGAAGATATCTTCCTTGAATAAGCAGACTTTTCCTCCAACGTAGTTGTCTCTCCAGCATTATCTTCCGAAGTGTCTGCAATAAGTCATAATGATTTGATTCCGGTTTTCAGCAAATCAGCGCTGATCGTCTTATATAACCGGGCCGCTGTGTCCATTCATGGTGTGCTGTATTGGATCTAGCTAGTAATTTGAGTAATAGCTTCGAGTACGCCAAGAAACTGATGAGCGATTTTGGCAGACTATTGATCCTCATTGTATTGAATATAATACCAGTTGTTAACTGGATTGTCGTCGGTTATGCTGCACGGGCGCTGAGAGAATCTCCAGGCGCAGATGCACCTCCGAAACTTGAGGACTATGGCAAATTGTTCGTTGAGGGAGCGAAGATCTTCTTCGCATCGCTAATCTACATGATTATTCCGTTGATAATAATCGTAGCAGGGCTCGGGTCATTCTTCGCAAGCATGGTAATGGGAGGCGGCCCAACCTTCATCCCGGGCGGGTTTGAACCAAGTGCTATGGGCTTACTGAGCGGCACAGGAATCGCGCTTGTGGTTATTGGAGCGGTCATCGCGTTCGTCATGCTAATACTGCTAGCTGCTGGGATAGCCCATATGATCAAGACTGACAAGTTCGTCAAGGCCTTTGCTTTCGGGGAAATCCTAGGCATAATCAAGAGGGTCGGATGGGGCAAGTACATTGCTTGGATCATACTGGTCGCAGTAATCGCCTTTATCGTCGGCGCAATAACCGGTGCAATACCATATGTCGGATGGCTCATCTCAGTGATTATCGGTCCTGGCGTGATAGTGTTCTTCTTCAGATCTCTAGGGCTACTCTATAGTGAGTGATCTAATCACCCACACAATCTCCTGCCTTTGTTCGGGGCCTCGATCCACAGGGCACTTTACATGCGTAAAGGGTCCAAAGGCAGGATCTCCCTTTGCATACTGCGTAGACAAGATGCTGCTTGACATCAGAATACGAGTAGCCTTTAGACAAGGGAGCCACACCTTAGACAAGAGTGTCTTCAATGGAATCGCGAAAAGAGCTAATCGAGCTCATACGCGAGCAGGCTGAGATTGAGAAGGTAAGCGTAGAAAAGCTCGCCGAGACGGAGCGGAAAGTAGGTACTGGTGCAGCAAGGCTCCTGCTCGTAGAGATGAGATGTGACTCGCAGAAACACGCAGCGATTCTGGAGGCAGTCCTTGAAACATTGAAAGGTGCTCCGCCGTCGAAATCGCTTTGGGAACAAGCTTTCAGCGGGTTCGCTGATCCAATAATAGTGAATCGAGAAATAGAGAATCATAAGGCTATGAGCGGATCGATGGCGGCTCACATAGACAAGGAAATGAGCAAAACGGATGATGAAACAGTACGGACAGTACTCCGGCATCTTGCGGAAGACGAAAGACGACACAATGAGATCTTGGACACAATAGCGCAAAGAGCCTACAAGATGATCCGTTGAACCTCTTGGAAACCCACTAGTTGCACTGTCATCGATCTAGTTTTGGCATTAGCCAGAACACGTTGCCGTCAGGATCCTTGAACATAGCGTAAGTCAAATCCTCATCCCAGTCAGATTTGCCTAGTTCGCGAGTGAACTGCACACCATTCTTCTTGAGCTCTTGGCATGTACCTTCAATGTCTCCGGCATGCAACGCGATTCCAGTGTTCCCTGGTTCAAGTGATTCGCCTGCGCACAGATGGAGACCGAACGATGAGCCCCGTGGGGCAACTACAACCCAATGTTCTTGGTCGCTCTGCACCTCGAATCCAAGCTTGTCCCTGTACCATTCCTTGGCCTTTTTCTCATCCGAAACCATGACCGCCACGGTCCGAATCTCTTCAATCATCCAACGCCCAACCTCGCACTTAGTCTAGCGATCCGATCGATATTTAACGTGGGCAGGCAGTCCAAAATAACATTGGTATAGACTGCCGATTGCGCACCCGAATATCGCAGTACTTCAGGAAGAGTGAGTTGCATGCGTGTAGTTCTTTTTGACATCGACGGCACGCTCATACTGAAGCGTAGTACCGACGCGAACGAGAAGGAACGTTTCAGACGCGCGATCGCTGACGAGGTTGGGGTATCTCCCCCGACTGAGCCTTGGCAATATGACGGTATGGTAGATCCTCAAATCTGCAGACTCCTTCTGATCAAAGTTGGTCTGAGCCCGGAGCGATGCAGATAGACATCTCCGAAAGGTGATCGAACGAGTCGGACAAATCTATGCGGCAATGGAGAAGCAACCAATACTGAGCGACGGCGTCGAGAAATTGCTTCCAATTCTGCATGCCTCAAAGCAGAAGCTCGGAGTTCTTACCGGTAACATTTCAGTTGTGGCCGAGGAGAAGCTTCGCATCACGGGAATTCGAGACTACTTCGAGGAGGCATTCTACAGCGACGGCTACTTTGACAGAGGAGATTTAGTGAGGAATGCGGTCAAGACTTGCGTTAGTAAGTATCAACTGCGCGATAATGGAGAAGTCACAGTCATCGGCGATACGCCGCGTGATGTGGAAGCCGCGAAGCATAGCGGCGTGAGGGTTCTGGCCGTTGCGAGTGGATTCTTCTCCGAGAGCGAACTGGCAGCAGCTGGACCGAATGCTGTCTTCCGTGACTTGAATCCTCGTAGGGAGTTGCTTAGCGCTCTTGCAGTCGAAGTTGCCTAGTCTCTCGGGCTCCAGTCTGCTTTCTATCGTAGACTGTTCACAATCAGCTGGTTGAGTTTCGCCGCTTCTTTTCCTGTTGAATCTCTGCGAGCATTGAACACCATGATGGCTAGTCCGCATAGTCTTCCCGACTGGTTGACAACCTTCAGAGCGTTCGCGCATTCGGATAACCCAAGCCCGTCTGGCACGGGCATATGAATCGCTTCCATCTCTTTCGGATCCAAGACATCTATGTCGATGTGGACGTAGATTCTTTTTGAGGCTCGTAGCAGTTTCTCGGTTGCCTCCATCATAGCGTGCTCAGGCCCCAGCTCTCGGACTTTGTCCATCGTGTAGAGATTGACTTTAGATTTCTTCAGCATCTCTCGCTCGGGTGGGTCGAGGTCTCGAGCACCAAAGATCGCTATCTGTTCCTCTTGTAGCTGGGGTTTGTGGCCAAAGATATTCGTCAGCAGGTCGGGCCCACGCCCTGCGAGTACCGCCACATCCATTCCTCCGACAAGTCCGGAAGGTGTAGTTTCAGGGGTGTTGAAATCGCCATGGGCGTCAAGGTAGATCAGCCCGATTGATTCACCGAGTCCCTGCTGTAGTCCTTCCACGATGCCCATGATGATGCTGTCCTCTGAGCCGAGTATGAGAGGGAAGTATCCTTCCTCGCATGCGCTTCTCACTCGGGGAGCTATGGCTCTGCAAACCGCTACAACTTGGTGAGGGTTGAGAAGCCTCGGATCAGTATCATCTCGCGGGGGCAGATTCGCTTTCACATCGCCCAGATCCGCAACGGTCTCGGCAACTTGGCTTAGTTGTTTGACTAATCCTGCCTTGCGAAGTGCTGCAGGTCCTTCATCTATTCCCTCACCTTTCCAGCCCACGGTGTAGGGAATCCCGATTACACCGATCGATTTGAGCTTCGCCAAGTCTAGGAACTCCAGGCATGATGAGTGGCGCGAGTTCCTTCAAAGCTTAATGGCTCGGTTAGCCTACGAGTCGATTCGGGTTGCGACCTCGGGCACTGAAGCTTTGCCTCAGCAGCGAGGGGAAGGGTCGAATGCAAATGGTCACAAGGAGATGAAAGGCTTGCCGATCCTGCGAGCATTCGATGGAATCGGAAGAGACGCTAGGCTGTTGCTCACTTCATCGTTCATAGGGGGTGTATCCTACGCGTTTTATTTCCTGATACTGCCCTTCTACCTTATCTCGGCAGGGTACGATGCCACGTGGATCGGTATTGCTAACGCGACCTTCGGCGTATCCATGACCCTATTCATAATTCCGGCAGGGATACTCGCGGACTCGTTCGGCCGTAGGAGATTCAATCTTTTCGGCTATGTGGTCATGAGTCTTGGAATGATTGTCGTGGCGCTGAGCCCTTCAGTTCCTGCGATCATCGGAGGAGCAGCTCTTTCAGGATTCGGCGGAGCATTGACCTTCGCCTCCTCGGGGGCGCTCCTTGCGGGGTCAGTGCCCGAAAGGCGAATGACGACAATCTTCAGCTACTCCTATTTTCTGAGTGCATTCGCGTCGTCGCTGGGCTCTGCCGCAGGCTGGCTTCCCACTATCCTGACCGACCTCTCCGGCGCCAGCCGTTTGCTCGCTCTTCAAGGGACAATGGGAATCGGGGGAGTCATTACACTGTTAGGAGCCGTTCCGTTGCTGTTCGTACACGAGGCTCGGACTGAACAGAAGCGTGAGGCGAGGTTCAGTTTGAAATCTCGCGGGATCATCGCCAAATTCATGATAGTCAATATCTTCATCGGATTCGGAGCCGGACTTACCATACCATTGTTCCCAGTGTATTTCTGGAAGAAATTTGGCGTTGACAGCGGCCCAATGGGAACGTTGCAGGCCGTGTCAAATCTTGTTGCTGCATTGGCATTCTTGGCAGCGCCGAAGGTAGCCTCACGGTTGGGAAGAGTACGAGGAATAGTCATTACGACCGGGATCTCAGTCCCACTATTGGCTTTGATCCCGCTGGCTCCAAGTTTCCTACTCTCAACGCCTTTCTATGTCGCACGTCAAGCCATGATCAACATGAATTCGCCGATTATCGATAGCCTCATCATGCGTTTGGTAGATGAGAAGGAGCGTGCCACTGCGGCTGGTGTCGCGCAGCTCTTCTGGAACCTCCCCAACTCGTTTGGGCAGCCTGTTGGCGGGTACATGATCGACAAGATATGGATTGATGCGCCTCCGTTCTCCACGGCGGCGTTCTACGTTGTCTATACTACCATGTTCTGGGTGATGTTTAGGAACGTCAAGGACTCGCGGACTACTGAACTCTGACTAGGTAGCTCGCTTCAATGTTTCAGCCTGCAGGGTCTTCTGAAGAAGATCAAGTTCCTTCTCGGCTATCTGATTCTGCCAAGCCTCGAAGCAATCGATCTCGTAGAGAGTTTTGATGAGTCGAATGCTATTGTTCAGGTGTCCGATGATGTCGCCGGGCTCCTGGGAGACTCCGTTGAAAAGCTCACTTTGTCTAGCGGACCAATCACCAGGCTGATCTGAGCCCGGAACGAAATCATGAATGTATTCTTCGAGGCTGACTCTATCAATTGCACTCCCAATTCTTCGGATTGTGTGGGTCCTTTGCCAATGTGCTTCGTCGACCCCGTATAGGGGCATGTCATAGTTGTTGGTCGATAGGGCAGTAAGGTTACCCATCGCAAATGCAACCATCGAAATATCGTTTTGCTTCGCAATATGATTGAGAATCCCAAGGCCATATTCGGAAATGAAACCGTAGATGATCCATTTCTCAATCTTACATCCAGATTTCTGACAATGCTTCAGAGTAGCGTTGATGCTTACCTCTCCGGAACGTCCGCTTGCCACCGTATCCTGCATGACCAACACGATCTTCTTTCCCTTGGGGAACTCCGAAAACTCATGATGGACAATCTCAATCTCTCTCTGAACCATTCCGTCGTGGTCCCTGTAGGACCTGTACGTGTATCTCGGGCGAAGGTAGACTGTCCTGTATGATGCTACCAGAACCTCAGGAGCGATATCTTGAAGCTTGTATCCAGGAGCTGCTCGCAGGATCTGCTCGAAAACGATCTGAGAATCATCGTCCCTGCCGCCTACCTCGGACAGCTCCAAAATTGCAGGGAGTGCTTCAGCTGCAGCTTCACGCGATTTCTGCTCGAGCGATTCGCCGACCAGATGCGGATAGCAAGCAATCTCACGCGCCATCGGTGTATCAATAATGAATGCGGGAAATTCCAGCCGGTCAATTCTGAAGATCCTTGTTCTACTACCGAGTTTGGCTTTCTTGGTCTTCACGAGTTTCGTCGAGTCGGTGTCGATCTTGTACTCTTGAATCATCCGGTCAATAGTCCCACGGGTTGGCTCCATCATGCTGCATACCCAAATGCACTGGCTGGACAATCGTGTGAATGATCTGAATGTGTGTCTTTCGGCTCCGATTAGTAGCAGTGTCTATTCGAGGTTCTGAGAAACACTATAATATGGATCCCTTCTACGTGACGAACCGAAACCCGATTCAAGACGTGAGACACATGAGCATGCCTGAAGAAGAGATCGTCAAACGTGCATTGGATGAACTTCACCTGAGAGTATCAGAATCCGCCAAGGGTGAACTTGTGCCTCCCTGTGAAGCCGCTGCCAAACGGGAACAATGTTGTAACCCTCAAGTGCACTCAGGGATCAACCTCATACGAGGTCGAAATAGAGCTCACGAAGAGAGGAAAGTTCGTAGACCTCCGAACGAAATGACGAACGTCGATTCTATCTTGTGCGTCGCACAGTCCTTAGCGTGAACGTTGCGCCTTCAGCAAGATCCTACTGTATGATCTTGGTCTCAAGAATTGCGAGGGAAACAGGCGGCGTAGTGGTGCGGTTCGATCTCTTCTAGCTGTGGCTCGCGGTCCGTGCAGATCTTTTGCGCGTAAGGACATCTGGGGTGGTATCTACAACCCGTTGGCGGGTTGATTGGGCTGGGGATCTCGCCTTTTGGAATGATACGCTTCAGCTTTGCTTTGGGGTCTGGCACGGGTATTGAGGACAGTAAAGCCAATGTGTAAGGATGTATAGGGCGACCAAACACGTCCTCTTTCGAGCCTATCTCCACGATCTTGCCTAGGTACATTATCGCGATCGTGTGGCAGACATAGTTGGCCATCGCAAGATCATGAGTTATGAAGAGGTAGGTTAGATCGAACTCTTTCTTCAATTCGAGCATCAATTCGAGTATCTGAGCTCTAACTGAAACGTCAACCATTGCGATGGGCTCGTCGGCCACCACGAATTTGGGATTCAGCACCAGTGCTCTTGCAATTACTACCCGCTGTCTTTGTCCTCCGCTAAGCTGGTGGGGATAACGGTTGCAGAAGTTGCTCCAAGGTTTCAAGCCAACCCGTTCCATTATCGCTCGCGTTCTCTCAATCTGCTCACTCGGAGTTCCCACTCCCTGAAACGACAAAGCATGCCTTATCGCGTCACCCACGTTGATGCGTGGGCTCAGTGACGCCATAGAATCTTGGAAGATCAACTGCATATTCTTCCGGAAACTGCGCAGTTCTTCACCGTGGAGCGTGACAAGATCTACTCCGTTGAAGACGATACTGCCGGATGTGGGCTCTGTCAGCTTGAGGCAGAGTCGTCCAGTCGTGCTCTTTCCGCTGCCGCTCTCGCCTACTAGTCCAAGAATGTCTCCGCGATTCACTGAGAATGATATGTCGTCTACGGCGTGAACGTAACTCTTCTGTGAAGTCAACAGCCTATCTAGGAAGCCCTTCTCAACAGGATAATACTTCTTCAGATTCGTTACGGTGAGCAGGCGATCCATTGCATCTTACCTCTTGTCGTAAAGGTGGCAGGCAACCTGTGAACCATTGTGGATCTTGAGCAGCGGTTCCTCTCTTGTGCAACGATCGAAAGCGTGTGGGCACCGTGGGTGGTAGAGACATCCTGGCGGGGGTTCTGCTAGGTCGGGTGGCGCACCAGGAATCCAAGAGAGCACTTGTCCCTTCTTGGTGATATTTGGCACAGAGTTCAGGAGTGCTTGTGTGTATGGGTGCAATGGTTTCTCGAACAAGTCATTGGTCTCGCCGACTTCGGCAAGTTTTCCAGCGTACATCACGGCAACACGATCTGCAGTCTCTGCCACAATGCCGATATTGTGTGTGATCAGAATCAATGTGAGTCCTAGGCTTTCTTTGAGTTCTTTGAGAAGTTCAATAATTTGAGCTTCAACTATCACGTCAAGGGATGTTGTTGGTTCGTCCGCGATCAGCAAATCTGGTCCTAGGACCAAGGCCAATCCGATCATGACTCTTTGTCTCATTCCACCGCTGAATTGATGAGGGAAGTCATCAATTCTTTCGAGGTTTATGCCGAGGCGCTCAAGCGTCTCTTTTCCTCGATTCAATGCATCACTCTTGCTGACTTCAGGTTCGTGTGTGTGGATCATTTCTACGAAGTGATCGCCAATTCTCTTGACAGGATTCAGAGACGTCATGGGGTCTTGGAAGATGTATCCGATTCGTTTTCCTCTTATCTTACGTATTTCTTCGTTTGAGCAGTTTACGACGTCAATTCCGTCAAGAGTTATTTGTCCGCCGACAATCCTGCCAGGTTGAGGAACGAGACGCAAAGTCGAAAGGCCAAGCGTGGATTTTCCGCATCCTGACTCCCCAACCAAGCCGAGTGTGTGGCCTTTTTGCATCTCCAAAGAGACTCGGTCGACCGCTTTCACGTTTCCTCTCAGAGTGTGATACTCTACGACCAATGACTCGATGTTAAGCAGAGACATGTCGTCGATTCACCTTTGGAGGCGCGGGTTGTATAGTTCGCTCAGGCCTTCACCTATCAATGTGAATCCTAACGCGAGCAAAACGACCATAATGCCTGGGAACGTTATGACCCACCATGCCCCGCTAGTTAGGAGTCTCCTGCCGTAAGTCAAGTCCCAACCCCAGTCGGGAGTGGAGACAGGCAAGCCTAAGCCTACGAAGGTGAGGCCGGCGGCTGTGAGAATCGCGTCGGCGAAGTTGATCGTTGCAATAGCTACGATCGACGGAATGACATTAGGAAGAATGTATCTGAATAGGGTGGTTCTTCCATTAGCGCCCATCATGCGTGCAGCTTCTACATACGGGAGTTCCTTGATTGAGAGGACTTGGCTACGGATTATTCTGTAGTAGGATGGAACGTAGACGACTGCAATCGAAAGAGCCATGTTGATGACTCCAGGCCCAAGCATGGCCGCGATTGCTATGGCAAGCACTAGGCCCGGGAACGCGTAGATACTGTCCATCACCAATGATGTGAGCTTGTCTGCGTATCCTCCAGTGTATGAGGCAAAGAGACCGATTGGAACTCCTATGATCAGGCAGACGATGACGGATAATACTGCCACTTGAAACATTATGGTTCCACCGGATATGACTCTGCTGAGCATGTCTTGGCCAAGATGATTCGTGCCTAGCGGAAACTGATATGATGGCGGCGAGAGTAGAGGTCCGACGTTGATCGCGATCGGATTGTGAGGAGATATCAGGGGTGAGAATATTGTCATTATCGCGAGCGCCACAACTATCACTGTGCCCGCGATTATGGCCCATCCAGCCAGTCCACTCTGTTCGAGTGAAACAATCCTTTGTATGAGGAGAACTAGCATTCTTCCACGCGTTTGGTCGTCGCTCAAGTTTTTCACCTAGAGCCTAATTCGAGGATCCAAATACGCGTACAGCATGTCGACTACCAAGCTTACAGCTGTGACGAGGAGGCCAAAGAACACTACAACTCCTTGAATTGCGGTGTAGTCCCTGAAACTGATCCTATCAACCAGATACCTGCCAAGCCCAGGCCACGAGAAGGTGGTTTCAGTCAAGATTGCACCGGCAAGCAGCGCGGCGAATTGCAGCCCCATCATTGTAAGGATGGGGAGGAATGCGTTTCGCAGCGCGTATCCATAAACAACGGTTCGTTCCTTGAGCCCTCTTGCTCTAGCCGCTGTGATGAAATCGAGTTGCAGTGTCTCCAGCATGTTACTCCTTGTCAGCCTAATGAAAATCCCACAGAGAACAAGCCCGAGCGCTATTGAAGGGAGAATGAGATAACGTATTGACAAGTACAGTTTCTGCATGTCGCCCTCTAGCAGACTGTCCAGCACATACAGCCCCGTGGCATAGTGTTGTCCGCTGATCAATAGGCCGGCAGGCGATATACCGGGATACATTCGTCCGCCAGCCGGGAGCCAGCGCAAATAGATCCCGAAGATCATGATAAGAACCTCGCCAAGAAAGAACACCGGTATCGCGTAAGATGTGATGCCGAAAATTCGTATCGAGTGGTCTTTCGTCGTATTGTACGAGCGAGCCGCGGTCGCGCCCAGAAATACACCTAGCACCACCATGATGATGGTCGATGCTATCGCAAGTTCAAGCGTCGCAGGAAACGCCGAGAAAATCTGCTGGGATACAGGAGAAAAATCCTGCATTGATATACCAAAATCTCCTCGAACCAGTGCAGCGAGGTAGTCGAAATATTGCACGATAAGAGGTCTGTCAAGCCCCAATCGCTGCTTGAACACGAGTAGAGTTGCTGGAGTAACGTTCTTCTCAAAATGAAGAGATGCCGGATCTCCCGGCAGCACTCTGATGATCAAAAAGACAAAGGTGAGTAGTAGCATGATCATCGGAATGGTCAGCAGAATCCTTGCGATGATGTAGGACCTGAGACTCATGACGATTCGAGGGAGTGTGGGCGATAGATAAGAATTGCCTGAATTGCAGCCACTAGAATTCGGGTCTTTGAAGAAACAGAGCCTCACGTGGTGGCTCTGAATAAAGAAAAAAAGAAAAGAGAAGTTTGTGTCGGGGTAGCAGAGGCCTATGTCTTTCGCTTGCGCAGCATAATCACAGCGCCGACGATTGCAAGGATGATGCCAACTCCGATTGCTCCGAGGGCCAATTGGATAGTTGCCGCTGGTGTTGCTCCAGTGTAGCCAAGCCCCGTAAGCGTAGAAGTGACAAGTGCCATGTTCGCGTCTCCGAGTGTCTTGTAAGCATCTTGGTGGAACGCCATTCCGTTAGGTATCATGCTGTATAGAGGCACTGCTTGTCCTAGGAAGACCGTGTCCACTACCTCTTGTCTGTTGAGTGCTGCCGCAATCGCCTGTCTGACTTCGGGTTTGTCGAATGGTGGAGTTCGTTCTTGGAAGCATATGTATTGGATGAAGGCGCCTGTGCCTTCCCAGACCTTCAACGTTGAGTCTGACTGCATGTTCTTGATATCGCTTGAAGCTAGTTGTCTGAAGGCCATGTCAATATCGCCGGACTTTACCGCGAGGGCTAGTGCAGTCGAATCGCTGTAGAACTTGATGATGATGTGTTTGGATTTTACGTCCGCCGCGCTAAAGTAGCTCGGGTTTGCGTCGAGTTTCATCTCGTAGTCCTTTCCACCCTTTCGCGTCCAATCTGTCAACAGGTAAGGTCCTAGATCGTTGGGGTTGCTTGCGCGAGCGTTTCCGTCAGTGTACTGGACGGCTGTGCCTGGTGTGTTAGGGGCGTACTTCGGGTTCACGATATACGATCCAGAGAACGCCATCAGTGCTAGGAATGGTGAGAATTGATTCTTCAATGTGAAGACTGCTTGGTACTTTGAGGCTGCCGTCACGCTTTTGATGATGTCTCCGTAGCCGAGTCCTACTTGTGGGCCGTCAGGCATTGCCAGTCCGATGTTTCTGTCGAAACTGTACTTGACCGCGTCCGCAGTGAACTCAGTTCCGTCAGAGAACTTTACGCCCTGTCTTAGGTCGAAGGTGTAGGTCAAGCCGTCAGAGCTAACCGACCACTTGGTCGCCAGCGCTGGCATGAAATCATTGGGGCCTGCAGCCGATCCAGGCTTGATATAAACGAGTGGAGCACCGAGGTTCACGATCATCTCGGATCCTCCGAAGAAGTCCCAAACCTCTGCTGGGTCAAGACTAGTTTCGACCGAGTCGGTTGTTCCCACAATCAGCGTATCCTTACCCGAAGGTGGACTGATGAGCCAGTAGTACATGTTCTGGGTGATGTCTAGGTTCACGCCTGTAACGCCTGGTTTAGTCACAGCCCATGCTGAGCCTTGGAAGACGGGAACGATCGGTGCATCCTGCACCATTATGGTTTGGATTTGAGAATAGAGTTGACCTCTCTGGGTTGCGTCAGAGGTTGACCGTGCTTGGGCAATGAGTTTGTCCATGTCTGGGTTGCTGTATCCTGTTCCAAGCCAGCCACCGCCGACTGTGTCAAGGAATGGTTGGATATAGTCGTCGGGATCGAGGTAGTCAGGGTACCAACCATAAACATAGACTGGCATACTGTGTGCGTCTCTGTTCGTCTTGTAACTTGCCCAGTCAGCGCCATGGAGGTTCACTGTTATCAGTCCTGTCTTCTCCATTTGTGACTTGTAGACTGCTGCTTGGTCCGCGCTTTGCGGGTAGTGTCCTGAAGATTCATACCACCAATCAATCGTGAGCTTCGGTGGGGGAAGCGTGTAGTAGTACGCTCCCACGCCAAGACTGGCGAGGCCAAGGAGCATTACGATGATTCCGATGCCTTGCATTCGCGCTATTGCTTTCTTGTTTAGTCCAAAAGTCATATAATTTTCCCTTAAGAAGACAGGTATTGCCTCGCGTGCGGATATAAGTCTAGGCCGCTAAATCGCGCTGGACGCCTGCTTGCAGCTCAATTGAAGGTAACGATTTGCACAAGTCTCGGTTTCTTCTAGGTTGTTCGAATCATTCAAGAAGCTGAGAATTGAGGCAGTGAAGGTTAGGTGGCTGTAATCGTCCCCAAAGACAGCGAAAGGGCTTCCTTCAGCCTCTTCTTTGAGTTTTCTTCGAATTTCTCGTATGAAATTAGCCCAAATGCCGGTTCATCGTTGGGGAAAACGATAGAAGCGGCGAGATGATCAGCAGAGTGAGTATCAGAACATCGGTACGGCGTGAGATAGTCAACTTTGTTGCGAGTATTCAATACGCTCACAATGCGCAAAGATGAGTTACCCGATCCGAATGGGCAAGAAATCAAGGGATTTGTTTGTGGGCCCACTGTCTATGACTACGCACACCTTGGCCATGCTAGAACATACCTCGCTGTTGACATGATTGTCAAGTACCTCCGCTTCAGAGGGTATCACCCATATTTTCTGATGAACATCACAGACATCGATGAAGGGATAATCAAGAAATCGGGTGAGACAGGCAGAAGCGTCAAGGAGGTTGCACGTGGTTTCGAAGAATATTTTCTAGAAGATATGAGGGCTCTAGGTATCGGGACTATCGAGAAATTCGAACGAGCCTCAGACCACATCCCCGACATAATACAACAGATTCAACAATTGATCTCAACCGGCTACGCCTATGAGACAAAGACCGGCGTTTACTTTGATGTTTCAAAGCTTGCAACCTACGGGCAGCTGTCGCGTCAAAGCAAATCGGATCTGAAACTCCGGCGACTCGAACTCTGCTCAACGAAACATCATCCAGAGGACTTTTCGCTTTGGAGGAAGTTCGAAGGAAGACCTCTATGGGATTCTCCATGGAGTCGTGGACGACCAGGATGGCACATAGAAGATACAGCGATCGCCATGAAGTATCTTGGCCCAACATACGATATCCATGTGGGCGGTGCCGAACTCGTCTTTCCGCACCACGAAGCTGAGATAGCTCAAGGCGAAGCGTTGAGCAAGAAAAAACCCTACGTCAAGTATTGGATCCACACGGGAATGCTCAACGTCGGCGGCGTCAAGATGAGCAAATCGCTAGGAAACGTGGTGACGATTAGAGACGCCCTTGCAGACCACACTCCAGAGGAGCTAAGGATCTTCTTTGCGAGCACCCACTATCGACGCGTCACGAACTTCTGCAAGAGCAAACTCCTCGAAACCAAGAGAGAGCTTGAATTCATGCGAGAAACCATAAACAAGCTTAGCGTCTCTTGCTCCGGGAAAGCTGCTAGCAAATCAGAAATGCACCTACTTGGAGATCTCTCGCGGGCTGAAGCTAATTTCAAGGCCGCCATGGATGATGATTTCGACACTCCAAAGGCTCTGAGAGTTCTATCCAAGTTCCTGCGAAACGCAAGGAGCCAGGTGAGAACCCACAAAGAATTGGAGACAGTTGCCTGCCAAGTCGTCGTGAAGAGGGTGCTTGCTATGGCCAACGTTTTCGGAGTGCTGGCATCTAGTACAGCCAAGCCCTCAACGGTTTCCGAATGAGCGGTCGCAGGAACTTCCATAGGTCCGTGAACTTCTCAAAATAGAACCATTTGTCATTAGATCCAACAGTGTATTTCTTGGGCTGCTTATCTCGGATTCGATCACAGAGATTGACGCAGTAGCTGCCTCGATAGAATCCGAGAAAAATGAATCCTCCGTTCGCTAGGTCAGGTCGGTTTCCTTCTATGCGTATTCCCTCGTCTTCGTCGAGTGCACTGATGAATCTCTTCAACAGTGGAAGATCCGCGATCCTTCTTTCCATGTATATCGAACGCGCTTGTCTCATGTCTATCCGTGCTGTCACTTTGCAGTCGATAAGCGGACTCAAAAACCCTTTTACCGTTCGCGTTGGAACCTAGGCTTTCTTTCGGTTTCGAGAGAAGATTGGAGCAGATTTCGAAGTGGGATCACTGCAGGAGAAGAACAGGGTTGCTGTCTCCTCACTTATCGTAGCTATTGCTCTGACCTCTCTAAAGGCAATTGTTGGTATCCTAACTAACAGTTTGGGGATACTTTCTGAGGCCTTGCACTCGGGCCTCGACTTGGTGGCGGCTGCCACAACCGTCTATGCGGTAAGGACCTCTAGTAAGCCCCCAGACGAAGATCATCTGTACGGTCATGGGAAATACGAAAGCTTCTCAGCATTGATTGAAACGCTTCTTCTTCTTGCGACTTGTGTTTGGATAAGTTACGAGGCGATACAGCGTCTATTCTTCATCCAAGTGCACGTGGAAGCGAGCCTGTACGGTTTTGCTGTCATGATCATTTCTATAGTGTTGGATTTTTCGAGATCCCGTGCATTGTATCGAGTTGCGAAGAAGTATCGGAGCCAAGCGCTCGAAGCAGACGCTCTCCACTTCAGCACTGACATTATGAGCTCTTTGACAGTTATTGCGGGACTGTTCTTTGTGAGTTTCGGCTACCATATCGCTGATCCATTGGCGGCTCTAGGCGTGGTTCTTGTTGTGGTTGCATTGAGCTTACGACTTGGCAAACGAACCATCCTTGTGCTACTAGATCGTGCGCCCGAAGGACTAGCTGAAAGCATCCGTGCCCAAGTAATGACGATACCAGGAGTACATTCATGCGGCCGAGTAAGAGTGAGACCATCTGGACCGCAAACCTTCGTTGATCTAGAAGTGTTCGTTGATCACTCAACGAGTTTCGATCGAGTGAACGCGATCGCGCTTGAGGTTGAGCAGGCAATTAGGAAACTGGAACCGAATAGCGACATTGTCGTAAGGACTAACCCGACCACCGAGCCAGAGACGGGACTGGCAGAGAAAGTCAGGAAAGTCGCAAGTGGCATTAGTGGAGTGAAGGGTATTCACAACATCGAGGTCCATGATGCGGAGAACGGGCTTCACGTTGAGCTGCATTTCGAGGCTGATCCTGACGCCAGCCTTGAGAGTGCGCATGGAGTCGCCAGCAAATTGGAATCAGCGATTAAGGCGAGCATTCCTGAGGTCGCCCAAGTCGTGACGCACATAGAGTCAGCGGAAGAGATGCCGCTCACGAGTGCAGATGTGACCGTGGAATCGCAACGGATCGTCAAAGCTGTCAGAGACAACGTGCTGCAGGTGCCCGGCGTGAGACGCTGTCGCGATATCGCAGTTCACAACGCCGAAGATGGGCTTCATCTTACGCTGACGTGTGTTCTGAAGGCGGGACTTTCGGTGTCAGAAGCGCATGAGCTCTCGACGCGTATTGAAGATGTAGTGCGCGTTCGTGTTGATGGCGTCTCAAGGGTCTTCGTTCATGTAGAACCAGAGCTGAAAGCTGCTCTACCCTAGACTTTCACGCCGAGCGTTTTCATTAGAACTTCCTTGAAACTGATTGACCTTCCGCCAACAACTTTGAGTTTAGCTTTGATCTCGTCCTTGCTGACCTCGACTATGTTGTATGAGTTGTGGAAGAATCCTCTAAGCCGCTCTGAGGACACGCTCCCAGCGTGTAGTATTGGAAGTTCCTGAACGTTCCACATCCATGGTCTATGTCTGTGCCCACCAAGGACCAGATCCGCTTTTGATCCGATAAGTGCCCGCAAGGCATCTCCCGCATCTATGATCGGGATGGTGTCAGGGCCAGTGTCAGGGACTTGCACTAGATGATGATGCATGATGACGACTCGGCACTTACTCTTGTATCTCTTCAGAGTCTGCTGAAGCCAAACCACCTGACGATGGCCGATTTCTCCCTCATCCCTTTCAGGCCTAGCGGTACCAACAACGATCATCATGGTACCATCAATCATCGCGGTTCTTCTGAATCTGAAGGCCTGCTTGAAGAGTAGATAACCGGTTGAACGATAATCGTGATTCCCACTCGTCACGACAACGTTCTTACAATTGAGGCCATCCAGTCTCTTCCTGGCCTCCCGATACTGGCTTAGAAGGCCACTGTCAGTCAGGTCCCCAGTGACCACGACTACGTCAGGATCGAGGTTATTGATTTCGCGGGCAGCCTGTTCGAATATTGACGGTTGAAACTCATGCCCGCAATGCATGTCTGATATGTGCGCTATCAGCAAACGAGACCGACTCTACAATCATGGAATCTGAATGGCTGTCAGGGATATGAGTATGTGGTTCTCCACGCGAAGCTGCCTTGTAGGTGACTAGTCATCTTCCTCTTCCGACGGATCATCTTCGGCTTCCGGCAAGTCCGGGGGCTCTTCGGTTTTCTCTTTGAATCCTTTTTCCTCGAAGTTTGAGACGCGTTGAAGCGCTTCACTGAGAGCCGTCTTCGGAATCATGACGCTCATGTGCTTCTTCTCTTCCTCAGAATCATTTCGAAGCCTCAGCATGACCCAGTAGGTTTTGGATTCCTTGTCAACGCAAAGGTCGATTCTAGCCTGCCAAACATCAGAAGACAAATCAGCGCCTCCACGAACTATTTCGAACTAAGAGATCAAGTCACGCACTTAAGAAATCCGTTCTTCAATGAAACACTTGGGATAATTTCGACTTTGAGTTAGAATATTGGGAGACCGTGACCTGGGGGTCGACAAGTCACGGTCCATGCGGAGTCATGCTAGGCTTGTGTGAGTTCTTTGCTGTATGCGATTTGAACGGTTCATCTGTCTATTCGCCAGGTTCGAACAACCGCGATAGGGAAAGAAAGAGCAAGCGAGGGCAACATTCCGAATTCCCGGTGTAGTTTGTTCTGCACGGAGTTTCTAATCTCTCTAGTGAGCGTGTTCGAATTGGAATGGGATGCGTCGTCATTGTTGTGGTTGGAAGAGGGGGAGTAGTGAGATCGATTCTCATATTGTGTCGTGGATGTTTTGGAACTGGGGCTACTCTGAGAAACGGCGCGGCGGTCTTTACTGCCTATTCTGACTGCAGCTTTGATGATGCGGTGTGCCAGAAGTGTGGGTCCCATTGCTATCGATGCGTGTGGCATTCGGAGAGCTCTGGTGGCGTATTGATTCATGGCTATCCCTAAGAAGTCACATGGACGATAGGTATATTAGCGTTCCGATTATGGTACGCTAATGTACCATATTGAAGCCATTATGACACACTTGGGAAAAGGATTTTCCAAGATTACCTAGGTACACGATGCACGAGTCCTTCGAAATTACTATCGTCTCATTGCCCTTTCGAACAATGGTATTGCGGCGGTCATTGTCAAAATCGTGTAGGCGATGAGTATGAGCACGTCGGGTGTGATGGCGGCTAGACTGGCGTTGAGAATTATCACTTTGCGCAAAGCATCTGCTGCATAGTAGAGCGGCAGAGCTTTTCCAATGTACTGCAGCCATTGTGGCAGCTGGTCGATTGGGAATAGGATGCCGCTGATGAACATCATTGGGAATTGGAGGATTAGCGTCATCATTTGGGCGGTTTCTTGATCGGGAGCGACCGCGGTCATGATGATGCCTACGCCTACGAAACTCGCTGTCCCAAGCAGCAGGACGATGAACATGATGACTGGGCTGCCGTATATTTGTACGCCAAAGAGTAGCATGGATAGCCCGAGTATAAGGAACCCTTGAATCAGTCCACGTACAGTTTGCGCTGCCACCTTGCCGAGGATGATTGACGTGTGCGGGATAGGCGCGACGAGGAGCCCGTCCATTGTTCCCTGCTCCTTTTCACGGGATATGGCGGTAGCGACTCCTTGAAGGGAGCCCGTGATTACGGTCAGTGCCATAAAGCCCGGTGCCAGGAATTGAAACGAAGAAGAGACGCCGTTGATCAGCGGTATGCTCGTGACAGAGATAGGCTGCATGATGAAAGTGGGATTCACTCCGTTGCCAGCCATGTTTGCGAGGTTTTGTGCGGATATGCTTGAACCGATTATGTTGAAAACGACCGAGATCTCCGAGCTAACCACAGAGGCAGTTGTTGGATTCGTTTCATCGACTGTTACCTGGACGGTGCCGGGCTGTCCAGCTTCTAGGGCATCGCTGAAGCCTTGCGGTATGATTATGATGCCTTTCAGTCGTCCTTCCACAAGTTGATTGCGGGCAGTTTCGTAGCTGGCGCTTTCGGAGACAGCGAACAAACCTTGTTGTTGTGAGATTTGGATAAATTGGGCGGCAATCGAGTTCGCTGTCTGACCATCATCCATCAGGACCAACGATATCGGAAGGTTCGGGAACGCTGTGCCTATGCTGCCTGTGTTGGGATTGGATTTGGGCATTGGCGGATAGATGTTGCCGAACATGCTCATCAGTAGGATCGGGAATAGAATGAAGAAGAAGAGCAGCATCTTGGACCGCCAGAGGTCCAAGAGATCGCGGCGTGCGATATCCAGCGCCAGGTCCCAAGTGATTGTTTCTACCATTTCACATTCGACCCATTGGAGCTCGCATGGAAATGCGTTCGTTTGCAGAGTCACGCAATTCGCGGCCGGTAAGCTCTAGGAAGACTTCGAGAAGGCTGTTGCTATGGTATTTCTCTTTGAATCCGTGAGGAGTATCGACAGCCATAATCTTTCCATGGTCGATGATACAGACACGGTCCGATAGTTCGTCCGCCTCTTCCATGATGTGTGTCGTCAGAACGACAGTGTGGCCGCGCTGCTTCAATTCCTTGACCAAATCCCTGACGAAACGTGTGCTCTGTGGATCCAGCCCGGTCGTAGGCTCGTCGAGGAAGAGGATATCGGGGTCGTGTAACAGTGCACGTATCACGTTCACTCTTTGCCTCATTCCGCTCGAAAAACCACCGACTTGCTTGTCTTTGAACGGGGTCAGCTTGACCATTTCCAGCAGTTCCTCGGATTTCTTCCGCAGTGCATCTCGATCGATTCTGTACAGTTTGCCAAAGAACATGAGGTTCTCAAGAGCAGTTAGTCGCGGATACATGATTAGCTTCTCAGAAACTAGGCCAATCCTCTTCCGCACTTCGTTCGCTTGGTGGACAACGTCATACCCGTCAACGCTGGCGGTTCCGGACGAGGGTGAGAGTAGGGTGCAGAGTATTCGTATTGTTGTGGTCTTGCCCGCGCCGTTCGGTCCGAGGAAGCCGTAGATTTCTCCCTTGCTAACGGTGAGGTCAACGTGGTCAACCGCTGTGAAGCTATTGAAGGTCTTCGTGAGACCGTGAGTTTCAATGGCGTAGCGAGCTGGCGAAGTCAATTCAGTTCTCTGTAGAGTCATCATGGGCCTCCAGTCGATTCCTGTCGCGCTTCCAATTCCTTCTTCTAGAGTAGGCTTACTCGAAATGAGCTAAGGGATGAATTGACAATGTCGAGCTGCACTTCCGATTTTGCCTCTTCCATCTCTTGTTCGTTCTCACTTTGTCTCACGCATAGAGTGCTTTGGGGATTTCGGTTGGGATTACAGCCTTCTCTAGCTAATATTGTGAAAATTCTGAGAAGCAATTCGAGTGTTGTGGAGCTGGGCTAGAATGCACCCGACGTGTGGGCATCGACTCGACTCAGCTTGGAACCTTCGTCCCCTCACGAGCCCGAACTCAGCACGGTTTTGGATAGCCGAGTTCAATTCTGCTCCTCTGGAAAGAGGAGCCTAACTTGCACCGAACATCACTGTAGCGACATAGTTCACGATTGTCATGAATAGGAAGCCTATCATGAAACAAGTTGTGGCTGCCCTCTCGTAACCGTGGCTGTGACTCTCTGGTATCATCTCGTCGAAGATGACGTAGAGCATTGCTCCTCCAGCAAAAGCCAGAGCGTAAGGAAGCATCCCACGGAACATACCGACGAGAAGTAGAGCCGCGAATGCGCAGAATGGCTCCACCACACCGGACAGCAGTCCAGCAAGGAAACTGTTGCGCGTCGAAAAGCCTTGGCTCCTGAGAGGAACCGAGACGAGGAAACCTTCAGGTATGTTCTGCAGCGCAATACCCAGAGCCACAGTGCTTCCGAAGACCGTGACACCTCCAGAGTAGGCTGTGCCTGTGGCAAACCCTTCTGGAAAATTGTGGATGACAATGGCGGCCACCATCATAAGCGTGGCCCGCATACTCTTGGTGAGCTGTTGATTGGGAATCATCATCGCGTGAATGTGGGGAAGGTACTTGTCTGCCATTGAGAGTGCCGTGGCTCCAAGCGCGATCCCAATTATGACTGGAATGAAATTCTCCTTGTTTGGTCCCAAGGCCTCAGGTATGAGGCTGAGGGCCGTGACAGACAGCATGAGCCCCGCTGAAAGGCCTATCAACGCATCTCGCATCTTGTGGCTCGTTGCCTTGATGAAGAACACTAGCGCGGCGCCCAAGCTTGTGCTCATGCCAACAAAAACGACGAGCACAACTACCTGAAGATCCAACGATCACATCACCGCTCCGGCACACGCGATGAAATTCTGATGTGTGGCCGGTCGTATTGTATCTTTTGCCGCGTACGCGCACAGTATAATGTATCTACAGACCGCAAGCCCGAGGGAGATTCAGTGGCTTACTTCTTCTCTTTTTCTCTCTCTTTCTCTTTTTCTTCCAGCGTCTTACCGCATTTCTGGCAGAATTTCGCGTCTAGGAGGTTCTTGTGTTTGCAGACAGGGCAAGTCTTCATCGGCACCGACTCCAGCGAAGTGGAGCCTTTGATGAAGACCACATCTCCGATCCTCTCGACCTGGTCGAACGGAAGGTAGGACTCTTCCTCTCTCCCTCTCTCGACGACGATGGCTAGCTTTCCGCTGTCGGACCATGCCAGGTCCTTTACGATGCCAATCTTCTTAGCAGCGTCATCAATTATCTCCTTACCGGCAACTTCTTCCCGGCGATGCCACTTAACCAAGAACCCGTCTCCACCAGCTAATTTTGGATCATTCAGTGTATTTAGCATTGTCTCGCCGTTCATATGGGCGGATGCCAGAAATCGAAGCGCCGAACAGCGTCTTCGGGGCAGGCTGTCTTCAAGATTGAAATTCCCGTATGCATGAAGCGTTCATAGACTCGCATGAGAGGTTGAAGATGGATGAAAGCACGCGCCCTTGTTGTCGCGCTCAGCAAGGGTCAGACCGCAATTGACTTGACTCGAAGAATGCGCCTCATCAACCACTCATTCAAGGTCACAACAACAGGTAGTGAGCTTTGGATCCCGCTCCTACGGCCGATTCAGGATCCGGAATACATTCACCTCTCGACCGCATTGGGTCGAATCAGGATCGAGGAACAAGAGTTCAGCGAAAGATCACATCGTCCACGAACATTGGAAGAGGCGCTCAAGGGACAACTTCCACCCGATCTCCTTGCAGTTGTTCCGAAATCGCTCGACATAGTCGGCCACATAGCGATCGTTGAACTCCCGGATGAACTTGCCTCCTTTGACGCACTTGTAGGGAAGGGTGTGCTGGAGATTTGTCCAAGCGTTAGTACCGTGATGGCGAAGGCTGGAGAATTCTCCACCGAATACAGAACCAGAGAACTTAGACTGATTGCAGGCGAAGACAACCCAGTAACACACTACAGAGAACATGGTTGCGTCTACGAGCTAGATGTCAAGACCGTTTTCTTCAGTCCTCGACTCAGCCACGAGCGCTTGCGAATCGCTTCACAAGTCCAACCAAGAGAAACAGTGGTAGACATGTTCGCTGGAGTGGGTCCGTACTCTATACTCATAGCAAAGAAGCAGCCGCTGTCTACTGTTTACGCTGTAGATGCGAACCCTTCAGCGTTCAAGTTTCTGGTCTCAAACATACTCGCCAACCGAGTTCTCAGTAATGTCAAGCCCATGATGGGAGATGCGCGAGAAGTAGTCAGATCAAACCTCTCGAAAGTGGCTGATAGAGTAATCATGAATCTCCCTGGTAGCGCCTCGGAATTCATTGACGTAGCCTGCTCAAGCCTAAGCGAAAAAGGAGGCATCATCCACTTCTACTCATTCGAATCCACAAAGAACGCATATGACGCCGCAACAGGAAAACTGAAAGAACGAATTGAAGCGTCTGGAAGAAAGCTGGAATCAATTCTAGCCGTTAGGACTGTGAAAGAGATCGCTCCCTACCGTGTTCAAGTAGCCGTCGACGCTCACGTTGCCTGATCGTGATCACAGATCGAGTTCCGCGATCAGTTCGATTCGAATTCGCGTACGTGGGTCGCGAAGCATCCTGACGAATTCGCGGTTCAGATCCGAAGCGGACTTGTTCGCTTGAACCATGATGGTTCTGTTGCATGTGTAGTTGCTCTTGCGTGCAACCAGATCAGTTGGATGCGTGAGTGTGAGTTTGGTGTCTCCTCGTCCTGTGATAGTCTCGCTCCGTCCTCCGGCTTCAATCGTGAGAGTCACGTGCGTTTCGTTGTTCCTCATCAGTTTCGAGAATTCCGGCGAAAGATCGGCGCACCCTTTGGAGGCGCAGGTAGCGACTATGCAGTCTCCCCTCTTTGTGAGGTGAGTTTCCTTGGTGATCTCAAGTGTCATCTGATGGGTAGCCCTGATCTCAGGATGTCCTGACGCTTGAATCACTTCGACGATCCGCATGATCGGTTTCGCTTTCTAGTTTGGTGTGGTTGTTCTAAGGCTTTTATCGGCGCTTTGCACTAGGCCCTTTTCGGATCGGGCGCTAGGTTTGACTGACTTCTCTGAGAAGCGGAGAAGAGTTGTCGAGGCGCTTAGATCCGAAGGCGTCCTACACGACCACCGCGTCATTCAGGCAATGCTGAAAGTTCCGCGTGAATTGTTTCTGCGAACTGAGGAAATGCAGTATGCGTATGTTGATTCTCCACTCCCTATTGGTCATGGACAGACAACGAGTGCTCTGCACATGACCGCGATGTTCTGCGAGTATGCCGAAATGAAACCTGGCCAGAAGGTGCTAGAGGTTGGTACGGGTTGCGGATACATGAGTTGCGTCTACGCAGAGGTCGTCGCTCCCAGCGATCGACCTGAACGGGAGTGGGGTCATGTGTGGTCGGTGGAGATAATCAAGGAGCTGGCTGAATCCGCGGAACTCAACGTTGAGAAAGCAGGATACTCGAAGAGAGTCAATGTGCTCCACGGAGACGCATCCGTCGGGCTCCCAGAACATGGTCCCTATGATGTGATAATCGTAACGAGCGCGGCGCCTGACGTTCCATCTCCACTGACGGAGCAACTTAGCCCTGGCGGTGTCCTATTGATACCGCTTGGAACACCACACTTCTTCCAAGAACTCTACCGTGTGAGAAAGAACGATGATGGAAAGGTGACACGCGAGAATATGGGTGGGGTTGCGTTTGTGCCCATGAGAGGACGCCACGGATGGCATGAATAAGACCCAGCGAAGTCATCTGGACCGAGAGCCACGCGAGATGAGACTTCTTATCTAGTCCGAGAGATGCGATCTCGCCCAGTGGAAAGGGAGCCTAGCGGGTTCGTCAGAAAGCGCGGGAGGGGGGATTCGAACCCCCGAACTGAAGCTGACTTCGCCTTCGGCTCGTCAGGGCTTACGCCATAGGCTCCTGAACTATTATCATTCGACATACAATAATTCCCTCAACATCCAAACATTGTACGTTCAAACCTATAGGGAATGAGGGGTCCATTTTATTTTGGTTCTCAAGATTCGATCATGGTGTCATGATGAGAGTCCCGCGATTCTTGCAGTCTTGCTTGGAACATATCTGCAATAGGGTTTGTCATTTAGAAGTACTGACTTCTGCCTGAGGCCACTTCCATGCGTACCAGACAATGAATGAAGTGGTCAGGATTTCTATGGCTCCAAAGAATAGGTAGTAAGTGGTTGTCGTCCCACTCGATATCGGAAGGATAAACTGTATTGACAAAGTAACTAAAGCATACGCTGTGCCTGCGATGATGTTTGTCCAGCGATTGGCCCTGTATTTCAATACCCGGTAGAGGATAACCATCGCCATCGGTATCTCCATGAGGACTGACACTCCAAGCAGGGTGGCTGGAGTGAATTGAATAGACCCAAGTTTGCCGTTGTAGATTATGTCAAACAATGCGAGAACGTCCGCATAGACAAAATTGAACATTAGAAAGACCCACAGCGTCGAGAGTCTTGCTTTCCTGTCTTCCATAGCGATCACCTCTCTGTTTGCGGCTCTTGAGCCTTGCAGGATATTTGAAAGTTCGGGTTCACGGTTCCAGCAACCCGTCTGAGGATGATGCGCTTCGAAAGATGAGGTAAACATAACCTATTCTCACTCACTTACGTTTGGGTCTCGCCACGTTTGGACCCGTAACTTTCCACTAGAATAACATATGACTAGAACAACGAGGCGAGTTGTGTCTAATGGTTCTCGGAGATTGAGCAAGTCCTGACCAGCTCTACCGTGCTGGCGGTTCCGAGGGGGCAAAACCACAAATCAAAGCGGTAACATGATTACATGATGGTTCGCTTTGCCAAAAAGCGCTAGCAAGCTAGACGGCGGGTAAGAATCCCCATTTCTCGAGCCGTGTTGAATGCAAGGAACCCAATAGTCCATGTCGACAAGTCTTGGGACCACGTGAATAGGCGCTCAAAAGACCGAAGAATAGTGTACTTCATTTTAGGCGACAAGGACTTCCTGTATGACAAGGGACCGATCTACTCCAAGGTCAACGGTGGCCGATCAAGGATATTGTACATTGGGATGACTGAAAAGAAAGATGCGAACGTCCTTCTTACTCTGAGGAGAAAAGCAACAGAACTTTGGCATTGGGGTCTCAAGCACTTGGAAGTCAGATACATATCACCACAGGGACGACAAAACGTCTCTGCTGTGGACGAACTCGAGACAGTCTGTCTCTATGAGTTTGCCCAGATGTTTGGTCGTCTTCCTCTTGGGAACGTGAAGCCGAAGTGGAACAGATATTCCGATAAGGAACTGGAAAAGGTCTTCCGTCACTATCCACCGTTTGAAACAATCAGACCTTTGCTGCGGGAGGCAGGAGACTAGAGCTACTTGTGCTCTCTATTTGTCAGGGATACCGACAAGCTCGACAGATCTTTCGATACGATGTTCATTATCGTCTGAGTTTTCAATGTTGGCCTGATATTGTCCACGAGTGTGAGGCTTGGTGAGACTTCACTTGCAGCGAACTCGGCAGCGATAACCCAGCAAATGATTCCAATTATGTTGCTAGTAATCGTCTGGTGGGCAGCTGGATTTTACGACAAGCTTGGACTCAAGATACTGGGATGGTTCATCTTATTCATACTCGTTTTCTATTCAAGCGTGTTTCTTCTGATAATGCTTGGTGTGGACAGATACTTCGGATTCAATGTAATGTATCTTGTCTATTTGTATGTGGTATTGCCTCTTCCATCATCAGCGGTCGCGTGGAAAATAAAGAACCGTTATTGCTCATTGCTTAACCGTCGCTTAACTGGTCGGGAGAAGCTCGTAGGTGTGAGTCTGATTATCCTGTTCGCGGCGTACTGGTTCATTGTTCCATGGGATCTGACTTCAATTGGCATACCATGGTGGCTGTAAGAGGTCGTGGTTCCGGTGGTGCGCACATAACTATCTTGAATTCACGCTTGGCCTCACAAGAGGACGCTTTGAATTTGACTTCTCTCGGGCTCACCGAAGAGAGTTGGTCGAGGCATGATACACAGCGCGTGATCCTTCCCAATCTATGAATTGGCCATGTGTCTTGTTCTCATTGATGTGATGACTATGACGCTGAAATATCGACTGAGCGTTCTTGGATGGTACAATTTCGAGACCCTTGTTCTAACCATGCTCAAAGTAATCATAGGTCCCGGGGTGACATCGTTTGGAGGCACGAAAGACGGGGGCCGAGATGCTTCTTTCGAGGGGACTGCTCTCTTCCCCAGTGACAGTGAAAATTGGCAAGGAAAGTGGATATTTCAAGTCAAGTATAGTGAGTTAGAAAGTATCGAATCTGAATCCGGAACCATGGTGTTGAGCACTCTGCGGAAGGAAATGAGCCGGATACTCGAGAATAACTCGCCAGACAATTACATCCTCATTACGAACTATAGGATTTCAGCTTCATTACGTGAGGATCTTTGCAATCTGGCACGTGAAGCAGGTCTTCAAGGAAGATTTCACTCAATAGATGGAAGAGAGGTATGCGAATTCCTTGACATACATCCTCAGCTTCGGCGTTCGTTTCCTGAACTGTTAGGCCTCGCTGATGTGGATCAAGTAATCAACAAAGAGCTTTACGTCAGGAGTCAAGCCTTCGTATCTGATTGGCAGCCTAGGCTTGTCACATTTGTAGCTGTGAGTCAATACTTCGTGGCTTTGGATATACTCAGGAACCACAACTTTGTGGTTATCGACGGTCCACCAGAAGTCGGGAAGTCCTTCATAGGAGCAGCGATAACGCTGGTCTATGCGGCAGACGGGGTAGGATCTTCTTCATACGAACACCTCAAGAAATATTCCGTGTGTACGATGTCGCCCGAAAGCAGCTATATTTTGCTGATGACGCAGTAGGGACCATAAATTTTGACCCAAGTCTGGGAGATTATTGGGGCAGAGACCTGCCCGGTATCCTGAACAAACTTTCCACACGACACAAATTGATATGGACTGTACGATCCTATATTCTGGAGGAAGCTATTGCTTCAACGAAAATTAGAGAAAACGTGGATCAATTCCCCGGTAGAGCACGAGGTGTTGGTTAGAGTCGATCATGATACTGCCATCGAGAAGGCGGTGATGTTAGAACCACGCTAAGCATTCAGGGCTATCCGACAATGCACGGGATTTTGTGAAGTACCGCCCAGAACTAATTTGCCTTCACCCGAGTTTCACGCCAGAGAGAGTACGACAAACGATTCAATTCCTGTCCACAGTACCCACCGAATCGATTAGTCCGATATCTTATTCGAAACTAATGGGTCAAGTTGATCAGCTACTAAGCAACCCTGGTGAGAGGCTTCATAGGGCGTATGAAGCATTGGATTTCTCTCAGAAACAGATGCTTCTCGCGATGCTCAGTATTGGATCTACGGTGTCTAAAGATGAGCTGAGAGTAGAATATGAGAAACGATTCTCTGCCCTTTGACAAGTGCCTTCGCCTTCTGGAGGACAGCTTCCTCAAGATCGTCAAAGTGTTCAGAGGGGAAGATGTGGCGGAGGTAGTGGCATTTCAACACCCCAGCATTAGAGATATGCTTCTCGAGGTTCTTCGAGGAGACGGAAATGTTAGGCGCCAGTATCTGTCGATGATTTCGGCTGAAGGCATTACTTCTTATTATTGAGGCAGTTCCAATGTTTGGGTCTAAGCTCGAAGATGCTCCGCATCGGATAATACTGAGTACAGAGGATGAGCTGGATCTCCTGTGCAAGCGCATTCGAGTCATCGTAATCGCGCCAATTCCTTTTAGTCATCTAGAAGGAATACTCGCAACGAGTGCCGTCCTGATACCGCAAGAAGGCAGTGCTACAGCGGCAGATTTGAAGACTAAGGCTTCTCGAACCCGTGCTTCAGTAAGAGTGTTACAAGAGATTCTGTCTTCTGTATGCAGCCAAGCAGCTTATGACACCAAGACCGGGTACAGTCTACGTAACTGGATCTTCATACTGGATCGCATCTATAAGCTGTCGACCTCTCTCCCTTCACGTCCAAGACCATCGTATCTGAACATCTTGGTGGAAAGAGCGGCCTCAGCTCAATTGCCTGAAAGAGTCTCGTATTACAGAATGCTTCGACAATGCGACTTTGACGTATTCAAATCGGTCTATACAGAGGAAATTGATTATGCGCTACGCAGGTCCTTGACCGATGAAATAGAGGAATGCGTTGCTGCTTATCACGATCTTCCCGATCATTGCAGCGACGACAACGAACTTGAGGCATATTCGCGGTGGATTCTGGACGCTAAGGGCATCCTTGAGGTCGCAGATGAGTATTTCATTTTCGGCTCACACGAGCTTACCGACATTGATGATTTGCAGTCTGGCTTGGAAATTATAGAAGAAAGAGTAAGCGACTACCAAAGAGAGACTTCGGAACCTCCGGAAGAAGAGTATGAAGAAGATGAAGACTGGACAATTAGCCAGATATTTGAGGATCTGTAGTCTGTCCCGTTTCGCCTCGGATAACATGAGTACCCATCCATCCGCCGCAATTGCGTTTGCTCTGGCAGCACATAAAAACGGGTCTACATCGTAATGGGTACATAGTGTATAACCTCTTACTCACCTCATAACCCACACCTGATCCCGCACAGTGTTTACAGAAATCTGGTCAAACAGACAAGGACTAGAAGCTAGAACAACATACGGGCATTCTTGCTACTCCCCAATTCTCTTGATGACTAAGCGGGGATACGTATGTCTGGTATGTTCACCCTCACACACACGTTTGATCCCGTGCATCATGTCGGAACGTCTCTGGCTGCCGGAAAAATCGAACTCCCTAGCCGAAGTAGCGGTCAAGGGTGGGTTTCGTTGTTGGATTCGCCAAACCCGCCTCCATCTTCTCTAGCGCTTTTCTGACGCGGTCTTCGCTGAAATCCCGTTCTTTGCAGAGAAAATCCACTATCTCTTCGACATTCGGTTTCGTCCAGTTCAGTGTGTAGTCAGATCTTACGTCTGGTCTTAGGAAGAATTCCTTGATCCTGTTGACATTCTCAGGTAGATCAATGTCTGGAGTTCGATTCACAATTGTTGTTATGTCGCCATACTCTCTGACCAATTTCAGTGCGGTCTTGGGTCCAACTCCCTTGACGCCATCTGGATTATAGTCTGTGCCAATTAGTATGCCAACGTCAACGAGTTGTTCGCGTGTCAGACCGAGATCGGTGAGCGTCTCAGCGAGTTCGATCATTTCGGGTTCGATCTCTACGTATGCTTGCCTGTTGGGTAGTTTTCTTTTTCCGGATATGGTGAGGTTCTTCACCATGCGTGGTGCTCCGAATAGGAGCGAGTCATGGTCTTGGGATGCTGCTGCCCAAACATCGCCTTTCATAGCCATGTAGGCTGCTTGTGCTTCGCCTTCTGAAGGCGCTTGCACCCATGGAATACCGAGGCCTTTGAGTAGTCTCTTCGAGTCCTCGATCATCAATTCCTTTACCGTTGCGGTGGCCTGAGCGTACTTTCTCGCATCCTCCATGCTTCCGGCTTTGATTGCCGCCTCGTACTTGACGGTCGCCTCTTCTCTGACCTTACGTCGGCGTTTGATCTCCATCTCTTTCATTTCGGGCGGCTGACCGTCGAAGACGTAGACGAGTTGAATTCCTTTCTCGCCCAGGTTCGCTGTTCTATACAGTATACCGCTGAGGTGGCTCGTGATTCTGCCTTGTCTATCCTTCAGTGGTGTGCCGTCAGGTTGCCTGATAATCGCAAGGAACTGGTACAGTGTATTGTATGCGTCAACGGCTAGGCTCTTGCCTGATAGGTCGTCTAAGAGTATCTTGCGTTTATGCAAGACTTCGCCTAGGTCTACTCCCAAAGCAGCGGCCTCATTCTGTGTCTCTGTGGAACTTCGTAAAGGCTATTGCGAGTGTACAGGGTGAACGTTTGAGTCAATTTCATTCGTCTCTCTCACCCTAATATAGCCTCCAACATCATGAATATTTCATCAGGATCATCAAGGCTGCATCTCTTTGAGTTCCGAACTCGTCTGGGTCAATGATTTTCTCTCAAACGGGATAGGCCGAGAGCCCGACGCCCTCAAAGATCTTCGTGTAGTTCGTGGTCCATCAGCAGATCTCTGTGTACGCTGTAGGGGCGGGCGAATGCTCTGTGGCAAGATCTCTTGCCCTCTCCTGACCAAGGCGAGAGCAATAGCAACCGTCGGCAGTCTCATTTCCTCTGAACAAATAGACGGCTCTACGCCGCCAGGAGTCTTCGTGGGCAGATTCGGGTATCCTCGCGTGTCTGTTGGTCCTCTGATACCGCCCTACCATGGAGACACGACAATCTACGATGCGCCTGAGCTTTGGCTTGGCAAGTCCATACAAGAAATAGTCGACTTGCGATACTCGCTCGTTAGGGGAAAGACTCGCGTCAGCATCTTCGACGCACAGGAACCCTACGGGATAGTGGATCGACTCCAAGAGCTCACTTTGAGCGCGGCGCCCGCAGAGTCAGAGGCTAAGTTCGCAAAGAAACCTGGAGGCCCTCTGACATTAAGTGATGAGATACAGCCGTTCGGTCCCTCAGCCCCGCTGAAGAGTTTTCAGGCTTGGGGAGTCAAAGCGGATAGACGAGTTGAGAAGGCATACTATGATCGGGATCTGAACGCCTCTGACGCCATACTCACTCTGCATGAAGATGGAGTCCAAGTCACACGAATACAAAGAGCCCTCAGCATGGGCATGTTCGGAGTTGGATCGAGAAGGAAACTTGTCCCAACTCGCTGGAGCATAACCGCCGTCGATAGTACAATCTCAGAACGATTGCTCGATGAAATCAAACATTCACCCACAATCGACGATTTTCGTGTCCACACCTACAATTACATCGATAACCGGTACATCGTGATGCTCATGCCCGAGAAATGGCATTACGAGTCGATAGAAGCTTGGTTCCCTGGCACCGCTTGGAATGAGGGCGGAGAATATCCGGCGATGATGGGTGATCATGAAGAGTATCAGGGAAGGACAACGTATGCGAGCATCGGCGGCTGCTACTATGCATGTCGGCTCGCAATCGCAGAGCATCTCCTCAGAGAAAGAAGACAGAGCTCAGCTTTGGTGTTGAGAGAAATTCATTCCGGATATATCCTGCCGGTTGGAGTCTGGAATGTGCGGGAGAGCATACGGGCTGCGCTTGACCCGAAGTCCAGCACGATTCGACAATTTCAACTCGGCTCTAGAATTTGGATTGTCTAAGTTGAGTATTCCACGCAAGGCATGGCTGCAGAGCAGCCACATGCTACGAGAGGCTTTCTTCCAGAGAAAAATCAACAGCTACTTCGGCATGTAACATTCCGCAGCGCTGGGATGCGTTAGTCGCCTAGTCCTTTGAGTGCTTCTTCTTCAACCGGTCGCTGGTATGTCCTGGCGTATCCCTCTCTCAGCGCACCTACTGTGCTCAAGTTTACTATCGTGTTTGTGCTAGCTTCGCCGCTGAGTTTTCCAAGGTCGCCTTTGAACTCTCTCCACTTCAGGTGAGTGTTTCCGCTCTTCGAGTTGTAGATGATGCCGAGAACATTTGAGACTCGCATGAATCTTATCTCTCTAATCTGTTCGAGGGTCTCTTTGTCCTCAGCCTCTACGTACATGGTTCCGTGTTCTGAGGCCCTTTCAGGGAAGACGCTCTCGTCGTTGACAAACTGGTCGGGAATGAAAGAGTCACAGGTGCTTACAATCATGAACCGTCTAAAGCTGCTCAGATCGCAGACGGTGTCAATCTTCAAGTGCGTAGCTCACTCTCTTGCGGGCGTTGGTTACGGCGACTAGAAGTAGGCACGGGCGAGCGGGTGAGATATGCCTGTCGGTCCCATGGATTCGCCTCGTTTTCGAGCAGTTGGTTGAGATTGACGTTTCCGGTGGGCGGATCGGCCGAGCGGGGTCCCGAGCAACGGATAAATAAACGGCGGCTGGTGCCCTGTAGGAAAAGAAGGCGTTGGAACTGAGCGAAACCAAAACGGTACGAATGCCAACCTGTACATGGTGTTCGAGAACCATAATGCCTGGAGAAGGCGCGGTACGTTTTCCCTGTCCGAACTGTGGCGAAGTCACTATGTGGCGCTGCGAGAAGTGCAGGACTTTCGGTAGACCATACAAGTGTGCAAAGTGCGGATTCACAGGGCCATAGAGTAGTGACTGTGCTTGGCTAAGGTAATTGCACAGATCAAGATCTTCCCAACCGAGACTACGGTGGACCTTGTGGAACTTAGGAAGAAAGTGGAGGCTGGGTTGCCGGCAGGAACGTCGGTTGCGCGGTTCGATGAGGAGCCCATAGCTTTTGGGCTCGTTGCCTTGGTTGCAAGGGTCGCAATGCCTGAGCAAGAGGGACAAATGGATAAGGTTGAAGAGGCCTTGAAGTCCGTGGAGAATGTGGGTGAGATTCAGGTCGTCAATGTTTGGCGGACCTGAATTCTGTTACTATAAGTAACACTTATATTCATGTCCCGTTACCTGTAGTAACAGATTCCGCGAGCCCCGGCCGCGTTCGAAAGCTGGGCCCGCAAACACGATCAAGATCAAAGGAATGAAGAAACGTGGTAGGAAAAGACACTCAGTTGAGAGTCGCCGACGCAAGACAAAGAGACGTCGGCCATGGCAAAGTTAGGATAGACAACGAAACAATGCAGAAACTCGGAATCACTGCCGGTGATTTCGTTGAAGTCCAAGGCAAGAAGATGACAGTCGCAGTCGCATGGCCCGCATACGCAGAAGATCAGGGCGAAGAGATCGTACGAATGGACGGTCTGATCAGAAGAAACGCGGGCGTAGCGCTGAACGAGTATGTCGCGCTCAAGAAAGCCGACGTGAAAGATGCACAAGCGATAATTTTCGCGCCGACCGACGTAAGACTAAGTGTCGATGAAGAATTCGTCAGTTTCGTGAAACGAAGATTCATGGACATGCCATTCGTTGAAGGCGACATGACTCTCCTCTCCATCTTTGGAAGCGCGGTCCCACTTGTGGTCACTCGAACCAGACCGCACGGTCCAATCAAGATACTCGAAACCAGTACCGTGCAGGTTCTCAGTGAGCCGACACCAGAGAAGAAAGGCATCTCGATGATCACCTACGAAGACATCGGTGGCCTTCACGAAGAGATACAACGTATCAGAGAGATGGTTGAGCTTCCTCTTCGACATCCAGAACTATTCCAGAGACTCGGCATCGAACCACCCAGAGGAGTCTTTCTCTACGGTCCTCCTGGATGCGGTAAGACACTATTGGCGAAGGCTGTCGCGAACGAGTCCGATGCAAACTTCTACGTGATTTCTGGACCAGAGATAATGTCCAAGTTCTACGGCGAATCTGAAGCCAGACTCCGAGAGATCTTCCAGAAGGCACACGAGACTGCACCGAGCATAGTATTCATCGATGAGATGGACGCGATCGCACCGAAACGCGAAGAAGTCACGGGCGAGGTTGAACGACGCGTTGTTGCACAACTTCTCTCACTCATGGACGGAATGGGAACGAGAGGCAACATCATCGTCATCGGTGCAACGAACCGACCCAGCGCGATAGATCCAGCACTTAGACGTCCTGGAAGGTTCGATCGTGAGATAGAGATCGGTGTCCCGGACAAGAAAGGCCGCAACGAAATCGTCCAGATACACACGAGGAACATGCCGCTCGCCGAAGATGTTGACATCAAACGTCTTTCAGACATCACACACGGGTACACGGGAGCTGACATCTCTGCGCTCTCAAGGGAAGCTGCGATGAAAGCATTGAGGCGCTACATGCCTGAGATAAACCTCGAAGAGGAACGAGTTCCACCCGAAATACTGGACAAGATGGTTGTAAAGGAGGACGATTTCCTCTCCGCATACACAGAAATCACCCCCACTGCGATGAGAGAAGTATACGTCGAAGTCCCATCGGTGCATTGGAAAGAAGTTGGCGGGCTTGAGGAAATCAAGAACGAGCTAATCCAATCAGTCGAATGGCCTCTGAAGAAGCCAGAAGTCTTCAAGAGGATGGGCATCAAGCCTCCAAGAGGCATACTGCTCTATGGTCCTCCAGGATGCGGCAAGACTCTGCTTGCAAGAGCTGTGGCAACAGAAAGCGAGGCGAACTTCATCTCAGTCAAGGGGCCTGAAATCTTCTCCAAGTGGGTTGGAGAATCTGAGAAGGCAATCAGAGAGGTGTTTAGGAAGGCAAGGACCGCAGCGCCTGCAATAATCTTCTTCGATGAACTCGACTCGATAATTCCGAGAAGAGGAGCTGGCTATTCGGACTCTGGAGCCAGCGAGAGAGTGATCAGTCAACTTCTCACAGAAATGGACGGTATAGAAGCGCTCCAGAACGTCGTCGTGATCGGTGCAACCAATCGGCCCGACATTCTCGATCCCGCGGTCATGCGGCCAGGCAGGTTCGATCGGTTGATCGACGTGCCTGCACCTGACTCGAAGGCGCTCATGCAGATCTTCAAGATCCATGCGCAAAGTATGCCTCTCTCAGCAGATGTGGATCTACAAGAGGTCGCCGTGAAGGCAAAAGGGTACTCGGGCGCAGATGTTGAGGCTCTCTGCAGGGAAGCAGCCATGAACGCACTTCGTGAGAGTATTGATGCCAAGGAAGTTACGCGTAAAGACTTCGACAAAGCAATGGAGACAGTCAGCCCCAGCATCAACCCAAAGATGGAAGATTACTACTCGCAGTTCCACGAACGTTCCAGAAAGGAACGGGCCACTCCGCCTGCAATAATATCGTAGGAAAATGTAGGAGAATTCTATGAACAAGGTCTGGGGGCCCCGTCCCCTCAACTTGGCTGTCGTTGAGACACTCCAGCGCAAAGGTCCCCTCACCGACGGTGATCTGCTAGATCAAGTCAAGGAGAGCTACGGAGACATCAGCTTCCGGGAACTTAACAGCGTCCTCCTTAAACTCGAAATCAACGGTATCCTGTATGTCTCACGTCTAATGAAAGGAAAGAGACGAGTAGAACTCGTTGCACCTAGGCAGGCATAGTCCCGCATTCCATGCGTATTCGCGAGCCCTATCTATCACAATCAGTCTCGGTACGAACATCCGGCTTCAAGCTCTAAGCTAAGAGATGTTGCCAACCGAGGCATGCATATTCCATGGGTTTGGATGCTGACATCATTGTAGTCGGCTGTGGAGTAGCCGGTGCCACAGCTGCGGAAACTGCCGCCTCCTTGGGATCGAAGGTTCTCCTCCTAGAAGAGCACGATCGAATCGGTGTCCCGTCACACTGCTCAGGCCACGTTGGAATCAACAGCATGAAACGCCTAGGTGTTTCACTGCCAAAGCAAGTCATCAAGAATCAGATCCGTGGCGCGATCTTCCATTCGCCATTAGACCAAGTTCTCCAACTCGAGCGTCAGAGCCCAATCACGTGGGTGCTTGATCGCGGAGCATTCGACGAATATATGACAAACAGAGCACAAGAAGCAGGAGCACAAATCCAGCTCAATACACGCGCGATCTCGATCCAAACCCCTACTGACAATCAGGTCCAACTACGAGTTACAACTGATTCCAAATCACACACACTCAATTCCCAACTCGTTGTAGACTGTGAAGGTGCGTCGCCTGCACTTGCTCCTCCTCGGGCCATGAGCGAACGCCGCAGATCGATGTGGGTGAACTCTGCTCAAGTCCACGTAGATCATGTGGAGAATTTGAGCCAGGATATGGTGGAAGTGTTCCTTGGATCTGCTTATGCGCCGGGATTCTTTGCGTGGATAATCCCTTGGCAAGATGGATCGGCAAAGATCGGGCTCGCAGCTCGGGAGGGCAATCCGCGGCTCTTTCTCGAGAGATTCATGACGAAACACCCTGTTGTTTCTCAGAGACTAAAAGGCGCCAAGCGGCGTGATGTCTCTTTTCATCCCATACCATTGGGTGGACCAATTCGGAAGACGTACTATCCGAACATGTTGATCGCGGGAGATTCAGCGCAACAGGTGAAGCCGACAACCGGTGGAGGAGTCGTGTTTAGCCTCATCTGCGGAAAAATCGCTGGAGAAATCGCACACGACGCGTGCACATCCAAGCACCTCTCAGAAGCCTTCCTCTCCGGGTATGAGAAGCGATGGAAGAGCGAGATAGGTCGTGATCTCGACGCAATGCGGCACATCCGGAGGATGCTATTCAAGCTACCAGACCGTCGAGTTGAGAAAATATTCTCGATCGCCCGAAGATTTGACGTTGAGACTGTCCTGAACAGAGCAGACGACATTGACATGCAAGGCAGAACTTTGGCTAAGCTGGGACTTGATCCGCGTTTGACGATAAGCTTGCTCTGTTCCTCAATCCTCTCGCTGCCATTCATCGTCGACTCCAATAAGACCGAGGCTTGACTCAGCGTGTTCGGTCTGCGGGTCAGATTTCTATCGGTCTTCCTGCATCCGTCCACTCGATCAAGTCGTCCGGAAAGGGGCTGAAGAGTGTTTGGTTCAGCAAGTACTGGTTCTGAAACCTAACCGCCCACGCCTTAAGCAATCTCACGGCTGACGTGAATGGTACTCTTTCGTCCCTGTAGAGTTCCAGCGTTTCTAGGAAGAATTGTCGTTCGTTCTTTGAGAGTTCTTTGGAGAAGTAGCCTAGGATGTGCATGAGAACGTTAATGTTAGATGAGCGCTTAGGCGGATTCTCGAGACTCTTCTGGAGGTGAATCTCATATTCTTGGATGATTTCTCCCAAGGGCCTTTTCTTGGGGTTCGCAACCACGTTTCCAAGCAGCCGCATCTCTCTCTGGTTGTATGCCATCAGCATGAATTTGTTCTCTGTATGGAAGCGGACTAGGTCACGCATCGCACTAGATTCCTTCACTGTCCGGAATCGCGCGAGAGTGAAGAGCTTCGTAAGATAGTGTTCGCGTATCTTCAGACTTCTTAGCCTGCCCTCATCTTCGATGGCGAGGCCTGGGAAGTGTTTGAGTATCTTAGCTCCGAAGAATCCGGGGCCTTTTCCGGTTGCGGGGGATTTCTCGCTTTTTGCATATATCCGTACGTCTTTGAATCCACATGACGGTGATCGGAATTTCAGAATGAAACCGTCCACCTTTTTCAGAGACATGAGAAACTTGTCTGAGAATTCGTTCATATCATCTGTCACGTCTTTGCTGGTTGCAGGCTGGATGAGTCTCAGCTTGTTCGTGGAAACGATTCTTATGGGAAAACGGGGAGTTCCGAGACCTATCGCGACTTCCGGACAGACTGGGACATAATCGACGTGCTTCTCTAGTCTCCTGACGAAGGCATCTCGTATCATTTGACCATTGTATCTGCATGCCTCAAATTCCAAGCATTTGCTCACGACGACGGTCGGTTTCGAGTGCGAGTCCATCCTTCCACCTAGCTTGTGTCTATTCGCGTAGGATTTGAGCGAGCTGTTCGGGTTCTATGTTACCGCCAGTGAGGACGAGCACGACCTTGCTTCCGGATAGCTTGTCTTTGATCTTGTAGGCTGCTGCGGTCGATGCGGCACCCGATAGTTCAGCGACCTGTCCTGTTGATCGGAATATCGTCTTGACCGCCTGTTTCATCTCCTGATCGCTAACCAGAATGATGTCATCCAGCTTCTCTCTGAGAATCCTCAAGGGTAACTCGTACGCTCGACTCGTCGCAAGACCTTCTGCAATTGTCTGCACACCGTCTGTGGATGATATGGCGCCTTCCTTCCAGGAACGGTAGAAAGCAGGGGCGCCTTCAGCTTGCACGCCTATCACTCTGATGCTGGGATTCAAGCTCTTGTGGACGATGCATGCGGCAGAAGCCCCCGACCCACCACCAATAGGAACGATGACTACGTTCACGTCTCGAAGCTCATCAGATACCTCGAGATGCATGGTTCCGACACCTTCGAACAGCAGCGGTTCGTTGATGCCGTGCACGTATAGGAATCCTCTCTCGTGGGACAGTTTCTCTGCATACTCGCGAGCCTCTTCATAATAGCTGCCGTGGAAGATCACTTCGGCGCCGAGATCTCTAATCGCCTCGGTCTTGATCTCTGGAACACCATGAGGCATAACAATGCGAACATTCACTCCGAACAGGGAACCCGCGTAGGCGATTGACTGAGCGTGATTTCCGGTGGAGGCTGTGACGACGCCGCGGTTGAGCGCTTCTTCTTTCTTTCTCTCCATATAGTTGACGCCTCCGCGGACTTTGAACGCTCTTGTCGGCTGGAGATTCTCCAGTTTCAAGTAGATTTGGCATCCGAGAAGTCTGGAGAGTTGTCGTGAGTAGAGAAGCGGAGTGGGCTTCAGGTAACGGTTGACTACGTCTCTGGCGGCATAGACGTCTTTCAGCTGTGGAATTCTTAGCTGCTCCACTTTTGGAACCAGCTGTACCTTTTCGGGTAGGCTCGCGTATCATAATCGTTGGATACATTATCTCTTTTGCGTGGCTTGTTCGCACGCGAGGTGGGAGTCACCCTTGAAGGGGTGGGAGTCACCCTTGATCGCATTAGCGCCCTCATCAAGTCGAAACGCGAGCAGGCCCCTGTTTGGGCAGGTGGCAGAGGTCATCATTGAGTTCTCAGGTCTGCGAGATCTACGATCTCTTCATCACTCCGCTGCGACTGGTATCCCTTTTGGGTGGCCTATTTTTGTGCACCCTAGAGAGATCTGGGAGCTGCGTGAGAGCACGCATTTCAGGTGCTGCCTGTGAGCCTGTTGATCGATGCTCTGCAAAGCGTTAAATGTGGTCTTGTCTTCAACCAGAAACGTGGAATCAGTTATGCCACTTTTCAAGAAACGTCATACAGGCCATGAGAACCATCTGTGTAAGAAAGTGGAAGGGGGAACCACTCTCAGCGCGTTTCTGGTCTTCATCAAGAATCCAAAGTTCGTTTGCATGCAGTGTGGACGAGCAGCGGCTAAGGCTGAGAACCTCTGCGAACCAACACCAATCTAGAACTAGAACTCTGCCTTCTATTCCCCGCACGCCAACTTTCCGTCAGTCATTTCGATACAGGAATTGTGAAAGTGGAACTTCCCCGAGCAGACTGCTCGTCGAAAACCACGCCAACAGAATTACGACGATGGAAAGTTTGAGTCTACTCCAAGATGGCTCGGCGGATATTGATTTCAGGCATTATTCTAAGATGCTTGCGATCCAGCAACCATGTCTTCATGGCTCACATTGAGCGGTCCATTACATTTTGGACAGTCATGAGGGATCTTTGCTAGAGCCTTCAACTTCACGTTGTGTTCGGGGCAGTCTCCCTCGAACTCTCTGTTGTTTACGTCGATCGAATGAAGCGTTTCGTCGATGTCACATTGAAACAACTTGTAGAAGGCAAAGTCCTCGTTCATATCCGAAAGTGTCTGACCGTGCTCCTTCGTTCCGATGAGCAGATCCGTATTATAGTTGCACCTCGAACAGGCTAACTGGATATGTTCCATTTCGCAACCTTCTACAAGACAAACACTCCTGTTGTAGGAATAAGAACCTGTCCGCTTGCGAGAGCGAACAAGAACTATTGGCCCACCTGACAAAGACAGAACAATCCACCGTCGGATCGGTGCATTCACAAAGCCTGACATGAGTAAAACCGCAAGAATCCAAGGCTAGCGTTCTAGTTGGAACTCAAGCTTGGCCTCAAGAAGAGCTTTGAATTGATTATCAGTCATTTTATGCTGGTTGTGCCATGGTGAATTGTTGAGGGGAGAGAAATGTTCTCAGAGCCTGAGGTTGAGTATCTGAAGACTCAGCGTCTAGCTAGGATTGCGACTGTATCATCTACCGGTCAACCTGATGTGGTGCCGGTTGCTTTCGAATTTGATGGCAAGTTCTTCTATGTCGGTAGTCACAGCCAAGACATCTTTCACAGAACACGCAAGTACAAGAATGTTAGAGACGGCAATCGGATGGTGGCATTAACAATTGACGACATGGAATCCATCGACCCATGGAGACCTCGAGCCGTCAAGGTATACGGAAGCGCCGAGATTACCGAACATGACGGAATATTCGGACCTGGAAAGTACCTGCGGATCACTCCGAAGATTTCCTGGAGCTGGGGCATTCACGGACTCAAAGCGAAAGAAGGCCAATGGATCGTCAAGACCTGTCCACGAATAGACCTATTCACAAGCAAACGCTTTCGGATCGATTCATGGAGGCGCGAATCACATGATGGGTGGTGCAGGAGATTCTGGTCGAAAAGCTCTGATGGGCAGGGCTACGGAGTTAGCTGGTCTGGTCAACTATCAAGAAGGCGCTGTAGTAAGCAAGACAATAATCGAGAAGAAAACTGGTACTGTCACTCTGTTTGCTTTTGATGAGGCGCAGGGGTTGAGTGAGCACACTGCTCCGTTTGATGCTCTCGTCTGTATACTTGACGGCGAAGCCATGGTGACAGTTTCGGGGAAGAGTCAGCGGGTGAAGAAGGGCGAGGCTATTCTGATGCCGGCGAACGAGCCGCACGCCCTGGAAGGCCCTGGAAGATTCAAGATGATGCTGACTATGATACGGTCATAGTTGCTGACCGTTTTCAGAAGCGGTTAGTGAAAGGGGCTACTTCCGTGATGAGAGCTGCTTGAATGCCTCCGTCAGGGCTGGCAAGATCTTGTAAAGATCCCCAACGATCCCGTAGTCGGCATACTCGAAGATAGGTGCCTTCGAGTCCGTGTTCACGCACACCACAACACGGGCGTTCTGAATGCCTGTAATGTGTTGTATCTGGCCCGAGATGCCGCAGGCGACATAGAGTTTCGGTGCAACCTTCTGGCCGGATAATCCTACGTATTGATCGATCGGGAGCCACTTTAGGTCCTCAGCGATCGGTCTAGAGCAGCCAACAACCCCGTTGATGGTCTTCGCAAGTTCCTCGACAATCGGTATATCTTCCTTTTTCTTGAGTCCACGTCCAAATGAGACGATCGCCTCAGCTTCCGTGACTCTCACTCCTGCGAACTGTTTCGTCTTCCGTCCAAGAACCTTCACAGGAGATTCAGCTAACTTTGGCTGGACTTGTACGGTCTCTCCGGTTCTATTCGGATCTTTGGCTAGTGGTTGGAAGACTCCTTTCGGGAGAGTGAAGATTTGGGGCCTCGGTCGGATGATCAGCGTTTCGGTTATGTTTCCTCCGAGTACGAGACGGTCAACAACCACGCATTTCTTCTCTGAATCAATGTCTAGCTTCGAACATTCTGTGCAACATCCAGTCTTCAGGCGTTCCGCAAGCCGTGCGGCAAGTTCCAGTCCGTTTCTGGTGGCTCCGATGAGTATGACATCTGGTCGGTAGGTTTGAGTTATCTGAGTCAGCACGTCTGAATACGGATGAACTTGGTAACTCCCCAGCGACGGATCCTGAACAGTGTACACTTTGTCCGCGCCGAAGGCCACGAAGTCTTTGCTGTTATCTGAAACGTTGTCGCCTATGGCGACTGCGGCTAGGTGAGTTCCAAGCTTTCCCGCAAGCTCGCGTCCCTTTGAAAGTAGTTCTCGAGTGATTGCAGGGTTCTCTGAGAACACGCAGACGCCGTCGTGTTTCTGAGTGGTAGTCATGCGACCTTCACCACTCCTTCACTGATCAGGGTGGACGCAAGCTTCTCCGCGGCTTCCTTAGGTTCACCCTGTATCAGGATCCTCTTCCTTTCGCCCGTAGCGACAGCTGATTTCAACGCTTCAGTTAGCGAGCCGTCCCGACCTAGGTCGCTGGGCTTCAATCCTATGTCCGCGACTGTCCAGGCGGTCATAGGTTTCTTTGAGGCGGCCATTATGGCCATGAGTGTGGGGAGTCTTGGTTCGTTAATCTCTCGCGAAACCGTGATGAAGACTGGAAGTTTTGATTCGACCGTCTCGTAGGAGTCCTCAAGGTTTCTTTCCGCGGTGACTTTTCCATCTTGAATGGTGATCTTGGCTGCGTAGGTTATCTGGGGAAGGTTCAGGATCTCGGCTGTTCGCGGTCCGACTTGGAATGAGTATTGATCCTCAGATGTTTCGCCGCATAGTATGATGTCGAATTGTCCGATCTTTCGTATTCCTGCTGCAAGAGCGGCTGCTGTCGCATGAGCGTCTGAGTTCTCGAATTCGGGACCAGTTAACATGTAGCCTTCGTCTGCTCCCATGGCTATGGCCTCGCGAAGTGCCTCCTTCGCTTGAGCTGGTCCCATTGTGAGTACGGTGATCTTGCCACCGAGTTTCTCTTTCAGTCTGACTGCTTCCTCAATTGCGTTTTTGTCGGATTCGCTGATGACGCGGGCGACACCTTCTGTCACGAGTTTCTTGTTGGTTCGGTCGATTCGCAGGTCTTGTGTGTAGAAGACCTGTTTGGCAAGCACAATTATGTTCGGCATGATGATCCTCCTACAGCGCGTTTCGCAAGTATGGCTGGCTAGGGTTTATGATATTGACTATTCGAGCGCGTCTGCGACTAGCTCGGCGATGTCTCGGATAGGCATCTTCTCGGATGTGCCAAGTACTTTCGAGGCGTCTTCGAACATTGAGATGCAGTATGGGCAGGCTGCTGCTAGGATCTCAGGGCCGAGTTTTTCGGCTTCCTCGATTCTTATCACGCTACACTTCTTCTCGGCTTCTACGGTGTACCAGGTGTTTCCTCCGCCTCCGCCGCAGCAGAAGCTCTTAACTCGTGATCGTGGAAGCTCGACAAGTTTCCCGTTCGAGAGTGTTCGGATGATGGCTCGTGGGGATTCGTACTCGTCATTGTATCTGCCTAAGTAGCATGGGTCATGGTATGTGATGGTCCGGTCGGTTTCTTTCTTGAGTTTGAGTTTTCCGTCGCGCAGCAGTTGCGCTATCAGCTGTGTGTGGTGTATGACTTGGAACTTTGCGCCGAATCTCGGGTACTCGTTCTTGAAAGTGTTGTAGCAGTGGGGGCACTGGGTCACGATCTTCTTGACACCGCGCTTATTCATCAGTTCGATCAGTTCCATTGCTGATTGCTGGAATCTTCCTTCTTCACCGATTCGGCGTGCAACTTCGCAGTTGCATTTTTCTTCGTTTCCTAGTATTCCGAAACTGATCTGTGCCGTCTTCATGATCTTGACTAGTGCTCGAGAGACCATTTGGTTTCGCGTGTCGTAGGAGCCAGCGCAACCAACCCAGTACAGGAACTCTTGGTTAGGTTCATCGCCGTACAGTTTTACGTCGAGTCCTTCTGCCCATTTTGCTCTGTCTGAACTGCCGAGCCCGTATGTGTTGCCAACCGTTGTCAGAAAGGTGAGGAGATCTCGCTTCTTCTTGTCGACTTTGCCTTCTGCCATCAGGTGTCGGCGCATGTCACAAATTGCGTTGACATGGTGAATCAGGACCGGGCATTCCTGAACGCAGGCGCGGCAGGTGGTACATGCCCAGAGTTCCTCTGGATCTACAGTTTGTCCGTGAAGTTGCTTCGCTGCACTTGGCGATTGAAGTTCAAGGTTCTTGAGTTTCAGTATGACATGCATCGGTGACAGTTTGGTTCCACCTGCTTTTGCGGGGCATGCGTCTGAGCAGCGTTGGCAGAGTGTACATGCGTCAAAGCTGAGTTTCTGTTGACAGGTGAAGTCATTGATCTCTGATGCGCCGACTTTGACGTCGAAGTTGCCTGACTCCATCATTTGTTTGAGGTCGAATGGCGTTGTCATCTCGCCCTTCACTGCATTTGGCGTCCAGTAGACGTTCAGTGGCGAGGTAATCAGGTGAATCAGGCGAGAGTTCGGTATGTATGCGATCAGTGAGAAGACTAATGCTGAGTGAATCAGAAAGAGGCTCGGGTAAAGGTCCACGAGCACTTTAGGTCCCAACTGCGTGAAGAGCGGCGAGAGTACTTCTCCAACTGGGGAGTCCCAAGCCCAAGTGTTGACTCCCATCATCAGAAATCCGGAGAGTGGCCATCGCAATTATGACGCCGAAGACAAAGGAGTCTTCCCAGGCGGTCTCAAGCGGAGGCCCGATAGCTCTAAGACGTTTGTATTCGAGAAGAATCAATCCCAAAACGAATAACAGAGCCAGGTAACCTACGATCTCTTCCAAGATCGGAAAGAACATTCCTAGGAGAAGCAGGAAACCGATTATCGAGATGAGCGCGTGCATTGTTCCGTTGTATCTTTTGTTAAGAACCTTAGCCTGCGCTATTCCGAAGTATAGGAGTCTCTTCAACCGTGAGAGTGCCGTTCCGGAGATCTGATCTGCTTTTCCTTGCTTCCACGCACGCACGTGTCTTCTGATCCCGATAATGAAGAGGAAAGCGCTGATGGCGCCGAATATCCACCAAGCGATCACGAAAAAGATGGGAAGATACTGGAAGACGTCTCTGATGATCTCCATTCTTAGGCCTCCTGTTTGCTGGTCTTTCTTGCGTGGCCGCGAAGTATCGCATAGAACGGAATCGCGACTACTAGTGGTGCTACAATAACGATTGATCCTAGGACCAGGTTCATTGTTTCAATTGGAATGGAGAGGCTTGCTGAGAGGATCTCGTTCAATGCGTAGAGTGTCAGTGTAGAGAGAAGTCCGAGAGACCACACTCCGATAGCCGTCTTGATTGGTCTTCTAAGTGCACGAACTTCGTTTCCACGGTCGATCACGGGCATTAGAAGAAGCACGAGGAACATCGCGGCTGCGATCAGAATGCCAACAACCTTTGCGCTCAGCAGGTCAACGCCGAAGACTGTGGCGGGCGGGACAAAATGAAGGAGATCGTAGGCCCAACCGACCCATTTGAGAAGTCCATACGCCCAGAGGAAATACCATTCAGGAGCTATGAACTGTGGCGTAAGGAATCTGTTTGCAGGATCACCCGGCGCTTGGACGGCATACGCCCCTAAGAGCAACACAATACCGAGCGTGACAAGTGAGAGGATCAGGACAGGAGTAATTTGGTGTGGGATGAAGGGGGCGAAGAGCGGTCCTTCCTGCTTCCCAGCTTCGGTTTGACCTGTCGGAGGTTTCCATGCTTCCTCAGGCTCCGAGACCCCCTGAAGCAGCACTAGGACAATGTGTGCGCCCACTAAGACGATCGCGACAACGGGAAGGAGGCTGACGTGATAGAAGTACATCCTCGTCAACGTAATGGCGGAAAGACCGGTTCCGCCCAGAAGCACCCGCGCAATCAAGTCACCCAGAAAAGGAATCGACCTCATAATCTGCACGCTAATCGTCGCAGCCCAATAGCCGAGCTGATCCCAAGGAAGAAGGTACCCTGAAAACGAGTAAGCAAGTGCCAGCCCTAGCGAAAGGACGCCTAACATCCATGATATTTCACGTCCGATTCTGTAGGGATTGCGGAAGAACGCCCAGAACGCGTGAATCACAAGCGCGGCAACGAGCAGGTTCGCGCCCCATTGATGTGTTCCTCTAATTAGCGCTCCGAGTGGAACGTACCTCATTATGTTCTGAACGCTCTGGTACGCTTGAGTTGGGGTTCCTGGATCGCCCACGGCGGAGGGCACATAGTTGAAAGCAAGAAGTAGACCGGTGACACCCTGCAGAATGGCAAGAAAAGCCACTATCGAACCCGCATAGTAGAACGGGTAACCAAACCAGAAGATCTTGGATCTATTCTGTCGTGTCAGAGAACTCGGCAGAGCGAAGTTGACACTTCTCTGAGCCTCCGCAATCAAAGGAGAGATGTTGAAACGTCTATCAAACCACTCGTAAATCCTCTTCCTCCGCGATGACATAGCCAAACTCATCCACAGTAGTCGTAGATTCCGAGATCCGTGACAACCCCGAGGACTTTGCCGTCTTTGATTTCGATCGGTATCATCGGCGCAGCTCTCGGCGGCGGACCTGCAATCACCTTTGCTCCGGAATATTCAATGCCATTGAGCATGATGTCCTTGACGATGTTGTACGGATCGAAGGCGCCATCATGGCATCTACAGAACAACACATCCTCCTTTGGTCGATCCAGATGCCATGTGAATATGCAACACAGGTGAGTGCAGGCAGCTGCGAATGCAATCAATCCGTTAGTGGCCGTTGCACCTTGAAGTCTATTTTCGTCAACGCGTATGACGACGGCTGGAATCATTCCACGCCAAAGAACACTGGCACCTTTTCCAACTTGATCGAAATCCTCCAGCTTGACTTCAGTTCCTGCCTTGCTTGAGTACCATGTGTCCTTTTCCGGTCCGTACCTGAAGATGTTGTCAACTTCTCCCAGTGGTCCGCCAGCTCCGGCGCGCGGGAGAAGCGATGTAAGAAGCGACAGGAATGAGACGACGGTTCCTGCAATTCCCAGCGAGATTATGGTCTGGACGAACTCGCGTCTGTTGATTCGAAGTCTGATCTTCTTCTCCGATCCGTCGGCTGGTTTCTCAGTCATGCTCCTTGTCTCCGCTGACTTCTTTCTTCGACAAGTTCGATAAGTTCGCGGCAACGAGTTCTAGTCGCGGTTTTCTCGTGAAAGCTTCGCTCATGAACGTGCTCCTGTATGCCGCCAAAATTATTGCCGCAAGGAATGCTGCCACTGCGAGCATAGTCCCGAGTGCAATTGATCCCATCCCTTGAAGCGCACTCAAGACTATCAAGGCGTCCAATAGGAGCTCCAGGATCACCATCGTTACGATTCCAATGTATGCGGCATCCGATGACGAGAGAGGATTTCCAAGCCTAACAATGTCTTTTGGTCCAAGTGGGCTCAATTGTGGCATTGTTTTGTTTCTATCCGATCTGAGAACGTAGTACATGATGCCCATCAAGAGGAAGACAAAGAGGAAGGCGACGAGTCCAGCCTCGAATGAAGGTATCTCCGTGATCAAAGCTCGCTGGCTGAAAGTTCCGAGAACTCCGCTAACAAGCTCCATCGGAGGATCGATCGGTGAGTAGCCTTTATCACTCTATATTAGTCCTCCTTCCAAATTGTGTACTGCTCATTGTTCCTGAAGATCCTCGGCACCCTTTGACCATACTTCTCATAGTGAATCCAGTTCTTTCAACACGATTGAGAGAAGATCTCGAATCGGCGCGTCCCAATATGGCAATCAACTAGGCATGAAGCGGCAAGTACGCGAGACGCCATCTGCAATGTAGTGCATTGAGATGGCCTCGCCTCTAATCAGATGCGGCTACTGTGGACAGTGGATTCCGAGATTCACTCCATTCTGCCCTTGCTGCCAGAAGAAGTTCCTCTTCAAGGGATTGGGGCTCTAGGCTCACCCACCAACTGCCCACTCCCGTTCTGATCTCACGCCTATTAGTGGTCTTGCTGGACCAACCAGCCAGTCCACACAAAGCCCAATACCGACGAAAGTGTCCTTGCCTGAAAGTCTAGGACACTGACGCAACCTAACAATACAGAATCGTGAGTGGAGCAGAGAATGCTAGGCGCGTTAGAGATCATCGTGATCCTAATCGTCGTGGGAGGACTTCTGCTGCTTCAAATCAAGACACGAACGGGCCCCTTAATTCCCTACATGGCTGTCGTGGTTCTGCTTCTGTTACTTATGGCCGCCATGGAAATGATTCGTTCTCTCACTGGCGTTGTGTTAGTGCTTGCATTACTCTGCGGGCTTCTCTTGTACAGAGTCGTGCGGACAAGATAGCCTCTTACCCGACGAGTCGCGAGCTCTGCGATCGAGGAGTAGTTGGAATTCAGAGGTAGGCTCCGATCAGGAATCCTGCGGCCAACAGTGCGATTGTAGAAAGAATGACTATCACGTTCAGTCCTAGTGCTGGCACAAGTTCGGGAATTCGATCATAGTTCTTGAGCACGGTAGTTATTGCCTTGTATGCGATTGGCGTGGCGATTAAGGAGACTAGTACAGTGAACGGTGATGCGCCCAAGACGACTGCCAAGAGAATTGAGAGATACGTTGCGACAACAAACGTGACGTAGATCAAGGCCGATATTCTTCTCCCAACTAGTATCACTATATGTCTTCTTCCAGCTGCTTTGTCAGCTTCAGCGTCGGGGAACTCGTTCAAGAACAAGAGCAACCCAACAAGGATACTGACCGGTACAAAGACCGCGATCCCTGTCGCGTCCACGACTCTCGATTGAACAACGTATGCTCCCAAAGCCATGAATCCGAATCCGGTTCCAGCCACAATTTCGCTGAGCGCGTGCACTCTCGAAAGCACAGGCGTGTAGAAGAATATCGCAACTAGTCCGTAGAGGAGAATGGGTAACAAGGTATAGATTCCGCGAAATAGAAAGTAGGCGCCTACTACGGAGGCACCAGCGAGACACAGGATGCCAACGGTAAAGGCAGCGGATGGTTTCATCGTGCCCTTTACGAGGATGTCAACGCCTCCGCTGAAAGGCGTCTTGATCGTTTGGGCGTCGATCTTGGATCTGTAGTCGAAATAGTTGTTGAACACGTTTGCAGCCATGTGAGTCAGCAAAGCTCCAATGAACACGATAAGAGCGTCGAACGGGTTGAAGACTCCATGCGCGTAGAATGCTGCTGAAATTCCCGCCGCGACAATCACGACTGTCAACAAGAGGAAGTTCGCCCTAGTTATCAACACTAGATTGTTCAAGACCTTCGCCCCTTAAACAGGAATTATTCGTACAGTGCAGTCTGGTCAGAGCGGGATCTATCCCTTTGTTACTCCGATTGGTGTGAGACGGCATACTTTGGTTGCGATGCCTACTTGGTGGCTGACTTCCACTACGCGGTCAACATCTTTGTAGGCTCCTGGCGCTTCCTCAGTCACTGTTCCCATTTCGGCTGCTCGAATCATGATGCCCTTGTCTGCGAGTCCCTTCTTGACTTCTTGTGGTCCCCATCGTCTCTTTGCGGCTGCTCTGCTCATCATGCGGCCTGCGCCGTGTGCGGTGGAGCCGAAGCTTAGTTCCATACTCTTCGCGGTTCCGACGAGTAGCCATGAGCTGGTTCCCATGCTGCCGGGGATGAGGACCGGTTGTCCGATCTCTCTGTACTCTGCTGGGATGTCGGAATGTCCTGGAGGAAACGCTCGCGTTGCGCCTTTACGGTGGACTATCACCTTTCGTTGATGTCCTTCTTGGTCAACCACGTGGTTCTCGATTTTCGCGACATTGTGGCATACATCGTAGATCAGGTGCATGTCAAGCTGATCTGCGGTTTTTCCAAATGTCTTCTCGAAAGCTTCTCTCGTCCAGTGCGTGATCATTTGCCTGTTTACCCAAGCGAAATTGCATGCTGCACGCCATCGCTGGGAGGTAATCCTCTCCCTCTGGACTCTTCGAGGGAGCGCATGCGAGCTGTCGATCTGGCAAGTTGATGTGATACTTGCTCACGGCTCGTTCCATGACTCGAAGATAGTCACTGCATACTTGATGCCCGTATCCTCTGCTACCAGTGTGAACTAGGACTAGTATCTGTCCAGGGCGTTCTATTCCTAGATACTTCGCGACGCGTTCATCGAAGATCTTGTCCACTCTCTCTATCTCGAGAAAGTGGTTTCCGCTCCCGAGACTGCCGAGTTGGCGATGTCCCCTGCTCTTTGCGGTTGAGGAGACCTTGGAGGGGTCGGCCGATTCCATGCATCCGTTTTCTTCGCAATGGTTCTTGTCTTCAGACCATCCGTAGCCGTGATCAACTGCCCACTCGACTCCATCCGCCACCACCTTGTCAATCTCCCCCTGCGTAACACGGATTTTGCCGAGGCTCCCAAGACCTGATGGAACATTGTCAAACAATGCATCAAGCAGCTTCGAGAGGGCTGGTTTCATATCGTTCTCGTTGAGGTTCGTGCGAATGAGTCTGACGCCGCAATTTATGTCGTAGCCGACTCCCCCGGGGCTGATGACTCCTTCATCGTAGTCCATTGCCGCGACGCCGCCGATTGGAAAGCCATAGCCTTCGTGGCCGTCCGGCATCGTTATTGACCATTTATGGATGCCGGGTAGAGTGGCGACGTTTGCACATTGTTCAAGCGTTGCATCTAGATCTCATTTTCTCGATGAGTGTCTTGTCAGCGTAGATTCTTCCGGCAACTTTCATGCCGGGTCTGAACGATTGGGGAATCTCCCACATGTACTCGTCGAGTTGCTTTAACTGAACACGTTCTGATGATCGCCCATAGGCGCCTTCGTCTGGCAAGGTTTAGCACTGAGTCGCGTCATTCCGAGAACGCCGCGTATTTAGGTTTCGTTGACTTCGCCGATTCTCGCCTTTCCTGAAAGATCCACTAGGCTAGAGGACCGCGATACGCTTGATGGCTGGAACAATGTCGGAAACTGAAGATACTGTGATGTCAGGTTCCACCTTGAGATCCAGTTTCATGGGGATCTCGTCGTTGCCGTCACCGAATATGACTCGGATTGTCTTGATGCCGAGAGGTTTAGCTCCAGCCACATCAGCCTCCATCGAGTTGCCGATCATCACGGTGTCGCTTGCTCTGACACCGAGCAATTCGAGCATTTGCCTGAAAGGTTCCGGTCTAGGTTTTCGAATCCCAACTGCCGCCGAGGTCAAGATCGCGTCAAAGAACCTCGAAAGTCCCAGATGCTCCACGATTTCTCTGACGGCCCAGTCGTTTCTTGCGTTTGAAAGTAGCCCCAATTTCAATCCGAGATCGCGAACTTGCTGCAGCATTTCCGTGACTCCAGGGAAAAGCACCCAAGAGTCAACCTCAACAGCAAAGAATCTCTTCACTAGTTTCTCTATTTCGGGTCGCTGACTCGCTTTCACACCTAGCCTATCGAAGAGGTTGTTGAATGATGCCGCGATCTCAATCTCCTCAAGCGTGCGGCTAGCATATTCAGATTCCTCTTCATGCAGTTGCAGGTCTTCTCGCTTCAAGTTGTTGAGATCCAGTGTAACGCCGTGTTCCTTCAGAACTTCGTAGATGGCGCTAGTTCTGGCTTCTCTGATCTGATCCCAAGTCACGGTGAGATGTATTAGCGTCCCTCCGAGGTCGAATATCGCGCCCTTCAACATAGCGATCTCGCCGCAACCTCAAGATCGCATACTGATAATCATTGCCGCTCTGCAAAAGCAAGAGGATATCAGAGTATTCCACGTTAGAGTCTGCTGGGACGCATCCGCTTGAAACGATCGAACTCCACTTTCATACCGCTCGGCGGGGTTGGAGAAATAGGTGGTAACAAGTTCCTTGTTCAAGACGGAGATTCTAGGATTCTGCTAGATTTTGGGATGAGCTACGCAGATCGCAGAAGATTCTATTCGGAACCTTTTCTCTCGCCGAGGGATGAAAAGGAACTGTTCGAGTTCGGAATGCTACCCAAGCTTCGTGGTTTGTACAAGTTCGAAGAATCTGAACCCGATATTCAAGGAGTCTTCTTGTCTCACTCACATGGTGACCATTCAGGTTGTATCTCGTTTCTCAACAGGAAGATCCCTGTCTACTGCGGAGAGACGACTGCGACGATTATCAAGGCACTTTACGAGACGCGAACCAAGACGTTGGAAGCCGACATTTCAGGTCTCAGGTTCAACACCTTCAGGACTGGATCGAAGATCAAACTAGGATCCATTGAAGTTGAGCCGATACATGTGGATCATTCAGTGCCGGCCGCGTACGGGTTCATAGTCTACACGTCAGAAGGCACACTCGTCTACACAGGTGATCTTAGAGTTCATGGCACAAAGCCTCGAATGACGAATGATTTCCTCGAACGTGCACAACAAGAGAAGGCAGATGCGCTGCTGGCAGAAGGAACAAACCTCATCGGCGCAACCCTGACCACAGAAACAGAAGTACAATCGAAGCTCTCCTCGATCGTACACGCAAGTTCAAAGCTTGTCCTGGCGGATTTCTCGAATGTTGACGTGGATCGTTTCAGAACTTTCTACAATGTAGCCAAACAGAACGATCGGAAACTCGCAATTTCCCTCAGGCAAGCATACTTACTATCGAAGCTTGCCAAAGAAGGGCGAATCGATATTCCGGATGTTGCTAACGATCCGAACGTGGTCGTATACCAACGGCGGAAGAAGCGGTACTATGAATGGGAGAAGCGCGTGCTCTCATTCAAGAACGTGGTGGAAGCATCCGATATCAAGGGTACTCAGAGTAAGACGATTCTCGCGAGTTCAGCTAACTCTTTCAAGGAATTGGTGGACATCCGTCCGGAACCGGGGAGTTGCTTCATTCTTTCTATCTCTGAACCATTCAATGAGGAGCAGGAATTCGAGTTTGAACGCGTAGTCAATTGGCTTGACCACTTTGGATTGCCGATGTATCATGTGCACTGTTCAGGTCACATAATGCCTGAACAACTAAAGGCGGCCATATCCAGAATCGCTCCGAAGGTAATCTATCCGATACATACTGATCATCCTGAGTTGTATGCGAAGTTCGTCTCTGATGTGGCGAGCGTTACGGTACCTCAGAAGAACGTGGCTTATCCCGTGAGTTCGTGAAATGTTAGGTTCTCTCGAACTCGATTCTGAGGCTCATGTTTCGCAGTTGCTTAGCGAGACCTTTTGCTACTTCTAAGTCTACGGGCATTCTTCTCGGTTCTCGGCCGCTGAGTATTACTTTGGTCTCAGTGGTTCCGTCGGGAATCCAGATCGTGTTCAACGTCAAGATTGAGAGCGGGTTGAGAAGGTCTTCCAAGAATTGTCGGTCGTCTCCTCCATAGCTGAGGATCTTCACTTTCTTTCCAAGCGAATCGGATATTGCGTGAACCGTCTTCGCTCCGTCTGAAAGGACCTTCCCCATATCTCGTTTGTCGAGAAGAATTACCACGCTATTCTCTGCTTCGACAGCTTTCTGGTAAGTCACGTCTTGTAGTGCGGGATTCTGTTTCTCTAATTCGGTAAGGAGTCTAATGATTTTCAGGTCAAGATCCGTTATCTGACCTTTCTCAATCTTTTCTTGGCACTTGCGGCAAAATGTGCCGCTCTTGACGCAGAAAGCGTCCAGAATCGTTTTGACCATGCATCTTCATCGTTTCGTTGCCCTTGGCTGTGGCTTCGACATCTCACTCCATAGAGCGAAATGTTTCATCGAGAAGGTACGAGTCTGCAACGCTAATTAAGTTTGCTCGCACTTCTCAGTCCGAAACGTCACCAAGCAACACGGAATTCAGCGATTGATGCCGGAAGGCGTTATATCAACCAACCAGAAACATTAGATCGCTATCGGAAACTGACGTATTGAAGGTGAGAGGGCTGAAGATCTTCGAGTATGAAGCGAAGCGAATTGCCTCCCAATACGGTCTGCATGTGCCTCTTGGATATTTGGCGTCCAGCCCTCAGGAAGCAAGAGACGTCGCACAGAAACTCGCCTGCCCAGTAGTGGTGAAGGCGCAGGTTCTTGTTGCGGGTAGAGGAAAAGCAGGTGGAATAAAGCTCGCCGATACACCTGATGACGCCGAAAAGGCCGCATCCACTATCCTCGGATCCAAGATCAAAGGCGAGAAAGTCTCTAAACTGCTAGTCGAGAAGAGACTCGATATTGCACGTGAGCTCTACGTTAGCTTGGTCGTTGATCGTTCAGCCAAGTGTTACACTCTGCTCGCGTCTCAGGTGGGAGGTGTCGACATTGAAGAGGTTGCGCAGAAGACACCTGAAAAGATAATCAAGCGTCCCATCGAGGCGGGAAGAGCTGTGGAAGTGTTTCAGGCTCGCGAGTTGGCGCAATCGCTCGGATACAAGGGAACCCAAGTCGTGGAACTCGGCGCCTTCATCAAGGAGTTGTGCTTGGCGGCGAATGAGTATGACTGCGAGCTCGCTGAGTCGAACCCGTTGGTCGAAACGAAAGATGGAGAGTTTGTTGCCGCAGATCTCCGAATGATCGTTGACGACAACGCATTGTTCAGGCACAAGCCCCTGCTTGAGGAGACAAGAGATGTGGAAGATGAGCTGCCGCCGCTCGAAGTGAAGGCGCGTGAGAAGGGGCTCGCCTATGTTGAGCTCGACGGTGACGTGGGGATAGTTGGCAACGGCGCAGGCCTGGTGATGGCAACTCTAGACATGATTCAGGACTATGGTGGTCGACCTGCCAACTTTTGCGATGTGGGCGGAGGCGCAGGCGCACAGCGAATCGCGGATGCGCTTGAAGTGGTCTTGGGCAATCCGAAGGTGAGGGTGCTCTTCCTGAACATTATGGGCGGGATCACGCGTTGCGATGATGTTGCCAAAGGGTTACTTGAAGTTCGCAAGAAGATGGGACTCACGAAACCAACGGTCATTAGGCTTGTGGGAACAAACGAAGAAGAAGGTCGCAAGATCCTCCAAGAGGCCGGGATACCTTCGTTGGAAACGATGGAGGATGCTGCTGCGAAAGCAGTGGAGCTAGCGAAGGGAGCGAAATAGTTTGGCAATACTGGTTGGTTCGGGGACAAGGGCGATCGTCCAGAATATCACAGGCTCCCAAGGCATGTTTCACACAAAGCTAATGCTTGAATACGGTACCAAGATTGTGGGAGGCGCCACTCCCGGCAAGGGCGGCGTGCAGGTCGAAGGTGTCCCAGTCTTCGATACAGTGAAGGAAGCGGTATCGGGGACAGGAGCTAATGCGTCAATAATTTTCGTTCCAGCTCCCTTTGCTCGCGATGCCACGCTTGAGGCGATCTCAAACGGACTGAATCCGATCGTAGTAATTACTGAAGGAATCCCAATTAGAGATGCGATAGATATTATGGCTCAAGCGAAAGAGAGAGGTTGCGTCATAATTGGTCCTAACACCCCAGGCATCATCGCGCCACGCGAGTGCAAACTTGGCATAATGCCGTCCCACGTGTTCAAGGAAGGCGGAGTTGGTCTGGCCTCCCGAAGCGGAACCTTGACCTACGAAATTGCCGCAAGCCTCAGCAGAGCTGGCCTTGGGCAATCCACCTGCCTCGGACTCGGCGGTGACCCGATCGTGGGTCTCAGCTTTGTAGACATCTTGGAGATGTTCAGAAAGGATCCGCAGACGAAATCAGTCGCATTGGTTGGAGAAATTGGTGGCAACGCTGAGGAACTGGCCGCCCAGTATATTATAGACACCAAATACCCGAAGCCTGTGGCTGCCTACATTGCCGGCAGATCAGCTCCACCAGGAAAACGGATGGGTCACGCGGGAGCAATAATAATGGGTAGAAGCGGAACTGCAGAGTCCAAGATCGATGCCCTGAAGAGTGCAGGAGTAAGAGTGGCTCTCAAACCTGGAGAGATCGCCACGCTCCTTGCGAAGAAATGACGAGGCACAACAAATGACGCTGGATCGTCTAGGTGATTGGAGAAGAACACACTATTCTGCCCAACTGACTCCGGAGCAGAATGGCCAAGAGGTTACTCTGTTCGGTTGGGTCGAGGACATACGTGACCTTGGCAATCTCACTTTTCTCACCTTGCGCGACCGAGAAGGCATAGTCCAGATCACGATTTTCAAGAAGAATGCCTCACCCAACGTATTGGACAGGCTAGCATCGATTGGCAAGCAATACGCAATAGGCGTGCGAGGAAACGTCAAGGCTCGAAAAGAGGCTCCCCGCGGCGTCGAAGTTGCTCCCACTGATATGAAGATCCTTGGTGATGTTGTATATCCACTCCCCTTGGATCCTACGGGTCGGGTTCCCGCTGATATTGATGTTCGACTTGACGCTCGAGTGATGGACCTCAGGAGAAGTACTTCACGAGCGATCTTCAAGATACGCCACGAGATCCTACGTGCCGCAAGAGAGTTTCTCATCGGTGACGATTTCACGGAGATTCAAACGCCCAGATTGATCGGTTCAGCTACTGAGGGAGGAGCCGCACTTTTCTCACTGGACTACTTCGGCCAGAAAGCGTACTTGGCTCAGAGCCCCCAACTGTACAAAGAACAGTTGACATCGGTCTTCGAGAAGGTCTTCGAGATCGGGCCTTTCTTCCGAGCTGAGCAATCGCGCACGAGGAGACACATTAGTGAATTCACATCTCTGGACGTAGAGTGTGCTTTCATGAACCAAAAGGGCGTTCTTGAGATTCTCGAACGCCTCGTTCACGAAGTATACACGTCGATTGCAGGCCGTTGCTCAAGAGAACTCGAAACGCTGAACATTCACCTTGAGGTGCCGACACTACCCTTCAGACGCCTCACCTACGATGAGATCATAGGTGCGCTTTCGAGGGAAGGTGTCGAGATCAAGTGGGGAGAAGATATTCCGACAGCCGCCGAGAAGAAACTTGGCGAACTCTATCCAGGATACTACTTCCTAACGGACTGGCCATCAGCGACTAAGCCATTCTATATTTCACCGCGAGAGGATGATGAGAAGTACTCTGATTCGTTTGACATGATGTGCGGCGCACTCGAGCTTGCTTCAGGTGGTACTCGAGTTCACGAATATTCTGTGCTGCTTGGGAGATTGAAGGCGCAGGGTCTTGATCCGGAAGGTTTCAAGGATCATCTCGCCGTTTTTCGCATGGGCCTCGCCCCCCACGCTGGATGGGCGATCGGTCTTGACAGACTTGTGATGCTGATTACAGGCGCCGAGAATATCAGAGAATGTATCTTCTACCCAAGAGATCGAGACCGATTGCGTCCCTAGACTAGTTCGGTAAGACGTGGTCTGTGGTCACAAACCAAACGGGCCAATCAGAATCAGGAAAAGCAACTGCGGATCGACATTCTCTGACTGCGACTAGCTGACTGAGCCGATTTTGAAACAATTAAGCGCTCTTCCATTTGACGCTGTCAAGAATCAGCGATCAGTTGCGGGACTCTGGCAAGAGGGCTGTCGTCATGGCGTAGTGATGCCACGCTTGTGAAGCTCTTTCTTGTTTGACTAAGCTTCGATCTAGCAGCAGGATGGGGACAACGTAATCTGAGTGACAATCTGACCCCCCTGGAGATCGTACTTGAGAACTTCAGCCGGATCTGTGGTCCCTGGTGGACCGTGTCCGTGTATCGTCGGCGGTCCCATGCCCACAACGTAGATGTCCCCTGTAGCTTGGTCATACTCGAGCATGACTCGTGGAACAGGGAAAGGAGCAGGTCCTCCAATTACCCTGCCATTGTGAACGAAATCAAACTGCGAATTGTGGCAGCCACAGAAGCCTTCAGGCGGATTGGAGGCTGCGGCACCGGGCGGCAAGAAGTTGAAGACGCAGCCTTGGTGTTGGCATAGGCTGCTGAAGGCAACGATATCGCCATCCGGCCCGACTCCATTGTCAGCCTTCACGCCGAGCTTGACGAGGATGTTGGAGGTACCAACCATAGGATAGTCAAACGAGAGCGCTTTCAGCGGCTGCAGCGACTTTGCATTAGTCGCTATTAGTCTGGGCCATGCGAGTGACATAGTGGTAGAAGTAGCTCCAGTAGTACCCGTGCTCGTGGTGGAGGAAGGAGCCTCAGGACTCCCGGAAAAGATTCTGAAAGTGCCTGCTACCACAGCTGCGATTGCCTAGGATTCCAGCGCCAATTACTATCTTGAGGGTTCTTCTTCTACTATTCTGTTCAGTAGATTTCATCAAGAGCCACCTTGACGCGTTCGGCAGATAGTGGAATCACTTCTAATTAAGGTGAGTCAATCACCAGGATAACCGAGAATGATCCGTTTTCTTGGAAAGCCACTCCGCTTAAGTAGAGGCATGCCGTACGCACGGCGGCCGTGAAATAATGTCTCACTCGCATCTGAGATCTGAGATAGACCTCAACGATATTACGTTTGGATTGAGAAGGTGCGAGCGGGAATGTGTTATGCGCGGCAGGCTCGCTTGAAATGGTCACTAAAGAGAGCATTATGCAAGTCCTCAAGACAGTGAACGACCCGGAAATCGGCGCCAGTATTGTGAATTTGGGCATGGTTCGGGCGGTTGAAGTGCGAGGAAGCAAAGTCGACATTCAGATTGCGCTGACAGTTCCCAACTGCCCAGCCAGGACGACGATTAAGGATGATGTGGTGAAAGCTGTCTCAAAGATAGAGGGCGTTGCAGGGGTTGATGTGCAATTCGCCTCAATGACAGATCAAGAAAGAGGCAAGCTCTCACAGACGACGGCAAATCGCCCTCCCGTGGAGCAGAGCAATTCTCAGCAGATATCGAGTTCTAAATTCATGGGAATCGACAAGCTTCCAAAGCGAAAATTCCGCCAGATCATAGCAATCACTTCAGGGAAAGGAGGAGTCGGGAAATCCTTGGTGACAGGCTTGCTGGCTGTTGAGCTTCGTAGGCACGGTTTCTCGGTCGGCATTCTTGACGCGGATTTGACTGGAGCTAGTATTGGGAAGATTTTCGGAATAAAGGACCGACCGATTTGGACATCGGCCACCCCAGCTCCACCGGCAAGTGGAACAGGCATTAAGTTGGCTTCAATGGGGTTTCTCTTGGATCGCGAAGATGCAGCTTTGATTTGGCGCGGCCCGTTGATCAACAGCGCTATTCGCCAATTCTACAGTGACTTCGAATGGGGAGATGTTGACTTTCTGCTCGTGGATTTGCCTCCGGGGACATCTGATGCTCCGCTCTCGGTTTTTCAGTCTCTTCCGCTTGACGCGGCGCTGATAGTCTCCTCACCGCAAGAGCTGGCTGTTATGATTGTTGGCAAGGCAATCAACTTGGCTAAGACGATGCAGATTCCCATCCTAGGCCTTGTTGAGAATATGAGTTTCGCGACTTGTCCAGATTGCGGAAGGAGAATCGATCTATTCGGAAGATCGAAAGGCCAAGAAGCTTCCAAAGCCGCCGGCATAGAATTTCTCGGCTCGATACCGGTTAATCCGATGATATCGCAACTCTGCGACGAAGGGAAGATTGAAGATTTCAAGAGTCCAGAATTCGCGGCGATAGCCCATAGGGTGATTGAGAAGATGAAACAGCTCAAAGCGATTCAGGAGCCGAAAGGCACTGATAAGTCGCCTGAGAAGGATTCAGGGAGGTGACTTGTTTGGTCACTATGGAAGATATTGTGAAAGCGCTCAAGGAATGCTACGACCCTGAGATACCAGTCAACGTCTGGGATCTAGGCCTGATCTACGACGTGAACGTGGATGGAGACAAAGTGCATGTGAAGATGACGCTCACCGCGCCAGGATGCCCGATGCACTCGTTCATCTCAAAAGAGGTCAAAGAAAAGATCCAAAGCGTAAGCGGAGTGAAAGAAGCAAGTGTCGAGGTTGTCTGGGATCCGCCTTGGAGTCCTGACAAGATGAGCCCAGAAGCCCGAGCCCAACTTGGCGTCTAGAGCGGCTTGGAAGTCTGGAGTGTAGCAGAAACTCGATCGTGAGCGTTGGAGCTACTTGGCTCCGAGCTCACGTTTCTTCCAGCGAAGGTTGTGACCCTTACACTTACGGCAACCTGTCGCCGCTTTCGCGTTTCTCGCTCCGCAGTCGCGACACACCTTATAGTGTAGTCTATGTTCCTGTGCAAGTTGTTTCTTGGCTACGTCTGTTATCGGCAATGCTGGATCGCCTTGAGGCTTCGGCCTTACTGCCAAGGGCTCAGATATATCTTCTGCGAAGTTCTCTCAGGCTGTGTCAATTGGAGGATTCGCCGACGAGCGATAGCGTAGAGTCGAGCATTCGAGACCTTCACGGGAAGATCTCGGTTTGCACGCTTTGTCGGCTCTCGCAGACTCGGCAGAAGGCGGTTCCTGGAGAGGGGCCTGCGAACGCAAAGGTCATTTTGATCGGTGAGGGGCCAGGCCGGCAGGAAGATCTTGAAGGTCGCCCCTTCGTCGGCAGAGCTGGCAAATTCCTAGACGAATGTCTCAAATCGATCGGTCTCCAGCGAGAACAAATATTCGTCACAAATATCGTCAAATGTCGCCCCACCGAGAAAGCTCGCAACTGGGTTAAAGATCGAAAACCCGCCACGGATGAGATAGACGCCTGCAAACCCTACTTGGACAAGCAAATCGAACTTCTCAAGCCAGAGGTCATTTGCACGCTCGGCGACACAGCAAGGTCCCAGATCTTCAAGCGATTCGGGTTAGAAGAGGACACAATCGGGCACGTGCATGGGCGCTTGTTTCTGGCAGGGAGCATGAGGATAGCGCCTCTGTATCATCCCGCGGCGGCGCTTTATGACAACAGCCTCCGCCAAATAATCATGATCGACTTCCAGAATCTACGACAAGTGCTTTCGCAGAGCAAGCTCACAAACTTCTAAAGCATAGATCAGCAAGAGAAACACTATGAATGGGCCGGTAGTCCAGCTCGGTTAAGTGACGCTGCCCTCACACCCACACGTGAACGGTGAGAACGGCAGAGGTCGAGGGTTCAAATCCCTCCCGGCCCACCAGAAGCATAGCTGCGCCGCCGGCAACGAAGAGTCGAGTTTTTCTGGTCAGTGCAGCGTTGAGTTTCTCCAGTTCCGTTTCAATGTATTGCCTGTTGAATGTCTGATTTCGGATCAAATCCGGACACCGTAGTCTTTGGCTCTTTCGGCGAATTCATTCCAATTCGGGAGAACGGTGTTATTTTGTGGCTCATGACTGCCCAGAAAGTGTAACATTCCTTCGACTTGATCTCGAAGACCGAGTCTCTCTGCCGTTGCAAGGAGATAGTCTGGATTAGTCTTCGCCTTTGCCATCAGGATTAGGGCGTATGTGACGTTGGTGACTCCGTCTATGAGAATGGTGTGCAGTACAATATCTTCAGGCCTAAGCGCTCTCCTTAGTGGAGAGAAATAGTAGTATTCCACGTCGGAAATCAGAGGGATACCATAGGTTGCCAATGCCGTCGTTGCGGTAGGCTTGAACCGCTTGTCCCTGATTGCAGTTCCAGCTGCCACGCGAATAATGAACTGAGAGCCGAAGGCCCAGACTATTGCTGCGTTTTCGGAAACCTGTGCTGCCAGTTTCAAATTGATGAAATTCACGAATTCACGGATGAACTCGGTGATCTTGTCAAACCTTGGGTTGACGGTTTGGCCCTCTGCCTCAGGGATGATTATGCCATGCGCCATCAGGTTCCTCATAGCTCTCCACTCAGTTACTCTTGAGACCGAGGTTGTTGCAACATTTTCAAGCTTGAGTAGAGGGTGAATCTGAGAGTCTGCCAGAATCGACTCCCAAGGCACGTGGGGATAGGCTAGGAACAATTCTTTGAGAAGCTGGGCATGCTTTGCTTGACTGAGCTCAACCATCTTGCGCATCCCCGCCCTTTTCGTAGCAACGAACCCTTTGGCTTGGAGTTTCTCGACAGCCGCTGTTGCCGTTGGCTGGGATTTTCCAATGCGCTTAGCCAACTCGGACACGGAGGCTGACGATTGTGTTAGCTCTTTCAGTATCTCTAGCTCAGTTCTTGAGAACTCGTATGCCGGCCCACCACCTTTTGGGTTCAGAAGCTCGAGGATATCAAGAAGATATCTTGCGGACGGAAACCCTGAACCGAGCAGTCAAGAATATGATGAACTGTCGAACGCCAGATGGCGATCAATCATCTAGACGGGCCAGGCATTCATGCGAGGTAGTGACTCACATTTTTCCACCGTTGATGAGAGCTGTCAAAGCGGCACCTCTTTCCCGGGGGGCGGCACCTCTTTGGAGGATGCGATCGTGCACCATGTCGCGCACGTATTTCGACTCGCGCGCCGGATTGAAGAGCGAATGCTTTGATCAATGCAATATATCCCAGACTGCATCCGTACCTGAAGAAGAAAATGACGAAACGTCCAGTAACAACCCCAATGTTCGCAACAGATCTCAAAACACAATAGAATGATCCCCATTCTATCCTTCGCCGGCTCAAACAACTGCATGATGTAGACTGGAGCGCACGTCTCCTGTTGCGGATGCGTATAGTCGCTCAAATCTGAACCGTTAGGAGCGGATTCGAATATCCGTGATTGACGAGGACGGGCGCGAAGGTACAAGTGCCGAAAACGGGCGATCCACGCACCATTTATCGACCTGTTAGGTTGTCTTTCTCATTATGTAGGATAGCGAGCCTCATCAAGGCTTGCTCGTACACTGCGATTGCGGCTAGATAGTCTTCGATGACGATCTCTTCTTGGTCTGTGTGATCTAGTCTAGAATCTCCTGGCCCATAAGCGATCATTGGAATCCGTATCTTCGATGCAAGAAGATTCATGTCTGAAGTTCCAGTCTTCTTAAGGAAAACTGGATTCTTACTTCTGACCTTTCTTATGGCCCATGAGAATGATTGTGCAAGCGTCGAGTCGGCATTCATCAGACATGCGCCAATATGATCTACCATTTTCAATTTGACTGAAACGCCTGAGTTGTTTTTCCTATAGGATTTGATGGTTCCTCTGACGTTGTTCAATACGTCCGTAGACTTGAGTTCCGGCGGGATACGCACGTCTAGCGTGAGCGTGCATTCAGATGGAATCACGTTAACTGAAGTTCCGCCTCCAATGCTGGTCAGGCTGCCTGTTACCGAGTGGAAGCGAGATTCGCTGTTGCTGAAATCCACAAATCCCTTCTTCAGTAGGCTCCAGAGTTCCATCCCCTTCTCGATGGCATTATCTGACATCCACGGGGCCGCTGAATGCCCTGCCTTTGTAATGCATTTTAGCGTGAGACGAATGAAGCCCTTGTATCCAATTACGATATTCTCGGTGTTGCTGGGTTCTCCAAAGACAGCGTAATCCAGATCAAGCGAATCTGATTTGATGAAATTCTTTATGCCCGTGCTGTGGCTCTCTTCACTCACAACTCCCACCAGCAAAATTCTGCCGGGGAATCTATCCTTCAGTCTTGAGGCTGCCACGATCATGGCCGCAAGAGGCGATTTAGCGTCAACTGCGCCTCTTCCCCGGATCTTCGTTCTCTCCAGCTTGATTTCCAGATTTCCTGGAACCGTGTCCATGTGTCCGCACAGATAGGACTCTCGGGTGACCCGTGGCCAGATTCGGCTATCACGTTTCCAACATCGTCTCTGCGTGAGTGAAAGCCAAGCTTCTTCGTCTCGGTCAAGAGAAAATTGGACAACTCGCTTTCTTGACCGGACGGGCTGTATAGCTCAAGCATGTTCTTCAGAAGGTTTACCGGGTAATCGTCCACTCTCTTTCTCTCCGATGATTTCATCCAACACCTCGGCGGTTCGGTCTATGTGCGCCCGTGTGATAACAAGCGGCGGCAAGAAACGTAGCACGTTCCTACCCGCATCTAGCATCAGCACTCCTCTCTCCAATGATTCAAGAATCACTTCTCGGACATCAAAACGCATCTCCGCACCGATCATGAGGCCAAGTCCTCTGACCTCTCTTATGATCGGATGATTCTCCCTCAAATGATTCAGTTTCGAGGCAAGGTACTCTCCCTGGACACGTGCCTTTTCGGGAAGATTCTCTTGCTCAAGAACGCCAATCGTTGCTGCTGCGGCGGCGCATGCAATGGGGTTGCCGCCATAGGTAGTTGAGTGCTCTCCCACCTTCAGGCTTGACATAATCTCATTCTTGGAAAGTGTCAGGCCTATTGGAATGCCGCCGGCTACGCCTTTGGCTAAGCAGGTGATATCCGGAACTATTCCAGAATGCTGAAAGGCAAAGAGTTTTCCTGTTCTTCCAAATCCTGTTTGGATCTCATCGACGATTAACAAGATTCCTTTCTCGTTACAGAGTTCCCGCAACTGTTTGAGGAAATCGTTCGGGGGAAACCTGACTCCGCCCTCTCCCTGGATCGGTTCAGTTATCACGGCCGCAGTATCCGTGCCGATATTTTCTTTCAGCTTCTCGATGTTGCCGAAAGGAACATGTTTCATCTGGGGAACTAGTGGCATGAACGGGTCTCTGTACTTCTTATCCCATGTTACTGATAGGGCGCCGAATGTTTTTCCGTGATAGGCGCCCATCATTGCGATGATCTCTTTCTTTCCAGTGTATTTTCTAGCGAGTTTGAGAGCGCACTCAATCGCTTCAGCGCCGCTATTCGACAGAAACACTTTGTCTAAACCGTTGGGAGCTATGTTCGCGATTCTCTGCAGCAGCTCCGATCTGGAGTCGTTGTACATGAACCCATGGCATGAGGTGAGCTTCTCGCTCTGGTTCCTTATCGCCTCAACTACTCTTGGGTGGCAGTATCCGACTATGCATGAACCATAGCTTCCCGCACAATCGATGTACTCCTTGCCATCCTCATCCCAAAGTAGGTCTGCGCTTCCCTTCACAATCACGACTGGGCGTTTGGCGTATACGTTCGCCATGATCCTCTGTTCGGTCGCGATGATCTGGTCTCTATCCATGAACAATCACTGTCCCCGTTTTGCCGCTCAACGATTTTGAGATGGGGTCTTCCTGTAGTCCTGACATCACGACGGCTTGGCCAACACCCATTTTGACGGCTTCGACTGCCGCGTGAATCTTGGTTATCATTCCTTTTCCTATTCCTGGTAGAGTTGACTCTGCTTCTTGCAGCGTCAGTCTTGGAACCAGGCTGCCATTCAGGACAAGCCCTTCCACATCGGTTAGCAAGACGAGTCTCTCAGCTCTCAAGCTTCCCGCTATGTGAGCTGCCATGCGGTCTCCGTCAACGTTCAGCTCCTCGAATTCTTCGCTGATGACAATTGGGGCAACAACAGGAGTGTATCCATTCTCAAGCAGAAGGTTGATGAGCCTGGGGTCTACACTCTCAATCTTGCCGGTATAGCTGTCATCAACCAGTCTTTTTCTGCCGGTTTCGTTCACTGCAATGATCTGTTTCTTTCTGCTTGCTCTTACAGACGCTCCATCGATTCCAGTGATGCCGACAGCTTGTACTCCTTGCGCCAAGAAGGATGATACGATTCGTTTGTTTATCTTCCCCGCCATCACCATCGTGAAGATTTCCATTGTGTCCTTGTCAGTGTAGCGGCTCTTGAAGCCATCAGGGGAAACTAGAAACTGTTGTTCCTTTCCCATCTTTGAGGCGATCTGTGTGACTTTGTTTCCGCCGCCGTGAACTAGTACTATCTTGGTTTGGGAGAGGCTTCGTTTGATATCCGCGATGAAGGATTCTGTCATTCCTTCGTCGAGCACGGTACCTCCTACCTTCACAACTGTGATCATGGTTTTTCACGCTGGGTGAAGTGGAGGTGTCTTCAGTCCAGTCTTCTCATCCAATCCGTACATGATGTTCAGGCATTGAACGGCTTGTCCGGCTGCTCCTTTGACTAGATTGTCGATGGCTGAGAAGATGACTAGTCGGTTCACGTGGTCGTCTAGTTCGAAGCCGATATCGCAGAAATTGGATCCCACGACCACTTTGGGGTCGGGCAGTCTGTAGAGCCCTTCGCTATCTTTGACAAATCGGATGAATGGTTCATTCTTGTAGAACGAGCGGTAACTCTTCCAGATATCAAGATCGCTGGACTTCTGGGTCAGGAACACGTGAATGGTTGCTAGTATTCCGCGGACGGAGTTGACGGCGTGTGGTGAGAATGAAATCTTCACAGGCTGGTTGGTGAGTTGGTTCAGTTCTTGTTCAATTTCTGCGATGTGTCTATGGCCTATGGTTTTGTATGGTCTCACGCCGCCGAATCGTTCAGCGTGATGTGACGCGATCGAAGGTTCCGACCCTGACCCTGAGGATCCCACCTTCAAGTCAACGACTATTCTTTCCTTCTCAATCATGTTGTCCTTCACGGGAGGTGCAAGGGCTAAGATGGCTGATGTCGCCATGCATCCTGGCACGCCAATTAGGTCAGCTTTTCTAATTTCCTCCCTGTGCAGCTCCGGCAATCCGTAGGTGGCCTTACTCAGAAGTTGAGCGTTGGTGTGTTCCCAACCATACCAGTGCGGGTAGTCCTGCGGATTTTTCAGACGGAAATCAGCGCTCATGTCTATGAGCTTCAGATTGGATTTCAAGAGTTCCGGGATGAGATCTTTGGATGCGCCGTGTGGCGTTGCTGTGAATACGACCTCGCACGTTTTTGCGATGTAGTCTACATCCAGTGGAGAGAACTTGAGCGTGGTATAGCCTCTCAGGTTTGGGTGTGCTTTGTGTACGTACTTTCCCGCGTGTTGTCTTGATACTATTGTCGTCAGGTCGACGTCAGGGTGGCCTAGGAGTATGCGTATGAGTTCACCGCCAATGTATCCTGACCCGCCGACTACTCCGACTTTCAATTTAATGCCTCGCCAAGTCGATCAAGTGGTCTAGGATCAGTCCGGGTACGTCTACGCCTGATGATTCTGTGAGGGCTTTGAACTCAGTTGTATAGTTTACTTCATGAACGACGAGTCCTCCGGGAGTTTCCATCACGTCAACTCCGAAGGCTCCTCCTCCCACCGCCTCCACAGCTTTCACGCACAACGCTTCGAGTTCTGGGGTTATCTTGCATGCTTCTGCTCGACCTCCTCTGGCAACGTTGGTTCGCCATTCACCGGGTGAAGGGTATCGATACATCGCCGCGACGGCGTGGTCACCTATTACGAAGCATCTTATGTCTCGCAGAAGGTTTTGCATCATCTCCTGGATGTAGAAGACTTGGTAAAGAGGGAACATGAATTCTCTCGTTTCTAGGATAGCTCTCGCGGAGTCCAAGTCCTTCAAAGGAGCGATCAGTCTTCCCCAGCTTCCCACGACTGGTTTCAGGATTGCAGGGTAACCGACTTTCTCGAGAGCCTTGATGGCTGAGTCTTCGGTGAAAGCTACGAGGGTTTTCGGCGTGGGCACTCCAGCTTTTGACAGTGCTATGGAGGTTAGGAGCTTGTTCCCGCAGACAACTGCGGTGTTGAACGAGTTTACGACCTTTACGCCGTTGTTCTCTAGCAGGGCGGTTACGTGCATACTCTTGAAGTAGCTCATCGACCTCTGGAGAACAACTTTCTCAAATTCGGTTTCGGGATCTCTGGCGGTGTCGAAAACTATTTCGTCCACATTGTGGACGTTCAGGTTCACACCCTTAGATTTGGCTGCCTCTATGATCATCCTCTCGTCGGGTCTAATGCGATCACAGAGCATCCCGAGCCGTACGGTCACCTACTCTCCCCAATCTTCTTTTTCGATCAGGATTTTTTTCAGTTCGAGACTCTGACCTTCGATCTTTGCAACTTCGAGCTCTAGCCCGCAATCGGGGCAGCTCAGGATTTCCTTTAGCATTACATCGCTGGGCGCGTTTATCTCTGCGCCACATTCAGGACAACTAACCATGCTGATTGTTGTAGCCTCCGTCTCCACTTTTGGTTTAGCCCCATGGGCGTTCATGATTCATTAATAAATGTTGCGTGTAAGTGATGATTCCGCATAGAATATGTCGAAAATCGAACGATACATTAACACGGTCGCCTCTGCCCGTAAGAGGCGTTTGTGCGGCTCAGGTTGAATAACCCAGACGAGCGTCAGCGATGGCCTAGCAGCGGAAATCTGGTTCAGCGGCTCTCTGACTCGAAGATGATGGCGCAGCTTCGCGCAGGAAAAGGGAAACCACTGAGTCTTGATTCTTGGAGCCAATGTTATTACTTCATTCCAAGACTAGATTCGCCAAGTGAAGTTCTTTTTGGACGAGGTTGATCGGAAGATTATTGATATCCTAAGACAGGACGCAAGGACCTCGCATGTTGAACTGTCCAAGTCGCTGAGATTGACTGAGGGCGCGATCCGAAGGAGAATAAAGAGACTTGTGCAAGATGGTCAGATACGCAAGTTCACGATAGAGACTGCTGAAGAAGGGCCCGCAGCACTCATGTTGGTATCCGTCAGCCCCTCTGTACCCACCTCACAGATTTCCACGGCTTTGAAGAAGATGAAGGGAGTCAGGAGAGTCTATGAGGTCACTGGTGAATTTGACGTGATTGCATTCCTCTCAGCAAGCGATACTACATCACTAGATGCTTGTATTGAGAAGGCTAGGATGCTCGAGGGGACCGCTCGCACCAATACCATGATGGTTCTCAAAGCAATGCAGAACTAGATATGCTACCGATCTCAGGCGAACTGCTCCATTTGAAGTGTCGATGCTCATAGGATGCTGGTCATTCTCTCGCAGGCCTCAGCTATCCTGTGGGTTGGAATGGTGAGTGCGAATCTAGCATATCCTTCTCCGTATCTCCCGAACCCTATGCCGGGAGTCACAACAACTCCTTTGTCCAGAAGCTTCTTTGCGAATTCCATCGAATCCATTCCACAATGTGCCCAAACGTAGAACGTCGCTCTTGGTGTCATGCACTGCAGTCCTAGCCTCCTCAGTTCCTTGACTAACAAATCTCGTCGCTCTTGATAGATTGCGACATTCTTCTTGACATAGTCGGGTGGTCCACTGTCTGTGTAGCTTCTCAGTGCTCTTGCAGCAGCTTTCTGCACATAGAGAGAAGGACCTGAATCAACCTGGGACTTCACCTTCTCAAAATCTGCTATGATCCGCTCGCTACCAACTGCAAATCCTATTCTGTCGCCCGTCATGCTGAAGGTCTTGGAGCAGGAGTGTATCTCTATGCCGACATCTTTGAAGCCATCGATCTCCATGATGCTTGGCGGCTGGAAGTTGTCGAATGCTATCTCGGAGTATGCGTTGTCGTAGCAGATGATGGTTCCTTTCTCTCTGGCGAAGTTCACCAGTTCCTCTAGGAAGGGTTTCTCGACGGTTGCTGACGTAGGGTTGTTCGGATAGTTCAGGAATATGATCTTCGGCCTTTCGCTGGTAATCTGATCAAGGTTGGGTTTGAAGTCATTCTCCTCTAGTAGTGGCATGACAACCGGTTTGCCATCGCACAGTAGTGTGGCTCCGTTCAGGTATACAGGGTATGCCGGATCTGGGACGAGGACTTCGTCGCCTGGGTTGACGTAGGCTCTTGCAACGTTTGCTATTCCCTCCTTCGATCCAATCAGGCCTATGACCTCTCTACTCGGGTCTATCTCGACGTCATAACGTGTGTTGTACCACTTTGCAACGGCTTCTCTAAACTCTGGCTCTCCTTGACTCAACGAATAGTTGTGGTTCTTTGGGTTTGAAGCCTCTTCTCTCAGAGCCTCCAGAACGAAGTCTGGTGGAGGGAGGTCTGGATCTCCAATTCCAAAAGAGATGACATCGACTCCGCGTTTTCTCTTTTCAATAACGAGCTTCTCCATCTCGCTGAACAGATACGGCGGGAGGCTGTCCAGTCTCTTAGCTCTCTCAGTTCTAGGTCTTGCCATCGAATAGTTCCGCTTCAAATACTCTTTCGACCGGCCCTTCAAGAATGGCTGAATCGCCGAGCTCCACGAGCAGTTCTCCACCTTGAAGTTGGACCTTGACCCGCCTTCCTGTCTTGCCAAGCCTTGATGCAGCGGCAACGCTCGCACAGGTGCCCGTCCCGCAGGCGGTAGTCTCTCCTACCCCACGCTCCCAAGTTCTAACTTTGATTTCCTCTGGAGACCTGACGCTAACAAATTCGACGTTCGTGCCTTCAGGGAAGTAAGCGTGCCTTTCCAGCAGGGACCCAATTTCGTGGACAGGAAATGATTCGACATCTTCAACAAACGTGACACAATGAGGATTTCCCATCGACAGACAGGTGATTCTGAGTTCCCTGTCTCCAGCAGTCACCGGTTCATCAATGCATTCTCCTTGACCGACCATGGGCACAGACTGGCGACTAAATGATGGTTGTCCCATGTTCACTCGCACATTCGTTGTGTTCTTCTTGTCTGTTCTTAATTCTACTCTGCGATTTCCGGATAGCGTTTCTACGTTCATGATCCTTCTTCGAACGATCCGTTTTCATAGCAGTACTTTGCAAAGCATCGTATACCGTTGCCGCACATCTCTGCCTCTGAACCGTCTGAGTTGAAGATTCTCATGCGAACGTCAGCGGTTCTTGAATTCCGCACAACGAGAAGTCCGTCTGCTCCAACAGAGAACCTTCTCCTGCAGAGATTTCTTGCGAGTGTCCCAAGACGCTTATCGTTAATACGTTTGCGTCTGTCGTCAATAATCACGTAGTCGTTGCCAAGGCCGTGCATCTTCCAGAATTTCATTGAAACCAACCCGCGCACATAGTGATCAGCTTAAAGAACGATCTGAAAGGATCGCCGCTGTCTCCAACCCTTTGTCATTCCGCTTGACTTGAAGTCGCTCAGGAATTCTCTGTCCCATTGTTAGAACGTCGAAGCTCTCCCGTTCTCTCACAACAGAGTACGTGGAGTCTTTCACGAGAACCTCAGCAGGTCTCGGTCTGGAGTTGTAGTGCGAGCTCATGGAGAAACCGTAAGCGCCTGCGTTTAGTATCACGAGACAATCACCGACCCTAGTCTCCTGGAGTTTTCTGTCTCTGGCAAGGAAGTCGCCGGATTCGCATAGAGGTCCCACAACATCGTAGACTCTTTCGGTTGTTGCTCCTACAGTGTCCGCCAAGACTATCTCGTGATATGCATCGTACATGGCCGGTCTGATCAGCGTGTTGAAGCCAGCGTCTACACCAATGAACTCTTTGTTGCCGGTCGATTTCACCGTATTAACTTTCGTCAGGAGCACGCCTGCGTCGCACACTATGTACCTGCCCGGCTCGATGCAAAGCATAGGCTCTCCGAGGCCATATTCTGATATTCGCTTCTTGAAGAGGGCAACAATGGAGTCAGCCGCCTCTTCGATGTTGAGTTCTTCCTCCTCGGGTCTATAAGGAACCCCGAAACCGCCTCCAATATCAATGAATTCAAAGTTGATACCGAGACCTCTATGGATATCCCCTGCTGCTTTGAGAAGGTTCTCCATCGCGCGTCTGTGTGGTTCAGGGTTCAGTATGCCCGATCCAATGTGCATCTGGATTCCGAATCTCTTTACTCCGGCGTCTCTAGCCATTCTATATGCCGTGTATGCGTCTGCATGCAGCAGGCCGAATTTTGCGCTTCTGGAACCTGTGACAACGTGTGAGTGATGTCCTGCTCCAACTTCTGGATTCAGTCTGACCGAAACTGTGAACGGTAGGATCTTCTTGAGCAACGAGGCCATTTGGGAGACTGAATCTACGTTTATCGTTACATTTGACTTGATTGCGTAATCGAGCTCTTCTTCGCCAACGCTTGTCCCAGTGTAAAGGATGTGTTCTGGCTCAAAGCCCGACTCCAACGCAAGATATATCTCGCCAGCTGAAACGGCGTCTATGAAAGCTCCCATTTCCCGCATGATTGCTAGCACTGACATGTTGGAGTTCGCTTTGGCTGCATAGTAGATTCTAGTCCTATCGTAGTATTTCTCGAAAGCCTTCTGCAATCGAGTGTAATTGTCTCTGATTCGGCTTTCGCTGAGGACGTAAACAGGTGTCTCCAATTCGGAGGCTAGGCCAACAAGTGAAACTCCTTCTAGATACAGTGCCCCTTCGCGCCTTGCTAGAACGCTACTCTTGAAAAGTGTCGTATTAGGCGTATGAGTTCACCAAGCAGTTAGTTGAATTGTCGTTGCCCTAGAACGTCTTCCATGCCAAAGATCATATTTCTTGATTCTCCGTTCAGCCACTGGGCAGCGTAAAGAGCTCCTTGCGCGAATACGTTTCTGGAGAACGCTACGTGTTCGATTCTTATCATTTCATGTTGACCAGCAATCATCAAATCGTGTATACCTGGAATCCCGCCGGCTCTGACGGAGAGCAGCTCCAACTGCTTCTCGTTTCTCTTAGACATTCCTTCTCTTCCGTGGATCCTTTCCGAGTACCCTCTCATTGCTGAAATCGTATCAGCCATCTTCTTAGCGGTTCCGCTTGGAGCATCTGCTTTCCCAGAGTGGTGTGCTTCCACGATGCTAAAGTCATAGTCCTTGGGGAAGAGTCTGCACGTTTCTATCATCTTGAACAGCAGGTTCACGCCAATTGAGAAATTTGGCGATATGATGGCAGGCACTTTTCCTTCCAAGGTCCGACGGATGCTTCTCATCTCATCTTCATTGAATCCCGTCGTTCCTATGATCGCTTTCTTGCCCATCTGAACAGCTTTCGGAAGATTGGCCAACTCGGCGGCTGGGGTTGTGAAGGATATGTAGATGTCGGCGCCTTGGAGAGCTTCTTCAAGATTCTGTTGAGGAAGAATCTTGAGGTTGGTTGGTGAAAGGCCGATCTCGCCTAGGCTACGTCCTGCATTCTCGCTGTTTGGTGCGGTAACCGCACCCACCACTTCGAAGACCGGCGACTTTGCCTGTTGGATGATGTTGCTGCCCATCCTTCCGTCGGCGCCAACGATGCACAACCTAGTAGCCGTCGTAGCAGAGATGCCTCCAGGCTTCATCGTCGGATAGTCTCTTCTCGAGATCTATGTCGAAGAATTCCTGAACTGGATTGAGAATCTCGGGGGTGCGCTCGTGGACCAAGCGGATGCTCTTCAACACGACGTTCAGCCCTTTGCTCGTCATCCTTCCGACTGGGGGTCGACACGGTCCAGATGGCAATCCCATGATATTCATCAGTGTCTTGTAGGGCAGCGGGTTTCTTGCTTTGCACGAGACTGTACCATATTGAGTTGTTTCCTCACTCTTGACGGTCACGATTTGAAATAGAGGTTTGAGTGCATTGGCTAGGGTGCCTGCCTTTTCGAGGTCTCCATCACTGATGGCCTTGCACATTTCCTGCACGGCTCTAGGCGCTATGTTAGACGTGACGGAGACGACTCCACTTGCCTTGATGTCGTTCGTCATCATTTCGTAAGTTCTATCATCGTCTCCTGAGAGTATGTCGAACTGATCCCCACAGTATTTTCGTGTGAGTCTAGCATTCTCGTAGTCTCCAGTAGCCTCTTTGACCGCGTTCAAGTTTGGGCACGTCTTGTGCAGAATCGCAAGATCGTGAGGCATGAGCTGCGTGCCTGTCCGTCCGGGAATTACGTACGGAATCATCTGCATACTAGGTAGGGCTCTTGCGATCGGTTCCACGTACTCTTTCCTGATCTCTAATGAACTTGGACCATTGTAGTATGGATCCACTAAGAGCGCGGCCTTCGCGCCGAGGTCCCAACTCTGCTTCGTTGCTTCGAGCGCTTCCTCTGTGCTGTTGCTGCCGGTCCCAGCCACAACTTGGAACTTGTCACTGGTGTGTTCCAAGGCCTTCTCGATTACCTTCATATGCTCTGCCCAGGTCAACGTAGGTGACTCGCCGGTCGTTCCCGCAACGATCAGTCCACTGGCTCCAGACTTCACTTGAAACTCAACAAGTCGCTGAAAGCCATCATAGTCAATCGATGAATCTCTCATAGGCGTGACTATTGCCGTGTAGCATCCACGAAACATATGCATTCATGCTCCGAAGTGACGGATCCGCCTGCCATAGCGACGCTAGTTTAAAAGATTTGCGTGTTTCGATACGTATTACGGATATGCGCTACGAAAATCGTAATGCAGTTAGCTGCTAACAAACGGCATGGTCTTCTGGAAGCATCTTGTTAGCGTTCATCGATCGCCCATATTGTCCAGAATACTCCAACTGTCGTGCATGCGATTGCCATTGATGCTAGAAATACTGCCGCTCTCTGCTAAGTGCAGATTCCCCGCATAGGAGGCGAGATAGAGCACGATGAAGGCAAACCACAGCGCTCAAAACAAAACGGTTGCAGAGACTCTCGTACTAAGAGAAACCACACCTTCACGGCCTGCTCAATGATCTCGACTTTGTCCGTTTCTCTCTTGTCCTCGGCAGTTGTCCGAGTCGCGGCGCTTCTCATCTTCTCAGACGAAGGCCGCCAGCTCTGTAGAGCAGCACCAGAGTAATCGCAAGCGAGAGCAGCAAGACTCCGGCGCTAGCTTCGAGTACTCCTCTCAAACCTCCCATCGAGGCTGAGTATCCGCCGAGGAGGTTGCCAATTACCATGCCAAGGCTGAGCATCATGCTGTAGATTCCCATAGCGGAGCCTCGAAGCCCACTGCTGGTTCTGTCTCCCACAAGCGCTAGTGCTGAGGGAACGGTGGCTGTTGCCATGAGACCTCCTGCAACTATGAATGGAAGTTGCTCGTAGATTTGCGGAGGGCTGTGTGAGACAGCGTCCAACGTACTAAAGAGAAGCATGACCAATCCAATGACACCTATGCCAAGGGTCTTGCCTCTTCCTATCTTGTCCGACAATCTTCCGAACCCCACAGATCCAATGCCTATTCCGAAGGCTCCCAACGAAAGAGTCAGTCCGACTTCGGAAGATCCGAAACCGGATTCCATGAGCGTTCTAGGCAACACAAAGACCACTCCAAGTATGGAAGTAAGCCCAAGCCAAAGTGGCAGAATCGCACGCGTGTTCTGATCTAGGGATCGGAGCGGGTTCACTTGATGACTCTGAGTTGAGGAATGGCTTGTTTCTCTAATCCAGACGATGCTCGCGATGCTCCCACTAAGGAGTATGATACCGGTCGCAACAAATGCGAGCTCGTAGTTGCGCTGAGTAAAATGTAGAATGGTTGTAGCCAACGAAATTCCGAGCGCGTAGCCCAGTATGTTCGAAAAGTCGAAGCCACCCATACCGAGGCCTCTGTTGCTCACAGCTGTCAGGTCAGTTATCATAGTGAGAGAAGCGACGGTAACCGCTGCACCCGAGAATCCCATGACAGCATGAATTATCGAAATCGCGTAGACATTCCTCGTCAATGATATTGCCATTGTGAGCAGGGAGACTGACAGGAGTCCCAGAAGCAGCATTCGGCGCCGTCCCTTAAAGTCGACGTATGCACCAATAGGTGCCGCCGAAATGAATTCCGCGAGCGGATAAGCTGATAAGGCTATTCCGACGCCGAGACTACCCACGGGCAGATACATTGGAAACAGGAGAAGTATCGAACCGAAGCCAATCCTTGTGACAAGCATTGCAGAGTACAGAATGAATAGTTGCCATTTGCTACCCACTTGTGGAAGGTCAGTGGATGACTGTGATTCATTGCTATTCTGAGAGCCGAGGGCTGCGGTAGTGTCATTGGGCGCAACTATTTTCTCGGGAGCACCATTTTGGCGGAACGCTGACATCTTCATCTTACCACATATGAATTGTATCCGAGGAGATCCATGCAACTAGATGGTTGGGCGCTTTGCAGGCATCATTTCAACTCGGAACTATGAAGCTTCCCATTTCTCTATTCTCGGTCCTCTTGACGGCCTGTTCTTCACCGTGTAAACAATTAGCAGCGCTTCAACCACGAGGTTTCCTGAAGCAAAAACGATAGAGGAACTCCTGTCTATTGAATCAATGTAGAGTCCGAGAAGACCTACTAGGACCCAGATAAATATGAAATCTCTAAGAAATCCAAACTTGCCTCTTGAGCGAGTGCTCTGCATTCTGGTCTTTTTGCTCTCCTTGACGGGTCGGGGATCACTCTAGGACGTGGATGTTCTTCTTTGCACAGATCTCCTTGAGGATCTTGGGCCAGACTGTGACGCTGACTTCTCCAAGGTGTGCTTTCTTGAGTAGCAGCATGTATGTTCGTGACTGTCCGATTCCGCCACCGATGCTGAGCGGAAGCTCATTCTTGATGATTCCTCGATGGTACGGCAGTTTGAGGAAATCAAGCTGACCGGATATCTCCAACTGCTTCCTAAGAGTATCCGCATTGACACGGATACCCATCGACGAGAGCTCGTGTCGACGTTTCGTCACGGGGTTCCAAACCAGAATGTCTCCGTTGAGTCCATGCATGGCTCTCCCATCCTCCGACCTAGTCTCAGTAATCCAGTCGTCATAGTCGGCTGCACGCATTTCATGCGGATAGCCGTCCTTTAGCACCCAACCGATCCCAATGATGAAAATAGCAGGGTACTTCTGCAGTATCGCTGTCTCCCGTTGCTTGCGCGGCAGATCCGGATACATGTCCAAGATGTCTTCAGCGTGTAGGAACGTGACTTCGTCAGGTAGGCTTGGATACTTGTTCGTCTTCAGCTGAGGGAAGAGCTTCTGCACGTGGGTTTCAGCTCCCTTGAGGACCTTCCAGATTCTTTCTGACCGTATCCTTCAGGTACTCGAGGTTGCGTTGGTCCGCTGCGACCACTTTCTCCCAATCCCACTGATCCACGTAGGCGCTATGGTCGTGGTCGAGGAAGTAGTCCTTGCGTACCGCCCGCATGTCAGTGCAAATTCCTTCGCCCACCTTCATTCCAAACTGCTTCAGCGCAACTCGCTTCCACTTCGTTGCAGCCTGCACAACCTGGGCATCAACCGGATGCTTGTTGTAGTCGTTAGAAATATGGAACTGAATCGGCGTGCGCGATCCATCGCGGTCGAGCAGATCGTTAACGCCACTCTCAACGTCCACAATCAAAGGAACCTGAACCATCATCAGATTGAGTTCTTTGCATAGGGTCTCTTCGATGTAGCTCTTTGCCGCAAAAATGGCCTTCTGCGTGTCCTTGGGATCCAGCAGCGAATCATAGTCCTGAGGAAGGATCTTCTCCAGCTCTTCATAGCTGCCAATACCGGGACCTGCCAAGTCCGCCTTTTTGTCAGCCATTATCTTGTTCCTCTTGGAAATGCGCATTCATGCTGAACGCGGCGAATCCCCGAGCCCTCGCTTAGGTCGACATGTCTCGTTAGGTTGCACTTTTTGACGACAGTTAAAGCTGTTACTGCGCACAAGTTAGGGTAAGAGACGGAGAGATCCAATTTGATCGACACGCATGCACATCTGCAATGGCCTGCCTTTGACAAGGATAGGGAGGAGGTTATCGAAAGAGCTTTCGCGGCTGGGTTGAGTGCAATCGTCAACGTCGGATATGATCTCAACGCTAGTCGCCAAGCTGTTCAAATCGCAAACAATCACAAGAACATATACGCAGTCGTCGGGATCCATCCGCACAACGCGAAAACGATGACCGCTTCGGTGCTTGACTCGCTCCGAGAACTCGCCCAGAACACAAAGGTCGTCGCAATCGGTGAGATTGGACTTGACTACCATCGGGATCTCTCTCCAAGAGCACGACAAAAGGAAGCGTTTGAACAGCAGATACTCCTGGCAAAGGAGCTAGACTTGCCAATTGTAGTACATGACCGTGAAGCGCACAATGATGTCTTGGAAGTGATACGGAGCTTCGGCAAAGATGTGAATGGAGTTCTTCACTGCTTCTCCGGCGACCTGGATATGGCTGAGAAAGTCATCGAACTGGGCTATTCGATTTCGATCGCGGGACCCGTGACCTTTCCCAACGCAAGAAAACTACATCAGCTTGTCCAACATGTGCCAGACGAATCGATTGTTCTGGAGACTGACTGTCCGTTTCTTACACCTCAATCGAGACGAGGGGAAAGAAATGAACCCATGTATGTTCTTGAAACTGCGAAGAAAGTCGCAGAGCTAAAAGGAATGCAATTGGATGAACTAGACAAGCTCACGTCTCAGAACTCGAAACGGATGTTCCAGATCGACTAGGAACCGACGAGTCTCACGCTAAGAACGTGTCAACAACGGGATTCTCTTTCTGAGGTCTTCAATGTTCTTCTTAACCTGATCTGCACCTGTCTCTGGACTATCTTCTCGTGAAGGCTCACTCCGCAAGGTCTTAGGCGGCGTCACATGCGTGCTTTTCTTTAGCGCGTTTCTCCATTCATCTGGAATGTTGTTGGTTGGATGAAGCTCGGCGAGTGAAGCGGCTATCACGGTCCAGCACCGCGCCACGTTCGCCGGATTGTATCCTCCACCGCCAACGGCCACGATCCTGCCGGACGCAACTTCGTGAGCGAGTCCATGTAGAGTGGTGATGATTTCCTCGTATGTTCGCGTGGTCAATCTAAGATGTGCGAGCATATCATCCTCGTGCGAGTCGGCCCCACACTGGGCTATGATGAATTGTGGCTTGTAGGCTCGGACCAGCGGCGGAACGATCTCTCTGAATCCTCTCAGGTAGGGATCGTCTCCGGTGCTCGGGAGTACAGGCATGTTGATTTTGAGGCCTTCCGCGTCCTTTTCTCCCGTCTCGAAAGTGAATCCTGTTCCGGGAACAGGTATCGCCCGTCTTCATGTAGATCCACGTCAAGAACTCCCGCGTCCGCGTAGAACCCATACATGACACCGTCGCCGTGATGCGCGTCCATGTCAAAATACATAATCCGCTTGAGACCATACTTCTTCTTCAAACATGCAATTGCGACCGCCGGATCGTTGAAGACACAGAAACCTGAAGCTCTATCTTCATGTGCATGATGGAGACCTCCTGAGATATTCATTCCGTGATCCGCTCGACCCTCCATGACCGCGTCGACGGCACCCAGAGTGGCTCCCACTGCCATTGCTGATGCTTCATAGATTCCTTTGAATGCAGGAGTGTCGCCGAGATCAAGGAGGCCGTGCCCTGACTTGCTCAGCCGTTTCACTAAACTCACGTACTCTTCTGTATGGAAGAGTCTGACCTCTTCCTCGCTCGCCACGCGGGGTGCAACCACTTTTACATGCTGATTTTCGAAGAGGCCCTTCGCACGGGAGAGCTCGTAGGTCAACTTCAACCGAATTGGCGCTAACGGATGGTCTGGACCGAAATCGTACTTCAGGAAGTCGTTGCTGTAGACATAGGCGAGTCTAGGCTTCGCAGATCTCGCACTCAAAGCTCGTCATTCAATCTAGGGTCAACCGAGGGTAATAGTTCTACTGTGCCCTTGCGGACTTAACGAATTTGCGGATACCCGAGCGTCCGATCGAAGAGCAGCATCATGCCTGCGTTGATCGCATAATAAGTCGTCAAGAACGGGTAACCATACTTCTTGATTCTCCTCAATGACGTGTACGCAGTCATTTCAGGGTTGAAGACGATCGGACCCTGATGTCTCATCTGAAGACTGAGCGTCACGTCCTCTGAAAGGACTCTGCTCTCATCGAATCCTCCAGCATCCCAGAATGGTTTCTTGCGGTATGCACAGTTGAACCCGGCAACATGTGGGCGTCCCAGCCTCAGCGAGAAGCGTTGCATCCATCCAGTCGCAACATCGTACGCAAGTCTATCCAGTTTCGATCCCTCATGCGGAAGCGTTGGACCAGTAACTCCGGCAGCATTCGGGTTAGAGTCGAACGTACGAGCGATTTCCTCAATCCATCTCTCACATGCAATAGTGTCAGCATCGATGAATGCGAGAATGTTTCCCTTCGCGTGCTTCGCTCCGATATTCCGTGCCGCTCCAACCGGAGACGGTTCAACTATGACTTTGTCAGCATACTCCTCTGCAACCTCTGCGGTGCGATCCGTGCTGCCTCCATCAACCACGATGGTCTCGAATTGTCCTTTTCGAGACTGACGTGAAAGAGATTGAAGACATCTTGGGAGATACTTCTCTTCATTCAACGCGGGAATTATCACAGAAATATCACAGGCACCGATCACCAAGACGTTCTTGAACTTGGGTCCAAAGGGAAAAGGGCGTGATCCAATCTCAAGTGACAACAATTCCCCTCTAGCCAACATCTGAGCTATCAGATTCTGTAAGGACTCAAACTGGCACCGAAGAATCGAGAGCATTTGCAGATGTGAGCTGATCTCGAAGGGTTGTAGAAGCTTCCAAGACTGAGAGATCATTATCGCCCAGAGATCCGGCGCCCTAAGCACAAGGATCAGGGAAATACAGAATGTAGTGACAGCAATGATTGCTGATTTCTCGTCTGCCGCTAGTGAAGTCCGTCTCGGTGCGATGGGATGGGCGGACATGTATTGTCATCTCTTTCCAAGCGTTGCCTGCGATGCAGGTAGCGCAGATGTAGCCCATGATCTAATACGATAAAAGAATTGCGAGGCACGGAAATCTCGCAGCACGGAATCTCTTGCTTTCGGGCTTAGGGAACGGCCACTTGAAGTGGTTTCCAGGCTTCGCCGGCTTTCTCCTGGAGCTTGACTGCGTAGTCAGTTCCAAGCTCATTAGTGGCCTTTAGCACCAGCAAGTCTTCGATGTTTCTTAGTTCACACTTTATCCGGGCAGTGATGTCAGCGCCGCAACAGGCCACACAGAAGCCCTCATGCGCGTCAACGTCTCTCGGATTTAGGTCCTCCAGCTTTGGATGTCCCTTGCACAGGGTGATGAGGTCCTTGGCACCTCTGAGGGCGTTGTAGATGTCAGGAGGCACATCCACGCCGCGTCCTTTCAAGTCGACCGTGGCTTTGCTCAATACTTCCCACACGTCTCCGAGCATAGTGCAGTCTCGTTTCGCTCTCTCTTCACTAATCAACGCGACTCCCTCAGGATCCTCGCTCATTGTGGCGCATGCGCTATATTTATCGTTGCCCTTTGGGGAGCGAGGGAAGGTGCTCGACCTATATACTCAACTTCAAGCAGGTAGTCTGAGGCATGCAGAAGTCTTCTCGTGGCTTCCCAATTGTCATTCTATCTTGGCGAGGTCACGAGCGATGAATGATATCTTGCCATGTAACTCCTCACATAGCACATTCAGTCTCTTTGCGAGCCTGTGTGACATTTCTTCCGACACCGTGTACGGATCCTCGACTTCTATGCCAAGTATGTGGACTTGCTCGGGCGGGTTGAGGTCGAGCTGCGCCATCATCTTAAGCGCTTCAGGGATACCAACGTAGTGAGAAGTGAACGGTGCATATTGCTGGAAGTCTTCAGGTTTGACGGTGACGATTTCGCCAACTTCGTGTGTATCAGTCTTCACACTGTCGACTATTACAACCGCTTGTCGGTTCTCAATGTGGTCTATGATTGAGAAGCCGGTTTTCTCAAGGATCTCTACCTCGTGTCCCTCGGATTCGAGTACGGGCTTCAGCATTTCGCCTAGGAGCAGGCCGATCTTGTCGTCAGCAAGTATCGGGTTTCCTAGGAAGAGAACGAGGAGCTTCTTGATCATGGAAGCTTATGCTTCACTGTTCGCATGAGTGCTCCGTCTTCGTTGTATAGGTAGATCATGAACGGCATCGAGCCAGGGAGCGTGTGGGTTCCACATGCATGGCATGGATCGTATGCTCTGAAGGCCATCTCAACCATGTTCAACATCCCATCATCCACCTTTCCTCCCTTTATGAAACTGCGAGCGGCCTTATCCACCGATAGAGCCATTCTCGCCGAGTTGTGTTGAGTCGCGACTAGGAGGTTGGCTTTCTTGATGACGGCACGGTTGTCCGTCTCGTAATGGTGTATCAGAGTGCCTCTTGGCGCCTCGACCACGCCGATGCCGCTCTCTGGAACCGCAGTTGGAAGGATCCTTATGTTCTGTGATGTTATCTCAGGATCATTTGCTAGTTCTCTAAATCTCTCAGCTGCATAGATCAGCTCGACTATCCTAGCCCAATGATTAGCCAGAGTGTGGTGAACTGGTTTCCCTCCGAGCGTTGCAAACATTTCCTCGTATGCCTCTTGAGCCCTCGGAGTTGCCATTCCATCGGAAGCGTTCAGCCTAGCAAGCGGTGCGACGCTCATTATCCCGCTATCCTGTCCTTCGACGAATCCCTTCCATCCCACCTTCTTCAGGAAGGGGAACTTCATGTACGTCCACGGCTCAACATGTTCAGCGATGTGTTGCACGTAGTCGTGAATGTCGAACTTTGCGAATTCATTTCCAGTGGGACTGACGACTCTAACTTTGCCGTCGTAGAAGTTGACCTTGTTCTTCTGATCGACCAATCCCATGTAGTAGGTCTTGATGGGTGTATGCGTCGCTCGTGATCAGGTCTACGTATTGCTTGTTTGAGAGCACGATGTCCTTGAAGACCTTGAGCGTGAAGACACCGAACTGCAGAGCATCGTCTCCTAGTTTTCTGATGTCTTGAGCTTCGGCAGCACTTATTGGCCGTGAGACTCCGCCTGGTAGTCCCATGACCGGGTGAATCGTTCTTCCCGCTAGCATCTCGTTGGTCTTTCGCAGCCTCTTCCTCATTTCAATGACTTTGAGTCCCGTTTCTTTGCCGACCTTGTTTATTACGCCAAGTATGTTGCGTTCTGCCTTCGGGGCGGTAGGGCCTACGATGAAGTCTGGGCCTCCAAGAACATAGACATGCAGCGCATGATCCTCAACCATGAAGATGTTGTATGCCATTTCACGTATCTTCTTTGCAGCGCTTGGGGGACCGACCTTGAAGAGATCGTCCAAGGTTTTGGTCGAGGCCATGTGGTGGGCAAACGGGCACACGCCACAGATCCTGGAGGTTATCTGCGGCATGTCTTCAGCGTGTCTGCCTTCGGCGAATTTTTCGAATCCTCTAATTTCCGGCACCTGAAGGTAGGCTTTCTTGCAGTTACCTGCATCGTCCAGAACCGCAACTATTTTTCCGTGGCCTTCGAGTCTGGTTATTGGGTTGATTACTACTTCTTTCATTTCTTGTTCCCCCTAATTCTGCCGCCGAGAGTAGATGCCCCTAACGTGTATCTGTAGAACGTTCCAACCGGGTCGGGTAGCCTATCAATGACCTTGTCTATCGATTCTTCATCTTGGAAGTCTATTATGCTCGCGATGAAGGATGCGGTTTTTGCTCCATAATCTGTTACTCTGTCAAGCGGTCCGAAACATCCTGTGCAAGACATTCTTGCCTTGGGGCAAAGGGCTGTGCACCCTCCTCTCGTTGAAGGTCCCAAGCAGAGTAAGCCTTGGGTAAGCAGGCATTTCTCCCCGTCAGGGATGACCTCGTAAGGGCGCTTCAGATCTTGCACCAAGACCCTGTCGGGTTTCGTTTCATTGAGTGGGCATTCGTCGCACAGGGCTTTCTCCGAAGCGCCTATAGTAGATCCCTTTGGTGGAACCTTTCCGGACAGGAGAGTTGTGACTGCATTCCATGTTACATCAGCCGTAGGAGGACACCCAGGAATATAGTAGTCAACGTCTATGACTCGATCGATGGGAACAAGGCTGGGTAAGATTTCAGGAAGCGTGAGCTCAACACCATCGATAATGGTGCTCTTTTGTGGTGTCACTTTCTGAGGGTTATCCACTGTCGGGACTTCATGGTAGGCGCGAGAGGCGAATTCTCCCTCAGAGTAGAGGTTGGCGAGGCTTGGGATTCCGCCCCAAGCGGAGCAAGCGCCGTAGGCCACTACAATCTTGGACTTCCGTCTCAGGAGTTTCGCCATGTGCTCGTGCTCGCTGGTTCTGATTCCTCCGTTTATCAGGCTCGCTGTTATCGATCCGTCCGGAAGCTTCTCGACATCTTCCTCCTTGAAGTCGAGCGCGACGGGCCAGAACACTATATCGACCAGGCTGACGAGGTCAAGAACTCTCTCAGCAATATCTACTGTAGCTTCCTCACATCCACCGCAACTGGCACACCAGTACATCGCTATTTTCGGTTTGTCCATCATCGAGTCACCAGCAGTCGTGGAGCCAATGGGCCCAAAGGCTTGACCTGCTCCACCATCTCTTGCGCGATTTTGACAAACTTCGCTGCTTCCGAGGCCGAGATCCATTCGAGTCGCAGTCGTTCTTTCTCGATGCCCAGACTCTCAAGCATTTTCTGTAACAAAGTTATCCTCCTTAGGGCTTTGTAGTTTCCGTCTATGTAGTGGCAATCGCCTAGGTGGCATCCAGCTACCAGCACACCGTCGGCTCCATCTCGAAATGCCTCTACAATGAATTGAGGGTCAATTCTTGAGGAGCACATTACTCTGATCACTCTAAAGTTCGGTGGATACTTCATCCTGCTTGTCCCAGCGAGGTCAAGTGCCGCGTATGTGCACCAGTTGCAGGCGAACAAAGCTATCTTAGGTTCGAATTGGTCGCTCATCTAAGCGCCCCTCCTCTCAGTGAGTGCGGCAATTTGGGCCATCACTTGAGTGTCTTTGAATCCCGCTTGCTGCATGGCTCCCGACGGACACGCCGCCACGCAGGCTCCACATGCTTTGCACAGTGCTTTGTCAACTTCGGCGAGCTTCTTCCCGTTCTTGTCTTTCCTGGATATCGCGCCGTACGGGCACATGGCGATGCAGATGGCGCATCCGCTGCAGATTTCCTCTGTAACCTGGGCTATTATGGGTTCGATTCTGATCTCTTCTTTTCCGAAGAGGGATGAGGCTTTGGCAGCTGAGGCGCTTCCAGCCGTTACACTCTCAATTATGTTCTTCGGGCTTGTCACTGATCCTGCGAAGTAGATTCCATCTGCCGGTGCCTCAACTGGACGCAGTTTGAGGTGGGCTTCCCTTAGGAAGCCTTCAGGGCTGCATCCCACCTTCACCACACTCTGCACTTTCGTCAGGTCTTGGCTTGGGGACATTCCGACCGCAAGGACAACTGCATCTACCGGAATCAGAAGATCTTCCTGGAGAGTAGCATCATGTACCTGTACCTCTAGCTCGTCGGAGTGCACATTCACTGTGGGCGGCTTTTCAAACAGGATGAACTTGACAAGATGCTCTGCTGCGCTTTCGTAGAGTTTCTCGTCGCCTCTTCCGTAGGTCCTCATGTCCTTGTAGATGGTGTAGATCTCAGTTTCGGGATACCGGTCCTTTATTGTCAGCATGTTCTTTAGAGCTGATGCACAACACATTCGCGAACAGTACTGATGCGCGTTCTTTGTTGTTCCAAGTGATCCGACGCACATTATGAATGCCAGGGTCTTCGGAGTGGATCCTTCGAGTTTCAATTCTCCTCCGGTTGGTCCCTCCTTGTCAAGAAATCGCTCTAGCTGAAAGAGAGTCAAGACCTTCTTGGAACGCCCGTAGCCATATTCTCCTTCAGGAGGCTCGTAGGGGCTAAATCCGGTTGCGAGGACTACTCCTCCCGCGATCGCTTCAAGATCGTGGGCCTTTTCGTTCAGGTCAATCGCATGCGGTTGGCAGACTTTCACGCATTCTCCGCATCTCGTGCAGGTATCAGGGTCGATCACGGCTATTGGTGGATAGGCTTCCTTGAACGGAAGATAGATCGCTTTTCTGGTTGAGATTCCAAACTCATATTCATTTGGAACGTCTACCGGACAAACGCGGAAGCATTCTCCGCAGAGCGTGCACTTCGCGTCAACGAACCTAGGTTTGCTCCTGATTTTGGCCTTGTAGAATCCAATCGATCCATTCAGTTCGGTTACTTGGGAGTTCACAGAAGCGGTCACGTTAGGGTTTGCCACGAGAGGTTTGATGAGAGATTCGACTATGTCGCTCCCTTTCATGTCAATATGAGCAAGTCTGCCCAACCTAGCCGCTCTTCCTCCGAGGGTTGGTAACTCTTCTACTAGCTGGACTTTGTAGCCTCTTTCCGCGAGGTCAAGTGATGCCCTAAGTCCAGCCACGCCTCCACCCAGGACCAAAGCCGCAGGCTGCACGCCAAACCGCAAGTCCTCAAGTGGTTCTAGGAGGTTCGCCTTCGCAACAGCCATCCTGATCAGGTCTTTGGTCTTCTCCGTCGCTCTTTGTTTGTGGTCGGAATGCACCCAGGAACTTTGCTCTCTGATGTTCACCATCTCCAGAAGGTATGGGTTGAGTCCGGCTTCTTTGAGCGTCGCCCTGAATGTCTGCTCATGCATAGCAGGAGAACAGGCTGCGATAACAACTCTGTTCAGCCCAAGCTTCTTCACGCTTTCCTTGATGAGATCTTGGCCGGGAGCAGAGCACATGAACACGTATTCCTTGGCCTCAACAACATGAGGTATTGTCTTGGAGTATTCTATGACTTCCTTCACGTCTATGGTTCCAGCTATGTTAACTCCACAGTTGCAGACGAAGACGCCTACTTTCGATTCTTCACTCATGACTATTCACGCACCGCAAGCACCGAGGCTCTCATCGCGGCTGCACTACCCTGCGTAACCGAATCAGGTATGTCCTTAGCGCCGGCGACGACGCCGGCGGCGAAGATGCCGTTCACTCCGGTCGAGACAGGATCTAGGTACGGGTTTGCCAGTTTGACGTATCCGTCTTCGTCTAAGGGCACATGTATGAATGATTCAATCGGATTGATCTTGACGCCGACAGCCAGGACTGCCATCTCGACTTCCATCTTGTTGAGGCGTCCTTCATTGGTGTCTTCATAAGTGAGTATCAAGTTCTTGGTCTCTGGAACTTCCTCGATCTTCGCCGGTCGACCCCGGATGAACTTCACTCCAAATTCAATTCTTGCCCTATCATAGAACTCTTGATATCCCTTACCAAAGGCTCTCAGGTCCATGTAGAACACTGTACAGTCGACGCCTGGCAGATGCTCCTTTGCCAGAATTGCCTGTTTGACAGAGGCCATGCAGCAGAAGGCCGAGCAGCTAGGATTCATCCTCATGTCTCTGGAGCAAACGCATTGAATGAAGGCTATGCTATTGGGATGCTTCTTGTCAGATGCTCGGACGATCTCACCTACGGTCGGTCCAGTGGAAGAGACGAGTCTCTCAAACTCGAGTGAAGTATGGACGTTTTCGTGCGTTGCATATCCATACTGAGGAATTAGCCGGGGATCCTGTAGCTGAAATCCTGTCGCCACGATTATCGATGCAACGTCCAGCTCAATCTCCTCTGCCTTCTGTTCGAAGTTTATGGCTTCTGCCGGGCAGAATTTTTGGCAGACCTTGCAGATGCCCTTCGTGAAGTATAGGCAGTGTTCAGTATCTATGACCGGGATGAGGGGCACCGCTTGTGGGAAGGGCCAATAGACTGTCTTTCTCTTGCCCATCTCAAGGTTGAACTCGCTTGGAACCGAAACCGGGCATTTTGCAATGCAATCTCCACATCCTAGACACTTGTCGATCTCAACGTATCTGGGCTTCTTCAGGACCTTGACTTTGAAGTTTCCTGATGTACCTTTGACGTCTTGAACCTCTGCGTAGGTCAACAGTTCTATGTTCTCATTCTTGGAGGCAGACACCATTTTGGGTGTGAGGATGCATGCGGCACAGTCGAGGGTTGGAAAAGTCTTGTCGAGTTGCGACATTCGTCCTCCGATGCTTGGGGTCTTCTCGACTAGGTAGGTCTTGATGCCTTGTTCTGAAAGATCAACGGCTGCTTGGATGCCTGCGATTCCTCCTCCGATGACTAAAACAGGTTTCGCCATTCTAACTCACTCCTGTCACATTGCCTAATTTCATAGTCGCTTTGTTCATCCAGATCGCCAACGGCCGATAGATGGCATGAGCAAACTTGGTGAACGGAGCCAATACTATGAGATCGAATACGACGACAAGATGAAATGCATACAAGCTGTACGCTGCAAGATCGGAACTAGCATAGAGCGTCGTCGTCAACAAGAGTCCCGTAATGCCAGACAGGAAGAGCAGAAGAATGAACGCCCAGTCCGTAAAATGACTGAACTTCACATGTTGCTCATTTTTCTTGACTCTCTTGTAGACATAGTACACGGCCCCGCAGGAGAAGACTATTCCGCTTGCCAACCCCAACACTCGTTGAGGCGGAACTGGAGAGAGTGGAACGTTGCCTATGCCAAGCACAAAATCGATGGACGTAGCAACAGCCATGCCGACAAATCCCCAAAACAACGCCATGTGCGCATAGTACCTGTTCCTGTTCGTACACTTGAGGTAACCAACTTGAGCGAGAGACTCCTTAACAACGGACGAGACAAGAGTCGAAAACCAGACTCCGATTTTCCTCCCCGCCGGTGCCTCTTTTTGGGTTCCGTGTCTGATCTGCCTCATCATTATTGCAAGGTTCGCCAAGGCGCTCAGTCCCACAAACGCTCCAAGGATGAGTCCAGCATTGTGGATTATTTCGAAAGAGAAGAACTGCTGCAAGTCAACCGGGCTGAAGATCGCAGGTCCTCGAAGTAGCAAAACGCCGAACACGGCCACGAGCGTTGTGAACAAGAGGCCCATGGCTGAGGAGACCGAACTACCATAGAAGATCGAGGCCAATCTTCCCCACGAGTATCTCTTGATGGCGTATCTTCTCGCAGCCATCATGAAAGCGCCAGGATCGGCATCTCTGGGGCAAGTGTCCGAACACTCGCCGCAGAAGTAGCACAGCCAAAGCGAAGGAGATGAGACAAGCTTCTCCTCAAGACCTAGAATGGCATGTCTTATTGGAGCTCTAGGAAACTCTACGCGCTCCTGGACGACCGGGCAGATGGCTGTACATGTGCCACAATTGTAACATTTCGCAAGTTTCTTGGCGCCTAGCTTCTGAATTTCAGATGCTAACCTGGGGTGCACCACCGTCAAGGATCTCTGAGCATTCTTACTGTCTGCCTCTTCGAGAACTGTTTGAACTCTTAACTGATCACGTTTCAACATTGATCAGGTCCTAAGATATCTGAAACGCAGCAAGTGTGATGTGTTTCTTGATATACCTTGCTGTGAATTTTCGTCTTGGCGACTTCACTATAGAGAAAAGCTTCTAAGAACTTATGACGAACATAGATCGTGGGAAAACATGTAGTTAGAATGTACTTCGAAGTCCCATCATGATCATTAGATCTCATCCAGAGCCGTCTGTGACGCGCTCTGATCGAAGACCTTTGAGCCCTTTCACTGTTCGCCTCTTCAAACACAGTCCGAGTTTGCAGTTGATCATTATTCAATATCTTGGTCACTTCGTTTACTCAATAGCGCAGCCCTGTGCGCTGCGAAATCTCGTCATCAGATGTTTTCCGATCTGAAGGATAGCGTATGCTGGAAGCTGGCACAACTTCATGGTCAAGGAGCAGTCGTTCCGAGTCGTTATTTTTTCCTGTCCGAGTAGCGAGAGGGCAGGCCCGAGGAGTAATCTCTCCTAATATCAATTGCTAATTATTTACTACTATTCTAGTTAGATTTTTCCGGGCATATATAGTCGGAAAATGCTCGGATTTCAACACGTGACACATATATCTATGACCTAGCACTCACGGGGCGTGACCCGTTTGTACGAGGAACAATCCGAGAGAAGAGCTCACGCACTTAGCAACGTTTTCCTCCACGCCATATACGGAATCCCCGGCGGGGAGAAGATTAAGGAATGCATCCAATGCGGAACATGCAGCGCCTCCTGCACAACAAGCTATGCAATGGATTATACACCGAGAGAGATCATCGCCGCATTCAGAGCAGGCCAACTTGAGAAGGTTATGAGAAGCAACACCGTCTGGCTATGCACCTCATGCTACTACTGCACCGTCCGGTGTCCATCAGGAATCAAATTCACAGACATAATGTATGAACTCAAGCGCCTGGGAGTTGAGTTCGGACTTGTTCAAGAAGGTGCCATTGCACCCGTGATGTCGAAGACGTTTGTAGAAATGGTCGACAAGTACGGTAGACTGCCCGAGACAGCACTTGTGATGAATGTTCTGCTAAAGACGAACCCGCTTGGACTTCTAAAGATGATGCCACACGGCTTGAGACTATTCTTACGCGGCAGGATGCCGCTATTCCCTCACCGAATTTCCGGAGTATCTGACTTGAAGAAGTGTTCAGAAGCGATGACTAATGCGCTTGTTTCAGACTTGCATTCTAGTTCAGGGGCAGCTCAGGAGGCATAGCATTGGACTCTCGCATGGGATTCTCATACTATCCGGGCTGTGCGCTTGAGGGCATGAACAAAGCCTATGACACGTCCACTCGCTTGGTTTCAAAAGAGCTCGGGATTGACCTTACTGAATTGAATGACTGGAACTGCTGCGGTGCCTCTGCATACGTTTCTATTCAGGAGCTTCGTGCACACCTGCTATCAGCAAGAAACCTCTCACTCGCCGAGAAAGAAAACAAGGATCTTGTGGTGGTCTGTCCCGCATGCTTCACGACGCTCACAAAGAGCAATCGCTACATGGGCGAGGACCTGAGACTCAGGAAGACGATCACGTCCGCACTCAAGGCTGCAAATCTCCAATACTCTGGAACCGTCAAAGTCAGACATCTGCTGGAAGTAATTGTAAGGGATATCGGAGAGCAAGAAGTCAAGGCGAAAGTCACTAAACCGCTCTCTGGATTGAAGATCGCTCCATACTACGGCTGCCAGTTCACAAGACCGTTCGGAGATTTCGACGACAAGGAATTCCCCATCATGCTTGATACGGTCCTAAAGTGGATTGGAGCAGAACCGGTTGACTTTCCCCTAAAAGCGAAATGCTGCGGAGGAATGCAGATGACAACTAACGAGCAGGTTGGATTGACGTTAGTGCGATCTCTCCTTGACTCCGCAACCCAGAACGGAGCTGAATGCATCGCGACCATATGCCCCCTCTGTCACATGACCTTAGAGGCGTACCAAGGCAACGTCAACAAGAAGTTCGCAACAGAATTCCAACTTCCCACGCTCTACTTCACCCAGTTGATGGGCTTAGCATTTGGTTTCAACCGAAAAGAGCTCGCAATCAACCAGGAACTGATCTCGAGCAAAGCTGTCATAACGAAGCATGTGGAGGTAGTGTGATAGATGTCAGAAAAGATCGGCGTCTACATCTGTCATTGCGGATCAAACATCGCTCAGACGGTGGACTGTAAGAGTGTCGTTGAGTACGCTACCGGTCTGCCCAAAGTTGCTGTGGCGCGAGATTATCAATACATGTGCTCTGACCCGGGTCAGGAGCTTATCAAGAAAGACGTAAAGGAGCTAGGCCTTACGAGGGTCGTGGTTGCCTCCTGCTCGCCTCTAATGCATGAGCCCACTTTTCGCCGTGCGGTCGAAGAAGCGGGCCTGAATCAGTTTATGTTCCAGATGGCGAACATTCGCGAACAGTGTTCTTGGATCAGCGAGAACAAGGAGATGGCGACCGAACGTGCGAAGGCAATCGTAGGCGCCGCTGTCAGTCGCGTCTTGTTCCAGGAACCACTCGATGTCAAGAGAGTGCCGGTCAACCCTAATGTCCTGATAGTTGGAGGAGGAATCACTGGAATCGAGGCCGCACTCCAAATCGCTGACTCAGGGAAGAAGGTCTATCTCGTCGAGAGGGAACCAACGATCGGCGGATACATGGCGCGATTCGATAAGACTTTTCCAACCCTCGACTGTGCCGCATGCATCCTCACACCAAAAATGGTGTCTGTCGGTCAGCACCAAAATATCGAGCTTTTGTCATATAGCGACGTCACTGCGTTCTCCGGATATGTTGGCAACTTCACCGCTCGAGTACGAAGGCGCCCAAAGTATGTTGAAGACGACAAATGCAACGGATGCGGTCTGTGCACGGAGAAGTGTCCTCTCAGTGTCCCGAGCGAGTTTGATTGTGGACTTGGAAAGCGGAAGGCAATCTACAGGCCGTTTCCGCAAGCCGTACCCAACGTCCCGGTCATTGATACTGAACACTGCCTATACTTCACGAAGGGCATCTGCAAGGTCTGCCAAAAATTCTGCCCTAGAGGCGCCATAAACTTCGATCAGAAAGAAACCTTTGTTGACCTGCAAGTGGGAGCTGCGGTTCTGGCAACAGGCTTCGATCTATTCGATGCGTCCAAAGTGAAACAGTTTGGGTATGGTAGGTTACCTAACGTCATCACGAGCTTGGAATTCGAGCGACTTTCACACGCGTCCGGTCCAACCGGAGGAAAAATCATGCTCAAGAACGGACAGATGCCCGAGAGCATGGCGATTCTACACTGCATAGGAAGCCGCGATACGAACTATAATGAGTACTGCTCGCGCGTCTGCTGCATGTACTCGATGAAGATTGCACACTTGGCTCACGAGAAGACCGGAGCAAGAATATACGAGTTCTACATTGACATAAGAGCATTCGGCAAAGGATACGAAGAGTTCTACAAACGAATGCTCAAAGAGGAGACGATTTTCATCCGCGGAAAGGCAGCTGAAGTCACTGATGTCGCCCAAACTCCGAGCGAGAGAGGCAAGCTTGTCGTGGTCGCCGAAGATACACTGCTGGGAGCCGTCCGAAGGATACCTGTCGACATGGTTGTCCTCAGCGTGGGTCTGGAGCCTAGAAAGGACACCGCAGAAGTTGCCAGGACATTCTCGATAAGCAGAAGTCAGGACGGATTCTTCCTAGAACGTCATCCCAAGCTCGCACCTGTATCAACCGCATCAGATGGCATTTTCATCGCGGGCGCGTGTCAAAGCCCCAAAGACATACCCGACAGCGTGGCCCAAGGCGCTGCGGCAGCAGCCAACGCGCTATCCCTGATCGACAGAAAAGAGGTCACACTTGAACCAACGGTCGCCTTCATAGATGAGGAGTCATGCTCAGGGTGCAAGATCTGCATCGGCCTGTGTCCATACAACGCGATAACTTTCGATGAAACAAAGAAGGTATCTCTGGTGAATGACGCGCTCTGCAAAGGATGCGGTACCTGCGTCGCCGCGTGCCCGTCTGGAGCGATATTGCAGCGCAACTTCACTGATCAGCAACTCCTTGCCGAAGTGGAAGCGATCTGCGCCTCAAAACGGTGATTGACATGCAGTCGAACTTTGAGCCTAAGATTGTTGGCTTCCTATGCAAGTGGTGTGCCTACACAGGGGCCGATCTTGCTGGGACAAGCCGGATCAAGTATCCACCCAACGTCACTCCCATCCGGGTAATGTGTTCAGGTCGCGTCGATCCGGTCTTGGTGATGAAGTCTCTAGCATCAGGTGCGGACGGCGTTCTCATCGCGGGATGCCATCCAGGCGATTGTCACTACACGAGCGGCAACATGAAGACAATCAGGCGATTCAAACTGCTCCAGAAGATGCTCGAACAGTTCGGAGTCGAGAGAGATCGCGTGAGACTCGAATGGGTTTCAGCGTCAGAAGGCGAGAAATACGCGGAAGTCGTCGAGAACATGACTACGACACTCCGTGCGCTTGGTCCTCTGAACTGGAACGGAGGAAAGGAGGCCTAGTCATGGCAAATCCAAAGGCAGCTTTCTATTGGGCAAGTAGCTGTGGCGGATGCGAAATCGCCGTGCTCGAACTTGGAAAGAGTCTTGTTGACGTGTCAAAGAAAGTCGACATCGTCTTCTGGCCAGTTGCTCTAGACTTCAAGTACTCAGACGTCGAAGCGATGCCTGACAAGAGCATCGACGTATGCTTCTTCAACGGTGCCATTCAGAACGTCCGAAAACGAGCACATGGCAAAGCTGCTCAGACAGAAATCGAAGATCCTCATCGCTTTCGGAGCTTGCGCCAACGGCGGCGGCATACCTGCATTAGCAAACACAACTAGCAAAGATAAGATTTTCACGCGCGTCTACAAGGAGACTCCAACCATCGACAATCCAAAAGGCACCATTCCAGAGACCAAAGTGCAAGTGAAGGAGGGAGATACTGACGATCCCTGAATTCTACAACACAGTGAGGACGCTCGACCAGACAGTAGACGTTGACTACTATGTTCCCGGCTGTCCCCCTGTGGGAGAACAAGTTGCAGCAGTGATGGGCAACATAGTTGGTGGAAAGCTTCCGGCGAAAGGCTCCGTCATCGGCGCATCAGACAGATCACTCTGTGACGAGTGCAAACGTGTCAAGGGAGACAGGAAGATCAAGAAGATCGTGCGAACCTACGAGATCGTTCCTGACACGGAGAAATGCCTCTTCGATCAAGGAATAATCTGCATGGGGCCTGCCACCCGCGGAGGCTGCGGTGCACAGTGTCTCAGCGCTAACATGCCATGCCGGGGCTGCTACGGACCTGTTCCAGGTGTGCTCGATCAAGGCGCAAAGATGCTGTCCGCTTTGTCATCGAACTTCGATTCTGAGAATGAGGAAGAGATTGAACGGATCGCAAGCGGAGTGGTAGATCCAATCGGGACTTTCTACAGGTATGGTTTAGCTCGGTCGCTGTTGAGGAGGGCAAAAGTATGAAAACTATCAGTATAGACCCGGTCACGAGACTTGAAGGACACGGGAAGATTGAGATCTTTCTCAACGACGCAGGAAATGTTGAGAACGCCTACTTCCAAGTTCCTGAACTGAGGGGATTTGAGAAGTTCTGCGAAGGCAGACCAGTTGAAGAAATGCCTGACATCACAAGCAGAATCTGCGGCGTCTGTCCCTGAAGCCCATCATCTAGCTGCCACGAAAGCGCTGGATGCGGTCTTTCACGTCGACCCCCCATCTCCCGCCAAGAAGCTAAGAGAACTACTGTACAGCGCCTTCTACGTGGCCGATCACACAACTCACTTCTACATACTCGCCGGACCAGACTTTGTCATGGGCCCCAATGCTCCCAAAGCGGAGCGAAACATACTCGGCGTAATAGGAAAGGTCGGACTTGATGTCGGCTCTTCCGTGATTAAACATCGTTCAGACGCACTTGATGTTGTCGGCATGATCGGTGGAAGGAGAATTCATCCAACATGCGGAGTGCCCGGCGGAGTCAGCAGACCCATCACTGAAGAGGAAAGAGCAAAGATCGAGGAAATCGCAAAATCAGAGATCGAGTTCGCAAAGTTCACCTTGAAGCTCTTCGAAGATGTCGTCTTAGAAGAACAAGGACTATGTGAATCTCATAAAGAGCGACTTCTACACGACCCCCACATACTACATGGGCCTCGTCGACGACCAGAACCGAGTCAACTTCTACGACGGCAAAGTCAGAGTGGTTGACCCTGAAGGAAAAGAGTTCGCAAAGTACAATCCCGCCGAATATCAGCAACATCTCGCCGAGCATGTCGAACCGTGGACATACCTGAAGTATCCGTACCTGAAGAAAGTCGGATGGAAAGGACTCGTCGGCGGAAAAGACAGCGGCGTATACAGAGCCACACCGCTCTCACGACTCAACGCGGCCGACGGAATGGCAACACCTCTCGCACAAGTCGAATACAAGAAAATGTATGAGACGTCTAGGCGGCAAACCCATTCACGCAACACTCGCAACGCACTGGGCTCGTCTGATAGAGCTCCTCTACGCCGCCGAGCGGATGCATGAACTTAGCCGAGATCCAGAAATCACAAGCCAGAACGTTCGCACGATTCCCACCGCAACCCCAGACGAAGGCGTTGGAATTGTTGAAGCTCCCCGAGGAACATTGACACATCACTACAAGACTGACGAGAAGGGACTCGTGAAGAATGTCAACCTGATCGTGGGCACAACAAACAATCACGCCGCGATAAGCATGTCCATCAAACAGGCAGCACAGGGACTGATCAAGAACGGCCAAGTCTCGGAAGGTCTGCTGAACATGGTGGAGATGGCTTTCAGAGCATACGACCCATGCTACGGCTGCGCCACACACACTCTTCCAGGACAGATGCCTCTCGAGGTCAACATCTACAACAAGGAAAGAGCACTACTGCGAAGACTACGAAATCCATAGACATATCCCACGACTTGCTAGGCCCTGAAGAGGCCTTCCGAAGCCAGCTCAGGGACTGGATCGAAGTGAAGAGACTCGTCCTCGGCATCGGAAACCCGATAATGGGAGACGACGGCGTAGGCATCTACGTCGCAAGGATGGTAAGCAATAAGGTTCAATCCCGAGCCGATCTACAGGTCAAGGAACTCGGCGCCAGCGGTCTCAAGCTGGTCGAGGAGATACTCGGATACGATGAAGTTGTAATCGTTGACTCCTACGCGGCTGAGAACGCTGAGACAGGCAAGATACGAGAATTCGGCCCCGAAGACTTCGAAGACACATTGCATGCTTCATCTCCCCATGGAGCGAACTTCGCCACTGCGCTCGAACTATACAAGAACTTCCAGCCCGATCGAATACCCAAGAGTATCCGGATCTTTACGGTTGGTATCCAACCAACAGACTCATTTGGAGAGACTCTAAGCGACCGCGTCCAAGAAGCCGCAGTGAAGCTTACTGAGATAATTGTCACTTGGATTCAGCAGAGCGATCAGAATGATGCAGAACTCACCAGACCGTGATCAAAGGCATCGGACTTAAGCTAGTCAGTTTGTTCTATGCTTTGACAACGATCGTTTTTGCGAGCATGTCGCCTAAGCGTTGTCTCTTATCTGTGGCTGCTATCAAGATGATTCCGAGTAGATATAGGAACGGTAGATGGTCGACTATTCTGAGAATGTTCCTGACCAGAGCGGAACCGAGATCGCATCTTGAACCATCTTCCTTGACCACTCTGATGTGAATGAGTCTCTTGCCTAATGTCTGACCAGAGGTACCCTCGAAGTAAGTGAAGTAGATTAACCAGAGGATCCACATGACTCCCACTATTCCAAGAATTCCGCCGACCCAGGCCGGCCCGAACGTTCCCGTCATTCTAGCTCCGGTCATAACCCACGGTACGAGCAAGAAGATGGACAGTATCCCTGCCACAATGCCGATTATGATGTAGTCTATGATTCCTGCAACTATCCGCGATCCCAGGTCACTCAAAGGGCTGGGCGGATTGTATCCTGAAGGTGTAGGTGCAGATGGCGTGGATGACGCTCCAATTTCTAGTGTTGTGCCACAGTTCGTGCAGAATTTAGCATCACTTCGAACTTCCCTACCGCATTTTGGACAGTATGGCATTCTGTATTGCCCTTCGTGGGCGACTGTTTGCAGCAGCTATATCAAGTCATCTTAGATTGTGGCCCTTTAGCGATAAGAATAGTCAGGACTCGCCCACATTCTCCGGCGTTGACTGTTTTCTCAGTAACAGCGAGTTGAGAGCGCCTATCAACGCCTCACATGTCGCATGTCGCGCATCTAGGGAATCGTCGGTCTGCATGCCAGCATCAATCTTCTCAATTTCTTTCTGATATTTCGCGATCTGTTCAACAATCTGCAGTTTTCTTCGCTCGTATTCGTTCCTTAGCTTCTCTTGTTCGGCAGTAAATGATTTCTCAATTCTCTCAAGTTCTTCCTTCGTGGTGCCTAGTTTCCGAGTTGCTTCAGTCGTCTTCTCTGCCTTGGCTTTCTTTGAGATTCCTCTGAGAAAGCCAGCTCTCATGGCGACTATTCGACTCAGTTCCCCTCGGAGTCTTCCGAGATTCTTGACGACAGGTTTGACTGCAAGTTCTCTTTTGCCAGTCATCTCACTAATCTTGGCGGCATATTCCCTATCTGTCTGTGCAAGAAGGCTCCTAGCGTCGAGAAGTGCGTGGTTGAGTTTGCGAACTGCCTCATGGTTTGACGCTTCTTTGATTCGCTTATCATTCAGAGTCGACTTCGATGTCCGACAGTATGTGTGAGACTTCGACTTTGAATTGGTCGTCAATTGTGACTGCGGAATTCGCTTGGAAGTCGGAGAGGATGTTTCGAACGCTGAGCAGCCAACGGTCGAAGTGTTCATGAAATGGAGGAAAGGCAAATCTCTGATCTCCAAGCCGACTTAGACTGTTGAGTGCTCTGCCGGCGACTTCTGCAAGGGTTGTGACGTGTTCCTCTTCGAGTCGATGCTCCGCCCCAGTTCGCCGCTTCCCAGGCTTGGTCTGAGTTTTGTTCTTTCCTGGTCGTCGACCAAAATCTCTTGGCGTCCGCGCTCGTGGCTGGAATCCCATGGATCAATTCAAGCATCTCTAGGGTATTTATGAAGAGTCTGCTCCCACGAGACTAGCATCGCTAGGTAGTGTGCCGCTAGCAGACCTGTTTGGGATGTGACTGGCCAGAAAAGAGAATTCGGTGCTAAGCAGTCCCGAATCATGATCGTCTAATGTTAGTATATGCTCTCCTTCGGGAATACTTCGATTCCGGACGAGTTGATACGGTAAGGCCTGGGCTGCATGTCGATTGCTGTTTCACGCATTTTCTCAACCTGCAATGAGCGAACAATAGATCGGCCTACCTGCACTGTCTGCAGGACAATGACTCCATGAGCCAAGTATTCCTCTAGCTGGACAGTTCTCTCCAGTCCAGGGGCTCTCAGCTCCGTTGTGATCATGCATGTTCCACCGGTTTCAACGAGCGCCTCGATCAGGTCGAGCACTGCATTTCTTCTCGGCACAATGTCCGGGAACTGAAAAACTAGGGAAGCGATCGGGTCGATGACTATTCGCTTTGCACCGATTGCCTTGACTCCAGCTTTGATTCCTTCGATCAGGCTGAGGAGTGAGAAATCCTTCTTACCGATGGTCATCTTTCCTATTTTCACTTCCCCAGGAATAGTCCGGATCGGCGATGCGTCGACAAAGGCGAATTTCCGCTCATGCTCAAGTTTGGCTAGATCCCAGCCGAACTTCTCCATCTCCGAGTAGTAGTGTTGCTTGCTCTCGTCTAGGCTCACGAAGGCTGAGTTCTCACCGTAGTTCTTGATCCCGTTCACCAAGAACTGACTGGCCAAGATGGTCTTTCCTGCTCCGGGTCCACCCACCAGCAGCACTACTCTCCCTGCGGGTATCCCGCCACCCAATATCTCATCTAGACCCGGAATTCCGGTTAGTGTCCGAGCGGTCGCTGACAATCAGTAGTCACCGAATCTAAGATAGAATTTGACACCGCTATCAAATATCGCTTTTGCCCACAATTCCACACATTGCACCGTTCTTTGCTATTTCGACCAGAATCGTAAGGCGTTAGACACGGAGAATATGCAAGACTGAACGAAGCCAGCGGCATTGGAAGCGACCACTTCTCGTAATCTCTCGCCTTCGACTGGGAAGGTCTGGTATGATTAGCAGAATGCCAGTGCAGAGTGCGTTCCTTCAAGATTTGACACTACTGCAAATTCGAAATCAGACTTGCTGGCGAGAACGTTTCTAACCCCGCTGGCACGCACTGATGTACGATGATGTTTGATGCTTTGATGGGATGTGGATGCGTCATGGTGGACCGGGCGGGATTTGAACCCGCGACCTTCCGCACATTGGAACTGGAGTTTGCCAAGCGGACGATCTTCGGCCCTCGAGGCATACCAGACTGATCTACCGGCCCACGATAATCGCCTAACATCAACGATGTACGACCAATCATCATTTGAAGGGTCGTCCGTCTATGCGTCAGCGACGTGTGAGTTGGGTCTGGCCTCGTTAAATGGATTTTGGAAGCCCGAGATTATCAGGGAGATTGAGTGATTGGGAAAGTCTTAATTGAAAGCCGAAAGGCCTACAGTCCCATCCCAGCTGTGCCGAGGTAGAACCTTCGGGTTCCTTGACAGCTCAGCCTGGGAGAGCACCCGATGCCTGTGAGCAGGTGAGGCTGAAGACCGGGCTGACGGCCAGACGGCTGGCCCAATCGAGTGTTCAAAACCGTCGGGCCAACCGACGGGGAAAATCACTCCCTCGGCACCAACTACCCTACTTCCTCGAAGTTGACTCCTAGTCTGCAAAAGATAGATCAATGCCTGCAATAGCACTGGAAGCAATCTAGGGTGCAAAGAGTGCGCGTCGGTTTCGTACAGATGAATCCACGACTACTTCGAGTAGAGGAGAACGTTGACAAAGCGCTCCGCTTTCTCGAGAGAAACAAAGCGGACCTAATGGTTCTCCCAGAACTCTTCAACACTGGATACAACTTCTCCAACCGTCGAGAGATCGAGAAGGTGGCCGAAAGGATCCCTACCGGCTACACGATGTCAGAAGCTTCTGGACCTGTCGCGTAGTCGAAAGATGACGATCGTTGCAGGCATAGCGGAAAGAAGAGGAACAAGTCTATACAATTCTGCAATTGTAGCCCGTAACGGACGGGCGTCAACCTACCGTAAGGTTCACCTCTTCTTCAGGGAGAAGAAATTCTTCAAACCAGGAAACGAGTTCAAAGTCTTCGGCGATCTCGGAGTCATGATCTGTTTCGACTGGTTCTTTCCCGAGTCCGCTCGGACTCTGATGCTTAAAGGTGCAAAGATAATTGCTCACCCATCGAATCTTGTACTGCCTTTCTGTCCCCATGCGATGAAGACGAGATGTATTGAGAACCGCGTCTTCGCAGTGACCGCGGACAGGATCGGCCGTGAACAGCGAACTGAAGTACATAGGACGCTCGGAGATAGTTGACACGAAAGGGCGCATCTTGTACTGTGCTTCATCAAATCGAGAAGAGGTGAGGGTTCGTGAGATCGATCTTCGAGAAGCTGCCAACAAGAGGATGACCTCCGTGAACGATATCATTCAGGACAGGAGGCCGGAAGTCTACGTGCGCTAGCTTGGATGGTTCTACGGTGATCGACTGTGAAAGTCTGGGCTTCATGCTTGTAAGTACTAGTATGTCTTTCCGTTGGCTTTGAAATAATAGAACGTACCGTATCTTGGGCCTAATAACTTTCAGCTGGTGATAGCATCGTCATCTGGCAGTGTGCCGAGGGCAAGTGATACTTCAAGGAGAAGGTTTCTGAAGGCTCTCATAGTCTTCTCTGGCGCCTCGGTGCTTTTTCCTGTTGGGAGGCTGAGTGCGTATCTCCTTGAGAGAAAATCCGGCATAACCTCTTATCCACGCCAGAAGATCGCAAACAACAGCGAGGTTCCAGCTGGAGAGAGCCTTCTCTTCATTTATCCTCACGAGGATCGATCAGCTGTTCTCATACATTTGGCGTCAGGCGATTTCGTCGCATATGATGCAGTCTGCACTCACCTGGGTTGCCAGATCCACTTCGATAAGAAACCGATCAAGGGCTGGGAGGACAGAAAGGATAATCTCTTCTGCGCTTGCCATGGAGCTGTCTTTGATCCCAAGAACGGCAAAGTCTTGGATGGTCCTCCGCCGAGACCCATGCCAAAGATCAAACTTGAGATCGACACGAATGGCGACATCTATGCCAACGGCTACGAGAGCGGTCTCCCGCTCTACGGTGAGGAATGAGGAGACAAACACTTGTCAAAGCGTTCTCGGTTTGCGCGACTTTGGGATTGGTTTGTAAGCAGAACCAGAATTGAACCGTTCATCACAAGCCACGTTCCCACGACATGCACTCAGCCCCATATACTGCCTCGGCGGAACAACCTTCCTCCTCTTCGTCGTACTCGCGGTTACGGGCGTACTTCTCTCGATGTACTATGTCCCGTCACCCAGTGATGCATTCGACAGCATGATGACAATTACAAAGACAGTGCCCTATGGCTGGCTAGTCAGGAGCGTTCACTTCTACAGCGCGAACGGAATGCTGATTCTTGCAGTTCTACACATGCTGAGAGTCTACTACACGGGCTCGTACAAGGCTCCGCGTGAGCTGAACTGGGTTGCAGGCGTCAGCTTGGGTCTGCTGACGCTTGTTCGCTGGATACACGGGATACACGCTCCGGTGGGATCAGGTAGCAGTTGGTGCCTCAGGGATCGGCAAGGGAATAGCAACATCGATTCCCTATCTCGGGCCGCTATTCGGAAAGATGCTCTGGGGTAGAGGGCCGAGCGATACGCTATCACGCTACGCAGGCAGCCATATGCTCCTCATACCTGGCGTAATGATCATCGTCATGGCGATCCACTTCTGGATGGTGAAGAGGCATGGAATCTCAGGCCCACTCTGAATCTGCGGACTCATCGACGGAAGACGAGATTCCGTTCTTCCCGAATCATCTGCTGAGCGAGATTGCTCTTGCTTTCGCGATACTCGGCTTGATCGTGATGTTCGCATCGCTTTTTCCAGCGGGGATGGGAGAGAAGTACGATCCGCTGAACCCTCCTGAGGTCCTGGAGCCTGAGTGGTACTTTATGGGCGTCTACCAATTTCTAAAAACGCAGGGAGTTCAGCCAATTCACGCGGTTGCTCTACTGTCTGTGCTCGGAATACTTCTTGTTCTAGTGCCCGCTATCGACAGAGGAACTCGGCGTGCCCCCAAAGATAGACCGTTTATGATGGCAGCCGCATTAGTTGTTGCCCTAGCAGTTCCTAGTTCTTACGAGCTACGGATATGCCACCCCAGGAGAGGTCGCATCGTTCTCGAATCCAACATTTCTGGCGATGCTTCTTGTCGTGAATGGAATATCAGTAGCGGCCTTACTACTCGGCGCCTACAAGCAGAGAAGGATCTCCAGGAGGTGAAGGCTGCCTTGCCGAAACATATAGGTGTGTTGTCGATGTTCGCTTTCATAGTCGTATTTGTGATCGCGACTTACGCGATCTCGCAGCTCACATTGCTAGCCCCTCGCATGCTACAGGCAGCCGCATCGGGACCGGATCTGTTGATAGGTGTCGGATACGCTGCAGTGACTGTGGTTTCGATTCTAATTCTTGGTCGCATGATCTACTCGAGCGAGCGCACCGCTGGCAGAGTCAAGCGGAGGATACGATTCTTTGAGTGAGACAACCGGAAGCCGCCCCGCTTCATTATCGAGGCTGTGGGTTGCTCTGCTGGTAGTGTTCACCCTCATCGAGTTGGCGTTCCTATTCGAAGCCTACATGGCGGGTCTCGCTGGTCTGGAACGAGTCTTCGGGATCTTTACCGGCCTTGTATTGGTCACTTTCGGAATCATATTATACGCCGGGAGGTTGATCTTCTATGACTAAACGGATCGCACGACTCTTCGGAAGAGGTGGCGACCTGAATCCCCGGAACATGCGCCTTGGAATCTGGGCGTGGTTGATTCAGCGCGTGTCCGGAATCGTCTTAGTTGTGTTCGTTGTTGCGCACGTGGTTGCGATTTCTCAGGCAAGTTTCGCGCTTAAGGGCACATTAGTCACGATGCTGGACGGTTTGAGGAACCCGTTCTACTATGTTGACAGCACTTCTCTTGCTATCGATCTGATCATGCTAGGCATCATTGCGTTCCACGGTATGAATGGAATCCGTATCGTACTATTCGACACAGGTATTGGCGTCGGCCTCCGTTCGCACAAAGTCATCTTCTGGATCCTAATTGCCATAGCTGTCATCGCAAGTGGTCTCGTGATCTACTACGGTCTTCCGTCGCTCGGAGGAGCCTAACCGTGAGTGCAAATCCGTCAGCCCCCACGAACGTTTGGCTTTGGCTGTTCCAGAGAGTCACTGCCGTGCTACTGGTCGTCATCCTTGGAGTACATCTTTGGCTCGCCAATTTCGGACAAGCGTCAGCATCCATTCGTGCGATCCTCGGTGTCACACTTCTCGGACTCGCCCTCTTTCACGGTCTCAACGGCGTGCGGACAATAATCTTCGACTTCAGCATAGGCGTTCAAGGCCGCAAGTTTGCAACGATGCTGCTTCTACTTCTTGGCACAGTATCGCTTCTGTTTGGAATGCATGGCCTCTGGCCGCTGATAATCGGAGGATAATTGAGGCGCTTGAACTATGCCGGAGCATGACGTGATCATAGTTGGCGGCGGACTCGCCGGTCTCCGAGCCGCCATCGAAGCCTCCGCTCTCGTTGACACCGCTATCATAAGCCGAGTGCACCCGCTACGATCACACACAAAGGCGGCCCAAGGCGGCATCAACGCAGCCCTCGGGAACGCAGAAGGAGGAAGAGACGACACTCCCGACAAACATGCGTTCGATACGATCAAAGGAAGCGACTTCCTCGCTGACCAAGACGCAGCCGAACTGATGACCCGGATGGCTCCCGAATGCATATTCGAATTTGAGCACTGGGGATGCCCCTTCAGCAGAACCGACGAAGGAAAAATCGCTCAACGTCCATTCGGCGGAGCAGGCTTCCCCCGCACATGCTACGGCGCAGACAGAACCGGGCTCTACTTGCTACAGACAGTCTACGAGCAATCAGTAAAGAGGAACATAAAGGAATATCAGGAATACTTCGTAACCTCACTCATCATAGACGAGGCATCGTGCAGAGGAGTCATCGCACTTAACATAAGAACAGGCGAACTCGTACCGATCACTGCCAAAGCAACGATCCTTGCCACGGGCGGCGTCGCATGGGCATATAGCATCAACTCAAACTCCATGATCAACACAGGTAACGGAATGACGATCGCGTATCGTGCAGGTGTGCCTCTGAAGGATATGGAATTCATCCAGTTCCACCCGACGGGACTGTATCCGAACGGCATTCTCATCACTGAAGGCGCCCGAGGCGAAGGCGGCTACTTGCTCAACGCCAAGGGAGAACGCTTCATGGAAAGATACGCACCAAAGGCCATGGAGCTCGCGCCTCGCGATATCGTGAGCAGATCGATCCAGAAAGAGATCGACGAAGGACGAGCATTCGAGCACGCGTACGTGCACTTGGACCTCAGGCATCTTGGAAAAGAGAAGATCATGACGAGGCTCCCAGGAATCCGCGAGATCTGCCTACTCTTCGCAGGGCTCGACCCGATAGACAAACCAATCCCAATACGACCTGCCGCACACTACACGATGGGAGGAATCGACTGCAACCTCAACTGCGAGACCCCGTTGAAGAGGATTGTACGCCGCCGGCGAATGTGCATGCGTTAGCGTCCACGGCGCCAACAGACTAGGCGGAAACTCTCTACTCGACTGTGTCGTCTTCGGCAAGGTCGCTGGAGACAAGGCCGCAAAATTCGCAAAGTCGGTCAATAGCAGGAATGACGAGGCTCTCATCCAATCGTCTCTGAAGAAAGAAGAGGATCGGGTCAAGACTTACCAGAACGGGAACGGTACCGAAGAACCCACCATGCTCCGCGATGAAGTACGACTCATCCTGAGCCAGAAAGTTGGCATGTTTAGGTCGAGTACGGACCTTGAAGGTGCATTGAAGCAGATTCGAGTACTAAGAAACAAGTTCTCTCGGTTGAGACCGATCAATGTTGACAGGGTCTTCAACTTGGATTTGATACGAACATTTGAGGTAGAAGCGATGCTTGAGCTTGCCGAAATCATCACAGCCTCAGCGTTGGCAAGAAAAGAGAGCCGAGGAGCGCATGTACGTTTGGATTTCCCGCAGCGAGACGACAAGCACTTTCTCAAACATACTTTGGCTCACTACTCGTCTGCAGGACCAAGGCTGAGCTACTCAGATGTCAAAATCACGCGATATCAGCCAGAGGCGAGGAAGTATTGATGAAGAAAGGAGACGGTGCGGCCCTCACAATTCTACGATACGATCCAGCAAAACTCGCCGAGCCATATTACAAAACCTACAGTGTCCGAGCAACGAAAGACACAACGGTGCTGGACGCGCTGTTCCAAATCCTAGAGACTCAGGATCACTCGCTCGCCTTTCGATACTCTTGCAGGAGCGCGGTCTGTGGAAGCTGCGCCATGTTCATCAATGGGCGGTACAGGCTTGCCTGCTCGACATTGATCTCAGAGATTGGACGCGACATAATAGTGCAGCCTCTCCCTCATATGCCGATCATCAAAGACCTAGTTGTGGATCTAACGACATTCTTCGAGAAATACAAAGTCGTCAAACCCTACCTGGTTCCCATCAAGCCACCTCCAGAGAAGGAATGGATCCAGTCACCACAGCAAAGAAGCAGAATAGACGACTCGACCGACTGCATACTGTGCGCCGCATGCTACTCATCCTGCCCCAGCGTGTGGACAGGAAAGAAGTACCTTGGACCTGCCGCGATCCTGTGGGCATACCGATTCGCCGCGGACTCACGCGACGGCATACTTCGAGACCGCATTGAGGTGTTTGGTGCCGAAGATGGAGTCTGGAGATGTCACACGATCTTCAACTGTACCGAGGCATGCCCAAAGAGTCTGAATCCAGCACGATTCATAGAGAACCTTAAACGGACAGCCACCAAGGAAACGCTGAAAGCAAGAATTCCGTTCCTGCATTAGCTGGTCTTCGATTTGAGTTGGTACTGCCCTAAGTGTAAGACTTCATTCTACGAATATCAACCGAGATGCCCCTACTGTCTTCTGCAATTGAGAAAATCGAAACGATTCGATTAGCACACAAAAGTGATGTGTTGCGACGCATGCTGTATCAAGCTGGCAAAGCTGCAAACATGGACCGTAAGGCTTTAGCTATCAGAAGTGCTTCTGTGGACGCGTGCGGCCGTAGTCTAGCCTGGTCTAGGACGGGAACGCGCGCATCTGCGCGCCGCAAGCCTGCCAACGCCGGGCGGACCGCTTCTGACCTACAGCCGTAGGGAAGACACCCGGGTTCAAATCCCGGCGGCCGCACCATTTCTCACAGCTAGGTAGACACATCGGTGTATATGGCTTTCAAAGACTCCTGTCAAGATTGAGGATACGGATTGCTGTGCGGCAAGTGTCAGAGTGTGTATGAGTTGGACAGGTTTGTGTATGCTTGAAATGATTGCCCCCTCATGACAGGAGTATTTGTGTGTGGGCACGACGAGGTGCATGATGAGCTCATTCTTCATGTGGTGGCAAATCGATGTCTGAGACTCGTTTGGGACTTAGGCTCGAGATATTCGGGAGCTCCGCTAAATGTGCAGGTATTCGTCAATGTGCCTAGTCGCCTAATCGCTCTCTATTACGGTGTCAACGTTGGCGACGGGACAAAGGGGTCAGCTCATGACAAGCTGACAAATTGATGTGGTGTACACTAAGTTTCGGATCCAATTCTGCAAGGGGGCGAGGAAGCGTTTTATGTGACTTAGACGTCCCCCTACTGTGAAGGTTGATTTCTTGAATTCAAGAAGGATTCTCCTGATCACAACATTATTCATGCTTTTCATATCCCTGCCTGTGAGCATACAGCTGGCTGCTGCTGGAAGCAGCCACGGTTAGCAAACAGGTAATGTGCACAGGAATCGACAAGTCCCAGTCGACCTGGCAACCCGTCGGTGTTACAGATACATTCTCAACTGCAGATGAGGCAGTTTACAGTTTCATCAATTTGGACGTGAATCCTCCAGTAAGCATCAAGGTCGTTTGGGTCGCTCCACACGAATTTGAGTTTGAAGGTAATAGCTACACCACCATTACTAACGGCGACCCGACAAAGATTGAGTGGAAGGGGTCCGGCTTCATGTACGATCTCCTTTCGATAGCAGGATCGAATTATGCTTTGCCTGTGGGCGTATGGAAAGTGCAGGTATACGGAGACACCACTCTCCTCTCAACAGCCCAGTTTACGCTCCAACCTGCAGTTGATATTGTGAGCAAAACCTTCAGCCCCGGAGAGGGTGAGCCTGTCTACCCGGGAGATATCGTGACGGCCACATATGAGCTCCAGAATGCTGGAAATACGATCTTGAAGGGTGTTAGCTTCGCATTAGAGACTCCACTGCCTCAAGATGTCAGTCTTGAGGAGGCCACGCCGCCCAGGGATATGCAGCCTGGTTCGACTGAGACTTTTGTGTTGAAAATGAAATTCGCAAGCGAAGGCACCTACTCGCCTACGATTCAGTTGATTATCAATGAGGAACTGATTGAAGGAGGAGCCCTTGAGGTACAAGTATCTCCGGCACCTTTCTCGTGGACTCTCATCATAGCGGGCATCGTAGGAATCGCAGTGATTGTTCTAGTTGCTGTGCTCCTCATGCGTAGACGCAAGCCTTCGCGTCCGGCAGTGCCCCCTATGCCGTATGTTCCTCCCCAACCATCTCCCGTGATGCCTCAGGCAACGAAGTACTGCACATCGTGCGGTTCACAGATATCTCAAGACGTAAGATACTGTACGAAATGTGGCGCAAGCCAAGGCTAGGTCGACCTGTCAAAGGTCGAGAATCCGCCGCACCAAGACCGAGCCGAACCGCCGCAGCCGGCATTCGACGACTCGTAGGTCCACCAAGCCTATTCGGGAACAGATCGTTTCGCGCCATTCGGCGCGGAGTCTGACCGTGTTTGCGCGTTGAAGCCCTATCCGTAAGGCGACGGGGTCTCAGCCGCAAGCAGCTGGATCCAGATGTCGAAGGTTCCATCGCGGTTTGAAGCGTAGATTATTGCCTTACCATCACGCCTCCACGATGCGTACACTGTTCAAGGCCCAAGGAGAAGCCATCGCTACGAAGAGTCCCCTTGTTGCGTCGATTATTGCGGTCTATTCTCTTGTCCTCAGGTAGGATTATTGAGGACACAATCGCGACGTAGGTAGAGTGTTGGTCATTGGGAAGCGCAAAAGAGATCGATTTGTTTAGGAAGCAGATGATGTTTGAACGAAGTACAGCGCAAGGTCTTCATGCAACGTGCGCGAAAACAAAGAATACTGTGCCGAGGCTTCTCTTCAAGGCAATCGAACTCGACTCAACAAAACACGCCCACATGTATGCAACATTGATCGACATGGGGTCAGGAGCCACGATCTCTAAGGTTGAACACTACGAGATGAGAAAGGAACTCGAACGGCATGTCGCAAATGAGAAGATCATGCTTCTTCAAGCACAGAGAATTGCAGCTAATCTGACGGATCCCCGGATGAAGCCGCTGCTCAAGACTATTCTGGCAGATGAGAGAAGACACCACAAAGCACTTGCGGCCATCCTGAAGACGATTGCGGTGGAAGAGAAAGTAAGCGAAGACGATTGGTGGGACTACCTCAACAAGTGGGCAGTCTTCTCAACATAGTCGAATGATCTCTTAGCGTCTTGGAGTCATTCATTTGTACTGGGCACGCCAGTTCTTCATCCTCTCCAGTGCTTCTTGGATGTTGCGTTGAGAGGTCGCGAACGACAGTCTCAAGTGACCTTCTCCTGCTTCGCCGAATGCGCTGCCTGGGATGACTGCCAACTTCGCCTGTTCCAAGAGTTCGTCAGCGATCCTTGCAGAGGGCAGTCCCAGTTCGCTCACATTGGGGAACGCATAGAAAGTCCCTCTCGGGGGAGTGCAATGGAAGCCATCAATCTCATTCAGGCCTCTCACGATGAGATCTCGTCGCCGACTGTACTCCTCAACCATCTCTCTGACGCAGTCTTGAGGCCCTGAAAGAGCTTCTAACGCGGCTTTCTGTGCAGGTGCGGGGGCGCAAGACACCATGTATCCATGCATCTTTCTAATGCCATTTGTGATGGTCTCGTTGGCAACGACGTAGCCGATGCGCCAACCTGTCATCGCGTACGTCTTGGAAAAAGAGTTCACCGTTATCGAGCAGTCTTTGAATTCAGGCTTTGAAGCGATACTGAAATGCCTGTTTCCGTCAAAGGCCAACTTCTCATACACCTCGTCCGACAGAATCAGAAGGCCGTGTTGTTTGGCCAGTTCGGCGAGTTCCAAGAAACAGTCACGCGAGTACATCACACCCGTGGGGTTGTTAGGTGAATTGACTATGATCATTTTCGTCTTGTCAGTAATGCGATGTATCAGGTCCACGCTTCTTGGTTCAAAGTCCGGACCACGCAAGGAAACAGGTACAGGCACACCTTCGGCTAGTTGGATAACCCCGACATATGAAGGCCAAGAAGGCTGGAGGACTATCACTTCATCGCCCGGGTTGATGGTCGCTTGAATAGCCGCAAATATTGCGCCATATCCGCCTGAAGTGACTGTGATCTCGGTTCTTGCGTTTGCTTCAATCCCGTTTTCTTCGAGAAGTCTTCTCGATATCTCCTCGCGTAGTTGAAGCAAACCAGCCGCGTGAGTGTAGTGCGTATACCCTTCATGTAGGGCTCGGGTGCCGGCCTCAACTATATGTTCCGGTGTTGGAAAGTCGGGCTCTCCTACGTGAAGGCCAATTATTTCAGGTCTTGTCTCAGCAAGGTCGATTATCTTACGTATCGGTGAAGGTTCGATCGATTGGACTCGCTTCGAAACACTCAAACTTCTGCCCCGCTCAACAAGCCAAGAATCCATAGAAGACTATTTCGCATTTTGCACAAGCGTAGCTTACCGATATGTGAGCTGGTCATTCGAGATGTTCGCGAATCTCATCATAGAGAAATTTGGAACTGAGGGTTTGCCCAAGTTTCTCCGCCATCTCCTCAACCGTGATGCGGTTTCCCTCTCTCCACAATTCCTTCAACAACGATCCGGATCCTGGATTGGCAAACCATTCGTCGCCGAACTCTTCGACAAGGTATTTTCGGAGCTGGGCTTCAGCAATCCAAGATCGAAGATACTCTGCGCAGTAGAAACCGTCATCCACGCTGATGAGGTAGTTCACTGGATTGTAGCGGACTTGGAGTGCTAGTTCGTGCAGTTCCTGGTATAGCTTGTCCTTGTCTTGGAAGCTTTCCGTATGTAGACGAAGTTCGTACTCTAGCTTTGCGGTGTACAGTCTCGTTATGTAGAGTTTCGAGAAGTATGCAAAGCGGAGCAATTCGTCCGGTGCATCTATTCCTAAAATCCTTTGCAGCCACTTCGCGTTCAGGGTTAGATTCTCAAAAAGAGAAGAATAGGTCTCGGTAAGAGACTTTTCATCTGAGAGACGAAACACGAACGGCATCTCGGCGGGCGTGTTGGCGCCATGAAGTGCGTGTCCCGCCTCGTGAAGGATTGTCTCATAGTCGTACCGTCCTCCTATCGGCATCGCGCCGAGGATTATCTTCTTTGGAACGTCGAGTGGGAAGCATGCCGCTCGCGGGTCCTTGTTGGGGCGCTCTTCAAGATCAAGTAGGATATTCGGATGCTTCTCAAGCTGCAAGTCCATTCCATTAAGTGTCTTTTGAAGCGCTATGATTGCTCCGCCTTTGGGAAAGTAGGTGTCAAATCGCTTTCCACGGTGCAGGTAAAGGATGTCATGTCTGTCAGCGTCTTTTGGTTCAACGTGAATCGACTTTAGTGCTAGCTGAAGCTGTTCAGCATAGAGTGAATCTGTTGTCTTGAGATGAGTTCTCAACTCGTCGGACAGCCTTTGGTAGTCGATGCTCTTGATCTCCGAATAGAGGCCGGCGTAGTTCGTGTAGCCCTCTGCCTTCGCGGCTTCGTGAAGTTTTGCCAGCCTCTCTTCAAGGATAGGGTTGAAAGTGCCAACAGCTGCCTCGGCGAGCTTGTGAATCCTCCCGCGTCGCTCTCTATCATCCTCGTTCATCACCATCGGCTGAGTCGATCGCCACGGGAGAGCCTTGCCATCAATAGTGATCGTTGTTCGAGTCTCCAGGGTAGTCGCTTTATCGGTTAGCTCAGTGACCTGCCGATCCAAGTGTGTGCCTAGCAGACTTCCGAACAGAAGGTTGAACCGCCTGTAGTCATCGCCCGACGAAGCTTCGCGCGCCCTCTTGACCACTGCCATGTTGTCAGGAGTGAACAGTTGACTGTACTTCTCGAAGATTCCCGATATGTTAAGCTCTTCTTTGAGCCCAGCCCAGTTCTGATAGTACTCGTTAGTGGCCTCCTTCACGAATTCCTCGTAGTCTCGTTCAAGCTGCGATATGTCCATCGGCGCAACCGCACGGGTCACCACTTTGTGCGGGACTATTAAGTCTGGAGACAATGATGCCATTCATCAGGCTCTTCGTTCTAACGTGGAAGCGATCCAACAAACCGTCCGTGATGTGATAAGCCCATAATGTACAATGCAGATACGCGAGACACAGTTACGTGAATCTGAGTGTTGTGTTATCCGCGCCGGAACTTGTCAGTAAGTGATTTCAGTTCACCGCTTTCATAGACCTGAATCTTGGTCTCAAGCCTCACATCCATCCCCAGACTCCGGAAGAGCCACAACAGTTGCTCAGCAGTGATAGGTCCTTTCAGCTTGCCCTCACGCACCAATTTCGCAAGTTCTGCCTCAAGCATACGCGTGGGTTCGGGATACTGTGCGGCAGCAGCGTCAAGCACCTCCCATGCGCGTCCGACAAGGATCGTCTTCAGAACTTCCCGAGGAGCTGGCTGCTTCTGAGTTGATGGTTTCTCCTTCTCTCGCTCGAGGCGCCGCTGCATCTCCTGCATCCTTCGAAGCTTCAGACGCTCCAGTTCAGCGTCCTCGGACATAGCAGATTCTCCACGGAAGCGCGACTAATGCGAGACCCATTATTAAGTGCGCGAATGCGTCAGCTCTTGAGTCTTTTCTCAGGTAGGCCGATTCCACATTCGTACTCATAGATGATTCTCGCAGCCACCACCCACGCCTCAAGCGGCTCTTTATCGATCGAGAAGTACATGGTTCGCGAGTTGCCCTGTTGATTGATTGAAGTGCGAGTGGGCAAAACCGCCAATCAACACTGCCGGTGCATGTTCGTCCGCTATTCGTGAGCATGCATCCTTCACGCTTGCAGGTTTTCCCAGAGTGCTAAATGCCACCACGATCGAAGCCTCTAGCTCGTCTATGAGTCTTGGGAGCGTGCACTCTCGGATTCTCAGAAGTGACTGTTCGCCTGGAGGGACGCTGTTCTCGACGTAGAGTTGCTCAAGCAGCCCAATGAACCTATCATAGTTCCTAGGAATCCTGATTCGTGGATCTACTTCGATGACCTTGTCATCAATTGTGTGAATGTATGTTCGAAGCAACCCCTCTAGGTTCAGTGGCGATCCTAATACTTGCAGAAGGACGTGAAACACGATGTCGGGCCTTCCTCGCTTCAGGAATTTCTCGGAAGGATCCCGTGTTTCCGCTGCCTTAATTGCGGAATGATGAAAGCTGCGATCGAGAATCAGAGCGCTTGGTTCTCTATTCTTCCTTCGAGCTTGCGCAATAACCGAGGGATGGCGGATAAGCTGCGGAGGCATCCTCTCAATCGACGACTCTACAAGGATCAAATTCAACATGTAATTGCCCTCAAAGCGGTATGCGCTTGTTCTCTAGGGCTGTTCACGCCCAACGGAGAGATGAGCCTTGTCGTTCGCATATTCGCTTCGCGGGCAGGCGAGCATACGCAAATCATAGATGCTCTCTAGACGTACTTCATCTCGCCAAGAGTCAGGCAAGCGAGCATTGACAGAGCTTTGACACGTCAAAAGAGCAACAGTGACATCCGTCATATAGCAGAAGAGCGCATTAGCATTCTCCTGAGGCTCGCGAGGGATACGGTCAAATCCGACCCATCCCTATCCAAACGATACGTGGAACTAGCGCAACGAATAGCAATGCGCTCAGGCGTTAGGCTCGGCGCTCAACGGAAGCAGTTCATATGCAAGAACTGTAAGAGCCCTCTAGTTCCAGGCGTCAACTGCAGAGTCCGTGTGCGTACGGAGTACGGCACTCATGTTGTCGTGACCTGTCTTGAATGCGGCTCAATCAAACGATATCCGGCGGTGAAGGAGAAACGTCTCAAAAGAAAAAGATGAAGGAACTGAAACGTCGATCAGTAGAGAAGGAGACTACCGTATGGATTGGAAAAGGCGGTGTCACGAATGCGCTATTGAGCCAGATCAAGAGACAGCTTGATGCAAACGAGATGGTTAAGGTCAAGGTTCACAAGACCTCTCCGGAGAACGCTGAGGTATCTATGATCGCTGACAAGATAGCTGAAGGAACCGCCTCACAGATAGTCGACGTGAGAGGGCGAACGTTTACCATCTACAGACAGAAGAAGACACTTGGAACGCGCCCTAGTTGACCCGATCTCCTTTCACCGCCTACCTCAGCTCAACTTATATTTTGGGTGAAGTTCCCTAGTGCAAGACTGGTTCAGGAACCGGAGAGACTACAGTTGCCAACAGCATATGATGTGGAGGCCAATGTTCTCGTTGAGAGGCTGGCCAAACACCTCAAAGAGAACGTCGGTGAAGTGACCTCGCCAATGTGGGCCCTCACATCCAAAACGAGTGCACACAAGGAACGCCCACCCCAAAACCCAGACTGGTGGTACGTTCGATGCGCTTCGCTTCTAAGGAAGCTCTACATTCACGGACCGATTGGAATCCAAAGACTCCGAGTCGAGTACGGTGGTAGGAAGAGGAAAGGAACAAGCATAGAACACGTCAAAGACAGTGGGGGATCAGCGATCCGAGAGCCACTTCAACAGCTGGAGAAAGCCGGTTTGGTGGCGAAGGAAGGTGTCAAGGGAAGAAAACTCTCAGGAGAAGGCTTGAGTCTACTCAACAGGATCTCGGCTGAGATATTGAAGGGGAGCTCCTCCGGAGAGGGCTCGAAACAATGAGTGGGGATGACCTGGGCGAGGAAGAGCTAGAACAGCTGCGAAGGCGAAGGCTTACCGAGCTTCAAAGAGCAGCATCTGAAGAAGAGAGGCGAGCTGAAGCCCACCAGCAGGTTGAGACTCAGAAACAAGCAATCTTGAAGAGGATACTTACAACTGAAGCGAGGCAGAGACTCACGAACATAAGGATGGTCAAGCCCGAATTTGCAGACCAGGTCGAACTTCAATTGATCCAGCTTGCCCAATCGGGCAAGATTAAGCGGCCTATATCCGACGTAGAACTTAAGAATGCGCTTGTTCGCCTCCAGTCCCAGAAAAAGGAAATCAAGATCAGGAGAATGTAAGATGGCAACGCACAAGCCCGTGGGCAAGAAGAGACGTCTTTCTAGACGACACCGGATGAGACGAGCGGTTCCGACGTGGGTGGTTGCAAAGACAAGAGGCCATGTGAGAAGTCACCCAAAGAAGAAGAACTGGCGTTCTAGCAAACTGGACGTATAGAAGGTAACAGATGTTGAGTAAGATACAACCCGATTCGGAAGATGTGGTCGCTGAAGAAGAAGAGCCCTCTACGACTCTTCAAGAGGAAAGCAAGGACACCGTCGAGGAGACTGAGGAAGAAGCATCGAAGGGACAACCCTCGGTTGAGGAAGAGGTTCCTGCCAAAAAGGCTGAGGAAGGAAGAGGAGGAAGCCGAGGAGGAGGAAGAGAAGGAGGAGATAGAGATTGTTGAGGAACGAATATGCACGATTCCTTTTCGCAAGGTCTGGGCGACGCCAATGGGCAAGCGAACTCCTCGAGCCTCCAGAGTGCTCCGCGCGTTCGTGAAGCGTCACATGAAGGCTGAGAATGTCGAGATCAGCAACGAAGTAAACGAGGAGCTTTGGGCCAGAGGTATCAGGAAACCACCCAGACAGATCACAGTGCGCTTGGTCAAGGACAAGGAAGGCAGGGTCATAGTATATCCTGCGACCACCGCATGAGCTTCCAAAACCCCAGCCTGAAGGTCTCATTGCTAGGGCAGTTCAGGGAAGCCAAAAATGCGACCTAATTTGTTGACGTCGGTGATCTCCTAGTTGGGGATTCTGCGGGCCGACGTTTATGGAAGTCCAAACATCGGAGTGTATTGCCACTCCAACGAGACAACAGCCATCCTTCCGCCGGGCCTAACGAAGAAGAAACTCGACAGGGTTCGGCAATATCTAGGCGTTAGAGCCTGCGTGACGAATATCGGAGGATGCTCGCTTCTAGGAGTTCTGATCACGTCTAACTCGAACGGAATGGTTCTTCCGCACACAATCCATGATCACGAACTGAAGGCGGTCCAGGATACTCTGGCAATGAGGGTTACGGTTGCTCAGGAACGGTGGACTGCGCTTGGAAACATCGTGCTGGCAAATGACAATGGTGCGGTCATACATCCCGGTGCCCCAGAATCTCTCGCAAAGACGGTTGCGGAAACTTTGAGCGTTGACATTGTCACTGCAACGATTGGAGGTCTTCCATATGTTGGATCGCTAGCCGTAGCCACAAACAAAGGAGTCCTAGCTAATCACGCAATAACAGATCACGAACGAGCGGTCATCGAGAAAGCATTGAAGGTGCCGGTGGAACCTGGAACGATCAACGGTGGGACCCCATACATTAGGGCCGGTCTTCTCGCGAATACGAAAGGCGCGGTTGTCGGTCCACTAACCAGCGGACCCGAATTGATGGCGATTACAAGAACGCTTGCAATCGAATAGTGGTCACAGGCGCACCCAGTCTGAGCCTTACGCCTTGAAGAGTTTGTCCCACTTTCCCTCGGAGATCTCTTTCTGGACGTCTCTGGGGTCTCTTCCGTCAACCGTAATACCCATACTGACGCATGATCCGAGCACTTCCTTGGCGGCGCTACTTTCTGATAATGCGTAGCTTCCTGGAATTTTCATCTTGGCTATCTTTGCTACTTGCTCAACCGTCAGGTTGCCTACCTTCTCCGCCTTCGGATTGCCTGAGCCCTTCTCTATGCCGAGTTCCTTCACAATCAGGGCAGATGTGGTAGGGGTACCGATCTCAACCTCGAAATCTTTCGTATCAATATCTACAATTACTTTGACCGGAACCTTCATCCCTGAGTATGCGGCCGTGAGCTCGTTGATTCGGTTTACGATCTGAAGCACATTTACTCCAAGCGGCCCGAGAGCCGGTCCAAGTGGTGGACCGGCAGTCGCCTCGCCACCGCTTAGGAGAGCCTCAACTTGTTTCTTCTCTCCCAGCTTCTCCACCTCCTCGCGTAACCAGCTTCACGTAGTCAGCATGTACCGTGATCGGAAGCGTGGCAAATCCTTCTTCAAGCAATTCGATAGTCACTTCTTCTTTCATCTTGTCGACATGAGTGATTCTAGCCTTGAGGCCTCTAAATGGGCCTCCAACAACTTCCACCGAGTCACCAACAGTGAGGTCTTCGATGACAGGTTTTGTGACTATGAATCGTTCCATGGCTTGAGGAGAGACCACTCCCTTCGTTCGAGCTCTCGCGTGGCGAACACCCGAGATCACATCGTCAACGATATGGGCGCCTGCTGCTTCGATGAAAATGTATCCCTTGATCACTTCAGGCGCAAGTATGCAAAATACCGGAGCCTTCTTGATCCCTGCTTTCGAAGCAATCAACTCAGTCGCGGTTCTCTCTTGTCCACTGGTTGTCCTGACCGCGAAGATGACGCTCGGTTTCTGCTGGATCTTTTCGGACAAGAAATACTACCTCATGGTCCCGTCGGAAGTAATCCGATGAATAGAAAGAGTATTCGAACAACAAAGCCAAGTCCGCCCACTATTGCGATTCCAAGAAAACTGATCTTCACCATCAGCGACAACTCAGTCCAAGTAGGTCGCGTGGTTACATGGAGTAGCCTTCTCGCAGACGTCAAGAAGTTACGAGCGGCCAATTTCCCAACTCCACGTGCTTGTACAATTTCTGTTGAACGCGTTGCCGCCTAATATTTTGGAGCCTTATTTAAGGTAGCTTTCTGATTTTGCTCGGATATTTGGTTCCTCTACTTGTTCGGTCAGTGACTACGTAGATTCCGTCTGGATATTCGCCCTTTCCATGTATGCCAATCTGGTCCGCCGGTGAGATGGTCCGCATAACCGGCTTGCCAGCACACAGAATCAGAGGTCCAAACTACGGCCGCCGCACCACGTGACCCACACACGGCAGCAGAATACCTGCCGCCGCATAAGAGGCAGGGCCGGAGTGAGCAATAAGTGTCTACAGCTGGGCTCCGCACTTCTCGCAGAACTTGCTCTCTATCGGTATCTTTGTTCCACAGCTGCGACAGAACTTGGTTGAGCCAGCTGCTTGAACAACGGGTTCAGCCGGTTGTGTGGGAGCTGGAGGGCTCGGTTTTCCTGCAGATACGTAGACTGTTTCTCCGTTTTTCGTTTCCTTCTTGACGACGCCCTCCTCTACCAGGCCTTCCATCGTCTCCTCTGCTTCTTCTCGCGACACGCCCTCCCTCGCCGCAATCGTTGCGAGTGTGACGCCGCCAGCAGCCATTGACATTGACAGGACCGTTGCTCTCGTCAGTCGTCGAAATCCTCTTCGGACTCCTCTTCTGACCATTCTTCTCGCGCGAAACATATCGACCACCTAATGGAACTCGTCTGCACCTCGAACTACAGTGAATCAGAATTTAAGACCTGTTCCCTTCTTGATTGCACCACATCGCCTCAGGAAGAAGTGACAACTGTTATATCCAATCTGGCGGCAGGATTTTCCGAGGGTTCGTGAGATGTGGCGTGTACGTAGAGCCAGAGCTAGGAGAGCTATGTGGGGAACGTGGGGAATCGTCTTCGTTGTGATAATCATCCTGCTGATTCTCGTCGCCGTGTTGAGATGGCGATGGTTTCTCTGGCGATTCTAGCAACACGGTTACTGGATCAAGAGAGTTCACATCGAATAATTCTCGTTCGATCAGTGACATCAAAAAGTAGAGGGGACTGAATGTGGCTCTTGATCCTGTGCTCTCTGCTATCCTTGTAATATGCTTGCTTCTAGCGCTTGCCAATGCCTCGTCCGAGTTGCTCCCAAGATAGGTTGTCACGTGCTGTTGGTGAAATTCTTGGGAGTCAAGCTGGTCGCCCGTGGTGGCTGACAACTGAGCAGTGTTATTCCATTGAATCCGGGAGAAACCCACACCTATGAGAAGCTGCTTGCTTGACGTAGGGTCAACCCACGTTGCTGCATCGGTCACAGAAAAGCGGGTCTACTTCGTATACTAGCATAGAGCGTATGACTTCTTACACACCATTGGGCCCTCATCTGAGCCCATTTACAATTTCTACAGAAATATGGCCAGATAGAAGGGGAACAGCAGTACCTTGCGATTGCCGACGCCAGCCATCGCTAATTCGTAGTATGACCATTTCTTCTTGCGAAACAACTTCATTTCTTCAAAATCCGTCACGCATTCGAATCCGACCGAGTTCGCAAGTATCTTATAGATCATGGACAGGAGCTATCACGGCTTCGAGCAATGCGCTCCAGTAGACTGTTTGCACTTGTTCTCCTGTTATTGTGTGCTGTGACTGGTCCTGAATCATCCTTTGCCGCAGAGTCTATCCCAAGTTCACCCTCGACAAATGAGGTTACGGTTGATGGCAAGTGGACCACTCCTGACGAATGGATAGACGCTACAGAGTTGCATGCAGCGGGAGGATTGGGCTATGTATGCATCAAAGATGATGAAGAGTCTCTGTATGTTCTCATAGACTTCACATCGGATAGGACTTTAGATGATAGAGACATGGCAAGGGTCAGGTTGGATACTAGAAACGACAAGTCGGACAAGCCTCAGGCCGACGATTATGTACTTCTTGTGGACTGGATTGCAGGCAAGATCATTGCCAGAGCCGCCAAAGGTAATGGGAGCGCGTGGGTCTCAGCAGGAGAGAATCTTGGCTTCAAGATTGAATCTTCAAACGATTCTGAGAATGATCCATATTCCGTACGGCCGCACGTAATCTACGAGTTTGCAATTCCCAGAGCGGTTCTTGGAGATGAATCAGAGATCGGGCTTTCTGCGACCGCCGGACATAAGATGGGCACGGCAGAAGCCAAGTTCATGAATCTTCCGAGAAGACATCACTTCTTCAGGCCGTCCACATGGAGCACACTGACATTCGCAACCCAATCTGAAACACAAGCTCCGTTAACTCAAAGGTCCCTGTTCACCGTGATTATGGTACTCATGGTTGTCGTGGCACTGGCGATTGCTGGCGTCTACTACTTGAGGAAGAGAAAAGGGAAAAAGCGTGAGCTGAAATGAAGAATCGAATTCGCATACTTCTTATCATAATTTTGATCTTGGAAATAGCACCGGTAGCACTCGTGGGGTCCGCTGCACTTCCAAGAGGGGTCTCTCTTGAGATAACGCATGTAGGAGTAGGGGGCGGGCGGGACCAAGTTGCTGTGGGGGAAGTCTTCGACATATTTCCTGAAATGAAGTATTCTGGCATGCCAGACCGTACGCAGGTGGATGTGGTCCTATACTACGGGGCAGGAATCTACATCACTCAGGTAATCGACACCTATACTCAGTACGTGACTGGAAGCGGCACCTTCGCCACACGATTCTCCATGGCGGTCCAAGAAGCAGGACACCATGACGACATATTTGTTGGTTTGTATACTTCACTCGTGTGCATTTCTCATTCAGCATATAGCGACCATGCTCAAATGGTTCCTTGTTCGATTGACACACAGTACGTTGTCATAGACGCTTTTGATGTGGAAATGAATCTCGACGTAGACTATCCAAACAGCAATTTGGCTGTAGGCGAGAAGTTTCCAGTCATAGCTACGGTGGAGTATAGCAACATTCCGGTGAATTTCAATATCGAGTATAACATATGGGAGAATAGCGATGAGGCACTCTATAGGGGGGGGTTATTGGATGGATATGATGACCGGCCTGACCCGATTGGAATCGGTAAGACAGGCACCAGGTCGCATACGTTCACAATCTCACTTGACAGCCCCGGCCTGACAGAGCTCCGCGTGACGGTTGGATGGGGAGGCGATCCCACCACCACCAACACGGGAGGAAATGCCTACGTAGATACCGAAACCTTCCTGGTCAACATAGTAAGCGCAGATCTCGCGACGTCAGCTCAGGTATTGATTCTAGATATCGACTATGCCAGTCCTCCCGAGACGGTTCAGGCCCATGAGGAAACCCCAATCATCGTCAAAGCCGAATACGATGGTCTAGAACAAGGTTCGAAACTGTCCGTTGACATCTATGACCTGAGTACTGGCTCGTTTCTGGATGGTGAAGTCTCTGAACTGCTGGGAGGGTTCGGAACATACACTTTCCGCCCGGTAGAAGTTACCCCTACGAGAGCCGGCAGTTGGAGTTTTCGTGTCGAAGTAGAGGCAACCACGGCCGCTCACACAGTCGCGAAGGTAACAAATGATTTTTCCATGACAGTGGTCGCTGGCGAAGCCGCACAGATAACGATCACAACGATCCAGTACGTTGGGTCGCCTGAGACAATTGCTATCGGCGAGTCCACGCCCGTAGCGGTGACTACCAAATACTCAAACTTGATTTCTGGCAGCCGACTGATCCTCTGGATCAAAGACTTGGACAAGAATGTAGCGTGCGAAGGCGGCACGTTATCATCGATTGCTCTCTCTGGGAGTGGAACGTACACGTTCCCCCAGCTCAAAATCAAACCATCGAGAGCAGGCGACTGGCGTCTAGAGGCTGAGGTTGAGTTCAACGGTGACACCGTAGCCACGAAGCAGTTCACCATAACGGTCGTCAGTACGGGCAGCACCCAAGCAGGGCAAGTCATTATCACCAAATTCCTTTATGTCAGATCTCCGGAGACGGTCGCCGTCGAAGAGACCACGCCAATAACAGTTTCGATCCATTACCAAAACTTGCCAGGAAACACCAAACTCAAGGCATTCGTCAATGACGAAGGCGCTCACATACAAGTAGGATCAGCAACTTCAACGTCTCTATCTGGAAACGGGGAATACACCTTCTCCAACATGGCGATAAAGCCCTCCAGAGTTGGAGATTGGCGTCTTACTGTAGGAGTTACAGGCTATCCGGACGCAGTCGAAGCATTCACGATCAAGGTGGTAGCGCCGACAGGTGAACCTCGGGTTCAAGTCAAAGGCGTGAAGCCGCCGCCCGGCACATTGAAGGTCGGCGAGCCTGCACCAATAACGGTCGCAATCAGTTATCAGAACTTAGCTCCAGGAACAAAGCTAACAGTCATCGTCCATGATTCTGACACTCACAAGGACCTGACTTCCGTGACATCGATTGCGCTCTCAGGGACCGGCACATACACCTTCACCACGATCACGATCACGCCAACCAAAGACGGAACCTGGCATCTGGGCCTTATGATCTCAGACTACCCAGACACCAAGACGGAGTTTACCGTGAACGTCGTGAAGAAATAGGCCTCCCTTCGTTGCACACACAAATCTGAAACGATGGGCCATCAAGGGTTCAAATGCTGACGCCTGCACCAAGGTACCGGGGATATAGGTAATTCGTGGTTTTGGTGTGCCACATGGAAGTCCGGAAAGGCACGTGTAAACCATTCCGGACGGTGGTGGGAGGATCGACTGCTAACCTGAGGATGGCGGCTTAGGGGTTGGCTCCGATGCAGCCACAGGTTTGCGTCGCTTGCCGAAGTAGTATGCCGCGACGGCGACCACCACAACCACGAGCAGGACCAAGTAGATCAATCCGCCACTCAACGCTCGTCCCACCCCTTGGTCTGCCCCACCGGCCTCAGGAGTGGTCACAGGCTGAGTTAGTGTTGCTGCGACCGAGGTGAGCCGTGTCGTGGACGCCGAGCCGCCGACTGTAGACAGCTGTGGTTACCGATAGCGTGAACGTTGCGGTTCTCTGCAAGCTGCCCGCTACGCCGACGACGTTAATCGTGTACGTGCCAGGAGGCGTCTGGGCCGTGGTCGATATCTTGAGGACTGACGTGAACGGGGAAGTCCCTTTGGCGGTCGAGAGGCTTGCGCTGATTCCGGCAACTGGAGGAATCGTGTACATAAGCGATACCGCCTCTGCTGACCCGCCAATTAGCCCCACGTTTACAGTGCATGAGGTGGATTCCCCGGGCCTCAATGATCCGTGGTCGGGATCAACCTTAACGGAGAAATCGAACACACGCTGAACAGTCACTGCTATGGTGATCTCCTGATAAGTGAATGGCTGGCCGAGCAACCAGGTTTGGCAACTCAAGTGCCAGTCTCCAGGTCTCGTTGGGGTTATGACCATGGAGAACGTATGTCTGCCACTGCCCGACAGAGGCACGTACCCTGTGCCAGCAATCAGGTCGTATGTAGTTAAGTCCTGAATCTGGGCCGCTACTTTTGTGTTTGGCAGTAGGTTGGTGTAGCGAACGGTCACGGTTACGGTGGTGGCTTCCCCGACGGCTATCGTGTCCGGAGGCTTGACGTAGCCGATGTCGACAATCTCCACTGTGGGGGCCTGGCTTGAAGCGTGGGGAAGTGATAGGAGCGCGCCAGTTATGAAGAGCATCATCAGAACGGCGAGCATGACTCCTTTCTTGAACCTAGCCATCTGAGCCACTTGATCCAAATGCGTCAGATCCTGTGCAAGTCGCCAGTCGGCCCGGTTATGATTTAACACTACCGACTTAGTTGACTCGGACGTTGTTACGCAAGAGGAAATCATGTGACGAATGAGCGACGGCTGCAATGGGCAATAGCGAGGCTGTCGTTCGAAAGGCTACCAAGGTATCGATGAGCCTAGTCACTTCCACTATTGTTTGGACTGATTGCGGGCACACTGGGTGAGTCAAAATCAATGGTTCAAGTCGCGGTCAACATAGCCCCTTATCCAAATTGCTATATACATGAAATCTGCACGGGTTGTGCATGGTCAACCTAATCGGTCTACTTCTTGTTCTGCTAGTAGTCTTCGTCCTGTTCACCGTTCTAGGATTCGCCTTCAGAGCATTGAAATGGCTCATCTCAATCGGCATAGTCGTCGTCATCATCCTACTCATAATTGGGCTCCTTGGAAGGCTGCCGGTGTAGCAAGCTCGGTTGTCTCTCGCGTCTACGCAGGGCCACCTGTCTGGAAGCCTAAATGGTCTTTTCACTGAGTATTCTAGGAACCTTCGCCTTTCTGTTCTGCGATCCGGACAGTGGTGGGAGGATCGACTGCTAACCTGAGGATGGCGGCTTAGGGGTTGGCTCCGATGCAGCCACAGGTTTGCGTCGCTTGCCGAAGTAGTATGCCGCGACGGCGACCACCACAACCACGAGCAGGACCAAGTAGATCAATCCGCCACTCAACGCTCGTCCCACCCCTTGGCCCGCCTCACCAGCCTCAGTAGTGGCAATGGTAGGCTGTGTTATTGTTCCCGCGGTCGAGGTGAGCCGTGTCGTGGACGCCGAACCGCCGCCTGTAACAGCTGTGGTTACTGTTTTCGCGCTTTCAAGTTTCAGCGTAACGGACGCTACTCTAGTGACTGTCCCTGCGACTCCAGCGACGTTGATTGTGTAAGTGCCCGGAGGAGTTTGGGTCGTGGTGTCTATTCTAAGGGTTGACTTGAAGAGCGGAATTCCCTTGGTCCTGTCGAGCTTTGCACTGAGTCCGGGGACAGGCGGGATGGTATATGTGAGTGTCACCTCTGAGGGCTGACCGCTAACAACCCCTACACTCACTTCAGCTATGGCATACTGTCCCTGCCTTATGGCTACGACTTCGGGCTCAAACTTAAGGGCGAAGTCGAAACTCGCCGCCGCGATAGTTATGGGGACCGACACAAGCAGCGTAGCAGCAAACAGGATAACAAGAGATGCTGATGCAGCATATCTCACGTGATTGCCCATGTGAATATGTCACCCTAATCCAATCGTTCTGATTGCTAGAACTGCCATCTCCATCGGAGCGCAGCAACGAAGAAGAACGTTAGACCCAACATAGCTCCTTGCCCTCCTTCCTCTTGGCCCCATTCGAAACCTCTCACTCGTCCGCAGTAGTCCGGTGCATTTTCAGACTTAACACTTGCCTTCTTGACATCTGCAATCGTACCCAATTACCAGCACTGCCGTGATTGGGAGTCTCCTAGTGTGCCCACCCGAACCGTCATTGGAGTTGAATTGTGTGTACCTTGGTGCTAGCATCGAGAATTGGACCGTCGTGCGTCGTTGTTTAGGGTATCCAACTTCCATTGGTCAGCCATTCAGATCATTACCACTTCGCGGCCTGATCTCTTGAGATATTCCACCAGGACCGCTCGCTCGGGTCCGCGCACTCCTTTCTTGTCTATGACCGCGCGAGAACAGTCGCCCACGGTTCTACGGAATGCGAGTTCAACGAGAGCTGCGTCATAACTATCGAAAAAGTACTTTGAGAGGATGTGTCCAAACGCGAAGTCACCTTTCACGACGGCGTCAGTGTGCTTCCAAGAGTAGTGACCTCCGCCGAAGCCGACCGCGGGAGTTGCTTTGGTCGGGGATGTCGCAGCTGCCCATATTGCGCAGGCCACAGCTTTTCCAGCCATTGGGTCTTCCCATTGTTTGGCAGAGCTACCGATCTCCACAAACATGCAAGGCACTGGAAGCTCAGTGGGCCCATGATGTGTGGCTTCAAGGGACACCAGATAGGAAAGGCCAAGCTCTTCGCGGGCCTCGGACAGCGACAACAGCGCTGCTCGCATCCTGTTCGGCTCAACCAGCGCGAGGCTTCTCGGCCTGCCCCCGTACGGCGCCTCGTTCAGAACGTTTCCAGGACAATGGACGGTGAGGCATGGACCACCCTTCTCGCTCGTGTGCCTTGAGGCGAAAATCACAGACGTTGCGCCTGCAAACCTCTCTACCGAATCAAGATGGATGGTCTCCTCTCTTCGTTCGAACAAGGAGGATGTCGTCTCTGCGAAGGATACTTGGATCTGAATGTTCTGTGGTCTTGTCAAAACCATAGTCGCGGGCGAGACATGATGCTATGTTGAGGCCCGCGTGATCCTTTTCCGACGCAACTACAAGGACAGCCATTGATGAGTACGTCTCGCGTCTGGGGTCGTGTCAACCGATGATCCTGTTGACGATCGTGGTTGGGTCGAACGAAATCAGGTCCTCATAGGCTTGTCCCGTGCCAGCGAATATTACAGGTTTCCCGATCTCGGCCGCGAGCGAAATCGCACTTCCGCCTCTTGCATCAGCGTCAAGTTTGGTTAGAGTAATGCCGTCTATTCTCACAGATTCGCTGAAAGATCGTCCCTGTTCAACAGCGTCGTTTCCGGTTAAGGAGTCCACGACGAGCATTACGAAATCAGGAGACGCTACGCGAACGATCTTCTTCATCTCATCAAGTAGGTTTCGCTTGGTCTGCATTCTTCCAGCTGTGTCGATGAGAACTATGTTTATTCCATTTGCACGAGCATGATTGATCGAATCAAAGGCCACAGCAGCGGCGTCAGCGCCGTACGTGTGCTTTATAGTCTTCACGTCAAGGCGCCTAGCGTGTTCTTCGAGCTGTTCAATAGATCCTGTCCGATACGTGTCCCCACACGCAATCACAACAGAGTACCCTCGATTCTTGAGAAGGTATGCAATCTTCGCGACCGTTGTGGTTTTGCCCGTCCCATTTATGCCGACAAAGACTATGATCGCGGGCTCATGTGCCTGTTTTTTCATGTTGATTTTCTCAAAGAAGCTGCCTTCACCGCTCCCCTTAAGCGCGTCGAGGAGAACTTCACGAACGATTGACCTTACTGGTTGACGACGATCACCCAGGCGTGAAACCTGAACGCTCGCAGCCCTTTGCCTTATCCCATCGCAAATGCGCTCCGCCACAAGATAGGCGACATCGTTCTCAGCAAGCGTCGTCTTAAGCTCCTGCAAGAGTTGTTCAAGATCTTTTCCGGTGAGTTCGGTCTTTGAGATCTTATCCACAATCGAGTCTAGATTTGATCTGAGCTTCTCGAACAACCCGTAGCACCTCGACGGAGTGCAGTTCGCATGTTATCTCGAATCGAAGTTTCTAGATGGTTGTAATGGATTCGCCGCCGTGCTTCTTCACGAGCAGGTTAATCGATTCCCGGTTCTGCTCCATTTTGGTTAACGTCTGCGTTAGCTGTTCCTCGATCGTGGTCCGAGCCTTATCTAAGTTGGCTATTCTGCCCTTGATTTCGTTGATGGAATCATCGATCGGTTTCTCGACTGCGACTCCAGCGCCTATGCCCATCACGATCTTTGAAACATCCGCGAGTTTCGCTCGAACATGGGAGCCAGCTCCGATCGGGATGAGAGCTTCCGTTTCTGTTTTCTGCGTCTTGATGCCTTGAAGAGTAGTTTGGGCGATTGCAGAGTCGCGTAGGGCAGCACTAACCAACTCAAGTCTCTCTTGTAGCGACCGCGCGGATTCTTCTAAGACTCTTTGCTCCAACAAGAGTCTCTGGAACTCTTGGTCGTCGCTGGTGACTCTTACACTCGCCACTTTCTTCAACCTCCATGTCTTCAGACTTCAGTCTTCATTTCTTCGATCTTCTTGAGCTTGATCTCAAGTCTTCTGGCTTTGTGCCTACTACCCACCTCAGCATAGACTCGTTCGATCGCTTCTTGCTCTTTCGTTGCTCTCATTACCAACGCGAACGGAATAACAGTGCGGGGTTTCTTCACTTCACCCGTAATTCTGAAGGTCTTAACGTCAATCAACGAACATCACTAAGGGGGGAGGAGGTTCTATGGAAGATAGTCTCCACTATAAAGCTGCCCAAGGTGCACCACGTCGTCACAAATCATAGCCTTGCTGACTGCGCCAGAGTGTTCGACGTCTTGAGGTCGAGATCTGCCGATCTATCTGACCTTGACGGTGGGCGGTGCGAGTTCTCCAAACGTTTTTATGAATCTCCGAACATCAGCCTGCGGAACTTTCCAGAAGGAAAACGCGATTGCCCCTAGCTAAGGATCAGCTTCTCACAGCCTTAGCAGGGCTTAGGAAACCGGATGCCAAACATGGTTTCACTCACTCCATAGAGCTCATTGTTAAACTCAGAGAGATCGACCTGAAGAAGCCTGAGAACCGACTAAACGAGTCTGTTGAGCTTCCGAACTCCCTAGAGAAGGAAACAAAGGTATGCGTCATAGCAGGCGGGGACTTGGCAACAAGAGCGAAGGCAGGCCAAGCCGACTTGGTCATGGGGAGAGAAGACTTAGACAGGCTAGGGAAAGACAAGAAAGCGACCCGTAAGCTTGCATCTGAGTACGACTTCTTTATCGCCGAAGCACCCTTGATGCCTCTGGTTGGAAAGACGATCGGCCAGATCCTAGGCCCGAAGGGTAAGATGCCTACGCCTGTCCCGCCTACCGCTCCAATTGATCAGATTGTTCAAAGTCACAGGAAACTTGTTCGGATCCGAGTCCGAGAACAGCCTGTAGTCCAATGCCGGATCGGAACAGAAAAAATGCCTGACGAGAAGATCGCTGAGAACGCTCAAGCGATCTACAATCGGATCGAAGCAAAGCTGGAACGCGGCGCCAAGAACATACGCCAAGTGCTAGTCAAGACCACCATGAGTGAACCCGTAAAGGTTCAGGTAACGAAGGGTTAGCTAATGCTCACAAGACAAGCCACACATGTGGCTCCATGGAAGAAGGAGATGTTCCAAAGACTAGCAGAACTGATTGAGAAGCATCCGGTCGTGGCGATTGCAGATCTTCAAAAAGTGAGATCATCACAGCTCCAAGAGATCCGAAAGAAGCTGCGCGGGCAAGCCGAAGTGCTCGTGGCAAAAAACACCATACTTCAGAAAGCAGCCACCTCCATGGATGTGAAGAAACCTCACATCAACGACTTCGCCGAGGGCCTCGTCGGCTCGAATCTTCTATTGTTCACAGGCATGAACCCTTATGCGCTCATCCTCTTTCTAAACAAGAACAAGGTTCGTGTTCCTGCCAAAGCCGGCGACACAGCAACAAGCGAGATCATGATTCCCGCGGGCAATACCGGGTTACAGCCTGGGCCCGTTATCAGCGAGTTTGGAGAGGTTAAGGTCACAACTAGGATCGAGGGAGGCAGTATCTGGGTCGCAAAGGACACTGTCGTGGCCTCAATAGGCGACACGATATCCCCGAAACTCGCGTCTCTGCTATCGAAACTCGGCATGAAACCAATGGAAGCCGGGCTATCGATAGTTCGAGCCTTCGACGAGGGCACAGTCCTCAAACAGGAAGACCTACTCTTCGATCTCGAATCATACAAGAGCGACATTTCGGAAGCATGCAGAGACGCAATCGCGCTAGCAGTCGAGGTAGAATACATTCTACCCGAAACCGCTCCGATCATCATAGGCAATGCCTACCGCGAAGCGCTCTACATAGCGAACGAGACCGAGTTCGCAACCTCTGAGAACATAGCAGACCTCGTCAAGCAAGCCTATTCAGAGATGAGGGTCCTCTCCGAAGCAGCCGCCCAAATCAACAGCGAAGCAGCAGCCAAGGACGCGCCGATCGCTTCGCCAAGTTCTGGACAAAAACCCGCCGAAACGAAACCTGGAACCAAACCATCCGAAGCGAAACCACCCGAACCTAAACCGGTCGAAGCAAAACCAAAACCCTCTGAAACTAAGCCAGTTGAAGTAAAGCCGCCACAAGAGAAACCGCCGACAGTGAAGCCGTCCGAGACGAAGCTACCGGAAAAAGCTTCAGCGGCCAAACCATCCGAAACGAAGACGGGAAGTGCGAAACCGCCGGAGAAGAAACGGCAGGAAAAGGTTGAAAAGAAGGCTAAACGGTAGCTGGCGAAGTCTATTACAAGGTGCGAGTCATGAAATATATGTACGCCGCATTGCTGCTTCACTCAGCAGCACAGTCAGTCGACGAAGAGAATATTAAGAAAATCCTAACCGCAGCCGGTGTCAAGCCAGAGGAAGCCAGGGTCAAAGCTCTCGTAGCAGCCCTCTCCGAAGTCAAGATTGACGAGGCTCTAAAGGCAGCAAAGGCAGCACCCATTGCTGTCGCGGCGCCAACAGCCGCTGCACCAGCTGCAGGAAAGAAGGAAGAGAAGAAACCCGAAGACGACAAGAAGAAGGAAGAAGAAGCCCTAGCAGGTCTTGGGGCACTATTCGGCTGATTCCATGTGCTTGTCTTGGGCCATCTCTGCCTCAAAACGTTTTTTCTTGCTCTAACCCTTTAGCCAACAAGGCAGAGCAAGAAAGTTCTTTGTATTCACTGCGTCTTCTGCCTTGTGGGTCCGAAGGGGCGCCATAATGGACATTGACGAGAAAGAGTTCGCGGTTCCTTTCTTCAAGGAGTTGGGATTCGCTAGACGTCGCTGCATCGGGTGCGGAAGCCACTTCTGGACACAGATGCCTGACCGTGCAACTTGCGGCGATGTTCCATGCGAAGAGTACACGTTCATTGGGAATTCGCCCGCTCGCAAGAGCCTTTCTCTGCGGGAAGCTCGCCAAACATTCCTATCATTCTTCGAGAGCAAAGGTCACAAGATAATCAAACCTTATCCGGTTGTGGCTCGTTGGCGTGACGACGTCTACCTAGTCGGCGCATCCATATTTGATTTCCAACCTCTCGTGACAGAAGGTGTAATTCCACCACCGGCGAACCCGCTTGTCATCAGCCAACCCTGTCTACGATTCACGGATCTGGATAATGTTGGCCCAACCGCGGGGAGGCACCTTCTCATATTCGAGATGGGCGGGCATCACGCCTTCAACTATCCAGACAGACAAGTTTACTGGAAGGACGAAACGATCCGATATCACCACGAATTGCTTACTGACCGGCTCGGCGTAAGGTCAGATCTCGTCACTTACAAGGAACATTTCTGGTCAGGCGGAGGAAACGCTGGGCCCGACCTTGAAGCCTGCGTCAATGGTCTTGAGGTCTCTACGCTCGTTTTCATGCAATACAAAGCCATCGGCGATCAGCTATTTCCGCTTCCGATCAAGACTGTAGATACAGGCTACGGGATTGAGCGGTGGGCGTGGCTCACCCAGGCCTCACCAAGCTGTTTCTCAGTCATCTACGGACCGATACTGGATCGCATACTGACGCTTGCAGGGGTGAGCATAGATCCGAAGGTCATGATTGAGAACACGAAAGTTTCAGGCATCATGAATATCGAGAAGAATTCAGACCGAATTGAGGCACGCAAGAAGGTTGCAGAGAGGCTTGGGATGGACTGGCATGAGCTTGAGGCAATTATTGTTCCGATCGAAAGGGCGTCCGCGGTAGCCGACCACACGAAGGCGATCTCTTTCCTGCTGGCCGAAGGCGTTGTTCCATCCAACGTGGCAGCCGGTTACCTTACACGACTGTTGATTCGAAGGACATACCGCATGCTACGGTTACTTGGAATCGAGGATCGTTTGGGCGAGATCACCGACATGCAGATCAGCCACTGGGGAGTTGATTTTCCGCATCTCAGCGAGATGAAGAATGAGATACTAGAAGCTCTCCGAGTTGAGGAAGGGAAGTTCAAGAAGACACTGGAACGAGGAAGTGAAATTGTCAGACGCATCTCAATTGATTTGAAAGCGAAACATCAAGACCGCATACCAACAGAGACACTTGTTCAACTCTACGACTCGCAAGGCCTCGTGCCGGACATCGTGCGAGATGAAGCCGAAAAGGAAGGAATCCGAGTTGACGTTCCCGGCAACTTCTTTGGGATGGTTGCTCAGAAGCATCTATCCGCAGCCAGCGAAGCTGAAGACGAATCAGAGAAGTTGCTGAAGGAGAAGGTCGCTCGGTTCCCTGAGACGACGCCTCTCTACTACACAGGATGTCTACCAGCAGGAATTCGAAGCGAAGGTTCTCGGAATCATAGACGATAATCACCTCGTGCTTGATCAGACGTGTTTCTATTCGGAGAGCGGCGGACAAGTCCGCCGACCAGGGCGTGATAGTGTCGTCGTTCGGTTCAGCGAAGGTAATCGATGTCCGACGCGTTGGCAAGGTTGCATTGCATTTGATCGATGGCCCTATGCCAAAGGTCGGCGAGAAGGTGAATGGAAAACTCGATTGGCAACGCCGGATTGCACTGATGCGTCATCACACAGCGACACATGTCGTGTTGGGAGCTGCAAGGAGGGTCCTCGGGCAACACGCTTGGCAGGCAGGTGCGCACAAAGGCGTCGAGAACGTGCGCCTCGACATTTCGCATTACGAGCGGATTACGGACGAGCAAGTTGCTGAGATCGAGAGGCTCGCCGGTGAGTTGATCATGAGATGTGTCCCGGTCGAGGCCACATGGATGCCACGAGAAAAGGCGGAACAGGAATACGGGTTCATTCTATACCAGGGCGGCGTGGTCCCAGGAAGGGAGATCCGCGTCATCAAGATTGGTGACTGGGATGTTGAAGCCTGCGGCGGAACACACGTGAAGAACACGGGCGAGATCGGCTTGATCAAAGTGCTCAAGACCGAGCGCGTCCAAGACGGCGTTGAACGTCTCATATTTGCCGCCGGAACGGCCGCACTGAAGGTCATACAAAACAGACAGGCAATACTAGAAAGGAGCGCTTCAATCCTCGACGCGCCTCTGGAGAAGGTGGACGAGTACGCGAGCTCCATCTCGGAAGAGAAAGACCGTCTAATTAAGCGTCTCCAAGACGTTCGGACCCAACTCGCGGCCGTTGAGTCGAAGAATCTTCTCTCACTTGCTGAAAAGATTGGAGAGATCAAACTGGTTACTGTCATGAAAAGGGTGGGTGAGGAAGAGGACATTGTAGCATTGTCAAACCAAATTGTCGAAGCTGACCCAACCGCCGTACTCGTGGCGACACTCGTCAGAGACAACGTGAGGATCTTCGTCGCGGCCGGTAAGGATGCCATCAGGGCAGGGGTGCACGCAGGCAAAGTGGCAGGAGAACTTGCTAAGATAGTGGGCGGAGGAGGCGGCGGAAAAGAATACTTCGGGCAAGGAGGCGGAACCATGCTGAACAACGCTGAGGTTGCACTCACAACCGCAAAGAAGGTTATCCAATCCCATCTCAAGAGGTAACAGGTAGTGGTTGTGGACTGGAAAGCGGTTCAGGAAAAGGTATTGAAGGACTGGGAAGAAGCTCGCATATTCGAGGCTGACCCCGACCCATCTAAAGAGAAGTTCTTCATCACAGTCGCGTATCCATACCCTAACTCTCCGCAACACATTGGCCACGCCAGGACGTACACGATCACCGATGTCCACGCCCGATACCTGCGAATGAGAGGCTACAACGTACTCTTCCCGATGGCGTTCCATTACACGGGAACACCGATTCTTGCAATGGCGGAGCGAATTGCTAAAGGAGATCCAGAACTCGTCGACGACTTCCTCCGCATATATCATGTGCCCAAAGAGAAACTGAAGGATTTCACTGAGCCGATCGAGATAGCTCGCTACTTCCACGAGGAAGTGAAGCGCGGTATGAGGGACATGGGGTTTTCAATCGATTGGCGAAGAGAGTTCACAACCGTCGATCCAACTTACAGCCGCTTCATCGAGTGGCAATTTGGGAAACTACGTGAGAAAGGTCTGATCACCAAAGGTAGTCACCCAGTGGGATGGTGTCCGAACGACGGCAACCCGGTCGGCCAACACGATACCATCGGCGATGTAGAGCCAGAGATTGGACAGTACGTCTTGCTGAAGTTCAAGATGGGCGACGCTTTCCTCCCAACAGCTACTCTCAGACCCGAGACTGTGTTTGGAGTCACCAACATCTGGGTGAAGCCCGACATAGTCTATGTGAAAGCGAGAATTGATGCGGAGAACTGGATAATCAGCGAGCCGTGCCTCAAGAAGCTGGAATACCAGAACCGCAAAGCAAGTGTCATCGAACGCGTGCAAGGAGCCAGTCTGATCGGGAAATCTGCAACAAATCCAATGACAGAGACTCCGGTGATCATTCTGCCAGCCGAATTTGTGGATCCTGAAAGCGCGACTGGCGTAGTGATGTCAGTTCCGGCGCACGCTCCATACGATTATCAGGCACTTGTAGATTTGGAGCGAAAGCCGGAAGTTCTGAGTCAGTTCGGTATTGCGAGAGACCTGGTTACGAAGCTTTCACCGATTGGTGTTGTCAAGCTTGAAGGGTACTCGGACGCTCCGGCGGTTGATGTGGTGAAACATCTAGGCATAGAAAAGCAGACCGATCCAAAGCTAGAGGAAGCCACAAGTGAGGTCTACAGCAAGGAATTCCATTCAGGACGCATGAGAGACTACACAGGCACCTACGCAGGCCTATCCGTCTCAGAGGCGAGAGATCGAGTACGGGATGATCTGGTTGCGAAGGGCGGCGCCGATGTGATGTATGAGATCATCAACAGACCAGTCACATGCAGGTGCGGCACGCAATGCATCGTGAAGATGTTTGAGAATCAATGGTTCATCAACTACGGCGACCCAAAATGGAAAGAACTCGCACGCGAGTGCCTCAGGTTGATGAGTATCCTCCCCGAGGAATTCCGAACTGAGATTGACTATGCAATCGGTTGGCTTAAGGAAAAGGCATGCGCCCGGAAGTCCGGGCTTGGAACGCGCCTCCCATGGGATAAGGACTGGATCATCGAAAGCCTCTCTGACTCCGTCATATACATGGCGTATTACATACTAGCGAAACACATCAGACGCCTCAAGCTGAAACCGGAACAGCTGTCAGACGAGATACTCGACTATCTCTTTCTCAGCCAAGGCGACGCGCAGAAGCTGGCGAAATCAGCTGGAATTGAGGATTCAAAGCTGAGAGAGATTCGGGATGAGTTTGCGTATTTCTATCCAGTCGATTCGAGACACTCGGGTAGAGATCTGATACCGAATCATTTGACATTCTACATCTTCAACCATGCCGCCATATTCCCACGAGAGAAGTGGCCTCGCCAGATAGTTACCAACGGGAGCGTACTAATGGATCACGCGAAAATGTCCAAATCATTTGGCAATATTATTCCGTTACGTGATGCAATCGCTCAGCATGGCGCCGATGCTGTTAGACTATCAACAGTCTCAGCAGCTGAGCTAATCCAAGACGTCGAGTTCAGCCACCAAGCTACCGAATCTCTACGTGAGAGAATCGAGCGAATGTACCTTCACGCTCAATCCATTGTTGCTGCTGGTCCCGCGAGCAGCACTGCAACCTACGGGGGGAACGAAGAGAAATGGATGCTCAGCAGACTTCAGAGTTGCATACGAGACACGACTGCCGCGATGGAAAAGTTGCGTGCGCGAGAGGCCGTTCACCATGCACTCTACGAGCTTGAGCAGGATCTGTCATGGTATATGAGGAGAGCCAAGGCGCGTTCGGGAATCAATCCCGACATTATCATGCGCGTATTAGACGCACGCGTTCGACTGATGGCGCCATTCACACCGTTCATCTCCGAAGCAACCTGGAGCATGATGGGAAAGCAAGGGTTCGTCTCAATTGCAGAGTGGCCGCATCCTGACATGGCTCTCATGAATGAGAAAGTGGAGGAAATCGAAAGCCTTCTCCAAACAACCGTAGAGGACGTGGCAAATATACTCAAGACAACCGGGATGAGCGTGAAGACACTCTACCTCTACACATCTGCAGAATGGAAATGGTCGCTGTATCTGAAGGCGCTTGAGATGGCCTCCAAGGGGTCCGTGGGAGTTCCAGAGCTGATGAAGGCCGCCTCAGCAGACCCAGCTCTGAAAGAGAGAATGAAGGAAATATCGAAGCTCGCTCCTAAACTCGCCAAGGATTTACAGGTTACCGCACTTGACATGCAAGAGAAGAGGCGCAGACTAGGCAAGATCAGCGAACGCGAAGCCCTCGACAGACGCCGCAGCATTCCTCAGCAAGGAATTCAAATGTGCGGTCACCGTTCACGAAGAAACGGACGAGAGAAAGTACGACCCGAAAGCGCGAGCTCAGACAGCTCAACCCTTCCGCCCAGCCATCTACATGGAATAGAACCCCATCTTGAGCCAGTGCTGGCTCCTGAGGCTCAACAAGGTGCATAGAAGAAAGCTGATATGAGCAACAGTCCAGTGTGCGCATAGCGGGCCCGTAGCTCAGCCTGGACAGCACCCCCGATGCGCAAGTCAGGGTGTTCAAAGCATCGGCCCTCTATGCCTACAACAGAGCGAGGCAAGCCGGGGGCCGTGGGTTCGAATCCCACCGGGCCCGCCATTTCTACTAAGATATGGTTGGTTTGCCTTGATTGCAGCGTTCTTCCTCAGTTTACCCAGATTGTTTTCTTGCTCGTGAACTCGAGGAGTCCGTAGCGAGAGAGCTCTACTCCCAGGCCGCTCTTTTTCATGCCTCCGAAGGGTAGACGTGGGTCTGAGGAGACGATTTTGTTGATGAATACCATTCCGGACTCGATTTCGGAGACGAGTTTCTCTGCTTCTTCGGAGTCGCCCCAAATTGAAGCGCCAAGCCCGAAGGGTGTTTCGTTCGCTAGTTTGACGGCTTCCTCGTTCGTTCTGAATTTCTTGATGATGGCGACTGGGCCGAATACTTCCTCGTCGAAGAGTGTGTCGATTCGAGCGATGGTCGGCGGGATGAAATTGCCTTTCAGCCCGTCTGCTAGCTGTTCCACTTCGCCTATTGATTTCAGCCTTTTGACTTGGTCAGCTACTATGTCCTTCTGCTCCTTGCTTGAAAGTGGTCCGAGGAGCGTGTTCTTCTCGAGCGGGTCGCCGATCTTGACCTTGGAGAATTCCTCTTTCATGCCTTTAGCGAAGTTGTCGTATGCGTTCTCGTGGACTATGAATCTCTTTGATGCGATGCATGACTGGCCGTTGTTCTGGATTCGTGCATAAGCGCAATTCTTGATTGCTTCTCCCAAGTTGGTGTCATCGAGCACTATGTAGGGATCGGATCCACCGAGCTCTAGTACAGCTTTCCTGAGTTGCCTTCCAGCTTCCGTGGCGATCTTTGTGCCTGTGTCCGTCGATCCTGTGAACGACACGCCGTCTACATGTTTGATTACTTCTAGTGTCACATTTCCCCTGGCAACAACGGAACTGAATACGCTCAAGTCGAGGATCTCAGCTAGCTTGAGGCTTGTGCCCGAGACAATGGACGCGTGCTTCAAGAGAACGGCGTTCCCCGCGACGAGCGCCGGGATTGCAGCGCGGAATGCCTGCCACGCAGGGAAATTCCATGGCATGATCAGCAAGATTACCCCGAGCGGGTCGAATCTGATGTAACTCTTCTTCGCCTCAGTTTTGACATACTCCGGAGAAAGGAATGCTTTTGCATTGTCCAGTAAGTAGTCAGTCAGCCAAATGCACTTCTTGATCTCGTTCTCGCTTTGAGTAATGGGCTTCCCCATCTCGGTGCTCATGAGAACTGATAATTCGGGAAGTTTGTCTTCTATTTCCCTTCTAGTTTGTCTCAGCGCATCGAGCCGCGCGTCAAGGTCGAGTTTCCATTCTCGTTGGGCGTTCCTCAGTCCGGCAATTCTGTTCTTGATATCGTCTAGGCTTGCTTCTTCGTATTCCTGCAAAACCTGCTCAGTGTAGGGATTGATTGTCTTGATCGTCAAAGTCAACCATCTCGATATTCTCAAGATAGAACGAATGCAGATCCATCATAGAACCAGGCGTGTTTCGCTTATCTGGATGAGTGCCAACGCCTCGACCTCCGCTGTGATATTGTCTTTAGCTAGTGTCTAGAAGCTTGCCTTGGTGTAGGAATTCAGCGTTTCTGGCATCTCGGGCAGATGTAGCTTGCAGTGCTCCCGGTTCGGATCTTCTTCACTTTCGTCTTGCAGATGGGGCATGGCTTTCCTGGTTTGTACGCCACCATGTAGTGCTCAAGTCCATATCGCCCGCTTCGGCCATACAAATCTCTCTCATATCTCAGACCTCCAAGCTTGATGCTCTCATTCAAGACATCCCGTATGCTTTGGTGAAGTGCGTGGATATCTGATTCTCTCAGGGTCTTGATCGCACGCAGCGGATGAAGTCTAGCCCTAAACAGTATGTCTTGAACGTAGACGTTGCCTATTCCAGCAATATTTTTCTGATCCAGCAGGAAGCTCTTGATAGCTCCTCGTCGTCCTGAAAGGATTGAGCTAAGCTTTTCCACGGTGAACTCTTCATCTATTGGGGATATGCCTAGCTTGCCTGTCATCCTGTGCTCAGGTAATTCGTCATCAGATGCAACATGAATGTAGCCGAACCACCAGAAAGACGCGGTCAACTCAGTACCATCGCTGAATGTTAGGCGAAGTTGGCGCTTCTCCGGTAGCATGTCAGCGTTCTTGTGGTAGCGCAAGTCTCCTCCCATGCCAAGGTTCAGCAGAAGATTTTCCCTTGGCTCCAGATGCGTGAACAACCACTTGCCATGTGCGTTTGTCACTCCCATTGTTTTCTTGATCATCCTACGGCGGGCTCTGTCCGGGAGCATGTTGAGGCATTTCGGTTGTTTCAACTCGACCTGGCTAATGCGCTTTCTCGCAAGTCTTCTCGTCATCTGGCGGGCCAAATTCATAATTTCTGGAAGTTCAGGCATAGTATCATCCTCCGCGATTGAATCTCAAGAGACCGCAGGCATGCTCATTTCATAGGATTCGAGTCTCTGCCAAGCGATTCACGCCACCAATCTCTGGACAAATTTCAACAATTCGCGGCCAATATCCTTGAAGGTCTGTTGGTCTACTTGACTGAACCTCTTAATAGCAAACGGCCAGCTCTCATCATCAGAACCTGAAAAGAACTCTCTGGAAATCCACGATCTTCCCATGTCGTACCTCAACGCTTTCTGCTCTCAGCATCTGGATCTTCTTCTCAACGGTGCTACCTGAAGTTCTTCCTCCAAAGCCGCCAACTGTACCGTCGGACCTTACTACTCTATGGCATGGGACTTTGGGCGCATAAGGGTTCTTGCGACAAGCGTTCCCGACAGCTCTGTATGCCTTGGTATGCAGCTTCCTGGCGATCAGACCATAGGTTGTGACTCTGCCCTTGGGTATTTTCTTCATTAACTTCCAGACTCTCGCTTCGAACTCCAAAAATCAATGTCACCCCGCTATCGGTCGATGTTACTCAGGGTTTGGGAGCCGATAAAAGTGTTGACGTGTATTCTAGGTTCAATGATTGTCTTGAGATAGTCTCCTCTTTTGATGGGAATCTTCCATCTTCCCGATGGTGGAGAAACCTACTGCACCGGATGAGATGCCGAGGATTGAGAATCAAGAGGCCCCGAATCTGGTGGATTTACTCTACTTGCTGAACTCTTATAGACCACGAGTTATCGGACCGTCGCGGTAGAGCAAGCATGTCTCTTACTGGCATGTCCGCGGTGGACCTTGTGCGGCGTCGTAAGACGCCTATGCTCCTTGTAGTACTTGCCCTTCTATCACTCTCTTTTCACGCAGGCATCGCCAAGAGCGAAGGAATCCCCATAGAACACATAGTGATTCTATACGAAGAGAACCGCACATTCGACCACTACTTCGGAACATACCCTGGGGCAAATGGTATCAGCATGAACATAGCTCTCCCCAAGACGCCGGGGTCAAATGAGACAGTTCGTCCGTTTCATATTCCTACGACAAGCACCCACGATCTCGACCATTCAAACCGAGCCGCGAAAATCGCCTACAACAATGGCAAGATGGATGGGTTCGTGTATGCAGAGAAGTCGAACCTTACCATGGGTTACTATGACTCCCGAGACATCCCATACTACTGGGATTATGCATCGAAATTCGTGCTCATGGACAATTTCTTCACCTCGCAGATGGGCCCGAGCCTACCGAACCATCTGTACCTTATCGCCGGCCAGTCAGGTGGCCTGATCGAAAACCCCGGGCCATGCCAATCAAGGGAGATCTGTGGAGAGCAATCAAAGAATCCGTACGCATTGCCCAGCAATCTCGTTTTTGATTTCAAGAATGTTATGGATGAACTTGACAATCGCGGCATATCTTGGAAATACTATACTGGTGACGAGGAAAACTACAGAGAGGCAGGTTACTGGAATCCTCTGCCTGCTTTCGCATCTTTCAAGAGCAACCCGTCACGACTAAGCAACCTTGCACCGAACGATCGATTCCTGATCGACTTGGCCAACGGAAATCTCGCCAAGGTGGTGTGGGTGATCCCTGAGGAGGATGAGAGCGATCACCCGTCCGCCGACGTGAAGGTCGGGCAGGGATATATGGTATCTATGATCAACGCCATAATGAGAAGTGAATACTGGTCGTCCACAGCAATATTCGTGACTTGGGATGACTACGGCGGATGGTATGATCATGTTCCTCCACCGCAGATAGACGCCTTCGGCCTAGGATTCAGGGTTCCGTGTCTCATCATATCCCCATACGCCAAAGAAGGATTCATAGACCACACCCAAGCTGAGTTCTCCTCAATCCTCAAATTCGTAGAGGCAGTTCACGGTCTTCCTCCTCTCACACAGAGGGACGCGATGGCAAGCAACTTGTTTGAAGCATTCGATTTTTCTCAACCATCCAGGCCACCTTTGATCCTTCCAGGACCATACGTGCCTCACCAATACCCTCTCACGTTGACTGAGAACGCAAGTCAAGCGATAGATTTACTCGCAAAGGCAAAAGATCTGATGACAAAGGCTCAGACTTCGAACTTCACGAGTGTTGAAGCTCAAGCCATGGTCGAAGAGGCGATCAGCGAGTACAATTCAGCACAGCGAGCTTTCTCACGAAACGACTTCGTTGTCGCGAAGGAACGTGCCCAAGTCGCCTTAGATTTGTTCGTGAAAGCCTACTCAGTCGAAGAGAATTACAGACAGACGCTGCAAGGAGAGGGGAGACAGAACGATGTCCTCAGCTACGTCCTGCCCGTGGCTGTCTCCAGTTTCGTTCTGGGGGCCGTAACATTCTATCTCGTTAGAAGAAAAGCCGGAAAACACTCCTGATCCACTCCTGCACGTGACTCAAGGCCCGCCTAATCAGCTCACATCATCTCAATGGAATCGAGCTGTCACTCAGGCGAGTTCGATGGTACAATCCCAGAAAAATCACGTAATGATTGGGGTCGCTCCACTGAGGCTTGATGCCTTATTCGGCGTGTGGACGGGGGCCTGATTTGCCAGCGTGAATGAGCTTTGCGAGATTCTAGGATCTGCGGCTCCGTCGGACTCTAAGCGAGTATAAGGCCGCTCCGATCGCGATTATCGCCAAGAATCCGAGAACTGCTGCGTACTCCGTCCAGCCCGGACCTGCGGGGCTTGCTGTAACCGTGAAGTTTACTGAGAGTTCGCTCTCGTTGCCAGCGATGTCCAGAGCCCTGACTTCGATTATGTGGTTTCCATCGGTAAGTCCAGTGAAGACATGCGTTGTATTCGTCCCAACGCTTGTCCACAATCCGCTATCTAGTCTAATTTCGTAGCGACCAATCCCAGAGGTTTCGTCTGAACCTGTCCATGTGACCGTTGCAGTAGATGCCCCTATCTGTGAGCCGTTCAGCGGAGAATCTATTGAGATGTTTGGTGGGCTTTTGTCCAGCTCTATTCCTGTGAGTGTTTTGTGGGGTGTCTCCTCTATGCCTGTTTTGTCCACACTCCAATATTCCAAGGTGTTGTTGGCACCTTCGGCTGTGATCGTTGGTTGTCCATCAGTGCTGACACTCCGTGTTGGTCCGTTATTGATTTTGTAGTATATGTTCGCGAGGCCTCCTAAGTCGTTGGCAGTTGAAAGGTTGATTTTGAAATCCTTAGCATGCCAGGTTCCAGTCGTAGTCGTGCGTGGTTTGTAGGCCTATTTCCGTGACTCGATAGATCCCCCAGCCGTATGGGAACGTGTACGTTCTAACCACGTCGCCTTTCGGGTTCACTTCAACCACCTCAGCTCCAAGAGTATTCGGGACGTAGTGGGTCTGTGCACCGAAAGCTCCTATCAGATCTCCGTTAGGCAGTATGTCGGCGCTTCCCCAGTAAGGAGTCCAATACGCGCTAGGAGCAGTCCAACTCCAGGTTGTACGAGCAGTCATGTTCTGCTCGTTCACTGTGACTTCTAACATTCTGCTATGTGAGCTCGTTCCGTCGTAGCATTTGTTGGCAAGGCTTGGTTGTGTTGTGATAATCATTATCAAACATCAAGAATACGTTTGGCTGAACTTCCTTGACATCATGGGAGTGATACCACAAACTTGGAACCTTATTCCCATTCTGGTCGAAGAGTGCGAAATTCCCATGTTCACCTAGGCACCAGATGGTCCGACTTGTGGTCTTGTCAATCTTGCAGAATGTGTTCTGAGCTCGCATGTTGAAGTAGATTATGTTCTTGTCATAGATCCATTGAAGACTATTCGAATGGGTGAGGTCTATCAGCACTTGGCCTGCGGCTGTAGCCGTGGGATAGCTCTCGGTTGTGTCGTTGCAAGGGCATTCATCTTTGAGACTGAAGTGTCCATCGGCATAGGTATCCCAGCTCCACAAAATCCCGCCCGTGCTGTTGAGCTCATAGATATGGTCCATGAGGACTTGGTGCCCATCGATCACTCTTATGTAATCTCTGAATGTCAGGAAGGTGTGGGTGACCGGATTGTATTCAATATCATGGTGGCCCCAAACGTTTGGGAAATCGGTTGTCTTGTTCGTTTTCATGTTCCAGAAATGCGTGGCTAATGAATCCGGTTCCCCCATAAACATCAGCGTGTCCGGTGAGATGTACTTAACAGGCCAGTAGCTCGGAAGATCATTAGATCTTCGAAGATAGAGCAATTGGCCGTCAGTTGTCATCACGTCCAAGGAGCTGCCAAGTGGGCTTAGATTCGAGGAATTGAACTGCCACAATCCGAATGCCAAGTACCCATTCCAAGCGTTACCGAACGTATCAATCTTGACCGGTACAACAGAAGCGTCGCCGGCTGAAGGAACCGACTGAACGGCAGCGCCAGAGAGCTGAGCGGCGCTGTTGGAAAAACCGAGACATGCAATCAACAAGGTTGTTACTAGGAGAACTGAATGCTTACATGCTTTCGAGTTAGCCATTTTCAGAAGTTCTCCTCTGTAGAGTGTGACCGGTTGATTGTGTAATAACCCCTTTGTGTGCAGATCGACTCACTAGAGAGTTCTTTCCTCTTGGCTTGAATCATGTCGAATGATCGCAAGAGGCGATCGACTGAGTGAATGGGAATTCCACGTGCACTCTTTTTGAGTGAAGCATTGTAGGTCCATCTCAGGATTTCTATGCCCCACATGCAAAACATGTGTGGTTGGTCGTCTGGCCATATTTCGACAGAGCTTTCTACAGCGATATTGTAGAGCTTTCTCAGTACTGGTGATCATGCAAACGGAGTCTTGCCGTAGGTCATAAGCCACATGGATGATTCGTACATTAGTATTATATCGCTCAGAGAGTAGCGGGCTGCGATCAATGAGGTCATGTAGTTGAACATTCTCCATTCTATTCTGCAAGTTGCTCCCCGAATCGCTCCGCGAGGGCTCGGCATAGGAGGACTCATCTTCGGGACCGTTGTGGCCGTATCGATTCTCCTAGTCAGCGTGGGTTTCTTCTACGTTCTGTTGAAAGTAGGGAGATACCTTGACGCCATGAGAGAGAAAGTGTAGGTCATCTCGGTCGTTCTTGGACTCATCTTAATGACTTTACACAACAGATGAGTTCTCTTCAGAACTTCTTCAGAAGAGACAAAGAACGTTTTTCGAATGACTTGTGTCCAGCAAGCACAGGATGTGGCGAGTGTCTGTGAGGAAGGCGAGGGAGGGCGTAAGGGTCTTTACGTCTAGGGGGAAGCGTAAGTTCTCAAAGGAGAACCTTGCAGCGTTTCCTAAGGAGATTATTCGAGCCTTCGTGCGGTTGCCGAGAGTCTTCAAGAAGGTGGATCTTGACAGAGTTCTCGGGAATGAGATCTCAAGAAGCATGAAGTGGAGATACGTTCAAAGAATGGAACGCCTAGGCTTGGTGAAGCATTCCACCAAGAAATACTACCAGAAGATCTATGATAGCGTCTCCGATTGGATGGAGAAGGATGCCGTACCGAAGATCAAACACATGGAATCAGTCGCACTCATAGAAACGATCTAACCGCCCTCAAGAAGAATCCGCCAACAGTCGCTCCGCAGTGGAGAAAGCGGCAGCCTATCGAGCTATTCAGCAGCCCTTGGACCTTACAAATCCGCTCGGTCTTTGTGTAATAAATACGAGTTATAGCGCTTCGTAAACGCATTTCTTGTAAAAATCACGTCAGAATATGAGAAAATCTTATCTCGGACCAGCAGCTCGTGCTGGCGAGAACCATGAAAACTTCGAAGGACGGCTACCCATTAGGATTGCTGGAAGGTCCGGAACATGATGAGAGACAGTCAGTCTTCGCTCTACAGACGGAGATCTTCAGGGTCTTCACTGACAGACTTGTGGAGAAGGGTTTCTCCTGGATACTCCCAGTCACGCTCTCCAAGTCCACAGATCCACTGTGGCCAGATCCAGGGGCCAGCATAGAGAAGAGAATACAGCTAGAGGTTTACGGTGAGAACGTCAAGACTATGCAAAGCATGATAGTTCACAAGAGAGTCCTGGTCTCTCTAGGGCCAGAGAGATTCTTCATACTCTCGCCCAATGTCAGGATAGAGAACAGGGAACGGGCTAAGACGGGAAGACATCTTTACGAGTTCACGCAGCTTGAAATAGAGATGGCGCACGCGAAGATGCAAGATATCTTCAAGCTATTCGAGGAACTCATCGAGGCATCTGTTTCCACGGTCAGAAAGAAACTAGGAAGAGAGCTTCAAATGCTCGGAAGAGACCTGATCGTCCCGGATACACCATTCAAAGTCCATGAAAGGAGCAGCCTTGAAGAAAAGTATGGCAAAGATTGGGTACAGGCTATTTCGGAGGAATCGAGACACCCTGTCTGGGTGACGGATCTCCCGAGAGAATTCTACGATTATCAAGACGAGAAAACCGGAGCATGGCGTAACTACGATCTAATTCTGCCTGAAGGATACGGAGAAGTGATCTCAGGCGCCGAAAGAGAATACGAGTATGAGAAGATCGTAAGAAAACTTGAACGAGACGGCCTAGACAAGCAAGACTATGTTTCTATGTTGAGGCTTGCGAAGGACGGAGCCTTGAAACCATCAGCAGGAGCCGGGTTGGGGATCGAGAGATTCTTAGCCTATGTCTGTGGTGTGGAGCATGTGGCGGAGGTTCAACCATTTCCCAGAGTTCCCGGAGCAGTACCAGAGCTGTGAAACACATTCACATGCTATTTGTGAAGGGCGACAGGCAGAAATCACATCGCTAGCCTTGGATGCTCATTGATGCTGCGTAACCGCATGTTTCTTGAGATCGATTTCCAAAGTCTCCTTTGCCGTGTCGAACACCATGCACGTCACGGTCTTGTCGATTCCTCCGACGGTTCGGAGTTTGTCGACGACGAATCTCCCCACCGCATCGATGTCTGTCGTCTTCACCTTGATGAGCAAGTCCCAGTCGCCGCTGATTACGTGAACTTCCTGAACTTCTGGAAAACCTGCCACTTCTTTGGCCACTGTCCTTTGGGAAAGCATATTCTTGGTTGCTCCAGGAGTGCGATAGGAGAAAGTGGCTAGAATGAAGGCAGTTGCGGCAAATCCAAGTTTGGGGCCATCGAGAACCGTCGCATACTGTCTTACAAGCCCGAGTTCCTCCATTCTCTTGATTTTTGCATACACCGTTGTCACAGGCATGTCGAGACTGAGCCCTAGTTCCTTCGCCGTCTTTTTCGAATCGCGCTGCAAAAGGTCCAGCAGTGCAATATCCAGCGAGTCGAGCCTCATGTGTCGTCCTGTGGTTACAGAGTGATTCGTGCTTGAAAAGGAATCCTGCCTTAATCCGTGGATTGGCTATTGGCGTGAAAAACTTCTTGACGCCAAATCGCGTCGGAGCACTTATAGGGTGACCGTCGTGCTAAATTCGGAAATCCGGTAGCTGAAACGTGTTGGACTTGGCGAAGCGTAGACTCGAGGAGCCGTCCGAAATCGAGACGAAGATAAGTTTCGTTGACGGCGCGCAGAATCGGTTAGCCTATCGGGGGATAAGTGTGACCGCCCTCGCAGAGCATAGCAGTTACGAAGACGTTTCATACCTACTACTCTATGGCTCGCTCCCAACTCGAGCCCAGCTCGACGAGTTCACGCGCAAGATGGCTGCTAACCGGAGGATATCTGCAGGTATTGTCACTCTGATAGCATCGTTGCCCCACTCTGCGCTTCCTATGGATGTTCTCAGAACAGCGATATCAGCCACGGCCATGTTCGACCACAAAGGGAAGGAGAACAGTCGCCAGGCTCTCTTGGAGATAGCAATTGAACTGATCGCACAGGCACCGACTGTTGTAACCACTTTCAATCACATTAGAAACTCACGGCTGCCAATAGAGCCAGATGCAACGCTTGGGCATGCGGCAAACTTCCTGTACATACTGAAGGGAACTAGACCGGACGAAGAGGCCGCTCGAGCCTTGGATACTTGCTGGGTCCTACATGCGGATCACGGATTGAATCCGTCAACTTTCGCTGCAAGAGTCACTGCTTCGGCGCAATCAGATATCTACGCCGCCCTAACTACCGCGATTGGTACACTGAAGGGCGCAATCCACGGCGGCGCAAATCAGAAGGTCATGGAGATGCTTCTCGAAATCAAGGACGAGGAGAGAGTCAGCGAATACGTAAGAAACGTCCTCAAACACAATGAGAAGATACCTGGTTTCGGTCACAGGGTATACAAAGGTGAAGACCCGAGGGTCTCACACCTTCGCAAGCTTTCCGAATCTCGATGCAGGAAGACCCAGAACATGCACTGGTTTGAACTCTCGCAGAAGCTGGAAGAAACGGTTTTTCGAGAGAAAGGACTCTATCCCAACATGGACTTCTATTCGGCCACGTTGTACTACGCGCTTGGAGTCCCAGTCGACATGTTAACAACCATGTTTGCATGCAGCCGCATGGTTGGTTGGGCAGCACATATCATAGAGCAGTGTGAACAGAATAGGTTGATACGCCCTCTGGGAGACTACGTTGGCATTCTCAACCAAGAGTATCTTCCGATAGAGAAGCGCAAGTAACTGCTTGACTACGTGATCTCAAACCCATTTAGCAGAAGATCCGCTCGAAGCCGACAACGCTCGTGAACAATCGAGGCAGCCGCGGGTTTGTGAGGTCAAGCTGGCTATCCCTGCGATAGTGCAACTGCAAGCTCGCATACCTTGCGAGGTTCAATCTCCAAGTCGGAATTCTTCGTGAAGGGCGTGCACTGCCTTCAGAACGTCATCTTCTCGAACCACAAAGGAAATGTTCAGCTCCGACGATCCTTGAGCGATCATCTTTACGTTCACCCCTTTGTCTGCCACGGCTCGAAATAGTCTTGCAGCGATGCCTGGCGCGCCCCTCATGCCCGCCCCGACAGCTGCTACAATGCTGACTTCGGCGTCGGAAGTGATCTCCTTGAACATACTCTCCTTGAGCAATGATTCTCTCAGCGCGGTGATTGCCGTTTCAAGGTCTGAGCGTGCCACTATCAGCGATATGCTTGCTTCAGATGAGCTCTGAGAGATCATGAGGACATTTACGCCATTCTTTCCCAGAGCATCCAAGACTTTTGCGGCGGTTCCCGGTTCGCCGTGCATTCCTTCACCGCTAACCGTAACCATTGAAGCCTGTTTGACGGAAGTCACGGCCTTGACTATGTGGACATGCTTTATGCGCTGGTCCTGAAGGATCAAAGTGTCAGGGCCGTTCGGATTGAATGTGTTCTTGACTCGAACCGGCAATCCGATCTTTGCGGCTGGCTCCAAGGCTCTTGGGTGCATGGATTTCGCTCCGAAGTGAGACATCTCCATGGCTTCCATGAAAGAGATCTCTCTAATGGTCCGTGCAGCGGGTTCGATCTTTGGGTCCGCCGTCATTATTCCGTCTACATCTGTCCATATCCACACTTCGTCTGCTCCCAATGATGCACCAATCAGCGTCGCCGTGTAGTCGGACCCTCCTCTTCCAAGAGTTGTTGGGACTCCGTCCTGCGTGACTGCGATGTACCCTGTGACGACCGGAATCTTTCGATCCTTGAGGACGGTACCAAGCTTGTCCTTTAGCTTCTGTTGTGTGACGTGCATCAATGGTGTTGCTTCGCCGAAGGAGGCGTCAGTCACTATTCCCGCCTCTTCGCCTGTGAGGCGTTCTGTCTCTACTCCGGAATCATGAAGGGCTGCCGCCAGAACAAGCGTTGAGAGTCTCTCGCCGAACGAGAGCACATAGTCTTGTGACCTAGGCGTCAACTCGCCCAGATAGCTGATTCCTGTAAGGGCTTTTCGAAGCTCCCCTAGCTCCAGGTCGAGCCGCGCCATCGTTCGTTTGAACTCGTCTGTCTTTGTGATGACTTGCTTGCATACATTCTCGTGTCTTGCGCGAAGCTGCTCAGTGACTTCGGCTACATGTTGCTCATCTCGCTGGCTGGCGCGGGTCGCAGCTTGGATTAGACTGTTTGTGACGCCGTTCATTGCTGATGCAACCACCACAATGTCGTTTGTCCTTGCGTAGTCAGTGATTAGGGCGACAACATTTCTTAGCGCTTCGACTCCTCCGATGGAGCTTCCTCCAAACTTCATTACGATCAGCAATCGAAAACGCGGCTCCATAGTGTCATTGAGATGGTATGTAGCCGGCCTTCACTAGGTGCTCCGTGACCAGGACTGCGCCTTTGGCAGCGCCTAGTCTAGTGTTGTGGCTGACCAAGACGTACTTGACTCCATGTTCTCGGATTTGGTCTTGCCGGATTCGACCAACACTTACTGCCATCCCATCGTATAGGTCGCGGTCCATTCTTGGTTGTGGTCTGAAAGGATCATCCTTTACTACCAACAGCTCCTTCGGAGCTGAAGGCAGATCGAGAGTGTGCTTTCCGAATTTTCTCATTGAATCTGCGACTTCACTGGGGTCGCATCGTTTTCGAGTTGAAACGTAGACTGCTTCAGTGTGGCCTTCGAGTACGTTGACTCTTGTGCAGGTGCAGCTAACTTTGAAATCCGCTGGCGAGACATGCCCGTTCGCTTCGTCGCCCAGAATTTTCTGGGTCTCTTTCTGCACTTTCTCTTCCTCGCCTGGGATGAACGGAATCACGTTGTCTGTAACATCAAGTGAGAGAACGCCCGGGGATCTGCCCGCGCCTGATACGGCTTGCATGGATGTCATCGTGACATTTTCTATTCCAAAGTCGACGTGTATCGGTTTCAGCGAGACTACCAGGCCCATCGTTGTGCAGTTCGGAATGGGAGTGATGAATCCGTTCCACTGGCGTTTCTTCCTCTGCGTGTGAATGAGTTGGGCGTGCTCAAAGTTGATTCCTGGCACAAGGATGGGGACATCATCATCGTATCGGAACGCAGAGGCGGTGCTAATAACCGGCTTAGTTCTTGCGTATTTGGGTTCGAGCGTGCGTGCAATATCGGAATCCAAAGCTGTGAAGACAACATCAATTCCAGAGAGATCCAAAGTAGACGCATCTTGCATGGGCATACGGAGAGTTGAGTCTGGGCTGTCGTCGCTGCAGTACCAGCGTAGCGCTCCCGTCGCTCGGATCCCGAAGCGCTTCCTCGTAGGTTTTGCCCGCGGATCTCTCGGAAGCTGCGAGACATGAGATTCTGAACCATGGGTGCCGGTCCAGAGCTGCTACGAATTGCTGGCCGACTATACCTGTAGCACCTACTATTGCCACGTTGAGCATTGGTTTGTTCATTATCTGTGCCTCAGCGTAAGTGGAGCACCTATCCCGTCATGAAGATGTTATCAAAGTTTGAGGTTCGAGCATCAGGGTATCTCCGAGAACTTGAATTCTGGCTGCTTTTCATCATCAACGCCTTAGCATTCATCGCGATTTGTGATATCTGACGCATGATTGTAGCGAAACATGTTCTGATCCTGAGAGCTCTATTCTCCATTCAAGGTTCGATTGAGGGCAAGCAAGTCACTCAGGAGCGCATATCCGGCTGACTCTGCGCCCGCTCCAGGCCCAACTATTGCAACTTCCGGTTGCATGTCAGTTGACAAGATCATTGCGTTGAGCACTCCCGATACATGAGACAATAGGTCGCTTTCCTCCAGCCTATCAGGGATCACTTGTGCGCTAATTCGGCGTCCATCCCTCTCCGCTTTGGCAATGAGTTTGATCCTTTTCCCTTTGGCTCTCGCGTCGTTGATATCCTCGAGTGTGATTCCTGTTATTCCTTGCCTTCTCACTTCTGCGAGCTTGATCCTACCTTTCATTAGTACATTCGCGAGTATGGTGAGCTTTGCTGCTGAATCCCAAGCTTCTACATCACTGCTTGGATCAGCTTCCGCGTAGCCCTTATTCTGGGTCATTCTCAAAGCCTCCGCGTACGGCTTACCGGCTGCCATCTCGTCGAGTACGTAGTTCGTGGTTCCGTTCAAAATGCCTCGGATCGAATTTATTGTTGAACCAGCTAGGGCTTCCGTTGCTAAGCTTATCGCAGGAGTTCCGCTCAGAACAGTGCCCTCAAATTTGAGATTGCATTCATTTCGACGCGCTAAGGCAGCGAGTTCGTGATAAGCTAACGCGATGGGGCCTTTGTTCGTAGTCACCACGTGGAGGCCTTTGCCGAGGGCTTTCCTGATATGACTTAGTCCAGGCTCTCCATCTTTGAGGTTAGTCCATGTTGCTTCTACCAAGACATTTGCGTTCGTTCTTCCGATCGTCTCAAGAGCTGAAAGGCCCTTGGTTCCTTCCTTGTAGTCTGTTACAGACCCCTTCTCTTGCACAGATGAAAGTAGCTTTCCAAGTCGAAGACCACTTTGGTTCATCACGGAGCCTTTGATGGTGTCTGCGACAGCCACGACCTTGTAGTCGAATCCAAACTGGCGCTTCAAATTTGCCTGTTTCTCCACTAAAGTCTTCGCAAGGCTCTGCGCAACTCTGCCAAAACCCACGAGGGCAATCCGGAATTTCATGAACAAGCCCTCATCCTAATTCATCGCTGGAACGTTCAACTTTGCGAAAGCACCGCCATCACCGATTCTCGAGTCGGCTTCACGTTGACCATTCGCTCTGTAGAAACGCCTATCGCTTCCTGATCCTTCAAGCCATTGCCTGTCGTGATGCAAACAGTCTCCTCGTCAGCGTCAATGAGGCCTCCAGCTGCAAGCTTTCTAACGCCTGCTATGGCTGAGGCGCTTGCAGGTTCGACGAAGATGCCTTCTTTGGACGCGAGCATTTTTTGGGCATGAAGGATCTCATTGTCATTGACGGTTTCAATCAGTCCTTTTGATTCCCTGGCGGCTGCAAGGGCTCTCTTCCAGTTGACGGGCGATCCTATCCTGATGGCAGTGGCGATTGTCTCTGGGTTTGCAGCTGGTTCGATGTAATCGAGGCCAAGCTTGAACGCTTTCGCAATTGGTGAAGCTCTTTCTGCTTGGATGCCTATTAGACGTGGAAGCCTATCCGCCAGCCCTAGGGCTCTGAGTTCGAGCAGACCCTTCCAGACCGCAGTAATATTGCCTGCATTCCCGACCGGAAGTACTATGACCTCCGGGAGACGGCGAAGCTGGTCATTGATCTCAAACACGACTGTCTTCTGCCCCTCGACTCTGAACGGGTTGACCGAGTTCAGGAGATATGGGCTTCCATCTTTCCGAGCTGCGTCGACGACGAGGCGCATCGCATCGTCGAAGTTGCCATCAATCTCGATTATCTTTGCACTATGCACAACAGCTTGAGCGAGCTTCCCCGCCGCGATCTTGCCCGAAGGAATCATGACGAAACATTTCAGACCAGCCCTTGCCGAGTAAGCGGCAAGGGACGCCGAGGTGTTACCCGTTGACGCACACATCGTCGAGTCTGCGCCGAGTAGGAGTGCTTTCGTCACGCCGATAGTCATACCTCTATCTTTGAACGAGCCGGTTGGATTCTCGCCCTCGTTCTTGACATGAAGCCGTTTCACCCCTAGAGTGCTCGCGAGACGTCGGCATTCGTGAAGTCCAGTGCCGCCTTCTCCAAGCGAAATGATATCGGCGCTTACGTCGATTGGTAAGACCTCGCGGTATCGCCATACACCGAGTTCTCTAGCGCTCCAGCCCCTAATGTCCAGATCTGCCATGTCGACAAGCTTGATCTCAAGCAGGCCACCGCATTTCCCGCATACGTATGCGCGTTCGTTCAGATTATGTAAGGTTCCACATTCAATGCATTCCATTGTGTGCTCCATTCGCCATTTACTCCTTGTCGCTTGAGACCGACACGGAAGGCATCGATGTCGTCCAACATGAACTGTCGTTGGCGCGAGAACTCGAAAGGGCAGTTGAGTTTTGATTAGAGCACATTTTCAGTCACAATCCAATTCATCAGGACGCCGATCAGCGAGAAGGTAACTCCGAGGATTTCAGGAGCACCGTGCTGTTCGGCTCAGCTAGTGCTATGCGTTGTCACTTCAGATGTGACTGTTGTCGACGTGCTGGGAGTAGGAGTGGGCAACGCTGCACCTCGGCCGTCCAGTTGTCGATCAACACGTAATAAAACTTGCCCAGGGGGTCGACGCATTTCAAAATCAGCTGACGAATGCAAATCGCGAGCGAGCTGGCCGCCGAATAATCCTCTGAAACGGGATCTTTGGATCTATGTTCCTATGTGGAGGGTTGTGCACGTGCGTCACTAGCGCTGTCCGCTTCTTCCACGCTCCAAGCTCTCTCGATGCCCTTACGGCGATAGATGAGCAGTTTCACGCGGTTCATCACGTACGCAAGGAAGACATGTTCCTGATGGTAGGTTCTATCGAGGATTGCCTCTTCGGATAAGAACGCTGTCTTCAATTCGTCCAGCTCTCTCTTGGGCGAGAAGAAGGCATATACTGGAACTCCAACCGCCAACAAGACTAGCGAGACTAGGATCTGCTGCTCAGCAACTTGCGTCATCAACACAAGCGAGAAGATGACTGTGAGCGTTGGGACTAGTAGTTTCGCTGTTTTCTTCTCGCTCAGTTTTGGATGTTTTTTCTCCAACAAGTATGTGGAGATGCCTGTTGCGAGATACGCGAACGATAGAAGGAAGACGGAGCTGTTGATCAGTGTCGATAGTGTGCCAATCACGCTTGCAATGAATGCTGTTGCACACAGAAGAGCCAACCCAATGTAGGGTGTGTGAAAAGAACTGTGCAACCTGCTGAACAGCCGAGGGAGTAAGCCGTCGGTCGACATTGCAAAAGCCAATCGCGATGTCCCTATTGTTCCTGACTCATCCGCCCCCATTATCGAGACCAACGCTCCAACACCCACGATTATACTCCCAACCCATGCCAAACTGGGCGATAGACTGAACACATTCGCGCCTGCCACGGTCAATGGAGCTGGTGAAGACACGAGCGTCGCTTGATCGACAACGCCAACTATCACGAAGTTTGTGACGAGATAGAAGCAAGTGACAATCATCATGCCCACTGCTATGGCTTTTGGAATGGTTCGCCTCGGGTTCTGTATTTCGTCAGCGGGCAAAGTGCAAAGCTCGAAACCGGCATAGGCCCAAAAGATCAGCACCAGTGCTTGTCCCACATTTCGTAGGTCGCCCTTGAAAAAAGGTTGGAAGTTGGAGAATGCAAGCTCGTGACGTAATCCCATGAACAATAATCCTGAGACCATCAAGAGGAGGAGTGGGCCGAGTTTCCCCAGTGTCAAGATGTCATTGAATTTGCCCGCCGACTTAACCCCGACTACGTTCGTTATGAAAATAATTGCGATGAATAGTCCTTTCAACAAAATCTGAGAAAACGTATCCAAGTTTGGAATGAATGCCAGAAAGTACTGAGTGAAGGCTACGGGGAAGACAGCTAGGGAGAACCACTCAGCAAGCAGAAGCGCCCAACCAACGAGGAATCCAGGGAACGGACCGCCCACATTCTTTGCATACGCGTACGGTCCGCCAACCCTTGGCAAAATAGTGGCACAGTAAGAGAAAGAGAGAGCGATTACAATCGCCATGACGCCTGCAATTACCCAAAGCACAAGCGACGCCGGGCCGACGAGTCTCGCGCCGAGCGCTGCTGCCACATATATGTCAGCTCCAATGATGGAGCCAACCACGAGATTCGTAACGTCAAAGGTATTCAGCCGTCGTGTTAGATTGATTTTGCCACTCAAACCATTCCACTCGGCGCCGGCAAGTGAACCAAGTAAGTATCGATGTGCCGCTACTAAAGTATCAGATTCCACTGTGTAATAATCTACAAAGCACAGGCATGGTGGGCCACGAATGTATTTGTACTTGTTACGTCAGGATACAGTCATTCAGAATGATGTACTATGAACTCTCGACCGATGAACCAGCACCAATCCGGTGAGCATCACGCATGAGATCAAAGCTGCGAGCCGAGATCAAGCCTGAACGCCCTTGCATGGTTACGGGATTGCCTGGAGCCGCGGGCGTCGCGAAACTATCAGCTGACTACCTCGTCAAACAACTTGGCGGGGAGCTATTCGAGGAATTGTATTCGGACGCTTTTCCACCACATGTTCTCATAAGGAAAGACGGAACCGTCGAACTCCTGAGGAACGAACTCTACTACTGCAAGAACGCCAAGTCCAAGAATGATCTCATAGTCTTCACCGGCAACACGCAAGCCGTCTCCTCCGAAGGCCAGTACGAAGTCGCCAACGAAACCATATCCCGCGCGAAGAAGCTTGGCGTTGTGAAGCTGTTCGCGACCGCCGCCTATGTTGTTGAGAAGCCAGTAGAGACACCAACAGTTCACGGAGCGGCCAGTGACACTGGTCTGATTGAAGAATTGAAACAGTTCGGCGTGGTTCCGATGGATACTGGCAGCATCACGGGAACAAATGGGTTGCTGTTTGGACTTGCAAGTCTTCAGAACATTCCAAGCGTATGTCTGCTCAGTGAGACTCCTGCTTACACAACGCCGACCGGGCGTTTTGTGGTCGACGCAAAGGCCACGAAGGCGTTGCTGGAGGTGTTGACGAAGATGCTAGGCATCGATGTGGACATGAAACCTTTGGACGATGAGGCGAAGCTGAGCGAGGAGTTCATCCGACGAATGGAAGAGATCGAACAACGGACAATTGACGAAGTCCGCAAAGCTGCGGCGTCACGAGCACCCAAGGAGCAAATGTACACCTAACGGATGCTGCGATGACGTGTGCCTGGAGGAATCTAGAATGACTGAGCTCGTTGGAATAGTTGCGTCACGGGGTATGCGGTCAATTGGAATAGTCGCAATCGATTATCTGATCAAGAAGCTCCAACCGAAGCTGATTGATGAGCTATACTCTACACATTTTCCGCTAATCCATGAGACGCAGCCCTCCTACGCTGCGCATCCAGACTACTCGGGCACACCAGGCATCTGGCTACAGAAGATCGGCGCAGCACTTCCAAGGATCGAATTCTATCTTTCCGACTCGCCTCGGCTTCTGCTGACAAGGGGGTATCATGCGAACTTTCAGGGACAGTACGAGGTCGCTGAGCAGGTCTTGGATATCTATGAGAAGCACAGCGTGAAACGACTATTCGTGTTGGCTGGATACGGGGTGGGCGAGGGCGAAGTTTGCTGCGCCGCAACCGACCCTGAACTCATAGAAGAGCTCAAGAAACATGACATCGGAACAGGCTACGAGGGGCCATTCATGGGCTTCTCAGGTCTTGTTCTCGGTCTTGCGAAGCTCCGAGCCATACAGGGAGTATGCCTGTTCGGTAGAAGCCAGCCGAGCGTCGAGGATCCCGAATATCCAGACCCCAGGGCTGCGAAGAAAGTCTTGGAAACGCTCAGTCGAATTCTTGATCTCAACATTGACCTTTCAGGATTCGATGAAACCAAAGCAAGCCAACCCGAGTCGGCCGTGATTGGCTCGTAACTCGATGGAAAAAGTTCGGCTTCAACCTAGTTTGAAGCCGATTGTTCGCATGACGTTCATGTCGAGGGGGCCTTGTATCGAGTCTGGGTCGTCTCATACCCTCAGCCTGGCGGCGAGGTTTTGGCGAGTCTGACATAGTTCAATCTGAGATCGGCCACAAGCCCTTCCAGTCGTCGTTTCTCATCCTCAGGTAGGTGAGGTTGAAGCTTTTCCGCTAGAAAACCGGTGGTGTCAATTGCGACGCGAGCCTGGTCGAAGTCTGCCTGGACCTTGTCAGTTCCAGGTTTTGCTCTGAGACCCATAGTCTGCCACGCCTTCTCGGCGAGTATCCCGAGAAAAAGGCCAAGCAGCGAGTACGTGTCGAGCGATCCAATATCCATCATCTCCGGCGGTCGGTTCTTTGCATCATGATTTTCTTCACTCATCGGCAGACACTCACAGTGGGTAACTGCTCAGTTATCGAACAGAAATCTAGAGTTCTGATGGATTAACGTTTTCGGCCAAGTCCCTTCTGAGAATAGGGCAAATCTGGCGCTCGTCTTCTGCCGTTGGTACTGCAAGCCGAATCTGTGATATTCAGCAAAATCAATATGCTAGTCACGACCTCGGCAAGAAATGAGTTGACACGCTATGAGCGCCCCAGATGACTACATTCTCGAAGTCTCGGGCCTAAGCGTGAAGGCTCAGGATCAGACTATTCTTGACGACATCAGTTTCAAGGTCAAGCGAGGCACGACTCTGGCAATTGTGGGACCAAACGGCGCAGGCAAGACAATGCTCTTCAGGGCACTGCTAAAGCTCGTGCCCTATACTGGCGAGATCAAATGGGCACAGGGCGTGAGGATAGGCTATGTACCCCAGAAACTCTCTGTAACTGACATACCGATTTCCGTCAGAGAATTCCTATCATTCAGAAGATCTTCCGGCATCGAGAAATCCCTTCAAAGCGTCGGCCTGGATCCCAAGACTGTCTCAGACAAAGCGTTGGGAGTTTTGTCGGGTGGCCAACTGCAGAGAGTACTCATTGCATGGGCTGTGATTGACGAGCCAAACGTTCTCCTGTTCGACGAGCCAACCACTGGTGTTGACTTGGACAGTGAAGAGGCCGTCTACGAGATGCTGAACACGCTGGAACATGAGCATGGAATCACGGTGCTTCTCATATCCCACGACGCGCACGTGATCAGAGACTACTCAGAACACATGCTAGCCTTAAACAGGAAGGTAATCTGTTACGATGAATCAGACGAGATAACTAAGCCTTCAGTTCTCCACGCGATCTACGGTCCCGGGACGTCGTTGAAGCGACGCAAAGAAAGGAAGCGGCCACAGTGACATCGGTTTTGGTTCTCAGTCTAACAATTGGCATCTTCGTTGGCCTGTCAGCTGGCTACCTAGGTTCGCTAATGGTGCTGAAGAGGATGGCACTTGTCGGCGACGCGCTATCGCATGTTGCCCTACCCGGCCTTGCACTAGGTATCCTATACCACTTCAACCCATTCATCGGCGCTTTCGCATTTCTCTTTGGCTGTGCGCTCGTAGTATGGCACGTTGAGAGAATCACGAGGCTATCTATCGAAACGATCGTCGGCGCCATGTTCACGCTGGCACTGGCGGTCGGAATACTGATAATTCCACAACCGGATCTGCTTGAAGCTCTTTTCGGCGATATCACCAAGGTTACGCTGATAGATGCTGCTGTGGCAGTGATCGTGGGCACCTTTGCTGTACTAGTCACGAGGGCGGTCTACAAGAAACTGGTCCTCGGTATGATCTCCGAGGAACTCGCCATATCAAGCGGCATAAATGTCGCTAGGACGAATCTCGTGTATCTTCTACTTGTGTCACTCGTGGTCGCAATAGGAATCAAGATCGCCGGTAGCCTCTTGGTGGGCTTTCTAGTAATAGTGCCAGCCGCAACCGCAAAGAACGTCAGTTCAAACCTCTTCAGATACGCTGTGCTGAGCTCGACCTTCGGCATAATCAGCTCGTTCTCAGGGGTTCTATTGGCTGATACTCTCACGTTGCCATCCGGACCGCTGGTCGTACTGTCAGGTGTCGTAGTATTCATGACCACCATTGTGATGAAGTGGGTTTCGACGAGTATTCGTCGCTGAACCGATGCTGCCTGACTACGAATGGTCTCCCCGAGCATCCCTCATCCAAATTATGCCAGTGGACCGGACGTATTCGCTTGTCAGGATTCTTTGGAGTCTTCGATCTCTAAGGGACAACCCGCTCCACACACGGGTAATTCAGTACAATCCTCGCAATCTTTGGGGGCGTACGCGTGGGTTCTCAGTTGCTTGGATAGTGGATGGTTCCAGATTGTTTTCCAGTCGGTTTCTAGGAATTTGCCGAGGCTTTGGAAGTAGCTCTGACATGGGTATACGTCGCCTGTGGGCCCTATGCACATGTTCATCCCGCTTGCTGTGCAGCTCTTCACTCCCAGTCCCAGACTGACCGGGTTGAGTTCACAGTACCGCGTAGGCGTGTACCAAAGGAAGCCCATGCTCAAATCAGAGGCCTTCTCCTGCACCTTTGCGAGAAGGCTCTTCAGTTCGCCTGGCTTCAGAGCGTTGTCTTCAGCAAATAAGGGACCTTTGCCTGAGTGTATCAGGCCGTTGCATCCGAACGCTCTCACGCCTAAGCTGTGCACAAAGTCCAGTGTATCGAGGAAACCCGCTGCATTGAGCCTGGTTAGTGTTGTGTTGGTTGTTGTGTAGATCGTTGTCGGGATCAAGTTTCTGATTCCTTCAATCGTTTCTCGCCAGCTCCCCTTGGATTCTGTCATCTGGTCGTGGATCTTGGGATTGCTCGACTCAAGCGTGACTTGAGCAAAGTCGAGACCAGCTTTCTCGAGGATGGAGACGAAGTCTCTTTCTTTGAGCCTGCGTCCGTTGGTCACGAGACCTGTGACGATCCCGATCTTCTGTGCATGCGCGATGAGTTCAGGTAGATCTTCGCGAAGCGTAGGCTCACCGCCGGTGAATGTAGCTATGAAGATGCCCAGCTCCTTCATCTTGTCTAGTACGCGTTTCCAATGTTCGGTGTTCATCTCCTCAGTCTCGTGTGGTCCTCCGGCGTAGCAGTGGGGGCAATCGTTCTGGCATCGGAACGTCAGTGCCAGATCCATTCTGATCGGGGCTGAGAGATCTTGGCTGAATGGCTCAACTTTCTCTACGCCTAGGTATGATATTGGGCAGACCTCTTGCGTTTGTGCGAGTGTGCTGATCGCGTAGATCAGTCTCTCATGATCTTTCCTTGCAGTTTCTTCGCTGACTCTATACGTGCTCCGAATACGATGAGTCGCTTTCTCAGTGGACATACCTTGCATGAAATAATAGACGTGAGTCGTCGCCGTCTCGTTCAGGTATAGGACAGTCTTCGCATTTATCGCCAAGACGCCCTTTCCATCGCTCTCGACACGTAACTGAAGCGCCATGCGGCTGAACTTGTCACGTCCACGGTAGTAGTAGAGTCCAGGTGGAGCGTGAGTCTTTCTCAGCCATGATGGAATTCGAATCCTTGATCTGTCCTTAGTTCTCATCCTACTCCGCCTCCGCTTGCGCACGCACACGCACATGAGACACATGCACAGACGCAGGCGCATGATACACATGCACAGGCGCAATTCGCCCCATGATGAACGGGGTCTCTGGAAAGTTGCTTAGGTGGCGGTGCAGGCAGGATTGAATTCGTGAACTTCTCTAGACTCGCCACGAAATTGTTAGCAGTCTTCTCTATTGAAGTCGCAATATTGTTCGCAAACTCAGCTCCCGGAATCGTAGGCGGCGGATGTCCCACGCTCGCAACTGGGTCATAGGTGGGGTTAGGGTTGTATTGCGAGTAGCCGTACCAGTACCACCACCAGAACGGCATGGGTTGAAAATCGAATCCCTTGAAGGCGTTTTCACTTCTTCCTTTGAAGTTGTTGTCAAGCATGAGCCAGAGTAGATTCTCATCGAACATCTTCGATGCCGCGTCGGCTGTTCCGGCTTTCTCAACTTGACCCCAGGCTTCCTCAGCGGTCTTCTTGTAGAATGCAATCGTGTCCTCTCTGCAGTATCCTGTCATTGTGTTCTCAACGGCAGTTCTAACTCGCATGAATGCCTCCGCAAGCGTTTTCTCATCTAGCCTCCCGCCGGGCTGGATGGCTCTCAGGAAGTCCTTTTCATAGTATCTCAGAGGCGTTTCAGTCGGTGGCGCTGGGTCTTTGAATCCCTCAGAGATCTGCAGTTTCAAGCTTGGCTGGGTCGAATTCACCCACACCACGTGCTTCAGTAGGAGCCCATAGAGCATCATGACGACAACTCTAGCGGGTGCAACCCCGAGCAGGTAGGATGCCTCAACGGCGGTGAAACCGCGTCTGATACCAAGGGTCTCCATTTTCATCTTCGGGGCGAGATAGTCACGCCGAACTCGTCTCACTGCAACAACTATGATGCCGATGACAACAACAAACAAGAAGGTGGATATGACGACGATATTCTCCGAGATGACACCTGCTTGCTTTGTCGTTTCGTAATGCTCGACGGCTGTTGCGGGAAATGAGACGCCGACCTGAAACTTCGTGCTGGGAGCAACATCTTTTCTCTCCCAGTAGACGACTAACCGTCCTCCTTCGTTCGGATCTGTAAAGGCATTATCCCAGTCTGGTGTCACTCTGATCTGGTCCTGCGAGACCCCTGCCGGAAGCACCACCAGAACCCTGAGATCGCTGATCCCAACACTCCATGAAGTTGGGATAAACTGCAGTCCAACGTTGCCCGGGTTCATTTCATCTTTCCAGATCATATGGCCAACGTTAGTGGTCGCGGTGAATTCGGCGCTTTGGCCATCAGTTATTGGTTCATACAAGTACACTCTCACCTTGTAATCCGACCCTTGAGTCGCGTCCTCAAACGTGAGCACATGGCCGGCGGCATCAACTGCTTCACCAAGCTTGAAGTCGCCGATCGGCTGGTCGAAGTACACATAGCTGATGCGGCCTTGGTCGCAGACAATCCGTACCGTATATTGTAGATCAATGGTCCCGTCCGTGTTGACCCAGATCTTCACCCATTGTTTCTCCAAATGATACTGAACGTCCGCGGCCCAACCGATCTGCAGACAAATGGTGCCTGCGAACAGTGTCAAGAGTAGAAGTACAGGGATAACCGCGAGAGCTTTTCGTCGCTTCACCATTTGGGCTCCTCTGCGATCTCGAACTCGTTGCCACAGTAGGAGCATTTGATGGTCGGGGCGCCTTGCTTCAGTTGCATCTTAGACGGATCTAGACTGGCGCCACAGTTGGGACACTTTATCGAATCGACTTTGAGACTGCCAGGCATCTGAAGTTCGTACTTGATTGGAACTTGACTCACTCCTGCTCTCCAAGTAAGGAACGCGATTGCGAGCCCGGCCGCGACTAGGATGGTGCCCACAAGAAGCCGCGAAACCGCGTAGACAGACGCCAATAAGAAGATGATGCCCAAGAATGTGAGAGCCGCAGACACGAGATATCCTAATACTTTCCTAAAACCCACGCGACTCAACCTCAAGGCAGTTGCAGGCAAGTCACCGTTGTAGCCTGATAAGCCCACCTGATGACCAGATTTCACTCGTTGAAGCGTTCATACTGGCGATCTAGCGTCTTGATCGTTGGATTCATAGAGACGTTCTAGTATACGAATGGGACACCCAGATCCTGAAGTTCTCGCTTCACGGTTCTGTATAGCTCAGCATATTCCTTCGTGGGTGTCGCTTTCTTGACATCGTAGCATTCCTGAAACGTCTTTCCCAGCGGGGCTTCCGGAACCTGATTCTCGTATCTTGACACGATCTTCTTGATGAGCTCGTTTGCTTCTGCTCTTTTGATGCCTGATTCTGCTGCGCCGCATCCGATTTCGCAGGCCATCTTGGCCTCCATTGGCGTGGCTCTGTTCTTGTACTTGTTTCTGGCAACTGCGATCTCCCAGAGATTCGCGCCCGAGACAACGCTCGTCAGGCCGTGTGCTGCGGCCTCGTAGAGAACCATTGGAGTGCAAGGTCCTGCGGCTGCGAATCCGTTTGAGAGGGAGATCAGAGGGGTATTCCTCGCCAGCGCTTGGTAGACGAGGCTTATGCCCCAGAGAAGTTCGCTTGTAGTGTTGTGCATCTGTTTGATGTGGAATGGGAAGTAGTTGAGATAGTGAGCTTGGTTGACCATTAGTCCTTGAATGTGGTAGGCCATTCCTACAAGGGCGGTGCCTTCGGGGCCGCCGCAGTATCCGCCGAGCATAGGGCCAGTAAGCGCTCCCACGAACGAACCGTATTGATGGAAATGAACCATTTTGCTAAGCAATGAGTAGTCGACTTTCAGCTCTGATATTGAGGCTACGAATCTGCCGTCGGTTAGTCTCTCTCCCCACATTGGGTTGCTAGCTGCGATCTGAGCTGCGTCTGATTGTGCTGTTCCAACGCCTTGCAGGAAGATCCCCGGTCTGCCAACTCTTCTTGCTGCTTCTCTGAACATCATGGCGTGTGCAATTGCACCTTTTGTCTCGTATGGTGCGCCTGTCTTGATGCTTCTTCCCTCAACTTCTTCCAAGATTGGGGCGCATACACCATCTGCGAGCGGCTCCTGCAGGTAAGCCATCGACATTGGAATGAAGAGCTCTTCATCGCAAGTTATGTCAGGACTGAACAGACAGAATGGTCGTCTTGAGTCCTCTATCTTCCTGTGGCACATTTCTTTGGAGTCTTTCCCATATCCCACTGCGTATTGTCCCGGGAAGTTCCGCATAGCTTCCCGAATTTCGTTCTCATCAAACAGCATTCTTCTATGCGTGCTTGTGCAGAGAGTTCCAACCTTTAGATAGAAATCGAGTGCGGCTTTCCAGAGATCATCTGCCAAGGAGTCGTCTGATGGAATGGGGTTTTCCGGATCGAATTTGATCTCGTACTGCTTGATCGTGTCCTTGATGTTCGGAGCCAGGATTTTCAGGTCAAAGTCTCTTTCCAGGCAGATCGGGCCGTTTTCGGCTCGGTCAAGCACTTCGTTTATCCGCCAAGGTGGGGTCATTGAATCATCTTTCCTTGACGAGTTTCTGAGCCAGCTCGACTCCCTGCTCTGCTGTTTCCGCCCAACCGTCTGCTCCGATTTGTTCAGCCCATTCGTTTGTTGTAGGTGCGCCTCCGATAATGACTAAGAGCTTCTTCCGCAATCCCATTTCGTTGAGAAGGTCCATCACTTCCTTCTGTGCAGGTTTTGTGGTCGTCATCAGCGCGGACAGCGCCATAATGTCAGCCTGCACTTCCTTAGCTCGTTCGATAAACTTCAGGGACTCCACATCTTTCCCGATGTCGTGAGTGTCAAAACCGTTCACTTCCAGAAGCAATGCAACTATGTTCTTTCCGATATCGTGAATGTCACCTGACACAGTGCCCACTACAATTCTGCCGATGCTGCCAGCCATCATCTTTCCTTTGCTTCCTTCTTTCATACCGCTGACGAGAACGTGCGAGGCAGCCCTCATGGCGTCAGCAGCAGACATGAGATCGGTTAGGAAGTACTCCCCCCTTTCGAACTTCTCTCCTACGGATTTGATTGCCGGAAAGAGGTCCTCTTCCAACACACGCATAGGATCCAAACCGGCATTCAAAATTTCGTGCGCGGTTTTCTCAGCGTCCTGCTCGCGACCACTGATGATGAATTCCTTGAGTTTCTCAACCAGATTGTCAGAACTCAATCGCGTTTCCAACTTTTCTTGATTACGCTCTTCTACGCGCTATAACGCTTGCCCAGATGATTGAGTGCATATCTCGTCAAATGCGGGATACGTTCGACGTGAAGTGTTCCCACCCACGAGATTCAACGGGGATCCGCTTTCCTTCTCTTAGAAGAGTCACATTTCCCACGTCGCGCGTAACGCGCCCGATCGCATGCAGAGACTTGACCGCACGCATAGCCCTCTTCGTTTGGTTCTTCTTTAGGCATACAACGAGTTCGAATTCTTCTCCTCCATACAGCGCGAGATCCGTTGGGTCTATCCCTGCAATCCGAGCATATTCTGAAGCCGCTTCTGAAATAGGCACGTAATCGAGCTCGATGCCCACCGAGCTTGCACGCGCAATCTCATGGAGACTCCAACCCAGCCCGTCGCTGGAATCCATCGAGGCTGTTAAGACTCGAGCGTGAACCAGGGCGAGGCCCTCCTTGAGTCGTGCTTTCGGAAAGTACACGCTTGCAAGTAGTGTCTCCTTCAACGAGGATGGGATTTCCGTTTCGGCACTGAGTGCCTCTAGGCCAGCTAGAGTGTTCCCGAATTCTCCCGTCACCGCTACCACATCTCCAGGCTTTGCACCGTTCCTTTGAACCATCAGACGTCGTTCAGCGGTCCCGAACAAGTAGCAGCCGATTACGAGGTCGTCGCATTCGTTCGTATCGCCTCCGATAACATACGTGTCGTACTCCCTCGCTCCTTCGTCAAGTCCTTTCGCGATTTCTTCAACATCTCGTGAAGTACATGTACGTGGAAGGCCGAGGGATACCATTACGGCACGAGGCTGCACTCCTTTCGACGCCAGATCGCTAACGTTCATTACGACAGCTTTTCTCGCTGCTTGTCGAAGGGTCATGCCTTTTGGAACATCTGTTCTTCCAACCAGCATATCGCATTTCAGAACGGCTAGCCTGCCCCCTCCAATCGCTACTCCGGAAACATCGTCTCCGAACGGTATGGGCATGCGAGGCATCTTGTCTAGTCTACTTACAATCAGACCAATGATCTTACGTTCCCCAAGCATAGGATCTCCAACCGTCTTCAAGGCATTCCTAGCCACAGAATCGTTGTCCATGATCTTGAATGCTTGGATTCACCAAGCCTCATCTTCCGACCGATTGGCAGAGAAGTCCTTGTATGGCGCTTCGTACTGGAATTGGTCCCCTACATTCGATTTGCATTTCTGAAGACGCTGCCATGTTGACTTGCTCAACGAGTTCAGAAGTCGCAATCACGCATCTGGTGCGCCTTCCCAACATGTTTATCTAGTATTTGCCTTGTCATCGCCCGCAAAGATTCAGAGCGATTGCTTATGCCCAACGAAATTCATTGTGCTCATATTCTTGTGAAGACCGAAAAAGAAGCGCAAGCGGTCATTGAGAGGCTGGAAAGAGGCGAGAAATTCGCAAATATCGCCAGTGAGATCTCACTTTGCCCTTCGGGAAAGCGCGGTGGAGACCTTGGCACTTTCGGCAGAGGAAGAATGGTTAGGGAATTCGAAGAGGCCGCGTTCGCTCTTCAGAAAGGACAACTCTCCCCCATCGTGAAAACAGAATTCGGGTACCACATATTACGCAGGCTTGAATAGATCGAACGATTGGCCGAGTGCAGAATTAGGTCCGGGCTTTCTTTCAGAACTTTGTCTTCTCCTCCGCATACAAATCGCGAGGAGGCAGGAGTAGCCATCCGCTGATGGCAACTCTAAGCCTGAGCGTGGGCAATCTGACAAACATCGTTGAGTAATCGTAGGAACCGAAGTGGTGGTGGAGATGGAGCCTCGGGCGGGCTTCGATCCCGCGACCTTCCGCTTTCTCGAGTCGTCTTTACAAGGCGGATGCTTTCCAGCTCAGGAAGCTGAGACTACCAGGCTGAGCCACCGAGGCTTCTACACACCTAGCGACAGTTCCTTAAAGTGACTTCTGTCGAGGATGATTCGAGCAAAAGATCCGAAATAAAGCAGAGCCGGAATGAAGAATGGAGCAGACATAGTGGTGCACATATGCGTCGGGAGTGAATGTTCTTGATTGAGAACTCTGATTGCGATGCCAGTCGGGTGCTCTCGCGTTATCCCTAGAGCGTCAACCGAGCGTGCGCCATATGTTGTGCTATTCGGATTTCTGCCTGCGAGCGGCCTCAACGAGCGCCCTGACACCCGGTAGCTCCTCTCCTGCAAGGAATGTCAGCATCGCTCCTCCAGCCGTGCTCACGTGAGAAATACGCTTTTCCAGCCCGAGCACATTCGCGTAGCTTCCCATGTGTCCGCCACCAACAACTGAGTAGGCACCTTGCGCTGCCATCGCTTCAAGCGCAGTCTTGCTTCCAAGTTCGAAGCCCTTTTCCTCAAAGACTCCTAGGGGGCCGCTTGAGACGACTGTCTTCGATCCTTTGATGATCTCCGCGTACTGACGGGATGTTTCTATTCCGATGTCACGAACCGCATCACCCTTTGTTCCCTGACCAACCGGAACGTCAACACGTTTGCCATCTCGTGAGAGAGCGAGGTCTTTCGGCAGAACAACCTTGTCCTTGTAGTCACTCAGAATTGCTCGTGCTTTGTCAAGCAGCGCTGGGGACTTCTCCAGTCCGCGATTTCCAGCGCCTCCGAAATCGATCCCTGATGCTCTGAGGAAGACGTTCGCTACTAATCCACCAACTAAGACCTTGTCAGCTTTTCCGGTCTTGAGGATATTCTCAATTATCGGAAGCTTGTCTTCGACCTTTGCGCCCCCAATAACGTAGACACTCGGTCTCTGCGGACTATGATAGGCCTGTTTGAGAGCCTCCAATTCCTTGGCCATGAGCCTACCCGCTACTGCCTGAACCACCCGCGGGAGCCCAACGATCGATGCTTGAGTCCGGTGTGCGGTGGCGAAAGCGTCGTTCACATACACGTCAAGCAACGGCGCCAGCCGGCGGACCATAATGGTATCAGCAAGCTTGTCTGGTGCGGCCGAGATGTTCTCTTCGGAGCAGAGACGTAGGTTGTCGAGTACTAGTATCTCTCCGATCTTCAGATTCCTGATTTGCTGTCTCGCCTCCGGGCCTATTGTGTCCTCTACGAACCTGACGTGTTGTCCTACGTGTTTCTGCAGGAGTCTGGAGTGAGCTTCGAGTGAGGTGAAGTCCTCGTCCCCAGGTCGGCCTTGGTGAGATCCCATGACAACTCTTGCGTCCTTCAAGAACTCGAGCGTGTGACGCGCCATCCTGATGCGTGTGTCGTCAATGATCTGCTTGGTTGTAGGATCGAGTGGGGAGTTGATGTCTACCCTAACAAATACGGTCTTTCCTTTGGTTACAACATCGTCGAGTGTGAGAAAGCGAAAGTCGGAATCAGTGCTCAATTTCTGATCCCACTACTCATTGCCTGAACGCTCCTAACGTTGCCTTAAGTCTGTCGCACGACCGATCGTTCTGTGAGCACCAATTTGCCCCATCGGGCAAGGCTTAATGTACGGAATGGCTCACCGTATCAGCGCCGCCGGGGTGGCTCAGCTGGTAGAGCGCCAGCAAGGGCCGGATTGGCGAGACTCATAATCTGGAGAGCATAGGGCCCAGAAGTCGGGGGTTCGATACCCCCTCCCGGCACCATTTGCACTAACCGGATAAAACGCAGGCACCTCCGGGTAGATCAGGCACAGAGGCTATTTGGATTCGAGTACCTTGACTCCTCCATCAATCAGGCCGATGTACACACGATCTGTCAAGTCCAAAAAGAGACCTGTCTCTACAAGGCCTGGAATCGATTTCAGCTGACCATCTAGCAGGTGGGCATCCTTTATCGGGCCAAAATCCACATCAATCACAAAGTTGCCGTTGTCTGTTGTAATCGGGTTGGATCCTTTGCTGCACCTTAGCTCCGGCTTGCCGCCCAGTTCAGCGAGCCTTTTCGTGACGAGCCTATGTGCGAAGGGTATCACTTCTACCGGGAGCACCTGGCCGCTACCCAACGTGTGAGTCAGTTTCCTCTCGTCAACAATCACTATCAGCCTCTTTGCGGCCGAGTCTACGATCTTCTCTCTCGTCAACGCGGCGCCTCTGCCTTTGATGAGATTCAACGTTTGTGATTCCACTTGGTCAGCTCCGTCCAGTGCAAGATCGATCTGGCTGACATCGTTGGGGCTCACAAACGTGAGGCCAGCCTTGGTGATTGCTTCTTCGATCTGACGAGATGTTGGTACAAGTGTCAGTTCAAGCTCCGTGTTCTTGATCAACTTCGCAAGTTCGGGAACAAGAAGTTCGAGTGTAGTGCCGCTTCCTATTCCAAGGACGCGTACGTCTTGGATTTCCCCAAGCGCCTTTTCAACCGCTGCTCTTTTCGCCGCCTCGATCCAGCTCAACAACTAGCCCTCTGATTCGATCTGTTCAAGGCGTTCCATGGCTTTGAGGACTTCTTCCCTAATTGCTTCGATCTTCTTCTCAGTCCTGATCTTGGCATCCCGAAGTCCGCTTCCCGTTGTCTTCAGATCCAGCTGAGGCGTTGTCTGAGCTGTTTCGATAGGGGTTACTGCTTCATGATCTGCTCTTGATCTCAGGATTGAGAGATTGCGTAGGCATGGGACCGGAGCGTAGATCTGCGAGCTTCTTGTCTATCTCGGTTAGCTTCTCGCGGAAACTGAGCAAGAGTTCTTTTCTTGCCGACTCCAGGTCAAATGTGTCCACAATCCGCTGATTGTCTGCAATTCTTGACTCGAGCGCTTTCAAATCCGAGGAATATTTGTCTAGAAGGCGATCGCGCTCGTCGCGGGTTATGATCTCTTGTATCTCTGATTCATAGATAGTCGTGAGTGCGGTTCCAATGATCTCACGTTCCAGCTTGAGCACCTTCAGGATCTCACGAGAACGTGACGCGTCAGGCTCGTTGATTGTGTGTTCAATCTCGGGTTGGACTCTGCCGTCGTCGCCTCTGTAATATTTTGCCTTGGCTTCTTCCTCCAAAAGAGCAGAGACACGAGGAAGGGAAGAAGCCGCGACGGCATCAAGCTGGTCACGGATCGCCCTCTTCTGAGACGCCTATGACAATGGAGTGCTATTATAAATCCGCTTGCCGTATGCATGGTCATCTTCGGCGTTTCCGTCTGCAAATCTCTACGGATTGTCAACATTCGCTTGGAATATCTTGTGGTAATGAATCGCTCACTCCTTTATCTCCGATCACAACTGTCCGATGCTGATCGGATTGATGGAAGAGCCGAGAACCGAGACCAACCTGTCGCGAGAGGCTTGACCACGAGATGAAAGATCCTATATGCGGAATGTATGTCGACGAGAATACGGCACGAGATAAAGAAGACCATCAGGGGAACGACATACTACTTCTGCAGCGAGAGCTGTCTCAGGCAATTTGAGAAGCCTGAGGTTGAACTGCGCAGACTCAAGACACTTTTCTCGATCGGCGCAATTCTGACAATCCCTACAATGATACTGACCTATGTTCTAGTCTTGCCGCAGGCTCTGAACAACTACTTGCTGCTTCTGCTAAGCGCGCCGGTTCAGTTCGGCGTGGGCTTGCGATTCTACAAAGGGACGTACGATGCATTGAGGAACCGCATGGGGAACATGGATACGCTCATTGCAATAGGCACAAGCGCGGCTTGGGCCTACAGTTTCATCGTGACTGTGTATCCTTCAGTGTTTCCTTCTAACGCAGTATATTTTGACACGGCTGCTTTGATCATAACGCTCGTCTTGCTCGGGAATACGCTCGAATACATGAGCAAAGGCAAGGCTTCCGAAGTCAGTCAGGAAGCTCTTGGATCTTCAATCCCGAACCGCACGGATCGTGCGCGACGGCAGGGAGGTCAGACATCCCTGTAGAAGAAGTCCAAGTTGGCGACCTGTTCCTTGTCCGACCAGGTGAGAGAGTGCCTGTTGATGGGGTGGTCCTCGAAGGCCACACATCGATCGATCAATCGATGATCACTGGAGAGAGCATACCCGTCGAAAAGAAAGCAGGCGACCAGGTGATCGGAGGCACTATCAACAAAACCGGTTTCGTACGAGCCAGAGCAGAGAAAGTCGGAGCAGACACTGTCCTATCGCCAAGATTGTCCAGCTTGTGGAGGAGGCGCAGATGGCGAGAGCACCAATACAGAGACTGGCAGACAGGATATCCGGCTATTTCGTGCCTGCAGTGCTGACGATTGCGAGCATCTCGGCGTTGATTTGGTATTTCATCGGCCAGATTGGACTGAACTTTGCCTTGCTGGCCTTCGTCTCGGTGGTCATAATTGCTTGTCCCTGTGCCCTCGGAATTGCGACACCGGCAGCAGTCATGGTTGGAACGGCCAAAGGAGCACAACAAGGGATTCTGATCAAGGGCGGCGAACATCTCGAAGCAGCACAAAAAGTGGACACTGTAGTATTCGACAAGACCGGGACCTTGACGAAGGGTGAACCCACCGTCACTGACGTCATTACCTTCGGCGGCTTCGCAAAAGACGATCGTGTTGCGGTATGCAGCGACTGCCGAGAAGAGGTCGGAGCATTCACTTGGAGAGGCAATTCACCGCGAAGCCCGCCGATTGCAGATACAGATTCCTGATCCTGAGTCCTTCGAAGCAATCCCAGGAATGGGTGTTAGGTGCCACTATGATGGACACGATATCAAGTTCGGAAATCTCACTGCTGATGTCGACCTCAGCTTTCACCGTACCTAGCGAGGTCGAGAACCAAATCTCCACTCTTGAGAACGAAGGCAAGACCGCAATGATTCTCTCAATCGACAACAACATTGCGGGCTTGATAGGAGTCGCAGATACCCTCAAAGAGCATTCTGCAGAAGCGATCCGGCAGCTTGAAGCGATGGGTATTCAAGTCGTCATGCTGACTGGGGACAACGAAAGAACGGCACGCACAATCGCGAAGAAACTCGGAATTGAACGAGTACTATCGCAGGTGCTTCCTGATCAGAAGGAACGCGTCATCAGAGAGCTCCAACAGGGAGGGGAGGCGTGTCGCCATGGTCGGGGATGGAGTGAACGACGCTCCTGCACTGGCTGCAGCTGATGTCGGAATCGCCATCGGAAGCGGAACTGATGTCGCGGTTGAGACTGGTGGGATAGTCCTGATTCGAGATGATCCGAGAGACGTGGTCACTGCGATCCGAGCTTGAGCAGGCGTACGTTGCAGAAGATCAAACAGAACCTCTTCTGGGCTTTTGCCTACAACACGATTCTGATACCTGTTGCGGCGGGAGCGCTTGTTCCGTTTCTCGGCGCGGGAATGTACGATTATTTGCCATTCCTTGCAGCGGGGGCGATGGCGTTTAGCTCAGTAACCGTGGTAGGCAACTCTCTTCTCCTGTCCAGATTCGATCCCACGTCGACTCGTGAAGAGCTCATGAATTGACAGCGGAGCAGCTCCTCTGGCGTTTCAGTCTTTTCGTTCCAGCATGAGCTTTGTGATCTTTGTTCCGTATCTTTCCTTGTATTCGGTCAAGCACGGTTTGCAGCAGAAGTAGCGGTTTCTATCTCCGATCAGAAGTGTGACGGGGTCGCCATGTATTTCTTGTCCGCATGTGTCACAGGTGAGCTCTAACAAATTGGCCCGGGCGAATCGCAACGTTCGGTTCATCCTTGACAACCCGTGCCACCACATTGTAGGTGAGAGATGACACATTCGGTATCGACGAGATCGTCGATGCCAAGAAGTGTCTGAAGTTCATCCAGGCTGGCTGTGAACACCGTGAAGAGCACGTTGTGTTCGCCAGTCATTCCGTAGACGTTTCGTATCTCTGGCACCTTCGCCAGGGCATTGAGGACCTCATCAGCCTTACCGGGTTCTACCCTTGCTGTTGCGACCGCAAATAGTCCACTCGTTATCTTGGACGCGTCAATTATGGGCGCAATCTTCTTGATCAGACCCATATCCAACATTTTCCGCAGATGACTCTCGACAGTCGGCGTACTCACCCCGGCGGTGCGGGCGATATCTCTCAGGGAACGTCTACCGTCTTCCGTAAGTGCGGTGAGAATGTGATAGTCTGTATCGTCTATTCGATTTGGCAAGACACACACCAAGAATATGATTTGACAAGGGACATTAAAAGAGTTGTTAGAGCCATGCCCTGGACTCGACAGGATCAGGAAAACAAGCACTGGTCACCTTACTCCCGAGCGAGGCATGCTAGGGATAGGCTACGGCGGTCGGAATCAGAGGCCCCAAGGGTTGGGTTGGGGCACCACGGCCATTATCGTTGAACTAAGCGCGACAACGGATATGACTGTGACGGCAATGAAACCAAGGTCAGCGTTGTGGAACCTCACATCTCTGAGGAAGGTCTTCTCAGCTCTTGACGAGAACCCGCGCGCCTCCAGGGCAATTGACCTCCTATAGGCTTCCTCTATCGCTCCCATCAGAAGTGGCGTGACAAGAGGAACGTATGTTTTGAGCCTCCGAACGATCCCGATACCTTCGAGTTGTAGTCCTCTCGACATTTGAGCCTGCTTCACAGTTTGTAGTCTTGAGTCTATCGTAGGAACGATCTGGAATGCTGAGAAGAGTGGGTACGCGATTCTAAGTGGCAAGCCGAGCTTCTGCATTGAGGCCATGAGATCTCCCGGACGGGTTGTCAGAGTGAGCAAGTATCCTCCACCGAAAATTGCCAAAAGGCGCGTCAGTAGGACAGCCGCAAAAACCAGTCCTTCACGTTTGAAATAGACCCATGGCAAGATGAAAAGAACGGGAGTCTTCCCAGCCGGATTGAAGAGCCCCTGAATAAGCAAGATCGGAATGAAGACTGGAAGAGATATCCTTCACTAGATTCTTGACGTAAACCGAGGCGACTCTTCCCACGGCAGATAGGATCACAGTGATACAGAACACCGCAAGACAGACAAGGATGCTATTGGAAACAACAGCCGGCAGCCCAATTGTGATCCACAGCGCAAGCTTGGTTCTGGGATCCAATCGATGGATCGGAGAGGAGCGCTGCACGAAAGTGAGTCGAACAGACAATTGTGCTCTGTACTCTATGTTAGCGTCGTGTTGTCTTCACGAATTGAACTGGAACTCTCGTGTAGATCAGTCCACGCGATGAAGAACGTTATGACCTTGTCCGAAATGTCCGAGATGAATTCTGCCGTCATGGATGCTGGGAAGACTTGCCAACCACCGGCCAAGAAGGCCGCGAAGATCGCGTCTACCCATGCTTTGCCTGTCGACCCGCCGTAAAGGTACACGTTAAGCGGCGTTGAGGTTAGGGTTGCCACGACTGCAAGAACCACGCTAATCGCGATCGTTCTGCCAATCTGTGCTGGAAACTTGTATCTTTCCTGACGAACCCCAGCAACGCACATACGCCAGCTATGAGCCCAACTGCTGCATTGACTATTGCGTAAGGCAAGGCGAATGGGTCGAACGTTACCCACTTGAAGACATTCGTGAGAATTCCTACGACTAACCCGTTGATGGGACCGATGATTATTCCCGCCAGCATAGAACCGAGCGTATCAACCCAGATTGGCGTGCCCGCAGCTAGGTATGATGACGCGATGTTGATGCCGATCATTAGCGGGATCATGGCGATTCCGAAGGTGGAGAACTCTATCTTGAGTCTGGACGGTTTTGTTTCTGCCATCTCCTTCAGCCACGTGCCTAGGGTCCTATCGACTTGGATAATAATACTTACTCGGGACAAGACGCGCTACGTTGTCGCGAGCATGTTTAGCGAGTTAGCTCAACCATCTCCTCAACCGTCATGATGTCACGGCGAATCCCCAGATGTGAGAGGCTGATTGCCAATCGCGTGACTTGCGGGGGCCGCACGCCTGACTGTTCAAGCGTTCCTGGATCGGACAGAATCCGTCTAGCTGATTCGTAGGCCGTTATCTCTCCATTGCACATCACAGCAACTCTCTCGCATTCTCTAGCAACAAATTCCATGTCGTGGGATATGATCACGACAGTCTTCCCGTCACGTTTTAGTTGTTCGAGAATCGAACCGAGTAGACGTAACCCTCGGTAATCCTGTCCAGCGTTAGGCTCGTCCATTACCACAATATTCGGATCCATAGCGAGAACTGATGCGAGGCATAGCATCTTCCTTTGGCCATACGTCATGTTGTATGGGTGTTCCAATATGAAAGGCAACAGGCCAACCATGGACAGCGCGTTGTGTGTCGCACGTTCTATGCTTGCTTCATCCATACCGATGTTCTTGGGCCCAAAGGCCACTTCCTCGATGACCGAGGACTCAAACAGCTGATCTTCAGGATTCTGAAAGACGTAACCCACCTCTCGAGCCATCTGACTGGCAGACCTCTTCGAAGTGTCTATGCCAACCACGCTCACAGTCCCGGAAGTAGGTTTGAGGAGACTGTTCAAATGCTTTGCAAGCGTTGTCTTGCCAGCTCCATTCCTTCCTATGAGTGCCACAGTGCTCCCGGCCTCAATCTGGAGGTTCACATTCCTGAGCGCCTCGCGCCCGCTAGAATATTGATAGTGAAGATTCTCAACGGAGACAGCCAATGGCACGTTACTCACCACAGAACTGTTTCTCAATCATCTCGGCCGCCTGGGACTCGTCGAGAGGATAGTCACCTCTCCACAGACCCTTTTCGTCCAACAGACCAGCTACCTGAGCGACTTGGGTATGTCGAACGCCAAGTTTCTCTGCGAACCGAACCTTCCTTGAGAACTCCTGCGGGGAATCTAGCGCAACAATCTTGCCGTTGTTGAGGATACAGATCCTACTTGCATATTGAACGAGTGTCTCAGGTTGATTAGAAACCAAGATCGTCGTCATGGCGTATCTCTCATGAACAGAGTGGACTGCTCTCATGACGGAGACGGCACCCTCTGGATCCAGTAGTTCAGTCGGTTCATCCAAAATCATGATCTGAGGTCGCATGGCAATCGCAGTAGCGAGGGAGAGTCTCTGCTGTTCTCCACCGGACAACTCGAAAGGCGCCCTTGTCTCAAATCCCGACAAGCCGACTGCGTCAAGCGCTTCTGCGATCCTATCCACCATAGCTTCCCTTGGGACTCCTAGGTTCTGAAGTCCAAAAGCCACTTCCTCCTCGACCGTCATGGCTGAACCGGTCATCTGTGAACGAGGGTCCTGAAACACGATTCCAACGAAACCCGATAGCTCCGACACCTCGCTTTTCCCAGTGTCAAAGCCTTTCACGCTGACAGTCCCTCGCATGGTTCCTTCGATGACATGTGGGACAAGTCCATTCAGTGAATGACAGAGTGTTGACTTGCCCGCGCCTGAGGGGCCAGTAATCCCGACGAACTCGTTATCCATCACTTCTATGGTGATTCCATCCAGTGCCCAATCAACCCGTGAAAGGTAGCGAAAAGCCAGGTCAGAGATTGTGATCGCAGCGGAGGCCATCAGGCGAGTTCCCTTATACACTCTAAAATGTCTCTTACATAAAGCGGATTTTGGACTCAGCCTAGTATTGGCAGACATGTCGAATCGGGCGAACCGCACGAGCGGCTCGGCTAATCGCAAGTTATTAACTTGAGAACTCATTCCAATCACCGAGGCCAAGTTCGTGGCCGGTTCGGCGAGTAGGCCTCGGAGCCAAGTGGCGACGACTGGCAGGAGGGGTCTGGTCCTTGAGTTGTCCTTCGCAGCGATATACGCAGTGGCCGTTGTGGCGCTTGGCCCTATTAGTTATGCTGTGATCCAGATCCGCATTGCAGATGCCCTGATTCCGCTCTCCATTGTCTTTGGTCTCCCGGTGGTCTTAGACGTCACATTGGGAAACATCGCTGAAAAGCGGCTGAGCGAATTAGCTCGAGAGGTCAATCAATTCAATCTCAAATCCAGAGCAGATCGCCATCAGATCAAGACGATTATCAGAGAGATTATGGAGCCCCGGCCGAGGTTTGAACTCGGGACCCTTGCCTCTTCAGTCTTCGTTACCAAGGCAATGCTCTCGGCTGCAAAGCATCTACCAGGCTGAGCCACCGGGGCTGCGGTTCAGGTCAGGATGATCTTCTAATAAAGTTTCGATCAGGAGCGAACAGTTCACTTTCGCTGACACATCTATGCTAAGTTGCGGCTCTGAAATGACAAAAACATGATCATGTCCGTCATCATCATCTGCCAATTGCTCAAGCAGAGATTTGTCTATTCGCCGCTCGTCAAACGCTTTTACCAAATGTTTAAGACTACTCTGCCATTCACGTTGGTCAACGAATCATAAGGAGGAAGAATGAATATTGGTTAAGCGATGTCCAACATGCGGATACAACAACAGAGACGATGCCGTCTTCTGCTCAAGCTGCGGCGGTTCACTTGCTGCCGCTGGAGCACCAATGATGAAACCAGTGCCGTCAGTTCGTGTGGTAACTCCGGTCACGTCAGGCGCCCCAATGAGGGTTCCAGCACCAGGAATGTGTTTCTACCACCCGAGCCTTCCAGCTGTGTACATATGCAACCGTTGTGGCAGAGCAATCTGCCGTGACGACTCGAAGTCCTACATGGACCTAGTCCTCTGCCCACAGTGCTACCAAGGAATTGTGCCGCCGATGGCTATGGCTCCCCAAGCACCACAATACGCGCCAGCACCACAATACGCGCCAGCACCACAGTATGGACCAGCATACGCACCACCACAATTTGCGCCTGGACCACAATTTGCCGGACCGATGATGGGCCCTATGGGAGCTCCCATGATGGGAGCCGGACCTGCAAGGTCGCTATGGGCTTTCATACTCGCCTTGGTTTCAGGAATTCTTGTGCTGCTCAACGCGGGACTGCTGCTAGCGTGGCAATTCTACGGCGGAACATTCCTTTGGGCGAACATATTCTTCTGGATCTGCAACATTGACCGTTCCACAGGATGTCCACTGCCTTCAGGATCTACTGCGACTGGCACGATCACATTCGTGATCGGAGCAATCATAGGCCTAATCATAATCGTCGGATCGATTATGATGATCCTAGGATACGGCACAATCGGCAGCCTCATCATTTTCCCGCTAGCCGTCTTCAGCCTGATCATAGGCGGCGGCTTCATCGCAGGCTTCGTACTAGGCATCATCGCCGGTATCATGGGCATGTTAGGGCGATAGTCCTTAAATCCCCCCAGTTTTTTTCTTTAACTTAGTATCCGTTTGGTCGTGTGTTCCGTGTCGTATGTGGCGATCTCCGGCCAAGTAGCCGAGAAGTTGGTTAGGGAGGCGAGAGATCATCCAGAAGAGCAGGTCGTCGGTGTGTTGCTCGGCGGACAGTTCGGCAGCACCATTTCCATTGAAGATGCAGCGACAGGACCTGCCAACGCGGACGCCACAAAGGCAACGCTGACCGGGGATTCGATCGCAAGAATAGCGGATGACATAATCAATAAGAGAATAAGAGGAAGTATCGTTGGTTGGTATCATTCTCATGTTCGCGGTGGCGTCTTCATGTCCGAGACGGACGTGGAAACGCAGCTCAAACTTCAACAGTTTTCTCCTCTGGTGACAGCAATGGTGATTGACACGCAAACAGGAACATCAGGATTCTTCAGGGCTGACCCGAAGACGCGAGAGGCGGTGTCTGTGCCTTCGCAGAACGCAAGGGCCGAAGTTCATCGCCCGGATCCGCATCCTACTATGCGCCTGAGCGAGCGACGTACCCGCAATATCCGACGCCCATGACCCAGGGCCCGTCAACTCGTACACTGTTGCTGGCACTTCTGATTATCACATTGGCCGTAACAGGAGGCATCCTGGCGCTGGTATACTACCGCAACCCAACAGTCTCCGGTGGCAGTGGTAATCTCGCGATAACTCATGCTCCACCTAGCGGGCCATTCACGATCGGGAGCCCTATAACGATCGATGCAAACGTCACCGGCTCTAAACCTACTGAACGTCACGTTGGCCTACAAGATAATCGAAGCAGCTCCCAACTCCCAGGGCGGATTGATCATTGGAAACTTGGTTCAAGTGCCCATGCTTCCGAGATCCGCAGGAGTGCACGAACCACCTGCACGTATTCGTACACTTTGCCGTCGTCTGAAATATCCGGAGTCTATGTTCAGTACTACATTTCCGCCTTCGACACTGCTTCCCCGCCTAATATTGTTCGCACTGATATCTACACTCTCAATGTGGGAGATTTCAGTTGGCGTGATGACACGACCGAGGTAGTTGCCATTCGACAAGCCCAGGCTGGCATATCACTTCCCTTGGATTCGATTAATGGCTTCAGTGACCTCATCACCATCAGAATCCTCACTCAACCGCCGCTAGGAGTTCGAATAGTTCCTATCAGCACGCAAGTTCGTCCTCCAAACGCCGCCAACCTAATAATAACCAGCACTGAAAACGCGCAGATCAGTTACAAGTACCCGATTCAAGTCGATGCCGTGTATACTGTACGCAACGTGCAGGTAATACGCTCCACAATACTGCAGCTCACGTTGACTGACATCGACATCGCTGTCTCGCCAACCTACGCGAAGACCCAGCAATGTTATGCCTCCGATAGCTGCCTTGACTCGAATGAGTTCGCACAGTACACTGTGACGCTTACGATCTACGACGGATTTACCGCCCCGAACGGTATCCAACTGTTCCCAAGTGGTCTTCCGGATCATACTCGCTACGAGATTCTGTTGGTCAGTCAGAAGATTGGCACGGACGAAACGCAGACATTAACTTACTCTCTCATAGTTCGCGCTGATACAGATTCCACTGTGAACAGGTACCTCTTTTCAATGATAGTCAGGGCCGGAAGTATCACACACAGTGTGGACAACATACAGTTTGAGATCGTGGACTGATTGACGCAGACTTGATCGCTTGCTGGAGGTGAAAGAAGCACTTGAAACTCTTCGTTCAGGCACCTATTGGGCCGCAGACAGGGCTGGCTGAGATTGATGTTATACCGGATCATACAGTCGGAGAGATCAAGCAGCAGGTATGCACCTCGTTCGGAGTTGACCCTGCTACGGTCGCGTTGATGTACGGCGGCATCATACTTGACGAGTCCAGCACAGTCAGCAGAGCCGGGATCCCTGAGAATGCCCAACTCGCACTGATGCCCTACAATATCATCGGTGGCAACGGAAGGTGAACCTTCCGCTTCTCTACAAGGAGAAGAATTTCACAAACCACCAATTCCCAACGGTAATGGCTCTCAATGATCCGCCCACGGCATACGAGGGTATGCTCAGGTGCGAGAAGGGAGAAGTGAAGACTCTCGCCGAGAAGAAGATCTGGCCCTTCACCGAGTATGCGGACTGGAACAGGTTCAGGCTAGAACTTCCGGACGAGTACCCCGTGAAGCCTCCCAAAGCGATTTGGCTCTCCGACATCTCCCACCCAAACATAGTCCCCAAGGTCATGAATGCCGTCTGCGTCTCTATCATCGGCGAGAACTGGCGTCCCGACCTGAAGCTTGTCTCTGTAGTGAACGCTCTTTACTACCTCCTGTCTGATCCAAACCCTGACAACGTATTCGACCACCCCGATTGCCTCAAGGCTGCAAACGTCTGCAGATCATACGGATTTCCAAAAATGACAAAGCGAAAGACCGCGACACAGCAGGGCGATCTTGTTCGATTCAACATCGTTCCTGTACCTCAAACGCGGCCAAGAGAGCCTGCACCGACGGGAGATGTGATACGATTTCGAATCCTTGACAGGGAGCGAAAGGAACATTAGTTGAAAGTAAAGCTCTCGATGCCGTCTGTTCGAGACATAGAACTTGACGTTCCTTCAACAGCAACGATCAGTCACCTAAAGGAAAAGGCATGCAAGAAGTTAGGAATCGAGTCTGACCTGACAAGCATCCTATGTGATGGTGCTCGGATTGATGGGAAGCGAAGCGTCGGCAGCCTCCATCTCAAGCAGAAGCTCCTGACAGTCGACTATCTCTGGGCTCGTCATCTAATACTTTGGGGGCCGGATGGGCAGAAACGACTGAGAGGTGCAACTGTACTTGTCGCTGGTGCGGGAGCGATTGGTAATGAGGTTGCGAAGAACCTTGCAATGCTCGGCGTCAAGCGCCTACTGATCATCGATAACGATACCGTCGAACTTTCGAACACGAGCCGAATGATCTTCTTCGATCGCAAGAGCCTGGGCTTGAACAAGGCGGAAATGCTCGCCAGAGGAATCACCCAGAAGTTCCCCTATGTTGAGGCAATTGCATGGACCGGTGCACTCGAAGACCTCCCACTCGAACACATCCTAAGTGCCGACGTGATCGTGTGCGGTCTAGACAACGTACTCTCCAGGATATACCTAGCACAAGTTTCCAGAAGGTACTCCATACCAATGGTAGACGGAGGCATCGTTGGGTATCGCGGACGTGTCCAAGTCTACGTTCCCCCAGACACGCCATGCCCGCTGTGCACATACCCATCCTCCGAATACGGCCGCATTGCAGGGCTCAGGAACCCCTGCGATGGGCCAGCTGAAGAAACGAAGGTCCCATCTCTTCCGACGACGATCTCGTTGGTTTCTTCGATCCAATGCCAAGAGGCGACCAAACTGATCGTTGGTTACCAAAGCTACTTGAGAACTGCGATTTGGCCGAAAGAGACCGGAGAACCGCTCAGGGGCGTGCTGATGATCGACTTGCAGTACAATCGTTACAGCCTGATGGAGATCAAGCGGAATAAGAGCTGCGTTGTGTGCGGGGAAAACGGGCTGGCCGAGAAGCCTGTGCCAGTGCTGACGATCCCGATAGGAGAAATTCGCGACTCAACCTCCAGACTGCATCAGATGGTTGCTAGCAGAATGAAACTGACAGCACAGCAAGTTATGTTGTTCTTGCAGCGTCAGAACAAGACAGTGCGAGTCGAGAAAGGGCAGTCTCTTCGGCGGGCACGCATCGGTGTGGGGAGCGTCATCACCGCGGTCGCACAAGATGGACCCGACTACAGTGAAGCTGTGGTCAGGCTCACAAAGCCCTAAGCCTAGGGCACATAGATGAGGTAGTCGCATTGGAGCGTCCATGGATGATGGCTATCAAACGTAGCAATGGTTATTACATGTCTGAGGCGGTATCAGATTAGGTCTGGGTCATGCGACAGTGTTTATCCTGTGGAAGTAGAAACTCCGATGACGCAGCCTTCTGTAGCATGTGTGGGCTCTCCTTTGCTGGAAGCCAACCGCAGCAGTATATGCAACCAGTCGGAGCGGCGATGAAACCCGTTCCAATTGTGAAAACGATCACCCCATTGGCGCAGGCAGGCCCGCAGCAGTGGCCAGTTCCAATGGCTCGGCCGCAGATGACGATCGGATCCTGCTCTTTTCACCCTGAGCTTCCGGCATCGTACATTTGCCTTCGATGCGGCAAGCAGATATGCTTCTCCTGCACGAAAACCTACGGTCAGCTGGCGATATGCCCTGAGTGCTACTGGGCACTTGCACCACGTACAGGCACAGCGCAGCCGGGACGCTGAAACGATCTTTCCTACGCGAGGAGCCCTTTCCTCTTCAGTCGCTCCGTGGATAGCTTGACCTCATTCACGGACAACCCAAGATCCTTCGAAGCTTGGCTAAGTGATATCTCACCATTTCGTTTCGCGATATATTGGTAGACTCGGTTATCCAGCTCCTCAAAGCCAACGGCGGCTGATGCCTGACCTCGCTTCCGGGCTCCAGCAACCGCGGTCCTGCGTCGTCTGACACCGGAGCTAAGCGATGAGCCCAGCCTTGCAAAAGATCTCGGGCGCTTCGCAATTATGAATATGACAGCAGTGACGATTGTTGCTGCAGCGCCCAAAGAGACAATGAAGATCCACAAGGGTGCATAGTCTGTGACCCACTGTGCCTCTACTATGTAGGGTCGATCCATCGTGACCTCATTTTCACCCGGTGGGACAGCGCTAATCACGTTCGAGGAATTGAGGCGCCAGCCAGCGAGCGTATGTTTCACTAATAGTTCTGACCCGCTGTAAGTCACATCAAACCTTGCTTTTTCCCCATCAAGATACCAGCCAGTACCTGTCGGTTCCCCAAATGAGGACGTTACCAGAAGGTAGTACTGTGTTTGATAGATCAACCGTACGTTGTGCGGTTTGTTCATCACAAGCTCCGCCGATGTTCCTGGCTGAGTCATGCCATCGATATTCCATGAAAGCCAGACAAATCGTTGAACCGAGCTTCCCGGGATTGAGATTATTTGAGGAACAGGTCCAAGAGAAGCAGTCTGGCCAGCATCGTACCAGGTGCTGTTAGGGGCTGAGATTTTCTGAGCAATGTCTGGTGGATCGTAAGTGACGTCCAATTTGTATTGTGTCTTGTATCTTGCAGTCACTGACTTGGGTCCATCCATGCGAGCAGACCCGTGGGAATCGGTACCTGTGTAGTCTCCTACCCATTGAACAAAGACCTGTCGAGTATCGGTTCCATTTGTTCCTTTAGGTGCAAGGAAATCTGCCGTAGATCCAGCGTCGAGCCAGAGAGTTGAGGGCGAGAAAAGTCCGACCGGATCATACGATATTCGAAGGATATACTGTGTCTTCCAGGTGGCAACGGCTTTCTTCGGACCATTCATGACTATCGAGTCGGAGATTATTCCCTGCCCCGAGGCATCCTGTCCCCACTTGACAAACAGATATCTCACTCCTTCGGATCCGCTTGTCATGTTCGTGTCCAACCTGGCTTGAGCAGTTGTTCCCCCGTCGTACCAATCACTTCTAGACGGCGCTCCGTACTGAGAGACGACTTCGAGGTAGTATTGTGCCTTGTAGGTGAATGTGTGGGTGCCAGCTCCCGTGAAGGACCAGAGGTTGTCTCTGCATTGATACCTGGTTCCGTTGGCCCCGCCCACGTTTAGGTCGACGCTGAGCGTGTGCGCACCGCCAGGAGAGATGCTTAGGGTCTTCGTGTCGCCTGTTGCAATCGTTCCGTTTAGTATGCCGTCCAGGTAATATTGAGTTCTTGCTCCGCTGGAAGCCCTACCACTGTGAAGGAGACGGAGTACGCTTGAGCCTTCACGAGTGTCGGTGCGGTGACGAGAGAAATGAGGATCAGTGCGTCAAGTGCCAAGATGGCCAATCTAGTCCTCGACAACATGAAGGGTGGGCCTCCGCCACCCGTTTAGCATGTGTCTAGGCCTAAAATGTATTACACTCTCGGATCTGCCTTATCGTGCCAAAACAGCAAGCCGGTAATCAATCTCTATGTCAGATTGACTGCGCCGATATGGAGGATGCGAAGCCTGACGATACGATTTGCCAAGCCCATGAGCGCAATCGTCATAACTAATTCGGCCCACTCACTGAGATATGGCTTCCACTCCGTACACGCGAGGCAGAAGTAGAGAATACCAAGTGCTGAAGAAACTGAGACGCGAAGGGTGGTACTGCAGCAGGAGCGCAGCATCTCACGGCCCCGTGGACGTCTTCGCTGGGAAGAACGGACTCGTCCGCATGATTCAAGTGAAGAGCGGGCAAGCCAGACTGAGGCCTGGAGACAGGGAGACCCTCAAGCTTTGGGCACAAGCTTACGCCGGAGTAGCTGAGGTCTGGTATTTTGGCAAGCGCGCAGGCACAAAAATAGAAGTGATTCTCGACGCAAGAACACGACTCTAACAACCTCACTCACATATGAACGTCCAAGCAGACCTGGTAGCGACAAGGGCCAACACTTCTGACCACATGTGATTCTATGTTGCCCTCCCCTGCACCTATCTGTCTGAAACACAGGACTCAACTTCGACAAAGCCTGCATGCTTGCCGCTGATCTACGATTTGAGTCGATGAACACATAGCAGTGGACTACCCCGCAACCATTCTTCAATGCACTTTTCGCGGTCGGAAGAGACTGCAATGCCAATTCAGGCAACGGCAGCAGGACTCGATCAGCGCATCCGTTGAGAGAAAGAGGACACTAGCTGGTTCGCGTCTCCGCAGATCACATCTATTCTATCTCGTACTCGGTTGAGCACGTTGTTCATGGCATGATAGCGAACGGCCGCTGGGTTGATGTCGAGGGAATAGACTCTTGAGGGGTGTGAGTGCTTCGCGATCATTATTGAGAAAGATCCCACTCCAGCGAAGAAATTTACAACACATTCTCCCTGAGAAACCAGGTCAGCAATTCGCTTTCGTTCATGACTGAGCCTCGGTGAGAAATACATCGTCTCTAGATCGACTCGGTATTGGCAGCCATGCTCGCGGTGTAGAGTCTCGGTCCGTTGCTCACCCGCCAACCATTCAAGCTTCCGGGTTCGAAACTGCGAACTAACCGGACCCGTCTGTCCCAAGACGACTCTGAGGTTAGGTGCGAGATCAAGTAGGCTCTCCGCAATTTGGTGCTTTTCATGCTGAAATTCGTCGGGAAGCTTCAGGATCGCTATGTCTCCAACTATGTCAACACCTTTCTTGAGACGAGAAAGCTGTCCCATGTCAAGGAATTTCTTTGTAGATTTCGTGAGTAGCCTCAATGTCGAACGCCACCGATCACCATTGAGGCTTCAGTCTCACAATTTGTCAAGCGAGAGATCTAGCGTAGATGAATCTCGTGCGAGAAGAACGACCCTGCTTACCGTGTCCTCGGCGACATACTCGTATCCCGTGATTCTCGCAATTCGGTTTGCGAATTCTCTGATCTCGGAGTGATATGGCATTGCGGTGATCGGTAGTCGTTGCTTCGATTCTCCTAGCCAACTGTATCCCTTGAGCTCGACGATATCCACTGCTCCCTCTGCTACAAGTTTCGAGTACTTCTCTGGGCCGTTCATGTTCTCCCCCTTTACGAGTGTGAGCCTCAAGATTGTTCGGGATCGCTCGAAGCGACGCATCAATCGAAGGCTCGTCAGAACTCTCTGCCACGCGTCGGAAATTATTGGGTGTGTCACGCTTTCGTACGTTTGACTATCTGGCCCACACAAGCTCAAGTACAGGTTCGTAGGCTCCGTCTTGCGTTCTGCAATCTCTTCAAGTCTTTCAGGCATGGTGCCGTTGGTTACTAGGAAAGATGTCATTCCCTTTCGATCGATCTCGCGGATGAGCGACCCGATGTGTGGGTAGAGAGTTGGTTCCCCATCGAGAGAGATTGCGACGTGCTTAGGGTTCATCGATTCTTCGAACAGTTTCCCCGTTACATGTGGATTTGCTTTGAAGCCAGAGAGGAGTTTCCGCTGTGCCATAATGGCTTCATCCAGAATCAAATCGGGAGGATCCCAAGCTTGTTCCGAGTTGAATCGTTCACCTGTGTGGAAGCGCCAACAGAAGATGCAACGTAGGTTACAGAACTGCAGTGAAGGAGTAAGCTGCAGGCACATGTGACTCTGGATACCATACCATCTCTTGTAGCATAGTCTGCGTCCCATGAGTGCAGAACGTGCCCATCTGCAGATCTGAATGCCTGAGTGTCTTCCCACAAGCCTGTAACCTGCTCTGAGGTATCTTCGTACCGTGACCGGCCTGAAGCTCGACGGCGTCTGGCTGAGCGGAGATCTCGGCATCATTCTGGTTTGGGCCTCCGCATCGAGCAAGAATCTGCCGACCGCTTGACCGTTTTGAGTATGGCGAATTTGCCTCTTGATCTCTAACGATATGGGATGAATTCTCTGCCCAAGAGTTCTCTCGCGACGATCATCTTCATGATGTCTGATGTGCCGTCGCCGATCATAGATCCTCTGATCTCTCTCAAACGGTATTCGTCAAGAGTCTCTGTTGTAAAGCCCACTGCTCCACGATTCTGTATACAGTCATTCACAACGTTGAATGCTACCTGCGGCACCCAGAACTTTATCATGGCAGACTCTCTTGTGAATGGTTGATTCTTGTCCTTCAACCAGAATGTTCTGTAGCAGAGGAGCCTGGCTGCCTGAAGTGTCGTGTAGTCTTCGGCGATCCGAAATTGAACCGATTCAAACTTACCAATGGGGCTTCCGAAGGCTTTCCTTTGCTTCACGTATTCCATGGATTCCTCAAGCGCTGCCTCAGCCATTCCGACCGTCCAAAGCGCAATGTATGCACGCATAAGGTCGAAAGTTTCCATGACATAGTAGAAGCCCTTGTTTTCTTCTCCGATCAGGTTGCCCGCGGGCACGACCACGTCCTTGAGTACAAATCCCCCGAACGAGAACAACCTCCACCCAAGCGCGTCAAACAGATACTTCTCGAGACCCGCGCGATCAGTCTCGACGAGAAACATGCTGACTCCCTTGGCATCGTTCTTCTGCCCTGTTCTAGCCATGAGACAATACGCGGCGCACTCGTTGATGCCGGTGATACACTGCTTCTCCCCGTTGATCACATATTCACCGCCCTTCTTCACAGCGCGGGTTGAGATCGATCCCGCGTCCGAGCCCACACCAGGCTCTGTTGAGGCGATGCCGAGCATCTTCTCGCCGGTCGCGAGTGAACGCAACCACTTCTCCTTCAGCTGCTGCGATCCATGCAAGTAGAGTATCTCAGCCATGATGTCGCCTAGCGGTATCTGCCAACCTGCTCGAGCGAGCTCTTCAACCGCGATCGCCATAGTCGTCGCATCGGATTCTTGACCACCATATTCCTTGGGCAATCTCAGACCAAGCAAGCCGGCCTTTCCCATTTTGCGGTAGATGTCCCATGGAAACTGGCCTTTTCGTTCGTACTCCCGAATCTTCGGAGCAACCTCTTTCTGCGCGAATTCCCGGACGGTACGTCCAAAGAGTTCCTGCTCTTCAGTGAAACTGAAATCCAATTTCGTCTACCCCACCAAAGACGACAATTGAGCTACCTATGCACCGCTGATAAGCCTGCCCTTGAATTCCCTCGTCCGTCAAGTATCTCTAGCCGAAGAGTACCCCCAGAAGCTATCTTTTGTCGCTGAGACAGTGACTACAGGTTCATCGTGATGATGCCCCTCTTGACTAGCATGTAGACAACTATGGTACTGAAAACGAGCTCGAGCACCAGATATGAGCCATTGTAGACTGCAGAATATACTGCTGGATTCATTCCGGTTGGGGCATAGGTCGCGAAGAACACGAGGCCGGATATGAAGTGGCAGATGAATCTGCCGAATATGCCAACTGCGACGCCTGTAATCGGATGCCCTCTGAGAAGACCAGCGAGACCGAGAGCACCAAACGCTAGCGGATAATCTAGCAGGAACTGCACTGGATGTACGATGAAGGGTTGTGGAAACAAGTCCACGAGACCAAAAATCACGCCTCCGAATACGCCTATCTTAGGACCCCTTCTCAAGGCCAACCAGAGAATCGGAACCATGCTGGCTGCGGTTACGGAACCACCTTGCGGCAATCGAAGAATCACGATCAAGTTCAATACATATGCCAGGGCAACGGCCACGACTATCTCAGCTATGATCTTTGTTTGATTTTTCATTCATGAGACCTCAGAGGAGCGAGGCCTACCTAGCGAGAAACACCCTTCCTTCGCCAGCATTGCCTGGATCAGGTTCAAGGGGTCGACGACTCCAGTCGTCCTCTCAGCCGGGTAGACCCAGCTCCCCAACCCTCGTGAAGCAGCACCATCGTATTTAACGCAAGTGATCGTGCTAGGCCGTCCATGCCTTGCCAGCTGTGGCAATTGCAGTCGAAGTTGTCTTCGGCGGGATGGTTTTGTCTTAACCTCGACGTTTTAGTACCACCGTTGTTCGATAGCAATGTGACGCGGATGTCCAAGAGAAGCTCAACTCTACCGTGTGCTTGAAGGAGGCCGGGTGAAGTGTACCGCCTGCGCTCGATACTGCAACATTCCAGAGGGCAAGGTAGGATTCTGTGGCATCCGCCAGAACCTGAAGGGTCGACTGTACCTGCTCGCATACGGGAAGATCACCGCCAGTCATGTTGACCCGATCGAGAAGAAGCCATTAACACACTATTTGCCAGGAACCAAGATCTTCTCCATATCTACCACTGGCTGCAGCTGGAGCTGCGCCTACTGCCAGAACTATGACATGAGCCAACGGAGAATCGTAGAAGGCACTAACGTAACGCCCGAACAGATTGTGCGTCTGGCGGAACAGAACGGATGCGAGAGTATCGCGTACACGTACAATGAACCGACGATCTTCCTAGAGTTCGCACATGATGTGGGCGTCCTAGCACGCAAACAGGGAATTCACAACGCTTTCGTCTCCAACGGCTACGCCACACCTGACGGGGTGAAGATGATGAGCGAATTCCTCGATGCAATAACAGTCGACTTCAAGGGCAATGGAGAAACCAACTTTCTCCGACGCAACGTGGGAATTCCTGATGCGGAACCGATCTATCAAACTCTCCTAGCGTTGAAGAAGGCGGGAATCCACATAGAAATCACTGATCTGGTAGTGCCAGAGATTGGTGATGATCTCAAGGAAGCGCGAAGGTTGTCACGTTGGATCTTTGAGAACGTCGGCCCTGATACTCCAATGCATTTTCTCAGGTTCCACCCCGACTTCAAGCTAAGCCATTTACCTTGGACGCCAACGGAGACGCTTGAGAGACACTATGAAGTAGCCAAGGCGGAGGGTCTCAAGTATGTCTATGTCGGCAATGTCCAAGGCCACAAATTCGAGAGCACATATTGCGCTGGGTGCGGCGCCCTAGCGGTTAAGAGGTATGGGTTCGATATCGCGGGCTGGTACCTGGACGAAAGAAACAATTGCTTGAAATGTGGTGAGCATATCCCCATCGTTGGAACACTCAGCCACACAGCCAACGATGACCGATTCTTTTCTGTCCCGGTCGACCACTAACGCAACGGGGCGATGAGCTAGGGCTTCTCTAGCGTCGAGTATTCTTTCAGCAGCTCCTTCTGCCGATTAGTCAACTTCGTCGGTATTCGGATCAGAATCTCAAGGAGCTGGTCACCCTTGCCTCCTCCTACCCGAGGCATCCCTCTTCCCCTAAGTCGTAGGACCGTTCCAGGTTGTGTGCCTGCTGGAACTTTGACATTCAGCGTGCCATCGAGTGTGGGAACCTCAATTTCCTTTCCGAGCGCTAGGTCTGCAAAGCCGAGCTCTGAATGATAGATGAGGTCGTCTCCGTCTCTCTCTAAGAGATGATGCGGTTTCACATGGATAACAACGTAGAGATCGCCGGGGGGTTCTCCCAGTTCTCCAGCTTCTCCCTCGCCCGTCAATCTTAGGTGGTTGCCGGATTCAACTCCAGGTGGGATCTTGATCGAGATCTTGCGAGTTCTTCGTACACGGCCCTGGCCTTTGCATTCCTCGCACGGATTGTCGATGATCGTTCCCTTGCCGCGACAATTGTTGCATGGTACTATCCTCACGAATCGTGCAAAGCCCGCTTCCTGAACTTGCTGAATTTGCCCGGCGCCGTTGCATCTCGGACAACGCTTTGGCTTGGTTCCTGGTCTTGCGCCTGTTCCTCGACAAGTGGGGCAGAGTTCAGCCCGAGGAACTTCAATCTCACGTCTCGCGCCGGAGTAGGCTTCTTCCAGTGAAATGCTGGTGTCATATCTCAAGTCAGCTCCACGGGATACTCTGCGTCTCTCGCCTCCTCCGAAGAAGCGATCGAAGATGCTGTCAAAGCCTCCAAACCCGAATCCGATATCTCTGAACACATCGCCGAAGTCTACTCCTCGGAAAATGTCATCCCAGGAGTATCGGCTGTCTATTCCTGCGTGGCCGAACTGGTCGTATTGTGCTCGTTTCTGTTCGTCTGAGAGGATCGCGTATGCTTCCGTGATTTCTTTGAACTTCTCTTCGGCTTCAGGTGACTTGTTTCGGTCGGGATGATACTGGAGAGCTAGCTTCCTGTAGGCGTTCTTGATGTCGTCCTTGCTGGCTTCGCGAGGAACACTGAGGACATCATAGTAGTCGCGTCTGCTCAAGCTCTCTCAGCCGTTGTCGTGTTGGGCAAAGGCACTCTACTTCTTCTCGTCCTTGACTTCGTATTCGGCGTCAACAACCTTCTTTTCGGGTTCTCCCTGAGGAGGCTTCTCTGAAGTTGCCTGCTCGGCTTTCGCCTTCTCCTGAGCGACCTGCTGATATACGGCCGTTCCCACTTCCTGCAGAACTTTGGCGAGGGCTTCACTCTTGGTTTTGATAAGTTCGATATCTTGTCCTGCCAGTGCCTTCCTCAACTCTTCCGTGGCCTGGTCTAGTTTCTCCACTTGGTCCTTTGCGATCTTATCTGCAAGATCCTTCTTGGTTTTTTCAGTTGTGTAGATCATTGAATCTGCGTTGTTGCGGACCTCCGCCTCTTCTTTCCGCTTCTTGTCCTGTTCAGCGAACTCCTCAGCATCTTTGACCATGTGTTCCTTCTCTTTCTCAGAAAGTTTGGTAGATGCAGTAATAGTGATGCGCTGTTCCTTGCCGGTTCCAAGATCCTTTGCAGAGACATTCAGCAATCCGTTTGCATCGATGTCAAATGTGACCTCGATCTGCGGTACGCCTCTGGGGGCGGGCGGTATGCCAACCAAGTTGAACATTCCAAGCGAGACGTTGTCGCTGGCCATGCTCCGCTCGCCTTGGAGCACATGAATGGTCACACTCGTCTGCAAGTCAGCTGCTGTGGAGAAGATCTGGCTTCGCTTAGTTGGTATAGTTGTGTTCCGTTCTAAGACCTTGGTATGGATTCCTCCAAGCGTTTCGACTCCTAGTGAAAGGGGAGTCACGTCGAGAAGCAGTAAATCCTTGACTTCTCCGGAAAGAACCGCGCCTTGAATCGCGGCGCCCACCGCAACGCACTCCATGGGGTCGACACCAGTCTCGGGTGCCTTGCCCAGAGTGTCCTCGACAAACTTCCGGACGAGAGGCATTCGAGTTTGTCCGCCGATAAGAATTATCTTGTTAACATCGTTAAGCGACAGCTTCGCGTCCTCAATCACCCTCTTTATCGGGACCCGAATCTTTTCGACGATCGGGCGAGCTAGGTCCTCCAGTTTGGCTCGAGTCAGCGTTGCGTGAAGATGTTTGTCCCGCATTATGAATGGGAGATCCACGTCCGTTGTAACAAGCGTTGAAAGTTCGATCTTTGCTTTCTCAGCCGCCTCCTTAAGTCGAGTCATCGCCATCTTGTCGGCGGCAAGATCGATTCCGCTTTGGCGCTTGAAATCGTCAGCTAGGTATCCCACGACCGCGTTGTCAATGTCAGCCCCTCCCGTCTTGGTGTCTCCGCTCGTAGCTAGGACTTGAAAGACTCCGCCTCCGAAATCCATGAGCGTGACATCATGGGTTCCTCCGCCAAAACTGAAGACTAGTATCTTCATCTCCTTCTCCAGTTTGTCTAGCCCAAAAGCGAGACAGGCGGCGGTAGGCTCATTGATTATCCTTACAACTTCCAGGCCGGCTATCTCGCCGGCATCTTTTGTCGCCTGTCTTTGGTTATCATTGAAGTGTGCGGGAACGGTAATTACTGCCTTCTTGACCGGGCCGCCTAGGAAGGTCTCTGCGTCACGCTTTATCTTCTGAAGAATGAAGGAGGAGATTTGTTGAGGCGTGTACTCCTTTCCATAGATCGTAACCTTGTAGTCGGTGCCCATCTTCCGCTTGATTTCAAATACTGTGCCCTCCGGGTTGACTGTAGCCTGTCTCTTTGCAGGTTCACCAACCAGCAGCTGACCTTCCTTCGTGAAGGAAACGACCGATGGGAACATCTTTCCCGCCATCGTCGGCCCTTCTGCGCTGGGGACAACGGTGGGTCGGCCTGCTTCCATGACAGCGGCTGCGGAATTAGTGGTGCCGAGGTCTATTCCCAATATCTTCTCCTTAGCAGGTTGTCCTGAACTACTCAATCTCTCTCACTCTCAACAGGTTCTGAATTGACTGGCTCCGCGATGTGCGGAACCGCAATTTTAACAATACTCGGCCTAACTAACTTTCCCTTCATAGTGAACCCCTCCCGGACCTCCTCTAGGATGGTGCCCTCCTCCTTTCCGTCGCACGGGACACGTTCAGCCGCCTCATGCAATGTTGGATCGAACTTCTTGCCGATTGTCTCGATCTTGGATACACCTTCTGCGGCAAGCAGGTCACGGAATTTCTTCAACACGATTCGTAGACCCTCTGCCACGGCAGTCGAGTTCTCCGCATTCTTTGCAGCCTCAAGTGCAAGCTCCAGTTCATCAACGATCGCTAGGAGGTTCTTGAACTAGCCTCGCTTTTCCGGCTTCGATTCTGGAGTCCACTTCTTGGTTGAGGCGTTTCCGATAGTTCTCAAAGTCTGCCTGAGCATAGAGAAGCTTGTTGAGGTGTTCCTTTGACTTCTCCTGCTCCTGCCTAAGCTGTTCCTTTAGGGAAGCAACTTCGCTAGCTACTGCCTGTTCCTGTTGAATTGCCGGGATTTCAGGAGATGATTGCTCTCCTGCTGGCGACGTTTTCTTCTGCTTCTGTTGCTTCGTGGACAGAACCTCCCTTTCAGAACGTTGTTGCTGGACCTTTCCCGCAAGAGCTCCCATGCGGTGCCCATCTCGGATTTTCTTTCAAGGAAAGCGAGAATCTGAAAGCGCTCTAGCCTTTTCCTATATTTTCCTTGATAGCCAAGGAACTTATAGCCAGCCTGGGCTGCTCCAGAGGCCTCGCAATCCCTGAGGCTGCCAAGAATCCAGCACCCAAAATATGAGCATTTCTAACCGTCTATTGCATCCAATTGAATCCAGCTGAGGTGCCTCCGCCACCACCCCCGCCACCAGTCAGCTTCAAACCACCACTAAGCGCAGACGTGATCAGCGATCGTGTAGACGCAATAACAGCAACAACTCATCGAAAGGCACGTAGGGGAAACGATCTGTCTACGCAACAGACAATATGGGGTGCATGGCGGATAACTGCATTCTGAGAATTCGAGTCAAGGACGGCATCATAAGGGCTGTCGAGACCGATGACACAGTGAACCTTGGATCCGCCAGAGAGGAAGTAAGCGTCGATGCCTGAACAAGGGTGCAATCCAGGAACGAATCTGCACCGTCGCTCGCGCGTGGCGAGCCAAAGTCTACGATCCGACGCGTATTCTCTATCCGATGAAGCAAACGGGGAAGCGAGGAGAAGACAAGTTCGTCAGAATCTCTTGGAAAGAAGCGCTTGACACGATCGCAGCCAAAGTGAAAGAGACCAAGGAAAAATTCGGTCCGTACTCGATCTACTATCGGCCACAGGCCTCTCAGTTCGGATGTGGAGTGAGCTCATGGGGAGAGAACTCTCACTCGGGTGACACAGTCGAGGAATGGCTGGTACGAAGGTCGTTCAAAGTGGCGATCTGTTGACCCGGCGACGATGTCAGAAGTATTCAAGAGCAAACTGGTCGTGTTGTGGGGTCGAAACCCGGTTTACATCGAAAGAGGGACTTGGCCGTACTTCTTGATACGAGCCAAAGAAGCAGGTGTGCCGTTCATCGTTATCGATCCACGTTACTGCGCCTCGGCGGAGACCTTAAACGGGCAATGGATTCCAATCAGACCTGGCACAGATCTTGCGATGGCATTGGCCGTCGCGAATGTCCTCATCAAGGAAAATCTGTACGACAAGGAATACGTAGCCAAGTGGGCGGAGCCGACAGGGTTCGCCAAGTTCAAGGACTACCTACTCGGTAGCGAAGACGGTACCGAAAAATCACCTGAATGGGCAGAGAAGCTTTGTGGCGTTCCAGCGGAGACAATCCGCGAGCTCGCAAGGCTCTACGCGCACAGTAGACCTGCCATGATGCTCTTCGGCTGGGCATCATGTCGTTCTATGTCCACAAACGTCTCGCGTGTCATTATCTACCTGTCATGTGCTAACCGGCAATCTAACCGTACCAGGCGGCGGACATCCATACTGGGGAGGATACACCAAGAACCCAGCTGCCAATGCGACCCCCTTCATCGAGCTTCAATCGGAAATCGTCATGGCCAGTTCCCGTCCTATTCAATGGGCCAGCCAAGTATGCGGACACCATTCTGCTCAGAGAGAAGATTGATACGGGAGAGCTCAAACCCGAAGAATACAACGGAATTGTCGGTAACAAGCGCGACAGTGCGATGATTCCGAACTTCAGATGCTGGTTTTTGGCGACACGATACCTTCGATCGAACACGTACACGACTCTAGCAAGCGAGTCAGAGGCAATCAAGAAAGCAGCCTTCACATACGGTTTCCAGTGGGACAGGAAGAGTGCGGAGTTACGCTACATGGACATAGTCTTGCCCAAGAACCGAGCACTTCGAGGAAAATCGAGGCATCGTCGGCGGAGGGAGTGCTGGTCTGAACAACTACATAGTCTACCGCAAGAGATGCATAAGAGCTCCCGGCGAGGCAAGACCTGTAGAGTGGGTTTATGTTCAAATTGCAAAGAGGCTCGGCCTGGACAAGGACTACAATCCAGTCCTCGCGGACCTACTTGGCCCAGACGAATGGGACGATGACAAGTGGGACACGGCGAATGACCGACTCTGGAAGACTGCATACGAAACTTGGAGTAAGCGTGATGACATTGCATCAAGGAATCCGCCAAGCTGGGAAGAATTCAACAAGAAGCCCGTCATCCGATTCGCCGCGGTGCAGAAAGCAAACATGAGCGCACTCCTCGCGCAAGGCAGTAATCCGTTTCAAGGAACAAGTTCGGGGAAGATCGAGATCTACTCCAAGTTCTTGGAAGACCCAGCGACAGTAGCTAACACTGTAGTGGACATCAAGGAGACTTTTTCGACTAGCAAGACTTGCTTGGGCAAACTGGGGCAGGCGGTGACTCCCCTTCCCAAATGGCATGACAGATGTGTACGGCACGTTTCATGATAGCAGCTGTGGCGAGTATATCCTTTAGTCGTTCTATCCCCCAACTCGTTCATGCGCCACCACTCTGCCTTGTTTGGGGTTCCTTGGCTGAACGGAGACTGCTACAGACATTCGTGCTGGATCAGCGTTGCGGATGCCAAAGCGCGAGGGATCAAAGATGGAGATCTGGTCAGAGTCTACAGCTCCGTTGGCGAAATGATAATCCCTGGATATGTCACATCACGAATCATTCCAGGAGTGGCAGCAGTATTTCACGGCGGCATGTACCAGCCCGGCGGTGCCAAGACAGATCTGATGCCTGACGGAGTGGACCGCGGTGGAAACCAGAACTTCCTGATAGAGGACAACCAACCAGGTAGAATGAGAGTGGGTCCAACTCTTAGATGCCGGACTGTGTCAAGTAGAAAGATTGTAGGTGATATTGATGCCACAATACGGTTTCTTCTTCGATCAAAGCCGCTGTACCTCATGCTACGCATGTGCCGTCGCTTGCAAGGACTGGAACGACATACCAGTCCGGACCCGTCAAGTGGTTGCGGCTAATCGAGTGGGAAAAAGGGTGCTTTCACCTAACACACGAGTCAACAAGCTTTTGCGCCAACTGCTATCACTGCGAAAATCCGGTTTGTGTTGACGCATGCCCCAACAAGGCGTTGTACAAGGAAGAGAAGTACGGTGCGGTGCTCGTCGACTCTGACAAGTGCAAGGGCGCCCGCCAGTGCTGGATTGCATGCCCGTACGGAGCACCTCAGTTCGCAAGCGATGAACCAGGTACAAAGACGAGCAAATGCACAATGTGCATCGACAAGCTCGAACAGCAAGAGAAGCCCTGTCTGCGTGATGGCTTGCTACATGCAGCGCTCTCGACTTCGACACGCTAGAGAACTTGACCAGGAGATACGGAGCAACCGAGACCTCGAGGATATGCCAAACAGCTGCAACTGCAAAGACCCGCCGTAGATCTTCAAACCTAACGACACGAAGAAACAGTACGTGCCCTACGACGTGGATCAGGCGCTTGCAATTGCTTGGCTAGAAATAGAGACACCACTCCCGCCCGTGTTTGGATCAACCAAACGATGTGACCGACAATTCCTCAGGGCATGGTTGGACGCGACAAGTTAGTTATGCAGCAGACGAATGTCACTGAGGCCACTGATGCTCGTAACCCAGGACGCGACGAAGGATATCGAGACAAGTCCTTCAATCAGACTCGCGGCGCGCTAAGGACCGATCTTATCAGTGCAGCTACGGCTACTGCGGTTGACGTTCTTCGCTGGATGACTACGGCATTTGGGAGGGCTCGAATGTATTGCCAAGAAAACGTATTCGCTAGAGAACTGTTTCGGAAATTCATCTCAGTCTAAGAAAGCTCTATCGCGTCTCCTAGAAGGTGTATTAATCCTGAGATCTCGACTCGGTTTTCGTACAGCACAAGGTCAAGGATCTTCACGTGCTCTGCATCGGTTATTGAGAACCGATCTTTTGTGTACCGGAAATCCAAGAATGTTTCGTTGTCAACCCATCATCGATCCTCACTCATCAAACGAATCAGATTGCCACTTGTTGCGAACAGCTTAGGGAACTCGAAGATATCCGTGATCATTCCTGGTACTTGGCCGCTTGATATCAGGGGAATGTCATTAAGCACCAAGATGTTCTGACAATTGGTGAAATGGTACTTCCAATGTCGATCTGAAAGTGCTCTTTGCTTATCGACAGACAGCCTGCGCAGTTTGGTCATGGCGTTATCCTACTTAGAATATTCCTACTACGTCTCTCAGAACTCGTCTCGCATTATCTGTCTCGCCTGAAAAGTTCGAGCTACAGGGAAGATATGAGAAGGAAAGAGGTGCAAGAAGTGTGAACTCAGATGTATTTGCAGATGGAGCAGGCGACCGGTTGCTTTGCTCAGACTTCAATGCCTGGCACCGGCCGTTGAACTCACTCCGAATGATGCTCAAACAAAGCTCGACTCTCTTTCCATGCACGTGAAATGTAATTCGTCTCGTACTGTTTTTGGTGCAGGTGAAGCAGAAGTGGAGTCAGTTATCACCGCTCCTAATCGAACCGGAAACGGGACTGCGACCAGTTGTAATGACACGCGTTTGTAGCCGAAATGTGAAACATCGTTTACTCGTTACACATCCGAGAGGCGAAAAGTCTGCGGAGTGGTCACATCAACTTTCAATTCGTGCAAGTAGGTCTTTCCGTTACGTTTTTCCAGGATGTTCGTTGAGATGCCCACTTCCACATCGAGCCGGTTCAGCATCTCGATTTTGCTGACATGGAATTCGAGAGATTGATATTCATTATTGAAACGATAGTCGTGATAGCCATTCCTATCGAAGATCTGCTTGGCGGATGCTACGTTCTCTCCAAAGACTTTGGCGGATTTCAGGAAATAGTCTCGCTGAGAAAAGTACAGCACTTTCGGACCGCCACCTGACATGTTCTGTTCATAGACCTGACTTGTGTGCCTGTTTTCCAGCGAGCAATAATGAACCCCGAGTTTGAGTCCAGCGTCAAGGGTGAACTCGACTAGGTCGAGGCAGGTCGTCTCACTGCCCGCGACCGGCAGGCCGCCAGCGTAGCCGCTATAGTTGTAGAGAACGCGGAACGGTCTGGCTTTGATGCGGTAGCCGCGTGCGCGAAACTCATCTGCGTTGTGGAGGGGAAAGCAAAACTCAAGCAGGTTAATGCCAAACGCGCCCAGGCGATCGAGCTCAACCAGTATGGCCTTCATCTCATCCAGCGTCCCCGGGAAGAACAGGCATCTCCACCATCACGTTGGGCACGTATTCCTGCGCCAGCGCGATCTGGTCGAACGTGTGCTGCCGCGCATTCTCGGCATCCTCCAATCGAATACTGATGCGGATCTCGTTCAAACCCGCATCTTTGAGAGCCTGCAACGTTTCGCGTTCAAGATGATCGCCGCAGGTGTAAAGGCGCGTATGAGCGTTCGGAAAATTCTGGCGGGCACGCTGGAAGAAACGCAAGGTTTGTTCCTTGTGGAGCAGCGGCTCACCGCCCGTCAGAGCTAGATGCTGGAGGCGCTGTCCGCTCGCATGCAGACGCATCCAGCTCAGCCGCCGTATCGCGCATGTGCTCGCGCTGATACTCGTAGTCTTTCTGATTGGGATTGAAGCAGAAAAAGCAATGACGATGACACTTCAACGACACGGAGAACGTGAGGCTCCCTCACACCGGTTTGACAGGCTTGGCAACGCGGACGAGATGCGATTGACGTACACGCTCTTGCCGTCATTGCGGACGACCGCACCCTTCCTGCCCAGTGCAGCGATCCGTTCGTGGATCTGCTGGCCGTCGTCTTCTTCCTCAATCTCCATGCCCATCTGACGGATCTGCTGCATGAAGTCCTGATAGTTGCGAACGTACTCTTCGGCATAGGATCGCAGAGCAGGATTCTGGATGGAGGCGAGCGTAGCCTCGTTCACATCAATAGAATGGCGCATGAAGAAACCAAGAGATGTTGTGAAGCTCCGGTGCTGGTGCATACGAAGACGTGGGGAGGGGGCGTCAGTCAGCAAGATATGCACCGCAGCCCAGATACCTCGAAGAACCTTCTACGACTGGTGGAGCCGCTACCGCCAGCACGGCCCAGACGGACTGGACACCGAGATCCAGGAGACCACATACCATCCATCGCACCTCAGACCAAGTAGTGAAGGAAGATCAATCGCGACTCAGACAGAAGACAAGCTGGTGTCCCACACAAGATAGCGGGATACCTACGAACGCGAGAGACGCCAGATAGGACACATGACCGTCTACCGCATCCTACGCTCGCGCAGGCCTCAACAGTCCCCTCCAGACGCCGAGGATGAAACGAACCTACACGCGATGGCAGCGCAGACGCATCCGAACAGCCTATGGCAATGCGACCTCAAGGTCGTAGGCGCCAAGATGGCTCATCACCAATCCTAGACGACCACATCCAGATTCGTAACCGGCATCCGAACGCTTCAACGAAGGCACCACAGAGAACGTGATCTGGCTACTCGACCAGGCCATCCACGAATACTCGAAGCCAAGAGAGATCCTCACAGATCACGGCAGCACAATTCTGGAGCGTACGCAGAGGCGAATCCAGCTTCACCGCGTACTGTCAACAGCAGAGGATCAAGCATATCCTCGGCGGCATCGGCAAGCCTACAACGCTCGGCAAGATCGAACGTGGTTCCGAACCTACGACCTCGAACATGCCAGATTCCAACTCCACAGGAAATTCATCGAATACTACAACTACGAGCGTCCACACATGGCGGAGAGATCAGGCAGTTCTACTAGTGGATTAGAGAACAGTCGATCGTTTGCAAAACTAGCCTCCTAACAAGTTCCCAGAACAGAAAAACGAGTCTTCATCGCATATGGGTACAGGGTGCATACCTCTTACTCGCCCCCCATAACCCACACCTGATCCCAACTGAATGCTTGCAGAAATCTGGTCAAGCAGAGCGTTGTCGAATTGCAGTGGCTCGGTCAAAGGAGGCATGAAGCGGAGCCATAGGCAAGTTATTTTTTTCAGACCCCGTCAATTGATGCCAAACTCAGTTGGAGATACGTAGTGTCAGACATTTCTCACGACCGCGTCGTAGTCTTGGATTTCGGTGGGCAATACTCCCACCTGATAGCTCGACGGATCCGAGAGTGCGAAGTGTACTCAGAGCTTCTGCCTTGGAACACAGCAATCAGTGAGATTCAGGCTAAGACACCGAGAGCCATTGTACTATCCGGCGGTCCGGCAAGCGTGAAGGACCCAAACGCGCCGATGCTCGGAAAGGAGGTTTTCAGCCTCGGCATTCCAGTGCTTGGGATCTGCTATGGGCTTCAACTCATGGTCGAATTGTTCGGGGGAAAGATCGAGCGCCCACCATATGCAAGAGTACGGACGAACTGTTGTCAACTTCGAAGATCGCACTGATCTCTTCAAGGGACTTGCAGACGAGGGAATTTGCTGGATGAGTCACGCCGATTCCGCAACACAGCTTCCTGAAGGGTTCGAAGGTATCGCGCACTCAAAACACACGCGATATGCAGCGATCAGGAACAAGAAACGCTTACTCTTTGGCGTGCAGTTTCATCCAGAAGTCATTCACACTACCAGAGGCACAGATATCATTCGCAACTTTCTCTTCGAGGTTGCAGGATGTCGTCCCACGTGGAAGGTGGCACCCTTTGCGAAGGAAATGATCGCTGAAATCAGACGTACGGTGGGGAAGAAGCGTGTTCTCTGCGCCGTCAGTGGAGGGGTTGACTCGACCACGACCGCAGCTCTCGTGAATGAGGCCATAGGAAACCAGTTGATGTGCATTTTTGTTGATCACGGTCTCATGAGAAAAGGGGAACCTGAGCAGGTAAGAGAGATCCTTGAGCGCATGAAACTCAAAACCGTTCACGTGAATGCATCTGACCGGTTTCTGACGAAGCTGAAAGGAATCTCAGACCCAGAGCAAAAGAGGAAGATCATTGGTGAAGAGTTCATCCGCGTTTTCACTGATGTCGCAAATGAGCATGGGAAATTCGAATGGCTGGCCCAAGGCACGCTCTACCCGGACGTAATAGAAAGCGCACATACCGGAAGCCCTGCCTCAAGAATCAAAACCCATCACAACGTGGCTGGGCTTCCTGAATGGACGGAGTTCAAGCTGATTGAGCCGCTCCGATTTCTCTACAAGGATGAGGTACGAAAAGTCGCAGCAGCACTGGGTATCCCTGCAGCGATCACTGCGAGACATCCGTTCCCTGGACCTGGATTGGCTGTGAGAATCCTTGGTGAAGTAACCAGAGATAAGGTCGCGATATGCCGTGAAGCGAGCGAAATTGTTGAGACCGAGCTCAGAGCCGAAGGGGTCTACGACAAGGTTTGGCAGGCATTCGCAATGGTCGGGGATGACCTTGCCGTCGGAGTCTTGGGCGATGAGCGGAAGCTCGGGCACGTTGTCACAGTACGCGTTGTGGAGTCGGTGGACGGCATGACCGCAGACTGGGTGCGCATCTCAGACGACCTGTTATCACGAATCAGCAACAGAATAACAAATGAAGTCAAGAATGTGACCTGGGTCACGTACGCAATCTCATCGAAGCCTCCATCAACTATCGAACCCTGCTGACTCGTCGCCGGATATTCCGAAAGTCGTGTTTCCGATCGCCGATACGTCTTCCGGCTGCGCCTGCACAAACATAATCCGCTGGAATCGGTCAGATACTCTGAGATGACTCATGACAGAGTTCAAGATCAAGAATTGCGTGATTAGCGTCGTTCTAGGTGACATTACCCAAACGCAGGCTGACGCTATTGTGAATCCCGCAAATAGCAGACTGATGATGGGTGGCGGAGTAGCAGGAGCCATCAAACGAATTGGAGGAGCAATAATTGAAAAAGAAGCCGTTCAGAAGGGCCCGATCAGAGTCGGTGAGGCAGTTGCGACTAGTGCAGGAAAACTCAAAGCGCGTTATGTGATACATGCACCTACAATGCCGCTACCTGCGATGAGCACAGACCTGAAGAATGTCGAAAAAGCCACCTCAGCTGCACTTCGACTGGCAAGAGATCTCGAACTCTCGAGCATCGCGATTCCAGGAATGGGAACTGGAGTCGGGGGAGTTCCCGTCAAGGACGCCGCTCAAACCATGATTGAAGCCATCAAGACAGCATCTGTCCGAAGGGACGACCTTACGGCAAATAATCTTGGTGTCTATTGACAAGACATTGATCGATGCGTTCGAGTCTGTTCTGCGATAGCCTTCAGCTCGAGCTTTCCGATTAGATCGTGTCTCTGTAAAGCCTAGCGCCACGATCCCTCGGGACGTGTGGGCGGAGATCCAGTCTAACGTAGCGCCTTCTGACTTTCTCTCGCAGAACGCTCAGCTCGCATTTTGCAATGAGAAAGTGGGACTCGCACTTGCAGTCTGAGGAGCCTACTCCTTTGGCCAGGACGGCGATATCAGGATCTTTCAGAAGTGCGGCGTTCACTCTGCATTCTGCTTTGCGTGTCGTTCTCGCGAAGATCAATGAAACCACGTGCACCGAATCCGATGAGAGAATCCGATCTATGTGCCAGAAGTTCTTCTTTTCTTGACTCAGATGACGTCCTATTCTCCCTTCCAATGAAGTTGAGCCGCGCCCCTGACCAGAACCAGTGTACAAGTACAACCCTCGCTCAAGGGAGACGGAAAGATGCCTCCCAACTCGAATCCTGCGGCGATCTGTTGAGCGAATGATTAATGTGTAAACGCCTTGGTGGTTTTTGTGAGTAGTGGATCGCTTTCGAGGTCTCATTATAGACCTAGGGCTCCAAACGACCGGCCGGCAAGATGTAGGTGGGGTAGACCTAGTATTAGTTCAATGCTTCACTTAGTCGTTTGGCGCATTTCATGCAGATGGTTGGCCGTCACGTGCAAATAATGGCACACGAAAAGAATTGAAGAAGTTGGCATCCTATGGTCGATGTCAATTCGAGCGTGGCTCCGCTTCTCCTTCTCCGGGATCTCATCTCAATTGTATGATTCGTCTGGATGATTCATGCGGATCGCCTAAATTCGTTAGACACACTCTCGCCGTCGAGGTGACATGAATGAAGAAAACAACTACGCTCGTATTGTTGCTGAGTCTGATCGCCTTGACGACAATTGCGCCGTTGCAACAGGTCGTTGCGGATAACGCTCAAGATCGGCTGCAAGTGGGCGATATGTTTGAGCTTGTCTCCGTCAGAGGCATGGCATACGAACACGCCGCAAACAGAACGACTGAGGCAAAGGTATCTCTGAAACTGACTGTGACAGACGTGAACGCGAGCCGAGTCAGATTCAAGATAACGACCGGCGAGATAGCACTCGGCGACCGTGTCTACGCGGTAACTGACGGTCAAGGAGGGGCTCTCCTACGCAAGTTCGGCTGGATGACACTTCAAGGAGAGGCAAAGCTCGCAAACGGGCAGGTGTTCAAGCTCCATCTTGACGGTATGCTTCACCTTGAACGGGCCGGCCTCGTGCTCGCCGGACTTACAGGTGGACTGGGCAACGACAACGAGCAAATCCGACTGAGAATACTCATGAGACTCTCAAAGAGCTAGCAGTGGAGACCCGACGTCTCAACCCGTAGAACTCCCCACTTTTCTTCAAACCGAACCATGGTTTGCGTGTGACCAGAGCTGGTAGGCAGGAACCTTCCACAATTCGGCTTCCGCCGTCGCTATAGGAACGCAACTAAGCCGCGAACGATGGAGGGTTTAACTTCTCTCAAAACCTATTTCATCTCATTGAATATTCACGGCTAGTATAGATACAATGGCTTGATTGTGGTGCTGCGATCTGAAAGCATTGATATTGGCTGGGGGATATGCCACTAGGCTTCGTCCTCTAAGCTACGCGCTTCCGAAGCTTCTCTTTCCAATCGGCGGCAGACCTGTCCTCGAACAGACAATCGACCATCTCTCATCCTTCGGCATTGACGAGATTATTCTGGCTGTGAAGTACCTCGCGAATGAGTTGAGAGAGTACTTTGGGGAAGAGTATCATGGAGTGAAGATCAGATACTCTCTTGAGCCAAAACCCCTCGGAACAGGTGGGCCGATCGCGTTTGCACGCAAGTACTACGAGAAGGGTCAAACATTGCTTGTCATGAACGGCGACATCTTTGCGGAGATCAACTTGGACGCCATGAAAAAGGTACACGAATCTAGTCACGCTCTTGCAACGGTCGCACTGCACGAGGTTGAGGATCCCTCGCGTTTCGGGGTCGTGAGGCTGGATCAGGATTCGAGGATACTCGAGTTCGTAGAGAAACCAAGACTAATCGACGCTCCGAGCCGGCTGATCAACGCTGGGGCGTATCTTCTCGAGCCAGGGGCCATCGATCTTATTCCTCAAGGCCGGAAAGTCGTGATCGAACGCGAAATCTTTCCCGCCCTTGCGAACGAGGGGCGACTATTCGGATATGTCCACTCGGGAAGTTGGTTCGATATCGGGAACATCAACGACTTTCGAATCGCCAACTTCACCTATCTTGAAGACAAAGCTCGCGGCAAGATCATCATTGGAGAAGACACCAGAGTTGCCAAGTCAACAAAGCTAACGCCACCTGCGCTCATAGGCGATCACACCATAGTTGAGAACGGAGCGAGCGTAGGCCCCAGAACGATCATCGGCCGCCATGTACGTATCGGCGAAAACTCAAGAGTTGTAAACAGCATATTGTTCGATCATGTCGAGGTGGGAAGAGACTCCTCAATCGAAGGAGCTGTAGTGGCGGACTCGGTTACAATCGGGAATGGGGTTGTTATACAGAAGGAATCGGTAATCTCAAGCCAAGTAACCATTCGTGACAATGTCCGAGTGACAAACGATGTGTATATTCACCCATACAAGGAAATCAGTGCAGACATCTTGAAACCGGGGCATGTCGTCTAGAATGACTGAAATCTTGGATGAGAGGCGCCTCTTTGGAACGAACGGCGTCAGAGGCGTTGTCAACAAGGACCTGACGCTTGAACTGGTTCTTGAGTTGTCGCAAGCTATTGGAGCCTTCTTCAAAGGAGGCAAGATGGTTGTAGGCTCTGACGGTCGCACGAGCAGCCCAGCTCTTCGGAACTTGGCCATGGGTGGACTTGCCTCAGTCGGATGCAAGGTTCATGATATCGGTCAAGCTCCAACCCCAATGATTGATTTCTTGACACGGGCTTGGAAAGCAGAAGGAGGAATCGCAGTCACCGCAAGCCACAACCCACCCGAGTACAATGGAATCAAGACGATCAAATCAGACGGAGTCGAAACAGACCGAATTGAAGAACTCGAGATCGAGAAGATATACTTCAGCCGATCTTGGAAAAGAGCTGAATGGAACCACGTGGGCGATATTGTAGAGGAAACAGGAGCCGGGCTCCGCGAATACCTCGATTCCATCAAGAAAGAGGTAGACATCGCGAGAATACGTTCGCGGAATTTGAAAGTGGCTGTTGACCCAGGCAACGGTGTCTCAGCACTGACAACACCGATCCTCATGTCCGAACTCGGCTGCAAGGTCATTACAATCAACGCTAACGTTGACGGAAGGTTCCCGGGAAGATTTTCTGAACCCAGACCAGACACGATCGGATCGCTGATGAGCTTAGTGAAGTCGTCGGATGCTGATTTCGGAGTGGCACTTGATGGGGACGGAGACCGTGCCATATTCGTGGACGAGACAGGCGAGGCGCAATGGGGAGACAGAAGCTTTGCATTGGTCGCCGACGACTACCTCTCAACCAACCCTGGCCACACGATAGTGACCCCAGTAAGCTGTTCCAGAGCGATCAAGGAGATCGCTGATTCGCGAAACGGGAAAATCGTTTGGACTAGAGTTGGAAGCGTAGACGTTTCTCATCGAATGATAGATCTGGGAGCCGGTCTTGGCGGGGAAGAGAACGGCGGCATCTTCTACGCACCACACATCCCAGTCCGAGATGGCTCCATGGCTGCGGCACTCATTGCAAACATAATCGCGAAAACTAGGCAACCGCTCTCTAGACTCCTGTCGCTCTTGCCATCATACCAACTCTACAAAGAGAAGGTGCCTTGTCCAAATCACTTGAAGCAGCAAGTTCTTGCCACCTTGCGTGAACGTACAAGCAAATACAACCCTGAAACGATCGATGGCGTCAAGGTTATGTTCGAAGATGGAACCTCCGTACTGTTGCGACCAAGCGGTACAGAACCGATCTTCAGAATCATGGCTGAAGGAAAATCCGAAGGCGCAGCAAGAAACGTGGCTGATGAGTACAAGTCGATAATCGCGAAGATCATCAAAGAGAAGAACACGGATGCTTGACTATTACGCGGCCGGCATGGCTTTCACGGCCTCCGTGACCGCTTTTGTAGTCACTTATCTGACGATTCCACCTCTTGCGGCTTTGCTAAAGCGCCGAAGCATAGTAGGGATCGACATTCACAAACTCGACAGACCAAAGATTCCTGAAATGTGCGGGCTCTCAGTGATAGCTGGAATTGCAGCGGGTATGCTCTCATTGGAATTACTGGGAGGACCTTCACGAGAGATCGTTGCCTTTCTGGCAACCGTTCTGATCGCTGGGGCAATCGGTGCCATCGACGATATTAGACCGCTGGGTCCGAAACTGAAACCAGCCTTGACAGCCCTCGCGGCGATCCCAATTCTCCTCCTGGGCACTTACAACCCTCACCCTGTCTTCCCGCTAGTCGGCGCTTTCAGACTGACCATCATATACCCAATCCTGATCTTGTTCGCAATTGCTGTGCCGGCGAACGCGGTTAACATGCTGGATGTCTTCAACGGCTCTATGAGTGGAACTCTCACGATCGTGTCGCTCACACTTGCTGTAGTTCTCGCCGTTTCAGGCAAGACTACGGCTGTGGGTCTAGCGTTGGCATTATTCGGTTCACTGCTTGCCTTCTATCTGTTCAACCGGTATCCTGCACGTGTCTTCGGGGGAGACACAGGAAGCCTAGCTGTCGGAGCCGCGGTCGGAGCGCTTGCCGTGATCGGACGGATCGAACTAGTCACAATCGTCGCCATTGCCCCGTACATAATGAACTCATTCTATGGCCTCGCATCGATTGGGCGTCTATATGAAAGACGAGAGATCAAGCCCCGGCCTGTCAAATTGAGGAGCGACGGAATGCTCGAAGCGACCACAGACAAGCGTGCCCCAGTCACCCTAACGAGATTGATTCTTGCCGAAGGTCCCATGCGCGAGCAGCAGATTGTCCGTGTCATGTTGCTGCTTACTGTCCTGTCGTCCGCGATGGCGCTGCTGGCTTCTCTCCTTGTCGGGGTACAATAGCATGCGGATAGTTGCGCTTGCGTTGTTCGTGATCTTCGTTTGTCTGTCGTTGATCTTTGGCGTTTTCGTCATCGTCAGATGTGTACTGTATGTCTTGCCCTATTCTGTGACACAGATCCGAATAGTCGTGGATGTTCTGAGAGTACTTCTTGCTATTGCGTTGGCTTACGTTTGGCTTAGGGTTTGGAAGGCAATTACTGATCTGTACTTCTGGCGATCCGTCGGTGTCATCAAAGGCCGAGGTGGGTCATGATGACGCGTAACGGGTCTTCCATCTTGGCAACTACGCGATCAGCTTTTTTCTTCTGACGAACCGCAAGATTGGGGTCAGCCAAGAACCTGCGCACCGTGGCGACAACCCTATCAACAGATAGCATCCTCTCGGCAAGCTTGAGCCTGAACAAGGACTTGTCAACGTACGTGGGTTCGGAAGGGTAGCAGCTTATTGTTGGAACTCCCATCAATGCCGACTCCGCGCTCATGGTTCCCCCTGCACCAATGAAGAACGAACACCGTGAGAGCAACGCGACGCCATCAACAACATTGGGCAGGACGGAAGCCACGCTGCTCAGCTCCTCTGTCAGCGCTTCAGCTTGCTTCTCATACCGCGGTAGCACGACAACTTGGGCACCTAGCTCTGCAAGCGGCTTCGCCAGTCGTGTAATGATGCTTTTTCTGGCTGTTGGAGTCTGGAGGTATGATGCGTACTCTTCTTCAGGTCGCAACACGACGATCGGCTTTTCGGTGTTTACTCCCTGTATCTCTCTCGGATCCGATCCATGAGAATATTCACGGATCCACACTACGGGATCAAGTGCATTGTACTGAACTACGTCGGTTGAAACTACTGCATACCGTTTCCATGCGCCCTTGGGAATCACTCTCGGAGCAAATAGCTTTCTCAAAAGGGGAATTGTGAGTCTACAGACCGCCTCGGCGTGCGGGGAATCGCACATGGAATAGTGAGGGATACGAAGCCCGTACGCTACTCTTGCAGCTTCTGGCGAACAATAGGAGATCGCAATATCGGGAATCCTACTGCCTACGAATTCGGCGAGTTCAGTAATCCTCTTTGAACTCTCAACGAGTTTTGCTGATAGATTCCCGCCACCATGCCTACCGATCGCTGTTGCGTTCGTTCCGCGTATCTGAAGGAGCTGCTCGACCTCTCTATAGCGTCTAGTAGTGACAAAAGTCTCATGCCCGTTTGCTGCAAGTCTAGTGACTAGAACTGAGAACAGATTTGCTTGTTTCGGTGTCAGTGCATCAATCCAGATCCTCATTGCGAGCTACCTGCTAGATCTGCACAGCGAACTCTTCGTCCCGATAGTAGAACACTTGTCGCAAGATAATAACTCACATCCATCCTCTCTAGGAAAAGAGAAATTAACCTAAATACGTGTTTCACACGAGCGTACGCTCCGGTGTTTCTGAATGTCATCCTCCGAGCTCATGGCCACGAACCCCGATAAGATTCCCATGAAACTGAAGGCGGGACAGTTTACTATCGAGGTGGTGGGACTCGGTTGGATGGGCCTACCTTTGGCCTGTCTATTCGCCAAAGCCGGTGCACGTGTTATAGGAGCAGATCAGAACTCATCTCTAGTGAAGACCATCAACTCTCGCAAGTCACCGATCAACGAAGATGGAATGCCTGAGCTCCTGAGAAAAGTCGTATCCTCCGGCAAGTTCACAGCTACGACGGACACTGCAGATGCGTGTTCCAAGAGCGACGTAATCGCGATTATGGTGCCAACCCTGATCGATCGACACAAGAGACCGTACTATCAACATGTGGAAGAGGCCTGTATGGAAATCGGAAAGGGAATTCGACCTGGCTCTCTGGTTCTCTTCCAGAGCACTTGTGGACCAGGAGTGACCGACAGAGTGGTAAAGACAACCATCGAGAAACATTCGGGATTCAAAGCGGGACAGGATTTCGGAATGGCTTACAGCCCCATCAGAGCAATGGGAGGCCAGGGCCTTGTCGACATGCAGAAGTACGCTCGAGCTGTGGGCGGCATCGATAGGAAGAGTGCTGATGTTGCGATCGCGGTTTTGTCTTGCATCGTTGATGGTCAGCTCATCAGAACTCGAGACATCCGCACAGCCGAAGCGTCAAAACTCTTTGAGACCATCTACAGAGACGTCAGCATAGCTCTAGCAAACGAGTTCGCGATGTTTTGCGAAGGAGCCGGAATCGATTACTTAGAGGCAATGCGTGCAGCCAATTCTCAACCGTATTCCCACTTGTTGTCACCTGGAGCCGGCGTCGGCGGGCACTGCCTGCCTGTCTATCCGTATCTTCTCTCGGCTGAATCTGACGGGGGAAAACTGAAGATCCCCATGGATTCAAGACGTACGAATGATCAGATGCCTAGTCACGTTATGAGACTCGCAGCTGATGGCTTGAGAACATGCGGCAGGAGCGTAAAGAGATCAAAGTTCACAGTACTTGGGATCGCCTACCGACCAAATGTGAAGGAGACAAGATACTCTCCGTCGCTGGAACTTATCGGGTTACTCAAGAGGCGTGGCGGAAGAATCTGTGTCTATGACCCACTCTATTCTTCTGACGAGTTGAGGAAGATGGGATTTCATTCCGAACCTACCCTCCCTGGAGCCTTGGAGAAAGCTGATTGCGTAATCCTCACAGTGAGTCACAATGAGTTCAAGTCGATCAAGGGCATTGATCTCGCCGCCAACATGTCAAAGAACGCTGTCGTCGTCGATTGTACGGGGACCCTTGGGCCGGAAGATATTGAGAAGGTAGGTCTAATCTACAGAGGAGTCGGTAGAGGCGTCTGGTCCAAGTGATGGGGCAAGGATGAACCGATAAACAGAATATCACACATGCCATAACTATGAGAGGGAGACTAGTTGAAGAAGAGACTGATGGACATACTCGCGTGCCCGATCGACAAGGCGTATCCACTCGAACTTCATGTCTTTGAGGAGAAAGACGAAATCGTCTCGGGGATGCTCGTTTGCTCCAAATGCAATAGATGGTATCCAATAATAGACGAGATCCCACACATGCTTCCGGATGACCTCAGAGAAGAGAAGGAGGATATAGCCTTCCTTCGGAAATGGAAGGAGAAGATCCCTCAGGCAACGCTCTCCGAAGGCAAACCGTTCAAGCTTGCGTAGCTGGACTTCCCGATAGATGAAGGTTTTATAGCGACATCGTGGTCGGGGTAGTCTTGGCCCGGGGCTCGATAGCCCGGTGGGGGAGCAGTAGGTTGCTCCGCCGAATGTAGTGGACAAAGGAAACCGTATTCCGTCTAGGCATAGCGGGCTTTGGTTCTCGCTCAACGAGAAGAAACCCGCCGACGGGAGTTCGAATGGTTCGTCAGAGAACCCGAACATCTCCCCCGGGCTACCATCAACCACCGTCATTAACTTAGAGGTGGTTTCTCATCAGGGCAATCAACGCCCATGACCCACGCCTTTCCGGCCTCGATGAGAACTCTCAAAGTGGCCCCTCTTTCCCGGAAAGCGGCCCCTCTTTGGAGCATGTGATCAACCATGGAGGCTCTCCAGCATGATAGCCTTCATAGGGAGATTTTCCGAGAACGATTTAGCGGAATCGGAAGAAGTCCCTTTGATTGCATCACTAGCGTTTCATCAAAACTGTCCGGCTCCGCATGATCTGCAGAATCTGTCCTCTGCAAGAATCAGCGCTCCACACTGCATGCAGTACTTGGTTGCCAACACAGGTGGTTGCATCATGCGTGCTTCTGGTCGGAACGGAGAGGTTGCGAGAGCGATCCTTCTGAGCCTGAAGAAGACTATCCATCCTGCAACAACAACTCCGCCGGCAATCATGATGCCCACTAGTGGGCCTGTTCCAACCAGTCCGTAGTCGAATGTCGTGTGCATGATAACGGCTACACACAGGCCCGTGAGGCCTGAAGCTCTAGCGGATGAGAGTTTTCGGCGTGCGAGGCCGTATCCGATGATTGAGCCCCAGAGTGCGTGTCCTGGCACGGACAAAATCGCGCGAATAATCCCTAAAGTTGCTCCTTGACTCAACACATACAGCAGGTTCTCTGGTGCCGCAAATCCTAGACCCGCTATGGCACCATATACTAATCCATCCATCAGTTCGTTGAACTCGCGTGAATTGTACACTGAGATACGAACGGCCAGATACTTTGACGATTCTTCCACAAGCGATACCACTATCAGGAAATGCAGGAACAAAGCAAGCGGGTCGTTCGATGGTGGAAGAAATAGACTTCCAAGCAGCTCAGCGATCACTACTGGCACGACAAGGAAGGCGCCTAGAATGAACGTCTTGATGATGAGCTTGCGCGGTTCACGTTCGTACCGATCGCGAGTGTAGACGAACCAAGCAAGAAAAACGATAGGAGCAAGGGCAATTCCGATCAGTTCAAGATCCACTTGCCACACCTGTCATGCTAATTCTGTGGGGGTAACCCCCAGTCTATCCATCATAAGCGTCGCTGGTGCATTCAAGTGGAGTTGAAGAGGACTCAGCCTGAAGGTCGCATTACGGGCTTGTCAGCTGGCTTGGGGTGCTTTCAATGGTTCTGACGAGACGATCCTTCTATAAAGGTCGTCGCTGAGTTTCCGTCCCGTTTTCTTCTCCCATTCGCTGATTGGCATTCCGTATTCTCTCTGGACTTTGTCTCTGTACCATTCTGGGATTACGTTGAATGTGCAGAATGGGATTATGCGCTCGTCTGGCGTAGCGTAGTGGATTGCACAGCGTTTTGCTCTTTCAATATCCCAATTGTAGAGGTCCTGGAAATGCATCAGGCCAATGAACAAGCTGTTGTGTTGGAGGACTCCCAGTGCATAGTAGTCGTGTTTGAGAAGTGCGTCGAACAGTATTCTTGACACGTTGAGTCCCTTCGGGGCCTTGCTCTTGTCCACGAATTTCGTGAAGAGCCTGTAAAGGAGCTTCAGGCCAACTGTGTATCTGCTGGAACCTTTTCGCAGATCGACGGCTTTCTCATCCAAGTATCCGAAGAATCCGTCCACGTCAACAAAACGGGGCATCGGAATAGTCTTCTCGCCATCTTGGAATACGTATGTTGCCATGCCGCAAGCGAAATGAGTTGACAACTCGTACTCCCGGTCATGTGTCAAGGCCTCCACAAAGTTGCTGAATGGCATGCATGATGGAATTGGATAAAAGTCGTCGCGCGATATCTCCCCTGCGAAGTCCTCCTCTATCTTCATCATGACATCAGGGATAGTGATTCGAAAACGTTCTCTCTCCCGCTCCGGGACTCGTCCCACAATGGAGATGGGCTGGAAGTTGACCCCTCTAACCGAATCTAGGTTCTTAAGTGCAAATCTGAGAATACTCCCAACATCGGAATCATTGGTGCCCTTGATGACCGTTGGAACTAGAACGACGCCCACCCCTGCTTTCTTGCAGTTGTCCAAGACTCCAGGGATCTCCCTGTGGTTCTTCGGGTTCTTCTCGAGTGTCGTGCCGTCATAGCTCAGGTAGATCGTGTTGACACCGGCTTCCCTCACTTTCGCTGCGAGAGTAGGATCCCTCGACAAGTTGATGCCATCTGTATTGAGTTGCACGTGGTCAATTCCCTCTTCCCTGCAGATCTTGATGATGTCGAGCAGGTCTTCACGGAGAGTAGGTTCCCCTCCGGTCAGTTGGATCGCGTTGCAGGGTACTGGTTTCTCATTCGTTAGTGACCTAACCATTGATCGAATCTGATCCAAGGACGGCTCGTAAACGTATCCAGCTTTCTCCGCGAAGAAGAAGCAGTACCAGCAGTTCAAGTCGCAGCGGTTCGTAAGGACAATGTTTCCAAGTGCGGTGTGACTCGTGTGCAGGTTGCAGAGACCGCAATCAATTGGACACACAGGGTTTTGTTTGCTGACGAAGGGATTGTCCACTCCCTTTCCGTCGCGTGCATAGCGTTTCGCTCGTTCGTATATGGCGCTGGATCCCCAGTAGAGTTCGTTGAATTCTCCATGCTTTGCACAGCTCTTGCGAATCCAGATTTTGCCTGCCTGTTCGTACACTTCGGCCTCCAGGATAGCTAGGCATTCTGGGCATAGGCTCTGCGTTTGGTTGATCAGTGTTACTGGTTGCAAACGAAGGGGGGATTCAGTGGCAGCTTTTGTCAATATCGTGATCTCCCTTCGAGGAGGGGGCATTTGTCCTATTTACCCGTTCTGATTAGCGCTCAATGGAACATGCAAGGCACGCTTTTATCATCAGGTGGCTCCTGCTAGCGTGATTGAGATGTCATCAGAACAACGCTTTGTCCCCGATACTTCAGCGATAATTAACGGAAGAATATCTGAGATCATTGAAAGAGGAAATGTGGCGGAAGTAATCATACCGCACGCCGCGTTGGATGAACTGCAGGCGCAAGCGTCGAAAGGTAGAGAGGTCGGTCACATCGGTCTCGCTGAATTGAAGAGACTTCGGGCAGTTTGCGAGCAGAAGAACATCAAGCTCACGTTTATGGGTTCGAGACCTGACCTCGACCAAATCAAGTTGGCAAGGAGCGGCAGACTTGATGCCCTAATCATAGATGTTGCGAGGAAGGAAAACGCGACTCTTGTGACGGCGGACTATGTGCAAGCTCTCGTGGCAGAAGTGCAGGGCCTCAAGGTGCTTTACTCAGCGCCTCTAGTGAAAACGGAGGGGCTCATCTTCGAGAACCTCTTCACGCCTGAGACAGCAAGCGTACATGTGAAGGAGGGGACTTTGCCGCTTGCTAAGCGAGGGAAGCCTGGCAAGTTCGAGCTCGTAAAGATATCCGACCGACTGACTACCAACGAAGAACTCGAGCAGATCATCAAGCAAATAAATGATGCAGCCCACGTTAGCGACGAAGGATTCGTAGAAATCAGCCGCATAGGCGCTTCAGTGATACAGCTGGGCAGGTACAGAATCGCGATTACGAGGCCCCCGTTCTCTGACGGACTGGAAGTCACCATCGTGAGACCAGTCGTATCGTTACGTCTCGAAGATTATCGTCTGTCAGAGAAACTGATGGAGCGGCTGAAATCGAAAGCTGAAGGAATCCTTATTGCAGGACCTCCTGGGTCAGGCAAGACCACATTCGCATCCTCGCTTGCCGAATTCTATTGGAGTCAGAGCAAGATCGTCAAGACTCTGGAGTCTCCGCGAGACCTCCAAGTGAGTCCCGAGATTACACAGTACGGTCCGCTAGAGGGTGACTTTGAGAACACGGCTGAGATCTTGCTCCTCGTGAGGCCGGATTATACGGTTTTTGATGAGGTTAGAAAGACCAAGGATTTCCAAGTCTTTGCGGATATGCGTCTCGCCGGGGTTGGCATGATAGGAGTCGTGCATGCTACAGACGCCATCGATGCGGTGCAGCGATTCGTCGGCCGTGTTGAGCTGGGGATGATTCCCCACATAATCGATACGATAATCTTCATCCGATACGGGGAAGTGATCAACGTTTTTTGCCTCAACCTAGTTGTGCGGGTCCCAAGTGGCATGACCGAAGCCGACCTGGCTCGACCGCTCGTGGAGGTAACGGATTTCGAGACAGGGAAGCTCGAATACGAGATGTACACCTTCGGTGAAGAGAATGTCATAGTACCCGTTACTGAGGCCGCCCCTCAAGTATCCGGAGCACGCAAACTGGCTGCCGAAAGAGTCCTCCAAGAGGTCCGTCGATTTGATCCTCAGGCCGAGGTAACATTTGTTTCCGATAACAAAGCCGTTCTGAAAGTAGACAGCGAGTCAATCCCGCTGTTGATCGGGAAGAAAGGTGTCACGATATCGAAACTCGAAAAATCCCTAGGCATCCATATTGATGTCGAACCGGCGACTCCTACAGGTGGAAACGAAATGCGCTTCAAGATTGCTGAGATTGGAAATAGGATCGACTTGGAATTCGACAAGAAGAGCATCGGCCAGGTTGCGAGCGTCTATGTTGACAACGAGTACCTCTTCTCCGCTACTGTCGGGAAGAAAAGCCAAATCCGAGTCTCCAAAGAATCCGACCTAGGAAAATCGTTACTGCATGCAATAGTTCGCAAGAAAACGATTAAGATCTTGGCCTAGACTCAGCGACTGTACTGTTCCAGCTCAATTTTGACCGGCTTCTTCGTCAGCTTGTCAACCAACTGCTCGGTATCTTTCGTGAATTGCACAAGAGACTCTCTGAGTGTCTCAGTCTTCTCCAAGAGCAGCTTGGATCGACGCTCAAGATCTGTGTTTTGTGCTTGAAGGTTCTTCAGCTCTTGTTTCTTCTGTCTATAGGTGCGGATGAGTTCGAGACATGTCGGGTCCTGTCAAGTGAGTTCTTCGTTCACCCAGAAGCTTCGTAGCTTCGTGATGTATCCCATCAAGGCTATTCTTTTCTGCGACATTGTCGATTCTTTCAAGGACCTTCCTCTCCTCGCGCTGCTTTAGCAGAAGCTTCTTCCGTTCTATTGCCTGCTCCATGTTCTTGAGGATCGATTTCAGTGATGGGTATCCGTCTTCCTCGTGAATGAAGGTCGTGAATGGTCGCTTGAGGTATTCTGATAGTTTGTCTCTGACCTCAGGGGCCATTGGGAATTCACCTCTGGCAGCCATCGCTTCCAGCTTTCGCAGAGGTCTCCCCAGACGCCTGAAACCGACGGTTAAGAGGTCTCCGCGAAGTTCTCTCATCCTGCCATCGATCTTTCTCAGTTCCGCAATTTCGGGGGTAGCCACAAGTAACTCTATCTGGCGTTCAGCATCGGCGATTTGTGGGCTGATGCTTCCGGCCTCATCTGTCAGGTGCTTACACTCAGCCATTTGCTTCTGCAACGACTCTTCCAGATCTTGGATCTTCTTCACTCTGGTGTGGGCTTCTTCAATGCCGCGGAGTAAGCCCCCATCTTTGCTAAAGAGTTCCCATGCTTGCTCTCCAAGCCTACGAAGCCTGTCGATTGAGGCGTTGAGGCTCATCATGTCGAGGATGTAGTACGGGCGAACCTGTCCGATCCACCTTTCGCGTACCTTGGCTGCATCACTTGAGAGTTTCGTGGTAGCATCGCTGAATTGCTTCAATCCCTCATAGCTGTGAGGGTCAGCCGATGAATGGGCCGTGAGAAGATCTTGAAGTTCTAAGCACATTCGATTCACGGCACGTGCAGCTTTGTACACGGCTCTGTCGTTTCTTTTCTCAGTGGAGTCTTTGTCAGACTTCGCTGTGAGATCCAGTGCCACTTCCTTCAGCGAGGAGACTTGTGCCTCGATGTCGGTTTTGTTTTTCTCGATGGCCTTGTTGGCGTTAGCGATTTGGGTTCTTAACGTGTCTCTGAGCCAGGATTCTAGCTCATCAGGCCTGACAACGTCTTCCATTGGTCACCATGGCAATGTATATGAGCAAAACAATTGCGGTGTAGTCTCGCCCGAATCTAGGCTCGATCCTTTCAACGGGCGTCTTCTCGTAACGAGATCAAGCTCGTCTCCACGAGTTCCCGCGCCTTGTCGATGCGTTTGTTCAAGTCATCAAGCGCTCTCTCGTAAGCTTCTTTCGACATTTTTCCTGAGCGGTACTGAGTCTTGAAGTGTTCTTCGCCTAGTCGGTTCGCATCGATTTCAGCCTCAGCTTTCTCCATCCGCATGATCATCTCACCGTATCTGACGTGGGACGACTTGAGATCCTCCTTGAGAGGCTGAAGTGCCTTGGCCAGCTCAGCCATACGATACTCGATAGTCTTACGCCTGCGTCTGTACTCGTGCTTGTTGAGTGCACCTCGAGCAAGATCCTGAGACATCCTGTCTAACTCGAGTCTTAATGCAGTTCGGCCGTCGTAGAGTTCCACGAATTGTTTTAGTTTGTCGGAAGGAACAGGGATCTTCAACGTTGCGGGTTTCCGCGTCTTGGAAACGACAATAACGGCTGCCACTGCTAACTCGACAATGGCAAGCCAAGTCAGAATCAGAGAGCCCGACCAGAATGGAGCGTAGGTGTATTCGAGACTCAGTCCTAAGTCGGTATATGGCGTGACGTTGGTGAGCGTGTAGTCGAGGCTGCGATGGAGGAATGCCTGTGAGGTCGAGGATGGAGATGGAGAGGCGTTTCTCACTGCAAAGCCTTCTGGAATGACTATGCTGGTTTCAAGCTTCTCGATCACCCAATCCTTCAAGTTCGAGTAGAGCGAGACCCTGTACTTGTTCATACCCCACCAGCTTGTCTCCTCCACGTAGGTTGCCGGGTCTAGCTTGTACTTCAGCGTAAAAGTGAACGTGCGATTCGCTTCGATGCCACCTGAATACCTAGGGGCCACGGAAACGTCAGGGCCATCTTGAGGGGCATCCCAAAGTCGGCCAATTTGATCGTATGCCATAATATCGCTGGAATTCTTGGGAAGTGTAAGTTGGATTGTCGAAACGGGGTTGCCCAAGCTCTCGAAGTCGTAGGTTTCGGAGACTTGTATGGATCCGTCCTGATCGAATCTGATCTCTCTTGCTACTTCGGGTACTCGGACAATGTACTGAGCTGTGGAGGTCATGTTCAGCACGAATGAACTTGTCGTGTATGGTTCTATTGGAGCGAAGGACCCATTGAGACGCAAGTAGCCGCCCACAGGAGCCTGCGTGAGTTTGAGCCATTCTGGAATCGAGAATGTTGATCCAGTTTCCGCCTTTATTGTCATGTTCTCTGAGATCCCTCTTACTTGAAGAATCGGAGTTGTTGTGTAATGGAATTGATATCCATGTCGCAACTGGGGTCAGGAGATTTGTATGGACGGATGTTACCGTGAACTTGTAGGTCTCGTCACGAGCTAGCGCTCGTCCAAAGTTGACCTTGAACCAGTAGGTCCCGCTTGAAGCTTCCAAGTCACGCTCAAGCGTGAGGCCCACGTTGTGATCATCTTGAGCACTCAGGTACTTCAAACCTGTCGTCAGGTTTCTCGGAAGACCTATTGGAATTCCCTGCAAGGGAGTTGGAGAATTGTTTCCGACTGTGAAAGTGTCGTTGACTGTCAGCAGACCCCAACTCGTGATTTGCGCAACCCTATCCACTTTAACTGTATAGTCTGACGCGGGTTGCGCGGTCACCGCCCAAGGCCCAGCAGTGAGAATGAAGATGATCATTAGAGCAGCGGCAGAAGCAACTATCTTTTCTCTCATTCTCGGAACCCGTCCTTGCCATTTCTCTTTGAGTGCTCTATCGTGCGCGAAATTAACGCGACTAGCCCGACTTGGCTTCCACCTCAGTCGGCCATAAATCGCTTTCCACGACTTTTCGGCAACTCAATTGATGATCGCTATTTAAGAATGCCGAACTTGTTCAATCTGTTCTCACTTTCCCAGCGGGGATCTCACGATTGTAGGAGAGAATGTCCGCCAGTCCGCTGGGGTGTTCTTCAATTTCCTTGCGGGTATTCCAACATAGATCGAGTGGGAAGGAACATCCTGCATTACGAGAGACTGAGCTCCAATGACGGCACCTTCACCAATCTCAATGGATGGCATAAGCAATGCGTTTGCGCCAATGCTTGCACCTCGCCGGACTGTTGGGCCGACGAGTTCTGTTTTCTTCTGAGCTACGTACTTATCATTGGTGAAAACAGCGTGCGGTCCCAGGAAGACTGAATCCTCAATCGTGGAATTAGTGCAAATGTAGCCGCCAGTCTGAATCGAGACCCTTTCACCTATACGACATGATCCGTCTATGACAACGCCTGTTCCGATCAGAGTGTTCCTTCCGATCTGAACGTTCTCGCGAACCATCGCGTTGTGTCCGAAGGATACATTGTCACCTATTGAAACGTCGGAGTAGATGCATGTCCCCGACCTGATGATACAATTATTTCCTATGAGGAGTTGGCGTCTGCTAGGGGCATCATCTACGCTACGTTCATGGCGGATCGATTCGGTCAGCTCGGTTCTGGATGGAAAACCAAGTACGACATTGGGGCCAACAAAAGAATCCTGTCCAATCTTCGTCGGACCGTACACTATGGCGTTCGGTTCAATTCTAACCCTTTCTCCAACCGTCACTTGTCCGAGGAGTTTTGCACCTTGTCCAATGGTACAGCTTGGAGTCAGGGAAGCGGCTTTGTCAACCCAAGCGCCGCCTTGGACTTGTGGAGTGGTTCTGGTCAAAGTTCAACCTAGAACAGATGGGATTCTAACGCAAGATATTAGTCTGATTCCGAGGGAACGTCCATAGACACGACTGATGACTGATGAGCCAACCGCATCCTTTCATGCCCACCAGTGCTCGTAGAATCAAGGAGGAGATGCTACATGAGCTGGGAGTTCGCAATGTGGAGGTCCTCTTCGACGACATTCCCGAATCAATTAGGAAAGACTCTACTCTGAACCTGCCTTCGCATCGATCCGAGATGGAAGCCAGGCTAACGGTGGAGGGTCTGCTGTCGAAGAACCTCTCGACGAGGGAGGTTGTATCTTTCCTAGGGGGAGGAGTCTGGCCTCACTACGTTCCGGCTGCCGTGGACGAAATAGTTTCCCGGTCTGAATTCCTTACGTCCTACACTCCCTACCAACCGGAGATCTCGCAAGGTATCCTCCAAGCTCTGTTCGAATACCAAAGCATGATCGCGGAGCTGATGGGGATGGAGTATGCAAACAGCTCACTCTACGACTGGGCAACGGCCCTAGGAGAAGCTGCGAGAATGGCATCTCGCGTAACGGGTCGAGATGAATTCGTCATTCCTCACTACGTCCAGCCTGAGAGGATCCAGACTCTGAAGACATTTTGCGAGCCTGCCAGGATACATGTAGTCGAAGTTGATCAGGATAGGCAAACCGGAGCAATCCTAGACAGCGACCTTCAGAAGAAGGTCGGCTCGAAGACTGCTGGCGTGTACGTTGAGAACCCATCGTACCTCGGCTTCTTTGAAGCCGGAGCGAAACGAATCGGAGAAATAGCGCACCAGAAAGGGGCCTTGTTCGTTGTCGGTGCCGATCCGATCTCGCTTGGATTGTTCGCGTCGCCCGGCGAGTTGGGCGCAGATATTGCCATTGGAGAAGGTCAGCCGCTTGGAAATCACATGAACTATGGCGGCCCTCTGCTCGGACTTTTCGCATGCAAGGATGAACGCTTGCTAAGGCAGATGCCCGGACGCCTGATTGGTGAGACGATAACCAAAGATGGCAGCTCGAAGGCTTTCACGATGGCACTTCAGACAAGAGAACAGCACATCCGGCGTGAGAGGGCCACCTCGAACATCTGCACGAATGAGGCACTCTGTGCATTGGCCGCTGCAGCATATCTTTCGCTGCTCGGCCCGAGCGGACTTGAGAGACTAGGCAAGATCATCCTAGACAACTCACACTACGCTATGCAACAACTGAAGGAACTGAAGGGTCTCAAGGTGCCGCTCTTTGAAGCACAACACTTCAAAGAATTCGTTGTTAGTTTCGAGGGCACAGGCCTTGCAGTCTCAAAAGTCAACGAGGAACTCGCCCGACGAGGCATTCAAGGGGGCATTTGCTTGCCCACTCAATTCCCCGAGCTCGGCCAATCCGCGCTCTACTGTGTGACCGAATGTCACACGCGCGAGAACATCGACCGACTCAGGACAACGATCGGAGCAATCTTGGAGGAGAGATGATGACATTCAAACAGGCTCAATGGAATGAACCTCTCATCATCGAAAGATCTAGGGAAGGAATTGTGGGATTCTCTCTCCCAACCTGTGAAGAACTCGCCGTTCATGTTCCCGTCGAGCTCCTCCGCAAGAAACGTCCTAAGCTTCCAGAGGTGGCTGAGACTGATGTCATCCGTCACTATGTTCGATTGTCGCAAATGAACTACGGTGTAGACCTTGGGATCTACCCGCTCGGGAGTTGCACGATGAAGTACAACCCGAAGGTGCTCGACAAGCTCGCAGCAAGCACAAAGATCCAGGACCTACATCCTTTGCAGGATGCTGCAACAGTGCAGGGCATTCTGAGAATACTTCACGAACTTTCTGAATGGCTTGCCGAAATAGTTGGGTTGCACAAAGTCTCCCTGCAGCCAGCCGCAGGCGCACACGGCGGAATTTGCTGGTGCAATGATCATCAGAGCCTTTCATAGACAAAACGGAGATCTGGAGAAGAGAGACGAGGTCATCGTTCCCGACTCGGCACATGGAACGAATCCGGCGAGCGCGACAATGGCGGGCTTCAAGGTTGTGGAGGTGCCTTCCAATCGGGATGGATGTGTGGATATCGATGCCCTTCGTGCCTCGCTCTCTGACAGAACGGCCGGCTTGATGCTCACGAACCCGAACACACTCGGAATATTCGAATCGGAGATCCTCGAGATCGCCAGACTCGTCCACGAGGCCGGTGGTCTGCTCTATTATGATGGTGCAAACCTAAACGCGATGCTCGGAAAGGCCAAACCTGGACGAATGGGCTTTGACATTGTACACATCAACATCCACAAGACGTTCGGCACTCCTCACGGGGGCGGAGGGCCTGGTTCAGGCCCGATTGCAGTCACCAAGGAGCTTGATGGATTCCTCCCCGTTCCCACCGTAGAGCAAGATCGTGACAGGTACTACTTGGACTTCAATCGGCCTAAGAGTATTGGAAAGATTCGAAGTTTCTGGGGAAACTCATCAGTGCTGCTTCGTGCCTATGCGTACATCTTGATGATGGGACGCGAGGGACTTGAGGAAGTTGCTGAAGTCTCTGTTCTCAACGCAAACTACTTGGCAAAGAAATTGAGCCAAGTGCGTGGGTACGAATTGCCGTTCCCACACAGAGTCAGGAAACACGAGTTCGTTCTCAGCGCTGCCAAAATGACACATGAGACGGGCGTCACCGCTGCGCACCTCTCGAAGAGACTGCTTGATTTCGGAATTCACGCCCCCACAATCTACTTCCCACTGATTGTTGATGAAGCTATGATGATTGAACCGACTGAAACGGTGAGCAAACAGGAACTGGACGGATTCATCACGGCCTTCTCGAAGGCAAGCGATGAAGCGTACACGAATCCCGATCTTGTGAAAGACTCTCCGAAGAACACGGCCGTTACCAGGATCGATGAAGTGAGAGCCTCCCATCCCAAGACCATGCAGCTGACATGGAAGCAGAAAGCGCAAACGATCTGAGAAACGCAATTCTTTTCCTAGAGTTTGAATTCTACTCCAGACTGCCGGATATCTCATGAAAGTCACGGTCAAATTCTTCGCGCTTGTAAGAGAACTCACAGGCAAGAGGGAGGAGGTCGTTGATTTGGACGACCAGGCGACGGTTCGAACTCTGCTGAGCAAGCTTGTGGAGGAATACGGCGTTAAGTTTCGCGATTACATATTCGACCCTGTATCCAAGGAACCAAGAGGGCACTTGCAGTTTCTTATGGATGGGCGCAATGTTGCGCTTATGCAGGGCCTTGAAACGATTCTGAAAGAAGGGGCGAGTCTTGCGATCCTGCCTCCGGTGGGCGGGGGCTAGAAGCTAAGCAAGATGAGGTGAACATCTGAGCCCTTGTTGAGCTCAGATTGTGAAGGACATGCTATTTCTGCGATGAAGAGCGTCTTTGGGAGTAGCATGGTCGGTCATGTAATTCAATTGTATTTCAATTGTAATACGTAACGCTATATAAGTCTCGTTCGATACTTGCATCACTCCGCAGCCAATCGCCCAGACAGATTCGGAGCCCTCTCAACATGGTTGTCAATCAAGCCCTCTCGTGCTTACCTCAACTCTACTCAAGATTCCCTCGCGTCTCAATCATAGGAGTTGGCAACGATGCAAACCACATTGTCAGCCAGATATTCGAGCAGGGAGGCTCAGGTGCCCAGTGCATATCAGTCGACACCGACAGCGCCAGCCTCGAAGATATCTACTCGCACGAGAAAGTGCTCATTGCAGAACATCCTGCTTCTGATACAGGATTTCCCAGCGATCGCGAAACCGGACAAGAAACCATCCAAGAGTGCACGAGCCTCATTACTCCACTGGTCATCGGCGCGGACGTCACGTTCATAATCGTTGGAACTGCCGATATAGCCAAACTTAGCATAGCATCGGCCACTGCAAGCGTGGCCCGAAAAATCGGGGCCGTAACGGTTGGATTGGCGATAATCCCGCCGGATTCGCAAAGAGATGACGGGTTCATCGCTCCTCACGGACTTGCGCAAATGCGAAAAAGCTGCCACACCCTGGCGATTGTTGACACCGGCCGCTCAGAGCGACTCCTAGGATACACACGCGAACTGAATGGCGATTTGTCGGAGAAGTTGACCATCGATATCGTATCGGGCCTATCTCAAGCTCTTGCATGCCCCAGTACCGTAAACATTGAACTCCCAGCGTTCCGAGAGCTGATGATGCATGGCGGAATCGCTCATGCGGGAATCGCCCACTCCTCCTCTGCCCTGAGAATAGAGGAAGCAACCCTGGGAGCTCTAAGAGGCCCCTTGCTCTATGACCAGATCACACGATACCGCGGCGCCCTCATTAACGTACGTGGCGACTCAAGCCTCACAATCGAGGAGGCTGAGAGAGCTGCCCAACTCATCACAGAGCGAGCAGGATGGAATGTGCCTGTCGTAATGGGAACTTTTGTCGATGAATCGTGGTATGAGGGATGCCAAGTTTCGCTCCTCCTAACGGGAGGCGTCTATCCGTACATCCCAGGCGGATACAGGAGAGTGCCCCTAGAAATGTATGAAATGGAACCAGACGGAGAAGATGAAACCCCCGTAAACCTTGAGTTAGATCTGGATCAGTTGGAAGAGACTTAGAAGCGTCTACTTCCATCTTTTCGTGGATCTTAGACAACTCATTACTCATAATGGGCTACTTACGGTTCGAGGGGCTTTGGGTGCCACTCAGCAGCGAAAACAGGGATCATACTTTTTGTCAGGTGTAGTCCCCGAGGTAGACATCCAACTGTTTTGATCTACCGTCAACTTCTCTTCTATTGATCCAAGGCTCCTTCACTAATTCGGCAAGGTGCTTCTGGAAGTCTTTGAGCACTATATGCAAGAGTTTGAGCTCATCTCCCCCAACGCCCATCGGGGAATCAACTTGCTTGCGCAGAGAGCAAAGCATACTATAGTCTTGATTCTGAATATCTGACTTGATCTGTGGTCTTTTGGCAATCTGATCTCTCTCGTAACATTCAATCGCTTCCAGGAACAATTCCCTGTTGTACTTGACTACTTCAGGAGATAAGACACCCAAATGTTTCACACATAAAAGAGATGGAGTCCTAGCTCTTGATTCTTTCGCGAGAGGGGTGAGTTCATCGTCACCCTCGTTCGGGGGCTGTTGGGCGCTTCCTACAATGAGGATCGTTTCTGTTACGGCATAGTCGCCAACTAACCCACCGTCCGTCGTCACAAGGCCCCTCCGGACACCTCCCACGCACCAAAAATAGGCTCAAAATGGGTGGTTTTGTGTCTCTCATGTGCGGCGGTATTATGAATTTGTGGGAGGTTAGGGGTGGCTGTGTGTGGGGGCATTATCAAGTCTAGGGGTGTGTATGTATGTAGGTTCAGTTGGCTCTTTGCAGGATCTCGTTTGATATTTCTTCTCTGGTCTTGCCTTCTGTGGTGATTCCAAGTTTCTTGGCAGTCGTAACTAGGACATCGTCGGAGCTTGTCTCGGGTGAAGTTGGTGCTGGTGTCCTCGGGGCGCCTTGACCTGATGCTGGTTCTTCGATAGGATTTGTAAGCTGTTTGTAAGCGGCGTCAAATTCTCTTTTTGCCCGGCCGATGGTTCTTGCAAGATCAGGTATCTTGTTTCCCCCCCAGAATAAGAGGCCGATGAAGACGCCTGCAATTACTATCCATTCCCACCAATCCATTGATAATTGGCCTCGGTCCGATCGTAAACCAATTGTATGCTTAAACGGCTTTTCACTTAAACCAAATCTCTTGTATGTTCATTGTCTCTTAACTAGGGCAGCAGCATGCGGAACACTAATAGAACATCAGTCGCCGCCTATGGGAAACGCTAAGAATTGGCTATAGCTGCAACATGTTAGGTGGCTGACTATGATGGAGATAAAGGGTAAGTGGATTGTTGTCGATAATGACGTCTATCAGCGGCTCAAAGACCTTGGCGAGAAAGGTGAAACGTTCAACGACATCATACGTAGACTCTTAGAGACCTACGAACCACGGGCCGCCCCCAAAGAAGAGAGAACGTCTGGCGTTAACACCAAACCTGACGATCCCAATGCAAGCAAGCGATGGAGCGACGCTAAAGAAATGAGCGAACACCGATGGGAACGGCAGGCGAGGGACCCCCCTTAACCGTAAACAGAAGCTTCACACCAAACAGAACGCGGAGCACCACATTAACAGTGGTAGAGGGAACACCTACATGATACAGGGAACCACAAAGAGAGGTAGCATAAGAAGAAAAGTGGAAGCGTAGCGTACCCACACACAACCCCCATCAACCATTCCCTTAACCACGTCTAAGTTTCCTTCCGACCTTGAGAAGTTTCTTGCCAAATGAGGTCGGTCCACCCGCAGGCTGAACAGATCCTGTTCTTATTGCGCAGAGAATGTCATCAACGCTTCTTGAGTTGCTGTCAACCAGAGTGTAGGCATCGCCTACTGTCTCGGGAATATGCGCGTCGCTTCCTGCAACCATTGGCAGACCAATCTGTTTCGCCACTCGTTCAGCCAATCTCTTGTTGAGATGGAAGAACAGGGCGTCGGAATTGATTGTTTCGATCGCTTCAGGTCTGGACATTAGTTTGAGCGGATCAACACATGGAGATATCGGGTCGAAAGGATGTGGAATTATGGCGACTCCTCCGACGGCATGGATCAGTGCAATCGTCTCGTCCGCTGTTCTTCCTTTTGCAATTGGATCGGATATCCCAAGTCCAATGATGTGTCCTTGTCGTGTTGACACCTCGATTCCTGGTAGGATGATCGTTTCTGAACTGCTTACTTCGGTGAGCGAATCGTGATTAGTGATGGCCACGCCGTCAAGGCCTTTCTCCCGTAGGATCATTGGGAGTTGTTCCGGGTCCACGAACGAATCGTCTGACCCAGTTGTGTGTACGTGAAGGTCGATCTTGAGTCTCATTGGAGAGGGCCCTATCTCATTGAACGCTTTGGATGCGAATGCTGATTTGATCGTCAGAGATCTTCTTGAACAACGGTACGGGATCGCCTATTACGTGGCCTTCACGTAGAAGTATCTCGCCAGCCTCTTCCCAACGCCTCTTGGAAACGCCATTCTGTAAACCAAGCTGTGCCCAGATTGAATCGGCCGTCGTGGGAAGGAAAGGTGCAAGCAATACCGCCAGGGATCTCACCAATTGTGCGCATATGAACATCGTCGTGCGAGCGCTTACAACCTCTCGCTTGATTGAATGCCATGGTTCACTTTCGCTGAGGTAGAGATTCCCATCCCGAGCAAGGTCGATCACCGCGGATAGGCCTTCTCTCAGCTTGCACTGATCAAGTTCCGCACTCGCTTTCCTGGGCGCTCCCTGAAGCTTCGCTAGGATCGCCTTGTCGCGTTCGTTGAATTCGCCTGGTGAAGGGATTGTGCCTGAGAAGTTGTTCTTGATGAAGGTCAGGGTTCTGTGGACGAAGTTGCCGAGTACGTCGTTCAGGTCTGCGTTCACTCGTGCTTGGAAATCCTTCCAAGTGAAGTTGGCGTCCTTCGTTTCAGGTCTAATCGCGATCAGAAGATACCTCCAGTAGTCGGCTGGTGCAACTTGTAGCGCCTCGTCCATCCAGACTCCGATTCGGTGACTCTTCGAGAACTTCTTGTTGTCAAAGAGTATGAACTCGGTCGAAGACACTTGCCACGGCAATACGTACGGGTCCTTCGTCGCCATGAGTAAAGCTGGAAAGATTATTGTGTGAAATGGGATGTTGTCTTTTCCAATGAAGTGTACGTTTTTCGTTTCTTTGTCGAACCAGAACGTTTTCCAGTCGTCAGGTCTCCCGTTTTTCTCGGCCCATTCCACAGCCGCCGAGACGTATCCGAGAACTGCTTCTAACCAGACATAGATCGTCTTCTCTTCTGCGCCTGGGAAAGGTGCTGGAATCCCCCACTTGTTATCGCGTGTAAGAGCTCTTGGGCGTAATCCTTCCTGTAGCCATCGTTTCGAGAAGTTGCGTGCGTTGTCCGGGAGTCCAGTGCTGGAGTCGATGTAATTGGTCAATGAATCAGAGAACTTGGGCAGGTCAAAGAACCAATGCTTTGAGGGCTTGATAGTCGGGGTTGTGCCGCAAAAGGCGCAACGGGGTGATTTCAATTCTAGCGGGTCGAGGACTCTGCCGCAGCTGTCGCATTGGTCCCCTCTCGCATTGTCCTTGCCGCAGTGAGGGCATATCCCCTCGACGAATCTGTCCGGTAGAAAGCGCTCGCATTTGGGACAGAATGGGAGATTGACGGTTTCGCTGTATATGAAACCATTATCGTAGACTTTTCGGTAGAATTCTTGAACGTATCTCTTGTGCACAGGGTTCTCAGTTCTAGTGTAGTTACTGAAGTGGATCTGATACTTGTCCAGTAGGTCGCATATGGCGGCATGGTATTCGTCTGTGAGTTGTTTGGGAGGCACTCCCTTCTTGATCGCCTCAACCTCAATTGGAGTCCCATGCTCGTCGGATCCCGTGACAGAGATAACATCTTCGCCTTTAAGCGACAGATATCTTGAGAAAACGTCCGCGGACAGAAGATGGATAAACGTACCAAGGTGTGGAAGTGTATTCACGTACGGCCATGCCGAACATACTATCCACTTGCCCAATCCATGTTCCTCCACGTTAAGCCGTTGATTCGATCACAGGCCCTGCAAGACTGCTGGCAAGACGCGAGCTGGCAGGTGCCCAGAATTGCCCCTCCAAAGGCTTGAAAGCGCATACGCAACCTTCCGAATAGATTAACATTATCAGTCAATGCAAATGGGAATGAAGAAATAGCGCACAGACAATGTGCTCCCGAGGAACGACACGATGAGCGACGAGTATACAAAGCTGCTCGACAGTGCGATGGAGAAGATCCCTAAGAGAACCTCTTCCGGCGAGAGGTTTGAGCTGCCGTCAATCCAAGGAGTCAGGATGGGTAGCAGAACCATCATCCAGAATTTCAAGGAAATCGCCGACCGTATGAACCGAGATCCGCTCCATCTTCTGAAGTTCCTTTCAAAAGAACTCGCGACCGCTGGGACAACGGATGGAACACGCGCAATCTTGAAAGGCGTATTCAAGGTGGAGTCAATGAGGAGGCTATTGGAGATCTACACGCAAAGATTCGTAATCTGCCCAGTCTGCAAGAGACCTGACACAAAAATGGTCAGAGAGAAGGGGCGCACATTCCTCACATGTGAGGCCTGCGGTGCAAGATCACCAATATCCACAACTTGAGAAGTGTAGGACCGTGGAGGTCCATCTTAGAATTATTAATGAAAAGCGCGGAATGCTGGTCGCCGTCTGTGATTCTGGGCTACTGGGCGAAACGTTCAGACAAGGTAGGATGAAGCTCGAAGTGAGCACCGAATTCTATGGAGGCTCATTATGCTCGGTCGACAGGGCTATGGAGGTGCTTGCCGAAGCAGATGTTGCTAATCTTGTTGGCAAGGCGACGATCAAGGCAGCCGTCGATAAAGGCCTGGTAGACCCTCAGGCAGTGATCTACTTCGGCCCGGTCCCCCATGTACAGATCGTGAGGCTGTAGGACCGAACTCGCCTGAGTGTATTCTTTTAATGTGACCTGTAGGTTACACGAAGTCTGCGAGCTTTGAGAGTGGGCTGTTGGGTAAGAAGAAAGTTCTCAGTGAAGGCCAACTTCGCGAAATGGTGACCCCTGGCCAGGGTCAAATGTTCGGTGTTGTGATGCAGATGCTTGGTTACGATAGACTCCTTGTCAAGTGTGCAGATGGGCATGAGAGGGTGTGTCGAATCAGAGGCAAGATGAAGAGACGCGTCTGGATAAAAATGGGAGACGTAGTCCTTGTCGCACCTTGGGACTTCCAGTTTGAGACTCGCGGAGACATCCTCTGGAGGTACACTGAAGCCCAAGCCCAGATACTGCGGCAAAAAGGCCAGCTTGTAATGTAAGCGTTTACTGGTGCCTGTCTGTGGCGTGGTCGAGGACCGAAGGACGGCTGAGGCTAAGACAGGCCCGGTATGAAACTACTCGCTTGATGAGAGATAAGAGAAGTGAAGAGCTGGAAGCGCTAGAACAGGTTTTCGATAAGTCTACGCTTATGGTAATCTATCATATGCTCGACACCGGCAAATTGTCCAAGATCTCAGGCGCCGTTAGGTCAGGCAAGGAAGCGAAAGTCTATTGGGGCATTGGCCCCAAGAAGAATGAGATCGCCATCAAGATCTACTTGACCTTGTCTGCTGAGTTCAAGAAAGGCAGGCTCGCATATATTGAAGGAGACCCGAGATTCGAGAGGACGCGCACCGACACGCGATCGCTCGTCTACCTCTGGGCTCAGAAGGAATTCAGGAACCTCAAACAGGCTCATGAGGCAAAGGTGCGAGTTCCGAAGCCTATTGCAGTGGTGAAGAATGTCCTGCTCATGGATTTCATAGGCAGTAAAGGCGAGCCAGCTCCACTGCTTAGGGAAAACGTTTCGAAGAACCCTAAGAGGATCTACAGGGAGCTCATCTCGTATATTCGGCTTCTATATCAGAAGGCTGAGTTGGTTCACGGGGACCTGAGTGAGTACAACATAATGGTTTGGCGCGGGCATCCTGTCATATTCGATGTTTCACAAGCGGTTGACACTGAGCACCCAATTGCGAACCGATTACTTATGAGGGACATATTGAACTTAAACCGCTACTTCCACCAAATCGGGGTGGAAACTGAAGACGAAAGTGACATCTACGATCAGGTGGTGAAAACAACTGTCGACCAAGACTAGTACGATGATTCCTCACGACAGAATAGGCGTCGTGCTCGGCCGCGAAGGAGCCACAAAAACCGATATCGAGAAAATGTTCAAGGTCAAACTGAATATCAACAGCGAGTCAGGAACAATCGAAGTTACCCCCTCCGACGACAACACTGACCCATCAACCATACTGCGTGCAAAAGATGTAGTGACAGCCGTCGGAAGAGGATTCTCCCCTGAACGCGCAATGACGCTGGTCGACGACGACATGGTCCTTGACCTAATCGACCTCCGCGAACTCTTCGGGAAGAATGAGAGCGATATTAACCGCATCAAAGGCAGAGTCATCGGCAGCGAAGGAAAGATGAGGCGACTCCTCGAAGAAATGACAGACGCCAAAGTCTCCGTCTACGGATCCACAATATCGATGATCGGAGAGTTCGAAGCCGTTTCCGCTGCAAGACAGGCAATCGAGATGCTGATCAAAGGAAAACAGCACTCGACCGTGTACAAATTCCTTAGAAAGACTAAGACCGAGAGCAAGAGAAGAAAGACATTGGAGCTGTGGGAGACGCCCCCCAAATGAGCATTCCAGCTTCGACAAACGGTTTGGGAATGAAAGCAGTCCTCACCTGTGGAATCTCACGATGAAAGCAGCTGAGGTTTTTCAAGAGATCTCCCCCGCTGACTTTTTCTACAGAAACCGAGACATCGCCGGATTCACTAACCCGACGCGTGCGATCTATTCGACAATTCGGGAACTTATCGAGAACTCCCTCGATGCGTGCGAGGTGCACGGCATAACCCCGGATGTCTACATGAGGATCTCACACGAATCCGGGCCAGCCGAAGGTGTCGGAGTCTATCGCATCAGGGTCGCAGACAACGGAATAGGTGTGCCATCAAAACTCATACCTTCAGCCTTCGGCCAAGTCCTATTCGGGTCAAAGTACAAGCTCAGACAGACGCGTGGACAGTTTGGCTTAGGCGGCAAAATGGCCATACTATACGGACAAATCACCACGCACTCAGAAGCAATCGTGATCTCAAGCACTGGACCAACCAAGATACACGAGCTCAGACTCCGAATCGATATCCAACGCAACCAACCAGAAAAGATCAAAGAGATCACACATCCGAACCCCGATCGTTGGCATGGCACTGTAGTCGAGTTCTCAACAGAAGCGGACTATACGCGAGCAATGCCGAAAATTCTAGACTATCTCCAAGAGACCGCGATAGTCGCACCATATGCCAACCTCACCTTTGTTGACCCCAGAGGTAGACTCTACAAATTCGAGCGTGCGACAACTCAGATGCCTGATCCTCCCAAAGAGACCACTCTCCACCCCCACGGCGTCGATGTAGAGACTATGAAACGCATCATTGAGGTAACACAAGCCCGGTCACTTCATGTATTCATGAAAACGCATTTCCAGAGAGTAGGAGACACGACAGCTCGCAGGTTTCTAGAATTCGTAGGTATACCAGGCAAGAAGAACCCCAAGAAGATGACAAACGAGGAGACCGTCGCGCTCGTGACAGCGATGAAGAATTTTGAGGACTTCCTGCCTCCTGACTCAAGTTGTCTGTCACCGCTGGGCGAAGAGCTATTGAACGCAGGGATCAAGAAAGAGTTGGCTCCAGAGTACGTGGAGGTCTATCAGCGGAAACCCTCCGCCTACTCAGGCTTCCCATTCATTGTAGAGGTTGGAATCGCATACGGTGGCAAAATCCCGAACACCGGCGGGATAGTACTCTACCGATTCGCGAACAAGATACCGCTCCTCTTCGATGAGGCAAGCGATGTTTCGTGGAAAGTGGTCAACTCGCTGGTTGACTGGCGACACTACAAGGTCCTGCCTGACATGCCCATTGCCGTTTTTGTTCACCTGTGCTCCACAAAGGTCCCCTACAAGACAGTTGGGAAGGAATTCATCGCCGACCGACCCGATGTCGAGAGAGAAATCTTAAACGCTCTACGAGAGGTCGCAAGACGCCTCTCCGTTTTCCTTTCGCGAAAGCACACAATCGAGCGACAGAAGAGGCGTCTGGATGTCTTTGAGAAGTATCTGCCCAAGATAGCTTTGTTCTCTACGAAGCTGGCTGGAAAGAAGAAAGAACCTGATGTTAAGCCACTACTCAAGAGTGTATTGAGGTATGAAAAAGAAGGAGAAGAAGAAAGCAGCGGAGAAACGAGCAAAGAAGACCGGGCTGATTAAAGAAAAGAAGGCAAAGGTCCTCTCAGCCCTTACTGGACTTGGTGACAAACTGTACAACCAAATGGTCCACCGACAATTCCCATCAATAGAAATGCCGAATCGATCCATCCACAACATACAATACGACCAGAAACTTAGACAATACATACTTGGAGAGAAGGCGGTCAAGCGCAGTTCAAGAAACATCAAGCACATTCGGCCTTTGACTCAGCTAGTATGGACGGCATCCTTTGTCGATGAACTCAGAGGACAAGATAGAACATCAACACTAAGAGACGTTTTCTATTCCGCGCAAGCCTACGCGATGAATTTCACAGATCAGACCGAAAGTGACAACATCATCACAGACCTCGAAACCGTCATAGGACATTCTCGAGAGGACTTCAGCGTCTTCCCAGAAGAACGATCAGCGATCTTCGGAAACCTCGTGGTAGAGTACACTGTGCCCGGCTATGAGGGCAAGACATTGAATCTCTCCTCGCACCCAGACGGAATGATGATAGGCCCCGCCCTAACGAACGCGGAGTTCGTTGAATGCAAAGCCGACAAAATCATCGCCATAGAAAAGGGCGGCCTCTTCACCCGCTTCGTCGAAGAGAAAGTCCACGACAAACACAAAGCGATCTTGGTCCATACCGCGGGACAGGCACCAAGAGCGACACGATCTCTCATACGACGACTAAGTCGAGAACTGGACCTGCCCGTTTACATATTCTGCGATGCTGACCCTTGGGGAATGCACATCGCCATGGTCATAATCTCAGGATCAGCAAACGCTGCGCACCTACGCGATCTTAATACTCCCGACGCGAAGTGGGCTGGAGTCTGGGCGTCAGACATTGTCGACTACGATTTGCCCAGCGACAAACTGACTGATCTAGACATAAAAAGACTGTACGAACTTCAGAAGGATCCACGCTACAATAGTAAGCTCTGGAAGAGAGAGATTGAGACGTTTCTGAAAATCAAGAAAAAGGCGGAACAGGAAGCGTTCAGCCGGTATGGTCTTGCCTACATTGTAGACAAGTACCTTCCGGCCAAACTAAAGGAGATGGACGAGTACTAGACATACGCGAGAGGCTGCCGCTAACGCTGAGTCCTCTACGCGGTCTTTTCGGGAACGGTTCTTCCGGGTGGCTGTTTCTTCTCCTCTTTCTTCTTGGCTTTCTTAACCATCTTGAATGAGCCCATTTGGCATCTACACCCTAGATTTAGCAGAGGTACCTTATATGCAATAAGGTTTAGCGCAAGTTCAGATCCTGGCTAGAGCATCCTTGACCTCGTCGTAGTTGGGCTCCTTACCTGGGTCCTCGCTGATCCACCTATAACGCACCACGCCCTTGTCATCAAGGATGAAAACGGATCGCTTGGCAGCAGTATACCCTTTCAGTCCAGCAAAATCTTCATGGAAGACATTGAACTTCCTGACGGTTTCTCTGCCATAGTCGCTCAGGATGGGGAACTGCAGCTTGTTTGCTTCTGAGAACGCCTTGTTCGTGAAAGGATCATTGACGCTTATGGCGACTACCTGAGCGTTCAGTCTGTTCAGTGTTTGCATCGAGTCTCTGAAGGCGCACATTTCTCGCGTGCAAGGGTTTGTGAAGGCACCGGGAAAGAACGCGATAACGGTCTTCTTTCCAATGAAATCCTTCAGGGCCTGTTGTTTCCTATCTTGGTCATGTAGCTGGAAGTCAGGCGGCTTCTGTCCTATCTCAACTGACATGGCTGAACAATCCGATCACTGTGCAAGGAGTGCACTGGGAGTTAATCGTTGCCCAGATTCGAACAATGACGCAATGAGAGGGCGTAGAGTCCCAAATCCAGTGCGGCTTACGATAGGCCATGGCGACTTGACAATAGGTAAATCTGACCCGCATGAAACAAGGACTCTGGTGGAGAGCGAGTTCTGATGAAGGCGGTGGTCTTTCACGAGCATGGAGGAATCGACAAACTCAGATACGAAGACCGACCGGAGCCTGTGGTGCGGGACAATGAGGTCCTAGTCCGGGTGAAGGCTTGTGCGCTCAATCATCTTGACATCTGGGCTCGAGTAGGCCTTCCGGGCATCCAGATTCCCCTGCCTCACATCTCAGGGAACGACATTTGCGGTGAGGTCGTAAGCACAGGCAGACTGGTGACGCGAGCACGTTCAGGGGACGCTGTAATTGTCTCCCCTGGTCTCAGTTGCGGTGCGTGCGAGTATTGCCTCTCGGGACGAGACAACATGTGCCGATCCTACAAGATCATAGGGTATCTTACAGATGGCGGATACGCTGAACTAGTGAGCGTACCAGAAGTCAACATCATTCCCAAACCAGAGTGGCTGAAACCTGAGGAAGCCGCCGCGATCCCACTCGTCTTCATGACCGCCTGGCATATGCTCGTCACTAGAGCTGGGATTTCTCCAGGAGAATACGTCCTGGTTCTTGGGGCGGGAAGCGGTGTTGGCAGCGCTGCGATCCAGATAGCTAAGCTCTCGGGAGCGCGTGTGATCGCGACGGCGGGAAGTGAAGAAAAACTGAATCTCGCCAAGACGCTGGGAGCCGACGAACTCATCAACCACAATGAACAGGATATCGCGACAGAAGCGAGAAGAATAACCGAAAAACGAGGCGTCGATGTTGTCTTCGAGCATATAGGCTCAGCGACTTGGGAGAAGAGCATCAAAGCGCTAGCCGTCGGAGGCAGACTCGTCACGTGCGGAGCCACAACCGGCTACGTGGGACAGACAGACATACGATACGTGTACAGCAGGCAACTGTCAATTCTAGGATCATACATGGCCAGCAAAGCAGAACTCCTCAAAGTGATTGAGTTAGTGAGACAGCGGCGACTCAAACCCGTTGTCGATAGAGTCTATCCACTAGCCGAAGCGGCGAGAGCACAGGAACGAATGGAGAAAAGAGAACACTTCGGCAAGATTGTCCTACAACCGTAGAACCAAGACCTCATTCGGCGTCTCGGAGGAATGCAGTTACGCATAACGCCCAACGGCGCAAGGTCAATGATGCGTGTTCGACAGAAACTCGCTTTCAATTTGACCCAATGGAACCCGAAGCAGGTATTCAATGATTAGGATCAAGATTGTCCTCTAGCGTTGAGGAATGCGACGGCGAGGAGTATAGATGGCCAGCATCCCTTTCCAGACTTCCTCGTATGCGTGACTCATCGTCTCTATGAGCGAGCGACTATTTGTCCAAAACCCTGCATCATCGCCGGTTTCCAAGTTGTCATCGTCCGGAATGCGTTGATAGTAGAGCAGGTTATCATGGTCAGCTATTACGATACGAGCAGGCCCTATCGCTTCTGAGTGCCTGAGTTCGGCGACTGGCAGGAGCATTCTCGCACTTCGCGTGGTCTCCTTCGTAATAGGTGCGATTATTCGTATCCGAACATTTCTCTTATGGAGCATACCTAGGTCCTCAAGCCGATGATCTGCAAGGATCTCGATTCCCTTCATCGTCGTCCAGAAATCGACGGTCTCTCGACAATTCTTCAGCATCTCAGACAGCTTGTGCCGGACTTCAACCCTGCCTTTCAAGATCGTCAATTCCTCTTCGGTCTTCCCGGCCTTGATCGCTTCGAGCCGAGCCAATGCAGGGGTTGCGCTGCTCCAGATCTCGTTGAAGTACGCGCGAAGGCTCCGCACAAACGAGCGACTACTTATCCACGACGACACCTGTTCCGACCCGCGTCCGGCACCTTCCTCGATGCCCCCCATTCTGAAAAGGGCCTCCGCATCGTCAATGATTGATACTCTCGGGATTGGTCTCTGATCCAGATCCAAGTGCCTGAATCCGATCAGGTTCTGAAATGGCTCCACGAATCGTGCGGTGGAAGTGTTGATGTCTGTGATCACTCGGACCTTGCGTCCCCGTTTCGCCAGCATTGACAAAGTGCCGAGCCCCACACGGCCGTTTCCTCCAGCAAGATCTGAAGCCTCCATAATCAAATCGATCTGGAGCTTCGAGTTCTCGCACATGAAAAGCAGCTTCTGCCCTATCCTTGCTCGTCCTTCAATGACCTGAAACCTCTCAAACTCTGGAGTTCCAATCTCAATGCCAATGCTCTCGAACGTACGCTCAAGAATGCCACTTCGCTCTTCTAGCACTGCAAGCCGGTTCTTCCGTTCTGCAATGAGTAATTCGAGACATCGCGAGAAGGGGGCAGCTTGGAATCTGACCGGTTGTTCCAGACTGGACTCAACTAGGCCCCTGCGTTGCAGGTTTCTGAGGGTTCGGTAGGTTTCCGTCCGGTTTAGTTTAAGCGATCGTGCAACAATACTTGCTCTTTCAACACCGCGCTTCGCGAGAAAGGTAACAACCTTGGCCTCGTTCTTGCTCAATCCGTACTCGGTGAGTTGGTCGACGATTTCCTCCATCGTTCGAGCGGTGTGGTGATCGAGGCTCATTATCACGCTGGATCCTGTCTGTTACAAGACAGACACGCTATCGAATATAAGAAGCCCGCAGACAGTTCAGATGCTAGGTGCAAACAACATGCCGATCGACCCGGAATTTATGAAACTGCCAGCAACTCAGAATCACCTAGGTCACGAAGTGCGAGGCACGATTCAGCCGCCAAGAAAGCTCGGAATCCATGGCATGACTGTTGCAGTGGACTTTGATGTCTGCGTTGCAGACGGAACCTGCATCTCAGTCTGCCCGGTGAACGTTTTCGAGTGGTTTGCGACGCCAGACTGCGAGACCCCAAACGCGAGCGGACGAGCGATCCTGGCCGCCAAGAAAGCGGACCCGGCGAGAGAGAATGATTGTATCTTCTGCCGCGCATGCGAGATCCAATGTCCCGTGACCGCGATCAAGATTACAGAACCATAACTGCCAATACCGGTGCAGTCGTAGTCACCACTCTGTCCTTTCTTTTTGCGCGCACACGGTCCAACTGTGCCAAGGGACCACTGCCACAGGGTAGTAAGGCAAAAATCAGCGCCCCTATCTCTAGGGTCAGGAGTCGGCGATTAGGTGCAGTTCTCTTCGACCTTCCCAACGTTCTTGGCAACAGTGGTGATCGTCACCGCTTCCGGGGCTCTCATGCCCGGGCCGCTCTTCGCAGCTAACCTGCTGCAGGGGACTAGAGGTGGAGCCAAGTCTGGTTTCATGATCTCAGTCGGACACATGATCGTAGAACTTCCGCTTGTCATGCTGATAGGTGTGGGCATCTCAAACCTGCTGAATCTTCCAGGCTTCTCCACGATCGTCGGTTTAGTCGGAGGATCCGCTTTGATACTTTTCGGAGCGTTCCAGATTAGAGATGTGACACGTAGCTCCTTCAACATTGAACCGGCTAAGGATGCCAAATTGCACAAGAGGTCATTGATGCTCGGCGTTGGGCTAACCGGGCTAAACCCGTTCTTCATCGTGTGGTGGCTAACGGTTGGCTTAGGACTCGTAGTTCAAGCAGTAGAGCTCGGTGCACTTCTAGGCGTCTTCATAATGTACATCTCGCACGTATGGATGGACTACGCTTGGCTGACTGGCACTGCATACCTCTCAGCCAGAGGCAAGACACTACTCAAGGCGAGAGGATACAGACTACTGCTCGCCGGGTTAGCTCTGCTCCTTGTATACTTTGGAATAGGATTTGTTGCACGTGCCATATTCCAAATCAACATATTGCCATGAAATCTGAATGCCAAACGTGCAACGCACGAAGCCTATGGCAGAAGAATGTTACAGTAGACTTCTCATCAAGAACAATCGTCCGACAATTGAAATCAATACCGGATCTGCGAGCGATCTACGGCCTTTGGAACGCTCGATTCCTATTCTAGTTCCGGTGCAATGGTCTCTGTCGATGTCGTCGTGAACACATCATTTCCTAAATGAAGTAAGGGCTTGAATCGCTTGAGGTCATACACACCCTTGAATGCTTCTTTTTCAGCGTAGGCTGTCAATACATCGCCTATGACGAGAACATGATCGCCTCTCGGTATCATCTCTCTGACCCTGCATTCCACGTGAGCCACGCACTCATTGATGATTGGAGCGCCAACTCTCTTCGCCTTTCCAACGGTCAAACCGGTTTCTTTGAACTTATCTACGTCCTTTCCGGATTTGCGCCCGCAGTAGAGCACCTGATGCACCAAGTCGAACCCTGGAATGTTGACGACAAATTCAGCCGCTTGCTCCAGCAGCTTGTATGAGTGGCGCTCCTTCCTGATTGAGAAGACCAGCATTGGCGGGTTCAGGCTAACCGGCATGATCCATGCTATCGCCAAAGCGTTGGGTGGACCGTTCTTTCCTTGACAAGTGACAAGAGTCGAAGTGAATGGACTCAAGAGTCGAGAAAATTCACCAAGTGGAACATCTATTGACGACATCGTAACGCAGCTCTTCAACTAGGGTTTCTTGTTCATCTTCGCTCGCGCTTTGGTCAATCGCTTTGCGAGCACGGTCAGTTTGGCAAGTGGAAATGGTCGCTGAGTCGTCACCAGAATGAAGCCGTCTTCTAGGTAGAGGATCATCACGATCAGTTTCTGATGGACGAGAATTGAATACTCTGAGGCACCGAAAAACACCGCTCTTGTTTCCGCAGATTCACGAGCGATGAGTTGCGAAATCAATTCGGGGGTCTTCTCAAGAGGCTCAATAGGTTCGATTTCAGCACGCATTCCCCCTTCAAGTATTCTTCCCTCGCCGTCGACAACTGCTGCAAACCTGACCCTCTTGTCGAACCGCATCGCAGACTCGTAGACCCCGACCAATCGAAACGCCTTGTCAACCCGCTATGTTCGCAAGGTAAAACAGTTGTGGAATAACAGGAGTGCCTTAGTTCCTGGCGAAGTTTTCGGGAGTCTGATTCTCGAAGAGTCCGCGATAGTGACCCGTTCCAATCGTTCTCTGAAGAATGAGTTGGCAGACTGCAGTATGCGGAAATATCTCAAGCGGAGATGGACCAAAGTTGCTTAACTCGAGAACCTGATGATTCGATATACCCGGCTGCACAAAACTCGCAGAAATGTGAACTAGCAATCCCAGTCTTGAGAACCGGCTGCGCCCTTCGAGCCACCCGCACACGTTGTCTGGCAGTGTCACCTTCTCTTCAGTTATGCCCAGGACAGTCTCGCTGGGACTTAGTTGGATCCCCGACCCACGTGGAACGCGAATCCCCCGGGTTGCCCTCCTAAAGTCGGTCAGGTCGGTAACTGGAAGAACCTTGTGCGGCGACTGAAAAACTCGAAACGCATTCGCTAGGTGCAAGTCGATTGAGGCAGCTCTGACGCAACTTGACCGGAACGGTTCAATCTTGACCTTTCGAGCTTTGATTTCCCGTAGAATCTCACTTCTCGCCAGAACACTCACACATGATACCTCTAATTGAAAGCCCGCTTGAGCCACTGATGGCAGTAGGGCTATTTCAAACAAGCGCGGTTGTGGGCGAATTTGGTTGCGTTTGATAATCGCGCAGTTAGAAAAGCAATCCTTAGCCTGACGCAGGCAGAGGCGAAGAGGTTTGGTGTTGGAAAGAGCACACTACATTATCTGAGGAAGCACGCGAGAGAAGAGAAACCATTCAGAATCTACAACGCACGTCCTGTTGAAACTGAACAGCTGACCTATTCTCTCTCGTCGTTCAATATGAATTGCATTTAACGCCAATCTCAGGATCGTAGTGTAGTGTCGATTGCTTTTACCTGCAATCAGCCTAAGTAGATGAATATCAAGAGTTATTCTTCGAAGAAGAATGAAAAGAATAAACATTGAGGTTCCAGATGATGTTGGCATGCGCGTATTGAAGGATGCTTGCGTCAGCTGAGGGCAAAGGATTCTACGAATGGCTCAAAGATGACCTCACTCAGATATGCCCTGACGAACGAACGCTTCTCGAAATGCTCAGGACGTCAGAAATGATCGTACTCGCTACGCGGTGAGAGTAGCATATTCAACACGGCTACTGGTAAGACAAATTCAAGAAACCGCGTCTAGCGTTGATGTCTGAGACGAGAAGGGTTTAAGCAAGAAGCCGAATGACTCACCCGTGAGCAGTGCTGGACAACTATAGCGGCGAACGAAGAGCAACGTGCAGGACTTAACTCTCGTAGAATGGGACGAAGATCGAGAAAACCAAGATGGCGAATCTACAAGAGCAGACGCCTGATGCGCATGGTCGATACAGAGAAGTATACAAAGAAACCATCCGACGAGATAGTGAAAATTCGCTGAAGCTATAGCGGCAACAACTTCGAAGCGAGATCGGATCGCTGTCCACACTTCTGTCGGATGTCCTTGCTGTCGATAGAAGAATCTATCTGAATCTTGTCAGGAGACTGTGTTACCGACGTCGTGAGTAGGACACAGCGAAATCACTGAGATATTGAATCATGAAGGTGATTGCTCGGCAGTGTCTGCACCGTCGTCCCTCGCGGAGTCATAACATGCTCGAATCTTCGCGGTTTTCTGAAAACTCGCCACAGCGGTTCGACGCAACCTGCCGTTTATTCGAAGTTGTTCGGATCGACTAACGACTAGCTCGCGAGAACTCGAAGCGGAACATTTGCGTTTCAGCGGATAACTGGACCCGAGCAAACGCAATCCTGAACCGGCAATAATCCGTCAAGATGAGACGGCTACGAGACATGAGGAGTCTTATCCGTTGACAAGACTCAGCCGAAGTCTGGCGCGTTGGGATTATGTTGCTCGAACGAGACTGCGTGTATGACCGCCTAAGTTCGCGAAGATACGCTGTCGAATCTGACTGACGGGATATCACGCGCAACAGGAACAGGGCTGCGACAAGCTTCTGTTGACTACGACAAGCTTCAATCGTTGTCATGGAGTTCGGGCCGATCGTGTCTCAGTTCTGAAGGAGTCTCGGAACCGTTACCGGAGTCCGTCATTTTCGGCAAAGCTCGCGAATGGCAAGATACGTCCAAAGATCTCGGTGAGGTAACGTTTGACAAAGACCACTTGTTTGGGGGACTTCGATACTTCCTCGAACGAAAGCGAGATCTTCGACGCGCCCGAAGATGTCGCAACAGAACTGCGGAAGTACTTTGTCTGATCTATCTTTGTTGCACGAAGAGAGCGATTGGATTATTCAGGAAAGGAGATAAACCCGCGGATCTGACATCGTGCTCCTCTCTGGCATATGAGGCATCGGAAGCTTGACGGCGAAGAACATTACATCGAAGACAGAGTTGCCTAAAGAACTTGGAATGAAGAATGTTGCTAATCTTGGCATCGTGAGTATGTTCACGGACATCTCAACGGAGATGATCTTAGGCATCCTGCCTATCTTTGTAATTACTCAACTCGGCGCGACAAAGGAATTGCTTGGCCTAATGGAAGGCACGGCAGATTTCCTCAACTACATGTTTCGTGTATTCTCAGGAGCAATGTCCGATCGACTCGGTCGCCGAAAACCGCTAGTGTTCCTTGGCTACGGGCTTTCGACGCTCGCCAAACCTCTCTTCGCTCTTGTGACGAGTTGGAGCGGCGCGTTCGTCGTAAGACTAGCCGACAGAACCGGGAAGGGCATCCGAACATCACCACGTGACGCACTCATCAGCGAATCCGTAAAAGAGGCAAAGAGCGGAACAGCGTTTGGGCTCCATCGTTCCGCTGACCAAGTCGGAGCCGTCGTAGGCCCGATCCTCGCCTTTATGCTCGTGCCATTGTTCGGATTCAAGGGAATTTTCTGGATTTCGCTGATTCCGGGTGCATTGTCGCTGATCGTTCTCATATTCTTCGTTCAAGATCGAATAAGACCGAAGAATTCCACACCAATATTCAAGAACGCTGGGAACGTTCTCACGAGGAGATTCAAAATCTTCCTGGTAGTGATGGGCATCTTCGCGCTTGGTGCCTACAACTTCTCATTCGTGTTGGTGGAGGCGAGCACTCTGGGCGTTTCGAACGATACCATTGCCTTGGTCTATGCTACCTTGAATGTGGCTACGATCGTAGTGGGATTCCCATCAGGCATACTTTCCGACAGATTTGGAAAGGATAAGATTCTGGTAGTGGGTTTCGGGGTCTTCTTTGTCGCTTCCCTAGCAGGGGCAATGGCAACCGAAGGTGTCTTGCTGGCGTTTGGAATCGCCTTCATATATGGTGCGTATATCGGAATCTCAGAGACTCTACAGCGAGCTCTGGTTCCGTCATTCGTCTCGCCCGAGTTGAAGGGAACGGCATACAGTATCTACTATCTCGTGATCGGCACGGGCTCGTTGGTGGCGAACCTCATATTCGGAGTACTCTCGGATCATTTTTCGATGAGCACGGCGTTTACTTACAGCCTCATCACATCTTCGGCGGGAATTCTAGGCATGCTTGCTTTCATCATCTTGAAACCAAAGAGGTAATTTCGCGGATCAATTCGTTAAGAAGAGTCCTCGAAACCATGTAATCATGACCCCTCAACACTGAAGGTGATGCAAATGGATCCCGCAGAGCGCGTAGATCGCACTTACATTGTAGATTTGCTGAAGGAGTTGGTGGCAACCAACAGTGTGAATCCATCTGTTGGCAGGGGCCCCGGCGAGTCCGCCATTGCCAGCCTCCTCTCTGATCGACTTGACTCCATTGGCGGTCTAGAGGTTCGAACACAGCCTGTTGCCGACGAGAGAAGCAATGTTATCGCGACTATGAAGGGTTCAGGCGGCGGACGAAGTCTGATGCTGAACGGCCATATGGACACCGTCGGCATTGACGGGATGATCATTCAACCATTCACGCCATCGATTCAGGAAGGCCTGCTACGTGGGAGAGGTGCGTGTGATATGAAAGGCGCACTTGCAGCCATGATCGGTGCGCTGAAATCCATAATGGATTCTGGAATGAGACTACGTGGAGATGTTGTCTTCAGCGCTGTGGTTGATGAAGAGTACAAGAGTGCCGGGACCAGGAAACTCATCCAAGAGTACAGGACCGACGCGGCTATTGTCGGTGAACCCACGGCTATGAAAGTGGCGACAGCTCACAAAGGGTTCGCTTGGATCGAGATCGAAGTCAAAGGGAAAGCGGCCCATGGATCAGTCCCTGAAAAAGGAGTAGACGCCATCGCCCACGCCACAAAGATCGTATCAGAGATGGACAAACTGCAACAGAAACTCAATGGCAAAGTGCACCCGCTTCTGGGAAGCCCCAAAATTCACACTTCAACAATACAAGGCGGCACTGACTGGAGCATAATCCCCGAACGCTGCACTCTTAGACTTGAGAGACGAACGCTCCCAGGAGAGACGATAACCTCCGTAATGGGAGAGATCGAAGACATCTTCAAGATCATCAAACAAGAGAATTCTCAATTTAACGCCACGGCCAGAAGCCCATACGACATGCCCCCTCTTGAAACGCCCGAGACGGCACAGATCGTGCAGCTAACACAGCAAGCTCTTGCCGAAAAGACGGGGACGAGAGGACCTGTGATCGGGGTCCCGTATTGGACCGATGCCGCACTCCTGTCCACGCTGGGCTCAATACCCACCTGTCTATTCGGGCCCGGAGACATTGGCGTGGCACACTCAGCTGACGAGTACATCAGCCTTGAAGATGTATTGAACTCAGCTCGAGTCTACAGCGCCGTCATCCAGAGGTACTGTTCCTAGTTTTTCGGCAATTTGAAGGGTATTGTAAGCCATACATGGCAATGCGGTAGCGGTCAACTGAACTTCAACCACGTCTTATGATTACTTCTTTGATCGCAAAGACAGACGCCGATTACTTGCTATTTGTCAGGCACCAGTCTGAAACTCTCATTTCTACTGCCATAGACACAATGAAGCGATGGGCCATGATGAAAAGGGATGATCACTCGCACAGGGCAACACGTCATAGGAGCACACGTCAAGGTTTTGAGAAGACTCTTCACAACCCATGCCCAAGCTGCGGAAGTCCCGAGTTAGCCGTCTATTTTGAGTCAGGCAGCCCACGGAAGGTAGGAGCACTATGCTACTCCTGCGGTACTGTGGGTTTCTTCGCTCGAAAGAACTTCTTTCAGCTAGGTAGGATATCTCTAAGGAACGAGCCACGACTTGCTCAACGACGCCGTAGGCGCACAAGTCACTAGTCGATGCGTCTCGCTACTGAGGCCGGGTTGGAAATGCGGTTCAGGAAGCAGCGGTCGATCCGGCTACGTAGTTTTGTTCTTAGAATCCCAACGCGAGTGATAGGCTGGTTGGAAGAAGAATGGCGGCCGGTTTCTGGCGTAGGTTCCGGTACACTTCTAAGGTGAGTCAATCTAGCTGAGCACTCGTTCGAAGGATCTGATTGGTGATGTCGGCTAACGATCGGCTCATAGCAAAGATCCTAGGAGCACGGATAATTGCTGTGGTCGGTTTGTCTAAAGACCCTGCGAAACCGAGCCATGGTGTCGCAAGCTATTTGCAGTCTCATGGCTACCGAATCGTACCCATCAATCCAACAATTGACGAAGCTCTGGGTGAAAAAGCATACAAGTCCTTACTTGATCTTCCTGAAGAACTCAAACGTCAGATCGATGTCGTGGACATCTTCCGGCGAGCTGAGGATGTTATGCCCATTGTCGAACAAGCCATCGAACTGCACAATAGTTACGGGCATCCCGTTGCCGTGTGGATGCAATTGGGAATAGTGAATGAAGACGCAGCGAGGAAGGCGAGGGCTGCGGGTCTCGACGTAATTATGGATCACTGCATGAAGATTGAGCACGGAAGGTTAGTTCTGTAGAACTAGACTGATGTCTTGAATTCTTGTCCGTGTAGTTCTCATAGTGTGCACAAATCAACAAACTACGGTCCAGAATACGGTAACTCTCACGATAGCTCTGGTCCATTAAGTTGGGTAGAGACCATTTGATGGAAGCATGTAACCCGTCCTTCTCGAAGACAGCGCTTGAGGATACTGAAGAGAGTCGGTGGCAAAGCTCGCTAGAAAACGGACCTGAGGGGATCTCCTAGACCCTTTTTCGCTATCTACTGTTTTGGCTTGAATGGCCAGCATCTTCTGGAGTGCAGATAGTAGATTTCCAGAACGCCCGCCAGGTTGATGAAGGTGAATATTATGAACCATGCTTTTTCCCCGTTCTTGGCTGAGAACCAGAGACCGATGATCTTCCAAAACGACGACCAGATGGCCAGAGGAATCAATATGGCGATCAACGATAGTAGACTCGTCGGAAAGATCTGAAGAGGAGCCGCATACAACACTTCAACGCCCTCACGAAGAGTCTATGATCAATTCTGACTTGTAAGGCGTTCTCTATCGTCCCGTGCGCAGCCACGCATATGGTACCGGCTTCGTTGCGGCTACACTAGGCAACATTCGCAAGTCAACACTTCACTGAACACCTGAGCTAGTGAATCCTGACTCCCCGTCCAGGACCCGATTTCTGTGGCACGTCTATTCCGATGTTCTCTGCTAGGCGCCGGACTTCGTCTTCGTCGAGCCACATCACCTTCAAGTATTCAAAAATCTCATCGTCAGACATCCCGAGCCGGCGTGCTTCTTTCACTGCGTGTCTATATGCATCCAGCTCGGTCGGGCGCTCAAAATACTCGTAGCTTTCGTCGAAAAGCTGTTTTCCTTCCCTGAACTGTTTGACGTGAACTAGTTCGTGAATTACATCTAGATAGATGCTTCTTCGGTCTCCTTCCTTTAGGTAACTTGCGCTAACTATCAAGTGACCGTCTTCGTCACTTACCCCCATGTAGCCAATTCGAGCGCTGAAGAATTCCACCTTGAGCTCCGAAAGGACCTTGTCCGTCGTGTTCCCAAAGATCTCCCGAACCGCCGGAACCTTCTCGAATCCTTTGAAATAATCTAAGAAGTCGTACTTGACGATTGGGACCTCTCCTGGAACTACCACGTTAGGCAACTCGAACGAATCCTTCTTGGGCATCTGTTCATTTCAGCCTCGAATCTTAAGCAGTTGATCGCCATCTCTGATCGACTAGGCCTATAGACTCTTATTGATTTTCCCAGGTTTTCCCTTTCTATTCGATCCGCTAGCGGAATCCTGCGAAGTTGTTGAGTCTCTGCGATTTGGAGTTCAGATTTACCTCGCGATTCCTATGCCTTTCGGCTCATAGTGGCCGCCTCTAGACTTGAGCGGTCATGAGGATAAAGTAAGTTTTGGGCTAGCTGAGGTCTCTCGTCAAATGGGTCGTGTGAAAGAGCGTGCGCTTCTTCGTTTACTTGCCCTCTTCATTTGATAATACCCATCGACGCCTCTGTAGTAGTCTTCCATGATGATAAGGTGTCGTTAGGCAGGATTATTGCTGTGTGACTCACACGCGTCAACGTGAGTTACATAATCGTGCCTTGTGATTCCAGTATGTGACTAGTCTGCATTGTTTGTAGGGATCACTATCGGACAAGCCTTGGAGTCCAGCGCGGAGAAGTCTTAGGGGTCCTCCCCTCGCATCGTTAAACGAGTCAGTGCGTACATGTACACAGGAGGGTAGTAGCCTTTCTCAATATGCTCATGGCTCAAAGCGCGGGATTGATCGCTTCCATCGTGTCCTTGGATGACACGACCGGGACGATCTCGAAATCAACGAGATCATGCCACTGGATCACCCATTGCTGAAACTTCTTGGTGTCATCACATTCCATGAGCTGGAAGCAACGATCGAAGTTTGCTTCGATCCAGCTAGCGACGTACTTCAGGCCATCTGGCATCATCCGTCCATGCTCTCGAGAGCGACGATACACAGCGAGAGCATCTTTGTTCTTGAACTTCTCAATCACCATGAAAAGCATAACATTTCCCTTCTGTCGTATTCACTTGTATCTATATTGCGTTTCTTGTCGGCGCATCTTCCTACTTTCTGTAACCCTCCTAGTTCGTTCAATCATAGTTGACCTATGATGGTGGGTCTGTGTTTGAGCAGAACCGGATCTCTTTCGAAGTTCGATTCCTGACGACAGCTAGAAATGCTCCGACAAGGACCGCGCCATAGGAGACAAGCGCAAGACGATTGTTCGACTAGACATACAAGCCAACGAAGACGATGATCGTTATCACGGTTGAGACGACTGCTCCAGCCAATGCTTGCGAGATCGTGTGAGCGCCCAACTTGACCCTGGCCCAAAACATTACAATCGTAAACAGATAGACAACCAACATCCCCCTTCCGAGCACCAACCAAAATGCGGTGGCCATACCTGCAATCGCCGCGACGTGGGCGCTGATCTTCCACGCAAAAGTGATCAGCATCATTGCGGCCCCGACGCAGAGATATGCCACCGAAAGCACGAACATGATCTCATTGCTAGTCGCCCAAAAGACCGTCGCACCCACTGCATAAGCGAAGACACTGATGACATAGATGGAACTGCGTTTGTTCTTGTCCGATATGTCTAGATCGGTTCGTCCGGTTCTCACGCTGTAGGCAACCGGAATCAATGGCCCAATGCACAGAATTAGAATACCAAACAACGCCGAAAGTCCAGGACTCGTAACAGGTCCAACTCCGTTAGGAGAGAACCAGGAGAAGACAATCGATTCGATCGCGGCAATGCTGAATGGAGTCAGAACCGCAGAATAGACCTCAGCCGCTCGCCTATCAGACTTCATGGTAACGTTTCCTTCGGTCGCTCTCTTGCTGATTATGCGCATCCTCTCGATAGTGCGACTGTCTCTCTCCGCGCAGACCATAAGGCTCGCACAAGAACGTTGCGACGATCAGGTAATCTCACAGATCTTGTGGGGGCGACTATTTCATGGCAGATAATCAGGGATCTCAATGATCGTGTGCGAGTCTGTCAGTTGAGGTTACAGCTGTTGCCAGTCTGACTCGACCGATTGACCAGTGTTTACCTGAAGAGTTCGTTTGTAGAGGTCTAATCCCCTGAATGGATGCGTCGCAGAGGTATCGTAGCCATGCCGTCTAGGAAGCAGTTGTCCGAGCCTTGATTTCGTGTCCTCGCAGGGTCGAAACAAACATTCCGACTACTGTAATGACTGCTGCAACAAGGAATGCTCGTCCCATGCCGGTCACGAAACCGATCGATTCGTTTGGGGTGAGTGTGGTATATCCGCCGCTGATAATACCGGAGACAACTTGGTACGGGATAGCTGTGGTAATTATGTATGCTACGAGACCGATGCTTACCACATTTCCCGTATTGAATAGAGTTGCCCTGACAGCTGATGCGACGCCGCGCCGTTGAGCGGGGACGGATCCCATGATGGAGCTCATGTTTGGCGACACAAAGAGCCCCAGTCCCACCCCGACTACTATGAGAATGATCTCGATCTGGACTAACGGAGTTGTAGTGGTCATTAGAAATGCGAGAGCAACGTAACCGATGGTGCCCACTCCCATTCCCAAAGTGGCAAACACGCGTGTGCCGTATCGGTCAGAAAGTCTACCGCTTATGGGACCTGTACCCACGAAGGCCAAGTCTAACGGGAGGAAGAGAAGCCCAGCTGTGAGCGGGTCATAACCACGAATGAGTTGGAAGTAAAGAATTACTATCAGGCTTAGAGACCCAAAACCAAGCGAATACAAGAGTTGAGTAAGGTTTCCGGCTGAGAAAAGGCGTATCTTGAAAAGCCGCATATCGAGGAGCGGCTCAGATTTTCGTGGCTCGTAGTAGAGGAACAATGCAAAAGTTACCAAACTGATCGAGTACAGTATTACGGATTCGGTGTTGTCGATTGCCGCCATTGTTGCGAGGCTTATTGCCAGTAGAAGCGATGTCAGAGAGGTCGTGAATAAGCAGAGCCCCACGTAATCGAGCCCTGCATGCTTCTCCGTCTGGGTAGCCTCACGAAGACGAAGGTGGGCCCATAGGGTGCCAAAGATTCCAATGGGAAGGTTTATCGCAAAAATATATCGCCACCCGGCAGCGACGATCAGGGTTCCACCTACTGTCAATCCAAGAACTGCACCCAGTACGAACGCGATCTGATTGAACCCAAGGGCAAAGCCAAGCTCCGCGAGTGGTGTCGCATCAGTGACCAGTGCAATACTATTAGCAATCAGCATCGCACCTCCAAGTCCTTGAATAACCCGGAAGATCACAAGCTGCCATCCTGTTTGCGAAAGAACACATAACCCAGAACCCAGTGTGAAGACTGCGAAGCCGAGATTGTAGACCTTCACCCTGCCAAAAATGTCGCTAAATCGTCCCAGAAACAGCAGACCAATCGTTATCGCAATCTGGTAGCCTTGAGTCACCCATAGCAGTGTCTCAAGGTCTGCGCGAAGCGATTCCGCGATCGTTGGAAGCCCAATCAGAACTATACGCGTGTCCAGGCCGGCCATGAAAACGCCGACCGTCGTTACTGAAAGGACGACCCAGCGATACTGCACCGTAAACGACACAAACTGGCCAAACCAGTTCACTGCAACAAATAGTTATCGAAGTTTTTTCTTTCCCTACTACATGAGCTGATGTATGATCTACTCTTCAACTGGTTGACGCTTTCATTTCAGTCTGGCGAGGTCGGCATGTTGGCGCCAGAAACCGTAACCGGCGCTGACGCATCCGAAGAATAGTAGGAGATCCATCGGGTGCCCATCATAGTAAAGGCCTGTAACGCTTAGAATGGCGTAGACCAAATCGCCGATGGCTAGAAGCGCGGCCCCAAGCGCCATGAATGCGAATGGCTTTTCGAAGATGCCTGCCCTGAATGCAATGAAGAGGGCTAGGGTCAAGAGAACGAATGCCACGTCCAGTGTTGGGTATAGGGCTGTCACGAACGCCTCGATCGGACTGTAAAGATCGCTTACAGAGGCGGGGATAAGAAAGACAATGATGAGCATGTACAAGGCGAAGCCTACCGAGGCCACAGTCAACCATCCCGCCGTTCTGATCTCTCGGCCGAAGAGTCGAAGCATCCCCATTGCGCCGACAATCCAGGCCGGATACGAAAGGAGGTAGAAAACGTCAGCGATCGAAATATACGGCAGTCCAGTTCCCGCAACGAAGTACGCGTATGTGTAGATTGACAAGCCCAACGCCCAGGTCAGAAGACCCAGCGCATACCCAAGGGAGATGTTGGCCATCTTCGAACGTCCCAACTTCAGATAAGTGCCGATGCCGACCAACGAAGCGGTTCCCATGTATGCTATCAATCCCCAATTAGCAAACAATGCTAACCCCTCAGTTCCTTGTGCGAATGCGTAGACCGCCACTGATACCATGCAAGCCGCAACAGCCAGGTATTCTCCGCCACGCATCCGGTTCAATTCACTCACCTCGGGGTAATTCGGCACTTCATCAAGTTCTTACGCTCGTCGTAGGTGACTTGTTCAATCTTGAACTCCTTGCCAAGAAGCTCACTGAATACGCCGCACCAGTACGAGAAGAGAAGAGACTTGGCGGCGCCAGTAGTCCGTTTCACGCATGGGTTTAGAATCTCTAGATCGATAGGCCCAGGAAGACTTTCAGGCAATGTCACGCTTACTGCACCAACGCCTGAAAGGGTCTCCGCATCAGCTGACATATTGACTATTTCCTGGATCGGTGCCCCGGGCATCTTCTCACGCATGTTTACCACATCGGCTTTTCCTTGGCGAGACTCGTGCTGATTCATCACGACTTCGGCAACCTTGGGTCCCAATATGAGATCGAGGTTGTTGCAGAGCCCTTGCACATCAACGGCTGTGTGACGCTGCCCCATTATGTGCAGTTCGCCTTTCGCCTTGTCCCAAAGAGGCCTCTCGTTCAATCGTAGGCCAACTCTCCTGCCACTTGCTTCAATTCAGCCTTAAGCATGGCGTGATGCATGAGAGCAAACTTGTGAATCTTGTTCGATTCAAGATGCCATATTGAGCTGGAAAAGATCACAGGCAGCGCACGCGCATCGTCAGATAGGTTCGTCCATCCGTCTAATGTTGAGAATAGAAGAGGTTCTTGGTCCCGGCTTTTCTGTAGCTTAAATTAGCAATCAGCGGGTAACTGTGGCGAGTTCGATCTAGCATGCGCGTAATCGACCTGAGAAGCGACACGGTAACGCTTCCCACAGAGGAGATGCTTGAAGCGATCAGGACCGCCGAACTCGGCGACGATGTCTACGGAGAAGACCCAACCGTCAACCGTCTTGAAGAACTTGCGGCCAAAAAGATGGGCAAGGAAGCGGCTCTTTTGGTGACGAGCGGAACGCAGGCCAACTTGGTCAGTGTGATGAGTCAGACTAAACGAGGAGACGAGATTGTTCTGGAGGCTGAGGCTCACCTGTACTACTATGAGGTCGGCGCATTTTCGGCACTTGGCGGACTCGTACCACGCCTCGTTGCGGGGCACATGGGCGTCATGACTCCGCAGGAGATCGAGGCTGCGCTTAGACCGCCAAATATTCACTTTCCCCCGACGAGCCTGATCTGTGTCGAGAACACTCACAACCGCGCCGGAGGCACCGTTTGGTCACCATCTCAGATGAGGGCGGTCTATGATTTCGCGAAGACACGTGGCTTGAATATTCACTTGGACGGCGCGAGGATATTCAACGCCGCCATTGCACAGAATACCGATGTGCGCGAGTTTACGCGCTACGTGGACTCATTGATGTTCTGCCTCTCCAAAGGCCTGAGCGCTCCGATTGGATCGCTTGTAGTGGGAAGTCGAGAATTTGTCGACCGCGCGAGACGAATCCGCAAAATGCTCGGCGGAGGCATGAGACAGGCTGGCATAATCGCGGCTGCTGGAATAGTCGCGATTGAGAAGATGGTTGACCGTCTCAAAGACGATCATGAAAACGCGAAGCTCCTTGCGAAGGGGCTCTCGAAGATCGACGGAATAACGCTCGACCTTGACCGTGTTCAAACAAACATCGTCTTCTACGATGTCAACAGCCTGCAAATCGGCGCGAATGAATGGGTCGCCAGAATTGGCGAATTAGGTGTGAAAGCGGGCGCGGTGGACGGCAGACGTGTCAGGATGGTTACCCATAGAGGCATCGAAAAAGAAGACATTGAATACTCTCTAGAAGTGGCTGAGAAAGTTGCGAGAGAGATAAGGAAGAAACGATAGCGAAAGCATTCGGTTAACGTTTCTAGTCTGGGATGGCGGCGTGTGTAGTCACTAGAGAATCCGGCAGTACTTCTTTGAACCAGTCAGGGATGAACCGCCAACACTTGCTGGCAAGTCTCTGGAAGCTTCCATCGACAATGTAGAATCGTGCCCTATCATCCTCCGCTCTTACAGCTCGGCCGTAGGCTTGAATGACTTCCAGCATGGCTTGATTGCTGTACCATTGCTGGCGCCCTATATCGAGCCGTCTCTTGACTCGCTTGTCACCCAAGTCGGGGAATGGTACTTTGAGGAGGATCTGTGCGTCGCACACGTCATACTTCCAGTCTTGCCCCTCGTTGAAGGCAACTGAAACGAATACTTTACCGTGCGACTCCATCCATTCCCTCAGCCTCTCCTCGCGATCTCTTCTACCGTGGATGATCAATCTCTCTTTGAGATCTTCAGGCAGGTTGTCGAACAAAGTTCTCTGATGGTCGTAGCTGTGGCAATGTATCGCTACATTGCCTCTCTCCTCTCTCAGTATCTCCTCCACGGCCCGAATCGCTTTGGGCATGTTCTTCTCCCACCCAACCCTAGAGAGTGGGCCCACTGTCCGATCAATCACAGGACGATTCTCCTCAGGGAATGTGCTTGGGATTTGAGGAAGAACGGAGATCTCGTCTTCTTTAAGCGCGTCCAACAATCCGGTCAACTCAACGTACTCCTTCGGATTCAATATCGTGGCCGATGAGATGATGAAGTGTTCAGCGCGTTTCCATAACAGCTCCTTCATGAACTCTCTCGCGAAGAGCGGCTGCACTAATAGTTGATCGCCCTTGACCTGCCATACCCACTCTGATTTCGATGATTTGTAAAGTTGGTATGCTTCGAGGTATCGTCCAATCCGTTCCAAATCCTCCGCCTGAATGACTGAGAGCCCTGTGTTCTCAGCGATCTTACGTGCCTGCTCGAGCTGAGCCTTTAGACTCAACTCGATGGTTTCTAACAGTTCGCTAAGTTGCTTCTCGTTCTTGACTTGTCGCAGATGCGGAACAACCTTGCCATAGACTTCGTGCGGGATCGTGAATGGCGTCACATTCACAGACACGTGATTGAGGCATTCTTCTTCGATGTTGTGAGCTTCATCAAGCACAAGTAGCGTTCTCGTTCCAAGGTAGCTTTCACTGTGACCTTCCGTCTGGCCTTCAGCTACTAGGTAAGCGAAACTCAGCAGCACGCTTGGAGACTTGATGGCCTTTGCTTTCTGTTTCCAGTATGGGCATGTTTCGAAACGTTCTTTGCACTCGTAGCCTTCAGTCACGCATCTGCCAAGGTTGACTCCCATCTGTGAAACATGATAGCATGCGTAATTTCTGCGCCCCTTGATCTCGACAAATCTGTCTCTCAGAGATGGGTCTCTAAGCATTTGATCTATCAGCGCCAGTTGAGGGGTTGCATAGAATGAACGCGTGACGGATGTGAACGAAGAGTTCACGTACGATTTGCCGAAACCGGTTGGAGCTGTAAGAATCACGCACTTCTTTCCAGAGTTGAATGCTTCAACGATGCGTTCCACGGTCTTCTTCTGATACGGTCGCAGTGAACTGCTTGGGAAGCGTTTGAGGACCTCACGAGTCGTCAGCTCCTTCGGTTGCATCATGGGGTTCATGAGACGATTTCGAGTGACTTGCCTCGGCTCTTGGGAAGTTCTCTCTCTGAAGATTCGTCGTCTTGGAGTTAGCACATACTCGGATTGCTCGATGTGGAATTGGCAATGCAGCTGATCACAGTTTGCGCAACCACGAGCTCCAACACGAAATGTGGCAGGCCAGCCATTCGTCTCAGCGTACTCGCAACGTATCAGGTCAGGCTCTTCGATAATACTGGGCATGTTGAAGCGTCTCCAACAGATCGCTTTCTAGGACTAATATGTTTCGAACAATCCTCACGAATGAGTAGACCAGTCCTTTCTTGCAGTCGTTGCGGATATTGAGAGTCGTTTGGTGAATCCTGAGAATCTACGTCATTCTAAATACAGTGCCTTTGGCTTGTGTTAAGCAGGGTAACAGACAATGGTCAAGAAAGCGATGTTCATGGAAGGACAGATTCCGAAAGGCGGCGTCTGCATTTCCAGCTTCATCGTCGCCGAAAAGGATGGAGCGATTCTGGCCGGGAAGATGAGTAATCCTGAGATCTGGGTGGAAAGATTCCTAGTGGGTAGCGCTTTTGCGCCCAAGTACGCGGCTTCAGGAAAGTGGATGCTGCCAGCGTCGCACCTGAAGTTCGGCGAATCCCCTGACGAATCAGCCCATAGAATCATGCGAGACCAACTGCTCGTTGAAGTGCAAGATCTCAAACTTGCAGGAATCCAATCGCATCTTTCAGGAGAACCTACAGATCTTGAGAATAATCACTGGGATTTGTGTCTCATCTATAAGGCAACGATCCCCGAGCCTTCAAGCGTGCCCAAATGGTTTTCCGAACTTCGATACATTCCAGTCAAGAATCTGAACCCAAGTGATTTCACGCGTGGTCACGGAGACATCCTAGAACGGCTAGGGCTCATAGGGAACCAATGAAATAATCGATCACAAATCAACATATCCACGGTCGTCAAAAAACAACCGACTGCTAATGACGGACGCGTTTTGATAGCAGCTGTGAGATTTCTGCGGGCACTGACGTAGGTGCAAGACAGGTCTTTCCAACGCATACATAGGCACGAGGTTCTTGCTCTGCAGAATAACCAAGTCGGCTCATACGTTCCCTGTCAGTGTCAGGATCGAGCGGAACGATCAGTTTCCTAGGATCGTACACTCGAATGCTTGCATTGAGAAGCTCAGTGGTCAACCGCTCTTTTCTTGACCCGACTATTACGATCCGCGTTGGCTCGTTAAGGAAGAGATCAACTGCTAAGGCGTAAGTCGACGCGACGATGCCGTATTTCGAATACTCTTCAGCCTGAGCCTCAAGCGTGGTCTTGGCTCTTTGACGATATGTTTCTTCGCCCGTGGCATGATGAAGTCTCGTTAGAAGCATGGCTGCGGAGCTGTTCTCGTCAAGCGGCTTCTCAGTTCGTTTCAGGTATCCAGGCAAGTCGGGATTAGGCGGAGAGTCATAATAGCCTCCGTTCTTGGTGTCAAGAAGTTGTTCGTCAAGATGACGGACTATCGCTTCCGCACGTTCCAGATATTTCACATCCCCTGTCGATTGGTATGCGTGAAGTAGTGCCTCGGCGAATTCGATCTGATCAGCGAGCAGACCCTGAAGCTGTGGTGTTCCATCTGACAAGCAGTGGTACATCGCAGGGTTTCTCTCATCATAGAGTTGGTTGAGGAGTCTATTGATCGTCTTTAGAGCGAACTCTGTCAGTGTGGCGTCTTCGAGTAGCGGAGCCGTTTCTAGATACGCTCTTGTCATCAACCCGTTCCAATTTGTGTAGATCGTTCTATCCACTCGCGGTTTATCCGAATTGACTCGCTCACTCTTTGGGAGTCTGTAGTAATTCTCGTCTGCGTCTTGACTTCCATAGAAGCCTCCTGCAGTCTGGTCGCTAAGCGTCAAATTCACGTACTGCACAATTTCTCCTGCCAGTCTTCGATACGCGTCTCTTCCTGTTGCTTGGTACGCGTGGAGGTACATTGAAAGAAGCTTTGCATTGTCCTCACACATTTTCTCGTAGTGTGGCGTCGTCCAGTCGCGAGTCGTCGAATACCGGAAGAAGCCGCCCTCCTCATGGTCGTAAATTCCTCCTCCGGCCATGCGGTCAAGTGTCTTGGTAACAATAGTCAGCAGTCCTTTATCGCCCGTGTTCCAGTGTTGAGTTAGAGCCAACTCTAGCGAGTCGGTTTGTGGGAATTTTGGGCTATCGCCAAAACCACCATACACTGAATCGAAACTCGCCACTACCAAGCCTAAGATGTCGTCGGTAATAGCGTGCGAGATTTGAGTTGCCCCTGGACTCTTGACTGGCTCAGGTATGATGTCTGGGATCTCGGGCTGGCCATGGAGGTAGTGCTCTCTGACATTCCGGAGCATTTCTTTCATCTGGTCAGGAGGTATGTACGTTCCTCCGGTGATGACTCTGCCCTCTGAATTGAGGAAGGCTGTTGTGGGCCAGCCACCCATGTTGTATCTCCTGTTGATGTCAGGTCGCTTGTCATTGTCGACTCTGATTGGGACAAAGTATTGGTTGACGGACTGTATCACTTCTGGATCCGAGTAGGTTGTATGATCTTGGACGTGGCACCAATGACACCAAACAGCACTGATAGCTAGCAGTATCGGCTTCTTCTCAGACTCTGCTTTCTCGAACGCTTCAGTGCTCCACTCGAGCCACTGAATTCTGCTATTGAGCGATTTCGACAAGGAGAGAGTCAGCGATTCGATTCGCGATCCGCTGTGCAATATAAGGCTCGTGCCTCACATCCTGGTCAGGCGCTAATTTCGTTTTTTTGAGCCTCATGGTGGATACTGAATATTTCCAGTTCAGTTCTACGTGGTCTCTTCCTGCCGACTGGAAGAAGAAGCCACGGACACTCCATGCAGGCACGTTGAGTCGCCGGACAGTTCTTTTTCGATATCTCCAAAGACCTCCCTTGCCCTTTCAATCGTTTTCTGAGACGCTCGATCTTTCTCACTTTTCAAGAAATCAGCAAGTTCTCGATGTGTTCGTAGCAGATCGTTCCTTCTGTTCTGCTCATCCAAGGGTTTGTCACCTTGAAGTTTCACGTCTCCTTCCGCGAAACCTTCTGCGAAGTACCAGTCTTTGAACCAGGTGCATCCTGATTTCCAAAGCAGGTATCCGATCTGAGTGGCTGGCGGTGGGTACCCGCGTTCCAGACCCTCTCTTGTCTCTTCATGATTATGGTAGACCACCATGAAGTGAGCGCCTGCTGGTAGAAGGCTCGAAAGAGTAGCGAATAGTCTCTTGTCCAATCCTCTCTCAGAGAGGCTCAAAGTCCCAGATTGGCCGAACGATGCATGATCGAAGTAGTAGATGTCGATCCAAGGCTTGTAGAACTCTCCTCTTCCAGAGAAATACTTGCCTCGTACGACGGACTCTTGAGAAACCTCACCATCGATGGTCCTCAAATAGCATTCAAAGTTCGTTTCTTCTTTGAACCGCCCTGGAGTGATATTGGCTAACTGGATGAGGAAGCCATCCAATTCCATGCCCGTCGATGATGGTGATGGAACCATTTCCAGACATCAGGGCCACTCAGCTAACAATCGAGCTTCGATTGCACGTTATGCACGATCCAGCTCCAAAGAGGTGCCGCTCTCCGGGAAAGAGGTGCCGCTTTTGAGGGGTCGGGGAGGATCTCCACGACGCCATCGCTCTATCTGACGTGTCAGAAGCGGTGCGATGACTAAATCACCGGGGAACGGCCCACTGGGGGGACTTCGCCTATTCTTACTTGCTGGACTTTGATCGAGATGGGAAGCGTCATAGCTTGATAATTTGCAGGGCTGCATTGCTAAGTACTGAGAAGTTCGTGCAGCCTCTTGATGGCCTTGTTCTTCTCGTTCTCTGCAACATTCGCCTTTTCGGTCGCATTCTGGATGATCTCGATCGTATGGTGGTAGGTTCTCCTGTCCACTGGATACGGTATCCCGTCTTTGCCTCCATGGGCAAAACTATACCTTGCCGGGTCCTTCCACGATGGCGCGGTCCCGTAGACCAGTTCGGAGACCAGCGCTAGAGCTCTGATGGCTTTCGGTCCAACGCCTCTAATCGCGACCAGCTCCTCGTAATTGCTGGGTTGGAACTCGTATGCTCTGCGAAGTGCCTCAATCGTTGTCTTAGATAGTCCTGCTATGGAGTGCTGAGTCGGCATGATGAGAGTCAGCATTCCTTGGTGATCTGGCAGATACTGATCGATAGACGCTTGCTCTGCTTCTCGAGTGAGACCTCGAAGGTGGTCTGGGTTGTCTCGAACAAGATCGAGGCTGACTTTTCTTGATTCTTCGCTATCCCGAGCGGTCATGTCAAGCACAGATTCTCCTCGACGATCGCTCGCGATGCCTGTGTGAGGTTCCTCAACGAAACTGCTTACCCCGTCAGATAGCCAGTGGTAGCGTCGGGCCAATCGTTCCTGCATCCCTTGCTGAACAACCGCCCAATCCCCCTCCTCGCTGAGTATGAAGACGTGGTGATAGAGCTGGTATCCGTCCTGCACGCAACTATTGTCGACTTTAGCTGCCATCCGGCTCGCGTATTTTAGCGACTCAACCTGATGAGAAGATAGTGAGAACACGTTCGCGAGGTCTTCAATCTCGTCCTGTGTACGTCTTGAGACTCTCCCTTTCCCGCCACATACTGCGATGCCAAAATCATCCGGCTTAATGCCTTCTTTCAGTGCTCCGCATACTGTGGTGGTTAGTCCTGATGAATGCCAGTCGAAACCGAGCGTACATCCAAAAGCTTGGAAGAAGAATGGGTCGCTGATTCTTCGGAGAAACTCCTGTCTCCCGTACTCTTGCACGATCAGTTTGGATATGGCTGCGCCTAGATGCTTCATTTCTCGGAAAAGCCAAGGCGGGCATCTGCCAGGGTGGAGAGGAAGCTGAGCTAGGCCGACTCTGCTCATGGCGTTGCATAGTTCAGTGTTCGCCTAGATTAATCATAGAAGGCCTCGCATGACACAAAGCTCAACATAGAGGTAGGTTGAACTCCAGCACGCCTTACAAGCGATCCAAGGTTGGAATCGTGTGCGAATCGGTTCAAGCATCGTGCTGATCATTGGAATTATCGCCGTTTCAGCTGCATCGATTCTAATTCGCAACGCGCAGACCCAGGCGCCTTCACTAGTCATTGCAGCCTACCGCTTGGCGATCGCGTCGCTCGTGGTTGTGCCTGTAGCCCTGTGGCGCAACCAGAACGAGTTGCATAGGCTCCGTGCAAAGGAGTGGATCCTAATGATTATCGCTGGTGTATTCCTTGCACTTCACTTTGCGACATGGGTTACTTCGCTTGAGTACACATCAGTGACGAGTTCAGTTGTGCTGGTCACTACCTCGCCGTTATGGGTTGCCTTGGTGTCATGGATTATTCTCCGCGAAAGACTGACGCGCCCAATAATCTTCGGATTGATCGTGGCGGTCGTCGGCGGTTTCATCATAGGTTTGGGCGATACAACGCAAGGATCCAGAAGTGCTCCGCTGCTTGGCGATTCTCTAGCACTTCTCGGCGCTTTCATGGTGACGGGCTACTGGCTGATCGGCAGGCGCATACGCAGCTCGCAGTCACTGACGTCATACGTAGCGATCGTCTACGGTACAGCCGCCGTAGTCTTGCTCATGATGGTTGGAGCAGCACATCAATCGCTGGCAGGCTATGATCCGGTCATCTACCTGTGGTTGGTATTACTTGCGCTGGTCCCTCAACTGATTGGTCATTCATCATTCAATTGGGCGCTCGCGCGTCTACCGGCCGTATCAGTGGCTGTTGCTACACTGGGCGAACCAATTGGAGCCTCTATCTTAGCATACTTTCTGCTCGGAGAAGCGCCAACAACGCTTACCATGCTAGGCGCCGTGTTAGTCCTTACCGGTATTGCGTTGACTCTACGCGCTCAACCAAACGCCTGAACCGGCTACGAATCAAATAACCCGCTGAAAGAGAATCAAGTGAGGGAAGGTTGAACATTCGTAGTGGGAGAATGTCTAGTTGGCGCCGCCGGAAGGATTCGAACCTCTAGTCGCGCCCGCGCGCTTCGACCAACGGGTCGCTGCCATGTGGCTAACAGCTTCAGCCTCAATCTTCTCGATTGAGTCCGCTGCTCTGCCACTGAGCTATCGTCTATGATCAAAGGATTGATCGTAAACGGCGGCTCTATTCGGCGGCACCGATTTCACGGAGCCTCAAGCCGCTTATTTAAGAGTTCATCGTCGACCGAATCCAGACCAAACTCATCAAAAACCGAATTGGGTGACATTCCGTTCTACCGTAGATCCAAAGAGCTCACGCTCGAGCCGAAGTGGTTGTTGGATAAGGACGGTTGCAGACCTATGATCTTGATTTCACAGATCAGCGATGAATTGCTCGACTTCCTAATGGCGAGAGATCGACTAGCCTAACCCTCAATGCAATCATTCTTAACTGCGCTCAAGTCGGAAGAGTTCGCTTCATTACTCAATGCGAAAGCTCCTGGACTGAGACCGGGAGACTATTCTGCTAGCTTGATCCAGACGGCGTCTGTTTTGACCGTCGGATGTTTTGAATTTCTACTGCCAGGCTCTTCAGCACATTCGATCTAGTTTTGTCTCCTCGCTTGACCACAACATCAGCCGGTCTTCTCCCACCAGCGATAAGGGAGCGCCGAGTGCGGGGAGGGCTGCGGGTCGTACGATAGTTTCCTTGCCGCTTGCTCCAATTCATCAACTCGGGGCGCTTGAACTGAGTGAGATTTTGCGAGGCTCCTTCCTTGAGATCTGGATTTTGTCGAGTCGAGCGCTGCGGGCCAGACTACCATCTTTCCGTTCTGTTTCAACCCGTGGACACTCCGCTCTCGTTGGATGCCTCGCGAGTTCAGCCGAGAAACGATCTAGGCTTGGGCCTTCTGGGTAAGAATTGCGTTGACAACGCCGTGTTGTCCTGGTCGTGAGGTCACACGGGCTTGCCCCAAGGGAGTCTCGAGTATGGCGCCTTTCGTTATCACGCCTCGACGTTGATAGTCAACATTGGCTGGGTTCTTGACAACGCTCTTGATCTCGGTCTTCTCTGTCTTCCCAGTTGCTGGGTCTGTCACGTTTGCGAATTTGGTTGCGAGCACGCTAAGTTTGGTCGTGCCGCCACGTCCTCGTTTCGCTACTATTCGAGGTTCGCCTATCACGGTCGCTGCGGGGTCGCTGCCCATCTCGTATGCACGCTTACCTCGGAAGATCTTTCTTCGTCCTCCGGAAGGTTTGCGTTTGTGTAGGTCACCATGCCATTGAGGCAATTCAGGGTACGCTCCAAACTAAGACGCGTGCACACCTCTCAGCACGGCATATAAGAATTGCTTGCTCTGGCATGACACCGTTTCGGCGAGAGCCTGACCGTTTCCAAAGAGTTTGTGCTATCGGCGGGGGCAGCCGTGCTTCCGTTGTCGCCTGACACGTGGTGATGGATCGAACGTAACTCATCCTCTGGCCACGTAGCATTTGTCACATGTTCGAATTGCTTCGACGTAGTCCATGTAGGGGCCTCTAGTTGATGTGCCCACGTATCGAATACAATTGAAGCAGACTGATTTCTCGCAGAATCTGCATTTCGCCCATTTTCGCTCCTCATCCTCACGTAGGAGTAGCGCCCGCATGTAGCGCACTTGAGATCAGAAGTCCTCTCTTCGTCGAATCATGACTATGCTTCTCCCTCGTGTTCGCTTAGAGGTCCAGAGGCAGTTTGCCTACGGCCTTTGCGAGGTCGGCTGCGGTGAAGACTCCGATCGGCTTTCCATCACTCACGACTACAAGTCGTCTCACCTTCATCTCGGCCATGATTCGTGCGGCTTCTTTGACATCCGTGGTTGCTGCGACGGTGATCAATGGTGACGATGCGTAGGCCCGAACTGTAACCGCGGTCAGGTCTCTTCTTTTCCGGAACAACTCTTGACAATAGATCACGTTCGGTGAAGATTGCGTTAACAACTCCTTTGGATGACACCAGAATGCTCCCGACGTGCTTCTCTCCCATAAGCTTGCAGGCGTCAGCTACTGACGTTTCCGAGTCCACGGTCAGCGGAGGTTGACTCATGAAGTCTCTGACTACGACCAACTCTTTCACAGGTATAGAGTTTCTACTGCTTACGGATAAGTTCTCATGCCGTAACGGTAATTGAATGTTAGTTAGTGGTGGCGTTCGTCTCCGCGGGCGTTGCCACGTTCACGTCCGTTTCTTCCTGTGGAGGGTTGTTTGCATGCGCTTCCTGCGGCTGAGCTGGCGGGGCTCCTCCCGGTTGAACGGACTTGACATCTTCCATTATCTTCTGAATCTGTTTCTTCATGAGTCGGGAATCCTGACTGAGGTTAAAGTAATCGCAGAAGCTTGGGGTCGTTGTAAGGACTTTTGATCTACCAAGCTTTTCCTCTGAGATCAATCCCATGTCTCGAAGTTGTTTAACGTGCCCGTAGGCTAGGTTGCCTCTGACCTTCACAACATGTGACTGGGCCACGGGTTGGCGTAGAGCGATGTAGGAAAGCGTCTTGAGGGGGCCAGGAGTTAGAAGTTGCCTCGTTGCCAGACGTTTCACACTTTTCGAGTATTCTGGTTTCAGCTGCATGACGTATCGGCCGTCAGATAGTTCAAGAACCTCGAGCGCTCCCGAGTCCTGTGCATACTTCTCTTTCAGCTCTGCCGCAAGCTTGCGTATTTTGTCCTCTGAGCGCATGTTGAGAATTGATCCTAAGACGCCAACGTCGAGAGGCTTGCCAGTTACATACAATGCGGCCTCGATCATTGAGATCTGAGTCTTTGTGCGTTCGTCTGCACTTTTTTCGATCTGCTGGGTCTCAGACAATTGCAGGCGCAACCTCCGGTAGGCTGATGAGTATGTCACCCCGGTCTTCTTTCTGGCTCAAGTTCACCTTGTTCTGCATAACTAGAAAGAGGAGCATGATGAAGGTCCTAACAGCATCCAGCAGCGAAGAGTCCTTGGTGAGTTGCAGGAATGAGAGCGTGGCTTCTGGGCTAGCTTTTCGTAGAAGTGTGGCGTAGAATACCTCGATGTTCTTCTCGATATTAGCGAGGAACTCATCCATTTGTTCAAGTATCTCTGGTGGACTGAGCAGGCTCTTTCTCTCAGCGAGAGCTAGGCTCTCACGTTTCAGCACTTCCTCAAGCACTGAGAGAACTTGTTCGATGGAAGTTGCGGTGTATTCGAATCGAATAGGGAACGGGAGCGGTGGCGGAACCTCCTCGTTGGGTCTCGGAATCGGAGGCTTCGGTGGTTCCTCCATCTTGAGCACGAGCTCAGACTTCATTCTGTGGATCATTGAAGATGATAGGAGAGCGGTTCCTGAGGCAGAGAAGTCGATGAAACCTTGTTTCTTCATCTCTGCTAGGAAGGTGTTGAGTAGGTATGTGATGTTCACATCCCATGGTTTGATGCGATGTAGCTTAAGCAGGTCGAAGAGAATCATGTATGGAGGTCGCAGCCAGAATGGCTTCTCGGTTATGTCCATTAGGCCTTCACCTCAGCCATCGGCATCTCCACAATCTGCGAGACCCCCTCCTGGATGAAGACGCCGTAGACTCTGTTTCCTCTAGATATCGCAGTGTCTTTCAGTGACACGACCAGGAACTGTGATCCCTTCGATCGCTCGCGGAGCAATTCGGCGAGTCTCTGCGAGTTGACCACGTCCATGTGAGCGTCGATCTCGTCGAACATGTAGAATGGCATGGGGTGTATTGCCTGAAGTGCTAGCAAGAAGCAGACCGTGCTGACTGATTTCTCCCCGCCGCTTGCGCTGCTGATTGTCATCATAGATTTGCCCGGGAATTCGAGCATGACGTCGACTCCGCCTTTGAATGGGTCCTCAGGGACCTCAAGTATCATTTTGCCTCTTCCCGTGCCCGTGACCTTGGTAAAGATCTCTTGGAACGTTGCGTCGACTTGGTTGAATGCCCGCATGAACATGTCGTACTTCTTCTTGTCAAGTTCGTTCATGAATTCAATGATCGAGTGTCTTTCCTTCTCGATCTCGTAGATTCTCGTCGCTAGCTGTTTGTAGTTGCTCTTCTGATCCTCATATTGGTTGACCGCGAGCGCGTTGACTGCTCCGATTCGTTCAAGTTCTCGCTTGAGGGCGTTCAGTGAAGTTTCTATTGATGTAAGTTCTTTAGGATCTACTTCGGCGAGCTCATTGTACCCTAGCTGCTTGATCTCGCTCCAGAAAAGCGAGGCACGCATTTCTTTCTCTTTCACTGAGGAGTTGAGATCTGCGACTTCCCGATTCAGCGGTTCAAGTTGATTGATGATCTTCATCAGTTGGGTTTCGAGGCTCTTGAGGGTCTGCTCAAACTCGCTCCGTTTTGCCTTAGCGGAGCTTACGTTCCTCTGAATCTCATCTCTCTGTTCTTTGAGACCATTTATGGTCGCAACATGGTCGGCCATGGTTTGGTTTGATGTTTCGATCTTTGACTGTATCTCCACGGTTTGTTTCTCGATCGATGCGATCTGAGCTTTCATTTGGTCTTGGTTCTGTTCGAATGTTGAAATGTAGGTTTCCAATGCAGCGATCTTGGATTCGAGTTCCAGTTTTTTCTGAAGTAGTGTGTTCACTTCATCATACAGGATTGCGTGTGTGCTCTCCAGTCTGGCTAGTTCGTCGGATTTTGCCTTGAGCAGATGAGATGATTTATCTTTCATGAGTAGGTCGAGCTTGTTCTGGAGGCCCTGTCTTCCTTCCTGCGACGAGTGGAGACTGGACTTTTCATGTTCGATGTCTTCGCCGAACGTTGCGACGCGTTTGTCGGAGTTTTCAATGGCCTTTATGGTTCGCTCGAGGTCATGTCCTATTGTGGTGGCTTCTCGTTCCATCGCTTCGATTAGGTTCTTGCTCGCTGACTTGCTCTCGTTTAGGTTCAGGATCTCCTCTCTGAGTCTCTCAAGGTCTTTCTTGCAACGTTCTAAGAGGTCCTCTAATGATGTGACCGCGGATGCCACGTCTGCAAGAGTTGATTCCTTAGGTGCGAATCTTCTGGCGTCCAGTGGCTCACGGTAGTATCCGATCTCCATGCCTCCTCCTGGCTCGTACAGGTCACCCGCAATCGACACTGCTCGACATCCTTCAAGCGAGACCAGAAATGCGGCCCTTTGGTTTGCGGTGAGTATCGTGTCACCAAAGACGAAGTTGATTGCATGATCGAATGGCCCTAAGGGCTCGATGAAGTCCTCGATCTTGCCAAGTATGCCCTCGATCTGCGTGGGAGGCTCGATCTTGCTCGTAGGATAGAGATTCTCGATGGGGATCAGTTTGACGCGTCCTAGTTTTGTTCTCTTGAGGCTTTCTATGCATGCAATTGCGCTTTCGATGTTCTTGACGGCGATTGATTTCATCCATCCTGCTGAAGCCGCCTCGATAGCTTTGCGATGTTCTTCTCTGAATTGGATCAAGTCACATAGGCGTCCGTAGACGCCAGCGATGGCGCCTGACTGGCCCATCTCCTCGATCAGCTGGAGCGCGGAGTCATCGGATGCCATGGCCTCGGCTACGGTCTTCTGAGTTTCGACTTCCGCTAGGGTGAGTCTTGCTTTCTTTGAGACCTCTGCTGCATGAGCTACCTCTACTTCCTTCTCGACCTCAACCTTTGTGTACTCGGCGAGGTTTGCTTCGATCGTATCGAGCCTCGACTGTTCTTGTGCGAGAAGCTTCGCAAGCTCTTCGACTCTACTCTTGATGCTCGTTGATAGTTCTTCAAGTTCTATTCGTCTTGACTTTAGTGTCTGGATATGGCCTTCTAGAAGCGTGATCTTTGAACTGCTTCCTTTTGCCTCTGCATCGATCTCAATGAGTTGGCTCGTGAGTGCGCTGATCTGTTCGTCTACTACGTTTGCCTCGCCTGATTCCTCTCCAATCTTCTTTCTGAACTCTGCAATGGATGCTGAGAAAACTTCTCGTTCCTTTCGCTTGGCATCGAGAACGGTAGTGAGCTCCGAAAATCTGCCTCTGCAATCGGCTAGATTCGAGTCGGATTGTGCGACCGACTGAACTGCTTGGTCCATGCGCTTCTCGAGATCAGCTTTCTGGAGTTGGAGCGATCGTATGGTTTCCTTGGATGATTCGATCTCAGCCTTCAAACCTGCAACGTTTGCATTGACATCTCCGATGGCGCGTTCGATCCTGAAAAGCTCACTGCTGCCCCTGTCAACAACGGTCTCCTCGTAGCTCTGCCGATCCAACTCGATCTTTTGTCTTTGTTTCGAGATCTCGTCTTTCTTGGCTTTGGTCTGTTCAATTGTCTGCTGTCTCTCAAGAATCTCATTTCTGAGATCAGCTATCTGAGTCTGGATTTCAGATATCTTGCAAGAAGTGAGTTGGACTTGGAGTCTGCCGGTCTCCTTCTTGAGCTGCTGCGATCTGAGGTAATCGTTTCTCTCTTTCTCCAAAGATTCGACTCTAAGGCGAACTTCGTCGGTTCGGGCTGATGCGACCTTTATGTTCAGATCTGCTTGTTGCAGCTGGATCTCTGATTCTGCTTTCTTGGAATCGTAGACGGCTATTCCTATCATGTCCTCGATGATCTTTCGGCGTTCCTCATGGGTCACCTCGGCGAGTCTAGTGATTGCGTGTTGTTGAACGATATTGTGTCCGGAAACTTGGATGTCAGCAGATGAAAGAATGTCGGTAAGTTGCTTTCGTGAAACGCGCCGCCCGTTCATTCGGTAGATGCCTTCCCCGCCTCTTCGAAATTCCCTTGAGATAGTCACAAGGTCAGCATCCACGGGGATGCGTCGATCCGCGTTGTCGAATTGGATTCCTACGTAGGCGGATTTCGCTGTGGCATGAGGAGATCCTCTGTGAATGAGGTCGGTGATGTTTCCGCCTCTGAGTTCTTTGGCACTCAGTTCTCCTAGTGCGAACTTCACCGAGTCTATTACGTTGCTCTTCCCGGAGCCGTTGGGGCCTGTAACTACGGTTAGGCCACGGTCAAGGCTCAGGGATACTTTCTTCCCGAAAGTCTTGAAACCTCTAAGATCAATCCTGCGAATGTATACCAAGTGCTAATCGATCCCGCCGTGCCACGCCAGACCTTCGAGACTAGACGATCATGTTGTGAGTGGATTGGCCTTGAATCCGTATCGGATGTGAGATAAAGCTTGGCGCGAGTTTATGGTGCTCGCGACCCGCATATTCAGGCTAGAATGAATGTCAGGGAACCTACGCGGCTACTGGCCGTATCTTCTTTTGCGCATCTGGTAAGTTCGTACAGCTCTAAGTAAATCTATTCGCCTGAATTCCGGCCAATATACATCTAAGAAGCAAAATTCACTGTAGGCCGACTGCCACAGCAGAAACCCGCTGAGCCTCTCTTCTCCAGATGTTCGTATGACAAGATCTGGGTATGGGTTTGGAAGATGGGCTGTGTAAAGGTACTTCATGAAGAACCGTTCATCTATCTCATCCGGCTCAACTGAACCCTCTTGAACATCGCTTGCGATCTTCCGTGCAGCGTCAATAATCTCAGTTCTTCCGCCATATGCGAGGGCGATGTTGAGGAAGTGTCTGTCATACGATTCTGTGGCGTGCTCGATCTCTTGGAGAACTTCTTGCAGGTGCTTAGGCAGCAAATCTAGACGCCCAAGCGCTTTGACTCTTACCTGATTCTGATGTAACCTCTCGTCTTTCAGTAGCCTCCTTGCCTCTTCTTCAATGATCGCAAATATCGTGTCAACTTCTTCTTGTGGCCGATCGAAGTTCTCCATTGAGAAGACATAGAGCGTGATTGTCTTGATATTGAGGTCGAGACACCAGTCCAGCAGAGCCTCACTGGTTTTTGCCCCATAATGATGGCCTTCATAGACTATGCCTGAACGTGCGATGGCCCACCGCCTGTTTCCGTCAAGAATGACCCCCAAGTGCTCTGGGATAGGTTGTTTTCTGATCTGCCCGTCAAGCCACCATTCGTAGACAGCGTAGGCCCCGATTGCCCGTAGGAAACCCTCTAGCATGGTCAATCACGTCGGGGTGGCCTGTGAGAGAGCCTTCCCACACCGGCAGGTTCTTGCTACTGGAATTCTTGCAATCGTGTCCTTAACCAAGGTTTCTACTTCTGGCAGGACCTTCTCGGCCAGCTGCGTCACTTCAGATGCTGTGAGCGATTTCTGAAGCCCCGCCGCCATGTTAGTAACGATGCAAACGGCACCGTAGCAGATCTCAAGCTCGCGTGCCAAGAATGCTTCGGGTGCAGATGTCATTCCGACCACATCGCATCCCGCGTTTCTCATCATCATGATTTCGGCCGGTGTCTCATACCGAGGCCCGTCTGTACACGCGAGAATGCTCTCATTCCACGTTTTTCGAGACGACCGCCCAGAGGCCTCGATGAGCGTCTTTCGTATCTCAGGGCAGTAGACATCAGTCACGTCTACGTGCACAACCGGTTCAGAATCGTAGAATGTCTGATTCCTCAACCTGGTAAAATCCACGAGGTCCACGGGGATCACGAGGTTCCCCGGTCGGTAACTTTCTCTCATCGCGCCTACGGCGTTGGTTGCAACTATCCTTTCCACTCCAAGTTGCTTCAGGCTCCAGATGTTGGCTCTATAGTTCACCTTGTGAGGCGGGAATTCATGGCGGAGTCCGTGCCTTGGTAGGAATGCGACACGTACGTCGTCAATTTGGGTGATCGTAATGTCCGGAGATGGCCCATAGGGTGTGTCGTTTCGTCTTGTTTCCCCTTGTCCGATCAGCTGCTCAAAGCCAGAGCCGCCGATCAGTCCTATTCTCACGCTAGGCAAGAGTCATCCGCCAAAACTATCTCATGACCCTACCGGGACGACAGAGAACGCGGGAATATAAGGTGTGTCAGCGGAGCCGCTAGATGGCGCCCTTCTCCATCAGCGCCTTGAACTCTTCAAGAGATAGTCTCTTCCCTTGCCCGAGTTTCTCGGCGCCAGATTTCTCAAGCTTCTCACGGACTTCTTGGCCTTTGCGAAGTTTAACCATCGGACCCGTCTGAGCGATCTGTTGGCGGATCTCTCGGATCTTGACAAGGTTCGTGACATACCCCTTGTGCGCTTCATCAGCCCCTTTCAGGGCTTCCACAAAAGCCCCATGCGCCTTGTCCGCTTCAGCCTTAGCTGTTGACGCAGATGCGGCCACGTCAATCAGCTTCTTGTGGATTACTTCACTTTCTTCAACGATCTTTGTCATCTGCTCATGGAATGACTGAGCCTGAAGCCTCTTGCCGCCAATAGTTGCCTTCGTTCCCAGAATCTTGTATCTGAGAGCCTCTGCCTTCTTCGCAACAAGCACCTGCCCCTCAAGTTCCTTCAGGCGCTTGATCAATTCCTTCTCAGCCTTGGGGGTGAGGGTGCTAGTTTGCATCTTCCATTCTAGACGATTGAACTCTTCAAGGGCCCTTCGCGGGCTTCCCTCGAGTCGCTCCGAGATCTCTACTGACCTGTTCTTGAGCTTCTCAAGCCTCTCCCTTTCCGTCACTGCAGCGTCTCGTGCAACGTTTCTGGAAGCCTTGAGTTCCTTGACCTTCCGATTCAGCTCGTCTCTTCTAAGCTTAAGAGCCTTAACTTCGTTGATCATGCGCTTGAAATCTTCGTTGAGCTTGTTGCGTTGTTCAAGCAGCTCCTTGGCCTTGTGGTTAAGATTCTCGCGTTGCTCAACAAGGTGGACATTGGAGTCTCTGAGCGCATTGATTTCCCGGAACAATGCCTCGCTGTTCTCTGACAAGCCGCTCAGTACCTTTTGCCGTCCGTGGGAAGATGCACTATTGCTCATAAAACTTTCTCGAAACCCTCATTCATAGACTTTGCGTAGATCTGGCGAATTTACCCACGTTCCAACCTGCACAGTAAATGGTTTAACAGCCATCTATGCTGAAAGTAACATCCTCGCGTCCACGACTAACGCGCCGTGCTCGTAGATTATTGTAGGGTTGAGGTCCATCTGGTCGATTTGAGGGTTCTCCATCACTAGGCGCGACGCGGACAAGAGTACGTGAACTATTGCGTTCTGGTCAGCAGGCGGAGAACCCCGGTAGCCCTCCAGAACTGCGTACCCTTTGATTTCATGAATCATATCACGTGCGTCACGTTCTTCGAGGGGGGCTATGCGGAATGCCACGTCCTTAAGTATCTCGACGAAAACGCCTCCCAAGCCGAACAGGATGGTGTGCCCAAATTGAGGATCATTCACCGACCCGACAATGATTTCCGTTGACTCAGGAGCCATCTTCTGAACGAGAATTCCTTTGATTCGTGCATCTGGTCTGCGGGCTCGCACGCTTTCTAAGATCCGTAGGTAAGCAGACTCCACTGCATCACTCGATGATAACCCGACCACGACTCCGCCCACCTCGGTTTTGTGGATTATATCGGGAGAAACGACCTTCAAGACAACTGGATATCCGAGTTCACCAGCAAGGGCTGCGGCGCTTGCAGAGTCCACTGCGAGCTTGTAACGCGGCGTGGGAATTTCATATTCGACGCATATGGCTTTGGCCTCAGGTTCCAAGAGGTTGCGACGCCCTTCTGCCAGGGCCTTCTTGATTATCACTTGCGCTTCTGCGGAACCCATCGTAATCTTACCGCGAGTTCGGGTAAGGTCCAACCGCTTTAATACAGTTGCTCGGTCTCTTTCCGCCTGCTTGCATTACTGTCTTCGTGCCAGTATCTGGTTGGAATCTTGGAACAAGACCGAAACTCGCAGAGGCTCACAATTCTCGGGACAACACATGTAGACAAAGCGAGCATCGACCGAGTCCGGAGGACAATCTCTGAATTGCGTCCATGCGTGGTCGCGGTGGAACTCGACGAGGAGAGATTGTGGGCTCTCAGAGATCCCAACAGAGACAAAATGGATTCTCCAATCCATACCGGTTTGCTACCGTGGCTAATGGCTTTGCTTGAAAGGTCGGTAGGATCGTTGACCGACGTTTTTCCCGGAAGTGAGATGCTCGAAGCGGTCGATGAAGCTGAAAGAGTTGGAGCGAAGACGATTATGATTGACAAACCGATTGACTCCATTCTCGCGGGGATCAGAAATATCCCCTGGCTGGAGAGACTGAGGATAGGCTTTGACGTACTGGCCGCTCTTTTTGCGATGTCCACCAAAAGGGGGACCACTCAGCTGGCGAAAGGAAAGTTTGATGATCTGATGGCAGAATTCAGAGTCAAGTATCCGACGCTCTTCCGAATCCTCGTTGAGGAAAGGGACCTATTCATGGCCTCAAGGCTGCAAGAGATACTTGACCATACGACTGGCCCGGTCGTCGCAGTCGTGGGCTTGGGTCATGTGAACGGGATCCTGGGGCGTCTCGCCGCGAATCGCGAAGCTCCCAATGCAAACAGTGTTGGCGTGAGATACGAGTGGACTTTGGGAGCATTCCCTTGAGATATCTGATTACACTAAAGTCTTGACTGCAGCAAATCCGCCCCTAGCCGCGTCACACCATGTGCTGGCGAAAGCAATCAGGACGACATCTCCTTTCTTCAGGCTGAGTTGGTTCTTGATCTTCTCAAAAGCCGCAGGGTCACGTTTTTGAAGCGATTCCGTCACTCCAGGAAACTTGAGCGTCTTTCCGTCAAAGAGGAATGTTATGGCGCCGGTTGCACCCGCTTTGATGGCCGCGTCGCGTTGCTCGATTCCTTGACCAAGTTGCCGTGAGCGTCCTGCAACATGGAAAATGACGCTCCTAGAGTCCAAACCCAGAAGCTTCTGGTCGGATCTCTTGACCAGCCTCAGGTTGTGATGTTTCATAAGAGCGGTCAATTTGCGTAGCCCTTTTGAGCTGGCTCTGGTTCCTGCACGGTATCGCACTTGGATCAACCCACTCCTCTTCATATGTCCGAGCATGCCACGCGCGATGCCTTGGGGTACACCGAGCATCTCTGCCAGACGATATCTTCCGATTTCTCTCTCAGTTTTCAACAGCCATAGAATGAACAGTTCCTGTTCGGGAGATATCGATTTCAGCTATGTTCCCTGCCTTGTGCAGTCAGTAACAACTGTTCGCGATGATGTTGGATAATTGTTCTCTCTGAGGTTGAGAATGTCGGACACTTGTGGCCAATCATGCCCAGCTGCCTAGGGTCGGAGTTCTTCTCCGCCTGAGAGTGCGCGGGTGAGCGATGCGTTCAACTCAAGTAGACCTGCATTCGACTTCGCTGACACGGGTATCGTTTCGAAGATCAAACCTGCCGAGTGCACTGCAATTGCCAAGTCACGTGCAATAAGTGCGCCTGTGCTACCTGATGTTGTGTCGAACGCGTTTTCCAGTTGCTCGATTTCGCTGGCCCATCCAACAATCTGGTCCAGTTCTTCTTCGGTGACTAGGTCGGTTTTTGTGAGTGCGTAGACTTGTGGTTGCCCAAGCCGTGTGTAGACTGCCGCCGCGAGGAACAAGTTGGACACGAAGTTCATCGGGTTTCTACAAAAGGGCGCGTCCAACGTGTACAAGACTGCTTTCGATTCGTCAGTCATTGCCTTAGAGAAGTACGGTCCGCTTTCTCTGAATGCAAACAGTTCGATCTGTCCCGGCGTGTCAGCCAGCACAAAATCAGGAGCTTCTGCGTCAAGCTCACTTCGGATCTCCTCTAGGTGATCTGCTGCAATGTCAGATGCCATGATCAGAGCGCCGTTTGGGCCTAGCTTGTATTTCTCCATTAGTTCATCTATGTCGACGTATGTTCGGACATCAACGTCAGGATTGTACGGCAGAGCTGTTGCTCCCGGATCGAGATTAAGAGTCACAACATTCTGTTCTGTGGAACGTAAGAACTCGGAGAACGACGCGACGAGAAGTGATTTCCCCGATCCAGCCATGCCGACTACGAATATGACGAATATTGTGCTCGCCTTCCTAGGACTCACATTCATGAGCCTTTGAGATATGTCTTGATCGATGTGAAGTGCACAGTGGTAGCGTCTCCTCTCGAGAATGTTCTTGAAGGCCGCTCGCGACCCGGATTCTACAGTCATGAAGATCCTGTATCTAGCCTGCCAGTCATTGCGGCCAATCAAGACTATGCCGATAGCGGTTCTTGTGCCTTGCCATTGGCTCTTGCTCGTGAAGAAGAACACCAATAGGCCACCGTACGAGTCATTAGCGAATACCGTGAGCAATGATCCAATGACTCTCCAAATTGATGATGCTGGAGTTGGCGACCTGCTGCATGGAGTTGTGATAGGGGCATATCGCCCCGAGACCGGCGAATTCAGCTACGACGTGGTAGATGTTGGATTCTTCCAGCAACCAGAATTTGGCAAGAAAGCCTACCTTGCAGAGGCTTCTGAAGTCATTAAACATGTCATCGAAAAGATGAAACTAGGCGAAAGTGAACCGATATTGATCTGCAGCAGTTTCATCTTCGAAAGAGCAGTCCATGATCTTGAAGAGAAGTTTGGAAAAGAGAGAGTGACTGTCACCAAGATCACAGGGGAAGCACAGCGTCACGTTGAGACTGCATACTTGGATGAAATCCGAAACCTAGGCTACGAACCGCTCGCTGAACGAGAAGAGAAGCGTGCCAGAAGCTTCTTTCATATGCTGCGCTGGCTCAAAAGCGAGCCACATCGATTCAAACATGCCAAGACTGGGTGGCCACGCCTCAAAAGGTACCACAGAACCGCCAGAAATGGAAGAAATCCTCCCGAAAGATCCAGCTGACCCTTTGCGAGTAGCCAACCCAGTCGCGATCCCAATCCTAACGCAGGAGCTTAAACGGATCAGCGTTCATGTCTATCCCCGAAGATGGGAAGCCGAGGAGCCCTCAGGGATTGCATGCGAAACAGCTGATATTTGAGATAGTTGCAATCGGAAACGAGTTGTTGATTGGAAAGACACTGGACACAAATTCACATTGGCTAGCAGTGCAGATCAGCGAGCTCGGGGGAGTGCTTCGGCGAATCACAACAGTGCGAGACAGGCACGAGGAGATTGGAGGCGCAATAAGGGGTGCCCTGTCGAGACATCCCGACTTCCTGCTTACACTAGGAGGCCTAGGTCCAACACACGATGATATCACACTAGCAAGCATAAGCAGACTCCTCAAGCGCCGACTAGTCCTGAACCCTAGGGCAGTGGAATTCCTCAGGTCAAGATATTTGACGAGATTTGGACCGCATGTGAAACTCACACCGCCCCGTTTGAAGATGGCGAGATTTCCGTCTGGAGCTACGCCATTGCCGAATCCTGTTGGCACAGCGCCCGCACCTTGCCTTGTTGTACGCGGAACCACTTTGATCGCTCTTCCCGGAGTTCCGAAGGAAATGCGAGCTATTTTCAGAAGTTCAATTAAGCCAATAATCGAAGGTTTCGGGAGCACTTACGCATTCCACGAGCACTCTCTACTACTTCGCGGGATTCCAGAATCGTCATTGTCGCCGCTGATCGATGAAGTCATGCGAAAGCACCGTTTGGTATTCATCAAATCACACCCACGAGGAATCGAGAGGGACGGATCTGCAAGAATTGAGCTGCACTTTCGCATCGGTGGGACATCTCGCGATAAGATGGTGAGAGAACTGAAGCTTGCAGTTGCACTGATGAGAAGGAGACTTCGCGGGAAAGCGATTGTTCGGGACTTGGACCCGTTCTAGGCAGTGAAGGACAGCGGGTGTTAGCGCAATCTTTTCGTAACGGTTAGACATCCAATTACCGCCAATGGCGGAAAGCGACCGTTATCGTTTCCAACTGAAGGTTCGACCGCACATCTTGCATTGGTTACGTTGTATCTTGTGCATTCTAGGTCGGGATGCTAGATAGTATCCGATTTTGATGGTTCTGCGTGACCCACAGTGAGGACATTTCGGGTTCGGTTTCAGTTTCTTAGCTTTCATTCATCCACAAACCTTGTTCTCGCGGTGCGAATGTGTTGTTGTCGGCACATAGTTTTGGGTTACGTATTTGTTTTTCTCGTGTGTTACCTGACGACGCTGCCGCAGACTAGACTGAGGAAGCTGCTTTCATGCTCGCCCTTGAATCGAACAGCATCTCAAGCCAAGGATGCTCACACCTGTTCAGTTGCGGAATTGGAGTCATGCGAACCAGAACTGTCTGATTTCAAGAAAAGGGAATGAGATGACCCAACGTATTGAAGCGTTTGAGGTAGCCCACAGCGAGCGCCTGATCTTAGCCGACAACGTGAGACGCAGAGACAAGCGAGTCAATCAGAACTGAGGGCTTTGGGTTTCCATGTTGGATTCATGAAATCTATGAGATCTTGAAGTTCTTTATCCATCTTATAGTAGATTTCATCGACTTCGAACTCTCGTGCAATTTGCTTCAATTCATCCGTAATTTCCTTGACGTGTTCTTTCGGAACTTTGTCGAAGATCACGGCCATGTTGAGATTGCTTGTCGCAGAAGCGATGTCGCCCCAAATGTGAAAGTCAGACTCCTTGTTGTGCGGAGATCCAAGTTGGCGGTCCGAAAGATGATGCACAACCTTCCCTAGCAGATTCAAGGCATAGTTGACTCTAAGTCCGACACCGACTTGGGCAGTCCTTGTGATGAGGACGCCTATGTCGTGAACTAGGACGTTAGTTTCGCGCATTCGACCGTCACGCTTGTTTTATTCAATAAGTAAATGGGTCCTTATTGAATTGACTATTTGGTCAGTCTGGGACACGCACCTACGGTCACGGCTTCGCTTCCTGGCAATTGTGATCCTCAGTTCTCTGAGGGTTTTGGGGAAGTCGATGTTTGGAGAGGCTGTCCCGGTTGCTTGAGGTCTCTCAGTTTCTTCCGCTTTGTTGCCGGGTTGAGAAGAGACAAGGCGTCCTAACGTTTTCGGTGTCTAAGTGCATCCTTCTCTGGCTTACGAAGCCATTTGCCGCTCGGATGCTTGTACTTGTAGCCCTCAACAGTCACAAACTCGGGAGTCCAGGCTCTACCATCATCCTCGTGACTAATGAGTCCAGAGTCGACAATTCTGATTCTCCTGAATAACAGAAAAGATCGGGATAGCCGATGCTAACCTAGCACGTTGATAGCGCTCAGGCTACTTCTTTGATAGCCACCAGTTCAGGTACTCTTTCTGCTTGCGTCTCTTTTGTTCGTCGCTGGTTTCTCTATCTTGGAGTTTTCCCTTGCCCTCCAAGAGTTGTTGGGACGTGAATGTGAGGCCGCAGCTCTTGCAATTGTATTGTTTGAAGACTGGGTCGTAGCTAAGCGTTCCGCCGCATTCGAGACAGTATTGAGTCAAACCCTGCACTTTCTAACGAGTCTAACTGCAAGTGGATAGTTAAACATCACGCAGCGCCGACTCCGCATAGGATTTCTTGGTCAATTTTCAATCGCTTGCACGAGTGTAGTAGTATTCGCCGATCTCCTTTTGCTCACGGTCAAGTTTGCTTCCAAGTTTGTTGACACGAGGTCTCCCGCTCGTGGGGTCACGTCTGAAAGTCATGTCCATCTGAGTAAGGAAGCTGTTCATTCCTTCTCTAAGTGGTATAGGTTTGCCCGCGTGTCCTGTCAAGCCGGGTTTTCCATCGAAGATCATCAGTCTGTCAGCAATGAAATCTTGAGAAACGATGTCATGTTCGACGACGAAACCGAAGGCATGCTTCTCTTCGACCGTGCGCCGGATGGCTTTCGCAGCTGCCAGGCGTTCTTCAACATCTAGGTATGCGCTTGGCTCGTCCAGAAGGTAGACTTGAGAGTCCTTCGCTAAGCAGGCTATGATCGCTACCCTCTGTAGCTCTCCGCCGCTCAGTTCTTCGATATTTCTGTCCAGCAACTTCGTTAGTCCCAATGGTTTGATGTATTGGTTTGCGAATGCTTCGGTTTCGTAGGCTGAGCTTGCGATTGATCGGAAGAGCGCTTCGACCGTCCCCTCGTATTTTGCTGAAATGTATTGTGGCTTGTAGCTGATTGTGAGGCCTTTCCAGGCAAGTTCGGTTCCATCATCTGACTCTTCCATACCCGCAAGGAGTTTGATGAAGGTGGTTTTGCCGATGCCGTTTGGCCCGAGGATACCTACAACCTCTCCTATTCCTGCTGACCCGGCACTCACTGTAAGTCCAAACTGCTTGAATTTCTTAGCCATCTTCGGCCATTCAAGCTGCCAACTCTCGGCTGGAGCGAAGTCACGGGGCGGTTTCACGTGAAACCTAATCGGTTCGTCGCGGAATCTCATGTTCTCGTCCGGAACGAAGCCGTCCAGGTAGATGTTGACGCCAACCCGTACCCCATGTATATGAGATACGATTCCATAAACGCCAGGCTCGCCATACAGTACACAGACTTGGTCTGATAGATAGTCAAGCATCGCTAAGTCATGTTCTGCAATTAGGACAGTCTTCTTTTCTTCGACAAGTCCTCTTATGGCGCGAGCTGCCCTCAGCCTTTGACTGACGTCAAGGTGACTTGATGGTTCATCGAAGATGTACACGTCAGCGTCCCGCGCTGACGCAACCGCAATTGCAAGTCTTTGGAGTTCGCCTCCGCTAAGGACGCTCATCTGTCTAGTCTTGATCTTGTCCAGCTGTAGGAGTTCGACCAGCGGGCGGAGTCTTTCCTCGTTATCGATTTTGTCGAGGGCATCTGAGACCTTGCCCTTCAGATACTCCGGGATTCGATCTACGTACTGTGGTTTGCTCACTATTGTGAGCTTCTTCTCGCTGAGCTTGTTGAAGTAGTCTTGAAGTATCGAGCCTCGATAGTTTCGAATGATGTTGTGCCAGTCGGGTGGTCCCTCGAGGTTCCCTAGATTCGGAGCGATCTCACCTGAAAGGATCTTGAGCGCTGTAGTTTTTCCCGTCCCATTTCTGCCGACAAGTCCGGTAACGGTGCCCTCTTGAGGGACCGGGAGTCTGTACAGCTTGAACGCGTTTACGCCGTAGCGATGGCTGCAATCTCGGTCAAGTTCTGCAGGGAGGTTGACGATACTGATTGCACCGAACGGGCATTTCTTTATGCATATGCCACACCCAGTGCAAACGTCCTCCACAATAATCGGTTTTTTCTCTCCCTCCACGAACTTGATCGCGTATCTCCGGTTCAGGACCTCGGGACAAAATCTGTAGCATGGGATACCGCAGTCATCGGGCTTGCATCTCTCTTTCTCAAGCACAGCTACTCTCGTCATTGCAAATCACCATTGGCGGAAAAGCCCGGAATTGAGTTAATCTTCAAGAAAGCGTGTGACGCATCAGAATCGAAGAAAACTAGAAACACTGTTGTCCAGAGCGGTCTTCGCCACTCCACTCGTCTTCTTCCCAGTCTTCGTCCTCTTCTTCGTCCCAGTCTTCTTCTTCCTCACTCAAACTTCTTGGCCTCCAGAACAGCCGCCTATGTTGCGAAATGCGAGTTTCTTTTAAGTCTTTTCTAGGACAGCGGCTGTCAAGTCCTCGTTTGGTCTGAGAGTGCTGTAAAGAGTCGTTTGGTGGATGTGTTTGCCTACTTTTCGTCAGATTAGACCTTACAACTTTCGGCACATAGCATCCCAGTTCTCACGAAAACGCTCCAAGTCAATTCTTTCATATTTGTTTGGAAAGCGTCGTAGCTTGGTGTCTTTATGGTGACGAACACGTTTCCCTTGCGTTCGTAGATGTTTTCGATGAGTTCGTTTCAAGTATGGACCTCATTATGGACGACGGGACGATGAAGTACATCTGGATTCTCCATACAATCGACTATTTTGCGTCTTAGATCGACCAAAACATAGAACTTGTTTGAATCAACTACTGTCATCACGCTCGTGAAGTTTCCAGTCGAACGACTTCTTTAGGTCGCATGTGGTACTTCACTTGGATTGTTTACCGTGCCCAATTGCCCACTAGCGATGATATCTGAAGCTCTCAAGTATTCCGAACCGTCATAAGTGCAAGGTATCCACGTGTCAATAGCTCGGCCGAAGTGTAATGAACTCCAGCAATGCCAGCCAGAATGCTTGTCCACCATAGTCTCGCACGGCATCTTTGCGAATGAACAAATCAGCAATCACGGCTAATAATGATTAGCATTGCTTCGTCTTGGTGAGCCGCATTCTGGATTAGGGTTATCCACTTATTCTTGCCCATAATCTTGATTCCTGCCATTTCAGCGGGAGTCTTGCCATCCAGTGCCATGTGTGGACGCATGTGGTTGTGGAAGATTTGCATACCTGTAAGGATCGGCGTATCGGTTCGCTTGAGTGATCGCATGGTTTTCTCTCTTGATCTACGGTGCCGTTGAATGACTCCATCTTCTGATTGCCCTTGTCTCCTTGCCATGTGATGTGTTCGACTGCTTCGTACGGGGTTCTGGTGAGCGTAGAACTCACGCTTGTACGCCACATGGTAGGCGTGAAGTCCATCGGTGATGAGTGTAAGCGGCCTTTTGCCAGCCACCTCTTTCCTTGCGGAACAGTTCACTAGCGTATTCGGGTGCTTCATGGCTGAACTTGTCTCCCGCGACTTCTTTCGTGGATCGCCTCGAGCGTCGAGGAGTTTTGTTCGCGCTTCCTATTAGGTGGCTACATGCAGTTCACACTCGGAAGAAGATGTGTGCTGCCCTGCTGACTCTCTCAGTACGCGTCAGAGATATCGAAAAAGCCGCCGCGATAGTGAAGAGAGGCGGCATCGTAGCCTATCCCACAGACACTGTCTACGGATTGGGCTGTGACCCCCACAACCCTCGAGCCATAAGAAGAGCCATGGCCGTCAAAGGAAGAAAAGGAAAGAAACCGTTTCCCATCTTGGTCCTTTCATCTCGGCTGGCAGACCAGATTGCTGTAATGGATCGTCGAGCAAAGATACTGGCCTCCAAGTTTTGGCCAGGCCCGCTCACCCTAGTTCTCAAACCGAGGGTTCGGTTTCCTAATGCGCTTACTCTGGGGCGTAGGTCGATAGCGGTGAGATGCCCAAACGACCGGGTGGCATTAGGGCTGATTAGGAAATGCGGAGGGCTACTCACCGGGACAAGCGCAAACCTCTCAGGAGAGCCTCCCTGCACCAACGCAAAGATGGTCCGCCACTGCTTCGGTGATCGCATAGATGCGGTCTTGGACGGTGGGGAGTCTTCGCTGCGGGCTGGATCAACAATCGTTCGTGTCAATTCTCGTGGAGTCAGAATGCTTCGAGAAGGGCCTATACGAAACGAACAGGTGAAACAAGCACTCTCAGTTGTCTTCCCACATCATGGGAGAAGATAGCTTAGGATGCGTGCCCTGGGCCAAACCCTTTTTCAAGCATTAGCAGTGGTTACTGGGACAATCCAGAGCGGGCGAGTCGTTTGCTGAAAGATTTCAATCTGCTAATATCTACATCACGAGGCAACGAGAGAAACACCTGCAGTGAAATGTGGTATCTGCTCGGCGAGGCGGGCGACCGTACTGCGGTGGTAGAACGAACGCAAGTCATAGGACTTGTCGTGGCACGTACAAGAATCGACCCAGTGACAGCAATCGACAGACTGCGCTCGCTTCTTCTGGAACGCCCGTGGGAATTTCGCTACACTCTGAAGGTTACTCCGATCACTGGCACCGTGCCATCTGATCCACAGGGAATTGAGAATTATGCAGCGAAGTTGGCCGAATCCCTAGCGAAGGATGAGAAGTATCGCGTTACTATCGAGAAACGTAGGACTTCGATCTCAGGTCGAGAATTGATTGAAGCAGTAGCCAAGCGAATCGATCGAAAAGTTGACCTCAACGGACCGGACAAGGTTGTGCTGATACAGATTCTAGGTGAAGTCACTGGAGTGTCTGTGATAGCGCCGGACAAGATTCTTTCTGTTGAGAGAGAGAAGCGGTTGGCTTCGCAAGCACGATCAAAGTAGTGACTCGCACTGCCAATGTCAGGTTCTTGTTGATAGGAGGGCGACCCGTTCGACGACTGCCTTCTCTATGGCTGTCTTGGCTTCCTGACCAGGCATCCTGATAGCCTCCAACTCCGCGCTGCCTATCTCATACAGTGCTATCAGTTCGTTCTCCTTCTCCTCAGACCATTCGTCGAGTATACCGTCAATCAACTCTGCCCGAACGAAATGCGCTATCTTCTTCTCTAGTTCTCGGGCATCTTCCTCCGACCCGGAAAACGCAAGAAGGCCAACTATCTTTGAGTCTTGGGTAACTCCGGCTTTCGATATTGCGGCAGCGATTTGCCTCTGAGCTGAAGCATAGAGAAGCGTCTCCATTGCGAGGCTTTTTGAGATATTAATGCCTGTCTTGAATGCGTGTAAAGCATTGATGGCTGTGAACTTCAAGTGTTCCTTGCCGGCGATAAGTCCTCCATCAAAGAACTGAATGTCGTTGTCGGGAATCTTGGCTCTTATCTCCTCTAGAGCTGTGAAGGGGACCATGTCCGAAGGTACCCTGAATGCTGAAATCAAAACGAATTTTCCGTATTCAGATAGATCTAGAATCAAGACTTATCGATAGAGGCGTGCGTACTCAATTAGCTTTTCCACGACGCCGCGACTGATTCCGGCACTGGTGAGTGTGTCTTTGATCGAGCTGATCGATTTTCCCTTCTTCTCGGCTTCATTAAGTAGCCGCCTTGTGTTCTCAAGTCGTTCCCAGGGGAAAATGATCCATTGTTCAGTTTGAACCATGAAGAAGTCAGGTTTGAAGATGCTCTGCGGTTTGTAATATAACGTGGCAGTTTTGATCGCTCTTGCACCGCAGACATCAATGTGCTCGACGGCAACCTTCAAACTCTCGCCAGTGTCTGAGACGTCATCTACAACGAGAACATTGGCACCTTTGACGGGAACCATGATCGCTTGGCTTATCACGGGCTTTCTTGCAGTAACGCCAGGCGCAAGATAGAACTCAATCCTGATGCTTGCTGTGTTTGCATTCTCTAACAGGTCTGACATGACGCGGGCGGGTGCCCATCCACCTCGGCACACTCCGACAATCAAATCAGGTCGGAAACCAGAATCCTTCACCCGTTTAGCCAGCTCCATGAGCATGTCGTATATCTGATCCCATGACGGCGCAACAAAGGAGACGGGCAACTAGTCTGGCTCCGAGGCGTACAGCACTCTTGGACAGCCGCTATAAGAGTTGTCTCCTTGAGAAAGAAGTGGAAAGAAACAGATTCACTCATCTGAGCTTCTGAAATTACTAGTCATCAAGGCCGAGTTGCATCATAGCGTTTGAGAATCTCAAACTCGTCCGGCGTGAAAGTTGCTCAGCGGAGATGCACATTTCACGGGGCAGTCCCCTCAAAGCAGGTCAGTCCACTTCATCGCAAGTCCTTCGATGTGAACGCTTCCTCTTAAGTGCAATCGTGAGTCCATCACGCACGCGCGTGAAAGCGATCATCTGATTGGCTTTATATTCCAGATATCGACCTACGCCACTTTGCCTTTCGCATAACTGAGAAATCCTGAAGGTGGATGAGCATGTCTCGAAGGAAGACAAAACGAAAGCACAACGCAGTCGAGGTTGTCGGTCTAGTAGCGATAGGTATCTTCGTCGTAGGCATCATCTGGTTGGCATTCTTCACTCAACCACAGACTCCGCAGAATCCAAACCAGACAACGGCGCTTCTTCCTGCCTCTGATTTCGCATTGACAGATGTGGATGGCAATACCTTTCGGCTTTCAGATCAGCAAGGCAAAATTGTCGTCCTTGAATTCATGCGAACTACTTGCTCAGCCTGTGTCACCGAGGGCCCAGCCCTTGCGGACCTCCGAACCAAGTTTGGAGGCGATGTCGTCATGGTAACCCTTACTGTTGATCCGATCGGCGATACCGACAGTGTTTTTCGAAACTATCGGAATGAGAACATGAAGGGCTGGACTGCAATTAGAGATACGGCGCAAGTGTACCAGAAATATTCAGTGGACGCGACTCCCACGATCTTCATCATAGACAAGAATGGAGATATCAGATACCGACACGTGGGAGTGACCGAATCCGCGATTCTAATTGCCGAAATTGGAAGCTTGGCTTAATCGAAAACCCTGAGGGCACGTGAACCGGATGATACAGGGCGCTTAACTCGCCCTTCCAACCGCGTGCGATTGTCCGGTCTTTCCATTCCAAACGAGGTTACGGGAGCTGGTTTGCGAGCAAGTCGTGGCTGGAGATGGTGGATCTCTCGCAGGATATTGTGGCTGTTCTTCGTTCTCTTTCGCCAGCGAAGACAAAGCAGACTAGTCCTTGAAAATGTCAGAGGAATTCCACTAGTCGTATTTCCCGGTGTCTTTCATCCAGTTCTTTTTCTCAGCACATCGCTTCTTCTTGATGCCATCGAAGAATCCAAGTTGGGAATTGACTCGCTTGTTCTTGACCTCGGTACTGGCACCGGAGTCTGCGCAATAGCCGCCGCCCGGAAGGGCACAAAGGTGACTGCAACCGACATCAGTCCAATCGCAGTTCGATGTGCAAAAGCGAACGTCCTCGTCAGCAACTTGGAGGATAGAGTCAGAGTCCTTGAGGGCGACCTATTCGAACCAGTCGGAAGCGAGAGGTTTGACCTGGTGATCTTCAATCCGCCGTACTTCAAAGGAAGACCGGTAGATTGGGCCGATTACGCTTGGCGAGGCGAGGGAGTGTTCCAGAGATTCTTGGAAGGCCTGAGTGTTCATCTGACTCGTAGAGGCAAAGTTCTCCTTTCGGTCTCCACCGAGCTTGATTTGGCAGCCGTTAAGAAGGCACTCTTAGAGAAGGGATTTGTAGTGCGTGAGACTACGCAAGCGGAAGATTCCTGGTGAGACGCTCTACGTCTATGAGTGCGCTCCCTCTAACCCGTGACCCGTTTCAGATATGGAGCCATATCTGTAACTGGCTGAAGACTATCATGGCTGCTAGTCCGAAGCATATGGCAAGCGGAAGCCCGGGAAATACATTCCTTCGTTCCAGCATCTTGAATCCGAGAAAGCTGCCGACCAAAACGCCCGCAAAGGACCCGAAGTATGCGAATGTCCCGAAATTGACCATTGCATTGCTTACAAGCATAGAGTAGAAGACAAGGTCGCCCATACCGATCGTGAGGTCGCCGACTGTGAAGACTGCTCCTTTGAAATCCTCCAGATCAGCCATCTCTGCGATCTTGCCTATTGGACCACGATAAACTGAGACTAGATCATATGCGGCTAGTGCGATCAGTAGCACGATGGCAGTCATGGTGGGGATTGAAGCGCCAAGAAAGGTTCCGATCAATGACCCAACTATTGTGACCGAGACTAGCCGGACGCCCTCACGTGCTCTATGCATTCCCACGAGCAGCAGTACGGAGATTAGTCCAGTCAATCCAATCCATCCGTATCCGTAGACATCTATGGTCGAGGACAGCTGCGTCGCATACAGCTCACTGTACCAATTGAGAAGGAAGAATGTGACAAGCAGCATCGCTCCGGTAATCAGATACTTCACTACATGTCTTCTACGATACTTCACAAGCAGATAGATCAGAGTAGCAGCAAGCGCCATCATCACGACGAAAACTGACGCGTTCAAAGTAGCCCCGCTCGGAGTTTCAGGGAACACGGTGATTGACACAACCTCAGCATTCGAGGCTTGCAACCCAAAGGTGAGGAGCCCGGAGAGTAGAAGCCCAGCTAGGACAGGGACGATTTGGCTGGGGGTTGCTCTGAAAGGTTTAGTCATTTGGTCATGCCTAGCTTGTTTGAGCATATCTCGCAGTAATCTTCTCTCTTGCGATCGGTGTCCTCTAGACTGTTCGAGAAACGCATTACACATAGTGGGTCCTTGCAGTGAGTGAGGCCCAATGTGTGCCCAAGTTCATGCATGCCTTCCTTGACAACTCGAACAGGCAGAAGTTCAGCCTCCCCATAACTGGTACGGCCTTTCAATCTGTATGTCGAGATTATCGCGGTTCTTCCGGGCAAATGGGCTTCTCCAAAGACGAAGTTCATGCCTGGTACGTACAGGTCTAGGTCCGTCACGCCTAGCAATTTGTCGTTCTGGAGATGTTCTGCGTTTTTCTCAAGATTCTCAAGGATTCTTGTAGCGTGGTATTGGTTGGTGTTAGGGTTGCGCCATTTCTCTGCGGCGTTCTCCATTTCAACTAGCCGGCAGGTGGCTCCTGTGAATTTGACCGGAAGTCGCTCAAGGAGAGTGGCAATCGATTCTTCTTGAACTTGGCCCACCGCAACGAGAGCAATGCTCTGGAGCCTAGATGTCGTACGATTCACCGGCTCTGGGAACGAATGATTCAAGTCCCGCTTCTTTCTTCGCCCAGTCGGCAAGAACCGTACAGCTATCCTCGTCTCCGTGAACTGCAAAGACTTTCGTCTTCTTACCTACGCTTTCTAAGCATCGGTGCAGTTCGCTTCTTCCGCCGTGAGATGAGAAGTCGAATTTTAGAACCTTCGCGCTTACTTTCTGAAGTTTGCCGTGCAGCATGTATTTGCCTTCGTCAAGCAGGACTCTTCCTGGAGAGCCTTCAACTTGGTAGCTCACAAGGATGATGCCATTCTTCATTCCACGCGCGACGGATTCCATATAGAAGACAGAGGCACCTCCCTTTAGCATGCCAGCGGGTGAAACGATCACGCCGGGACCTTTAACTGCTCGTCGTCTGTCGTGCCAATTCCTTACCCATTCCGCCGACTTGACAGCGGATCTGAATAGTTGAGGATCGACAAGAGCAGGCTCATGTTCTCCTAAGATTTCGATCGCCTTTAGCGCCATTCCGTCAACGTAGACGGTATGCTTGAAATTGTGAGCGGCAAGCATGCACATGATTTCTTGTGATCTTCCCACTCCAAACGCGGGAATCAGCACGGTACCGCCGTCCTCAACTATCTCGGTGCATGCGGCCACGAGCTGCTTTTCCGCTTCTTCTCGATCAGGATGATCTTCTTTTGCATAGGTACTCTCTATGATGATGGCATCAAGCTCTCCATACTTGCAGTCTGCTGAGCCTACAAGCCTCGTCGGTTTGAGGTTGAAATCACTTGTATACACAACTCGCTTTCCCTCGGCTTCTACTAGAGCTTGACAGCTTCCGGGGATATGGCCTGCATTGAGGAGTGTCACTGTTCCCTTTCCAACTTCAAAGGGGTGGCGGTACGGCACGTTCACGATATGCTCCATCATGGTTTCGAGATCCATGAACTCGTACGGGAGGTAGTATCCGCTAAGTTTGATCATGTCTCGAATCAGGATATTTGCGAGTGCAAAGGTCGGTTCCACTCCGTACACTGGGAGCCGGCTCCTAACGAAGAACATGGGAACGAGTCCACTGTGATCAAGGTGGGCGTGAGTGACCACTATGCCGTGCAGGTCTTTCGGTGAGACGTGCACTGGGAAACCGATCTGGTGGTCAACCATGACGCCGTAGTCAAGCAGGATAGATTTCTCGCCTATCTTGACCTGGACGCCCGAGCGGCCAACTTCAGCGCATGCGCCTAGGAAGCGTATGTTCATGCTAATTCATCGACTTGCTTGAGTGCGAAGCGGCGTAACGACCTTTCTAAGTTTTTTGCAGCAGAGCACCAGAGTCATCCATACATGCTCTGCAAGGATTTGGAGGTTTGCTTCATTCTCTTCTCGAATTCCTCCTCAATATCTTTCGCGCCTTCTTCAAGATCCGTAACGTCGACCTTGATTCCATAGCTCTTGCAGATGATTTTGACTGCTACTGCTGCTGCTGAAGGGTCCGCCGCCGTTGCAGACGCGTATGGAAGAATCGCTATCGCAGGGAAGTCATGCATCTCAAATTCGCTCAACATGACCGCAAGCTGTCCATAGACGAATAGGCCAGGCTCGAGGGTCGGATACTTGAAACTGCTTCTTCTACTCAAGTATGTTCCAGTCGGAACTACTCTGACCTTTTCCTTCCCGGACTTGAGGTTCGAGTCGAGTCCCCCAACTAAGACTGCATCTTTGAATTTTTGATTCATTGTCCAGCGGGCTAGCACCTTCGCGAATTCAGCTTCTTCGGTTCTATGAGGGGCAAATTCAAGCTTCACAAAGACCAGTCTGCCTTTTCGAAAGACCTCAAAAGGTGTGACCAAGCCGTCTTCGGAAGTGGATACGAATGGTGGGGGGTGGGTGACATCAACGAAGCCTATCCGCTTCGCTTGGAGCGAATGGACAAGATACGAGATTGCGATGTATCCGGTCGATCCGATTCCATGAAATCCGGTCATCAGAGTGCAGTTTCTGAAGCTGCCCCTCCGAACATTCAATGATATGGGCATCAATATCAGCTGTAGACTACGTCAGAGCGCATACGTTAGGAAGTCTGGCTAAAAACCTGTCGAAACCCTAGACGAGATCGATTTCACGAGGAATCGGTAAGACTTTTATTAGCGTGTTCTGCGCCTAACATCCCGTTCTATTTGGAGGATGATGAATTGGCGTATCTTGGCGGACAACAGGTCCTCATCTTGAAGGAAGGTTCCTCGCGAAGCAGAGGTAAAGACGCTCAAAGGTCGAACATGACTGCCGCTCGCATAGTTGCAGAGGTTGTCAAGAGCACCCTTGGTCCCAGAGGAATGGACAAGATGCTCGTAGACAGTCTAGGCGATGTGACCGTCACCAATGACGGAGCAACAGTCCTAGACGAGATTGATGTTCAGAACCCAGCTGCAAAAATGATGGTGGAAGTTGCAAAAACGCAAGATGATGAAGTTGGTGACGGCACAACTACCGCGGTCATCATTGCAGGAGAGTTGTTAAAGCGTGCAGAGGCCCTGCTCGACGATGATATTCACCCCACTGTCATCGTTTCGGGGTACAAGAAGGCCGCCGAGAAGGCCATGCAAGTGCTCAGCGATATTTCCATCTCAGTCGATCCGGATGACAAAGCCACGCTGAAGAAGGTGGCAATGACGTCGATGCACAGCAAGGGACTGGGCGAGGCGAGGGAACACTTTGCAGATATCTCAATCGAAGCTGTTAGACTGGTGGCTGAGAAGCGGGGCACAGAATGGACCGCCGACATCGATAACATACAACTCACAAAGAAAGAGGGAAAGAGCCTCCTCGATACTGAGCTCGTGAAGGGCATAATTGTGGACAAGGAAGTCGTCCACCCAGGCATGCCCAAGAGCGTGAAGAACGCTAAGGTTGCACTTCTAGACTCTGCACTGGAGATTGAGAAGACTGAGATCAGCGCCGAGATCAGGATCAACGATCCAACGCAGATGAAAGCATTCTTGGACGAGGAGACCAAGATGATGAAGGATATGGTGGACAAGATCAAGGCCGCAAAAGCGAATGTGGTCATGTGCCAGAAAGGAATAGACGATACCACTCAGCACTTTTTGGCCAAAGAGGGAATCCTTGCGGTCAGAAGAATCAAGAAATCTGACATGGAGAAATTGGCAAGGGCAACGGGTGGCAAAGTCGTTACCAATCTTGAGGATCTACGAGAGAGCGACCTCGGATTGGCAGGCCTCGTGGAAGAACGCAAACTGGGTGATGACAAGATGGTCTTCATCGAAGGATGCAAGAACCCGAGATCAGTCGCGATACTGATACGAGCGGGACTCGAAAGGCTGGTTGACGAAGCCGAGCGTGCCCTAAACGACTCTCTTTCCGTAGTCGCAGACGTCATCACCAAGAATAAGGTTGTAGCTGGAGGGGGAGCGATCGAGGCTGAACTGTCCAGGAAGACCCGAGACTACGCCAAGAAGGTTGGAGGGAGAGAGCAACTGGCCATCGAGGCCTTCGCCGATTCTCTCGAAGCCATCCCTAGAACACTAGCGGAGAATGCTGGGCTCGATCCAATTGACATCATGGTTGCCCTTCGATCGGCTCACGAGAAAAAGGATGGGCTGTGGCAGGGTGTGGATGTCTTCAAGGGTGGAACAAAAGACATGCTCAAGAGCGGAGTTCTCGAACCCATCAAGGTCAAGGAACAAGCAATCAAGTCCGCCACCGAAGCTGCTTCGATGATTCTAAGAATCGATGATGTGATAGCTTCCGCAAAGCCCCCGCCAACCCCACCTCCGCAAGGAGGTCCAGGCGGAGGCATGCCTGACTACTAATCGAACAACACGACAAGAGCGCCGCAATGTTTACGATCGCAGACGACTCTCCAGTGAGACTTGGAATATTCAATACGATTTGTCATACAAGCCTTTAAGAAAGGCTGCGAGTTTCGTACACGAACAGTGCTCCGGTAGTATAGCCCGGTCATGCGCAAAGCGCCGAGAGTATGCTGGCCTCTCGCGACACATCGGAGAAAGCCAGCGACGCGGGTTCAAAATGATCAAGAAGACAGATCATGAAAATCCCGCCCGGAGCACCAAGCTAGCACAAACGAACTGGTTGCCAAGACTCAGAAAAGGAACAGCAGTCATCGTGACAGGGACGCCAGGCACAGGAAAGACAACCATCAGTCGCCTACTCGCGAGAGAGCTCAGAGCGAGCTACGTCAACCCTCAGAGCCTCATTAGAAGCGAAGGCATGGACTTCACATACGATGATGAACCGGAAAACACGCATAGTCTCTCCCAGACGCCTTGGCGAGGCAATACGTAGGCGATCCATCCGAGCCGACCATGGATTGGTCATTGACAGCCACATAAGTCCAGAAACCGGTCCTCTGCCTGGACTTGTCAGAGCGATTGTCCTTCGTTGCGATCCGGTCATCTTGAAGCGCCGACTTGAACGGAAGCGATGGTCGAAATCCAAGATTGGCGAAAACCTTCTGGCAGAGATACTTGATATCTGTTTGTGGGACGCAGTGAAGAACTACGGGTGGAAAAGGATCTTGGAGGTCGACACTTCAAAGAAGACCCCCCACAACGTGATCCAGGTGATAATGAATGATCTGAAGAAGAAACGACCTCAAGGAAAGCCGAAAGTTGACTGGATGTCGACCTTGAAACGCAGAGAGAATCTTGTCCACTATCTAATGTGAGGGCCGGAATTGAAGAGGAATTATCTGGTTGTGGCATGCGCGAAATGTAGAGCTCTTCTACTTGCGCAGCAGGGGAAGAAGACTAGACAGTGTCCATACTGTGGAGCCAAGATTGTCCTCTCAAAGACAGAGATTCTTTGGATAACGAGCGACCTCGAAGAGGCGCGATCGATCCTTCGTTCCAAACGACAGGGTAGCTCTGAACCCGTAACAGCCAATGAATATCAGAGGCAGATCAGCACAGACTTTTAACGTCAATACATGAGTATCTGTGGTGATCAGTTTGTCTTCAGCTGCAGATAGAAAGTTCTCTGAAGAGCTTGCGCTTCTCCTTCAGAAGACGGTCGTAGTCGAAACCAGCAGTGGAAAGAAGTATACCGGAATTCTCTCCGGAGTGGATACGGACACTCTCACAGTATGTATCTCAGATTGCACCGACGAATCGGGAAAGATTCTCCATAGGCTATTCATCACCGGCCGCTCGATCGCACAGATGTACAGCATGGAGAAACCGTTTGATCTGCAATCACTTGCCGATAGACTCGAACGAGTGTTTCCGAGAATGGTAAGAGTGGTCGAAGGCTCGGGCGTGATCTTGATCATGGACAAGATTAGACTGAGCGAGAAAGGCATTATCGAAGGATCAGGACCAGCCGCAGAAAGAGTCCAGAAGGTCTACGAGGAGTTCATGAAAGAACGGCCGCCGAAAGGAGCCTAGTGCCTCGGAAGAGCCCAGCTTAGGAACCAGATGCATGACCGACCTCGTTCACTGCACTGACGTTATGGATTATGTTGAATGATGTGCATTGTCCTTCGAGATTACCCAGAGAGATGTTCTGGGCAGAATAGGAGTCTTTGAGACCAAGAGTGGAAAACTCGAAACGCCAGTTCTTTTTCCCGTGGTGAACCCGCTCGCCCAAGAGATCTCGCCGCGCATCATGTTTGAGAAACTTGGATGCAGAGCGCTAATCACGAATGCATACCTGATAGGACGGCGAGCAGGGAACGCTGGAGTCACTGACATTCATAGTTTCTTGGACTTCCCGGGCATCATTGCCACGGACTCGGGGGCATACCAGATTCTTCGTTACGGGGACGTTGAGATCAGCCCGCTGGAGGTAATCAGATATCAAGAGTCCATTCAAACCGATATCGGCGTTATCCTAGATGTTCCCACGGGATCGAAGGCTTCTAGAGCCCAAGCAACTGAAACCGTGAAGGAAACCATCAAGAGAGCTGATGAGGCACAGAAAGCGATCACAAAGAGAGACATAGCTTGGGTAGGGCCGATACAGGGAGGACAGTTCCCAGATCTGGTCGCTCACAGCGCTCGCGAAATGACGAAGCGAGGATTCGACATATACGCACTGGGAAGCCCAACCAAGATAATGGAGCAGTACCTGTTCGCAGACTTGGCCGATATGATATTTGCAGCAAAAACAAACCTCCCCTCAAGCGCACCGTTCCACTTATTCGGCGCCGGTCACCCGTTCATGCTTGCATTTGCCGTAGCACTTGGATGCGATTTATTCGATTCAGCTGCCTACATTCTCTACGCACGAAGAGGGCGATATCTAACCAATGCCGGAACCCTCCATCTCGCGCAGATGGAGTACTTTCCATGCCGGTGCAGCGCTTGCCTTAGAATGAAACCAGCAGACGTGAGGTTGCTTCCCACCATCGAGAAGACGCAATTCCTTGCCGAGCACAACATTTCGGCCTGTTTGCAGGAGATCGCTACCATCAAGGAAGCCATTGTCGAGGGAAGACTCTGGGAACTCGTCGAAGCAAGATGCAGGAGCCATCCAAGCCTACTGCAAGGCCTTCGAAGAATCAAAGAACATAAACCACAGATAACGCGTGGCGCACCGTCAACAAAACGTAAGGGAATTCTCTTCTTCGACTCGACGAGTCTCCAACGACCGGAGTATCTCATATATCTTGAGAGACTGGTGGGAGACTACGAGCCCCCGAAAACAGCAACCACCGCGTTGTTGGTACCTGCAACTCGGCAAGGTCCTGAAGACAGAGTGGACACCCGCGTGGGACTCAAAGGTCTAGGCCCTGAGACACACGTTTGCCTGTACTGCCCACCATATGGGATAGTGCCTTCTGAGTTGGAGGATGTCTTTCCATTCATGCACACCGAGATCCCGGAAGAACCTGATCCAGAAATTCTCAAGGCAATGGTGGGAACGGTTCGTATTTACTTTGCCAGCCACAGAGGGTATCGGTCCTTGGTCGTCGCTCACTCAAGCAGGGACTGGCAGAGACGTTTCGCCAGGATGTGCGGGCACATTTGCAGGGACATGGGGCTGAGATTCCATAGCTGCAGCGAAGGCAAACTGCGTAACATACGGATAGAAATACTAGGTAGCCAGAAGAAGCATCCATACAAGAGCCTCAGAAGAACACGGGTCAGAAGGAAATAGGTTCCTGAATTTGCCCGCAGCGAAGAAAGGTGCCTTGGGAAGACTGTTAGGTTCAGATACCCGAGCGGAGCTCCTCACGTTCTTTCATGGCAATCCGAGAACTGCTGACAGTTTAGAAGGGCTCGCGACTAGGCTCGGGAGAAAGTCTACTGAGATTGAGACTGATCTGTCAGAGCTTGTCGAGATCGGTCTGCTTCGGGAACGGAGGATCTATTCTCTGGATCCTGACCGAGATGTTACTCTGCAAAGAGAGATTTCGGAGGAGCTGAAAGAGACTACTGCACAACAAGAGCGGGAACCTCTTGAAGAAGCCACGAAAGATCTAACAGAAATCGAAATCATCGATCATATCGTGCCATCCGGAATCCCTTCTCCGGCAATGCTGCTTATCATGGGCGACCCTGGAACAGCCAAGAGGGAGCTATGCCTAGAATTCATAGCAAGATGCCTTAGACGCAAGCATCGTGTCGTCTACTTGGCCTTAGATGAATCTCCCGGAGAAATACGCGCCTCATTAACTCAGGCGAGTAACCTTGAGCCTCCTGCAGGATCTCTTGCCCAAACTGAAAGACTACGCGATCTCGTGATGATCGACTGTTACTCTTCGCAGATCGGGATGACGAGCGATGAAGAATTGAATGTCGATCCAAACAACCTTTCGGAGCTGAGCATTACGGTATCGAAAGCTCTAGAGAACAAAACGCAAGGCCTCTTTGCTCTTGATTCCCTTGACACTCTAATTCGCAAGAGGGGACTAGCCTCATCCTTAGAGTTCATTCGAACACTCCGAGCCAAGACAAGGATCGCCAAATTTGATTCGATAGTCACTTTGAACAGGCAGGCTTTCCCGACGGCGATACTGGCAGCAGTGCAGGAAAGCGTCGACGGAGTATTCGAGATGAAAGTCGAAGAAGAGCCGTCGGGACTCACACGATACTTCAGAATTCCCAAAATGCGTGGCACTCAACACCATACCGCATGGAGAGCTTACGAGCCAGACTTCAGAGCACCTGTCAAGACCAAATGATGAACCCTCCAATCTCGTCAACAAGCACGGATTTCCATCCAAACTGTTGACTCTTTTAGACGAGGATCAATAACAAGGATTTTAATTACAGACGATGCAGATCAGAGCAGCGAACCTAGATGAGCCGCCAACGTTTCCTTAGTCATCCAACGAAATTGTTCGAAATCTCTTCCGGCAAGACAACAGATCAACTGCTTTCTGAAATGGCATCTACGGCCTTCCAAGGAAGAAGACTTGGTGAGGCCTTTGAGATTTGGACTCGAATGTTGAAGAAACGACAGATAGTCATCTGGATGGGAATCGCAGGCGCAATGGTGCCGGCTGGCATGCGGAAGATCATTACGCAGTTGATCAGACGAAGAATGATAGACGTTCTAGTTACAACTGGCGCAACGATCTATCACGACGCCTATGAAGCAACCGGTGGAAAGCACTTCAAAGGAACCGACAAGGTTGATGACGTGCAACTCAGGAAGTATAAAGTTGACAGAATGTACGATGTCTACGCTGACGAGAAGAAGTTCTATCGCCTAGATAACGAGATTGACAGAGAGTTCTGCTCTGTCCTTCGAGATAACTATCCATACTCTTCTCGTCAGATCACCGAGAAGCTTGGCGCTTGGCTATCAGAGAGAGCTCGAGACAGGGACAGCATCTCAATTGCAGCGAAAGAGGCTGGTGTTCCGATCTTCCTTCCGGCCCTCTGCGACAGTTCCCTTGGTTTTGCGATGATGTTCGCGAATAGGAGAAGAGGTAGAAAAATCATCGTCGATCACATGAAGGATGTTCATGAGAGCGCTCTGATCACTGAGAAATCATCAAGAAGTGGAGTTGTGATTTTCGGAGGTGGAGTCCCTAAGAACTTCATACAGCAGTCCGCTGTTGTTGCAAGCTATGCGACGCGGCATGACAGGAAGCACGACTACGCGCTACAAGTTACCACGGACGCTGCACATTGGGGTGGTCTTAGCGGAGCCACCCTTGAAGAGGCAAAGAGCTGGGGCAAATACAGCGCAAGGGCACAAATGGTCACATGCTACGCGGATTCCACCATAGCATTGCCTATGCTAGGTCAGGGTCTTGCTGAAAGGTTCAAGCGGATGAGAAGAGACGTTCCAAGGTTCGATTGGACAGCTGACACACTCAGGATCACGTTCCAGAGGTTCAGGGCATAAGCGTCAGAGCTTGGGGCTACATAGCTAAATAGTTGCGAACGTCGGTCTAGGAATGGGCCCGGGCCCGTAAGGAAATGAGAATCCCGGGAAGCTCAGCCAGGTTGGAGCGACCGTAACACGTCCATGGGACAAAGTTGTCGAAGCTCATAACCGGTTGGTCGGGCGTTCAAATCGCCCCGGGCCCATCACAATGATTCTCAATGAGAGTTCCTGTCTTGCGGCGCAGAAGTCAGCTGCGTCAGCGTACTCATTTGCGCCTACTGTTGGATGCGTTTGATAACTAGTTGGATGTCTTCGGCTTTGACGGTCTTACGTCCTGCATGGGTGGCAAGCGTGGCAGCCTCTTTGCTCACACGCACAGCATATTCTTCCAAGATACGGCGCATCTCTTCGACCGCGTCGTCCCCGACTCGCTCGGCACCAGCTTTCTCGATGAGTCTCCGAACTGCGGCCGTAGAAAGTTCACCGTTTCGCATCAAAATAACCAGAAAAAGGTTTGGAATTGCGATTCTATTAAGGTTTGCCACTTCTCGACAGCAAGAGCATGATTAGTGCCTTCTGTGGCGGCTAGAGGCTGCTTTTGAGCCCTTCTCATCCACTACGCCATGTCAATCGACGCGCCAACGTACACGAAAAAGGAGATGTATATGTGAAGCCCTGTTTCCAGAAGATTCTTCCCGCAATCATTTCCCTCTGCAGAAGACTGGCAAACCGTCCGTAGGTCGCGCATGAATGATTCATGACACTTCCCTCATTTGCCACGGATTGTCGACTGTTTCGGCTCGATGAACCCTAGGTTTTTAGGCGAGACGAATGATTGCAGGCTTCGCACTACGCCGGAGACAAGAGATTGGGAAAAGTTCGCACGGAAACCGTAAAGCGGGCTGCAAGGGAATTGATCGAGAGATTCCCTGACAAGTTCACAAACGAGTATGAAGCAAACAAGACAGCGGTCAATGAAACAGTGAAGGCGCCATCAAAGAAACTCAGAAATCTGATAGCAGGGTACATCACGCGCCTCAAAGTAACGGATTCCAATAAGACAGCCATGATGCAAATGAGCCCAGAAGCTCAACTAGGTCTAGGCGAAGACGAGGAAGAACAGACTCAAGAGGAAAGCACGCCCGCGGCAGCATAGAATTTGTTTTCTCGCTTAGCGTTCGAACGACAAGACGAGGTCCCATTTTCATAATCTCATAATTCAAGATCGATAACGAACCGATCGTTATTCGGAATGTTTGTGACTCGTATGGATGTCCAAGTCACGTCATGCAGATCCTAGTACTGTGCATGAATTAAGATCTGGACATGCAAGTTGACTAAGATGGCAATCCTCAGTCACGAGCCATTGCTTGAATGCTCAGAACGTCATGCCTTGATCCAGACGAGACGTCGGAGCACTCTGTTGTGGCTACCATGTCGAGCGACGATTATCTTCTTAACGAGAAATATGACAAGTTGCAGACAATTGTTCCTGAAAGGTAAGCATTGGGATGTCTATTTGTTCGCGTTTTCGAAAATCGGCAAGAAACCCTAGGGGCAGGCGGCTGTGCTGTCCATCCGGCTGCAATTGGCAAGTTTGCAAAGACTTTTATGGGGACATAATGAGGTAGACTGAAAACGTATTGAAGGGAGGCGCATGCTGATGGTGGAAATGTTCTGTGTCAAGTGTAAAGAGAAGAAGACAGTTGCCGACAATACTGTGACAAAAGAGAAGACCGCAAAAGGTCGCAACATGATTCGTTCTATCTGTCCAACTTGTGGAACCAAGATGGTCAAGTTCGTGAAGTAGCTTCCGACTGTCTGAATCTAGCAGGGCACTGGCTGAACGAATTGACCGGCTATGTGCCTGCTTCTACCCATTTCTAGCTCTCACGGGATTCCATTGAGGCCACCGTTGAAGCAAAGGGTTCAAATCGTTGGCTCGAACAACCGAGCAAGATTCATCGGAACTGATCATCAGGCATGAGAAGCTCGATCTTCGAATCTATCTGTCATCACTGAGCAAGTTGCTACTGCATGAGGAAACTATTCCCGAAAGAGTTGCTGAGCTAAAACGAGAATTCTTCCATGATCAAATAGTGAAGGTTCCCATCGTTGTCGACTCCAACACATCTGTTGTTCTTGATGGAATGCATCGTGTAGCGGCGCTGAGAGAACTCAATTGCGCTTGCGTACCAGTATGTGCGGTCGACTATCAGAATCCAGGTATCAGAGTAGGCGCCTGGTACAGGACGATGTCCGGCGAGTCGAGCCCTGATCAGGTCAAGTCCACGCTCTCGGCATCGCGTCTAATGCTTGATGCATTCTCGTTTGACAAGACGAGATTCATGGAGAATCCAATGCTCGCAATACTCTTCGCAAATGGAGAGTGTTACAAGCTCATGAGCAGTAGTTCACAGACTTTTGACACTCTTAGGATTGCAGAGCAGTGTATTCGAGATCTTGGTTTTGTTATCAAGTTCGAGACTGAACATGATGCGTTTCAGGCTCTCATCAACAAGGGAACAGGAGCAATAATGACTCTGCCTAAGATAGACAAGGCATCGATCCGGGAAGCAGGACTCACGGGGCGACTGCTACCTCACAAAGTGACCAGGCATATCATACCCGCTCGACCACTAGGGGTGAACGTACCTCTCAAGACGCTCACAGACCAAACCGTGAAAATCGAAGAGACAAACCGAAGATTTGTTGCTGATTTGGAGACGAGAACAATAACACGTGAACCTTCCGGAGCGATTATCGAAGGCAGACGCTACGACGAAGAGACGTTTATCTTCAACTAGCGGGACTGGCACGAGAAGACCTGACGTTGCGAATTCGAGTAAAATTCTACGGAGTCCTGAAGACGGCCGCGAACACGGAAACACTCGAGCTTGCTTTCGACGGCACCGTCTCTGTCCGACAACTCGTGAGCAGGCTAGTGAATGTGATTGCTCGCCCCGAGTTTGAGTCGTATCTTATCGATGCGGACACCAAGGATCCTAGACCGAATGCATTGATTCTGGTATCAGGGACAGAGATTGGAGCGCTGAACGGAACTGACACGATGCTGAGAGACGAAGACGAAGTCGTGTTCCTTCCTGTCGCACATGGCGGTTGAACTGCTTTGCTTCGGCATATCTTAAGTTCTGAATACTTACCAGAACCACATCTCACATAGTTTATATGAACCCCGATATCGCTAGCTTGAGTCTAATCGAGAGCTGAGGATAATGCCCGCCGAGGTCAGCGATATCGAGGAATTTGTTCGGATTTCCGAACGAGCAGAAGAGTGCAGAGTGAAACGTCGCGAAGATATAGTCAAGCTAAAACTTAGAACGCCACGCAAACTATACACGATAAAACTAGGTGCTGACCAGGCCGCAGATGTTCTGAAGCGGGTCAAGTGCGAAGTCATAGAAACATAGGCCGCTCTAGGTCGCTATCCGGTCGATTCCTCGGGTTGCGAATAGTCATATGGCATGCAGCTCGAGCGAGGTTTCTCTTTTGAAATAGGCGATATTGTCCATTCTTCTAACAAATCTTGTGCAGCGCCCACACTCGGAAGCCAGTATTGGCTGCTGATCCTCCGGACAAGTCAGTACTTCCACGCTGATAATTCGGTGTCGCGGCGACGTTGGCATTGCGCCATGTGTCTTCACGAAGTCCTCTACTGTAAGCTCGGGGGCTAATGGATCCTCCAAGTCAACAACAACATGAATTGACCGAATAGGAACACGAATGAAGCTACCCGAGTTCTCAGCGAGCAATTGTTCTCTCTTCCCTACCTCGCCTTGAAAGAACCTCTACCCATGGGTTTCCTGCGAAGAACGTTGGTAGATCGTCTGGCGCGGTGACTGTGGGCAAAACTCGCACAGGAACGTAGGGATCAACTGACTCCTGGCGAGGACTCGTTCGTCTCAGAGACATGAGCTCTTCGCTCAAACTCTGAACGGTTCGTTCGAGGGTGTCAACTTGGGTGCGAAGTTCTCGGATCTCGTTCTGGAACTGATCTGCCGTCCCCTTTTCAGGCTGGGGTAAGGCTGTGGTCGTCATTTCGAAATATCGTGCGGGTAAGGCTTCATCGACGTTTCTATGATCATAAGTGAACAGCCCGATCCCTCGCTCGTGAAAGAGTCGTGCATCAGTATGAGACGCAGCGGTCTTCGGAAGGGCAAGATAGGTTCGATTGGATTTCCCTGCAAGGGCCGTTGCTCTCATGATTGAATTCAGGAAGGCTTGTCGGTCCGTCCAGAGCGACTCGCCCAGAATGATCACACGAATATTCATGCCCTCGCCTTGAAACAACATGTCAGAAATTTGGGAGTCCACTGTCGGGGACTCGTCAAGACCCGCGCTCGTGAAACGTTGACGGAGCCATTGCCTTACGTCTACTGGGTTAGGATGCGACAGGCAGCCATCCCTCCATTCGTTCCCAGTTCCATCTATAGTCCTCCGGAACTGCGTACCCATAGATGATGCACCCGTGCCAGACTGAGTGTTGTGGATTCTTGGTCATCTTGACTGATACTCCCTTGATCCCCTTCTCTTTCAGTAGCGCCTTCATCTTTGTGGGAGCGTCCGTCGCGAAATCTCGCAGTTTCTCAGGAGGTTGCCAGCTGAAGTTGCCGCCGGAGAGAAGAATTTCCTTGTAGAGTAGTGGTTGAAGCTCGACCGGGCAATGTTCGACAGATCTCACTATTGCCTCACCAAAATCCATCATGCCTTCGAAGAGTGTGTCGCCTACCTTGACATCCTTTGGTCTAGGCATTCCACGTGTCGTGTAACTTTGGAACAACTCATTCTGAGGGTTGAAGACATATTCTCCGATAAGGAATCTCTGCCATGACTTCTCAGCGAAGTCCACTTCAACTCTAGTTCCGGGCACTCTGAGTTTTGCCTTGAACTTGGTGGGATTCTCTTTCGCCGCTTTGACTGCTTTCTCTAGATCCAGTGGGAGAAGGCCTAAGTCTTCCTTCACCTGTCGAACGAATGCTTCTTCTTGGGCTAGGTCTCCGTACCCTAGATCCTTCAAGATCTCGGCGGTAATGGAATTCGCCTCTCCGCCTCCACGGTTCACGGTGACTAACGCGCTGCGTATGGGGTAGCTGCTGATTGGGCACACTTGGGTATTGCCGTGTCCTGATTCCACGACGACGCAGGTTGTGACGCCGTGACCTATTGCAACTGCGAAAGGCTGAGAGATTACGGTTGCAGCTTTGACAAGTCCGTCCTTTGCGGCTTCCATCATAGTTTCGAAAAGGCTCTCGTACATGTACCTAGGGGAGACGCTGGAAAGTGATGCCACGACATAGAAACCTTCGAAACTCTTCTCTGACTGGGGGCGAAACATGTTGAGGCCGAAACGAGAGATCTCGTTGACAACTCGCCAGGCTCTCTTATCTCCTCGATCTATGACGCCATTCCGCATCGGGTAGACCAGACGGGAAGTGAGATCTTCTGACGATTGCAAATATAGAGGGACTTCATCTCCCACGACGATTTCTGGTGCCTGATTCAGGGCTCGCATCATAATGGACTCCTGGTCGGGGAAGTAGCCTCTGTTTCTCAGCACCCTCGGAGCGTCTCCGCAAGTTATCGGCCCGAACTTCAGATCACTGGTTCCGAAATCCATTCCGAACGTATACTGCTCTCTGTATTCGCTCAACGCGATCTCCTCTCAACAACAAGCTTCTCGCCTTCAATACGGACAAGCACCTCTTCGTTAGCTGCGAAAGGAAACAGGGAGTCTTTCACGACATCAGCGGGAATATAGAGAACACCGGTGCGGCTTCTATCCGAACGAGATCCAAGTATTATTCGTGCCATCCCTGTGAGGACCATACAATCTACCTGCCAAATTGACTGACAATGCGTACGACAGACATTGCGATAAAAGCCGGGGAATGACTCTTCTGACCTGTGAGCCAAGTGAAACTACTAAGGCAACAGCTCAGCGGCACGAGAGAAACCATTTACGCAGAGTCGGTCAATTCCTCTAAATCAATTCCAAATACCTGCACCGAACCCGCCTCGAGCAATTTAACAGATTCATGAAACCAAATACCATTTATCAGCCTCGTCGGTGCGTACGAGGGAAGCGATAACAACAGATGATCTCACTGACGCCCCGTGACTTTTCCGGAGCGACACTCATTGATCCACGCAGCATCCTGACCTTATTCTACGCGGATTGGTGTCCATTCTGCAAAAGCTTTCTCACAGTCTTCGAAAGTGCTATGGTGAAAAGAACCGAACCATTAGGTGCCCTTGCCAACATCAGTGACGAGAGCAATCCATTATGGGAGATATTCAAAGTGGATATAGTCCCGACATTGGTCGGGTTTAGGGAAGGACTAGTAATCGCCAGAAAGGACGGCACCCCAGGCATTGGTCTCGGAATGCCTGAACTTGAGGATGCGCTGCGAAAGATGGAGAAACGCTAAGCAATATTTCACGAACGATTCACCTGACAAGGCATATATCTCGTCGCCTGAAAGATTGACTTTGACTCATGAGGCATGGAAGGTCTTCATGGTGAAATTTATTGATCTGACGGTTCCAATCGGAATAGCAACTCCGCCGTGGCCGACATACGAGCCGCTTCAAGTAAAGTACTTCAAGAGACTAGCTCCAAACGGAGCGAACGGACAACTACTGACGCATTCCAATCACGTGGGCACCCACCTTGATGGCGAGATTCACTTCTACACGCCCGGCAAAGACATTGCGAGTTTGACGATGGATTTCCTGGTAGGACCAGGAGCGGTAGTGGACCTCTCAGATGAGGCTGGCGACTATGATGTCTACACTTCGAAGATGATCGAGGATAGAGTTGAGATCAGAAGCGGAGACATTCTGATCATTCATACCGGCTACCACAAGTACGGCTGGGATCAACCGACAGCCGATGAGGTCAGATACATGGTTAAGCACCCTGGCCCAGACAGAGAATTCGCAGAATGGGCCAAGAGAAAGAAGATCAAGTGGATTGGCGTCGACTGCGGCAGCGCCGACCACCCAATGAACACAATCATCCGCGATTGGATGCCCAGACAAGCAAAAGAGGCTGACGCTCACTTTCAGAAGAAATTCGGCAAGACCCTGAAGGAATTCTTCTCTGACGACAAATATCAACTCATGCACGTTGAGATGTTCCCTCACGCGATAATTCATGCTGAATGCATTGGAGGAGATATCGACCTCCTCCTCAACCAGCGTGCATCGATAGGATTCTTCCCATGGCGATTTGTTGACGGTGAATCAAGCATAGGCCGATGTGTCGCTGTCCTAGAAGACAGCGAATACGATCGCATCATGAAGAAGAAGGCATCATTACCCAAGACCCGGTTTGGCGACGCGATCGGATGCAGACACTAGAAAACCAACATCATTGATCGTTCTACGCAACACGCCTGGCACAAGAAAGGATTCGAGAGGCCGGAGGTTCAAGTTGCCCCGCTTGTGACTTCACGCTCAACTATTTCGTGCAAAATACGGCGCAACCCTTCTTCATAGATAGCCGACCCAATCTTTCTGTAACCTTCAGAGTTCAAATGCAGTCCATCACTCGAGTACTGAAAGGCAAGACGATTCGTTGCTTCGTCAAGCGTTGCACGGAAAACGTCGGCGCAGGGTATTCCGAGTTCCACGCAGTGGTCTTGCACCAGCTTGTTCAGCAGCATGCGTGGAGGTATTCCACCATCAAATCCGAGTATTGACGGAACGGTACATGCGATAGGTGTTATTTTGTTCTCGAGAGAAAGCCCATACATCTTGCTGAGATTCAAGAAAACCTCCTCCGGAGCGACTTCCCAACCCAGATCGTTTGAACCGCCAAGGATTATCACGATTCCAGGTGAGAGACAGATCACATCTGAGTCGAATCGAGCTAGCATCTGTTCGGTAAGTTCACCGACAATTCCCTTGTTGACGATCTCAACGGTGAATGGATTAAGTGGGAATTCTCTTTTGATGTGGTCGGCTAGGAAGTCAGTGTATGGAGTCGAACCCCCTCCAGAGAGTTCGTACGATTGAAATCCAACCGTTAGACTGTCACCAAGTGCTACAATCCTAATGTCTGTAGGCGCCTTTGACATAGGGTTCGCCATGGCTTCCGATATCGCCTCACAAGCGAATCTTGGATCATCTACCACTGTTTTATACTGTACTAGTTCTGTGCGTTGAAGGCGACAGATTTGGCCAGTCTGTGGACCGGTCTGCTCCTTCGCATTGCAAAGCATTGGATAGCAGGCGACAGCTCCGAGGACGCTTTTACACGTGCTCAGCAATCAAATGCCCGCGGAGTGAGAGGGATCATCAACCTACTTGGAGAGGAAATCACCTCTCAAGAGGAGACGGTTACTGCCACTGCAAAATACCTCGAGATCCTGGAAACACTAAACGAACGCCAAATCCAGAGCTGCATTTCCGTGAAACCGACCCAGCTGGGGCTGTCAATAGACCCATCACTGTTCAGAAACAACCTGAGCACGATCCTCAGCAAAGCCATGTCGCTTGGAACCTTCGTATGGGTGGATATGGAAGGTTCGGCGTTCACGGCGGAGATTGTCGATGCATACCTTCAGTTCCTTGAGAAATCGGACAAAATCGGCGTTACGATCCAAGCTTACCTGAGAAGAAGCGAAGAAGACACAAGTCGCATTCTTGATAGCGGCGGAGTAATCAGGCTCTGCAAGGGCGCCTATAATGAAAGCCCGGAAATCGTCTTCAAGCATAAGAGTGAGATCAATGAAAACTTCTTGAAACTCATGCGAGTCATGTTCGAACGTGGAAGAGGCTTCGCAATTGCAACTCATGACGAGAAACTGATCGAGGAAGCTACTCGTCTGAGCAATGTTCACCACGCAGATTTTGAGTTCGAAATGCTCATGGGAATCAGAGACAAGAAGAAACTCGAACTGGTAAAGAGAGGGTATCGGGTAAGCGAGTATATTCCATTTGGCAAGAGCTGGTGGGCATACTCGGTGAGACGAATTCGAGAGCACAAGAGCAACATATTCTTGCTAGCTCGCTCGCTTGTGAGTGGATAGAGCCACTCGCTAGGATCAAAATCCCCGTGACGCGACCTTCCAACAGAATCATATGTGTATGGATACTTGCTGATTCAGGATCTTCCGGAGCGCAGACTCTATCCTTTCCTTGTCGCCCAAAAGAGAAGCCCGTAGTCTCGCCTCTTGTGATTCCAATTCGGTGATGTGGTTCTTGCACTGGGTGATTTCCGTTCGAATATCATCTAACTGATTATGTACTGAAAGCCACTGGTCGTAGAGCCCGGATCCTTTGAGTTGTCTCAGAACTTCTCGCTTGTTAGCCTCAAGTATGTCGTGATCCTCTTTGAATCTGTCGAGTCTCCCTGCTTGAAGGGCCTGAATTGCATCAGCGGCTTTCCTTTTTCTCCTCTGATCAAGAAGCAGCTCATCGCTCTCTAGCAACTGATGCACTGAAATGAGCAGGTCTCGCATCTCGCCAGTTGACGTCTCTAAGACGGTGCCCAGTGGGTTCTCGACGATCTTGCTGACAATGGCCCTACTCAGTCCCTCCTCCACCTTCTCATTAGCTCTGTCTATCTTTCGCAAAGGCTTCAAGAGAGGTTCAAGCAATGCGAGAATCTCTACCTCTCTTTGTCTAGCTTCTTCTTCTATGTGGTTCAGTTCTTTGATGGACTGATCATGACTTAGCGAAGAGAGGTCGTTCTGTAGCCTCTCCTCCTGAACCTGTAGTCTCATTGCGGTTTCTTTCGTTTGCTGGATCTCATCTCGTCTTGAGATTGAGTTCACGAGCATTCTGCACAAGCCGATCTGCGTCATCTGCAATGAAGTGAAGCTCTTTGAGGTTCGAGCTCTCAAGTACTTGACCGAGTTCTGTGACGCTCTGGCTAAGGGTCGAAATGGAATCCTCTAGGGCTGAGGACTCGGATTTGACCGCTCGTATGATGCTCGGAACGTACTTGTTGTATGTTTTGACGATGGTTCGGGTAGTCTGTACCGAACTCTCTTGGAATTTCCGCAATTCGTCATATGATGCATGAGGCTTGCTTGCGGCCAGGGATCTGCAATCATCAAGAACCTGTTCCGTAAGTCTAATACCATGTTGCTCTGCTGGTTTGGTCAAGGTTCCCCACGCTCGCCCGATCGCCTCGCGGAGATTTGTTGCTGCCCTTTCGACCGATCCGACTGATCTTAGGATGCGTTTCTCATTGGATGAGAATTGACCACGGTAGGACCGCTCCCTATCAGCAATGATCTCGCGCATTTTGTCTGAGAGGCTCTGTATGGGTACTTCCATGGATTCTCATTCCTTGTATTTCTAGGATTGACCGTTCTGGCCAGACAGATGCGCCGTTCGAAATTGAATTTGGCATGGCGTGGAGCCGATATGCATATGAGGCTTTCTTCCTCATCAACAGAACGGGGTGCCATCATGCCTTTCTGTGTGAAATGCGGAGCCGAACTTTCGACTGGAGTTGCATTCTGTCAGAAATGTGGCAGCCTCATATTGAATTTGTGCGGTAAGATGCTGTAGGTCTGGGCGTTTAGCAAGAATTCAAGAAAACAGTTTGGTGCGGGGGGAGGGATTTGAACCCTTTCGTTCGGAATTCCGCTCAGGTTTTCCGAATCTCGAACCCCTACGGGACAGGAGCCTTTGGACGAGGTCTGTGACCTCTCAGTCCTGCGCCTTTGACCTGGCTGGGCGACCCCCGCATTACCGAGTCATGATGGCTTAGGCTGATTTAATGATTGCCGCGGGCCTTCGACGAGAGAATCGTGTGGATTTCAAAGAGATATAACTGGACGGAATCGCATTTGATCAAGCGGAGTGTGGTCCATGCTGCTTGCGGGCAAAGTGGCTCTTGTTGCTGGTGCTTCGCGAGGAATAGTCAGGAAATAGCTCTGAGATGGCGAGAGAGGGTGCTGATGTTGTTGTCAACTATGCGAGTGGCGAATGGGCATGGGCGCCTACGCTCGCTATATGCGATGAGAGAAGGATGGTGGTTGCGTGTTTGATGTTTTCATTCTTGGATTGATTGCTTTGTTTGGCTGTGCGTCGCATTCTCTCAGCTTAGTGTCATGCTGTGACCTGCCCCTATCTGGTGTCGGATATGTGTCACGCACTACGGTCTTCTGAGTTTAAGCCGAGCGAGGACTGCAAAGCGAAGTTTTGTGAGAACGAGGCACATGTGAAGCCTGTTCGAGATACGACGCTGCTTTTCGAGCCTTTGCATCTGGTTTTCCGGCAGCCGATCCTGACGACGCGTTGTTCACTTGAATTGCGTCAAAAGTAGTTCGCGTCGTCGTTCCGCCCCGCAATTCGTTTCGTCTAATTGTTATGAATCCACGCGGTGAAATCAAACAGCGGTTCTTGCATCATGGTAGCACCGTAGATATTTCGCGTGTATGACAACAACGACATACATCGAACGGTGCACGCTAGCCCCCACAGTAGAGGAGAATGAGGAACCCCAACCTCCCGATTCAAACGCCCCATTCCTGGTCTCTTCGCAATCATGATAATGTCTGTATATCTCTCAAACAGCCATCCGACACTACCTAGCAAGCCACAGAGCCCCACCCGCATCGAAAGAACCAATTATCAATAGCCTAAATGGAGAACCTTCAAAAGTCATCATGTGGGAAACTAGGTACGAGTGTTCAGTCTTGGCTAGAGTTCAATATCTTGTGGCAGGAATCGGAGTCCTCCTTATGGTGGTAACCCTCGCTGCAACTATGGCAATGCTCAATTTCGAGTTAAACCTGGAGGGTGCCGAGTACCGCATGCTGACAAGAAACACATTCCTTCTAGTGTCAGGCACATTTCTGGGCGTGATGTTTTTCGTGATCGGCTGGAGTCTCATCATGGTGGCCATAGGTTTAAGCTTCGGACTCGCAAGACGAAAATAGGCATTTTGTGTGCAACGAACGCGCTCAACGGCGTTCCGCAACAGGCTTGCCATGAAACAACGAAGCCAGAGGCATTCCTTCATGCGCGACGTCGATGTCTGAGGACGAAAAGGGCTAGGAAGATTCCTATCAGAACTGACTCCAACGGAAATCCAGGAACAGTAGCGCCCTGATCCCAGAAGAAGACAGGTCCTGTTGTAGGAGTGAGGGATAGGTTTGTCTTTAGGAATTCTGCCTGATTGGAATGCGTCTCGGTCCAAACACCAATACCATCAGGCTCGTTACCGGTGGCATTTGATGATGTCCTGTATCCTGTGCAGATTCCATAAGTAGGATCGAAGAGGTCCGTCTCAGTGCCCGACCCTTTCGCGTAGACTCCGTCCTGATTCCTCACTAATCCAAGGATTTCAGCACCATAAGACAGGCTCCAAACCTTCAATTGAACCCCCTCTATGTTTGCCATCTCCGTCGAAACGCTGAATTCCACATCTGTGAATTTCTCGCCTCTTGCGTCAGCGTCAGGAACCCACCATGCTGAATGTGTATTTTCCACTTTCGCTCAACTGTTCAACGTTCACCAGCCACCACGTGGGATGACCGATCAGTTCCTCGCTGGTGTATTCTCGACAGCAGTCACCCTGAGCGTAGCTCGAGAAATGGTGTATTCATCCTCTCGGACGAAATCGGGTCGCGTATCAACAAGACCAGTCACAGTTGGCACACGAACGATTCATGAGGCATCATCACGGGAATAAAGCAACCGTCGCTGACGAAATCTACTCGCACAGAAATATTGGAGACGAAGTTGTAGGTTACGGGGTGCACGATTTGAAGCCGCAATGAACCAGGATGGACACCTGAGACCGACATGAGCCTGCCGACATGACTGTTGATTTCCTGCCGCAGATACTTTCGATACACAAAACAGAGGGAAAACAGCCAGCAATAACATGAGGAAACTCATCCTAGCACATCTTATCCTCAAGACAGCTCAGGCTCCTTTCAGGCTACTCAAAGCACTACTAATTTCGAACTGTATCGCGTATATTACTGTCGGCCAATAGCAATCAACCTCTTCGCCTAAGTTTCAAGCGGAAAAGAATATTGTGTTCTTTCGTTCTCGAGGGAAGCGTTCCCCAACGGGCCCCCTTCACGTCATAATGCCAAGATTTGCTCTTCTTCTGCTTCTCAAGGAGAAGATGGTCGCCTTCAATATGAACGGTGAGCTCTTCTCCAAGCTGGAAAGGAAAGCGGTCGTCTCCAACGAGATCAGATGGTAAGTAGGCTGAATGTCGCCCATTTAACCGGTAGGTTTTGGTCTTTGCTGCGTTTCTGTTCACGTTACCGGCGAGAAACAATAGATGAGTATATGCGAGTTCAAGGAAGCCAGGGGCGGTTCATCAACCATCTCGGGCGAAAACCCAGAGGGCATACAGACAGAATACATAAAGTCCAAACAACGAAATGAGAGAGAAAAGTAATCCGTAGAAACCAAGATGCCCCAGCAATGGGGCGCTCTCGACATAGCACTTGGTCTCTTGGTATGGTGCTTCATTGCAATGTCCGCCTTCATTATCGCAGACTGTCTTAGAACTGTAGACTTCCTCGCACTGTTGGGGAAGCTGTCTCTTCATAAAATCGGCATAACCTAGCATACTCAACGAGAGCAAGAGGAGTAGAAGAAAACCTATTCCAACTTTGTGAAACTTCTTCAGCTTCAGAACTGCCGCCTCTCGATTTGCCAGTCCCATTCTTACTACCATCAGTTAAATGGTTAGAGAAGTAGGCTAGAGTGGGCCACCGTGAGGAAGTCTAGCGCTTCTTTCGTCTCTGTCTGTTTCTTGTGTTGTGGAGTGAACGCAAACTGAGTGAGCGTGGCGAAGAATGGGATTAGTCAATGAGGTTGTCCGCTCGGATCAGCCGGCAAATGGGTGAGAAGGCAACAGCCCGAAAGACGGAGCATGACGTCTGCCAAAGTGACCCCGCACGTTTGAAAAATGTGTGAAAAGTCAGAAATGAAAGGGACAAAGACAAGCAAGTAGACCATATCAAGGAACTGGAAGTCGAAAGAACCCGAGAAGAACGCGGAAGAGCGAGCCAAAAGTTAGGAAGAGGTTTGGAAAAGACGCGGGGGAAGTCGTGGCCGCTTGCCGTAAAGCGGGGCAGCTGGGGTCCGTCCAGCAGAGAAGAACAGAAAGGTGCTCGCGCAGGTGAAACATCTTATATGGACAGATGGACAGATTCATTCACCGCGGGGAAAGGTTATGCGAAGGATTCTATTGGAGTCCGTAGCTCTAGTAGTGATAGTAGCCATATCTGCCTCAACGTTTGTTGGAACAGCGGCAGCTACTGTACCCACCATCGTCAGCGTTGAGAATACCTCTCGGGTCTCGGGAGGGATATGACTGACAGACGAAATTGCGGTCTATGTGAAGGTTACGATCAATCATCCCGGCCCAAGTGCTACTCATTACATCGATTGGATAGAGGTTCAGTTTATGGGGGAGACCAAGCAGTACTCCGCAGACTCCGCAAAGTAGCGACTCATTCAGCGTGGAGTTGTTTTGGACAATCGTATCTGACTTTCAATTGAAGCGAGTAAACCATTGGCCAAGGTTAGGGCACACTGCACCGTAGACGGATGGTCCGCTTGGACAAGCGGGACCCCTATTCCAGAGTTCCCAGTAGCAACGATCGTGGCTTTCACAGCACTAGCCGCGTCATTGTTCATACTGAGAAGAAAACCTACCTAAACGTTCCCGATTCAGGCTTCTATGTGGCTAGTACAGAGCACATAGGAGTTTGGGCAGTGGGACAGAGACTGTCAGAGGAGAGATGCGACTGACGGATCGCTGATCTGGACGAGAACCACGAACCTGAGCGTAGGAGCAGTGCCGCATCGGCGGTCGGCAGTTGATGTCGAGCCCTGCAATGCTGTGAAGGAATCCGAGTTGCCGCACGTATATGGCTCTAACTTCGCTCCCTCTCGACCCATGAGAACTTGCGTTGCAGTGTTTTCGGATAGTATGATTTCCAGTCGAATTCGACTTTCTTGCCCCATTGATAGTACAGGCGAGGGTCGATGTAGCTTTTCAGAGAAGTGCCTAGATTGTAATCACGCGTTGCCTTCATTGACTTTATTCTCATTTTCGCTGCTTTGACTGCCTCTGCAGATTTCTTCGTCTTTCTAGTTTGAAGCACTTTGAGGTGTTCCGTTTTCTTCGCGAGTGAATTCTCCCAGTTCTTTGGAAGCTTTCGCTTGTGGTTGCAGATGATGGCGGCTTCAAGATTCGCCATTGTGGCAGTATTCTTCTTGACGTATTCTGGGTCGTCCTTGCTAACTTCAGCGTTCTTTAGGTATTCGCCAACGACCTTGGAAGCGTGGTATGTTCTGAATACTTTGGCTGAAACGCCAGGAACGACTTCGCCTAGAAATTCGTTCACGCGGTCTGATCGCACTCCCTCGAACATGGACGACTGTGCGTTAGCCATGAACTCCTTGAGGTTTTCAACAACCTGCTGGGGTAATTCAACCTCTTTGTACCAGCGTACAGAGTCTTTGCCGAGGAAATCAAATACGACGTGTCCATTCTCACGTATTTTGATGTGTTCGGGTCTTAGTGTGGTCGCGCCGACAGTATCTGCCTCGTCTTTGTCCTTCTCGTCACCAACTCGGAGCTTAAGCGCGTCAATAAGATAAGATACTGTGGCGAGCTTTCGCCGTTTGAGATCTTCCGCAGCTAGATTGGCAGAAATGTGAGCTCGTAAATCGTTGATCTTGCGGTCTAGTGTATTCGCTTTGTCGTACTTCTCGATGTCGCGTTCCTGTTTCACTGAGGACGAGTCTGCTAGCCATACGTACTTCTCTTCCCCACGCAGTTTGTCATCCCATTTCGCGACCCACATGGAGTCTGGTTGCCAGATCACCTCTTTCCAGTTGCCTGGAGGTTTGGGCGCGTCTGGTGAAAGGTTCAGGGTTACGTCAGGTTCGGAGGGGCCTTGTTTCCATTTTCCTCGAAGTGGGTGCTTGCCGCGGCCCATGAAGATGCACGACGGTTCCGCCATGTAGTTGCCAAGATCGACCTTTTCTCCGTCCACGATCGCCTGACCGTATCTTTCTCTATTTGCTTCTCTGATCGTTTTTCGCTCTGCGGCTAGACGTTTCTTCTCCTCCTTTGCCATCGAAAGTTTCTTCGCTCGATCATCTTCAACATACTTGACTACCTCGGTGAAACCAAATTCATTGGGTTTCAACTCGTCGCTCAATCCAAGAGCCCTGCAGAAGTCTTTGAAGAAGTTCTTGGCAAACACTGGGTCGTCGACGTATTCTGTTCCGAGTTTCCTTACCCAGGCCACAGCCATCTCTTCCTGCTGTGGCGTGAGAGAAACGGGTTTCCCATGAATGGTGATCTTGAAGCCTCTCGGCTCATACTTTGGGAACAGGATGCCATTGTGTATCAGTTGTCTCATCTACCTACCTCCTTGGTGTTGCTTGACCCATTGGAATTCAGAATCCAGCTTTTTTTCCGATCAGATTTTTCGGCCCTAGGAGCGCAAGAGGGTCATTAAAAGTCATCTCTATGATCCTCGGCATGGTCGGAGAAGACCTGCCAAGTGAGTTGTGGAAGATATGCCGGGTAATCGTCAGCTTGTGGTGCAACGCCATAGCGTTCGTCTTTCGCTCTAGCTAGGGTTCAGCTTCGCGTGATCGACGACTGAATCCAGTACAGCGAGATGGCGGTTAGAGTCATACTTCCATCCGCCCTTTTCGAAGAGTTCAAAGGATATTGACTGGCGAGACTGTGCCTCGGGTCTGATTCTGACTGCGGAATAGTCGCTTACTTCGCCCGACCTCGCCAGTTTTGAAAACATCTCAAAGAGCCTTCCGGTCTCGCTACGTGGGGTGTAGGTCCTCACGCCTATCTTCCTCTCACCCAAAACCTTCACTGTGCGGAAGACTGGAAACATCTCCTCAGATGCTCCAAAGAAAGCGTTCATGCCTTCCTCATCCTCGAAACTGACGAGAACCTCGTACATGTCCGAAAGTTCCGGTGGGTGAGGCCACACGTTAATGACGAAGTCTTTGATGAGGCCTCGTGGGAGAATCCGCTTGTCGTACCGATACTTGACAGCTTGAAGCGTGATTCCCAAGTTCTTCGAAATCTCCGAGAACTTGGTTCGAGCGTCGTTCTCAAGTTCCGCCAAAATCAGCAGATCTGTCCTATCTGCGTCGATTGAGTAGTGTGAGGCATCATGAATCGGCTTAAGGTGGACTTTGTCTTCGATCGAGCTGATCCATCTGTCCCACTCGAACGTCCACGTACAATCTGCTGGGTCGTATAGCTGGAAGTTCGGAAATCCGTAGTGATAGTCCGATACCCACAATATCTCGTGCTTTCGAACCAGCCCTCTCTCTTGAGTCTCGTCAAGGTACTTTTCGAACTCACGATCGTGGCCTTCAGGAACGGCATGAAGTGCGTAATGAGTGAATCCGCCCTCGCATCTAGTGATAGTCTTCCAGTAGTTCGGAATTGCGAGAGCTTCGGTCACCGACTCCTCCAGACCTGGATTTGATTCGACAAGTGTGATGCACTTCCGCAGCCCCAGCCTCGAGTGATCGAGGTTAACTATTGAGAGCGTTCCAAACTGTTCCTCAAGCCTCCGAGCGCGATCGTACACGCTTGTTGGAGGCATCCCCGCGACCCTCGCAATTTCAAGAAGGTTTCGGGGACCAATCTTATGCATCAGTGTTAAGATGCGGATGTTCGTTTCATCAAGGGCATACATCAACTTGCCCATACGTCGGAGCCGCTGCTCAGCCGAAAGCCTCTCAATTGGCCCCGAGACCCGCATCCCGAATACACTCATTGTAGATTCCACGCCTTCCCTTATGAAACCTCCGAAACTCGTCAAGCAGCCCCACTGGAGGTCCGCTGACGAGCGTCAGCTGAGTCTAATCCCAGCCGCCCGGTCCAGCACCGCGACCCATGACATTACACCTGCCATGTACATCCATGGTCGGTCTTATTTTATAATTTACGGAGGCTTGTGCATGTTGGTGTATATCTTTAAGAACGTCTATCCTCCGTGTGGACAAGGAGAGTGTCAGAACCTTCCTGGGCCCTTCCAAGCCTCACTCCTCTGCATCGAAAGGTGAAATCTCAGTCATGACTACTGCAACCCGAGGGGCGTATTCCAGCGCAGAATATGCATTCCAGGCGCTTCTGCACGACTCGGTGACAGAGGTATTCAGCGGGACTCTTGGCAAGATTGCAGGTGAGGCCCTCCTCGAAGCGATCAAGAAACATGCGCCTTCGGAGGGTGAGGATCCACTGGAAAAACCGGAACTTCTAGACCAGATGTTGATCGCACACCTGGGCTTAGTCGCGCAGGTCTTGGAACGAAGGATCCTGAGAACGCTTGGGACCAAGACTGCGACTGCAGCATCATTGCGCGAGAATGAGCGTATCGATTTCCCATTAGAAGTTGAGAAGATCAGAAAGCAGTTCCTGAAACGTAAACAGGCAGCAGACCGGCCGCAAGCGGTGGAATGACGAAAACTATCAATTCTGCGCTGAGATTTCTTCACCAGAACTGGCCGAGACTCGTACTTGAGATTGGCCGAGATGACAACGATCCTCAACCTTGACTCCGGAACGCCTCCAGATAATACCTCCCACATCTCGAACACCACTCTTGTTATGAACACGGAAGAATCTTCGAAAGAGGTGAAGGGTTTCTCGGCTGCCAGAGGGAGAATTCAGATCCCCCTTGTTCTGTTGGGGATGGCTCTCTTGATCGTGAATCTTGGGTTTGGGATGTTCACACCGATCCTACCGCAATATGCGAGCCTGCTCGGAATCGATGCTACAGTTCTCAGCTACGTGTACTCGCTCTACAACGTGGCATTGATCGTCTGTCTGATCCCAGCAGGGATCATGGCAGATCGTCTAGGCCGAGTGAAGACGATTGTGATTGGCATGATACTATTCGCTGTCTCTTCACTCATGCTTGCGTTTGTCAAGGACCTGATACAATTCGCAATCGCGCGGACAATCGAAGGCGTTGGGTCAGCTCTGGCGACCCCGGCTGTTTTCGCGTTGACCGCCGATCTAGCGCCAACTGATCGAAGAGGAAGTGGAATGGGTTTCACGGCGACACTCGAAACCGTCGGAAACTTAGCGAGCCCCACCGTAGGTGGGCTAATTGCACAGACCTTCGGGCTAACGGTTCCCTTCTATGCGGCTTTCTTGTTGGCCCTATTGTCGGCAGTCTTTGTTCTTCCAATCAAAGATCGAGCGCGAGCCGTTGACTCTTCGCCGTCAGTATCGTCTCCTCTTGCAGCCTACAGATCACTACGCCGAAACCTCTTGGAGAACAGAAGCCTACCGACACTCTGCTTCAGAGGGTTCATCATAGGCATCACCCAAGGACTCTACGTGCTCATTTTCGTGCTATACATGTCGTTCAAACTGGGCATGGCACCGGTACAGATCGGATTCGCATTCAGCCTCATCAGCGGGTCAATTCTAGCATTCACTTTCTTTGCGGGACACTTCTCAGACAGATACGGAAGAAAGCCCTTCGTGATCTTGGGCGGAATCATCATTGCCTCAGGAGTTATTGCGTTCTCTTTCACGAATTCGTTGTTGGAAGTCTACTTGGTCTGCCTCGTTCTCGGACTTGGAGTGGCTCTGAATAATGCACCCATAAACGCGCTTCTCGCCGACAGCATAATTCCGGATATTCGAGCGAAGGTAATGGGAGGCTACGAAGTGATCGTTTCACTCGGGCGAACGCTCGGCCTCTTACTGCTCGGAGGCTTGTACGTGATGTCAGTCGCAGCGCCGTTCTACATAATTGGAGCTTCCATGCTCCTGACAGTCGTGCTCGTTGCATTCTTTGTTAGAGAACCAATTATGAAACACGCGAAAGGATCTGCAGACCTGGGAGAAACGTTAGGGACGATCGAAGAGTTGCGAGCATAGCAATAGATCGAGGAGCATCCCGTAAGCTTGATCTTAAAGAGAGACAAGTCTTGTTTACGATGTGATGTGCCTCGGTAGCTCAGCCGGTAGATGTCACAGCAGCCAAGAGCACCCGCCTCGTAAGCGGGAGGTCGCGGGATCGAAGCCCGCCCGAGGCTCCATCTCTCATCTCATCTTGAAAGTAAAGCGTTCTCAGCGGTACCTATTCCTTGGCTTTGAGTTTTCGCCCGCACGAGCCGCAGAACTTTGCATAATGTGGATTGACTTGGCTGCAATAGGAACACGTTGCCGCCAGCAGCGAGTTACCACAGTCATAGCAGAACTTGTTGAGGTTTGGGTTGCCCACGCCACACTTGTTACAGAAAACCATGTTTGAGATAGCAGGTTTCTCTTCCATCACAAAATCCTCCATATGGCTTTGTTCTCAGGCTCTATCCTGTCATTAGGTTGCTTTTTCCGTTTTCCCTCGTGGCCTCGAGTGTTGGTTCTCCCAGGCGTCCATCTGGTAATGATCTCTTTCCCCTCAAGACTTGAGGTGTAAACGCCTTGACTGGATCATGACTGAACAATGAACATATGTCCCAAGAACGAATGAGTGTTGACCCATGTGAGTAACGAAATTCCGCGATCTAAGGGCGAAATTGGTGACGGATTTGTCGCATTCGTGACCGCAATGTAAATGAGTGAAGCCCCCATACCGTTTCGCGTGGATATCTCAGCGACTGAGTGTGACATTAGACATGGCACGTGAAGCAAAGGAAAGCGACTATTCTGACGATGAAATCGAGCAGATCTTCGGTATGGGAGGCGCCGAGACTAAAGTTGTTTTGAAGGAGATTCGCGAGACCATGAGAGAAAACCCTCTCCTTGTTGCGGCCCTCGTCTTTGCGCTCGGCATCTTGGTTGGAGCGAGCATCAGTCACGGTCACAAGAGATCCTGACAGTCAAATACCCATGCGTTAGGTTCTTATCCGCCGTGAACACGTGAAGTCATCAGGGATCATTCTTGGCAAGAGACAAAGAAGCTGAAGAAATGAGAGCCATGGAAGATGACTACAAGGCTCTCAAGAAGGACCTGGATGCACGCTATGTAGAGCTCCGAGATCAGGTCAAGACTTTGCAGCAGAAGACCGCGAAGACGGTCACAGAGCGCCCACTCTTAGCGCTTGGGATCGCTTTTGTGGTGGGAATGGCATTCGGGGTCGCATTGTCCGGGTCCAGAGACTAGGCGTAGCCGATGTCAGAAGACACCAAGTCGTCGCTAATCGAGACCGTAGTCAGGACACTGGCCCAGCGAACTATGGGCACTGTCACGAAATATGTCGAACGTGCGATCAAACGAACCCTTCGTTTAGCCGGGTTATACGCGGTAGGGATACTCGTTGCCATCATTGGTCTGGTTTTCTGGGCAATCGGAGTTGTGAAGTGGCTGGCTATGATAGTGCCGAGCTGGCTGGCTTGGCTAATAGTGGGAATAGTCATGCTTCTAGTTGGTATGGTTATCGTTTTGGCCGCATCTCTTGCTTCAAGAAGCTAGGATCGTGAGCAGCGTCCCCGAATGAGTATGGCGAGAACCCGATCTGCAATATCAAGACAATGCTCATTGAGACCGATTCGGACTCTTTTTATTGAGATATTGCGTTCTGATCGCACAATGGGGTCGTGGGCTAGACGCCGTCTGCGTTCTAGGCGGCGGGCTTACCTGGTCTACGCTTCGCGGCTTGGGAGATTCCAGGAAATCCAGGAGCCCGCGAGGTCGTGGGTTCAAATCCCACCGACCCCACCAACAGGGGGCCCCGCCGCCACCAACTAAGAATCACTCCAGACTCTTAGCGCCCTGCCAACCGAGCGCCACATTCTTGGCAGTAGATGCTATTGCTTGGGGTCTTGGCTCCACAGTGCATGCAGAACTTCGTTGATATTGCAGGTGCGGTCGCTGACGAAACAGCCTTGATTGCGGGCTGAGTGGTCACTCCAGTAGGAGCTGGCGGGGCGGCTTTCCCTCTTTTCATGAGCAGTAATGCAGCGACTACTGCTACAACCACGATTGCACCCAAAGCCAAAAGCAACCTGTAGTCCATCCACGATTGAACATTCGTCCAATCAGAAGAAGTAGTTCGAGTAGTGGTTGGACTGGATGTAGTGCTCACGCTGGTTAGGGTAGTCTCTTGTGTTGAATAGGCAGTGCTCTCAGTCGTCAGGGTAGTAAGTTGCGTCGAATAGACTGTGCGCACGCTCGTTCTTGTGGATTGTGTCTCCCGTACGCCTGCATCAACGTTGAAAACGATCTTGGCAGCACGATATTTGTCAGCATTCATGAAGATAAAGGGGTATTTTCCGCTGGATGGTATCTGCGCTGTGAAGTCAGCTGAACCAGACTTGAAAACAAACAACTTGTCCACGCCCCTGAAACCCCATTCTTCATCGCAGCCTTCAAGGGCCTTCCATCTCGCATAGTCATCTGGCGTGAGCAACCAGAAGGTCACAGAGTCCCCAGCCGTGGTGTACGAAATATGCACTTGCCCTGCTGTAAGGTTCATACTGCCAAAAAAGTAGGATGCACAGTTCACTTGACCTGCAGCAGGAAGATCTATCACCTGCCCCTTTACAAGCCAAACGGTGCTGCTTGTCCTTGTCACAGATAATTCAGTAGTAGTGTAGGGCAGGACTGTCGTTAGCGTCACAGTCTGCGAACTCTCATTGTAATCCGAGTACGAGAGACCAGTTCCAAGAACCGCAGAGCAAAATCGCCAACGCAACGAGCACACTGGCAGTCTTCATCTCAGAACCAGCTTACGATTCACATTGAGTCATTCAGAGTATAGCTCTTGTCATTCCGCAACTTACACAGGATGCTCCGCTAGAAACCCGGAATTCGAGGCCACCAACCCGTCCAAGACCCCTACTCCAATCTCGTCATCTGAGCGTAGAAGAAAGCGAACAAACCCCTCCCGATCCAGATGTTCCCGTAGAACACAGCTCCAAGAAAAACCATGTCACCAAAAATACGGCCCGTGACTATCCAGTTCGCCTCAATCACCATCTATCATGATGACTATGCGAACCCATATTCCCTATGGGTTTGAGCATACAATGTTTGGATGCCAAGGGAATTTTTGATGTCAGATGCAGATGAAAGACGAGAAGAGATTCGGGAAGGTGATTCGCCAGTAGCTTATGGTCTGGTGGTTCTTTGAAGGAGACCGATGTTTCGTGGAACGACGCAGAGACGAGTGGGTTCAGATCCCGCTGACCCCACCGAGCAATATTGCGTCGCACGAAAGCGCAGGGGCAAACACAGCATATCGTTCCGCATCGCGCCTTTACGGGGGCAAATGAGAGCGTTCTCGTTGGCAATAATGCGTGATCCGTATGTCGGGTTGTATTAGTCGCCGAGGCTTCTTTGAAGACATTGCCTGCGAGACTGGTGAATCATAGTCAAGATCAAGATCATCGAACACTCTTGCACATTCTTGAGGCATGACCTTGACCAGGAATCATGGTATGGTTGCACTTCAGATATCGCTCAACGTTGTTGCCTGTGGATTCGACAGGAAGAACAAGGGAAGTTGTCATTGTCATTAGTGGTGGACCGGGCGGGATTCGGACCCGCGACCTTCCGGTTCCTCGGGCAAAGCCTTGCGAACCGGACGTTCTTCGGCCCCATCCAAGGGCATACCAGGCTGAACTACCGGCCCAACGTATCGTCAGAAGTGAGGCTGCGCTCTCGCTAATAGCGATTTCTCGATACCTCTTAAGGCAATACGAAGCTGGCGATCGATTCAGATATCTCCCGGCTTCAGAGACAAGTCTTTAAGCAAACTTGGAAGCTAGCTCCCGCAAAGTGGGCCTGTAGCTCAGCTTGGTGGAGCACACGGCTGATATGCGGCTGTACTCCGCTTTGCCACCGTGACGGGTAAGGAACAGGTTCCTTTCCCGCGGTATGGGTCGCCGGTTCGAATCCGGCCAGGCCCACCAATTCTCATATTCACGAGAGCCTTAATCTAGCATTGGCATCTTCAAGTGATTTTCACGTGCAGTCTTCTTCGCATACTCGTAGCCGGCGTCAGCGTGACGGACAACTCCAATGCCCGGATCTGTAGTCAGAACGTTTACGATTTTTCCTTCAGCCAGTTTTGTTCCATCCGCAACTAGACACATTCCGGCGTGGATGCTGTAGCCGATTCCCACTCCTCCGCCGTGATGTACTGAGACCCATGTTGCGCCAGAGACCACGTTCAAGAGGGCATTCAGGATCGGCCAGTCTGCGACTGCATCACTGCCATCCATCTGCCATCTCTTCGAGTCCCGTATCTGAGGAACATAGAAGACGGTCTGCCGAGACTGCGCCAACCTCAGCCGCTAACGCAGCTCCACCGGTGTCGACAAATTCATCCGCATGAATTTTCGGTTTCAATCCTAGTCGCTGAGCAGCCTTGAGGATTCTTCGTGATTGTTCAATCGTGAAGACGCCTTTTTCACAGAACACGTCGCAGAACCGAGCTAACTTCTTCTCTGCGACTTTCGGAATCATATCTTCTATGACTAGGTCCACATACTCGTTCGATCTTCCCTCGTACTCTTCAGGAATCGCATGTGCGCCCAAGAAAGTTGGAACAACATCGAACGGTCCGGCCCTGTCTAGAGATCCTGCGACTTGCAGATATTTGATTTCCTTAGACGTGGTGAGGCCGTACCCACTTTTTGTTTCTATTGTGGTGGTCCCATGCAGAAGCAATGATCGTGCTCTCTTGAGAGAGATATCGAAAAGCTGGTGCTTTCCTGTCTTTCTTGTTTCTTTGACTGTACTTAGGATTCCGCCGCCTGCGACGAGGATTTCCATATAGGATTTCCCGCTGAGTTTCATCTCGAATTCCATATCTCTGAAGCCGGCAAAGATGAGGCGAGTGTGAGGATCAACTAGTCCAGGCAGTACCGTCTTGTCTGAAGCGTCGATTACGTGCTTGGATCGATACGCTGAGAGTATTTCACGCGTTTTTCCGACCTTGACTATTCTTCCATTTCGAATAGCGATCGCGCCGTCATGAATTACTGTGATGTTGCATTGTTGAGGGCCGAACGCAGGATGAAGATTTCTTCCCGTAGGTGTAGCGATCTCAGCGGCGTGAGCTGCAATGAGGTCGACTTCTTGTCGCTGCAAGTCGATCATCTAGTATGAGATGTTCGTAGGATTTGAGAACATGCTGTATTAGATGTTCACTCTGAATGAGGCAGAACGTTTTGATTGGCGATTCTTGATCGAAGCTCACAAGGGTTATGAGTGAGTGTGACGATCGAATTGTGTACACTTCAACGCTCGGCGAAGTTAGGCATGTACGTTGAAACGAGTTCACTGAAAATTGACGCGGAAATGTTTATATCCCGTGGGACGTGAGTCGTGAATCCAGCCAAGATCGCTTGGCTTCCCGCACTTTCCGTGGCGGCGTCAACTGGACTATGAGGGCGTTTCGCCCTCGGATGAAGTGTTGACCTCCAATTGCGGGAAAATTCGTGAAGGCCCGAACAAACAGCAGTCATCATTGACTTGCTGGAACGCTTGGGTCCAATGTAGGCTTGCAGTCACCTGCCAATTTCCAGTCCGTTTCACATTTTCATGTGTGACGGTATTTCCATATCGTCCTAACTCCGCTTGATCCTGGCGGACCCAACTGCTATCGGGGTGAGACTAAGCCATGCGAGTTGTGCGTTTCCTAGCCACGTTGGAGACGCAGCGTACGGCTCAGTAACACGTGGCTAACTTACCCTTGGGACGGAGACAACCCTCGGGAAACTGAGGCTAATTTCCGATAGATGGGGAGGCCTGGAATGGTTCCCCTTCCAAAAGGAACCGAGAACATGCTTTCGGTTTCGCCCAAGGATAGGGCCGCGCCCGATCAGGTCGCTGGTGAGGTAACGGCTCACCAGGCCTATAACCGGTACGGGCCGTGAGAGCGGGAGCCCGGAGATGGGCACTGAGATAAGGGCCCAGGCCCTACGGGGCGCAGCAGGCGCGAAAACTTCGCAATGCGCGAAAGCGTGACGGGGTCATCCCGAGTGCCGTCCGCTGAGGATGGCTTTTGCCTGGTGTAACTAGCCGAGTGAATAAGGGGAGGGCAAGTCTGGTGTCAGCCGCCGCGGTAATACCAGCTCCTCGAGTGGTTGGGACGATTATTGGGTCTAAAGCGTCCGTAGCCGGCCGGAAAAGTTTTCCGTTAAATCCAACGATCCAATCGTTGGGCTGCGGGGAATACTCTTCGGCTTGAGGGCGAGAGAGGTCGGCGGTAGTCTCGGGGTAGGGGCGAAATCCTATAATCCCGGGAGGACCACCAGTGGCGAAGGCGGCCGACTAGAACGCGCCTGACGGTGAGGGACGAAAGCTGGGGGAGCGAACGGGATTAGATACCCCGGTAGTCCCAGCTGTAAACGATGCAGGCTAGGTGTTGGGACGGCCACGAGCTGCCCCAGTGCCGCAGGGAAGCCGTTAAGCCTGCCACCTGGGGAGTACGGCCGCAAGGCTGAATTCTTGAGATTTGCTCGAGAACAGTACTTAAAGGAATTGGCGGGGGAGCACCACAAGGGGTGAAGCTTGCGGTTTAATTGGAGTCAACGCCGGGAAACTTACCAGGAGCGACAGCAGGATGAAGGTCAGATTAAAGGTCTTACCAGACAAGCTGAGAGGAGGTGCATGGCCGTCGCCAGTTCGTGCCGTGAGGTGTCCTCTTAAGTGAGACAACGAACGAGACCCGTACCCTTAGTTGCCATCGGATTCCCTCGGGATTCCGGGCACACTAAGGGGACTGCCCCCGCTAAGGGGGAGGAAGGAGCGGGCCACGGCAGGTCAGTATGCCCCAAATCTCCTGGGCCACACGCGGGCTGCAATGGTTGGGACAATGGGCTCCGACCTCGAAAGAGGAAGGCAATCCCCAAACCCATCCTCAGTTGGGATCGAGGGCTGTAACCCGCCCTCGTGAACATGGAATCCCTAGTAACCGCGTGTCATCATCGCGCGGTGAATACGTCCCTGCTCCTTGCACACACCGCCCGTCGCTCCATCCGAGTTTGGCTTTAGGTGAGGCGCGGTCTTGTTGGTCGCGTCGAATCTAAGTTCGGCAAGGAGGGAGAAGTCGTAACAAGGTGGCCGTAGGGGAACCTGCGGCCGGATCACCTCCTTAGAAAAGATGAGGCGGACTGGAAGACAAATGAGATGACTGTGAGCTAATCGTATCGAATCAAATGCAACTTCCAACATCAATGTTGGAGGTGAAGGGCGCAGTGGGCATCCTATAGCGTACGGATGATCGCAATGAGCATCGTGCAGAGGCCTCGAACGCTAAACGACTGTGGGTTCCCAAGTAAGCTCGACATGATACGCCACCTGGCGGATGGCTTGGCTCGGGCGCTGAAGAAGGGCGTGGCAAGCTGCGATAATGCTCCGGGTAGGCGCATGCAGCCTTCGATCCGGAGATACCCGAATGGGACTTCCCTGCCACGGGTGATACCTGTGGCACTCCCATATGGGAGGGGGAACCCCCTGAACGGAAACATCCTAGTAAGGGGAGGAAGAGAAACCAAATAGGATTCCCTTAGTAGCAGCGAGCGAAAGGGGAAGAGTCCAAACCGAACCTGCATGGGAAACCGTGTAGGGATGTGGGGTTGTAGGGCCCGACTGCGTTCTCGCGCGTGAAGTCGAAGTGGTCTGGAACGGTCTACCATAGAGGGTGATAGCCCCGTAGACGTAAACGCGCAGGATTTGGGTTGGGGTCCCTGAGTACCACGCCTCGGCTTTGGCGTGGGAAACTGGGAGAAAGCAACTTCCAAGACTAAATACGACCCAAGACCGATAGCGCACTAGTACGGTGAGGGAAAGCTGAAAAGTACCCCGGAAGGGGGGTGAAAAGAGCCTGAAATCAGGTGGTTATAGACGTGTACGGCCTGAAAGGGTAGATCCCCTCGAAAGGAGACCGTGGTAACGCGGCAGTACGACGAGGGGGGACCAGAGTCGTACGTTCAGTTTCGAACCACTGGCCGGGGAGTTCATCTTCGTGGTGAGGCTAAGGGCGTAAAGCCCGAAGCCGTAGGGAAACCAATTGTCCGCAACGCCGCAAGGCGCGAGGGACGAGATCTGAAAGGGTCTGGAATCACGGGGATGAGACTAGAAACCAAGTGATCTAGCCTGGGCAGGGTGAAGCCGGGCGAAAGCCCGGTGGAGGCCCGAAGGGGTGTTGACGTGCAATTCACTCCTCTGACTTGGGGCTAGGGGCAAAAGACCAATCTAACTTGGTGATAGCTAGTTCCCGCCGAAATATCTCTCAGGATAGCCTGGCTGGAGGTTGCCAATGGGGTAGAGCACTGATTGGAAAACAAGGACCCGAAAGGGTCCACTTTCCTTTCAAACTCCGAATCCATTGGCGCCGTAGAAGGCCGGAGACGGGCATGGGGCGTAAGGTCCTATGTCGCGAGGGGAACAACCCCGACTGGGGTTAAGGTCCCCAAATCCTGACTAAGTGTAGAAATAGAAAGCTGTCCTCAACCAGAGACAGCTGGAAGGTAGGCTTAGAAGCAGCCATCCTCCAAGCAGTGCGTAACAGCTGACCAGCCGAGGTTGGGGGCGCCGAAAATAAACGGGGCTAAGTCAGGTACCGATACCCTAGAGCACGATTCATAATCGTGTTGGTAGGCGGGCGTTCTGGTTGGGTGGAAGCTGGGTTGTGAAATCCAGTGGACCGGCCACAAGTGTAGATCCCGGTGGAAGTAACAGCATAGAGGGGTGAGAATCCCCTCCGTCGAAAGGGCAAGGGTTCCCCGGCAATGCGTCGTCAGCCGGGGGTAAGTCGGTCCTAAGGCAAGCCTTAACCGAGCTTGTCGAAAGGGAAACCGGTTAAAATTCCGGTACTACGGAGGTACATGCGGCAACGCAAGCCTTCGATCTGACGCTTCGGGATAGGTCGAGCAGGGTCGTCGCCCTGTTTAACCGTTGAAATCCGGGGAGTACCGTAATGGTGAGAACCGGATGAAGAAGGGAATAGCCGCCCGTTTTAGGGCGGTTCGAGCTGATTCCTGGAGCCAATGAAAAGGGTCGGAGGATGGATCCTCCGTGTCCGTACCTAGATCCGACACAGGTGCCCCTAGGTGAGAAGCCTAAGACGTATCGGGTGGAACTCAGGCGAGGGAACTCGGCAAATTAGCCCCGTAACTTTGGAATAAGGGGTGCCTGAAGCTCTAGCTTTGCTGGGACGACAGGTCGCAGTGACAAGGGGGAGGCGACTGTTTAATAAAAACATAGGGGACCGCTAGCCCGAAAGGGTGTGTACGGTCCTTGAATCCTGGCCAGTGGCGGTACCTGAAACTTGGGTTCAACCGAGCTAAGGGCCGCTAAACGCCGGGAGTAACTCTGACTCTCTTAAGGTAGCCAAATGCCTTGTCGGGTAAGTTCCGACGTGCATGAATGGATCAACGACCCCCCCGCTGTCCCCGCCTGGGGCCCGGTGAACCCACATAACCTGGACGAACAGTCCAGGATCTTCCAGCGGGGCGAGAAGTCCCCGTGGAGTTTTACTGCAACTTGTCGCTGGGATGTGATTGCGGGTACAGAGCGTAGGTGGGAGCCGTTAAGGTCGACCTCTTCGGGGGTCGATGGAGGCAACAATGTAACACCACCTATCTGTGATTACATCTCTAACTGGACCAAAATGTCCGGGACAACGGCAGGTGGGCAGTTCGGCTGGGGCGGCACCCCCTTGAAAAAATATCAAGGGGGCCCAAAGCTCGGCTCATCCGGGACAGAAACCCGGAGTAGAGGGCAAGACCAAAAGTCGGGCTGACTGGATCCTCATCAGCAAGGGATCCAGAGGCGAAAGCCGGGTCTAGCGATCATTCATGTCCCCATTGTTGGGGGCTGGATGTGACAGAAAAATTACCCCGGGAGTAATTGGCTCGTCTCCTCTGAGAGTCCCCATCGACGAGGAGGATTGGTTCTCCGTCGTCGTCCCTTCCCATCCTGGGCCCGCAGCAGGGTCCAAGGGCGCGGCTGTTCGCCGATCAAAGGGGAATGCGAGATGGGTTTAGACCGTCGCGAGACAGGTCGGACTCTACCTGCTGGAAGTGCTGGTCGCCTGAGGGGAAGGCGCCCCTAGTACGAGAGGAACGGGGTATCGTAGCCTCTAGTTTACCGGTTGTCTGACAGGGCACTGCCGGGCAGCCACGCTATCGAGGATAAGGGCTGAAAGCATCTAAGCCCGAAGCCTCTCCCGAAAATAGGCGGCCAATCCTTATCCAAGGGACTCGGTAACGAGCCCCAGGAACGGACGAGAGCTCTCATAGAAGATGAGGTTGATGGAGCAGGAGTGTACGCATCAAGACTTCGGTCGAGATGTTTAGCTCGCTGCCACCCAATCGCTCAAGGTGCTGAGCTGAAAAAGAGAACCCACATTCGGGCGTAATTCAAGGCCTCAAACACGTGCTTACCTTTTTTCTATAATTTCAAGTCTGCAGCGTGAGCTATAGTCGCAACTCTTGAGTACTGCATTAGGCATACATTGGAATGGTTGGCGAGCCGGTGGGCGACTTCCGAGCTTCGGCTTGAGGAAACTCCACCCACAAGACGGAGGCGCGACGTTGCGAGACGTCAGGCGAGAGCCTGGGCGAGGACACAGAAAGAAAACCGGCATCAGTCAATGGCAATGAGGCGAAGACGCCGAGGAGACTATTGTCAGGGTGAAACGTCTGCCCGCGTTGTGAAAGGGATAATAGGCACTGATGAACGCCGTCCGAGGTGCGGGTATCCCGATTAGACAAATGTCGCCGCGAACAGAAGGTGGGTTACGGCCGGCACGCCAACCAATTATCGCAAATTCCCAATCGCATAGAAATCGGAGGACCCCAACATTGATTGATGTCTTGACGCTTGATGTGACAGGACTTCTAGCCAGTTTCACATTTCTAATCTACTCTTCATGGAGTGACATCAAGAGCAGAGAGGTCTCCGATCGAGTATGGTTGATCTTCTATCCAGTGGGTCTTGTGCTGACTGCAATTAGACTATTCGTCCAAACCGATGTATGGGTACTGATACTCGTCTCGCTTTTCAGCACGATTGTGATCTCTCTTCTGTTGCCGTATCTTGGATTCTGGGGTGGAGCGGATGGAAAAGGCTTCATCTGCCTTGCGCTCATGAATCCACTAATTCCTGCGCTCGACGGAAACCTATCCCACATCATCGACCCATTCTTTCCACTTGTTGTATTCTCCAACGCTTACGTTGCATCCCTCACATCGATAGCCTATCCTATCCAAAGAAACCTGAGGGAGTGTCTCCGAGGCATGCTCTTTGAGGGATTCGAGCACGAGAGCTTTCTACACAAGCTGACAGCCTTTCTCACAGGGTACAAGGTTCAGATCGATGAGTTGGAGTCAAAGCCTCACCTTTTCCTTCTGGAATCGGTTCATTGGCAAGAATCAAAAGCTAGGCGAAGATTCGAATTCGATCCCAGGATCAACTTTGATCGCAGCAGAGAACTGGCAGAGATCAGAGCAGCAGGTTCAGGATTACTTGGTCGCGGGGTCTGGGTAAGTCCTGGTCTTCCGTTCCTGATCTTTGTCACGTTGGGCTTGGGGATCTCTCTGCTATTCGGTGACGTCGTGTGGTCGTTTGTCTCAGCTGTAATGCACGCTATCTCGGCTCTAGTCTAGGAATCCACGTCGCGAGTCTCAAGGCCGTAGTCCAACTGAACTTTGACAATACCCACTTCGCTGTTCACGCGAGCGTAGCTGGTGAGCAGTTCCTTGTTCAAACCCAAGAAGGTTTCACCCCATCCAAACGGGGAGAGAAGTTCCCTCGCTTGCGATCTGAATCCCATGATATGCAGGGCAGCGCCCAGAGCCTCAGCGGTAGATAGTCTTCCTATCCTTGCATAGTTCACTGGATTCGCTGCCATCAGAGGAGGAAGCTTGCGGCTTGCCCCAGGAAACTGAGTCATGAAGACTCCCTCGGCTTTCTCCCAAGAGCAATCAATCGCTATGACCCCTGATCTAACAGCGTTAGTAGCGTCCGACCGCAATAGAAACCTGGGCGAAGCAGGATTCAAAACGATCGGATCCCCTCGTATCCTCGACATTCTTCGCAGGGGGATCGCGAGCCCCCTTCTCGTGAGAAGCGAGGCAGTGCACTTGCGTGGGTCATCCTGTTCCATCATGTACACGAAGATCCTTGGTCGACCTGTGTGCAGCTTGCTTCGCATCCGACTTCGCTTCTGAATGATGAGTCGAGTCGTCGACTGATAGGTCTTCGGAATGTGAGCTCTGTTACATTCTCGTCTGGTGCAAGGTCATCTTTGTTCAGTTAGCAGACGGTTCTTGACACCAAGGGCAAACAGGTACAACAGACGAGGACTTGACAATACCATTTCACGGCAACCTAGAACAAGAATTCGTATGTTCATTCGATTCCAGTTGGATTAAACAATTTATACCAAACGGCCCAATGAAGCTGTGATTGTGATGACGACAGGTTTTGATGAATTCGACAACAGAATCCATGACTTGGTTGAACGGGAAAACGAGTGTGATGACCTGTTCAAAGATATCAAGAATGGCAACGGCGAAAACTCACTGCGCTATTTTGCACTAAGAGATACTTGCAAAGAGTTGAGAAAAGGAATTTTCAAAAGTGCCATGTCGGCAGGATTAACGCGGGAAAGCATCAAGATGGAGATCAATGAAGTAAGAAGCGAGACGATCGCTACTAACGCGAAGCAGACGTAGCAAGAAACATCTGAATCAACCGATTTCTTACAACAGGAACCAGTATGTCATCAGCCGACTCTTTACAGGCTTCTCCATCAACCGTACACTAGACAGTGTTGGAATGTGAGAGCTGTCAAGTCCTCGGTTTATTGTGCGTCCTGAATGGGTTGTCAAAAGTCGGATGATTAGTTACTTTGACACAGGCTATTACCGATCAAGATTCAAGCCAGACTCCATCTGAACACATTTGGCTTGTTTAGGACCCCGAGTTCCTGCAAGACTGCCGCGAGTTGTTGCTCACAAGTCTCCGGAACGATCACATGGAAAGGCACAACTTTGCCTTCAGATTTTCCTGCGGTCATCTGCCTGCTTGAGAAGTCTTCGAATTGCTCTTTGCTTTTGTTTGAGGTCAAGTCATCACATGTTTTCGCTTCACCTATGATGTTGATTCCTTCCTTGTCGTCGTAAGCTCGGATGTCTGGTTCGTGTCTTCCTGCTTTTTCTGGTTCGTCGAAACCGGGGTATGATGCTTTGCGAATCTTGAATCCGTCCTTGAGGAATTTCTCAATCAACGTCTTCACAAGCCTCTGATGCTCGTTGCTTGCAGCCTCTAGAACTCTTGCCACCTATGGTCACCATCTCTGATTCGCTCAAAATGCCTTATAAAAGGTCGGATATGCTGGCCCGTGCCGATTTCTCAAGATCAAGGGCAATCCGAAGTATCTCTACGCTCTCCTAGACGATGAGACAAGGTTCTGGATAGCGAAAGAGGTTGCGGGCGACAAGATGAGCCGTGAAGCAACCGAGTACGCAAGCGATCTATTCCGACAAGGCAAAGAAGTCACGGGCAAGAAGCCACGTACACTCATCACTGACGGCTTGAAAGCCTATCACCTAGCGTACAAGCGTGAGTTCTTCTCGTCTGAAAGACCACGAACGGAACATCTCACTTGGCAAGATGACGGAGTGGATAATCGAAAGATGGAGTCATTCAACGGAAACACGGTGAGGGTTCGAGAGAAGGTTATGCGCTCACTCAAGACAGAGGACAGCCCAATACTGGACGGGTATGCAAATCTTCCACAACTACCTCAGACCGAACCAAGGAATAGGCAACCACACACCCTCAGAACTTGCAGGAATCCAAGTCGAACGGAGAGAACAAGTGGATCACACTAATCCAAAACGCCAGCCAAGCGGAGCGGAGATCACGATGACCGAAGCTCGAAGAATCAATTTACACGACGATCTAAACTGAGTCGTTATGTATCATCTAGAAGCGCATCCGTTTATAGGCACGAGATCGAATTGGGCAACATGATTCGAGTCAGGTAGCAAGTGTAATTCGGGCAAATGTGTACCGAAAACACCAAGCCGACAAGAACGGGCTCTTGCACGATGCACTCTATGGAGAACAAGATAGGAATACGCGTTGTGAAGGAATCGGGGTATCAAAGACCGCTTTGCATGTTCACGCAACGCCCGGAGTATCCAGCGCTACGTAACACGACAACGTCGACCGATTGGCTCAATACTAGAGACCCGCAACTGAAGAATGCAGATAACGTAGACATAGCGCTGCCGAAGAAAATCACGACTGAGAAGGACACTTGGTCATTCACTATAGAACAAGCAGGAGAACGCAAGACGAGAAAGTCAACCGACTATCCAGCGATACTAAAGATAGTAGATGCATCAGACCAAACGTTTTTACAGCGTCATCAGACCAAACACAGACTTAACAGCGCTGGAATGTGGAATATTTTTAAGTTGGATTGGTTGGAACCGGAAGATGCCAATCTTCCTCCATATCGGCCTTATCCGCTCTCGCGGATAGCCAGTGGAGGAGGGTTGGCGCTTCTCGATTCGACTTGATCACTGCGTTGCGCGTAGTTCCTTGTGCAGCATCGGTTCATTCATGATCTTGGGAATCAAGTGGATCAGATCGGTTGGTGCGAGATGATTGCCCAACTCTACCACTGCAAGATCCCCTGCCGCTCCGTTGATGAATGCGCCGGCAACTGAGGCCTTGAATTCGGTTACGCCTTGTGCCATCAAACCCGCAACTATTCCTGACAGGACGTCACCTGTGCCCCCGACCGTCATCGCCGGGTTACCTGTTCGGTTGAGCTTCACGCGCTTACCGTCGGAGACGATGTCCACGTGGCCCTTCAGAAGAACCGTTCCGCCTAAGGCGATCGCCAGCGAGCGAGTCTCTTCGACCCTTTTCTTTGGATCGTCCGAGGGTGCTCGACCTGATAGGACCTGGAATTCTCCTGCATGAGGCGTTGCAACAACGGGAAACCCCACGCGTTTTGTTATCTTTCCCATCGCCTTGATCGCGTCGGCATCAATCAGTGTAGGCTTCTTACATTCCTTCACTGTGCTCAGAATCTTAGCCACAGCCTTGACGGTCTCGTTATGCGTTCCGAGCCCAGGCCCGATCGCCACGCAAGTCGATCTCTCGATGTGAGGTCTAAGTATTCCAACGTTGTTTTCGTTCAGATGATCGCCGGGAAGTCTGATTGTTATCAGATTCGGCGAGAACGATGCTATAGAACGCGGCAGTCTTCTCTGGAGCTGCAACAAAGACCAGGTCAACCCCAGTCCGGAGTCCTGCAAGCGCGACAAGGGACGGAGCACCTGAATAGGTTTCGTTTCCTCCGATTACTAGAAGCCGACCGAAATCTCCTTTGTGCGATTCAGGAAACCTAGGTGTCGTTACGTCCTCCACATCGCCGGGGCCGGCATAGTTCTCCGCTTCAGGGGGAATTCCTATTCCTGCGACTTTGACCTCTCCGCAATACTTCTTGGCTAATCGCAGGCCTGGTTTCCTCGCGTGGAACGTGATGGTCAGGTTTGCGTTCAGGGCTTCTCCGAGAACGCCTCCTGTATCAGAATCTATTCCGGTCGGCACATCGACGGCGACCTTGAAGCATTTCATCTCGTTGATGGTCTCAACCGCTCTCGTGATAGGTTGTCGTAAGGCGCCTCTTGCACCGGTCCCGAGCAGTGCATCGACGACGACATCGCACTTACGTGACGAAATCTGCGACGAATCTCTGGCAACTTCAATCGTCACGGTCTCTGACATCGCGTTGATTGCGTGCCAGTTGATGGATGTCGCTTCATCACGTATTTCGCTTGGAGCACCAACTAGAACTAAGGTGACATGGAATCCACGGCTTGCCAGATGCCTCGTCGCCACCATCCCATCTCCGCCGTTCCTGCCAGTTCCGGCGAACACGACAATCTTTGAGTTCGGCTTGAATCGGCTGGATACTTCGTCTGAGACCGCCTTTCCTGCATTCTCCATAAGTTGAAGCGTAGAGACGCCAAGGTACTCTGCATTCCTGTCAAGTATGCGAGACTCGCGTGAACTAACTTCCCTGACGACTCCTTGAGAGATCATGAGTAGACCACAGAACCCCTGCGTGTAGACATCTTCTGTCGATTGATATATGGTGGTATGCCCAGTAGTCGCTTCGCACACCACACCTAGCGCACTGAAGAAATGTGTTTGGCGAAGGCATATTGCAAACTCTTTTAGGTATGTTGTCTTGATCTGAAATCCAAGAGGTTGCACAATTGCCGTCCGCTTTTGTCCTCATCAATGCGGAGATAGGATCCGAAGACGACGTCCTGAAGCAACTGAAAGCGCTGCCAAACGTCAAAGAATCATACGTAGTGTATGGCGTCTACGACATTGTCGCCAAAGTCTCGGCCGATACAATGGATAAACTGAAGGAGATCGTGACGTGGAAGATACGCAGACTCGACAAGGTGCGTTCCACCCTAACGATGATCGTCGTCGAGGGAACTTAGCAGAGTATATCGACGCATCACGAATCTCTTACAATCCTGCCGGGATAGTTCCGAGTGAGAATCCACTTAGGAATTGACGACACAGACTCGCTGGCAGGCGGATGCACCACTAGAATTGCAGCAAATCTAGTTTCGATACTAGATTCGAAAGGAGTAGCCTTCCTAGACTATCCAAATCTCATCAGGCTCAACCCAAATGTCCCTTGGAAGACAAGGGGAAACGGAGCAGTCTGCCTCAGGATAGAATCGAACCTAAACACTGAGGAGGTCCTTGAGCTTGCTGCGGAAGAGATTGAGCGGAACGCAAGACTCGGCGACCCAGGCACAGATCCAGGCATCGTTGTGCTTGCGGGCGCAATCCCATCAGATCTTGAAGAATTCAGTAAAGAAGCGCTCACACGCGTTGTCACACCTCGCGAGGCGGTGTCTGCGATTTCGAGAGTCGGGGCCGAGGCACTGAGCTACGGCTCGATCCAAGGAATTGTCGGTGCACTCGCGTCGATCGGGATGCCATTAGAAGATGACTATACTTTCGAGTTAATTGCGTACAGGTCAGATGATTTCATTGGAAAACCGAGGCTCGTTGACAATGAGTCAGTGGTGCGGATGAATAAGGAAATGGAGCAAGTCACATTCAACAATGTTGATCCGGAAACTGGAAGAATCCTAATCACTCCGAGAGGGTCCGATCCGATTCTATGCGGTGTAAGAGGAGAAAGCCCGGAGGCTGTACGCAAGGCATTTCATATGCTCAGAATCAGTGAACCAGTCAAGGCTTGGATGATCTTCAGAACTAACCAAGGGACCGACGCCCATCTGACTAGGCGCTGCAGGATTGCAGAGCTGCAAGATCACTCGTCGATCGTCGTTGAAGGCACCGTGAAGGAGAAGCCTAGAACGATTCGTGGAGGTCACGTGATTTTCGTTCTTGAGGATGAAACGGGCTCGGTCAATTGTGCGGCGTATGAGCCTACAGGGAGATTCAGAGAGACTATTAGGCAACTGGAAGTTGGAGATCGAGTGCGGGGATTTGGAGGCATGAGATCCGCCGGCAAGTCGATCCCGAGGACTCTCAATCTGGAGAAGCTTGAGACTCTCAAGCTTGTTGCATGCACGCAAAGCCGCAACCCTGTGTGCCCAAACTGTGGAAAGCGAATGAAGTCAGCAGGCAGGAGACAAGGTTATCGTTGTGAACGTTGTGGAAGCCACGCAACATCGAAGGTCCAGCAAGAATCTAGTAGAGATCTTGTGAAACGAATTTATCTGCCGCCACCGAGAGCACATCGTCATCTAACGAAGCCGGAAGTCCGTTATTTGAGAACGCGCACGGAGATCAGCGGGCCGCCATCGCCGAAGTGGCATTTTCCGTGATTACAATTTATCGGAGCATCCGAATGCCTGCGTGATGGTCGCGTTTGCGATCTTCTCTTGCAGACGAGTATCGCTCGCTTAGTGCTTGGCTATTGTGGACTCTAGAAGATGCTGCGGCTTTCGCAAGATGGTTTGGTGGAGACGTTACGGACCAATGGTATTCCCCCAGAACCGCTTTGCGCGGTTCTGTGCGGGGGGTGGATCTTCGGTCTTTCGTCAGACTTTCGAACCACCGATCTCAGGGTTTCCCAGGAGGCTCATATGAGCCCTGCGGGTTAAACCTGGCTACCCCACCCCGCTGTTCTGAGATCTCCGCACGTCTCCGAGCCAAGACTCTCATGTCCAGAAGTTAAAGGTTTTCAGGATAGGTTAGGAAAGCTGTCGGCGAAAATCCACGGATTCAATCCGGTCGTTCGCCGACGATGCACACTGCCTCATCATTACTCATCCGGCGAGTCACTGAGTCTCTCATCATCGTCTTTGTGGTTATCTGGCCGCCGTCGGCCTAGTTAGGGCACAATTTGTTCCCGAGGCCTGAATCGTTTGCTCAAAAATGACCGTTTCAGGCTGCTGCCTGTGCTGCTGCGCTTGTTATAAGCTGTCAGGGACGTGTGATGCGCTGAGCTGTGCCGACTCTGATCAGCAGAGTGCCTGCAAATTAGGCGTTCCTCTATCAATTCCCGCATGATTCCTTAACGCTTTTTCATCCAGGGGTGTACTCATAGCCTCTGACTTGGTGCTTTGGTGCCCTTTCTGCAATCGTCCCTGCCGTACCGAGGGTCGCACAATCATTATCTGATGATTGACCACACGTGGGTTGATTGTCGATACACTTTGGAGGCTCAGTTCCAGAATCCCGTAGTGATTAAGCCGCCTGAGGTTGTTGCTGCTCACGACTTTCTTCTGATAGGATGGATTCTATTACTTTTGATGTCTCTTCCTTGGCTCGGCTTAGGCACACTCTCACTTGCTGTCGGATCATTGTTGTTCGTGGGTTACCCAGCTGCAACGGTCGTTGCCATGCTAGCAACTGGAAGCACCATTATTGATGCATGGACGGCGTTTTTCGCTTTCACATTCGCAACCCAAGCTCTCTCACCGCTCTTGATTGGAGCCGGGGCTATCGCTGTCTTTCTCATATTCATCGGAGTGATTTACTTCACAACGGTTAGAAGGACTAGTACTGGCAACTACGAGGGGGCCAGAGCTGCCTCACTATTCTTCGGTGTGATCTTGATTCTAGTCTCACTAGCGTCTTTCGCCGCTTTCCTTGGATACCCCTTTGCCGCAAGTGCATCGCTCCTCATTCTCCCAGCCCTGTTCTTCTTAATGGGATATGGAAAGATGGGCGAGGTCATAGCGAGATACGGACCTAGGGCGGTTCTTTCAGACTCGTCTCCAATAGAGACAGCACCGCAAATTCCAAGTGGAGCAGCAATTCCACCTATGCCAATGATGGCCGCACCAGCGATGGGAATGGGTACAATCGCGATCCCAGCAAATCCCGGTGGAGTTGTTCAAATGCCAGCACCGCCTCAACCACAGCCAGCACCGCCTCAACCACAATACCAACATCTCGGAGGAGCAGTCCCACGCGTTCCACTTTGCCCCACATGCGGACGAGAACTCTTCTACGCTACGAACTACAAGCGATGGTACTGTCTAGTCTGTGAAAGCCGCAGGTAGAGTCACGCGCCCTCCTAACTCTGCCTGACACCACCTTTGTGCACTACGTTCCGATCTGGCTCGCGTAACGGCATCGGCATGAAGACTATGGACTCCCTAGGTCTCATGCACAATTGCCCACGTTGACGTTTGCTCTTGGTACGTGTGCATGCACGAAGCCCCCGACGATAACCAAATTGAGCTGTTCTTAGAGCCTTAATGTGTCTGCCAGGCGTTCCTGTACTTTCTTATGATTCTGGTAGCCAAAGCACCTGCTTCGATTAGTCGCGTTTGCCACCGACTGGCACTGATAAGGTCTCAATTCCAGTACTTCATAACCTAAAATATTGGAGTCGAAAACGATGGGTGGATGGAACCTTGACGTCTAAGAATCAACCTGGCGGCGAAGGTTCAAAGCAAACTGTTGCATCGCCCGAAAAGAGACTTGGGAGAAGGAGTCTCATAAAATACGCCCTGGCGGCAGGAGGCGTAGTTCTTCTTGGAGGAGCGAGCTACGAGTATTATCAGAGTTATGTCGCGGTGCCAAAGCACTGTGAGGCATGCGGCATGGCGATAATGCCGGAAATGGAGCAACATCTCTTGATACGCGATGAATTGACCGGTCAACAAGTGTACGCGTGCTGTCAAGGATGTGCTTTGAAACTCGCAGATCCGGTCAGAGGACGCAAGGAGTACACTATTCAAACGTTCTGCGACTATTTTGGGCCGGAACGAAAGATCACGATTAACGTGAAGGACCACGGTAACAGTGTTACGGTCGATCCAGTGACGGCAAGACTGCTACTCGGCGCAAAGGTCGTCAAGAGCTGTGCGAACAATCGATTCGCGTACAATCAAGAAGCAGTTGACGGGTTGTTGAAGAAAGGTTTCACGCAATACACGATGACTTGGCAACAGCATCCGCTTCCAGAAGGGACTCCGGTGATGGAAATTCCAAAGGCAACGCCTGTCTTAGCAAATGGAGGAATAACCTATGTTGCACCATCTCCAATAATGCCCATGATCATTGCCGTAGCTGGCGCGTTGACTCTCGGCGGCTCCTTGCTAGCATATAGGAAGCTGACAAAGAATCAGTGATATATGATGCCTGAGATCCGATTCATTTTCCTAGTGCAAACCCTAATGCCGCCGCCTCAGGCGTACAAGTCTGTGGGATCCTCGAAAGTGGCATCCGCATGAAGTTAAGCAGATTTCTATACTTTGAAGTGTCGTTCATAATTGTCGTGTTGGTGCTCGCGGTAGCGTTTGTTAGCGGGGATTCCCGACTATCCGCGAACCAGGGAATACGCTTTCTAGGTGGTGGTGCGGGCAGTCCAAGTCAAGTCATATTGAACAAAACTTACTCAATTTCAGCCGGCCATGTCCTGAGGGAGAAATTGGGGTATGACGGTCGCGATGCAAGTGTGATTTCCATTTACTTAGTTGTCAAATCCGTTGGCACCGAAGGAGTCATGATGATTGTATTAAACGGCTTCAACGTGGCCAAGCTTGGCATTACCCAAACATCACTCATCTCTTGTGTTGACTTGTACCCCAAGTATAGAGATCTTCTGTCATGCGTGGGCAATGTCGATAATGCAACTCGCGGAAACGGCACAATCGGGGGACTTCCAAGTCAAGCTCTACATATCGTTGTGACTTCCTCGTGCGGTTTCGATATCGTTAACCCCAACCTCACCAATGAGATTTCCTTCATCTCCTCATACGAAGGAGTCTTTTCCTTTTCCGTTCAATGGTGAGCAAAAATGCGAGACATATCATGGGGAAAAGTCCTGACGCTGATCGCAGTAATTCTCACCACGGTCGTACTCAGCTGTTCCATGTACAGTGAATTGCAGTGGAAAGAAAAGGTGGAATCGGATAGAACTAACAACATTCGAAGAATTGTAGGCATCCCAAGCATCGCCATCGGAACGTTAAGCACAGCCCAAAGGAACCCTATGGTTGAAATATATTGCACATCATTCTACGATGCTCCAGGGAGTTATTGCGCATACTACACTACTGGAGTAGCATGGTATAACATGACATGGTGGAGAATTGATGCTTAGGAGGCAGAGAAATCTTGCGGCTATGCGCTCAGATGCCTACACAGATACAAGATGAGAACTCTCGTGGTCATTATTGCTGTGACCATAACAGTTGCTGCTTTCTCATCGGTTGCCTTCATAAAAGATGGGCTCTCAAGAGACGCGGAATTGAGTCTTAGTTTTGCTCCAGACATAACCGTGCAGTACATGCGATCCGGAAGGCAATCACTGGTTCCTATGACATATCTTCGAGACATTTATTCGGTACAAGGGATCGATCGAGTCGTTCCCAGAGTATGGGGTTATGTTGGCGTAGGCAAGAATATCCTCATCTTCATGGGCCTCGATCTGCAAAACGTTACCGCGTCCTATTCTGATATTTTTCCGATGGAACAAGGCACATTCCTGACTTCTACAGCAAGGAAGTCGATAGTTCTTGGAAATGTGGCAGCACTAGCATTTGGTGTGAAGGTCGGGGATACCATAACCGTATTGAACGAGAACATGCGTACCGTCCAATTTCAGGTAATGGGAATTTTCGACAGTGCAGCCAACGTGTATGCAGCAGATCTGGTTCTCATGAACATAGATGATGCACGTGATTATTTCGGCGTCCCAGAGGGATATGCATCGGATCTATGCGTCTACGTGAAAGACCCGAAACTCACAAACACCATAGCAAACCAGTTATCATATGTACCAAGTTTGCGAGTGTTGTCAAAGGACATAATCAGCCGCTCTTATCAGTCAATCTACGGATCAAGATCAGGGTTCTTCACCGTCACTTGGCAAATAGTGCTCCTAGCCATGGCGTTGATAGCACTTAATCAGTTCACAGTTGTCGGAAGCGAATCCATGTTTGAGGTTGGAGTATTGAAGGCATTGGGCTTTTCGACATCCAATATCATAAGCATCAGACTAATCGAGAGTGCCGTAATCGGCGTCTTTTCCGCATCATTGGGAATGACTATTGGAATAGCATACGATTTGATCCTTGATGCACCTCTGCTCAAGGAATACATGCTAGGATGGGCACAGCTGTATCCTTCATTTCGAATCCCAGTTTACATCAGTCCATCTTCAGTGTTCCTTATTTTCGCTGTAGCACTGATTCCATTGCTCTTCTCTACAGTGGTTCCGTCATGGAAGAATGCAATCGTTGACCCTGATATTGCCATGCGAGGCGCCAAGGCATGATCGAGGCCACCGCCCTAACCAAGATATACAACAGCGGAAAAACAAACGAAGTCAAAGCGCTCCTAGATGCAAATGTGAGTATCGAGGACGGCAAGATCACAACGTGTGTGGGGCCTAGTGGCTGCGGAAAGACGACGCTGATGAGCCTCTTGGGCCTTCTTCTCACTCCTACGAAAGGAAGGATAACCCTCGATGGAAGAGATGTCACTCAATTCTCGGACTATTGGAAGACCATGACCAGGAGGGAGAGCATGGGATTCGTTTTTCAACACATCAATCTCCTCCCTCACTACACTGCAATGGAGAATGTGCTCATGCCATTGCTATGTCGTGATGTCGAACTCGCTCAGTATGCGGATCGAGCGCTGGAATTGCTTGAACTCATGGGGCTGTCGGACAAGGCAGCATTCCAGGTGGAGCAACTCTCCGGAGGACAGCAACAGCGAATTGCAGTCTCCCGAGCGCTGATAACTGACCCGAAGATGATAATTGCGGATGAGCCAATCACTTTCGTGGATGCGGCATCCGCTGAAGTAATCGTGGACGCTTTCAGAAAGCTTCGAGACGAAGGGAAAGCTGTACTCATTTCGACGCATTCGAAAGAATTGGCAGCGATCGCTGATGTTGCATACCAGATGAAAGAGGGACGAGTTGTCGAGAAGGCCAACTGAATGATTCTGAATATGGGAGTCACTGCCATAATGGCAATAGCGGTCTTCTCATTGGCCACGGCGTCATACACGGCTTACAAAGCATACAGGATTGGAGAGAAAGCAGATTCCTCTTCAATCGAAGACAGATACGGAATGGAGAAGGACTACTATCTCGTTTCCAACGTCGGCTGGATAACTCTCGGTTCACGTGTTGCAGCCATCCCCCTTTTCTTCTTGACAGTAATCTCGCTGATCCCTTCAATCCCGGGAGCCATGTGTGAGTTTGGCGTTCTCCAAGCTGGATATCCATATTCGTGGATTGACTTTTTCATGAAGCTTGGCACCTTGTACGTGTTCGGTGGATGGCTTCTCGTTGACTATCTCAACAAGAAGTGTTTGCACTCACCTCTCATGGGAACGCTGGCAAGGTCTTTCACCCTGATCACGCCCATACTATTTGTAGACGCATTTCTCGATCTCATGTTCTTCGGAACTCTTCAACCTCTGGTTGTTTCATGCTGTAGAGTAGTATACCCGCCCGAATCAGGATTCTCCTGTCCATTCTGCTTTGTGACCTACGTAGAACCTCTTTTTCTTGTGGTGATTCCTGCATATGGCGTAGCCGCCTTTCTCGTCATCTCCAGCATTATCGCTCAAAAACTTGGAACGCGCTCTGATGAGTTCAAGGCAGCATCGGCTGGTTCCGTGAAGACATTCCTCAAAGTTGCCATCCTTCTAGCCGCAGTCGGCACCATCCTAATGATAGTTCAATTGATGCTTGGCCCTATCGGAGTCAATCCACACGAGTTGATGGTAAGCCCCATCTAGTTACGTCAAGAATAGTGAGTTCAACACCCACGTTCTTGTCTACTGACGTGCGGAGACCGACGCCTCATCTTGTTTGTTGTGGCCGAATTCGGCTCAAGCCCATGGTCAGCGTCAACGATGACTGTCAACAAGTTTCGTCCAATCCACATATTCACTCATAATGCATGCGAATGCGCCGAGTACGCCCAAGCCAAGCCTCCCAGCGACTGCCGGGAGAAGCCACTAGGACCTAAAGAGAAAAATGAGGGAGTGAAGGAGAACGAGTCTACTCTTTCTCAAGAAGACTTGAGAAGAAGTCGTGGTGTTGTTCTTCTTCCTCTTCTATCTCTTCGAAGATCTCTCGGGTGGCGACGTCGCCTTCTTTCTGTGCTATTTCCATGATCTCCTTGTACATGCTGATTGCTTCCAGCTCAGCTTTGACATCGAAGTTGAGCATCTCGCCGAGCTTATCGCCAACATTGATCATGCTCGGTTTGGTTGTTGGTTTTCCTCCCAGGTACCATAGTCGCTCGGCAATCTTCTCTGCATGTTTCATTTCGGCAATGGCGGTCTTCTTCAACTCCTCGGTGACCGCGTAGTGTTCGACGCCTTTCCATTGAACATGCTGCCACATGTATTGGACTGAAACCTGAAGCTCTCTAGCGATCGCTTGGTTCAACATATCCAAAAGCTTTGCACTAGCCATAACATACCGGACCTCAGACGATCACACTCGCCCGCCAATATAACTTCTGCGTATTCTCTGTTGAAGAAGGCCAGGAAGATTGCAAGAAAAATTGGGAATCGCCTCGGTGGCAAACCGAGGAACTTTCGTGATTGTTTTGTCGGTTGTTGCGCTAATAGTTCTCAACGAAGAGTTCGAAGTAAGCCTTGTCGTGCTGACACACTGGGCACTTCTCCGGGGCTTCGTTGCCTTCGTAGATGTGACCGCAGTTGCGGCACTTCCACTTCATAGTGGTCGGTCGCTTGAATACTTGACCTGCCTCTAGATTGCTTAGAAGCTTGAGGTATCTGCGCTCGTGATGTGCTTCAACAGAGGCCACGCGACGGAATACGCTCGCTATCTCCTTGAAGCCTTCCTTCTCAGCAACATCGCCAAAGCCGGGATACAGGGTGCCCCATTCCAGCTTCTCACCTGCGGCGGCTGCTTTCAAATTCTGGGCAGTTGTTCCCATGATGCCTGCCGGATATGTTGCGGTGATTTGGGCGTCTCCGCCTTGGAGACGGTTAAAGAAGAGTTGGGCATGCTCCTTCTCATTGTCAGCTGTCTCGGTGAAAATCGCCGAAATCTGTTCAAGCCCCTCCTTCTTTGCCGCGCTGGCGAAGTACGTGTAGCGGTTTCTCGCTTGTGATTCTCCAGCGAAGGCCGCGAGGAGGTTCTTCTCAGTCTGACTGCCCTTCAGTTCCATCTAAGACACTTCTCCTGTAGGATGCAAGGATTAGGCTCGTGCATTGAGAGCAGCGTCGAATCTCTTGTTCACAACATTCCAGTCTAGGTTTTCGAAGAAGGCGTCGATGTATGGAGGTCTCTTTGGCCCTTGATCAGAATAATAGGCGTGCTCGTAAACGTCGAGAACCACGAGAGGAATGGTATTGAGTAACCCGTACACGTTGTGAGCGTCGAGTCCATTGTTGATGAGCTTCCCACTCGTCAGGTCATAAACGAGTACTGCCCATCCTCGAAGGGCGATGCCGCAAGCTTTGAAGTCTTCTTTCCATTTGTCAAACGAGCCGAAGTTCTTGTTGATGTGCTCGGCCAGCTTCGCGCTTGGTGTGCTACCTTTTGTCCCTTTGATGTTTTCGAAATAGAGTTCATGCAGCACGACGCCCATGTAATTGAAACTCTCCTCAACCTTCAAGGCTCTGTAGTCGCTGAAGTTCTGGTTCGCCTTGCTTCGGTCCACGGTCTGCATCTTGTCCCAGACTTCGTTGATCTTCGTAACGTATCCTTTGTAGTGCGTCTCAAAATGATACTCGATTTGTTGGTCGGAGATCCCTTTCAATCCCTTGGGTTTGAGTTCATTCCTAGGATTGACTTTTGCAGACAAACCACATTCATCTCAGAGGCTACTCAGTTGTCGAGACGTAAAAAGGATTGTTTGTCACAGTAGTGTTCGACCAAGGCTAATATTGGACCTCTTGCGTAGTTGAGGACGTAGTTCTGGGTGATCCGTCATGAGTTCCACAAAATGCGTGAATTGCGGATACCTGATCGAAGAATGCAAATGCACTTGCCCCTACTGTGGCGAAACCCACCAATGCAGTTGTTGCATAGGCTATGGGGCAGCTACTGGCGGCTAGACTCTCCCTGCCAGCTCTCCTGTATACGATCATTAGATGAAGGTTCCAAGGTTGGTTGCAAAGAACGACCTCGTCTGGATGGTTGGAGGAGCACAAGGAAGCGGCGTTGACTCAGGGGCCAACATCTTCGCACGAGCCTGTTGCTACGGAGGACTATATGTCTACGGAAACAGGGAGTACCATTCCAACATAAAGGGCCTCCATAGCTACTTCCAGATCCGAGTCTCTGAACGCCCCATCCATTGTCACCGAAGCTTCGTTGACCTACTAGCAACCTTCGATCCTGAAACCCTAATCAGACATCGCCGTGAAGTGAAACCCAAAGGCGGAATAATCTATGATCCAGCCTATGCCGCCACAAAAATACAAGACGTGCCGACTCTTCCAAGAGAGTCGGTTGATGAGTCGATAGCTTGGCTGAAACAGAGAGGTTTCGGAACAAGTGTTGGAGACCTACTTGAGGACGCAAAGAAGGATGGGATCCAAACCTACCCCATACCATTCATGGACTTGATAAAACAGGTTGCCGAAAAAATTGGAGAGCCAAAGATTAGCAGAGTCGTCAGAGTAACGAACGTATTGACGCTAGGTGCGTCATTTGCCATACTGGATGCTGACATTGCGATTCTGGCCAAGGCTATCGGGTCGATTTTCAGCGGCAAACGCCTCGTAGCCGACATGAATGTCTTTGCCGCGCAAACCTCCTATGACTACGCCAAGAAGAACCTCACCAAGAGTCTTGGCGTGAGACTGGAAAACGTTGAGACGAAAGAGAACAGGATCTTTCTGATGGGCACCCAAGCAGTGGCTCTAGGGAAGCTCGCAGGAGGCTGCAGAACTCAGACATACTATCCCATCACACCGGCAGCAGACGAAAGCGAATATCTTGAAGCCAATGAGAAACTGGATCTTACCCATTCTTCAAACCAAGACAGCGGTTCAATCCTCGTGGTACAAACGGAAGACGAAATCGCGGCAATCAATATGGCCTCAGGCGCAGCACTAACCGGAGTCAGAGCTTCCACCTCCACCTCCGGCCCGGGCTTCTCACTCATGGTTGAGGGTCTGGGATGGGCAGGAATAAACGAAGTTCCAGTCGTAATAACCTACTACCAAAGAGGTGCTCCTGCAACCGGGCTTCCAACGAGGCATGGACAAGATGACTTGAGATTCGCGATTCACGCAGCCCACGGAGAATTCGCTAGAATAGTCTTAGCTTCCGGAGATATCAAAGAGGCCTTTTTTGACGCTGCGCTGGCGTTCAACTACGCAGAGCGCTTCCAGATGCCGGTCATCCATCTGCTCGATAAGGCGATGGCAAATAGCAGCGACACCTACCCCACCTTTGACCCTTCGAGCGTAAGAATTGAAAGAGGCCAACTTCTCAGCTCGGAAGATCTCCAGAGGCTTCTACGTGAACAAGGCCAATTCAAACGATTCCAACTGACGGAATCCGGAATCTCGCCTAGGATACCGTTGGGGACCCCAGGGGCAGTTCTCTGGAACACAGGAGACGAACGCGACGAAATAGGGCACATCAGCGAACACCCAACAACAAGAACGCGAATGATGGAGAAACGCATGAACAAACTCAATCTTGTTGAGAAAGGGATCCCTAAGTCGGAGAAGTACAATTTCTTTGGCGCAGAAGATGATGCTCCCCTGGTGCTGAGCTGGGGATCCTCAAAAGGCGCAATTCTCGAAGCAAGGGAGTTACTTCAGGCCGAAGGAATCAGAATCAACTTCCTTCAGGCTCGCCTCATGCATCCGTTCCCTGCGGGAGATTTCTCAGAGCTGCTGCAAAAAGCGAAGAGGGTTGTTGACGTCGAGATGAACTACTCTGGTCAGCTGGCAGGAATAGTGCGAGAGAAGACAGGGATACTGATCGAAGATTTCATCCTCAAGTACAACGGTCGACCGATGACCTCTGACGAAGTCTACCTGGCAATCAAGAATACCCTTGCAGGTAAGGCTGCAAAGCGGCAGGTGTTGAGTTATGGCGATTAAGGTATCAGAGTATAGGACTGATGTGCACAACGACTGGTGTGCTGGATGCGGCAACTTCGGCATCCTATCAGCACTTCAAATGGCGCTTGCCGACCTGAAACTACGACCGCATCAAGTGGCAATTTTCTCAGGCATAGGATGTTCTGGCAAGACCCCTCACTTTGTGAACGCCAACGGGATTCACACTCTGCACGGGAGAGCAGTACCCTTCGCCACAGGAGCAAAACTCGCGAATCCTCAACTTGAGGTCATTGTCATGGGTGGAGACGGCGATGGCCTAGGAATAGGAATGGGACACTTCGTCAGCGCAGGAAGACGAAACATCGATATGACCTACATGATCCACAATAACGGCGTCTACGGGCTCACAAAGGGGCAAGCGTCACCCACCCTTCAGCTAGGACTGAAGACAAAATCGCTTCCAGCCGCGAACATGACAGGAGCAGTCAACCCTATCGCGCTTGCCCTGATTGCAGGCTACACTTTCGTTTCTAGAGGATATTCGTACGATGTGCGCCATCTGGAGGAGCTGATGAAGAAAGCCATCACCCACAAAGGCCTAGCCTTCGTTGACATACTACAGCCGTGCCCTACTTACAATGACATCAACACAAAGGAATGGTATTCAGGAGAGGACCGGCCTGATCCCAAGACCGGCAAGCCCGTACCACGCTACTACTTCTTGGAGGAGACCGGGTACGATCCAGTCGTTCATACCCCAGACGAGAACGTGAAGAAGATCGATCAAGCGATAGCGAAATCGAGAGAGTGGGGCGAAAGAATCCCCATAGGCGTCTTCTACCAGAACGAGCTACCGCCCACATACGAAGATAGAATCAGCCAACGAATAAGCGACTACAAAGCAAAACCGCCAGCCAAACAGGCCATCAGCACAGCCGCAGGCTTGTCAATAACAAATCTACACAAAATGCTTGAAGACCTACGCGTCACATAACTCTTATAGGACGAGCAATCATGCGCGGAGTCTGATTCTCACTTGGCTGCAACCGGAGAATATGTAATCGATGGCAATGCAGTGAACAGACTACTTGACAGCTACCAACTTGACCTGCGAATGCTCCCAGGACAGGTTTTCGATATCGTAGAGAAGAAACTCATCAAAGGACTCGCGGATGAGATAGAAAAAACCAAGTCTCAAACTGTCACGTTTGTCGACCTCGAAGCAATACTCTCCGGGCCATACAAGGACTTCGCATATGCAATCTGCGGCGGGCTAGCTCAACTCATAGATTCGTTGGTCATGAAGAAGACTACAGTGAATGGCACGATCCAAGCCCCCGAGGATCTTCCTTGGAACTTGACATCCAGACTCGACAAGAACTTCAAGAGTCATGCGCCGGCTCGCGCTGGGTAGTCTGAGAACACGAGGCGAGCGCAGAGTATAGGTTGGTGGACCGGGCGGGATTCGGACCCGCGACCTTCCGGTTTCTTGGTTGCTGCGTCATGCAAACCGGACGTTCTTCGGCCCCATCAGCGGGCATACCAGGCTGAACTACCGGCCCTAGTTGCGGATACGAGGAAAAAGCACTTTTAACCTTTCGGAGACCAACTCATAGAATGCATTTCCTGTTCCGTCGATTCACACGCCAGGGTCAATGAAAACGCATAACAATGCGAGAATGCCTCTCCTTACGAGGTCCTGGTCGGGAGGAATTCGCGTGCCTTTAGTGGACAGCAGAGATGGTGAAAAGCACGGAGTTCTGCGTGCTGCAGAACTGATGATGGTTTCATGCCGCACCGCCCCAAAGTCGGGTGGAGTCGACGATATCCAGACATTGCTGGTCACCGGAGACGAGAAAGAAAAGATTGCAGAAGAGATGGAGAAGATCGGCGACGAGCGAAAGATCGACGGCTTCAAACGTGATGCTGCCAATCTGAAAAGATCTGAGGTTCTTCTGCTCGTAGGTGTGAATGGCAAGAGGAGTTTCGGTTTGTCCTGTGGGGCATGTGGACACTCGACATGTCAAGAGTTTGATACATCAGCAAGAATCACAGGTCTTGACTTTGAGGGACCGACCTGTGTCTTCAAGTCGATTGACTTGGGAATCGCTCTCAGTTCCGCTGTGAAGATGGCGAGTGATCTCAATGTTGACAATCGGATCATGTATCGTGTAGGAACCGCTGCAAAACGGCTAGGCCATCTCGCAGAATCAAGCGTTGTGATGGGTATTCCTATCTCCGTCTCGGGGAAGAGCATCTACTTCGACAGAAAGTGGCCAAAGTGAAACCTAGAAGAAATCATGCTCCATTCAGGATGCCATCGCCAAGATACACAGCCTTTAAGCTCAGGGAAGTTGTTATTGTCCTCTGCCCAGCCTATTAGTTAGTCGAGGTGAATCGTTGTGGCTCGATCGTCTTCCGGGTTGACCTTGGAAGGTCGATTGGTGATGGGGATGGCGATGCTATTTATGGGGGCTGCTGTGGCCATGGTGACTCCAATACAGCCTCGCACCATCACAGTAGCAGGGGGAGGCTCGTACAGTTACGAGGCGAAGACATACGAGGTCCTCGAATCCCCAATCCGAGTGCAGATACTATGGACTGTCTTCGTTACGATCGCTTGCATCGGACTAGCTACCACGACACTATCATTGTACGGGCTAATTGAGCCTCAAATGCGAGCAGCCATTACCATGAAGTCTGTTCAGTCGCCAGCGAATGCCTGCCCTACTTGTGGGCAAGACCTGACCCTTGTGAAGCACTACCGACGGTGGTATTGCTGGAAATGCAGGAAGTATCAACAACCTCTAGTGGTGTGTGACGAGGTTCCAAACCAAATCGCGGAAAGTGATCGGTAGAACTTCCTCCCAACTAATACTGTGCGTTTGTACACACACCGTACCGCTATCACTTCGTCAGACACATCCCCAGTCTGGGGTCATCCCAATCTTCTATTCTATGATCAACCAGCTGATGATTCAGCACTTTCAAAATCCGCGGCTCGACTGATGTGGGAGCAGCCGTAAGGCTTGAAGTCTAGGTTGTGAAATGACTTGGGTGTGAATGTTGAGGGCCGCCGCCGGGACTTTCCCATCGCAAGTGCGATGCTTTGAACCCGGCCTCTAGGGTCCACAGCCCTATACGCTACCAAGGTCCGCGGAATAGCATTCCTCTACGTTACGGCGGCCATCAGCCCAAGGGGCGGTTGCACCCTGCTAATTGGCTTTTCGCAGCGGTTCGCTTTCGATACTCTCTTTGCCAGCAGCGCAGAAGATTCATGCAAGGAATGCATGATAATCACAGAAATAGGTTCGTAACGACTGAGGTTGCAGATGGTTCGAGAATACGCAGTAACGAGAACTGACGTAACTCTTTTAAGTGGTCGAGCTGCCGTGTCGGGTTCGCGTTCAGCATTCCAGTGCTTAGGAGGTGAACAGTGCTTGGCAGAAAAACAAGACATTGCAAGTCCCTCGCCGGGTCGTATGAGTGGTGTCCCTGCAAACACCGTCCTAATCGGCAAGAAGCCACTCATGGCCTACGCAACCGCGATTGTAATGCAGGCAAACACAGGGAGTGGAGACATTTCAGTAAAGGCTCGGGGAAGAGCCATCTCTAAGGCAGTTGATGTCGTTGAGGTCTGCAGGAGACGCTTCTTCGAAGGCAAGCTAGAAATCAACGATATCCTGATCGGTACAGAGACGATCGCAAGTGAGGGACAGTCCAGAAACGTTTCGACAATCGAGATTAAGTTGAAGAAGCGAGACTAAGACCGCTGAGACGATCGATTGTTGAACAAATATACCAACCCCTTTTTTCTGAATATCTTTCCTCTTCTTTATGCTCTTACTCCGCCCTGCAGTTAGTGGTGCGACGAGATGTCTTCAGGCAGTTCGATCAGCTGCGGAGTCCACGTGTCAATAGCAGGATCAATCGATCTGGCAGTAGACCGTGCAAGAGAAAGAAGCTGCGACACGTTTCAGATCTTCACCCGAAACCCGCGCGGCTGGAAATTCAAGAAGCTTTCTTCCACGGAAGCAGGCCAGTTTCAACAGAAGCTCAAAGAATCCGCTATGACTCCCGCTGTCGCGCACATGCCCTATCTCCCAAACCTCTCATGTCCAAAGAAGGGGCTCTACAAGAGGTCCCTGAGAGCGTTGACAGTTGAGCTTGAGAGATGTAACCTGCTCGGGATACCTTACCTCGTGACACATCTTGGAAGCCACCTCGGCAAAGGCAGGCCGATCGGGCTCGAACGTCTTGTCGAGGCGATAGACACAGCGTTCAGCTTCTCGAACGGAAAGACGATGCTGCTGCTCGAGAACACAGCAGGGACCAAGAACAGTATGGGATCCTCATTCGAGGAAATTCAGGAAATTCTAGATCGTGTGGCGGCAAAATCTCGTGCGGCCGTTTGCTTCGACACGTGTCATGCATTTGCAGCGGGATATGACATGAGAAACACGGAATCGGTTGAGAGAACCGTAGCCGAACTGAAACGGACTGTCGGCTTGGAATCGCTGAAGGTTGTTCATGCGAATGACTCTGTGGGCGATCTAGCTTCACACCTCGATAGACATGAGCACATTGGCTTCGGGCGCATAGGCAAGCAGGGCTTTTCCGCCATACTCCACAATGATACTTTTCGCAAGTTACCCTTGATACTTGAAACCCCGATTGACAGACGCGGGTCTGATGTTACTGACCTTAGAAGGATTCGCGAACTGGCAGACTAATCCCATTAGGCGAAACCCATTTTTGAGAGGTAGAGTTTCCTCTTGCGCATTCAAGGTGACGCATTCTGATATTCGAGCAGATTTCCGTTGGACCAATGGAGAACTTCGCATACCTGATCGGAGATGAGAACACAGGGCATGCGGCGGTCGTGGATCCTGCTTGGGACATCGAGAAGATCCTAACGGTCGCCCAAGAAAACAATCTACGGATTATCTACGTAATCAACACGCATAACCATCCAGACCACACATCCGGAAACGATGAACTTGTAAAAGCAACAGGCGCCAAGATAGTTGCACATGAAGCTTCGAGGAATCGAAAGGATATCAGCGCAAAAGACGGCGAGATACTTCGCCTAGGTTCACTGGAGCTCAAGCTCATCCACACGCCGGGTCACTCTCCCGATCATATGTGCGTACTCGTGAATGGAAAACTAATGACCGGGGACGCATTGTTTGTCGGCGAGTGCGGAAGAACTGACTTGCCTGGGGGTAACTCCGAGCAAATGTATGACAGTCTGTTCAACAAGTTGATGAAACTGGCCGACGATGTTGAAGTATATCCTGGACACAATTATGGGCCGAAAACACATTCGACAATTGGATACGAGAAGGCTCATAATTATGTCCTCAAGCCTCGCACCGCGAAAGAATTTGTGCAATTCATGAGGGAACCATGACGGCCAGCAAGTCTGATCCCGAAGGCTTGCGGATCGAAGATTTCGTTGAGGAGTTTCTGGCAGTCAACAAAGCAAGTCTGACTACGTACGAGCCTCGAGAGGACTCATTCCTCATGCTGGAGGCGCTCGAAGAGCTGCATCTACGTGGGCTTCGCGTTCTCGATATGGGAACAGGTTCCGGTATCTTGGCAACATATTGTGCCAAAAGAGGTGCAAATGTAACAGCATCAGACATTGACGTTGATGCGATCAAAGCTCTGGAACTCACTGCCCAAAGGCTTGGAGTATCTATCAGACTGGTCGCCAGCGACCTCTTTTCGAACATTCATGACTCGTTCGATGTCATCGCCTTCAATCCGCCGTACCTGCACTCATCTGCAACGAAAGATCGAACCATAGATGGAGGAGAACGAGGAACAGACGTTATAGGTGGATTCCTCGACAGACTGATTGATCACTTGGTCGATGATGGTCTTGGACTGCTTGTGGTCAGCTCACTGAACGATCCTGAACTCCTTATGGCACGTTATCCGGATCTGAGCTTCAGGATAGTGCGTGAACGATCTCTGTTCTTCGAGAGGCTCTCTATCTTGGAAATAAGGGCAAGAAGAACTGCTCTCGTGCACTGATAATCTTCAGCTTATGCCTCTCACAGCATAACGTCCAAGACTGTGCTCCTTTTCGTCCTATCTATGGCACGGTTTATAACCGCCGTCATAATCGAGAAGGGCAAATCCACAGGTTGTTCGCTTCTCATGATTGTTGACAATGTTCTACAGTTGATAGGGAACACGCCGATGCTAAGGCTCACGCGTCTCAATCCAAATCCGAATGTCGAAATGTACCTGAAGCTCGAGAAGCTTAACCCCGGCGGTTCTGTAAAGGATCGCATTGCCAAGTACATGATCGAGCATGCAGAGGAAGATGGAGTTCTAACAAAAGACAAGATCGTAATAGAGCCAACGAGCGGGAACACGGGCATAGGATTGGCAATCGTTTGCGCAGTGAAAGGCTACAAGTTGGTGCTCGTGATGCCTGAGACAATGACAATGGAACGAAGAAAGATGCTGATGATATACGGAGCTCGCATTGTGCTATCTCCTGGAGCCCAAGGAATGAATGGCGCCGAAGATCTGGCCAAGAAGATCGTTGACGAGAACCCTGACAAGTACTTCATGCCTAATCAGTTCACAAACCGTTACAACGTTCTCGCGCACTATGACACAACGGCTCAGGAGATCTGGAAAGACACTGACGGGCGAGTTACACACTTCGTCGTAGGAATCGGTACCTCAGGAACACTCATGGGAGTAGCTAAGAAACTCCGCGAGTACAACCCCGACATCAAAATCATAGCGGTAGAGCCCGAAGCTACCACCCCAATACAGGGGCTGAAAAATCTAAAGACCCAGTATGTTCCGTCAATATTCGAAAACAAGGTGGTCGACGAACGGCACTATGTGAACCTACAAACAGCCGAAGACACTGTGCGTCTTCTTGCACTCGAAGAAGCAATTCTCTGCGGGCCAAGCACCGGCGCCATATTGCATGTGGCACGCGAGAAAGCAAAGAGCCTCACCAAAGCTGTGATTGTCGTGATGGCTCCAGATGGCGGAGAGAAGTACCTCACTACGCAGCTCTGCGACGAGGATAGGTGCCGTGATTGCGTCTTGAAGTATAAGATCAAATGTGCTTACTCCCCTGACGTAGTGCTCCCAGGAATCGACCGCTAGTTTTTGCACAGAAATCGCCAGGTGAATCGTAGGTCATCCGAGCAGAGCGTCTTCACCACTAAACTCGATAGAGTGAATGACTACCAGTTCAAAGTAAGGTTCGATACTCTTCCAGTTCAAACTCAGCTATTTTTGGAGGAAGTTGAGAGCTTCTTGGTTGAACCTTTCGGGTTTTTCCTCATTCGGGAGATGGCCACAGTCTGGAATGATTCTCAGGTCGGCTTCGCCCAGACACCTGTGCATCGTCAAGGCTTGTTCAAGCTCGAAGATATTGTCCCTCTCGCCATGAATGACTAGAACAGGACTTCTCACCTGAGGAAGCGTTGGCCTTAGGTCGTATCCTTTGAACGGGTAACCATTCTCCTCAAGTATCGCTTGATAGAAGATCTCGTACAGTTTCTTCCCGTAACTCTCTCCATGATGGCTTGTAAGTTCGTGCAGCCAGTCAGGTGAAAGGTGGGTCGGATGTGGGTAGAGCTTCAAGGCTCTGTTTGAGATCTCTTCGTCGCCGAAACAACAAGTTCCTGCCGCTACCACACGATCCACTCTTGAAGGATTTCGAGCTGCAAAGAGAAGCGCAATAGCTCCACCGACGCAGATTCCGCAAAGGTTCGCTCGGTCGAGATGCATCCGATCTAGGAAATGTGACAACTCATCGACGCTTTGTTCAAGCCAGCCTATCTTGAGGCTGGTCATGTGCGTTGAGCGTCCGTATCCTTGTCGGTCGTAAGCTATGACTTTGAAGTACTTGGAGAGTTCGGGCAGCTGCTTGGTGAAGCTCTTTGTGCATCCGAGGCCGTTATGCAGAAGTATGAGCGGCTCACCACGCCCCTGGGTCTCGTAATAGAGGTTGCTTCCTCGTATGTCCATGTGAGGCATGATGCTTCATCCGAGGGAGTAGTGATTCTCGAAATGGCGTGGATATCAGTCTATCTCGCGTGGGTAAACCGTAGGCTGAGTTGGCAAAAGGTTGAGGTCAGTCCATGGGGTTGTTTCGCTCGTGCTTGACCAAGCAAAGGCATCGCCCCTTTGAGGACGTCGTTTCGAGCATGGTAGACACGTGAATGTACCATCTACGGAACATTCATATACTTTCGCCAATGGTACCGTGAATGGACGGTGGCATGGGCACCCTCCAATCAGCCCCACGGGCTGGAGGCAGACCATGTCGCCGATCTACAATCAGGTGAATAACGTGACCAAATGTGCAAGATGTGGAATCGACATCCAGCAGCCAATGAAAGAATGGAACATGCAACCCAGAGACGGCAGAGGCCCTGCTCTACGCGTAAAGCACTATGCATGTCCACAGTGCGGAAAAACGTTCAGAGTCGCGGACAAGCTCATCGTAGCCTAACGTAACTCTGAAACGCTACCCCTTTTTTCCATCTCTTCGCTCGATCGGAGGCCTGACGAGGCGCTGTTTCTCCTTGTTCATCTTCGTCCACTTTATGAACTGTCGAGAGGGCGGTTTCTCCTGATAGAGGCTTCCACGATTCGCCTCAAGTAGCCTAGGCCTTTCGCCAATGCATTCAGCCGCAGTCATGATTGAACCACCAAGAGGCTTGATTTCCTCGGAAATCGTGGATAGTTCTCGGAGAGAGTCCTGGGCTCTCAACAGATGATGATCGACAATGACCACCGGCACTTTCTTGGCGACTGTTGCAAGGTTGCTCATGCCTCTCCTTATGGAATCTTCTGAGACCTTCACCCCAGAGAGGTAGGTGGGTGGACCTCCTATGATGATTGCTGAGGGTTCTTCGGCGAGAATGAATTGAAGTGTCTTCTCCGAGATCGGTCCTTGAATATCCGATGCATGAATGAGTTTTTCATCGCGCGACTCTATCACGGTAGCAAGCAAGGAGCCAAGCTCCGTTGAATCCTCGCCATGAGGAAGCGCGACCGAGAATCTCACTTTCGTATCGCCATATTCGAAGCTTCTTCCATCTGCAGCGATTGTTTCAGCATTGATCTTCCGGCAGAAGCTTTGGAAAATCCATCCTCGTCTCCTCTGGCTGACGTTTGTTGAGGCCCTCGCATCTTTAACGAGTAGTGTCTTGTTTCGATAGATGTGCTGGGCCTCACGCAAGCTGCTAGCCAGCCATGTGGTGTCAGTGAAGTTGGGTGTGAAGTGGTCGTGATGGTAATGAGATACAACTAGGAGGTCTGCAATCCCTGCGTATTTGCGGATTCTCTGACGCGAATCCCTCAGAGCGTCGTACTCTTCAGGATGGGGGAGCAGGCGAAAACGAGGCCCCAAGGCCGCTCCTGGGTCAATGAGGATCTTGACATCTTTAGTTTCGACAAAAGTGCACATCGACCGAACTCCGAGACTCTCGAACGCCAGCGGAACGAAGGTTATGTGATCCACGTTTTCTCATCCCTGGTCATGGTGAAATGGAGTAGAAATCTAGGCGGTTACTACTTGCTCATTTGCAGCTTAGTGATGCAATGTTTCCATTTCACAGGTGTATGAGGCTCGTGCCTGGAATCTTGGGCACCCCACCCTTCTGAAGGTATCTGCGAAGTGTATGTGAAATAGTGCTACCTGTTCCGCTTGAGCCACTCCGATCTGCCATTATCCAGGTTTCTGCGAATGTAGTAGGCATTGTTCTGGAGTTTCTTCTTGGTGGCGAGTCTGATTAGTGGTGCAAAGTCTGGTCTGCTTCTGTCCACTGGGTTTGTTTCGATAACATTTGCCTTTTTGGCACTTTCAAACAGTCGTTCGCCTACTGCTGTTCGGACTATCACGGTGTTCCATCCATCTTTGGATCCAATCGCACCGATGGAAATGTCGGCAAGCTCAGCAGTGTAGTCAATGCAGTACTTGCATGGGCCACTCATGTAACTCTCCAACTCTTTCAGGGAGACTTCAATGACGACCTCGGTGCCAACGTAGACCTTGAACTTCCCGCGCTTTATCACGGTCTTCGTTACCTTTGCGGGGTCAATGGCATGTTTTTGTTGAATGAACTCATTTACGAGCTTGTCGTGGTAGTAGACCTTCGAGCAGAATAGTCCGATGGTAAGGGCTGGTCGGCCTCCAGCTATGCCTGAACCGCCGAACTTGTAAGTTGACTGAAGTGATGTATGCATTCTCCAGAGCCCCTGCAATTCGCAAGGGAGGGCAACCAAGCCGATTCTCCCGTTCGGGAACGATGCTGCTGCATCCGACAGTCCTCCTAGAACGCCGCCATGAGTGTATTTCGAGCCTGCCGTGCCAACAACGTCTTTCACGGTCGAACTGATCCTGGGCACGGTCTTCATCGGTATTCCGTTGCCAAGCGCAAAAGCAGAATTTGACTTGGCGAAGTCCATTGTCACGAAGCAATCGATGAGTCCTATGTCCAGCGCGTGCGCGAGAAGTGCGATGGATGTGCCTCCGTCTTGACCTGATTGCCGGAACCTATCCTCAACGGCGTGGGCCGAATGGATTGCTCTGTGGATTCCTAGCGTATCTTCTTCAAGGGACCTGGTCCTGCCGTGAATTAGATGTTCAATATCATCTATCGGCAGCTCAAGTCTTGGGCAACTGTAGTAACAGACTTGACATGCGGCACATGGCCCCACAATCACTGGCTCCTCATGCAGGCCCACGTAAAGTACATTCACCGGGCACGAAGCCACGCAGGCACCGCACATCATGCAGTGGCCTGCACGGACAACTTCAGTGGAAAGGTGGCCCCAGATTTTGCCGCCCTTGATTGGTGACCAGCCCGTCTCCATTTCACCTGTTAGGAACGTCAGTTCATCGGAATCGGCATATCAAGTTGACCCTAGTTAGTCCTCTTCCTAATTCCTGCCAGCATAATCGCCTGTTATGAAACGCAAGACGGAAATCCTGCTTCTTCAATCCTCATACTTGCGGGCGATGACGACTCTGGCCCATTTGATTCGATGAAATCGATCTTGAGTGCGCGAGCCCGCACCTAGCTTTGCTCAAGGAGCTTGGTTGCTGACAGGAACTGTGATATTGGCTGTAGTCTTCACGTCAGATAGGTTGTGCGGCGACAGCGGAGAAAGACCATGGTCCACGAAGCTTTCTTGACTGGAAAAGTTCCTCCGAATTTCCTCTCTCAGATCGTGTTTAGGCGCACTGGAGCGCATAATCGTGGGTTGTTGCTCGGCCCGGCCTTGGGGGAGGACGCGGCAATAGTCCGTACACGAGGAAAATTGCTGGTACTGACCACTGACCCCATAACGGGTGCGCAGGAAAATGTCGGTTGGCTATCAGTTCATGTCAACGCCAATGACGTCGCAACACGTGGAGGAAAGCCGGTCTGGTTCCTATGTTGTCTTTTGCTTCCTGAAGGGTCAGGCACAGACGTTCTTGAGCAAATCATGACTCAGGTGGACGAGGCCGCACGCGAAATATCAGTCACTGTTGCAGGTGGTCACTCGGAGATAACACCTGGCCTGCATCGACCAATAATAGTGGGGTCGATGGTCGGCGAGGTCACATCTGGCAGGTACATTTCAACCGCCGGTGCAAGGCCGGGCGATAAAGTTATACTGACTAAGACGATCGGCCTCGAAGGCACAGCAATTCTAGCATACGACGTTCACGAAAGACTAACGCGCTCGCTTGGGGACAATGTCCTTCAGTCCGCGAAGGCGTTCTCAAGGCGAATTAGTGTGGTTAGAGACGCGATGATCGCCATGAAAGTAGGTGGTGTTCACGCCATGCACGATCCAACGGAGGGAGGTATCATCTGTGGCCTGTGGGAAATCGGGGAAGCCTCACGGACCGGCATGATGGTGGAGGAGTCAAGGATCGCTGTGGCTCCCGAAACCGAGTCCGTGTGTAATGTGCTAGGGCTTGACCCGCTACGGATGCTGAGTTCAGGATCGCTTCTGATTGCAGCAAGGTCAGGTAACGCCGATCAGATCATAAAGTCGCTGCGGAGAAGCGGAATCGCTGCATCTGTGATCGGGGAGATTACGAAGCCGGAGAAAGGCAGAATCTTCGTCAAGCGCGATGGAACCCGAGAGAAGCTTGAGCCGCCAGCTCGTGATGAACTCTACAGAATTCTCAACGAATCGCGAGCACCGTTCAGGTAGTCTCCATCGATCCTCAGTTTCACTTGGCTCTCACGTTTTTATCGAATCCGCATGCACAACAGATAAGATCGAGCAGGTCACGTTAAGCCATGAAGAGCGTAGGGGTCCTTGAAGAGTTGCCTTCAGACATTGTGAAGGAAGTACTATCGAGGCCAACGGTTTTCCGCGACGAAGGGCCCCTCTCACTTGAGTATGTGCCAGCTCAGCTACCTCATCGAGAAGACAAACTAAGCTTCCTCGTACAACTCTTCAGGTTTGCCCTCGAAAGACCTGCTTCAATGAGTCAACGCGTACTGATAACGGGCGACGTAGGAACCGGCAAGACCGTCCTATGCCAACGTTTCGGCCTCGACATCACAAAAGCCGCAAAGAATCGCAAAGTGAACCTACACTACGTTCACGTGAATTGCAGAGAAAACAAAGGCAGCCTTTTCCTGATAATGAAACGTACCATTGAGAAACTGTCGCCTGACTTTCCGAAACGTGGCTTCGCACCAGAAGAACTCCTCCAAGTTCTAATGGACATGCTCGACGATCAAAACGCCCACCTGATCCTGGCCCTTGACGAACTTGAAAGTCTAATTCAAACAGAAGGATCCACACCAATCTACACTCTGACGAGAATACAAGAAGAACGACCAGGTGCGCCCATGCGCCTCTCACTCATCTGCATCCTCAGAGACCCTGAATACCTTAACAAACTGGACGCGAGCACCACCGGAACACTGCAACGCAACTTCGTAAGGCTTGAGAAATACGCCCCGAACCAGCTCGAAGCAATCATCTCTAACCGTGTCGGACTTGCTTTCAAAGAAGGCGTCATGCCTGAAGCAACTATCTCTTTCTTGGCAGATGTGGCAGGTTCGTCTGGCAACGCCCGCTATGCCATTGAACTACTCTGGAGATCAGGAAAGTACGCAGACTCGGAGATTTCCCGCATAGTCTCCGCCGAACATGTCAGAAAAGCGATTGCAAGCGTCTATCCAGCCATGAGAACCGATTACATAGCCGCCCTCTCAATCCATGAGAAGCTCTTTCTGCTTGCTCTCTCCAGACTACTCATAGAAAGAGACACCGCCTACATCAGCATGGGAGACGTTGAACGTCAATACCAAGCCTCCTGCGACGAGTTCAACGAGGAACCCCGCCAGCACACACAACTATGGAAGTACGTCCGCGCACTCAGTTCGATTGGAGTTATCTCTGCCCAAAAGTCCGGAGAAGGCATGCGTGGCAGGACAACCCTTCTTGGATTCGCCCAAGTTCCTGCATCCGCAATGCAGCAAAGTCTAGAAGCAGTCCTCGAATCCACCCGCAAAACATCGAGAAAGTATCCCTGACCATACCCTTGAGCAACAAGCGCCTGCGATGGCTCGACAGCAGAAGTCTTAGGTAGTCTTTCTCTTTCGTCTGGGGTTTCCTGCCGTTCGAGGTTTCGCCTGTCTCTCTTTCTTCAGAAGAACTCGGCAGCTCTATAGGAATCCGTTTGATGCCCAGATAATCCATTGCGTCTTCACTTAGGCCGAGCCATTCGGCGAGTTTGGGTCCTTCGGTCGGGTTCTTCTCAATGATGTACTTGATGTAGGGTAGGTAGTGAGGGATTGCCCGTTTCGATGAGATGTGGCAACGTGCGCCTATGCTCTTGCCGAGCTCTGCTTTGATGGATCTCATCTTCCTCGTTCTGGAAAGGAGCTGTATCCGCTCGGGGAACTTCATTGGGATCCAAGCCGGCTTCGTGAACTCCTTTGACATGGCAACTCCCGCTGTCTCCATCTCAAGAGCATATGGTAGCAACTCCCATGCTCGGGTCCGATTGATTCTCGCTCGATAGAGATCGGCCTGCGCAATTGCGTTCATGGCGTGAGATAGGTCGCGTGGATCATTGAGTTGTCTGGGCGCGTTTTCGTAGATCCATTCAAAGAACATGTCCAGATCCATGTCCGCCATGTCCGTCGCCCTTCGCGCTTGAAGGCAAGTGGGTGACGTGAAGACAGTCTTAAGAGCGTCAAAGATCGTGGCTCTTCGATCTCGGAAACCGAGCCAAGTTGTCTCATCATACGTCAGCCTCTTCCGCCCCGACGTGAGCATTTGGAGATCGTTCATGATCGAGCGCATGTCACCTTGGGTCCTGTCTATGATGAGTCTGAGTGCTTGTTCGTCGACTTCGATGCTTTCCTTCTGGCAGATCTTCTTCAGATAGGGCACGGCATCTCTGAGGCCTAGCCTCTTGTATTCGATCATGGTGGTCGCGTTTCTGATCGGACCGATCTTTGGATCCCAAGGATCGTTTGCAGTGAGTATCACTGGAACCTGAGTATCCTCAACTAGTCTAACGATGGTGTCGACGGCGCCCCGGTCCTCACTTAGATTTATCCCATCAACCTCATCGATCAGTATCAGGCGAGGCCTTCCAAAAAGATCCGACTGCCTCGTAGCGAGTCCAACAGTTTTCTCGAGAGCATCCCGGTTTCTCTTGTCACTCGCATTAATTTCCACGAGGTCTAGACCGCGTTCGTTGGCTACTGCCTCAACAGACACGGTCTTACCTGTTCCGGGCGGGCCATGAAGCAACAGGGCTCTCTTCTTGGGAGGGCCTTTCCTCCACATGTCCATCCAATCCAGGATTTGTTGGATGGCCGGCTTGTTTCCCGCTATGTCAGCGAGAATCTTGGGCCGATGCTTAACGGTCCAAGGTGCATTCATTCGAGCAGCTCAGCTCGAACGCTTCTGTGAAGGGACCAAGGCTAAGTGAGCGATCAGGGAGGACAGCTGAACTTCTTCGTCTGCGCCCTGGATCAGTCTGTAGTCTATCTCGCCTACGATATCGATCAGCTCGATCTTACTTTTCTCGGGGATCGGCATTCGAAGTATCTCCGAATGGATTTGCTTCAAGATGTCTTTGCCCGACAATCCTTGCTGGATCAGCAGCGTTCTGAGTCTTTCTCTTGCTTTGATGAAATCTCCTTTCGTTGCGATTTCAAGAAGTTCTTGAACGTCTCCTGGCTTGGCTTTGCCGACAACCTCGTAGATCACTTTCTCGTCGATGGGTTTTCCTAGTGAGGAGGCTCCTTGGAGGGTATTGATGGCCTTCCTCAAGTCACCTTCAGAAGCGCTAGTCAGAGCCCGCAGTCCATGTTCGGTCAAGTGAACATGTTCTTTTTCGGCCACTGTCTTCACGTAGGCGGCAACATCTTCCTCGTTCAGAGGAATGAATCTGAAGATGGCGCATCTGGACTGGATAGGTTCGATTATCTTACCAGAATAGTTGCAGCTCAGGACGAAGCGACATGTGTCCGTGTAGCGTTCCATCGTACGTCTAAGTGCATGCTGAGCGTCCCCGGTCATGTTGTCTGCTTCGTCAAGCACTAGAATCTTGAAGGGGACCTCGCTAATTGTGGCGATCCTTGCAAACTCTTTGACTGTGGTTCTGATCACGTCTATGCCTCGTGCGTCACTTGCATTCAGTTCCATAAACGCGTCCATGAACCTCTCCCCAAACAGATCGTGGGCCAAACACAGCGCCGCGGTCGTCTTTCCACTCCCAGGAGGGCCGGCAAAAAGACAGTGAGGCATAGCCTTCGTTTCAGCAAACCGTTTCAGGCGGTTGATCACGTCAGTTTGATTCCGCATCTCAGAGAGTGTTGCCGGCCGATACTTCTCCGACCACATCGCGCTTTCCATACGGAACACCAAACACTCACCATGTTTCAACGGAACGAAGGCAGATGCTTATGCAGGCCACGACGCCTAAAAAAGGATGGGATGCCCCATACTGTCTCAGCGTAAGCCATTTTCACTTGCCTCTCATGAGGAAGAACTTATGTGCAAATTCCCCATCTTCGCAGTGACGGAGAGGAATTCTTGGACTTAGCGTCCTCAGTGGCGGATGTCGACTTCGACTTCCAGAACCTACCGGTAAGAATAGTCCTAACGCGTGAAATCCCATTCTCTCATCCTGCGACTGAGCGACTACAGTCTGTGAAGATTGGTCAAGACGCTGAGGTTCCATACTGGGTAGCTGATGAACTGGTCAGCGGAGGCTTTGCCAAGTATCTCGAGGAGGACATTTTGGATCTTTCCAAACTCTCAAAGACTCATTGGAAGGAAACGATTCCTACCTCGACACAGTTGCCATCACTGCAAGCGGACTTCTATTGCATGCTTAGACGCTTCCTTGCAAGACTGATGGCTGAAGGGAAGCAGGATCCATCCAAGCTGAGAGATTATGAGAAGGCCGAGAATCTCTCTCGTGACGTGGTCAACTGCAGGCTTCGAAAGATTGCGTCTTTTGCCGCTGCGCTCGGTCCTTCCAGCGACCTTCTCAAGAACATGACCTCTGAGGAACAGGCTCTGTACAAGCAGCTCAGAGTCACCATAGGTGAATGGAAATCCTCCTTACTAGAAGGTGAGCCTCCGTGACTGTTCTTACAGGGCCCGAAGAGAGATTCCAAGAATTCCTCCGAACATTTCAGCCTGAGAAAGGCGAATACAAGTACAGGAAGAGGCTCGGCCAGCTTCGGAATCTCAGTCAACACTATATCGTGGTAGATTTCGAAGATCTCTTGGCATATGACCAAGAGCTCGCAAAACTGCTAGTGGACAAACCCGACGAGTACCTGCCATACATTGAGCGGTCAGGCTGGGCACAACTCAAGATCGAAGATCCAGAATACGCAGAGATGATCAAGAAGATTAGAGTGCGCTTCAGAAAACTTCCTGAACGCTACTCTCTTCGAAAAGTAGGACAAGCACAGCTAAGTAAGCTTCTCCTTGTCGATGGGATCATAGTACGTGCGACTCCAGTTAGGCCGCTTGTGACACGAGCCGCGTTCCAGTGTAGGAAATGCAATTCGTTCACTTTCGTGGAACAGTCTGGTCTCGTGATGCGTGAGCCCGAACTGTGCGGGCGATGTCGTTCGAAGCTTCTCGATTTTGCTGAGAAGCAGTCCACCTTCATCAACTCGCAAGAGCTTCGAATGCAGGAACGCCCAGAAGACCTCCCGCCAGGGCAACTGCCTAGAGCAATCGACGTGAAACTCTTCGAGGACCTTGTTGATGTGGCGAGGCCAGGTGACAGAATCTCACTAACAGGAATCGTCAGGGCACAACAAGAAGTGCTAAGCCGCGGAACACGCCTTCGTACGTTTGACCTTTTTCTGGACGCGAACTTTCTTGACATATCCGGAAAGGAAACGGAAATCGTTGAAATAACAGTCGAAGAAGAGGCTCAGATCCTTGAGATGGCGAAGGATCCCTGGATCCACAGAAAGCTCCTGTCATCACTTGCCCCATCAATCTACGGGTACGATGCCATCAAAGAAGCAATTCTGTACCTGCTGTTCGGCGCGGTCCACAAGACGCTCCCAGATGGAGTCACGATCAGAGGAGACGTGAACGTGCTCCTCATCGGAGATCCTGGCACAGCAAAGAGTCAATTGCTCCAGTACGTGGCACGTGTCGCCCCAAGAGGCCTATACACGAGCGGAAGAGGCTCCACCGCAGCAGGGTTGACAGCAGCCGTCGTACGAGAGAAATCAGGGGGCTTAGTTCTGGAGGCAGGTGCGCTCGTCCTCGCAGACAAGGGTGTCTGCTCGATAGATGAGATCGACAAGATGAGGCCTGACGATCGAGTCGCGATTCACGAAGCGATGGAACAGCAGACCGTCAGCATCGCAAAGGGAGGCATCGTGGCGACGCTGAACGCCAGAGCATCCGTCCTCGCCGCAGCGAACCCGGCGCTTGGAAGATATGAACCCTACAAGAACATCACTGAAAACATCAACCTTCCCGTTACGATACTTTCCAGGTTCGATTTGATCTTCATAATGAGAGACGCTCCGGACACTGAAGTTGACACTAAGATGTCGGAGCACATTCTCATTCTGCATAGAGTGGGGGCACCACCTCAAGAGGTACCGCTGACCCCGCAAATGTTCAGAAAATACGTCAGCTACGCTCGAGGAATATTTCCCGCCCTTACCGAGGAGGCCTCGAATGCTCTCAGAGATTTCTACCTTAGAATGCGTTCGACATCAACCACCGCGGACTCGCCGATCGCCATCACTCCACGTCAGTTGGAAGCATTGGTCAGGTTGTCGGAATGTCGAGCTCGCTCATTTCTGAGAGACAAGGTCACAGTGGAGGACACGGATGCAATTATCAGACTCATGACGATCTCGCTACAACATGTCGGAATCGACACGAGCACAGGTAAGGTCGACATTGATGTGATAATGACTGGGAAACCCAAGAGCCTGCGCGACAGAATGCAGACAATTCTCAGCACAGTAGCTGTCATGGAACGCGAAACTGGAACCGTTCAAGAGTCTAAGCTCTACGAGGAACTGTCGAAGACAGCAGGACTCTCCGAAGGCGAGGCCCAGACCTTAGTCAACCAACTCATCAGAGACGGAATTCTATACTCGCCTAAGCCCGGTCAGCTGAAGCGCACGGCCGCCTGAAATAGGAAGCCCGTATCAATTGAGGATCGAAGAGCTACCAATCGCGGATCAGATCAAACGCGTCCTCACAGAGAAGGGCTATGATGAACTCTACCCGCCACAAGTTGACGCGATAGCCGCAGGCGTTCTGACTGGCAAGAACGTAGTCCTCGCTAGTCCAACAGCTTCGGGAAAAACGCTCGTAGCCGAGTTGGCTATTTTGAAGAAGATCACGGAAGGCAAAGGGAAAGCGCTATACTTGACTCCGCTTCGAGCACTTGCTAGCGAGAAATACGATGAATTCAAGAAGTACTCAGATCTCAAGAAACCTGACGGCCACAAAGTCAGGATAGCGATATCAAGCGGCGACTACGACGAGTCCGACGAACGCCTAGGAAACTACGACATAATAATCGCAACAAATGAGAAAGCAGACTCCCTTCTGCGTCACAAAGCGAAATGGATCTTAGATGTTGCGCTCATCGTTGCCGACGAAGTCCACCTACTCAACGAGGCTAAGAGGGGTCCAACCCTTGAAGTGGTCATAACACGGCTGAGGAAGCTAAACCCCAACATGCAACTGCTTGCACTCAGCGCCACAGTAAGAAACGCGGCGGAAGTGGCAGACTGGGTCGGAGCCTCAGCAATAACTACCGAGTGGAGGCCGGTCCCACTAAAAGAGGGCGTACACTGTCAAAACGAGATACATTTCAAGGATGGATCTTCCAAAACGATTCAGTCGATTACAGGTAATCCAATCATGGATATTGCATTGCAGACGCTCCATGAAGGCGGCCAAGCACTCCTTTTTGCTGAAACGCGCAGATCGGCCGTGCAGATGGGGAAAAGAGCCGCAGCCATTCTCAGCAAAGTGGTCTCGCCAGGTGAGAAACGATCTTCCGAGCTTGTAGCTCGCAAGATCAGAACAAGCGGAGAAAAGACAGGGCTCAGCGAAATCTTAGCAGATCAGGTGACCCAAGGAGCCGGGTTCCATCACGCGGGACTTGATGCCACACATAGGAGAATAGTCGAAGACGCGTTCAGGGAAGGCAAAATCAAGATGCTCGCTGCTACCCCGACCCTAGCAGCCGGCGTCAACCTGCCAGCACGCCTTGTCGTTATTACAAGTCATGAGCGATATGAGGCAGGATACGGAAGATACCCAATCTCGGTGCTTGAGTACAAACAATTCTGCGGCCGCGCGGGGCGGCCCAAGTACGACGAGTATGGGGAAGCCGTGCTCATCGCGCAGACGGAAGAGGAACGAGACGCCCTTCTTGAGAACTATGTGTTAGCGAAACCAGAGCGACTTTGGTCAAGACTAGGCGTAGAGAAAGTTCTGCGGCCGCACGTTCTATCAACAATTGCGACGGGCTTTGCCCGTTCCGACGAAGGACTACGGGACTTTTTCTCAAGCACATTCTATGCCTACCAATACGGTCCTCGAGCCATCGCCTCGCGCATGGCGGACATTCTGAAGTACCTCGCCAAAGAAGAGATGATCACCTACGATGGGCAGGAGCTCGTGGCAACAAGGTTTGGGCGGAGAGTCTCGGAACTCTACATCGACCCGGTCTCTGCCGTAACGATTAGAGACGGGCTCTACAGAAGAGCAGTGAACCTCACGGACTTCAGCTACCTCCACCTAATCGCTCGGACCCCGGACATTGCTCCTAGAGTATACCCAAGGCGAGGCGATGACGAGAAGCTTGCATCAATGGCGAGCGAGAGAGCTCAAGAATTCATGTGCGAGATTCCAGACGAACTTCTGGGATCATTTGATCCACATTACGAGGATTTCTTGTCAGAGGTCAAGACGGCGGCGGTTCTTCTAGATTGGATTGAAGAGACCTCGGAGGATGAGATACTGAAAAAGCACAGAGTCGAGCCAGGTGATCTTATGAGGTTGGTCCAGATCGCCGACTGGCTTCTCTATTCCGCACAAGAGCTTGGAGACCTCTTTGGGCACAAGGACTTGAGGAAACCGCTTGGACAGCTTAGGCTTAGAGTGGAAAAGGGGACCAAGGCCGACGTAATCCCATTGCTGAGTCTGCAGGGAGTAGGTCGAGCCAGGGCCCGTGCATTGCACAATGCGGGATTTCAGACCATTGAGGACATCCGGAAAGCATCTCCATCACAGCTTGCCTTGGTTCCGCTGATTGGCACCAAACTCGCAAAGAAGATCAAAGAGCAAGCGGGTGGCTTGATTAAATCTGAGGAATGGGAAGAAATCAAATCAACCCGTGACGAAACTGAACAGAGCCTACTCACGGAGTATTCTAACAATGACCGAGTCGGCTGACCACTACCGGATCTCCTAGAAGACTGGGGAACATTTCCCCGTTCTCACACTCTTATGTCAAAGCGCGTCTGTGTACTCGGGATTTTCCAGAACTTCATCGCAGCATTCGCTGAAAGTTGTCATGTATGCTGGACCCCAGCTTTCTTCAAGTAGTAAGGTGTGTTGCTGGTGCGGGCTTGGGCTGGGGTGGGGATGGTTGCAAAGCTTTCTGGTAGACCGTGTGGGAGGTCCTAGTTGAAAGAAGCACCTAGTCTCCGGATTCACATTTTGGCCATTCGGTGGATTTGCAGACGTTAATACACCAAATCATAAATCCAAAATGGTGGAGCATTCTCTGTGTTCGCGATGAAAGAAGTTCGGCTCTGTCCAAGATGCAAGGAACCTTTGAAGAAGAACGAAGAACGATATGCCATTCCTCGGTTATGGCACTCGCCTCATGACGCCATACTGTCGGGAAAGCAGGTAGAACTTCACACTTGTACGAAATGTCATTATGTCGAAATCGTGGAGGTCGAGAACATAACACTCACCGAAGAATAAAGGAAAAGGACTACCCGAAAGCCAGAATTCCAAACAGCAATGATGCAGTGATAGGTCTGCATAGGCAAGGCATAGGTGAACAGGCGATTTGGGTGGAATTGCGGCGGTCTTCTCCAAGTCTCCAATTGATGCACCCCAGGTTGTCGCAAAGATGCTCTCTGCGATGCAACACCGCGGAAAGGACGCGGCGGCAGTTGCTTGGGGTGACAGTCTCGAATCCACCACTGATCTCCCAGGCCGCTTAGTAGCATCATCGTCCAAGAGAAGGATAGCAGTTGGGTATTGTTTCACCAAGATACTCCCAAGCGATATCCCTCAGCCGGTCCGAGCAGGTGAAGCTTGGTTCAGCATGGATGGGAGAATTGTGGCGAATGGACAGCTTGTCGGGGGAAGTCAGGCAGCGCGAATCTTAGAAAGCAGACTTACCCCGACCAGATTCTCCTCAATTCGAAGGGACGTAGACGGAGCATATGCCCTCTGCTGTTGCACAGATGAATGGCTGCTTGTCACGCGAGACCAGCTTGGCCTCAAACCAATCTACTTCGGCCATCAGGATGACTTGATAGCGGTTGCATCAGACCGTAAGGCGCTTTGGGCCATTGGAATTGCCGATACCAAGATCTTTCCAGTCGGTGGTTGTTTAGAGGCAACCGAGGTCGGATCAACTGTTGACTCTCCGATCCCTGAGATCGAGGTAGCTAAGAACAACGCCTGACACGAGCGTAGATCATGCTCAACTTCTCGGGTTGCTGACTGAGTCGGTCTCAATTCAGACTGCTGGGCTAGGCGCAGTGGCCGTCGGGTTTTCGGGAGGTCTCGATAGCACGGTGCTTGCCAAGATTGCGAAGAATGCGGGACTGGATTTGCTTCTAGTGACGGTTGGCGTTGGCCGAACGGTCGAGATGAGTCTAGCAGAATCGACAGCTAGAACCTTGGATTTGCCCATTGTCGTGAAGGAGTTCTCGAAGAAGGATGTGGCAGAATGTCTTGACCATGTCCTGTGGCTGATAGAAGACCCAAGCCTGATGAAGGTCAGCATTGCCATGGCGATACGATGGATTGCACAGATTGCTTCGGGAAACGGAAGATCTGTGATCATACTCGGGCAGGGCAGTGACGAGCTCTTCGGTGGGTACAAGAGATTCGCTACGATTCTAGGCGAGCGTGGAGAAGCAGCGGCCTCGCAGGCGATCTCGGAGAGTGTTCGAGATGCACATGAAGTGAACTATCAGAGGGACGAGCAGGCCGTCTCTGGGCTTCGCGCCGAGCTGAGGCTTCCGTTCGCGACAAGGAAGATTGCAGAGTTTGCCTCCAGAGTGCCTCTCAGCATGAAAGTCCGTGACCCTTCGGACAATCTTCGGAAATGGATTCTTCGTGATGCCGCAATCAAGCTCGGCATTCCGTCTGAGATCGCACTAAGACCGAAGAAGGCAATACAACACGCATCAGGAGTAGAGAAGGCGATTCGTGAGATCGCCAAGCACGACCAACTTTCCCCTTCAGCCTATCTAGAACAGAGATTGCAGACGATGAAGCGCGATCTTACAGACCGCGAATCCGTACGAACCTAGCAAGCTATTAGATGAATGACCCAAAGTCTGCTTGATCAAAGCGAATCGCAGGAATCGGGTCTCTTGTCTGACATAGCTCATCTTCTGCCGAGGTGCCCCAGATGTGGATACGGTCTGCGCATGGTGCGTGGATACTGGTGGTGCGATGTCTGCAGAGCACCTCTCGCCTCTCAGAAGAGGTCCATCAATTCGCGAAACGCTTCCGGCGAGCTGGAGAGAGCCTCCGACGATTCTTAGCACCGCCCCCCCGGAGACGACCTGTCTTGAGCTACCCAGCAAGGATCGCTGGCACAACAGAGCGAAGCCCGCCGCTTGCACGATGCCCCACTTGCGGAGCCCTCACGCCAAGAGATGCGCGTCTCATGCGTTCATTGCGGCGCGGCATTCGGTCGACCGGTAGATGTGCCTCCGCCGCGTCCACCTCCGATCCCAGCGGATCTCACAACACGACGAAGCAGTGTATCGTTACATTGTCGAGAAGACCGGGAGAAATATCGCTCTCAAAGGCATCTGCGGATCTTCAACATGACCGATCCCTGAACTCCAAGCCTCAATACGAAGACTCGAAGATTCAGGAAAGATCTCGCGAGACAGCACGCAGAGAAGCTAGTCAAAGCACCAGAGCCGGAGGATCTCCCTATGGAGGATCCGCTCCGTCCTTCAGATACTACTTCTTCCTTTCGCTTTGGATGTACGTTTCGTCTTTGAAGGTGCTTCGGAGAATCGGGCAAGGGTCTCTGCCATTTCTCTCAGGCGACGGTCAACTTTCTCGTTCACCGTGTTAGGTTCGAAGGTTCCGTCCTTTCTTCTTTCGCCCGCTTTCACTCCTGTCAAGATTTCTATGCCTTCGTCGATGGTGCTAGCTGTGTAAATGTGGAATCGGCCGTCTTTCACGGCTTTGACAACTTCCTCCTTGAGCATTAGGTCTTGGGCGTTGCTTTTCGGTATCATCACGGATTCGTCGCCCTTGAATCCTATGGCTTTGCAGACTTCGAAGAAGCCTTCGATCTTCTCATTCACTCCACCGATCGCTTGAACTTCTCCTCTCTGGTTGACGGACCCGGTGACGGCGATGTTTTGCTTGATCGGAATGTCTGCCAAAGAGGACAGTATCGCATAGAGTTCGGCGCTGGAGGCGCTGTCGCCTTCTACTCCTTCGTAGCTCTGCTCGAAAACGAGTCTTGCAGAGAGGCTTAACGGCTTGTCTTGGGCGTACTTGTTCGCAAGGTAGCCGCCCAGTATGAGTACGCCCTTCGTGTGTATTGGACCGCCCATTTTTGCTTCGCGTTCTATGTCGAGTACGCCTCCTCTTCCGAGGCCTATGCTCGCGGTGACCCTTGATGGTCTGCCGAATTCAAAGTCCCCGAGGCCTATGACGGACAGGCCGTTCACTTGACCCGTCTTTGCTCCTGACGTGTCTATGAGAAAGAGCCCTCGCTGAATCATCTCAACGATCTTTTCCTGGATGAGGTTGGATCGGTAGACTTTTTCCTCGAGCGCCTTGGTGATATGCTTCGCATTGATGTACTTGGAATGATCTTGGCTGGCATAGTAGTTGGCTTCCCGTATGAGGTCAGAGACTTCTGCGAAACGCGTTGACAGTTTCCTCTGGTCTTCTGCTAGCCTTGAACCGTGTTCCACGACTTTCGCGATAGCTGAGGCCTCGAGATGCTTCAGTCCTTCCTTCTCGCAGATGGTGCACACAAACGAGGCGTACCTTCGCAGATTCTCTTTGTTTCTTTCGATTGTGGTGTCGAAGTCGGCTTTCACCTTGAAGAATTCGCGGTATTCAGGATCATATGCGACTAGTAGTTGGTAGACCTGTGGGTTTCCAACCAAGATGACTTTGACATTGAGCGGTATTGGTTGGGGAGTGAGAGTCTTCGTGGTGATGAAACCTAGGTGTTCGCCGGGTTCTTCGATGGCTATCTTGTTGTTTCTCAGCGCTCTCTTCAGCCCATCGTACGATAGTGGGTTTGTCAGCAGGCTCTCCACTGGAATAACCAGATATCCGCCGTTCGCCCTGTGTATGGACCCGCCTTTTACTAGTGTGAAATCGGTTGAAAAGCTTCCAAATTGAGCTTCTTTCTCAATTCTCCCAAACAGGTTGAGGTACGTAGCGTTCTCCTCAAAAACGACTGGCGCACCCTTCAGCTTTGAGTTGTCAACAATGACGTTCGCCTCGTATCTTCTGAAGGGCAGGTCCTTCATCCAGGGAGCCATCAGTTTCTCTTGCGGGCTAGTCGGTTCCTGCGGGCCGGCAAAGATCTCATAGTTCTCAAGGATGTCGGCTCTGACATCTTTTAGATAACTGATCACGTCGGGGATTTCCTCGTAAGATTTCTGGAGTGTATCCATCAGAAAGCCCATTGCGTATTGGATTGCGTCATTGCTGAGCTTTCTGAGCGCAGATCTGGTCTCTTTCTCCAGAGCGGCTACCTGTTTCATGGCTTCCTCGAACTTGCTTTCGAGGCCAGTCCTCTTCTCGTCGAATTCCTTCCTCACGTGGTCGGGCAACGACGCGAGTTCTTCTTCAGCAATCAACTTGCCATTTAGGATTGGTACCAAAGTGACGCCGAGATGCGTTGCCTGTATCGAGAAACCGGCTCGTTTCGCCTCATCTCCGAGATCAGACAGTATCTTGTTTCTTCTCTCTTCGGCAGTCTTGATCAGTGTCTCTCTCTTAGATTGAAATTCGTCGCTTTGGAGGGCTCTCGGAACCGCTCGCTGTGCCTCTTCTATGAAATTGTTAAGATCCTTTTGGAAAATCCTCGCCCTGCCTGTGGGGAGCCTTATGCAGACTGGTTCGTACGAATTATGGAAATTATTCACATAGCACCAGTCGGGAGGAGTCGGGCGGTCCTTGGCTATGGCTTCGAGGAAGTTCCTCACGGCCGTCGTCTTGCCGGTGCCTGGCGGGCCTGCCACGTAGAGGTTGAATCCCTTCTCTTCTATTCCTAGCCCCAGATTCAGGGCTCGAAGAGCACGGTCTTGCCCGATGATACCTTCTAGAGGTGCGAGTTCCCCGCTTGTACGGCACTCTAACGGTTCGCTTTCGGCTCTAAGTTCTTTTGGTGAGAGTTCAGTGACTACCAAGGCGCATCGCGATGATGTGTCTGCGCGTTTTCCTATATATGGAACATGCTTTGACAGTGAACACTGACTTGATTGGACGTTGTTTGAGAAGATGCTCAGCGCGTTCTGATTAGATACTCCGCGATGCCATAGCTCACCTTAGAATCCATCTCATATCGCGCGAGATTCTCATGCATGAGAGAGCTTCCACCATCTCTATTGGCAAGAGGAACAACCGCTTTCCTAGGTTCCTAGGGTGGTTTCGAAATCTTATCTTGTGCAGGCTGATACGACTCTGGGCTAGTGGCGACGATGAGTACAGGAAAAGAGAAGAGATTCTCCACGACCGCTGTCAGGGGTGGCGAGAGAGTCGATCCGGAGACTGGAGCAGTTGTCACGCCCATATACGAGACTTCAGTCTTCGCCTTCACAAGCACGCAACAATTGATCAATGCAGTAAGTGAGAAGACCGACCGTGATGTATACACGAGATGGAGCAACCCTACGATCACGGCAGCCGAGAAGAAGATAGCCGCTCTGGAGGGTGCCGATGATTGTGCAGTGTTCGCATCGGGTATGGCAGCCATCTCAACCGCAATTATCAGTCTCGTTTCCCCAGGAGATCATGTGGTATCAGTCCGTGATTTGTACGGCGGAACTGTAGAACTATTCTCGAACTTCATGACTAGGTTCGGAGTTCAGACGACCTTCGTTGACGCAGCAAACGCCGGCGAGATCGAGTCAGCAGTCAAGCGCAATACGAAGATCATCTTTGTTGAAACTCCGACAAATCCAACTCTGAAACTCGTGGATCTTTCCAAGGTGGTGGAGATAGCCAAGAAGAATGGCGCGAAAGTGATCGTCGACAGTACCTTTGGCACTCCGTTCAATCAGCAGCCTCTACAGTTCGGCTGCAGTGCGGTAATCCATAGCGCGACAAAGTACCTAGCAGGACACAATGACGTTACAGCGGGAGCAGTAGCAGGATCGAAGGAACTCATTCAGCCTATGAAGAAGCTTCGCAGAATCTTGGGAGGTGTCCTTGACCCTCACGCAGCCTGGCTGATGCTGAGGGGAATGAAGACTCTAGCGGTTCGAATGGAGAAACATAACCAGAACGGCCAGAAGATAGCGGAATACCTTCAATCTCACCCAAAGGTAGAGAGAGTGTACTACCCGGGTCTAAGCACGCATCCACAGTATTCTCTTGCGAAGAGACAGATGAAGGGGTTCGGAGGAGTGCTGAGTTTTGAAATCAAAGGCGACCTGAATAGTGCAATTCGGTTCGTCGACAGCCTCAAGCTAGCACTTATCGGGGCGAGTTTGGGTGGACCGGAGACGTTGGTCAGTCAGCCCAGCACAGTATCTCACGCTTTCATGAATCCCGAGGAAAGGCGGAGAGCAGGAATAGCTGACTCGCTAATCAGACTCTCATTAGGAATAGAGGATGCGGATGACATAATCTCTGATCTAGATCAGGCATTCGAAAGAGTGTAGACTGCTCTTCACGTTGGCAAGGCGCTCTACGCCGATCTGTGTGCAATTATGCCCCTTGTCATATTCAAGACTCGCAATTTCGTAAGGTTTCGCACGAAGATTGCGCTGTTACTGACGATGTTGAGGTCCGATCCCATCTGTCGCTTGGATCAGTGATCTCTTGCCAAGGAATCAGAGCCAAATCCAAAGGATCGAATAGTAGTGGCGGGCCCGGTGGGATTCGAACCCACGACCTCTGGCTTTCTGCCGAGTCGTCCGCAGGCTTCCGCGAGGAGGCTGTGCCTCCGCTCAACGTCATGATCCTGGCTAGACTACGGGCCCGTGCAAACCGATATGCGAAATCTACCGCACTTTGGCTGCTGAGGTCTGCTAAGTGATCGCTCTGAGGCTATGTGGTTTTCGGAGTTGACTTTGCTATGTCTGTGCTCACGGAGCTTAGTGCTCGGTCTAGAGCGTCGGCGACATTCTCTCGCCCCATCGCTTCCACGTAGGGTCCTAGTCGGGGTCCCTTTGGCGACCCGAGAAGGATCTCGTATAGGATCTTGAAGAATCCTGGAGGTTCGACTCCATGCTTCTTTGCGACTTCGAAGATCGAGTTCTGAATGATGTCGGCCGAAGCCTGCCCTCTTATGACTGTGGTAAGCTCGCGGACGGCATCTACTTCCGTGCCGGAGAGTGTCGGGATGTGTTCTGTTATTTCGGCGAAGTCTTCCGCCCAATTCTGTGCGTATGCTAGGCGTGCGTCAATGCCCACCGGTTCTTTTCCGTGCAAGTAGCTGTATTCTTCCAGTTTCGCTAGGATGTACTCCTTCTCCTTTCCTTTCGGCGCAACCTTCGCGAGATAGACAAGCAGGTTGTAGGGAATGTGCATGTCTGGTTGTTGGGGTGGTTTGAGGCGCCAAACATACTCGTAGAGGCCTCTCAGTTCCGTTAGTTCGAACTTGTCTTCGATCGCCTTCTTTCCGAAATAGATGTCTTCAAGATTGTCGAGTTCCATCATGTATGTTGGTACGTCATCCACTGACAACGTTCTCGCGCCCACAATCCGTTTCAACATCAGCAGGATCAGAGACTCTGGTGAGGCGTACCGGAGCCAGATTTGGGGAGTGAAGACGTTGCCAACCGATTTCGAGATCTTCTTTCCGGACTTGTCAAGGAACATTTCATAGCGAACGTGGTATGGTGGAGCATAGCCGAGTATCTCCTGGCAGATGCGGTCGTTGACTCGCACCGAGTCCAGAATGTCCTTACCATACGCTTCGAAGTTGATTCCTAGTGCTTGCCATCGAGCCGCAAATTCGCTCTTCCAGCTAAGTTTGCCGTTGCCTTCGAGTACGTTTGCTTCGCCTCTGAATCCGCATCCTTGCAGCTCTTGCCCGCGGATGTCGATCTGTCCCTCACATGAATAGGAGACCTTGTGTTCGTCTGGTAGGTACTTGTGTGCACGAGTTGTGTAGATTCTGCCGCAGCCGCCGCATATGGGGAAGTATGGCAGGACTTCAGTGTACTTCTCCTGTCCTAGATCTTCCTTTATGATCTTCGCGACTCTGTCGGCGTTCTCAAGGATTTTCACGATCTGTTCGTTATAGAGGCCGTCATGGTATGCTTTCTTTGCAGAATAGAATGTGTACTCGATTCCGCACTTGTCTAGAGCTTCGCGGAGAAGTGAACTCATGTGATCTCCGTAACTAGCATGGCAGTTGAACGGGTCCGGTATGGACGTTACCGGATAGCCTAGATATGTGGCAAGCGACGCTGGCATGCCCGCCGGAACTTTCCTTAATCCATCGAGGTCATCTGAGAAAGCTAAGTACTCCGCTTTCCTGCCGAGCGTCTCGACGGCGAGCTTGATCGCGTATGATCTTACGCCGTCGCTTAGGCTACCAACATGGGGTATTCCAGAGGCGCCCAATCCACTCTCGGTTCTAATCACTGGCGGGTTTCTGCCTAACTGCTCCTCTCTTTCGAGGACTCTATGCGCGACAAGGTCGAGCCAGGTCCCCCGTCCGATGATCTGTCTCGACATGTTATGCGCTTCCGGATTGTAGACTGTTATGCGCTTTGCAGATCATAAAGGTTTGACGCAACTATTCACCAAGCATGCAGTCTCGGATCAGAGACACATCGAGAAACGCTTTTAGCGTGGCCCATTCGCTAGCTGCGAACATCTCACAGCTAGAGGAGCGAGATGAGAGTCAACCGCGAAACCCGAGCGCTAGAAGGTTAATGAAATTGCAGTCATCGAGAAGTGCGCGCAATCTGCTTACGCTGCTTATCTTTGTCGGAATCGTAGCCTTGATGGACTACGCGCTCTTGAGCTACCTCGTGTCGCATGGTCTCGACGCCAAGTCCTACCCGGTGCAGGTCGGAAGCTATGCGCTTAACATCCCCATGCTTGGCCTGACCTTTGTGGGTGTGCTGATTGTGGCAATCGCAGCTTGGCAGTACATGTCAGGCACGATGCCCGTTGCAGCGCTGAAAGAGATGGGGCAACTGGAAACCATTCGTGTTGTGAGAGCAGCTGGAGTTGCGCTTTTCTTCTTCAGCTTGGTGCTCTTTGGACCTTACGTTGTTGGCGCGAGCGCCTTCTGGGCGCAGATGTCCGGTTTGAGTAGAAGCATTCCTCAACTTGCTCCGCCACTTCAAGGATTGGTATCTTCGATTCGCCCTTGGATGGATCTGGATGCTTTGACGAAGTTCGCCGTATCACAGGATGCCGCCGCTGCAGCGTTGGTTCTGGCTTCAGGTTTGATCGGGTACGTTCAGCGCAGGACAAGGCGGGTACGATAGTAGCTTACGACTACGGGAAGGACTTCGGCTAATGCTTAAGTAAGAATCGTGCTCGAGAATTGAAGCATGAGCCCAACTGATTCTGAAGAGAAAGATAGCCTGAAGAAGCTGACGTGGCAATCGGAAAACTGTTTGGCTTGTGTTTGGTTCCGACCAAACGACCCCATAAACGCTGACATAATGGAACGTGGAATGTGCATCAATTCAAAGCTGAAAACGTACGACCTCATCGTCTCCGGCCGTGATTGGTGCAACCTCTTCAAAGAGATAAAGCAGCAAACGATCGACATGCTCCAAGAAAAGGCGATGAAGACCCAAGAATCCGAGAAGTAACATTCAGAGAATCCTGCAGACTCGCCGTATCGTACAACGTACCCAAAAGTCTGTTGCAGGAATAGGCACGTCTTCGATCTCACGTCTGATGACCAATCCTGAGGCCCATCCGCCTGGCTGCAACTATGCCATCAGGAACCATGAACATATTACGATTCGAAAACATCAGGCATACCAACGTCTTTCGCGATGAACATTTGGGAGACTTGACGCGCCAGAAGTCAACTTGATTCAAAGATCAAGAGCAGTCGATGGTGAGTACCCATGCAACCCACGTGTCCGGTCTGTAGTTGCCCTGTGGTCGAGGGGTCACGATTCTGCAAACGCCATCAGAAGGCAAACGAGCGATTGGAGTTGGCTTTTGCGAAATGGAAATCGGCGTACAGCGGTCAACTGGAAAAGAAAGTATTCCTCGAACGGTTGCTGCAGATGTCTGAGACGGGGCAGAAAGTCCGTGAAGTCATCCGCTTAGTTCTGGTGGAGGAATCGGCCTGACTACCACGCTCGTCGTGACGGAGAAGCCGGATGCTGCTCTACATGTCGCGGAAGCTCTTGACTCAAAAGGCGAGCCCAAAAGGTTCAGTCTCAAAGGAGTTCCAATGTATGAGGCCAAGCGGCTTTCAGAAACGGTTTTGGTGTGTTCAGCGCTCGGCCACCTGTACAAGGTTGATCAGGTCAGCAGCTCTCAGCGCGGGAGGTATCCTGTCTGGGAATATGAGTGGAAACCAATCCACGCAGCTGAGCGTGGACGTGAAAGACATGAAAAATGGTTAGACGCGATCTCCGAGATCGCCAAACAGGCTGATGCATTCGTGAACGCCTGCGACTTCGATGTTGAAGGCTCCCTTATCGGATACATGATCCTGAAGTACGCATGTGAAGGAGCCGACACAAAAGCTAAGCGAATGAAATTCAGCACACTCACACGTGAGGAGCTACAGTACGCCTACGAGCATGCGCTCCCGCAGCTTGATTTTCCGCTCGTAAACGCTGGTCTCTGTCGACACGAAGTTGACTGGCTCTACGGCATCAACCTATCCCGCGCACTTACGGAATCGGCGAGGAAATCAAGCGGAAAATACGCGACTCTAAGCACGGGACGCGTGCAAGGCCCTACACTAAGATTTGTCGTCGACCGCGAAGGCGAGATTGAAACATTCGTTCCGATTCCATATTGGGAGATTCAAGCCACAGTAGAAATCAATGGAGAAACACTACGCGCTGAATTTGAGACCCAGAAGTTAGATGTGAAAGTGCAAGCTGATAATGTCGCATCGCTCTCAGATGGAAAAGAAGGGCTGATTGAGAACATCGAATCTAGGACAGCCCAGGTTCCTTCGCCATTTCCTTTCGATCTTTCATCGCTACAAACAGAGGCGTACAGACACTTCGGAATGACGCCGCGCCTAAGCTTGGCAATTGCAGAGCGTCTCTACCTTGATGCTCTGATATCGTATCCTAGGACCTCTAGTCAGAAGCTCCCTGTGTCGATTGACTACAAGCGAATTCTTCAGGGTCTCAGCAAGAATCCGAGCTACGCACAGTCTTCAGCGAAGCTATTGAATCTGCAGAAACTTCGCCCCAACGAGGGAAAGAAGACTGACCCAGCCCACCCTGCAGTGTATCCAACCGGCACATTTCCGAGACGATCACTCGACCCTAAGGAATCCAAGCTGTACGACTTGATCGTCAAACGTTTCATGGCAACTTTTGCATCATCAGCGACCCGAGAGACCATGAAAGCCACAATCAGGGTGAACAATCTCAGATACTACTTGAGAGGATCCCGCATTCTGGCCGCCGGCTGGATTGATTTCTACAAACCGTATGCAAAATTCGAGGATGTGAACCTCCCGCAACTCAGCAAGGGTACTACGGCAAAATTTCTCTCCGTGAAAGCCGTTGAGAAGTTCTCGCAACCCCCGCCTAGGTACAATCCAAGCAGCCTGCTTCGTGAAATGGAAGCAAACGAGATAGGAACGAAGGCTACCCGAGCCGAGATTGTCGAGACTCTGATTCGAAGATCGTACATCCGAGGAGACAGGATCGAAGCCACCCCGCTCGGGATCCAGATAGTCGACGTGCTTGACAGGTTCTGTCCAAGAGTTCTCGATGTCGCTTTCACTCGAGAGCTCGAACAGATGATGGCGAACATCGAACTCGGAAAGGAGGAGAAGCAACGTGTCGTCAACGAAGCGATCGGTCACCTGAAACCGATTATGGAAGATTTGAAGGCTCACGAGAAGGAAGTAGGCGAACAGCTCACCTACACGATCAGACAGGCACGGAATGCAGAGCTGACTCTATCTGTTCCCTGCCCAAAGTGCGGTCGCGTATTGCAGGTCGTCAAGAGTCGGAAAAGCGGCAAGAGGTTCATCGGATGCCTTGGAAAGTGGGAAGGTGAATGCAGTTTCACGCTACCTCTCCCCCAGCTCGGGACCTTGACTCTGCTCGATCAGAAATGTAGCAAATGCGGATTTCAGCTTGTCAAGGTCGCATCGAAAGGAAGACGTCCATTGGTGGCGTGTTCGATGTGTTATGTTAACAAGTAGTATCATCATTTAGTAGTTGTAATTCTGTTCCATATCGCGTGTTGTCTCCCAGTTCGCACATCCAACCAAGCAAGCAGTCTGATTGCAGTCTCAAGTTCCATCAGAAATAGGGCCCCGATGATACTTTGCGGATGCGAGGCAGCCTCGCGAATCATCGCCAGTGCAAGAATCATTGTGTGATCAAGTGGCCAGCCCTTCAATATTCGCGAATCTTCCCATCTGATTCTTGATCTGCAAGTGGCCGAAGGTGACACGTCGCCTCTGCGCGATGTAGTCTGAAATGGACGTGGGTACTTTCAATACGAAATTGGCTCTGGTTGCATGAGTGACCTTGAAGCCTTTGCTGCGGGCGAATGTGGCTACATATGCGTCATCGTTTACGACTGTAGGAGGTATTCGTTCAACGAGATCAGTTCTGAAACAGTAAAGTTCGCCCATTACGAATGATAGCTCACCTCTTGAGCCCAGCTCGATCATCGCCTGCCTCATCACTCGCCATATGATGGCTGCAGATTTGGCGACTGTGCCGCTTTCGTAGTTCCCAACAATTGGTAGCCCTCCGACCACGGCAATGCTCTCATCCGACATCTCTCGCAGGATTCCGCTGATAGATTTCTGAGGGAGTCTTACGTCAGCGTCCACGAGCACCAGTATTCCGGGATTGCATCGTGCCAAAACGAGGTTGATTGCGTTGGTTTTGCCAGTTCTAGTCTTCTCTTCGATGAGTTCAACTCTGCTGTCGCGCCTCATGATTTCGCGAACGATGCCCGCGGTATTGTCTGTGCATCCAGACGCTACTACTAGGATTCTCGTATCCTGGGGTAGCCCCTTCTGATTCAGGACGTCGTCGAGCAACTTCTTGATGTTCTTTTCCTCGTTGTATGCGCAAACGCCTATGGTCAGCTTCATGGGCATGCCTCGGCGAGTCATCGTCTCATATGCGGGTTTGATGAAGAAAGAGGACGCCAACGTGCTTATCAAGCGAACCGGGGCGTGCGTAAGCCGCAATGGGCCTCTGTTGAGTTGCGGAACTAGCTAGCCTTCGCTCGAGCCGCGGCCCAAATCGTCGCTCCGTTCGCTTGGAGGACAGAGGGATGAATTTTACACCTGTGCGTCAGAACGACTTTGACGGGAAAAAGGGGGTCTGTCGCTTGGCGTCTTCCTCTTGATGAGCCTCATTGGAGTGTTCAACCCTCGTTTGTCACATTGCGGACAGAAATATCCCTCACGCAAGACTTCGCGAGGGCGCAAGCTTATGATGTGGCCGCATCTTGGGCAACAAAGGTATGGCATCTCAAGTTCCTCTTTGCTCGGTAACCATGCTCGATGGTCACACTGGCCAGTCCAGAAAGACCATTCCTTTTCTGACCGTTAACGTTTTTTGGGCACCACAGAACCTCCGTCTTGGCTTCTCCAAGTCGACAACATCACGGGCACAGATAAGACAAGAGCTTTTCCATGGCGTGTGTGGCTTCCGAAGGGCAAAAGAGTATAGCCCCACATCTACATTCTATCGAGGCGGGTTCGGGTCAGAGTTCCGAGCGGTCGCCCAGAAGGGTTATGTAGAATTCGATCTGGTGACATGTGTCGGTCCAAGATTGGTGGAGCATCCTGTCCGCCTTCGCGTTTGCATCTCTCAGTTACTCGCAGCAGCTCATCTTGGTACTCTCCGTGCTGATTTCTGGATTGCTTGGAATCTACTCTATCCACGCTTGGATGCTCACACTGTTGGCGTTTCGAAAGAGAACACCGCTAGCCCCATCGCGTCCAAGCGTCTGGCCTTCAGTCTCAGTACATTTGCCTGTCTACAACGAGAGGCAGGTCATATCGCGACTACTTGATTCAGTCCTTGCATTCGACTATCCCCGCAACAAGCTTGAGATCATTGTTGTTGACGATTCAAATGATGACACTACAGGAGTTGTTCGATCCTATCAGAAGAAGTATCCGGAGCTCGTGACCGCAATCCACCGAGACAAACCCGATGGGTTCAAGGCAGGTGCACTCCAGGTTGCTCTGGAGAGAAGCAAGAGCGAGCTATTCGTGCTCTTCGATGCCGATCACATTCCCCAACCCGATTTCCTTCAAAGGATGGTTCCGTACCTATGCTCGAACGGAGCGATAGCATTTGCACAGGCGCGTCAGAGCTACCTACAAGATGTAGATTCATGGATAGCGCGTGCACTCGGTCTTGGAATCGATGCATACGCTTTCGTTGACCAAGAAGCACGATTCTCTCATGATCTTCTTACACACTTCAGCGGTAGCGGTGGTGTGTTCAGAACCAAGGCGGTGATTGATGTTGGAGGATGGAGCTCGCAAACACTTGCCGAAGATCTTGATCTGTCAATACGTCTGCGCCTAAGTGGTTGGCGATGGGTATACGACAAGTCTGTTGAATGTCCTGGGGAGCTTCCAGCCTCATTCGCGATACTTCGTCGACAACAGTTCAGGTGGGCCAGCGGTTTCGCGGGTTGCCTAAGCAAACACCTGCGAAACCTGCTTACAACGGACAAGATGTCACTAGCGCAGAAGGGAGAGGCTTTGATCTACCTCTCGGAATACGTAGCTTCTCCGCTGATTGCTATTGGCGTTGTTCTCGCAGTTCTCTACTGTCTCGTGTTTCCGGTAGATTTCATATTGTATGGGCCTTTGCACAACGCTCTATCCACCTTCACGGTGATAATGTCTGCGCTCATCTACACGGCCCCGCTTGCGATGTTCACTGTTGCCGTCTATAGGGCGACCAACGGTTGGTCGCGAAGAATTGGGCGTGTCTTGGATCTGATCTATTTGGGGGTGCTTTCAGTTGGGATCTTCCTGACAAGCGCCAGGGCGGTGGTCGAGGGTTTTCTTAACAAGGCCACGTACTTCTACAGAACGCCAAAAAATGGCTACGTGACAGCGTCAAAGGCAAATGTCTGAGGATGGGTTGAATGAGAAGGGTCTGCGTAGCTGTTCCCACATACAACGAGCGCGAGAACGTTTCGAAACTAGTCCCCACTCTTCTTCAAGTTCTGCAAGACAACAGGATTGATGGATGGATACTTGTCGTTGATGACTCGAGCCCGGATGGAACCGGTGACATCGCGGAGGCGCTATCGAAGAAACATCACAATGTGAAAGTGATCCACAGAAAAGGAAAGCTTGGACTCGGAAGTGCATACAAAGATGCATTCAGTGAAGCGTTGATGGATAGCGAAACTGGTCTTGTTGTCGAGATGGACGCTGATCTCTCGCATGACCCGGTCTATCTCCCCCAAATCCTCGAAGCAGCAGAGCACTCCGGCGGAGTAGGGCTTGGATCGCGCTATATCAAAGGGGGACGCATCGTCGGTTGGCCCCTTGGAAGAAAAGTGGTAAGCTGGGGTGCGAACTTCCTCACCCGAACAATTCTCGGTCTAGACGTCAAAGACGCAACAAGCGGCTACAGGGCATTCACAAGGGAGGCTCTCGCAAGGATTGGGTACGAGAACGCAGGCACCAAGGCGTACGCCTTCCAAGTCGAGATTCTGTATAGATGCACACAGCAGAACGTGTCCATCGAAGAGGTGCCCATCACGTTCTACGAACGCCAGTTGGGCAAGTCGAAACTGTCAAGCGGAGACATGTTCGACTTTCTGAAAACGGTCCTGCGACTTCGTCTAGCGTTCTTAGGTGGCGTCACTTGAGTTGGCTTCGTTTGTCTACGACCAGGAGAAGTGAGATGATCAGGCCTATCGCGTACAGGATGAGTGAAGCATTGAACGCCAAAACTGCGTCGTTCGAGTACCACCCGGACAGCGTCACTGAGTAGAGAAGTGTGGCGACTACCTCAACAAGCCCTAGTGGGAACAGCAGCAATGTCAACCAGAGTCCAAAGCGGCGTCCAAGAAGCACTCCCACTCCAGTGGCGAGAGAGACCAGACTCAGCGCAATGAGAGGAACGAGTCCTATATCGTAAAGAGCAGAGAAGACAAGTCCGTACCCCCCTAAGACAAAGAATATCGCGCCAGCGACGATTAGCCCTGGTGCATGAGCACGTTCTAGACTCACTTTTCCAGCCAATGTTTCCAACACACGCTCGGACGCATAACGTGGGGTCACGTATATCATTTTTCGCTCTTTTGAACGGTCATCGGGCAAATAGGAGAATATCAAGTTCCCTTGAAGGATAAGCAAATAGCTCAATGGTAGGCAGAGTTGAACTGCATCACTACGCGAGCTGGTACAGTTGGTCCCTAGACGAGATTGAACTGCATGTTTCCTCATCGCAAGTCTTTTCTGGATTTGGGAAACCGTTTGGTGAAGCGATGTTCGTCGTTTTCGGGGTACCATTTGACAAGACGAGTACCTACCGGTCTGGCTCCAAGTTTGCTCCGGCAGCTATTCGGGAAGCCTCTTTGAACATAGAAACCTACAGTTTCCGGTCTAAATTCGATCTCGAGGATGCTCAGATTTGCGACTTGGGGGATCTGCATGTTGTTGATTCCGTCGACGAGACTATGCGTCGGTTGTCAGCGGTCGAGAGCGAAATTATCGAAGCATCAAAGATACCCATAGCCATAGGCGGCGAGCACACGATCACCTTTGGCACAACTCGTTCCTTTTCAAATGACGTTGGCATAGTATGTTTTGATGCCCACGCAGACATGCGGGATGAATACGCGGGTGAGAAACTTATGCATGCAACATTCCTTAGGAGGATAATCGAGAAGGTCGGCTCGAACAAGATTGTGCATGTCGGCCTAAGGGCGATTTGCAAGGAGGAACTAGCATTCCTTGAGAAGAGCGATGTGGAAAACTTCTCGATGGGCGACCTAAGGCAACACGATGTGAAAGAAGATGTTGATCTTGTTAGGAAAGCGGTCTCAGATTTTGGGAAGCTCTACGTCACGATCGACATGGACGTTTTCGATCCCGGGTTCGCTCCCGGAGTTGGAAATCCGGAGCCAGATGGCATGTGGCCTGATCTCTTCTTTGCTATTCTGACAGGCGTCTGTGATGAAAGGCTCGCAGGACTGGACCTAGTAGAGCTATCCCCGGGTTGCGACAATGGAGCTACTGCAGCTCTGGGCGCGAAAGTGCTCTTCGAGGCAATTTGCGCAACGGAGGCAGCAAGGAGCAAGACAGCGGGGAATTAGTCTCAACCAGTTCGTTTCATTTTTGACAGAAAATGGCCGTTGCAGTCATGGGTGTGAGGATATAGGCGCTGGCCTGTTTCCAAGCCGTACAGGCCAGGCAGACCTATTCTCTGGACTTGAGTTAACGGCTTTGAAGTCAGGGTTCGCAGCTAGGAAACCATTGACGACGTGTTCGTTCTCTTCAACGAGAATGCTACACGTGCTGTAGACGAGTGTTCCTCCTTCGCGTACGAATCGCGACGCGTTCTCAAGGATCGTGCGCTGAATCCGTGCGAGTGAGTCCACCCGTTCGGGAGTGATAGTCCATTTCTCAGCAGGTGACTTCCAGAAGGTTCCAGTATTGCTGCACGGAGGATCCAGCAAGACCACATCAGCTTGCACATTTGTCGGGAAAGGTTTGCTCGCGTCTGCGAGCAACGGATGCGCGATTCTGACTCCAAGCCGATTGATTTCTCGTTTCCAGAAATTCATCCTCTCGGATGACCTATCGATTGAATAGATCGCGCCTCTATTCTCCATCAACTCAGCCAGATGCGTGGTCTTGGCGCCGGGTGCTGCACAAACATCAAGAACGGTATCGCTTGGCCTAGGATCTGCCAGAATGCCTGCAAGTATGCTCGCTTTGTCCTGAACCGCTATTCTTCCCTGTCGGTAAGGTTTCGTCTGTACGATGGGGCGTTTGAAGGACAGGACCTTGAGGGCGAGCGGGAGACTGTGCACGGGCTCCACATTGATTCCTGCCTCCTCAACTTCGCGAAGGCACGCCTCCTCGTCTCCCAGCAATGTGTTGATTCGAAGGTAGGACGATGCTCGCTGAGCGTTTCGTTTCATCAGTTTGAAAGCTGCCGGTCTTCCAAGCAACAACGCAGACGAAGACACAAACCAACGGGGATGAAAGACGCTCAGGGCTAGAGCTTCGTCATGAGGGAGTTTCCTCAGCTCTCCGACGATGTCCAAGGCAATGATTCGTCCCAAGACGAGCTCGATCGGCTGTAGAGCTCTCCAGCCAAGAGCGGAGCGCGCAGCACGCAGAAGGCGGATCACATCACGTTCGTCTGCTCTGTGAAACTTCGTCCAATAGCAGAACAGTCTTAGAAGGCTCGCCGTGCCGTGTGGAATAGAATCTAGATCGAAACGCTCGCCAACTCCTCTTCGAATGAGATAGTCTATGAGATTTCGGCGGCGACTCGTCTCTAGAATTAGCAACTGGGCTGTTCTCAACTGATCTGTCCTGGTGATTCCGAGTTGTCTTGACGCTTTGGCAAATGCAGTTCGCTCGCTAAGTCCTTCGTGCTCCATCCAGCTTAGAGCCTCAATGGCTAAAGCGACAGCGTCTTGCACTGTTCTCATCCGCTCAGAAACTATCTCAGATTGCGCAGGAACTCTGCTGCAATTGGCTTTGTCACTATATGTGTCTGCAGTTTGTGAGAAGCAGCTGATCGAGCGTCCTCAACTGAGCTGGAGTGTCCTGAAGTGCATGAGACCCGTGGAGAGGTATGTGCCCTTAAACGGGTCCGAGAGGAACCAGATGACACAAACGATTTCTATGACAGGGGCTCCCAAGTACGCTGGAGCATTTCGCTGAATGCAGACACTCGACGAATACGTTTCCTCTCCCTCTGAGCACAAACCAAAACTGAGATCTCCGAACCTCGCAGAGTTGAGAACCCCAGCAGCTCCGTCCGAGATTCCCCCCTCGTATTTCGTTTCAATAGGCTACGACGGTCAGAAGCGCGCCTGCTATCTTCGCCTGTACGAACCAAAGAGTCATCGAATTTATGAATGGTACGACACCTCCAATCACAAACCATACTGCTTCTCAGACAAGTCGGAAGAAGAACTGAAATCCATTGACGCTATCTCCAAGAATCCTGGGTTTGAGAAGTTCGATATAGCGGAGAAATACGATGCCCTTCGCTGCAAGCGAACTGCTCGCACCATGATAGTTGCGAAGGATCCCTTAACGATCGGAGGTAAACCCGTTGGTTCGATAAGGGATGCGATTCGAGCGTGGGAGGCTGACATAAAGTATGTGCAGAACTACATCTACGACAGTGGCCTCGAACCCGGAATGATGTACGAGGTCAAAGGTGGAGTTCTCAAGAGAATTGAGTATTCGCTCGGAAAAGAAGCCACTGCCCGAGTTGAGCGACTGCTTGAAGCAGAATCAGACGAGTACCGGAGCCTTGCACTCGAGTGGATGCGTCTTCTCGAATGCCCTGTACCAACCTATCTTAGAGCAGCAATCGACATCGAAGTATCATCTCCAGTCGCGACTAGAATTCCGGACCCGGAAACAGCTGATCAAGAGGTCATATGCGCAAGCCTCGTAGGTTCAGATGGTCACGAGCGCGTGTTTCTTCTAAGCAAACAGAACAAGAAACAAGGTACATGTCCTTATCCCCAAAACGCTTCCATTGAGTTCTACGGCACGGAAAAGGAGCTTCTCGCTGAATTCTTCAAGGCTATGGTCGCGTATCCGGTCATTCTCACCTTCAACGGTGACGATTTTGATCTAAGATATCTCTATCATCGCGGACAGAATCTTGGTCTGGCGAAGGAAGAAATGCCCATCGAAATGGGACGGGACGTAGGGTATGTAACACACGGAGTCCACATCGATCTCTACAAATTCTTCTTCAATCGGTCGATACAGATCTACGCGTATGGGCAAAAATACCGTGAGAATACGCTCGACAAAGTCAGTGAAGCCATACTCGGGAGAGGAAAAATCGAGACATCCGCGCCAGTCTCAGAGCTCGATTATGGTGAGCTAGCCGCCTATTGTCTCAATGACTCCGAGATCACTATCGAACTGACGAGAATCGATGATGATCTGGTAATGAAACTCATCACAGCCCTTTCACGGATCAGCTACATGAGCCTAGAAGACGCGTCTCGACAGGGAGTCTCCAGCTGGATCCGTAGCATAATGTACTGTCACCATCGGAAACGCAACTACTTCATCCCACGAGCAGACGAGATTCAAGAGTTGAAAGGAGGCACAACGACCGAGGCAGCAATAAAAGGCAAGAAATACAAGGGAGCCATCGTCGTGGAGCCTCGTCCTGGCGTTCATTTCAATGTGGCTGTCCTCGACTTCGCCTCGCTGTATCCCTCCATCATCCGAAACTGGAACTTGGGCTACGAAACGGTGCGTTGCCCTCACACCGATGATCAGTGCAGACAGAACCTCGTGCCTGGAACATCTCACTGGGTCTGCAAAAAGACGAGGGCTCTTGAGAGCCTCCTGATCGGTTCTTTGAGAGACATTCGCGTAAGTTGGTACAAGCCGCGCTCGAGAGATCCTAGTTTGCCCAAGACGCAGCTAAGTTGGTACAAGGTTGTCGCCGATGCGCTAAAGGTCGTGCTAAATGCGAGCTATGGGGTCTTTGGAGCTGACAGATTCGCTCTATATTGCCCGCCGGTCGCGGAGGCAACAGCAGCGGTGGGGCGATACGCCATCTCCCAAACGCTTGAAAAGGCTCGTGAACTTGGAATCGAAGTCCTCTACGGTGACACCGACTCGTTATTCCTTGAAAGCCCGGATCAGAGTGCGCTGAAGAAGCTCATAGATTGGTCGACATCAATGTTGCGGATGGAACTTGAGGTCGATAAGAACTACCGTTATCTGGCCTTGAGTTCAAGGAAGAAGAACTATCTCGGCGTTAAACCTGACGGAAGCGTGGACATAAAGGGCTTAACCGGAAAGAAGCGACATATTCCGGAATTCCTGACGAAAGCCTTCTACGAAATGGTTAGCATCCTCAGCAATGTAAAAGATCCTAACGAATTCGAAAATGCAAGAGCGAGAATAAGAGAGATCGTGAAGGCATGTTACCTGAAACTCCGAAATCGGCAATACAGCGTTGAGGAGCTGGCATTCTCGGTCATGATGGGGCGTGAGACGGGGAGCTACAGGAAAACAACTCCTCAACACGTGAAAGCCGCAAAACAACTTGAGGGAGCAGGCGTCGAAACCAGGTCCGGTGAACTCATAGCTTTTGTCAAGGTGATCGGGCAACAAGGAGTAAAACCCGTCCAACTGGCCAACGTTGATGACATAGACATTCAGAAGTACATGGAGTATCTGCAATCAACTTTCGAACAGGTTCTCGACGCGCTCGGAATTGAATTTGAAGACCTGGTCGGAGTCAAGAAGCTTGAGTCCTTCTTTTCAAGCTCAAAATGAGCAATTGGATCACAGGTCGGAAACATATTGAGGAAGAGGGCCATTCACGGTGGTTGGTCTGCGATACATTCCAGAGGTCAAGCCGAGAGACAACCTTGGCAGAATGATCATCGAAGCTGCGAATAGGCAAGCCCTCCAACTGAGGAGCAACGACGTGGTTGTCGTGGCGCAGAAGATTGTCTCGAAAGCTGAAGGCCGCTTCGTCTTTCTCGGCAACATCAAGCCATCGCCCGAGGCTAAGCGAATTGCGGGAGCGATGAGAAAAGATCCGCGCCATGTTGAAGTCATCCTGCGTGAAACAAAACGTGTGGTGAGACGACGGGGACCTCATCTGATCGTTGAGACTCGACATGGTCTAGTATGCGCGAACGCAGGTGTGGACAAGTCAAACGTTGGGGGCCAGGATGCAGTCACTTTGCTCCCAAAAGACCCTGACAAATCGGCACGCCGAATACGTGATCAGATCAAACAGAGGACAGGGAAGAGTCGTCTCAGTAATTGTTTCGGATACTTTCGGCAGGCCATGGAGACTGGGCCAGACAAATGTTGCCATCGGTCTTTCCGGCATGAGGCCGTTGATTGATTACCGAGGGAGAAAGGACACTTTTGGCTACGAGCTCTCAGTGACAAGGATAGCTGTAATTGACGAGCTTGCAAGTACAGCAGAGCTAGTTATGAATAAAGTAGATCGGATTCCTGTAGCAATCATTAGAGGCTATCCGCATCTCCAGTCTCGCGGAAGCGCACGAGAGCTGGTAAGATCTGCCCGACAGGATCTATTCCGTTAGGGAATCCTTGGGCTGTCTTGGATCATCAATCATGCTGAGGCTGCTGAACAGTCCAAGCCTAGTTGGCGTCCACCGCTGACATTTTGGGCGTTCTCCTAGGAGGAGAGTTCGAAGTCTGCAAATCCATGGTGAAGATATCCCAGTTCCAGTGATTACTCACAAATAGGGGACAACATAAATCACAGCAAACTTAACTACCGCTCTCCTGTTCTGTACGCCCTCAAGGAAGCAATGTTATTGGATTCGATAAAGCCGCCAGTGCCAGTAGAAGTCAAGGATGTTCTTAATTTCTCAAGGCTCGCGCTTGCTCTTACTGAAGGATCGCAAATACTTTGGCATCTTAAGCACAAGGGCAGACATGTACTCGGCATGTTCACTGCATACATGTATTGGAATGGCGACCTGCCTATACTAGCCTACACTTATGCTGATTCTGCCCCGAAACCGTTCCTTGCGTACAAGAGTGATTCTCCGAAAGGGGAAGAATGGATGTTCACGGATGACGCCGATGACAGCAGATACCGATTTGGCTCATTCGTCGAAGTGAAGAGCTTGCCTCAGAAATTCCTGGAATGCTTAGACGGGCAGTTTCCTTCCCCACCAGTACCGATGCTTGCTGAAGTTGAGAGTATCAACTCGATAATGCGAACGCTCGTTCCTCTCTCAATGCGTGAAGGCACAGTATTCCCACTGTGGCATTTCCCTCGCAACGGCAAACACATAGTTGGAACCTGCATACCATTCGAACATTACTATGAGGCGGATGCCCTTCCAGTCTTTTTCTACATCACTCAAGAGAAACCCCCATCCCTTCCTTTCATCAAATACGTGGCCTCGAAACCCACCGGAGAACGCATCGATTACACAAGCAACACATCGGACGCGAAAGGCTTCTACGCTAAGATAGTGGATGTAAAGGACTTTCCAATATTCCCCTAAGAACTTGGAATCCGTTGGGCACTTGGATCAGACGGAGCTCGCCGGAAGTTGGAGTTCAAGCAATTCATCGAACGTGCGGCAGCGCGCAACAAGTCACCTATCGTATTGGCGCTTGACTTGACACGTGAGGACAGAGAGCGTCTGTTCAAGGATGCGATGCGGCTGATCGGGTCTGTTTCTCGTTCTCTATGTGCAGTAAAATTCAATCATCAGATGATCCTTCCCCTTGGGCTACATGATCGAGTGACAACGCTAATCGAAGAGGTCCACAAGCACGATATCCCTGTGATTATGGATGCAAAAATCAATGACATCGGTCACACCAACGAGTTTATCGCTTCTGAATACTTTTCAGCAGGTTTTGATGCTGTCATAGCAAACCCCTTTGCGGGCTACAAGGACGGATTGGAGCCTGTCTTTCGGATTGCCAAAGCCCAGCAGAGAGGCGTCCTGTTGCTTGTGCACATGAGCCATAGTGGCGCGAGCGAGGGCTACGGTCAAACTGTTCTAGATGAGAAGGACGATAGAAGACTCCAGTTCGAAGTCTTCGCTCAGAGGGCGGTGCAATGGGGTGCGGATGGTGCGATCGTTGGAGCGACCTTCCCAGAAACGATAACGAGGGTTCGCTCCATCTTGGGCAACGGCATCCCGATATTCTCTCCAGGAGTCGGAGTCCAGGGTGGAAGCCTCAGTAGGGCTTTCGCCGCTGGAGCAAAGTATGCCATAGTTGGCCGGTCCATTTACGAGAGTGAAGATCCGGCGAAATCAGCAGAGATTTTGCGTAGGTCAGTTGCTGCAACTGACTAGGTCTCTTCTGTTCTCCACAATTCCTTCTTGAGCATGTCACGCACTGCTGCCCTTATGGCTGCGCTTCTGTTCTGATACATTCCTGCCTTGACGAGCTCATCCAACCCTTCCAGTATCGCCTCGGGTAGTTTGACCGTGATGAGTTTCAAAACCCAGAGCTCCGAAGATGACTGGTATTTCGATGGACGTGATATGACTCTTTCCCATCGGCTCGTTGCTCATACGGAAAGATTTTATTGACCTCGGATTGTCTCAAGGACAAGTGATTTCATTGGGAGGAGCCAAAAAGAAGAGCATGGCGCAGATGGAGAAGACCCAAGACCAGCAAGACAAGAAACCTGAGGCCCCGAAGAAGTCCAAGGGTAAACCACCTGCGGAGAAGAAAGCGCGTGGCGTCGATCTTCCGAACCTGGAGGACACTCGGTTCCTTTCGGAGTTGTCCAAGATGGGAGCGATCACTCCATATGCCCTCGCCTCACAATTCAATCTGCGAATAAGTGTCGCAAAAGACATGCTTGAAGAACTGGAAAGGAAACGGCTCGTTACAGCGGTCGGCGGGAACGCTAGGATACGAATCTACAAGATGGCTGCTGCTTAGGCCTTTTCCAACCTGATCTTTGCCCCGGCAGCCACATCCGTAAAGATCTCAAGCCCGCTCTTCACGACACCTATGATGTTCACCGGGCTGTACGGTTGAGTCTGCCCATAGAAGATGCAGACAGCAGATCCCATAGGCCAGAAGGCGATGGTTCCGGTATCAATCTTTGACTTGGGTTTCTCAAGCCCCATCTTGATGTCGGATTCAAAGTAGACTTCCTCCTTCCATCGAGCAATTCTCCCCTCGATTGGCATTCGTCTGAGTATTGCATCCGCGGTCTTCGGCGCGTAGAACCTTACCAGTTCTGCCTCAGCCTTCCTCCCGTCTTCAAGCACAAAGCGAACGGGTATTCGCGAAACGCTATCTGACATGGTCGTCGAGGCTCTGCCCGTGCTAGTATAGATATAGGTTTGATGCAATTGGCTAAGACTCGTCAATTGCAGGTGGTCCTAGGTTGGCACGCAGGACAAGAACCGTCATAATGGGTGCAGCAGGACGGGACTTCCACAACTTCAACGTCTTCTTCAAGAAGCGACCAGAGTACGAAGTGGTAGCGTTCACTGCCGCCCAAATACCCGGCATTGAGCATAGAACGTACCCACGAGTTCTTGCGGGCTCGCTCTATCCGAAGGGAATCCCGATTATGCCAGAAGAGCAGCTTCCGATTCTCATCAAAGAGAAAAATGTCGACCTTGTCGTTCTTGCATATAGTGATCTCTCATATGACGATGTCATGCACAAGTCATCCATCGTTGGGGCCAATGGACCGGACTTTGTGCTTATGGGCCCCAAGAGCACGATGCTGAAGTCCAAGGTTCCTGTCGTATCTGTCTGCGCCGTTAGAACTGGAGCAGGCAAAAGCACTGTCTCTAGAACCGTGGCAAGAGTCATCAAAGCACGCGGAAAAAGAGTCATCGTTGTTCGTCACCCCATGCCCTATGGCGAGCTGGAAACCGAAGCCGTGCAAAGATTCGCCACTTACGCTGATATGGACATTCAGAAATGCACAATCGAAGAGAGAGAAGAATACGAACCCCACATTCACGAAGGAAACATCGTCTACGCGGGCGTAGACTACGAAAAGATTCTCCGGGCAGCAGAGAAGGAAGCCGACGTGATCCTGTGGGACGGAGGAAACAACGATCTATCATTCTACAAGCCAGATTTCAACATCGTTGTTGCAGATCCTCACAGACCCGGCAACGAGCTCTCATACTATCCGGGTGAGACCAACGTAAGAATGGCGGATGTGGTGGTAATTAACAAAGTCGACAGTGCGCCGCCCGAGAACGTGCGACAGGTACGCGAGAACGTCAAGCGACTGAACCCTTCCGCAGCAATCGTCGAAGCGGCGTCCACGATCCATGTTGATGACCCATCCCTCATCAAAGGAAAGAGGGTCCTAGTCGTTGAAGACGGCCCGACAGTCACCCACGGACAGATGAGCGAATCAGTGGGCGCGATCGCTGCCCGTCAGTACGGAGCACGTGAACTAGTAGATCCGAGACCTTTTGCAGTTGGCTCAATCAAAAGAACATACGAGAAGTATCGGCATATTGGCCTTGTCCTGCCTGCAGTGGGGTATGGAGCCAAACAGGTCAAAGAGTTGGAACAGACAATAGATAGGACTCCCTGCGATTCTGTAGTCATAGGAACCCCGATAGATATCCGTCGGATCATGAAAGTGGTCAAGCCTGCCGCTAGGGTTCGCTACGAAATAGATGAAGTCACCAAGCCCACTCTTGAAGAACTTTTGAACAAGTTCTTCGAGCGATTGAAGAACTAGTCTGGCGACCGAATTCTCCTAGATTGCGCGTTTGACAGCTTCGGCAACGTACTGTAGTTCGTTCTGTTTCATCATCGGGTGCACCGGTAGAGAGAAGACCTGTCGACAAGCTCGTTCGGTCTCAGGTAGAGCGCTTCTCCGCGCGGACTGCAAGTCACGATAGTACGGGAGCATGTGAACTGGTGATTCGTAGTACACCGAGCAGGCGATATTCTTAGAGCGGAGCTTCTCAACTAGCTTGTTGCGCTTCCCTGCGTTTGCTCCGCGCAATCGCGGAGTAAAGAGATACCACGCATGCTTCCTACCAGCGGGTTCTCTTGGCATAACCAGCTTTCCCAAGACACCCAGTTTCTCAGACATGAATTCGGCGTGGTTTCTGCGCTCCTGCAGGAAACCTGGCAGCTTCTTTAATTGGACGGCTCCGATCGCTGCAGCGATCTCAGGCATGCGATAGTTGTGCCCTTGTCTGGCAACCCAGTACGGGCGTTCTTCTCCATGCGTCCTGATTCGCTTGAGTTGCTCTGCCAAGTCATCATCATTCGTCGTAATCATTCCTCCCTCTCCCGTGGTCATGTTCTTCCCAGGGTAGAAGCTGAAGCAAGTCATATCGCCAAGGGAGCCAACTTTGCGGCCGTTGTATTCTGCCCCATGTGCTTGGGCTGCGTCCTCGATGACAACCACTCCGCGGTTGTGTGCCAGTTCGATTATGGGATCCATATCGGCGCATAGACCGTACATGTGCACTGGCATTATGGCCTTCGTTCCACGGGTTAGCACGGCCTCAATTGACTCAGCTGTGATGCAGTAGGTGTCTGCATCAATGTCCGCGAAAGCTGGTTTCCCTCCGGCGAGGGCAACCGCCCCGGCGGTAGCGGAGAATGTGAAAGAAGGAACCACGACTTCGTCTCCAGACTGAATGCCCGACGCCAAGATCGAAGAGTGCAAAGCCGCAGTACCGGAGGAGACGGCGATCGCGTGCTTAGCTCCAACAAACTTGGCGAACTCCTTCTCGAACTGCAGGACCCTGGGTCCTCGGCCGCTCTTTTCAGTAAGGATTCCGCTCCTGAGAACTTCGGTCACTGCTTCGATCTCCTCTTTTCCTATAGAGGGTTGATTGATTGGTATCATGTCACGCATGGACTTCATTGCCACAGGGTCCCGTATAACGGTGGAAAATCTAAGGGTTTCTCGACGATCTACTCTTGTCGAAAACGCTCCGCGGAGGGCGTTACGTCTGGTTCTTCGATGCCAATACGAATGGAACGCGGTCCGAAATTGTGCCTGTGTAATCAGTTTCTGACTGTAACATGAATCAAATGGCATCTTTCGCTGCGTCGCGGGACAAGAGTGGCTGAGAAACCAGCAAACCTCTTGAAGTGGCATCAGCACAAGGCGGCATTTCGACGCAACACTTATATAAATACCAATTTTTGGTTCCGCTATTCTTTGAATACTGAGGTCATGATGTTTGAGTGCTGAATTTGCAGGACAGCAAGTCATAATCCTGAAGGAAGGGACTTCCCGTGCTACAGGTCGTGACGCACAACACGCCAGCATCGCCGCAGCTCGTGTGGTAGGAGAGTCGGTGAAATCGTCCCTTGGCCCAAAGGGAATGGACAAGATGCTCGTTGATGGTTTCGGAGATGTTACGATCACGAACGACGGTGCAACCATTCTAGATGAGATGGACGTTCAACACCCGGCCGCAAAGATGTTGGTGGAAGTGGCGAAAGCTCAAGATGACGAGGTCGGTGATGGAACAACGACGGCCGTCGTCTTGACTGGAGAACTTCTTAGCAAAGCCGAGCAACTGCTCGAAAAGGATGTTCACCCGACAGTAATAGTGGACGGGTACCAGATCGCTGCTCAGAAGGCTCTTGAAATTCTAGAGGCCATAGCAATCAAAGTCGACCCCGCAGATAAGGCGATGCTCAAGAAAGTCGCAACCGTCTCCTTGGCCACAAAAATGCTGGCGGAGTATGCTGATGAAGTGAGCGATTTTTGTGTTCGAGCAATTCTAGAAGTGGCGGAGAAAGATGCCAAGGGCTTCAAAGTCGATATAGACGATGTCAAAGTCGAGAAGAAACCGGGAGAGTCACTATCTGACACGAGACTGATCCAAGGCGTTCTGTTGGACAAGGAAGTTGTTCACCCCGGTATGCCGAAGCGCGTCGAGAATGCCAAGATTGTGCTCCTAAGCTGCCCGTTGGAGGTTGAGAAGACTGAGTTCGACGCGAAACTCAACATCAAGAATCCAGACCAAATGAAGGGCTTCCTTGATGAAGAGGAGAAGATGCTGCGGGAAATGGTTGACAAGATCGTCTCAGCAGGCGCGAACGTGGCTATCTGTGAGAAAGGTATCGATGATGTGGCACAACACTTCCTCGCAAAGAAGGGTGTGCTCGCAGTGCGCCGCGTGAAGCAGTCGGACATGGAGAAGCTTGTGAAAGCGACCGGTGCACACATGGTCACCAGCCTTGAAGACCTAGGAGGTAAGGATCTAGGTAATGCACAGCTCGTCGAGGAAAGGAAAGTAGGCGACGACAAGATGACTTTCGTGGAGGGCTGCAAGAATCCGAAGGCTGTTACGGTGCTAATTAGAGGAGGCACTGAGCGAATTGTTGACGAAGCAGAACGAGCTGTTCACGACGCACTCTGTGTTATCAGAGATGTTATGGTCAACCCCAGGGTTGTGGCAGGTGGGGGTGCTCCCGAAGCAGAGGTCGCCAAGCGACTGCGAGCATACGCGGACAAGTTCTCAGGCAGAGAACAGCTTGCTGTCCAGGCTTTTGCCGAATCACTCGAGTTGATACCTATGGTACTTGCGGAGAATGCTGGAATGGATCCGATCGACACTCAAGTTGAGTTGAGAACAAAACACGACCAAGGATTCATATGGGCTGGCGTCGATCCTTACAAGGGAAAAGTCGCGGACATGGCGAAGCAGAATGTCTACGAGCCTTTGACAGTAAAATTGCAGCTGGTCAAGTCAGCCAGCGAGGCAGCAGCGATGATTCTGAAGATAGACGACGTGATCGCTGCATCGAAGAAAGAAATGAAGGGACCACCAAAGGGGCCAGAAGATAGTGGTGAAGAAGCGGGCGAGTACTAGGCGCCAAGAGCCCTCTCTCATCGGCCCCAAGAAACTGACTCGTTTCGAGAGGGCAAGAGTGGTTGGCGCTCGTTCTCTGCAAATCGCCTTGGGAGCCCCTGTTCTGATCGATGTTGATCCAGGAAGCATGTCCCCGATAGACATAGCGACCCAAGAGCTTGAAGCGGGTGCACTTCCGATCAGTATCAGAAGAACCTTACCAGATGGAACGAGCCAGAACATTGCCTTAAGGACGCTCATGAGACAGGAAAGCTGAGATGAAAGAGCTCACGCACGCCGACGCTTCTCAGATAAGCGCAGCCAAGAACTGGGGCTACGCTTTCATTCTCCTAGCAGCAGTCTCAGCATTCTTCTTGACTCTGAGGCTGATCGGGCGAGCTTTCATTGTTCCCGAGTTTGAAGTCCTAGTGATCTATTTGCCGACGGTCATCTGTCTGCTGATCTATGTGACGATGGTGCGGCCTTTCCGTCGAGCGAACCTATGATCGTTGATCTACCAGACAGGCCAAGTTTGCCTAGCCGCCTGATGCATTGGCATGCTTATTGGCTGAGGATACCAAGGTTGCGGCTGAGCTGGGCCTATCGAGCATAGCGGGCAAAGCACAATTTCGAAGTAGGGGCGAACGCATAACCTACAAAGCAGGCGACCGCAACGACCACATATGTTTGTTGCAACTGCGTCGGGATGGAAAGAGCATAGCGATGAGGCGTTAGGCTCTGCCGTGGCTTCGAACGCAGGTTCCCGAGGACCGATGAGGCTGATGCCACATTTCAGGCAGTAGTTGGCCTCATCGCGATTGTCATGTCCGCAGCTAGGGCATTCTAGGCTCATACACATCGCGTGAAGTTGCCTGTTTTGAACAGTTAACCTTTGCTGCTCACATGACCAACGAATCCCATAGGTGACGATGTTCACTCTATGGACGGTTTCCCATCTTTGAGTCGGAGTTTTATGAGCGTCTTAACCTTCACACCCGTCTCCTTCTCCACACGCTTGACGCCTTCAAACTCCACTCTTTCAATGACTGATACGGCATCCGCCAGCTTGATTCCATTGGACAGAAGTTCCTTGATGATCGCGACGTAGGTTCCGCCCGTGGCAATTATCGAGTCGACTAGTAGCACCGAGTCTCCTGATCTTAGACCATTTGCGTACATTATCTCCTCAGCGTATCCTGTTCTTTTCACGATCTTGATTTCGATTGGCAACATGTAGGATTTCTTTCTGATAACAAGCATCGGGATCCCTGTGACAAGGCTTAGCGCTGCGGCAATCTGAATTCCCATAGCCTCTGGCGTGATGATCTTGTTGGACTGCTTCACATTGCTGACTCTTGCGACTTCGAATGCGCAACCCCATAGTGTCTCTGTTGGAATCTCAGGAACGCCGGAGCTCAGTGGGTTCACGACGTACTCGTAGTAGCCCTGTTTCGATGGAATGCGGACAATAGTTGCTTTTCGTAGATCCTCTCGTATTGTTTCAAGCCAATCCAAGGAACGAACACGCAGCAGTGCGGCGCGTCTATCCTACATAGCGTTTGTGCACGAACCTGCTGAACTCTCGAAACAAACCAAACGACTTAGAGCTAGGCATTCTCGGAGGGTAGGTCATTCCCTTCTAGAGGGACCACCATTACTAGTGCCTCTGCACCATCAGCGTAATAGTGAGGCACCTGCCTTGCCAGTGAGAATCCCAGTCTTTCATACAATTTGATTGCCGATTCGTTGACTGCTCGAACCTCTAGGTAGCATTCTTCGGCCTTCATATCTCGGAGAGCACCGAGTGCCTGCTTCACGAGCTCCGAAGCAATGCCGGCTCGCCTGAATTCAGGCATAACAGCGATGGAAATGATATGTCCCTTGCGCACGAACTTCAATCGCTTGACGTCCGAGAAACCATGCTCAACTCGACACATTATGTAACCGACTGCTCGAGTGCCAACCTCGGCGATTCTAAAGGCAGTGGGACAGTTCTGGGATGTGTCTATGAAAAAGAATGATGCGTAGTTCTCAGGCAGACATGTCCTATTGATCTCAATGACGGATTCGAGATCTTTCGCGTCGAATTGCCGCAAGGAAAACTTCATTTCCGTCAGCATCGCGACTCAGACTTTCCATGTCAGCACATGGATACTATAAGGCATTTGGACCGACACTTTTCTGAAGGAATCAATACGTTTAAGTGAAGTTGCTATTCGATCCAATGCTTCCGACGGTAGGAATTCAGACTTGTCATCGGTCTCGTGGAGCTTCTCAACTCAAGACAGCTCTCACTCTAACCTCATTGAACTCAGAAGGATCGTTCAGCTCAGGTTCAACGTTATTGACGCTTACGTCGATCAGTACGGAATTCCTAACTTCCGCGTCGACAGGGAAGCTGTGAAAGAGAGGTTCAAGGTTCTTCTAGGTGATCTGAAACCGCTTCAGTTGAGTGCGTCAGTTCGCTCTGACTCGGACAAGCTTCTCATAAGAATCTTTCAGAGAGTCCAAGCGCGACGGTCGAACCCCCTCATTAACGTCTTGTTGATGTTTGCCACGATTGGGACCATACTCTTCGCAAGCTACAGCCTAACCTACTCGATTGATCCTCAAGTCTTGAAAGCTGTCTTCGGACATCTCGATCTCAATGTGCAGGTTGTGATGTTTGCGGTGTCAATTTTCGGGATCATTGCACTCCATGAATCGGGTCACAAATTGTCAGCATCAAGCCACGGGATGGACTCCACTTTTCCGTATTTCATCCCTGGACCGCCGCCCTTTGGGACGTTCGGCGCAGTGATTTCTTTGAAGAGTCCGCCTGCAAACCGTGACGAATTGTTCGATCTTGGATTCAGTGGGCCAGCGGTTGGGTTTCTAGCTACGATAGTCGTAGCGATTGTCAGCATACTTACTGCACCCCTGGTATCTCAGGCACAGGTGGATGCCCTTGTGAGTCAAGGATTGCTGTCAGTGCAAGCGTGGCCGAACACGCCCTTGTTGATGGTTCTTCTGAGTTACCTTGACATCCGCACGGTCCTGCCAGGGCAGACCCTAGTTTTGACGCAGGTCGCTTTTGCTGCGGAGATTGGTGCGCTGATAACATTCCTGAACATAGTTCCCGCCTGGCAATTGGATGGCGGTCACATCTTTCGAGCCGCACTTGGTCCTCTGGGACATCGCATCTCGACCGGAGTAGGGCTCGTAGTTTTAGCTCTCGCGGGATACTGGCCTTTTGCATTGTTGATTCTCATTCTAATGTTCACTCGCGGCGGGTTGGCTGGCGTCGAGCCTCTTGATGATGTGTCAGCGCTCTCCACGAGCAGAAAGGCTTTGTTCGCGCTAGCGATCTTGATACTCGTCCTCTGTTTCATGATATTCTGAGGCAACAGCAGAATACTAACGCCTACCTCTCTGCCTTACATTCCAGCTGACGTGTCCTAGGAAAACTGCACATCAATGCCAGTGCAGCCGGCTCGCCATCACGAATACCGCTTTGCATATCGCTCTATTGCGTGAGACTAGACAGGGTACCGTCTGCAAGAGAGATGAAGTTGTCCAAACAAGCAGGGTTTGCTCGTCTGTGGTCAAAGAGTCGCTGGAGATCCTTCAAGCAGCCGGTGCCCTAACCACCGTAGATGAGGAGATCCATGTCACAGCAGAACAGCGACTGCGAATAGCAGAAATTGCAGTCATGAAGGGAGCTGACCCTGAACCGGTAGCCAGAGAGCTTAGCTGGCAGGAATTTGAACGTTTTACCAGTCAAGTCCTGAGTCTCGAGGGATATGTGACTGCAAATCATTTTGTCTTCAAGAATCTTGGGCGTAGATACGAGATCGATGTGTTAGGTTCAAAGGAACCAATGGTGCTTTGTGTCGACTGCAAACACTGGCATTACGGCTGGGCTCCAAGCAAGGTCAAGGCGGCTGCAAACAGTCAGCTGCTGAGAGCCCAATCACTATCGGAAGTATTCACATCCTATGGGAAGAAACACAAGATCGCTGGGTGGCGATCAGTACGGCTCCTACCAATTGTGCTAACGCTCGCTGATCTCTCACCGAAGCTAATGGAAGGCGTCCCGGTTGTGTCTGCGTTCCGGCTGCGAGACTTCCTATGCCAGGTAAGTCCGTGTACTGAGAGACTCCACTTCATTCATGTCCCATTATCTTCACAGGCTCTTCTGGATTCGTAGTCATTGATTCTACTTCTTAGACTCCTCTTCCTTGAGTGTCCGTCTCAGGATCTTGCCTACGAGTGTCTTCGGCAGTGACTCTCTAAATTCGACGAGCCTGGGAGCTTTGTAATTCGCGATCTTTTCTTTGCAGAATTTGATAATGTCTTCTTCTGTTACTTTTCCCTGGTATCCGGGCTTCAGAGTTACGTAAGCCTTGACGGTTTCGCCTCTGTATGCGTCCGGGATTCCGATGACTGCTGCTTCGTTGACAGCGGGATGTTCGTATAGTACTTCTTCGACTTCACGGGGCCAGACCTTCAGGCCGGAAACGTCAATCATGTCTTTCTTCCGATCGACGATGTAGAAATAGCCGTCTTCATCCATCTTGGCGATGTCGCCGGTGAATAGCCATCCACCTTTGAGCGTGATTTTGGTTTCGTCAGGCTTGTTCCAGTACCCCTGCATGACCTGTGGGCCTTTGAGAACCAACTCGCCTACCTCATTTGTTTTCAAGTCTCTTAGGCCAGTCTCGAGGTCCACAATCTTTGCCTCGGTGTCCGGAACTGGGATACCTATTGATCCTGGTCTGTTTTTCTTGGGGTCGTCAAGTGGATTGACGTGGGACACGGGGCTTGACTCTGTTAGACCATATCCCTCGACCAGTCGGCCGCCGGTCAGTTGCTCGAACTTCTTCTGAACCTCAACCGGCAGCGGCGCGGCTCCAGAAAGACATGCGCGAACCGTGCTTAGGTCATACTTCTTGATATCCGGTCTGTTGATCAGGGCCACATACATGGTTGGGACACTGCAGAAGACAGTTGCCTTGTACTTACCGATCGCGCTCAGTATGGCTTTGGGGTCGCGCGGGTCTGGAATCATGAGCATGGTAGTGCCGGTTAGTACAGGTGCGTTCATGGCGCATGTCATGCCGAATATGTGGAAGAGGGGCAATGCGGTGACGTTGATGTCGATTCCTCGACGGATCGGCAGTTCAACCTCACATTGGGCCGCGTTCGCAATGAGGTTTCTGTGAGTAATCATCGCGCCCTTGGGAACGCCCGTCGTTCCCCCAGTGTATTGAAGGAGAGCAAGCTCATCAGGCTTGACTGCGACTGGTTTCGGATTCGGTCCATACTTCTTCATGACTGCTAGAAAGTCCATAGCTCCGGGGCATTTGTGCGACTTGATTCCTTTCAACGGGGCTAGCGTTCTCAGCAGAGGGGGAAGGTAGTCACGCGGACTGGTTGTGATTACGTCTCGCAGTTTCGTTCCATCTCGAATCTCCTGAACTATCGGATACAACGTGTCCATGCAAACAAGAGTCTCCGTTCCAGAATCATTGAGTTGATGCTCCAGCTCCCTTGCCTTGTAGAGAGGGCTACACGCGACACATATCGCTCCTGCACGAAGGGCTCCGTAGAATGCGATCACGAACTGCGGGATGTTTGGCAACTGCACGCCTACTCTATCGCCCTTCTTGACTCCCATATCTTGCAGAGCTGCCGCGAATCTGTCCACCAGTCCGTCTAGCTCACGGTACGAGATGCGCTTTCCAAAGTAGATGATTGCGGGATTGTCGGCAAAATTCTGCGCCGATTGTCTGAGCGCCTCGCTCAGCGTGACATTCGGATAATCGATTGATCTTGGGACTTCTTTTGGATAGAATCTAAACCAAGGTTTTTCCAAAGAATTAGCACCAATCTGCTACGCTAGTTGAATGTATAAAACGCTACCTACAGTACGTTGGCTATCGGCGATGAGCGAAAAATGGTCTGATAGTGTTCTCTTCCAAGTCACACGATTGCGCCAGAGTTGCGTGGATCACACTGCCTCTCTTGTGTGCTTGGTAGGTCTCCGCGCGACACAAGTGCGTAGGATCTGATGGACCATCTGGTCGCGAAAAGCCTAGGCTAGAAGCAGATCTGAATCAGTTGAGAAAGAGAGTGAAAAGAAATGGAGCGGTTCGGTGTGAGCAGTTAGTCTTGCTACTTTCCTGCTTCTTCCCATTTCCTCCAGGCTGCGAAGTCTGATCCGAGCAGTTGCAGAGCGATTACGATCTTCTGAGCATTTCTTGTTCCCTCTGCAACTATCGCCTGTCTCGTTGTCCTGAATGCTTGCTGCACGTCGTAGTCTGTGGTAGTTCCCATTCCGCCAAACCACTCAACTACATCGCTGATTGCCTTCATGCATGATTCAGAAGCTACCAGTTTGGCGCAGGACGCAGCCATCATCGCGTCGTAGAATGATGCCCTCCCGTCGTGGTATCTGTCCACGAGCCATGCAGCACGATAGCATAGCCATCGGGCTGCCAAAACGTTCGCATAATCCTCAGCGAGTTCGAACTGCATACCCTCGTGGCCAGCTAGTGGTCGACCGAAAGATCGCCGCTGCTTGATATGTTCCATTCCCGCCTCAAGGCATTTCTCCGCACCCGCCACAATCGCCATAGTAGTCGGGACTCGTGCGTGGACGAAGCATTCGTACGTCATCTGATAGCCTGTTCCCTCAAAGCCTATGAGGCAGTGTTCCGGCACTTCCGTATTCTCATATCTCACGCCGCCGAGATCTATCCCCATTCCCTCGAAGAGCGATGTCGTGATGCCTTTCGATGTTGTTGGAATGTAGAGGAGGCTTAGACCTTTCGATCCAAGTTCAGGCTTGGTCTTGACAGAAGTGATGAAGCCTCCCCCGTACTTCATTGCTTCGGGGACGCAGCTGAGTATCTGCTTCTCTCCGTTGACGATGTAACCTGTATCGGTCTTCTTCGCTGTGGTTGTGATTGCAGTGAAGTCGGTGCCGCAGCCAGGCTCGGTGTTGTGGAGTGGGGTGATCCAACCATCCTTCACAACCTTAGGGAGAACTTCTTCTTTCAGTTCCGCGTTTCCGTATACGGCGAGAACGCGGGCACATGTGGCCCCGTACCAGACTGGGATTCCTGCGACGCCGGTTGGGTCAGCTTTGGTTAGTTCTTCTACAGCGATTGTGAAGGTGACATAGTCTGCTTCGCTTCCGCCCCACTCTTTGGGGAGCAATAATCCAAATAGGCCCTGACCTGTAATCGCTTTGTGAACTTCAGGCGTGATCATTCGCGCCTTCAATATTTCTTTGGATTTCGGCGTCAAGTTCTTCGCATAATAGTCTTTGAGTGTCCGTCTGAACAGTTCCTGCTCTTCAGTGAAGCCAAAATCTATGGGCATGACAAATCACTTGCCTTTGAACTCCGGCTTTCGTTTGGACATGAAGGCTGAGACTCCTTCCATAACGTCCTTCGTCGAAAGCACGATGCCAAATGCCTCGGATTCAAACTTAAGCCCTATGTCCAGCGGTACCTGCGTCGCATAGTTCAGAGCATGTTTAGCGGCCTTCAAAGCTATAGGCGGCCCGTCCACGAAGTTCTTTGCGAATGTCTTGGTCTCCTCAACCAACTTGGCTAATGGCACAACCTTGGTGACTAGGCCAATTCTCAGAGCCTCTTGTGCAGTAATCCGGTCCCCAAGCATTACGAGCTCCTTAGCCTTGGCTAGCCCAACGATGCGAGTAAGCCTCTGGGTTCCTCCCCAACCTGGTATTAAGCCGAGTTTGATTTCGGTCGGTCCGAGCTGTGCGCTCTCAGACGCGATTCTGAAATCGCAGGCGAGAGAGACCTCGAGGCCGCCTCCCAGCGCGTAGCCGTTTATGCAGGCTATCACGGGCTTACCGAGTTTCTCAATTTGTGCAGTAAGCTCGTGGCCTTTCATCGACGCGTCTACTGCCATCGATGGGGTTACTCCCGTGAATGATGTGACATCTGCCCCAGCGCTGAAGGCTTTCTCCCCAGCGCCTGTAACGACGACGCATTTCACTTCCTTATCTGAATCGAAATCGCCTAGTGCTGAGACGAACTCATTCATCATGTCAAGCGTCATCGTGTTGAGTCTGTGAGGTCGATTGAGTGTAATCCAGCCTACGCCTTCTTCCTTCTTCACTATGATATCTTGGTAGGTCTTACCTTCGCTCAATTCTGAAAACCTCTGACGGAAAAGCGTTCACACTACCCACTATAAGAAACCCTCTACAACCTACTGTTGACTGCCGACTCGGTGGGTCTGTTTACTTGTACTTGTGGAATCCCCGCGAGGCCTTTCTGCCAAGCCATCCGTTCTTCACATACTCGAGAAGAAGCGGACACGGCTCGTACATTGGTTCGGGATGTTTCGCATGCAATTCGTTCAAATTCTTGACAACCGCGTCTATGCCCATCTTGTCGGCGAGTTCACATGGTCCCGAGGGCCAGCCTGTCCCGAACTTCATCGCCGTGTCAATGTCCGCCGGGCTGGCTACGTCGTCGTGAACCAGCCACGCAGCGGCGTTGGCTGCCATCGTGTAGAGCCTATTCGGGTCGAATTTGTCAGCGAGTTCAAATGGTATTCGAGGTCGTCCAGTGCTCCAGGAGTAGAAGCCTTCCCCGGTCTTCTGGCCTAGTTTTCCCGCTTTGACCAAGGGCTGGTAGATTGGGCAAGCCTTGGCTCGCGCACCAAGGGCATCCTCCATCTCTCTCGCTACGCTATTGAGGATGTCAAGGCCGACAAAGTCTGCCAGTTCGAATATTCCCATCGGAAAGCCTGCTTGATACTTCATCGCTGCGTCGATCTCATCCCTCGTTGCTTCTTTTCGTTCGACGGTCCAGAACGCTTCATTGAAGACAGCTGCCAGAATTCCATTCACAATGAATCCTCTGACATCCTTCTTCACCAACACAGGTGTCTTTCCCAGTTTCTTCGCCAGATCCAAAGCGAACTTCGTCGTTTCCTCGCTAGTCTGTGCCCCCTTGATGATCTCAAGGAGCGGCATCATTTGTGGTGGGTTGAAGAAATGCAGTCCAACAACTTTGTCAGGTCTGCTTGTTACCTTTCCTAGCTCCGTTATGCTGAGCGTTGAGGTATTTGATCCGAAGATCGCGTGTTTTGGAGCTGCAAGTTCCATCTGTGCGAAGAGTTTCTTCTTCATTTCGAGGTTCTCGGGAGCCGCCTCAATGATAAGATCCGCATCCTTGAAGGCCTCGTTCATGTTCGTGGTCGTGTGGAGACGTGCCATGGCCGCGTCTGCATCGGCCTTGTTGACCGTTCTCTTCTCAACGAATTTCTCAATGCTCCATTGTATCTTCTGCCGCGCCTTCGCGAGGATTTCATCGTTTACGTCAACAATAGTCACGTCAGTGCCAGTCATGATGAGTAATTGTGCTATACCGTGGCCCATCGATCCGGCTCCAATGACTGCGGCTTTTCTCAGAGGTTGAGTAGCCATCAAAATCACATCGAATATTGTCGTCCACGTCTAGGTATTTCACTTATTGGATCGGCACGAGTTCGTAGCTGGATCCTTCAGACGATGGCTTCCCAGCAAGTTTCACTTTCATGCCAACCTTCGCTTGACCAAGTTTCACACCTGAGAGCCATGCGAGCACCTTCACGCCTTGCTTCAGTCTGGCCACTGCTACCGTGTAGGTTTCCTGCTCGGCGAAACTTGGCGGTCGAACGATTACATGAGTGAAGGTCTCGATCTCTCCTTCCTCCCCTGTAAGGTCGATCCATTCCATGTCTGATGTGAGACATTCTCCGCAATCCGCGGTTGGTGGGAAGTACTTGTGTCCACATTTCTTGCATTTAGTACCGTAGACTTTTCCGTTCTCAAGTTCATCCCAGAACTTCGATATCTTGTTGGTAGGAATGTCAAATGCGAAGGTCATTGGTCTGGACTTCAATGCTCGTGTTGGAGGACCAAACGCCATGTCAATTCCTCCCAAAAATCGTCACATATGCATAGTGCCCGGTTCCCCCGATGTTATGTGTAAGGGCGTTGCCATGCTTGATGGGCACCTGCCTCTTGCCGGCTTCTCCTCGAAGCTGGCGCGTAACCTCTGCAGCCATGGAGACTCCAGTCGCGCCGATCGGGTGACCTTTCGACTTCAGCCCGCCGTCGACGTTGACGGGTATTTTGCCGCCGATTTCGGTCTGGCCTTCGCGAATCATCTTGCCCGCTCCTCCCTTCTCACAGAATTGAAGATCTTCATACGCAATCAGTTCAGCGATCGTGAAACAATCATGAACGGTCGCAACGTCCAAATGGTCCGGCCTAATCCTGGAGGCGGCGTAGGCTCTCTGTCCGGCGACAGCTCCGGAGCGCAGGGATGAGTATTCTTCGCGTTTGCTGATGTTGGCTGTTCCTGAAGAGATACCGAACGCCTTGATCCAGATCGGTGTATCAGTAAGTTTCTTCGCTACATCCTCGGAAGCCAAGACGACCGCAGCGGCTCCGTCGCTTACTGGGCAGCAGTCAAAGATCTTCAATGGCCATGCTATCACTCTTGACGATAGAACGTCCTCAATCTTCATTGACCTTTGAAGATGGGCGTACGGGTTCATGGCACCATACTTGTGATTCTTCACTGCAACTCTGGCGAGGTCCTCCTCAGTGGTTCCATACTTATTCATGTGAGCGGTGGCATGAAGCGCATAATATGCCGGAAATGTCATGCCGAAGTTATGGAATTCCCAGAGGTAGTAGCCAGCCCTTCCGATTAGTTCCACGGATGTTAGGATGTCAACCTCAGTCATCTTCTCAACCCCGATCGCCATGGCTATATCGGTTTGGCCGCTTGCAATCGCGTTGTATGCTGTCGCAACCGCGGCGCTGCCTGAAGCGCATGCAGCCTCACATCTGACCAGTCCTGCACCGGTCAGGCCTGCATATTCCGCAACAACGACTGCTGGAAGAAATTCCTCGTACCATCCGCCCGCGGTTCCCACAGCGACGAAACCAACATCCTTCTGCGTTATGCCCGCGTTCTGAATTGCGGGCTTTATCGCCTCGAACGCGAGTTCTGGAAGGTTAGCGTCGCGGCGGTCGCCGAAGACAGAATGTCCTATCCCTACAACGGCAACTCCTCGAGACACAAAGATCCCACTCCTAATTTGAAATCGAAATTCGCGAACGAAGCTTGCCTGCGGCCGGCTTAAAGCTCTTATCACAACAGAGTACTCGATTCAGGTGCTTCTGCCTGCCGGCGATCCAAGAAATTGGGGTGTAACCACCACATGTCTTTTCCATCAATCGGACGCCCGTATCAATGGTGGGGCATTTGGTGAAGTCTCCTTCTGAAGAATGGATTAACCTGTTCATGCAAACACTCAACGCGAACAAGAACTATGAAGATGCCGCGAAAACCTGGGAGGGCGATTTTCTCTTTCTAATCGACCCTGACGGAAGCATGAGCGAACCGTCGACCCTCTATCTTGACCTATGGCATGCAAAGTGCAGAAGTGCAGCGATGCTTAAGCCCGGCGAGCAGAAGAATGCCGCCTTCGTCTATTCTGGACCGTATGGGAAACTGGATGAGATTGATTAACCAGGAGATCGATCCGATTCAGGGCCTCTTGACCGGGAAGTTCAAACTCAAAGGTGACATGGCTAAAGATCTGCGAGCGGTCAGAGCGGCAAAGGAACTGGTAGAAACCGCCGGGAATGTCCCGGACCTGAATCGTCAACTCAAAGAATACTACTCGCTTAGAGGATGGGATCCCAAGACCGGCCATCCGACCATGGAGAAACTTCGAGAACTCGAGCTTGAATCACTATCCCGCTACCTCCCAACCAAGAATTGATCTTGATCGCCTGAACGATCCTCACCGTAATGGCAGAGTATGTCTCCAAGTCAAACCAGATCTGTAGATTGCAGCCGTGGCTATGTTTAGTTGCCTTTGTATGGTTGGAGTTGTTGAGAAGGGTTTTATCAAAAGCACCTGTTCACCTAGGGGTGAACTGCTTTGAAGGACGAGGTGATACTGAAACAACTCGCGGATGCGATCGTGAAGGGCGACTCTGAGACGGCTGAAGCGAAGGCCAAGGTCATCTCCCAGTACGCGAAGAGCCCCAGCGAAGCACTTGACGACCTCTACGACGCGTTCAGAACAGCAGAGAGCCTACACATGGTGGGCGAGTATAACGATGATCGATTCACTGCTTCTGCCAATGCGGCTCGAGCGTCTTTGAATGTCCTCAAGGTGAATCTGAAACCTAGACAGACACGCTTCACCGCAAGAATCTGCATTGGACCCGTCTCAGGTGGAAATGATGTGATGAGCGCGATCATGGGAGCGATGCTAACCGCCGCGGGCTGCGAAACGATCGATATCTCAAGAGCCACAACAGCGAAGGAGCTGCTTAGAAATGCCGAGCAGAACCGCGCCGAACTCCTAGTTGTGAGCTTCAATGAGAAGACCGCGAATCTTGTGAAGGAGTTTGTGAGCGAGTTTGAGTCAGGCGGATTTCGAAACAAGTTCAATGCAATCGCGTTCGCCCGAGGATCTCAATCAATAACGAATGAATCCGGCGCATTCGCGTTCGTGGCACATGAACCTCTCGAACTGCTAAGCCAAGACAACGGAGTATCTCATAAGAAATAAGGGAAAACGCAGCTCTTACTTGGATCGGGTTCGACGCCTCGGTAGACGACTCTAACCTGCCTTCTACAAGCCTTTCTTTGCTTTTCCCTGCGCTGCCACAGATTCGATCGCTTCCCTGATTCTCTCTTCATCACCGAGATAGTAGTGCCTGATCGGCTTGAGGTCATTGTTGAGTTCATAGACAAGCGGGATACCAGTCGGAATGTTGAGGCTGACAATCTCTTCCTCAGATACGTTGTCGAGGTACTTCACGAGCGCCCTCAGGCTGTTGCCGTGTGCTGAGACAAGGACTCTCTTTCCAGTCTTTATTGTTGGGGCAAGGGTCTCATGCCAATACGGTAGGAACCGGTTTACCGTGTCCTTGAGCGATTCACAGACCGGTATGTCTTTCTCATTCAATTCACTGTACCGCGGGTCCGAACCAAGGTAACGTTTGTCAGTCTTCTCAAGCGCGGGCGGTCGTATGTCGTAGCTTCTTCTCCAAAGGAGCACCTGCTCTTCGCCATACCGGGAAGCCATCTCAGCTTTGTCAAGTCCCTGCAGTGCGCCGTAGTGGCGTTCGTTCAAACGCCAGTGATTGTGAACCGGTATCCACATCTGGTCTAGCTCGTCGAGCATAATCCAGAGCGTGCGTATGGCACGTTTGAGGACTGAAGTGTACGCGACATCAAACACGTACCCTTCCTTACGTAGTGTCTGTCCAGCTTCGCGGGCCTCCTGAACTCCCTTTTCGGAGAGGTCAACGTCAGTCCATCCAGTGAATTTGTTCTCCTTGTTCCACGTGCTCTCGCCATGTCTAACCAATACCAGCTTGTACATAGCGATCTCGCCCTCCGTGAACGCTCTTATGTCCCGTTTGTTTGGCTTGAGTTGTCGATGAAGTATATCTTAGGCTTACTGAAGAATGCAGCGACACTACCGCACTCTCATCGCAGATTAAGGTGTCAAGCAGACAATCTTGACGCGATTGTTCGTCAATCATATATCTCGCCATCCATCTTGGCAAGGCAAAGAATTCCCAAACCTGAGCGTGTGAACACTGGAGCCAAGAAACCGGATCATCATCTCTCTCATCCTACTCGTCATCATGGCAGGTTTCGTTTACCCAGCCGCGGCTCAAAGTGACAAGCTTGGATATCTGAGGATCAAGGCGCAATACCCGATCCAGGTTCCGCGTTCTTACACTTTCCAGGTTAACGTAACGGTGCAGTATGCTTTTCGTGAATATTATGAGATCCAAGCCGCAGTGTACGAGGGACCAAAGGGAACGCTTGGAAACCAGCTATGGCAAAGCGCGGCGGAACGTCTCATTGACGTAAGCGAGAAGACGTACAAGATACAACTAAAGTCGCCAGCCCAGGAAGGTCAATGGATCATCACTGGGTACGCATTCTATCATATCACGTCTGGGTCAGGCTACTTCAGCGATCAGGAACGTGGACCGGGTTTTGTTGAGATGCGCATCAAGGTTGCTGATAATGCGAAGCTCACGTTGCGAACGCCACACGGCAACATGCCCGTGTCCGTGGACGGAACCGCGTTGACAACAGACAAGGATGGAATGCTGGTCCACGAAGTGAAGGTGCTGACTGACCACTCGATTGCGGCCCCCGGAGAATGTATCGATGGCGGAGGGTTGGCGAGCAATGTTTCGAAGCTGGAATGGAACCGACCATCAGAACCCGAAGACCTTGAAGGTCACCAAAGACGTGCTGTTGACAGTTGACTATCAGGATGAATTCCGACTTGACGTGATTTCTGATCCAGGTTACGGCGTCGGAGCGGGTTGGTATCAATCCGGTGCAGTGGCTAACTTCTCGGTGCCCATGTATGTTCCTCAGCCAGGCCTAGGCGGAATTGTTGGAATAAGACTGCATTTCACAGGATGGAGCGGCGATATCGCGAGCAAAACGAACAGCGAATCTGTGGTTATGGACCATCCGTACAGGGTGGTTGCAAACTGGACCATCGACTATCAGCAGTCATACTACCTGATCATAGGCGCCATTATTCTAGTTGCGGCTGCGGTGGTCGCGTTCGTCGCACGCCGAGCAATAGCAAAGAAAGTTCCAGCAGAAGAAGAGTCTGCGCCTGCCGCGAGAACATTCTGCATGCATTGCGGAGCCGAAATTGATCCGGACGCGAAGTTCTGCTCCAAATGTGGAGAGAATCAGGTCACGTTCGGAGTAGCCGCACTCGTTCGTCTCGGCAGAAGTGTCTCTGTGGCTTTGATTGTGTAGTCGCCGATTTCTGGAATGAAGTGGTCGAGCACAATTACCAGAAATGCTACAGAGAATATGCCTAGGATTAGGCCGGTGGGGTAGTGCGCCAAATACCATGGCAGGATGCCCAGCGTAGAGTAGCCAAATCTCTAACGCGATTCTCCCAATATTCGCGAAATAGATGAGAACGGCGACGCTGACGATCGCGATCGCTTTCCTCTTCCAAGCTATCTTAGGAAACGGGATCAGAATGCCCGCGAAGATGGCTGTGACCTGTATGCCCGTGCACATGCGCTCAATCTCAAACTCGTTAACAAAGGCGCGGCCGTCCACAACACGCGACGCTGCAGGAATCCCGATCCAATTCAGCAGTGTGGCTGAATGATCGGCTATGATCTTCTCGAGGATGAAGTAGTTCGGCAGATAGTACAGACTGGCCGAGAGAGCCGCCACTATGAATGCGTAGACTGCAATGGAACGTAGCTCAGCCAGCCTATCCAATAGGGCCTCCTCAATGATGCTGATTGCGTCCTATCGGAGCCTTGAATGTTGCTATCCGCTCATAGTTGGTTCTTGCGTGTCGACAGTGCCATTTTCGACAGACATACGGCAATCTGTTGCACACATCAATCATGCGGCTTTGAGGGTTCAGCTTGTCGTTCGTTATCTGTCCAGTTGCTCTTCTAGGGGGGTCGATTCTTGCCAGAGAGCCTCGAACATGTCGTTGAGATGCCGCACGCCTTCTTTGCTTGTGATGCGGATCATCCAGTCCGTGCGACTCTCCAGCTGGGGAGAGTCAGGATCCAGATAGTAGATGCTGCCATCTGTATCATCCATCAGGGTCATACTGAATCCGATAGGATTCTCTGTATGACGAACCTCAGCGAACTTGGCCAATGCCTTTACTGCCGTTGCATTATGATCTGAGAGTCTGCAGATTATTCGGATTCTCACTCCTCGTTTGTGAGCACGCAGATACGCTTCGCCGAGCCCTTTCATTAGTCGTACCGGCCCGTACCGGGTTGGGGCATAGAATTTGATGCTCTCCTTTGCAGCGTTCATCTCGTTCTCACTTTGGATGTAGGCCTCCTCTCGACCGCGTATGATGCGGCTAGCGTCGCCTGGAGGGCGCTGGCCAAGAAGCACAGCTTCACGAACAGCAAATGGTGTCGATTCCCTCCAAAGGAGGTCGAAGAACTGTCGCATGATCTGTACAGTTGGACGATAGGTGCTGACAAGCTGAACCGTCTGGGACTGGATTGTTGATTGGTTCTTGTGCAAGGGAGACTGCTATGGATTTGTCATCTATCCCGTACACGTATGCTGGGATTGGTTGATAGTGTGAGATTTCGGCGGTAGCGGTCATTTTCCTAATTTGCTTTAGGTTCTTCTTATCGATCTCAACGATGAGTTTCGTCTTGACACCCCTCGACGCGAGCGATCGAAGGCCTTCTGCAAGAAGGCTGTCTGAAACGTGCGGCGGCCTTCTCCGCCCCGCCATTCCCCAAAACTCCTTCTGTGCGGACTTGGCAGATTCCAGCAGATGCGCTCGCGCAGGCTGCGGCCCATAGATGACGCGTATCTCCTCCGGCTTCGTTCCCTTGCTGTTCTTCGCGAGCCCTTCCAGCTTTGCTGCCAGTTGCTCTGATTCTTTCACAATTCTGTCAAGCTGATCTCTGTTCTTCACAGCCAAGCGAGACAACGCATGCTGAGCATTGGCCGGTCTGTATCGTTTGGGTCTGTCAATGGTTTCTTCGACAAGACCTTTTGAGACAAGCGCCGAGAGTAGCGTGTAGATCTGGGTTCTTTGCAGATGCGATTCACGTGATATCTGAACTGCCGTGCAAGCGCCCAGACTCAGGACAGCGAAGTATGCTTTGCATTCGTTTTCTGTCAGGCCTAACGTTTGCAGTTTTCCCATTAGTTCAGACGAGGTCGCCAACTCCGTCTGCCGTAATTTCTAAAATGGCTCCTTGTATCATCAAAAACATACATCTGTTTATATGTCTTCTATGCGAGGTGTCGAGTGTGTCCGTCATGTTTCCTCTAGAACAAAAGACCGTACAAATAGGGAATCGAACGCGCCTAGAAATCCTCGCAAGCATCCTGAAAGTTGCGTCAAATGGGTCATTGAAGACGCACATCATGTACAAGGCGAATCTGAGTCACCGACAACTGGAGAAGTACCTTGCTTTTCTAGAGGAAAGAGGACTACTTGCAGAGGGCATAGACGAGGGCACGGGCAGTCGAATCTACCGAATCAGCGAGAAAGGATTCGACTTTCTCCGAGAGTACTCGCACGTCTCAGGCTACTTCACTGGAAACACCGCATAGTGGCACTGGATGAGCGTCGCGTAATCTCTCGGTTACGTACTCGATATTCGAGTGTCTCGACAGTAGAACTCGCTCCATCCGCATTCTTGCACGTGATTCCTCCAGTATTATATACGCATGAATCATGCATCAACATGTTCGCGAATGATGAAGAAAGCACCTCTGCCGATCAAGGCGGTTCAGTGACATATGGCTCACCGCTTTCCTCGACGTGGCGTGATTGATAAGATCTGGTCAATCGCTGCAGACGGACGATGGCATTCGCGGCGTAGCCTCATTGATCAGATTCCGTTCAAGGCTACTGAAGTTGTGGCAGCTCTGGATTTTCTTGTGAAGTATGGGTTCGCTGAGTCATCAACTGCTGGAGAGGAAAAGTTCAGGATGATCACGGATGGTCCGTCTCCCATGGAGGCAGCGAATCTTCTGCGGGCTGTTCAGATAGACGCCCACTAGGCGGCATCGTGTGTTTGTGAGTAGTTGCGGGATGGATTCTTGTTCTAGAAAAGGCTTCCACAATCACCTTTTCATAGCACCCATGACTTTGCCTCAAAACGGTCTCCAATCCGAGGAATACACGTGGTAAATGGCAAGCGACAGTACCGTAGCCGCATTCAGATAGCGGCAGACATACTGGAGATCGCGAAGGAGGGTTCCCGCAAGACGAAGATCATGTACATGGGGAACCTCAGCTTTGACCTTCTGCAGAAATACTTGGACTTGCTCGTGAACTATGACCTACTACAGGTCAGAGAGAAGCCCGAGAGAAGCTACGTTGCGACCGAGAAAGGCCAACGGTTTCTAGAAGACTACCGTGAACTTCAGAAGTACTCAGAGATGGCTGAATCGAAGAAACGAGCCTTAGAGACAAGCCTAGCAGTAGCTCGGTGAAGCGAGCACATTCTCCGTCAAGGGGGCGGCGACTGTTCCGTAGGTTTTGTGCGCTAGCGTTGAAGGAGTTCTATTGGATATCCTTTCGGTTTCAGTTTTGCATACTGAGTATCTTCGTCGGCTGTTATGCACTTGATCTTCTTCATCACTGCTAATGCTACGGGGATCGCATCATACATAGTCACGTTTCCCCTGAACGCGGTGGCTTCCGCGAGTCCATCAAGCCCGCAAGGACCAGTAAGGTCCACATGTGGTTGGGATATCCAAATGCTCGAACAAGGCTCTCAACCGAAATAGGTAGGGCAGGTTCGAGTGAGGAGGCATCGTGAATATGGTGGCTCGCTGCGGCGGGTACGCTGTCAGGCCAATGGTTTGGCCTATGCTTCTACACTGGGATGGATGCGGTGGAACCGCAACAACGGAATGCCCACCCAACAAAGGATCAGAGTGGAAGCCTGAATCTCCCGACTTTTAGTCGCGGAGAGAATCAATGACCCACACAGCGGAGAACCTGAAGGCCGAAAGCGTGGAGCTCTCCCCTCAGGACTCAGAAAGCCAACAAACACAGACGCGATTTGGCTAGCTTGCTGATGTTGTTAACATATTGATCAGACGTTAACTATTTATCTCCAAGCGTCCAATATTCTGTCATGCCTGTTGTTACGAATACCTCGCCAGTAATCCTCTTAGCGAGAATCGGAAGACTGAGACTGCTGAGGGAGCTGTACGGGAGTGTGCTCATGCCTCCGTTTGTCAAGGCAGAATGCATTGACAAGGGAAGAGAGACCGGGGCCACAGACGTGCCAGAAATAGAGGGCGGCCTCGCGGAGGGTTGGGTTCAACTCGTCAGCTTGGACAAGGAGGAGACGGGGGAGGTCAAACGCCTGTTGCATGAGGCGAGGATAGGTCAGGGCGAGGCTGAGGCCCTTGTGCTGGCCAAGCGTAGGCACGCGTTGGCTGTGTTAGATGACAAAGAGGCGAGGGCTATAGCGAAGGGCTGGAATCTGGAACACACGAGCACGGTTATGGTTCTCTTTGAAGCCTTCAAGAGAGAATTCATCAGTTATGATGAGTTGGTTGAGGACTTGGCAAAGCTCACCAGTATCATGTGGATCTCAACCGACGTCATAACTGAAATGATTCGAAGAGCGAAGGAGGTGAGAAGATGAAGAAAGAGGAACTGGTTGCGACGAGGCTGCCGAGAAGCCTAGTGTTGGACTTGAAGAAGATAGAAAACACTGAGCAGTCTGATCGCTCCACAGTACTGAGGAAGCTACTTCACGCGGCGGTGGCAGACTGGAAGAAGGAGTATGCGGCGAGGTTGTATGCTGAGGGCAAGGTGAGTTTGGAGAGAGCCGCAACGGATTCCGGAGCCTCTGTCAGAGAGATGATGGCCTATCTCAAGACGAAGAAGATACCTGGTCAATATGATGTAGAGGATTTGGAGGAGGACGTGAGAAGCTTCTACAAGAGAGTGGGGCGCTAAGCGATGGGAAGGAAATAGATGGCAGGTCAGTTGACGAGGTAAGCCTCGATCGTTTCCTTCCTGCAGGGTGGGCAGAATCCAAGGCGATAGTTGTCGTAGGGAAGTGGTGCGAGACATCTCTCATAGAGTCTTGTCACTTGGACCGCCTTCTGCGGAGGGAGCGCGATTGGGGGTGCCAAATATACACGTGTTCAGTTACAGAAAGCACGGCAAGAAGCCCACGATCTTTAGTCGTGAGAGTATGTCAGAGAATACTGTGGCAGAAGCCTTACCAAGTCTGCGGTGCAAATCACCGGGAGTCAGCTAGTGAGGCTTGCCGGGTTTGGTTTTACCGTTTGTGGCAAGCAGTCTCAGAAGCTCTTTATTCTCTTCGATGGTTTCTCGTATGATCTTCTCATTGAGGCTCTTCGGTTGAGCCATGTTCAAGCCACTCCTGGATCTGCTGAAGGGTCTTGTTCTGCAGGTCCTTGATAAATGCATACCCGTCCTTGAATCGATCAACCTTGGGGTGTCTGCCGTTCCTTTTCAAGAAGACGCAGGCCGCAATGTAGGCTGTTCGGTGATTTCCACCTGCGAATGGGTGCAGTCTAACAAGTTCAGACATGAGTTGAGCCGCCTGGTAGATGATGCCTTGCGCCTCGCTCTCGCGTACATGGGCAAGGATGGCCTGTATGCCTTCGGAAGAGATCAGAAGACGGTGGGGATGTTTGTCGTCAAGATCAAGAGATACGACTCCGAAATTCGTGAAGACTATGTCGTCTAGGGAAGGATACCACACGCGTCTTGGTTCATCAACCATTTCTTGTCACTCCGCCGGTATGCATGATCGCCTCTAGGCCTCGCAGTTGGGTTGAATCTCTCCACTGACACATGCCGCTAATAGCTCGCTACTGGTTGCTCATGAAGGCAACGAAGAACCGCAGAGAAACGAAACTGGATAGGCATACTACACCATCACAGAACAGTTGAAGCCTCTCAGTGTTCACTGAAGGCGTATTGGAAAAGCTGGGATCTTAGGCGGCTAGAGACGGAGCAAAACGAAGGATGGCCTCAGGCTAGCTTGATGGGTTTTCAGTCTCACGTTTCTTCCACGGTTTCGCAACGACGATTGCGACTGTGGCAATGAACCCGAACAGTGTCAGGTATGGTGCGAAGACGGCCGCCTTATTGACGGGTTCCATGAAGCCTCCGACGGGGGGCAAGTGATGAGGCGCCTGAGATGCAGTTGACCCCACAATATCAAGAGCGACCAGGAAGACTAGTCGCCTAAGCAATCCTGAGGCCAGATATTGTCATGTCCGTTACTGGAGTCGTATCCGAGGCGCTGCCAACTTGTCCATTGGTGAGCAGAAGTCAATGGGCTGGCCTGGTGCTATGCCTAGCCAGCTGAGTGGAATGCTGAACTCGTAGATCTTGTGATTCACTGCGCATTCGGGCTACTGCTGAACCCAATCTTGGCATGGAAGGGAGTAGTGATCTCGGTGCCGCTATGCCCTCGATCTTGACCACGTTCTTAGCAGTAACCTGGATTTGATGCGTCATAGTTGAACCACATGAGACACTCATCCTGGAGGGCGCCGCCACTGTCGGTAATATCACCTACCGCGTCAACCATGACGTAGAGGTTCGAGGCGTCGTTGACGAAGTAGACGTAGGTTGGCAGAACGTAGGAACTTGGGTAGGTAGGCGCGCGAAGACTATCTGTGGATTGTACCATTCTCCTTGCGTGAACTTGCCATCTATAGTAGGGGGAGTACTTGTCCACGTAGAATTGATGGACGGACTGCCACGCTAAGAGTGGGAGCAGTCTGGCAGAAGGATACTAGGTTCAATCCAATAGCTAGAGACCATTGACATATCCTGCGAGTAAGACGGCGCAAGCTTGATTGTTCGCATTCTGCCGACGGCGAATCACGTTGGATTGAGATGACACTTCAGTTGTGAAAGAGCGCTTTCACTACCAAAGCACGCTGAGCTGAGAACAATGCCCGCTCGTTTTCCCCATGGCTGCCACTGACCATCGTCAACAGTTCACGGTTCGTTGCTCATGAAGGCAACGAAGAATTGAGAGAGAAACAAGAACTGAAAGAATAAGCGGCACCTCCCCAAAAGAAAGCGGCACCTCAAATCCCAGTTATCTGCATAAACCAACTAGGGCGTGGTGACTATTCCGTAGATTCTGTACGCGACGCTAGCTAGGAAGATCAACGCGACGAGAAGAGCCACGATGCGGAGTCTCCTCTTGTTGATCATGAGTCGCGTTCTTCCGTAGTATGGTGAGAGTAGCTCCGAAGTTGCGAGCAGAATGATTGCTGTGATCGCGGTCCAGAGGCTTAGATCCCAGAGAGTAAGCGGGAACGCCAATTGTGCGCGTTCACCCTGGAAGAATATTGTATGAGGACTCAACCGTGCTTGCGTCAGAGGTGTACTTGTCCTTATCAAACTCCACCGGCCTATGTGAGACTTCGGCGAGAACGCACGCCATCGCACTGCACATCGGACAACCAAACGACGAGCAGACTTTCGTGCTCTGCCTCAGCTTGCCGCAGAACTCAGAGTAGACTGACTCAACGAACCTGAAAGTGACGTGGTCACCGTCGATAGTGATGTTGCAGTCTTGAACCATCTCAAGATCCTCAATCAACAGCTTCGGCAGTCGCTCAGTCATCTTTTCGAGGGTCCAATCGCTGAATTTGACGCCAAGCTCACGCTCGAAGAGGTTCGCTAACGCGAGCCCAGGCGGAACCATCGCGATACCATCCGGATCCTTCACGAACGTCTGCTTCTCGATTAGTTTGGGTATCTTCTTGAACGGTTGCGATGGAATGAAGACGACCGCCTTGTCAGAATTGTTCACGGGAAGATACACGCCCTTCTGCGTGTAGCCGAGGCTCGTGATCATGCGATCCATGCTTGTCAATGACGAGAGCGCCGTTGAGTCCATTAGGTCTGATCGTCACGTAGTGGCGTGGTCTGATGAAGAGTAGCAGTGCGCCCCAGAACGTTAACCCGAGCCCAATGAACGCGAGCACGGTTGAAGTGAAAACCACAGAGACGATCAACGAGAAGGCGCCGACGCCGGCAAGACCGTAGCCGATCAGTGCAGATGAGCTTCGTACGATGAGCCTTCGAGATTTCAGTGTCAATGCTGGTTTGCGTCTTCGCGAGCTCGTCCAACTTCGGAATCAAGCTTGTTGGCATCAAGTCTGCGGTGGAGATCTGTGCAGGAACATTGGCCCGTGTTTTGATGAGTTCGCTGATTTCTGGAGTCCAAGTCGCAATGCCCAGTTCGGACTCGGTCTCTAACTCACTAGGCGCAATGCGAGGCTTGGTTACGGCTTTGGTCAAGGTGTGTCTGAACTTCTTGAAGGCGATCCGCCATAGACTGGGTGGGGCTTTTTCTATTCGTTATGGACGCCTTTTCTAGAACAACTCTCTTATTCCTATCGTTCTCCACCATCCAAGACTCAGGTGTCAGCGAAACCCCTCCCTCCTGCGGCTCAGGCGACCACAGGGGCTCACTCTCAGACTCCTCAACCTCCTCGATCGAAGAACTAGGAATCGAAGACGCTTTGCTTGTGGAGAGTTCAACTGCGGCTGGCTTTGACGGCGGCAGGGGAGGCCATATTGCAAGCTGAAGTCTCCAAAGCCTCGAAGGGCGAATCAGCGGGCTGCCACAATTTCTGCAGCGGCCATCGCGGGAGGTAGCTTCAACTCCACAGTCGTCGCAAAAGTAACCCAAACCTCTACTCGCTTTGCGGGTCTTGCTGGCTTTGCTGGGTTTGCTGGCGGCTTACTGGGGGGGAGTGGTCTGGCACAGATCCTGCAGTGCCTGTCGTCGACGTTTTGCTTTGGCTCCACACTGATCGCAGTAAACCAAACCTAGCCTTTCCCGATCAGGTCTAACAGACGACCCACGCAAATAAAAGCCGTGCCGATCCCGTTTCTGAGGGCAGCCAGGTTACACGCTTACCCGAAAGCGCCTTCAATGTATGCTTTCGTTCTCGGATCGTTCGGCTGTGCGAAGATGGTTTCGGTTGGGCCGTGCTCGATCAACTCAAATAGAGAACGGCGACATAGTCGGCGACGCCTATCTGCCTGCTAGCGATAGACACGTTTTCTGAGATCAACATCATAGAAGACGATCTCTTTCTTGGTTTCATCTATCTTGTAGACTATCCGATACTTCCCCTTCGCCCCACTACTCTGTCTTTCCAGAAACCTTCCAGCTCACCAATTCGCGCAAACGGCATGCAAATATGCTCGCCTGTCAGCCTACGAGAAGCGGATTGAAAATGGTTCAACGCACCTTCACCGTTCGCCTTAGGAAGGATGAAGAAACGGGTTACTATGCAGCTAGATGCGTCGAGCTGCCTGAGGCCATCAGCCAAGGCAAGACCGAGGAAGAGGCCGTTACGAACCTGAGAGAAGCCCTTGAGCTTGTCCTCGATACGAGTGGGTCGACTTCATCAACTACCATCTAATTCGGATGCCTGAAGCGGCGCGGGCGTTGGTCCATGCTTCTGCACAGCGAGCGGATGCGAGTTGAACCACATCGGGATGCCCACCCAACAGAGTAGCGGAGTGGAACCATGAATCCCCGACTCCAGTCGAGGAGAGAGTCAACGAAACAAGGATCGCGTCCATCGGTCAAGGTGAACAGCTGAATCATCGTGCCTAGATCCATCTGCATTTGACTTGGGGGATCTTTTCAAAGTGCGGGGAGTCAGTTATGCATACGGCCTTTCGGAGAACACTCGTTGCCGCGATTAGACTATCCGCCATCGGCATGTCCTCGTTGTGGCGGACTTTGACCGCGTGCTTCAGCTGTGCCCCACGAACCGCAATCAGATCGTCCACTGGGATCACATCAAACTCGTTTCTTATTCGTGAGATTCGGATTTCAGCTATTTCCTTTCCCTCTCTTTCCAGTGAAAGCTTGTAGATCTCGAAAAGAGTCACTGCCGACACCAGCCTAGTGTCATACTTCCGCATCAACTCCAGTAGCTGCCTGTGCGTGCTGGGCTCAGGCGATGCGAAGAAGTAGATGAAGAAGCGTGTCTCAAAGAGGGCGCTAGACATTTTCCTTTCTCAGCTGATCAAGGCGGCTCAGCATCTCATCAACGGTCCAGTGTTTCGAAGCAGACCCCGCCAGCTCCTTGAAGGCCCCTTCAGCTGCGGGTATAACGACGAAGCTATCTGACTGCGGTATGAATTGCAGCTTCGTATGCGTGGTTATGTTAAGGCGCCGCCTGACAGTGCTGGGGATTGTGATCTGTCCTTTCGATGTAACCCTCCTGAAGCCTGACGGCGAATCCGCAGGTTCGGAGCGCTTGTTGGCCATTTCTTACCTGCTTCCTTACCATGTAAGACCTCAAGACTTACATTTCAACCCTTCGTTATCGATGCGCCTAGGCCTCAAGGATGATCTTTCTAAGAAGGCATCAGAACCTTTCGAATCTCTTCGGCGTCTCGAGCGAGAACGCACGCCCTCTTGCGGTATTGCTTCTCGCCTAGCTTAGTTCTTCGCATCGTCGTCCTGTCTAGGAGAACTGGATACATCGCCGACGCTTTTCGAAGCAGCATGAAGCAGATCCTGACGCGTTGCTGTTCTATGATGACTACAATGCAGAGGCAGCAGGCGGACTGCAGAAAGCTAAGTCTGATCGAGTCTACGAGCTAGTCAAACAACTTGTGACGGATGGCGTACCAATTCACGGTGTCGGTTTGCAGATGCATCTCTTCGCCGTCGAATATCCCAAGCCCGAAGATATCGCCGCCAATGTTCGCAGACTAGCGGCGTTGGGCTTGAAGGTTGCCATCACCGAGATGGATGTGCGGATCAAGGAGCTTCCGTTACCTATGCCTCAACGATTGGAGATGCAGCGTCAAATCTATCATGACGTGATTGCTGCCTGCGTACGGGAAGAGGGCTTCATGGGTGTCACGTTTTGGGGTTTCACGGATGCTCACTCATGGGGAGACAAGCGGGCACAATAACGGTAACGTTTCATCTCCGATCTTCAATTACGAGCGACCCCCACAACGCATGACACTGTATATTCACCGGTTTGGCGAGGACGCTTTCTCTGGAAGGGGTGGACAATTGTTCTAGTAAACTGGTTCACAATTTAATTACTAGCTTAAACTCTAACGGTTTCGACGAAAAGCTCATGACTCCGACCCAGCGCACGCCATCAACCCTACACCATCCTCTCTTACAGGGCGGTGATTCGCTCACATATCCATGGTTGGAGAATATACGGCGTCGAAGCTACAGAGATCACACGTGGGCTAGACTCGAAACTGCTGAGCGAGGCGTGTTCCGATGCGCTCTATGGATCACCAAAGCCAGAGGCAAAATCACCAACACAAGATTAGTGGAGCAAGTAACGCAAGTTGCATTGAAACTTCTTGACACAATTCAGAGCCGCATCGTGAGAGTCGGCAAGACGAGAGCCATGATGATGTTTCGCGAGTATGCACGACCTGACGGAGTATTCAGCTGGGCTCCCAGAATGCGAACCTGGCTGAACGATCCTAGATGCATCATGTATCTTGGAATGTTGGAGATGAACCACTAAGATGCATAAAGATCAAGCGATTGGAGCAGTAATCCTCGTAGCAAGCATAGTGGGAATCATAGTCTACGCATGGCTAACCTATGCTTACCCGATAGTGGTTCTACAGATCACTGCGTTTGTCGCTGTTGCAGCCGTGCTTCTCATACTCGCTTGGATAGGGTGGACGATGGCGACAACGCCTCCACCCGCACCGCTCGAACCCGAACCCGCGTTCCCAGAACCTAGCACCACAGCAGAGAAGCAGGCGTAGCCCTTCGTGTCACAAGCAAGCCTCGGACCGTCGCATTGAACCAGCCCGAGCCAGGCCACCCTACGCTGGACGTTGTCATGGAGTCTGTCACGCCCACGCGCCGGTCGAGTTCACTTCTCTAGAACATCTGTGACAATCATCTAGAGGCGTCCTATAGAGATGCTTCCGCGACGGTTAAGAAGCCTGGTGACAACACGTTGACGCCGCAGCGGCGAGACATACTTAGCAGCGGAATGCGTCATGATCCGTAGTGTACGGACATCGGCGACAATGTGCTCATAGTGATGCAGAACCTCAGGGTCGAGCAGATTCGTTTGAGTTGAATGGAGAATGGTGGTCGGAGTAGTGCAGACAGCAGCGAGGATACCTCTGGCGAACCCTGTCTTGGACGAAGAGATGAAGGAGGCTGCGATTCGGGCTCTACAGAACGAGCGCTTTGTCGGAGGAGAGAGCGTCCACAAGTTCGAAGAGGAGTTCGCTCGATACTGCGGAACGCAAGTATGCCGTTTCAACAGCCTCTGGCACAGCCGCGCTCGTGCTTTCCCTAATCTCTCAAGGCGTTCGCGGAAATCAAGTAATTACAACTCCCACTTCGTTCGTGGCATCCGCGAATTCGATCATTCATGCGGGCGCAACACCAAAATTCGCCGACATCAGCCTTGAAGACTACACGATTGACCCGGCAGAAGGTTCGCAGCTCAATAAACGACATGACCCGAGCGATAGTTCCCGTCCACTTGTATGGGTATCCTGCCCAGATGAAGGAGCTCCAAGAGGTAGCATCGAAACGCGGGACTGCAATAATTGAAGATGCTTGCCAAGCCCACGGTGCCTCCTACAACGGCAGGAAAGTTGGCTCGATAGGCGACGCTGGATGCTTCTCCTTCTTTCCCTCAAAGAACATGACCGTTGGAGGAGACGGCGGCATGGTTGTCACAGACAAAGAATCAATTGCTCAATCCGTAACGAGCCTCAGAGACTGTGGAAGAGCAAAAGGAAGCAAATACCTCCACGACCTAGTAGGCTATACGGAGAGACTGAATACAGTCCAAGCCGCCATAGGACGAGTTCAACTTAAGCACCTTGACGCTTGGAACGAGAAGAGGAAACAGGTCGCATACAAGTACAATGAACTCCTATCCGACGTGAAAGAACTCATCACACCGCCAGAAGGAAACACGCTCGTCAACCCAGTGTATCACATGTACGTTGTCAGATGCGAGCAAAGGGATAACCTGAAGGCTTGGCTTGATCAGGCAGGAGTGGAAACTGGCATACACTACCCCGCCCCAATCCATCTTCAACCAATCTACCAAAAAATGTACGGATACATTGGAGGAGAGTTCCCGAACTCCGAAACCCTCTCCAAAGGCGCCCTCAGCATCCCAATGCATCCCGGCCTCACAACTGACGAAGTGAAACACGTAAGCGAGAGCATTCACGAGTTCTACGCTCGCAAGAATCAGAACATTCTCCCGCGAGGTAGCCAGATGACAAATCAAGTAGGTGTAGCTGTCATCGGAGCCGGCTACTGGGGAACCAAACTCGTACGAGAGTACAAGTCAGCACAGCAGAAGAATGGAAATATCGGACTCCTCAAAGTCTGTGACTCCTCTCTCGCAGCTCTCATCGGACACAAAGAATCGTTCTCGCTCTTCGATGATATGCTGACGACGAAAGTTGACGATCTGATTGCAGATCCAGACATATCGGCAGTGCATATAGCCACTCCGAATCGCACACATTACACCATAGCCAAGAAGGCCTTGGAGGCCGGCAAGGACGTACTAATTGAGAAACCAATGACGCTTCACTCCAGCGAAGCTTACGAGCTAGTGGATCTTGCAGAGTCACTCGGATGTGTGCTTCACGTCGGTCACATATTCAGATACAACTCGGCCGTGCGTACTGCCTGTCAACTTCTGCAAAGCGGAACCATTGGAAAAGTCTTCTACGTTCGGATCCAGTGGACTGATTCCTCCTATTACCCGGACAGGGATATAGTGTTTGATTTGGGCCCCCACCCCGTTGACGTGCTGAACCAACTCTTGAATGCTTGGCCAACACAGGTGAGTGGATTCGCAAGATCGTACCGTAGCGCAGAAGAGAATCCAGAGGTGGCATATGGGATTGCTGAATTTGCCGATGGAGTCTTTGCACACTTGGAACTGAGCTGGCTTCAGCCTGGAAAGGTACGAGAGGCCACAGTGGTGGGCTCAGAAGGGAAGCTCGTCATCGACTGTGTAGGACAGCACGTGTCCAAGACCACCGGTGACAAAACGGAGATAATTCCTGTTACCGCGAACAATACGATAGAAGCCGAGATCGAGCACTTCATCGACTGCGTCGCCAAACGGGATACTTCGACCAAGTCAGGTCTGATCGGCGCACACACCGTAGGCGTGCTAGAGAAGATTCGAGCATCCATGTGGGAACGGCCTTTCCCAATCATCCGTCCGCCTGGAGACAAAATCGTCGACATGATTGCGTTTGATGAGAGCAAGAAACGTAACCGCCTGAGCGGCAAATCGGAGTCACACGAGCAGTTCGCAAGTGAAGAATGAGTTCTCGCAGACCTACAGAGAAGTATTTCCAGATCGAGTGGTAAGTGGTCTTTGAAGATTGGTTAGCAGCAAGCTTGTAGGGATTGCGCTTCTGATCGCAAGCCCGATTGTGATAATAGCGTACACTCTAGCGATAGTCTACTACACATCCCTAATTCTCCAGATTACTGGTGAGATTGCTGTGGTTGGAGTATTCGGCATTCTCACATGGATAGGTTACACTATGAGTACTGAGCCTCCCAGTCCTGAAGCCAGCGACCCTTCTGAGCTAGATGACCTCCAGCCAGAGACTATCACCCCTTCACAGCAGAATCAAGTTGCCAAGAGTCGCTCAGCCTTGTCAATGATCGTAGACGCGGAGATAGGCGAAGGAACCACTGTGAGAGATCATGTCAACCTGTACAAATGCAAGATCGGAAAGAACTGCAAGATCGAATCATTCGTCTACATTGAAGAAGGCGTCACGGTTGGAGACAACTGCAAGATCAAACCCCACGTGTACATCCCCAGCGGAGTCATTATCGAAGACGATGTATTCCTAGGCCCAAATACTACCTTCACGAACGACAAGTATCCTCGCGCGAAGGGCGACTGGAAGCTTCTCAAGACGATTGTCAGACATGGTGCATCAATAGGGGCCCATTCAGTGATCCTCCCTGGCGTGGAGATAGGGAGAGATGCTGTGGTGGGTGCCGGCTCTGTGGTGACCGCGGACGTCCCAAGCGGTGACAACGGTATGCGGGAACCCTGCTAGGCCCCTGAGCAAATGACGATTCAACTCACAGAGTCAAGACTCGTCCTCAGAGCGCCCAAGATCGGCGTGATCATACCTGTCTATGGTGACAGCGATTCAGTCTGCTGGATTCTCGGCCGTTTCAGGCAGAGCTCGGTGAACACGATCTGTCTGGTCGTGGACATCCCGCTGAAACAAGTCATGGATAGAGATAAGAGAAGCTGCAAGACAAACTGGGATCACCGTTCACATTATCAAGAATGCGGAGAGAACCGGGGTAGGGTCATCGCTGAGGCAGGGCCTCACATATCTTGCGCAGACGGACCACGAAATCGTTGCCGTGATGGCGGGCAACGGGAAAGATGATCCGGCCGAGATCGAACGACTCATTGAACCCGTAGTCAAAGGTGAATGCGACTACGTGCAGGGTTCAAGGTATCAGCCCGGTGGAAAGAGAATCAGAATGCCGTTCGTCAGGAAGGTATTCAACCGCCTCTACCCGCTCATCTGGACTCTTCTCACCCAGAGAAAGTGCACTGATGTAACCAACGGTTATCAGATGCTACAGGCTTGACGATTCTTCGCGACCCCCGCATAAACCTTGGATCAGCATTGGCTGGACGGCTACAGCTTTGGAGTACTATCTTCACTACAAGGCCTTGGCATTGGGGTACAGGGTGAAGGAAGTTCCGGTTTCGAAGACCTATTCCTTTGGTAACAGGGGTGGCTACTCGAAGATTCAACCACTCAAAGACTGGTGGCCCATAGTCTCACCGGTCGTGTTGCTGTTCTTGGGAGCAAGAGAATGACATCGTTACTGTTCCTCAGGAAGACTTCTCAAGAAGAAGCGGGGGGCGCGAGGCCAGGTAGAACAACATTACTCAACCGCTTGCATTTTCTACGGCATACAAAGAAATCGAGGGCGGCAGCTCGGAGCAGCCCTCAGCCGACACAGAGAAGTGCTGTGAAGGATAGAAGACCCAATGAGAGAAGATGCTGTTGAACTTGAAGAATCGCGTCTGGGCGGCATCGAAAAAATAGAGGATTATCAAGGAAATCTCAAGCTTGGATTCAAGGAAAGGCACCGAATCTTTCCCGCCATCTTCGAAAACCGTCAGCATAGGAGAATTCTTGACGTGGCGGCAGGGGTGGGATGTGCCGCAAAAAGAATTCGCGATAACTATCAAGCCGACTTGATGTGCAGTGATGTCTCTCCCACTTGTTTGAGGATTCTGAACAAACTGCGGATACCAACTGTGTCTTTCGACATCGATGACGATAAAGGGGCTTTCCCCTTTGCTGATGGCCAGTTCGATGCAGTTATTTCGCTCGTCACGATCGAACACTTGATTCATGTCGATCATTTTGTGAAGGAGATACATCGCATCCTCTGCAATGACGGCTATCTGTACATAGCAACGCCCAACTATGCGGCTCCTGAGTATTGGGTGCCAACGCTTTTGCTGTCAGGGAGGACTTTTCACAACCCGCTGGGCCCCGAGAGTACACGCTATGGGTCTATGGCCATGTCAGATACTTTACTTACAGGACGTTGCTTGAGTTTGTGAGTTCCTTCGGGTTTGTTCCAGATACAGTTTACCTTGCTCTACCGGAGGGAGCACACGCTATCTGGCAATGTACTCTTCCTCAAGAATCAAAGCAGTGGCAGCTCGATATGCGATGTGGATCAAGCACCAGTTGTTGTCCCCTCGCTGGGCTAC
>CAVPLU010000005.1:0-14536 GCA_963706285.1 Candidatus Bathyarchaeota archaeon
GCTTCTCTACTCACGACAACTCTCCAGACTTCTCGGATGCCAAGTCTACTTGAAACTGGAGAATCTCCAGCCAACTAGAGCGTTCAAAGTCCGCGGAGGCGTCAACTATATGGAGAGAAGGAAAGAAGAAGCGCTCAGCCGCGGCGTCGTCACGGCCTCTACTGGAAATCATGCTCAGTCAATCGCTTACGCGGGTTCCCTGTTCGGAGTCGGTGTTCGCATCGTCATGCCTCATGGTGTTCCTCAAATCAAGACCGAGGCGATCAGGGATCTGGGTGCGGAAGTGATCTTCCATGGCAGCTACTATGAGGAGGCCCGCGAGTACGCTGAGAAATTGTCCTCTGAGAGAGGATTCCTGTATGTGCACGGCATCAACGAACCACTGCTGTTCGAAGGTGTCGGAACTATGCATCTTGAGGTCTTGGATGAGCTTCGAGACCTGAACGTGGTCATCGTTCCGATTGGTGGTGGGTCGGGAGCTTCCGCCGCATGTATCGTCTGCAAGAGCTTGAATCCCAGCGTCAGAGTGATAGGCGTGCAGGCTGAAGGGGCACCTGCTTTCTACCGTTCTTGGAAGGAAGGCGTCATATCATCAACAGATGGTGTACAGACAGTTGCTGAGGGCCTTGCGACGAGTCGAGCGTACGAGTTGCCCTTGAGGATTCTGAGAGAGAAATTGGATGATATCGTACTGGTTAGTGATCAGGAGATGAAACAGGCGGTCAAGACGATATTCCGCTCAACGGGGCAGGTGGCTGAACTCTCTGGCGCCGCTTCGACCGCAGCAGCCATCAAGATCAAGGACAAACTGGCCGGAAACAAAGTCGTGCTCGTCCTCACTGGGGGTAACATAGAACCCGAACAGCTTGCTCAAATTCTACGCGAATAGATACAAGCTAGGGGGAAGGATGGACTCGCACCCTAAGCCGACCGTCGTCGTGAGCAAATGCCTGGAATTTGAGGCATGTCGATACAACGGCCAACTGATACGAGATGCCTTCGTTAGGAAACTGGAGAAACACGTCGACTATGTCCCAGTCTGTCCAGAAGTAGCGATAGGTCTCGGAATTCCCCGTTTCCCCATAAGGATCGTCTCCACGAACAATCCGAGACTCATCCAACCAACAACCAGCAAAGACGTTACAGATGACATGAACGAATTCTCCGAAAAGTTTCTCTCATCCCTGAAAAAGGTGGACGGGTTCATACTGAAATTCCGATCACCCTCATGTGGATTCAAAGACGTACGGATATATGCAAAAAGCGAGAAATCCCCCGCAACCGGAAAAGGCCCCGGATTCTTCGGAGCCAAGATACTCAAACACTTCCCAGGCCTCGCCATAGAAGACGAAGGCAGACTGAGAAGTCTGAAGATACGCGAACACTATCTTACGAAACTCTTCACTCTCGCTCGCTTCCGAACAGTGAAGGAATCCAACGCCATGCGTGACTTAGTCCGCTTCCATACAGAAAACAAATTCATGCTCATGGCATACAATCAGAAAGAGATGCGACTGCTTGGAAACGTGGTTGCGAACCCCAAGAAAAGGCCCTTGGGAGAAATCATCCATGAGTATGAGATCCATCTTCACAAGAGTCTTGAGAATCCGCCCAAACGCAGATCCAACATTAACGTTCTCATGCACCTACTGGGCTACTTCTCCAAAGAACTCTCAAAGAACGAACGACAATTCTTCCTAGAAACATTGGAACTTTACAGGGACGAAAGAGTGCCATTCACATCAGCCGTGAGACTGCTCAAAGCGTGGGCCGTTAGGTTTCAGAACCAGTACTTGCTGAACCAAACACTCTTCAACCCTTACCCTGACGACTTGATCGAGTGGACGGATGCAGGAAGACCGATCGAAATCTGAACGAATCTACTTCAAACTGAACGCGAGATCAATCCCTCGGTCCTACGGGAGTCCACAATGAACGGTAACGAGAGGATTGAGGAGCAGAGCAGGCTTATCGTCAAACGCGGATCAAGCCCCAGCTTCGCCAGAGTCCTGCCTTGCATGTCAATGTCGTCTACCTTGTTCAAGACGTTTCAACGTCAAATGTTCGGGCGATCGAGAAGATCTTCTCGATTCGACGATCTGGTAGCTTGAATAGCATTCTTCGGATGTGCCGCATTGCGTCGAGATCGCGACCTATCTCGCTCCTCCATCGCCTCTCATAATTGGAGAGGAAGGCTTCGGAGAGGTGTCCAGATGTGGATGCGTTGTGTGCGGTTTCTCCGGCGATCTTCCCGCAGATGAGGCTGAACACGACTCCTCCACCGGTTGTGGGCTTCACCTGTTGCGCAGAATCTCCCGCAATCAACATGTTCGGATAGTACGTCTTCCGAATTGGTCCACCCAAAGGTATGGGATGAAAAGAAACATCACGCCGCTTGGCGCCTCTTCAGTCTCTGAGAGACGATAGGATGTTTCGTCATGAATCTCTCGAGGAAGAGCCGCGGATTGCCCTCGCGAGCCGCAAGTCCGATCTTTGCCGATCCATCTTGCCAAGGAATTATCCACGCAAAGAATCCCGGCGCGTAGGCAGATCCAAGGTACACTCTCCACCATATCCTCGACGCATATCCTCCACGTGGTCTACGTGGACTTGAGCAGAGTTCGCCCACATCGATCTGCGGCGTTCGTCCGCGGCCCGAGGAGGAGCAAGCGCAGGCGACGCACCTTCACAGTCTACGATCATCTGAGAACTGAGTGTCTGTGATTTGGCGCCGACTGAAACTCGCATTTGGACCTGACGGTCGCTAGGAGTTTGGATCGAGATCGCGCGTGTATTGAGCTGGATCTCTGCTCCTGCTTTTTGCGCTCTGCTTGCCAAGTGTTCGTCGAATGCTTTGCGGTCGAGCACCCACGTGATCGGAGTCTGACGTTCAAGTTGGAGAACTTGGCCTGACGGCGAATGGAAGATCGCGCCGCGAATCTGATTCTTGATGACTTGTTTTGGCAGTGAAACGCCTAGGCGTTTCATGCTGTTGATTCCAACGTGGCCTGAGCAGTGTGACGGGACGCCGATTCGATCGTGTTCTTCTAGGAGAAGAACCTTCGATCCCAAGGAGGCGGCGGTTTCGGCAACTGTGGCACCGGCTACGCCACAGCCGACTACGATGATGTCAGCATCCAAACCCATTGGATATGCATGCCTCGGTTGGGAACAGTCTCCTAGCTCAGAGCTTGAGGCTGGATGTTCGTTCCGAGGCTGATTGTGGTAGATAAGGCTCGTGAACGCGCATGGAATGCGGAACTATGACTGCCTGGACGCAACGAGTTCTACTCGTCTCTTTCCTTTCATGAGACGCGAGACTCGTAGGATACCGTTGATTTCGAGCTTGAGGAGGACGCTGTTGAGTTCCCGGAAGCTGATGTCGCCGTAGCTCTCCTTGACTTGATCTAGCGAGATCACCGTCGGTGAGGGCGCCTTTGCGCTGCAGAGTCTCAACGACGGCCAAGTTGAGGGGGCGCGGCCCCCAGACCTTGTTCATAGAGTTCTCCTACATTCTCCTACGATATGATTGCAGGCGGAGTGGCCCGTTCCTTTCTGGAACGTTCGGAGAACTGCGCGTAGTACTCTTCCATCTTCTGGGTTGATGCTGGGTCTGACTGTTTCCATTGCCTTGTCGAAGTCTTTACGCGTCACTTCTTTCGCATCGATACTCTCACGAAGCGCGTTCATGGCTGCTTCCCTGCAGAGAGCCTCAACATCTGCGCCAGAGTATCCTTTTGCCTTCATCGGCGATCTCTTGCAGATCCACGTCTTTTGAGAGAGGCATGTTGTGCGCGTGGATCTTGAAGATCTGCAAGAGCGCCTTCGAGTCTGGTGCGGGCACGTCGATCAGCCGATCGAATCTGCCTGGTCGCATGACTGCTGGATCGAGTATGTCAGGCCGGTTGGTTGCGGCGATCACGACCACGTTCTGGAGTGCTTCTATGCCGTCCATTTCCGTGAGAAGCTGGCTGATCACTCGTTCGCTGGCTCCCGAGTCCGAGTATCCAGCTCCTCTTCTCGGAATTATCGAATCGAGTTCGTCGAAGAAGATTATTGCAGGCGCTGCGGTTCTTGCCTTCCTGAAGACTTCTCTGATTGCTTTCTCAGATTCTCCAACCCACTTGGAGAAGATTTCTGGTCCCTTTACTGAGATGAAGTTCGCCTCGCTTTCTGTTGCGACAGCTCTTGCTAGCAGAGTCTTGCCGCATCCTGGAGGACCATAGAGCAGTATGCCTCTTGGTGGTTTGATGCCCATCCTCTTGAAGACTTCTGGCTTCTTGAGAGGCCATTCGACCGATTGGATCAGTTCGTTCTTGATTTCTCGAGTCCTCCGACTTCTTTCCAATGCACTGATGGGACTTCAACGTAGACTTCCCTCATTGCGGTGGGGGTGATTTCTGTGTATGCGGAGAGGAAATCGTCCTCCTTCACGACCATCTTGTCCAGTATTTCGGGTGGAACTCGTTCCTCTTCGAGGTTTATCTCAGGCATGTAGCGCCTCAGCGCTTTCATCGCTGCTTCTCTTGAGAGCGCAGAGATGTCAGCTCCCGTGTACCCGTGTGTGATGTCTGAAAGACGTTTGATGTCAACATCTTCGGCGAGCGGCATGTTCCTCGTGTGTATCTGGACGATTTCGTTGCGGCCTTTCTTGTCTGGGACACCGATCTCTATCTCACGATCGAACCTTCCAGGACGTCTAAGTGCTGGATCTATCGCGTTGGGTCTGTTCGTTGCACCGATGACGATGATGTTGCCTCTCGTTCCCATTCCGTCCATGAGTGAGAGAAGTTGTGCAACAACGCGTCGTTCAACCTCGCCCGTGACTTCTTCGCGTTTCGGTGCGATCGCGTCCATCTCATCGATGAATACTATGCTCGGTGCAGTCTCGTGTGCCTTCTGGAAGATCTCTCGGAGTCTGGCTTCAGATTCGCCGTAGAACTTTGACATTATCTCTGGCCCAGAAATCACGTAGAAGTTTGCATCGGACTCGTTCGCGACAGCCTTCGCCAATAGTGTCTTACCGCATCCAGGAGGACCGTAGAGAAAGACTCCTCTGGGTGGTTCGATGCCGAGTCTCTGGAATAGTTCTGGATGTCGAAGAGGAAGCTCGACCATCTCTCTGATACGTTGTATCTCTTCGTGAAGGCCACCGATGTCTTCGTAGGTGATCATCGAGATGCCTTTCTTCTCTGGTGTCGGCTCACTGAGAACCTGCACGGTACTGGTCTCGAGTATCTTGACTGGACCGTGCGGTCTGGTTCGAGTGACCACAAGTGGGACCGCGCTTCCAAAGATGGAGAGGAGAGTCATGTCGCCTTCAACGAACGGCATGTCCATGAATCTTCGTTTCACGAAACTGACGAATTCTTCGTCGACACTTAGTCTTACGTCGGTCGGCGCGAAGATTATCGCTTGTGCATCTTTCACGTCGGCTTTCTTGAGCGCGACATACTCGTTCAGCGCTACGCCCGCGTTTCTTCTGATCAGACCGTCCATTCGTACGATCTCTTCGCCCTGATCTTCTGCGTATGCGGGCCATGCGACTGCGACTGTCATCTTCTTGCCTTGGATTTCAACGAAATCACCGGCAGTGATTCCGAGTTTCTGCATTGTTTCGTTGTCTATCCTAACTTTGCCATGGCCGACGTCTCTTTGTCTTGCGTCGGCGACTCTCAACTGAGTGTCTTTTCCTACCACGTTTCTTCATTCCTTTGATCTTGATCGTGTTTGCGGGCCCCGCTTTCCGAACGCGGCCGGGGCTCGCGGAATCTGTTACTACAGGTAACGAGGCATGAATATAAGTGTTACTTTTAGTAACAGAATTCAGGTCCGCCAAACATTGACGACCTGAATCTCACCCACATTCTCCACGGACTTCAAGGCCTCTTCAACCTTATCCATTTGTCCCTCTTGCTCAGGCATCGCGACCCTTGCAACCAAGGCAACGAGCCCAAAAGCTATGGGCTCCTCATCGAACCGCGCAACCGACGTTCCTGCCGGCAACCCAGCCTCGACTTTCTTCCTAAGTTCCACAAGGTCCACCGTAGTCTCGGTTGGGAAGATCTTGATCTGTGCAATTACCTTAGCCAAGCACAGTCACTACTCTATGGCCCTGTGAATCCGCACTTTGCACACTTGTATGGTCTACCGAAAGTCCTGCACTTTTCGCAGCGCCACATAGTGACTTCGCCACAGTTCGGACAGGGAAAACGTACCGCGCCTTCTCCAGGCATTATGGTTCTCGAACACCATGTGCAGGTTGGCATTCGTACCGTTTTGGTTTCGCTCAGTTCCAACGCCTTCTTTTCCTACAGGGCACCAGCCGCCGTTTATTTATCCGTTGCTCGGGACCCCGCTCGGCCGATCCACCCACCGGAAACATCGATCCCGACCAACCGCTTGGGAGCCATGCGTATCACACTGTATCCAAGGAAGGCTAGACTAGGGATAATCTGCTCGACAGAGGGTCTCGCAGAGTCGCGCCTAGATAAATTCCGAAAGAATGGGAAGTGCATCCTGCTTGGATAACGCAATTGGGCTATGCTTCTCTGTCTTAGTTAGAAATGTTAATGTCGGTTCTTCTGCAGAACATCGGGAGGCTATTTATTACGCGGGCCTCTGGATATTTCCAAGTTAGTCGAAGGCGTTGGATAGGTTGACGCAGCAACGCCGAGCGTGGACCTTGTACGATGACGTGAGTAACAGGGTGGTTCACCTTCGGGCGGGAACCCTGCTTCTGGCACGTCGCGATATGATTCTGTTGACCGGAGAAAAAGTCGCAAGGCAGCTATTGTTCAGACTCGGAATAAGCCTAGGCCGCACTAGCCTTGAAGGGTTCGAAGGCAAAGATGCCCACGAAGAGGACTTCTGGAGTTACATCGAGAATCTGTTTCAAATGAATGGTTGGGGCCACATCCTCGACCACAAGAACGGCGGGAGCGAGGACAAGCTATCCTTCAGCATCACTCTGGAGGATTCTGCTCTTGCCGAGGGCGGTACAGCAGAGGATATTGCGCCGGTCTGCGACCTTTTTCGGGGAATCCTCACCGGCCAACTGAGTCGCTTCTTTGATAGGCGCATCCTAGACGCTAGTGAATCTCAATGTTTGGTTTCGGGGGCAGGATGTTGTGAGTTTGTTATCAATCTTGGAATCACTCTTGAGGACGCTTATGCGAGTGGGACGTAGAACGGGAGATGGACGTTCTAGCGGCCAAGCGAGCAGTGTCTAGCCTCCTCACCGTGAGATCTGCAACTGATTCTCCCTCATTGCAGCGTTGCGACCGATCAATTGACCACTTGGACCACTGAAAATCCGTGGAACCGACAGGCATATCTCACCCGCTCGCCCGTGCCTACTTCTAGTCGCCGTAAACCAACGCCCGCAAGAGAGTGAGCTACGCACTTGAAGATTGACACCGTCTGCGATCTGAGCAGCTTTAGACGGTTCATGATCGTGAGCACTTGTGACTCTTTCATTCCCGACCAGTTTGTCAACGACGAGAACGTCTTCCCTGAAAGAGCCTCAGAACACGGAACCATGTACGTAGAGGCTGAGGACAAAGAGACCCTCGAACAGATTAGAGAGATAAGATTCATGCGAGTCTCAAATGTTCTCGGCATCATCTACAACTCGAAGAGCGGAAATACTCACCTGAAATGGAGAGAGTTCAAAGGCGACCTTGGAAAACTCAGCGGCGAAGCTAGCACAAACACGATAGTAAACTTGAGCACAGTAGGTGCGCTGAGAGAGGGATACGCCAGGACATACCAGCGACCGGTTGAAGAAGAAGCACTCAAAGGACTAGGCGATTAGCGCTATCCCAGCGCTCCGGAATGTTACATGCCGAAGTAGCTGTTGATTTTTCTCTGGAAGAAAGCCTCTCGTAGCATGTGGCTGCTCTGCAGCCAAGCCTTGCGTGGAATACTCAACTTAGACAATCCGAAGTCTAGCGCCGAGTTGAAATTGTCGAATCGTGTTGGACTTCGGGTCAGCGCAGCCCGTATGCTCTCCCGCACATTCCAGACTCCAACCGGCAGGATATATCCGGAATGAATTTCTCTCAACACCAAAGCTGAGCATCTGTCTTCTTTCTCTGAGGAGATGCTCTGCGATTGCGAGCCGACATGCATAGTAGCAGCCGCCGATGCTCGCATACGTTGTCCTTCCCTGATACTCTTCATGATCACCCATCATTGCCGGATATTCTCCGCCCTCATTCCAAGCGGTGCCAGGGAACCAAGCTTCTATCGACTCGTAATGCCATTTCTCGGGCATGAGCATCACGATGTACCTGTTATCGATGTAATTGTAGGTGTGGACACGAAAATCGTCGATTGTGGGTGAATGTTTGATTTCGTCGAGCAATCGTTCTGAGATTGTACTATCGACGGCGGTTATGCTCCAGCGGGTCGGGACAAGTTTCCTTCTCGATCCAACTCCGAACATGCCCATGCTGAGGGCTCTCTGTATTCGTGTGACTTGGACTCCATCTTCATGCAGAGTGAGTATGGCGTCAGAGGCGTTTAGATCCCGATCATAGTATGCCTTCTCAACTCGCCTATCGGCTTTGACTCCCCAAGCCTGAAAACTCTTTAGCGGGGCTGAGGGACCGAACGGCTGTATCTCATCACTTAATGTCAGAGGACCTCCAGGTTTCTTTGCGAACTTAGCCTCTGACTCTGCAGGCGCCGCGCTCAAAGTGAGCTCTTGGAGTCGGTCCACTATCCCGTAGGGTTCCTGTGCGTCGAAGATGCTGACGCGAGTCTTGCCCCTAACGAGCGAGTATCGCAAGTCGACTATTTCTTGTATGGACTTGCCAAGCCAAAGCTCAGGCGCATCGTAGATTGTCGTGTCCCCATGGTAAGGCGGTATCAGAGGACCAACAGACACGCGAGGATACCCGAATCTGCCAACAAAGACTCCTGGCGGCGTAGAGCCGTCTATTTGTTCAGAGGAAATGAGACTGCCGACGGTTGCTATTGCTCTCGCCTTGGTCAGGAGAGGGCAAGAGATCTTGCCACAGAGCATTCGCCCGCCCCTACAGCGTACACAGAGATCTGCTGATGGACCACGAACTACACGAAGATCTTTGAGGGCGTCGGGCTCTCGGCCTATCCCGTTTGAGAGAAAATCATTGACCCAGACGAGTTCGGAACTCAAAGAGATGCAGCCTTGATGATCCTAATGAAATATTCATGATGTTGGAGGCTATATTAGGGTGAGAGAGACGAATGAAATTGACTCAAACGTTCATTCTTGTACACTCGCAATAGCCTTTACGAAGTTCCACAGAGACACAGAACGAGGCCGCTGCTTTGGGAGTAGACCTAGGCGAAGTCTTGCATAAACGCAAGATACTCTTAGACGACCTATCAGGCAAGAGCCTAGCCGTCGACGCATACAATACACTGTACCAATTCCTTGCGATTATCAGGCAACCTGACGGCACACCACTGAAGGATAGACAAGGCAGAATCACGAGCCACCTCAGCGGTATACTGTATAGAACAGCGAACCTGGGCGAGAAAGGAATTCAACTCGTCTACGTCTTCGACGGACAACCGCCCGAAATGAAAGAGATGGAGATCAAACGTCGACGTAGGGTCAGAGAAGAGGCGACTGTCAAGTACGAGGCGGCAATCAAGGCCGGAAGCATGGAGGATGCGAGAAAGTACGCTCAGGCCACCGCAACAGTAAAGGAATTGATGATCGAGGACTCGAAGAGGCTACTCAAAGGCCTCGGTATTCCATGGGTGCAAGCGCCTTCAGAAGGCGAAGCACAAGCAGCTTACATGGCTATGAAAGGCGATGTCTGGGCAGCAGCATCCCAAGACCATGACTCGCTCCTATTCGGAGCACCACGCATGGTGAAGAACCTCACCATATCCGGAAAAAGAAAACTACCCAACAGGCAAGCATACGTAGAGATCGAACCGGAAATGATCGAACTCGCTGAGACCCTCACCGATCTCGGTCTAACACGCGAACAACTCGTTGACGTTGGGATACTCATTGGCACCGACTATAATCCTGATGGCGTCAAAGGAGTTGGACCCAAGACCGCACTGAAATTGGTCAGAGAGTATGGCGACATAACAACAATTGTGAATCGAACTCCAGACATTGATCTACCTGAGAATGTCAACAGGATCAAGGAATTCTTCCTAAGACCAGACGTAAGATCTGACTACGCACTGAATTGGACGAAACCGGATGTCGAAGAGATAGTGGATTTTCTCTGCAAAGAACGGGATTTCAGCGAGGACCGCGTCAGAAAAGCTCTAGACAGAATGGAGGCAGGCTTGGCGAAACCAGCAACGAAACCCACCCTCGACCGCTACTTCGGCTAGGGAGTTCGATTTTCCAGCAGCCAGAGAATTCCGACATGATGCACGGGACCAAACGTATGTGTGAGGTGAACATACCGGAGCATACGTATCCCCGCTTAGTCATCAAGAGAATAGAGGAGTAGCAAGAATGCTCGTATGTTGTTCTAGCGTCTAGTCCTTGCCTGTTGACCAGATTTCTGTAAACACTGTGTGGGATCAGGTGTGGGTTATGGAGTGAGTAAGAGATTATGCAGTATGTACCCATATGCGAAGTAGACTCGTTTTTCTGTGGTTTGAACTGATTAGGAGACTAGTTGACGATCTTGTGTCTAACCGCCAGTACGGTAGAACTTGCCTAGAACTTGCTCAATCACCGAGAACTGCTAGATACAACTCGTTTCGTTGTTCTAATCACGCGTCATTCTATCGGAAAACTACGCCCTCAACGGGACTAGAATCACCTTGTGGCAAGAATGAAATCTATGTGAATTGGCATAAGACAGTCTGGGCGCGCCCGTTGTTGAGAGAGATCACTATTTCGGGCTAGTAATGCAAGATCTTCTATCACTACACAGCGCATTTTGGATTTGAGTGGCTTACTTTGAATTGTATCTATCTAGTCGTTGATGGCTGCACAGCCCAACCTGTAATGCACGCCTTGGGAGGAGATCGTTACAAACCAAGCGGGGATGAGAAAACGAAACTCTGTCAGACAATGGGCGACTTCAAAGACTGTCCGAGATTCGTGGCCTACCGCCTCTATTTGGAAGCCAAAAGGTGCGGTTGCGGAAGAGAACACCGCTCAGAAACATAGGTCATGATTGCATCTTGAAACCCAAGTGGGATAATTGGATCTACATGCCGAGTTGGTCTCTTGGCATCTAATAAGCGAATTGACAATTACAATCTATGAAGTTAGCTTCGCGGATGAGAAGCCACTGACCAGACAAGCCTCGATTATCAACTCCTTGTTAATGGTTAAGCCGATCGATCCTTCATATTTTGCCGTTTAGCGGTCGAATAGAACCATATTCGGACCATCATAGTGTTAATGATCGAGGTACATTGAAAGGATACACCTCGGTCGCGAAGATTCTCGAACTCGTTTTGGGTCTTCCGCTCGCGATTATTAGCGGTGTTTTGACGCTCTACTACGCTCCGCTCCCGGAAAATCTTCGATTTCTCATTGCGGGGGTGTTGATCGGCTACGTGCCAACAGCTTTTGTTCACACATATACAGTGGAGCGAATGCGAAAGAGCTAGCCATTCTCTATTCGAAAGTAGCTCAGTGGAAACCTACGGGTCTAAACGAGGCTAGACCCGAACGAAAGTGAGTGAAAGCTCCTGTGAGTCTCAGTTGAGCACTGGCTGGCCGCCCCCACGAAGCCAGCCAAGGAGTGAACGGGCTTCATGGTGAATGAGCAAGATCAGAAAAAAACCCAGTACCAAACCTGTTATGATCGACTCGAACGGATATCCCGGAAGTGGCGGCGGGAAGGGATATGTTGCCCCAGTGACTGTATAGAAAGTAGTATAATGTGTAACCGTTTCCGTTACAACTCTCTTCACTATGAGGTCCCTTAAGTCATCCACATGCGCTTCCAACGCGGTGACTCTGCCACTTAGGTTCCACAAGAGTCCTAAGATCGCCAGAATGCCAGCAGAAAGGATGGTTGAGAGCACGTTCCTCAGAGAGAGAAATTCCGAAAGTTTGGGCCTTGGCTTTGGTTTTGAGTTCTTGCTCCTGCCCACTAATGACCACCTAGGCATTTACACACTTATTGACCGGCATATTGTTCACTATAGGGCCTCACGTATGGCTCAGTTCGATCGCGATTTAAGACAATGCTTCTTTCGGCTAGGCCTATGGGCTAACCCCCCTCTCACCATATCGCGTCGGCTCAACCTCTAGCTTATGCCAATAGCTCGACGTGAAACCTGTAAACATCCTGAACTCGAACCAATCCTGAAGCTCAAGTCGCCGGATGAGACTGATTACTGATTATCGCTGTCTAGTCTGAGGTGAACATGTGAGGTCACATGCCCCAAACAAATGAAGGGATCAACGATGGCGGAGCATCATACAGCAACTGTGAATGGCTAACATGAAATCAAGGATGATTTTGAACCCACCCGCCAGCCATTTCCCACAAACGTTATGACCAGATATGGCACAACTTTCCACCGATATTCTACCGAGGAGACGAAAATGCCTCGTACTTGGCTCAACGATGCTGCACTAGAGAATACCCTACACGAAACCTTCGAAGAGGCGGACAGGGAGTTCTCTGGATGGCTTCAGTCAGAGATACTTAGTAATGAGGAACGATTGACAGGAGCTTTTGTAAGAACCCTTTGTGACAAAGGGAGAAACGCTGAGAACATCCTGAAGATCGTGGGCGCACGGTCTTGTTGCCACACCGTGGCATTTTACGACGAGTTACCACGATGTAACACCCTTCAGAGGTGAAAAGACAATCGGCGCTGATATGGCATTCATCCTATCGGTAAGAGTTCCAGGATACATGGAACGCAAGAAAGCGATACTTGTCCAAGCCAAAAAGATAGCTACGCGAACCCAAAATTCGACCATAACCTATCTTAGTTCGTGGCCCATTGATCTGGAGCAAGCGAAGAGACTCCGCAGCACGACCTTTTCGTATTTCTTCCTTTACGGGCCTGAATACGATCATACCATGACCCGCGTAATACCTACAACTTCTGTGCTCGGCATTCTCAAGGCAAATAATCGCACATCTATCATACGCAAATTTCAAGCCCTACCGTCGTCGCACTCATTATCTGACTTTCTACTGTTAGACTTCATAGGATGCTGGGTAGGTGACGAGAACAAGGAGACGTTGACAATCGCCGAGGGGAAGAACCCAGAATTTAGGATAGGACACATAATCGACATAACGGTCGCAAAAGAACCGGTGACTGACATAGAAGACGGCCAGCTCTAGCGCGCGACGCACCCTAGACGTTGTACATGGCAGGCATGCCACGGAAGAAAGCGTCGAGTTTCACCAGTCGACTAGTCTTCGAACGCCCACCACAAAAGATTCAACTAGCATGGCTAGGCCCAGAGTGACCAACACGCCTGAAAGGAAAGTATCAGTTAACTTCTGACTTTTCAGGGATTCGTCGGTGAAGACTGCTTGAATGGCACTTGGGGGTCCGTATTGACCAAAGGACCAAACCGGGTTCATGGATCGTTCCATAGTCTTGAGGAAAGTGGGGAGGAGGGATCGTACGCGAGTAATCCAGCTGTTTCTTCTCGGTCTATTTCGACAATCATTCTGTCAATATGCAGAACACTAGCGCTTTCTATGTAGTGTTCGCGACTCTCCAATTTCCGCACCAATGAACGGAGTGCCAAACCCCAACACCAGTCGCTCCTGATCGTAAGAGAGGTCTTCTCGGCAATCATCCAGTCAAACATTAGTCGAATTCGAGCAGGTTTGCCTTCAGCCGAATAGCTGACGTGGATTGTGCTTCTCATCTGCTTGCTTGTCGTAAGTGGCAGTAATCTCTGGGTCCAGAACCATTGTGTAGTTTATCCATCCGAAACGAGCTATCTCGAAAGGCATCCAGATTACGAAGTAGACTCTAGGAATACTTGAATTGAATTCCAGTGTTATGTCGCCTGCCAACAACTGCCACTCAAGTCGACGCGGTCAGTTGTATCACTGATGAAGATGCTCATTATGTCTAGCTTGGTATCGTACAAGCCCATCATGAAGATAGAGCTGGGGTCTGATGGCCAGCTCATATGTCACTTCATTGTAGAGAGCATATCCAGAACGCACGAACAAAGTTCCTGCGATGACCAGCGCAACCAAGAATACGACTTTTCGTTCCATGTTTCATGAACCTAGATCTGTTGCAACAATCCGACTAGACACCGGGCCCTTCAGGATTTGACTTTTGCGAACAGAAGAAACGAGACGCAAGCCATACCCACTTGCGTCGAATCTCACGGAGCCCTGTCTAGTGATTTTCCGAACCCTCATTCCCTATAGGTTTGAACATACAATGTTTGGATGCGGAGGGAATTATGACATGACGGATGTAAACGAAAGAAGAAACATTCAGGATGAAGATTCGTCGGGAGCCGATGGTCTTCAAGGCTTTCCGAAGGAAACTGGAACGGAGCGAAGCAAAGTGGAAGATCGTGGGTTCAAATCCCACCCCCGTGCTT
>CAVPLU010000006.1:0-94438 GCA_963706285.1 Candidatus Bathyarchaeota archaeon
CAAAACGGAAACCTTGGTCTAGTCCGCGACAGTCTTCCCCAACAATGCGTTCCGTGCAAGTGTGCGTGAACAAACTCAGACGATTCCGAAACTCTGAATCGTCTCTCTCAGTTCCTTCTACTTGTGGCTGCGAAATTGTTACTACTCGTTCTGGAGTCTCTTGCAGATTGCGGTCTCGATGATTCTATCGTCATTCAGATTCGTAACGCGGAGGTAGTGGTTGGCGACGTCGAGGACCGCTCCAAGTGGAGCCATTCCATTGAATTCAGAGCCAATGATTGACAGGTTGTGCCTTTGTGCTTCTAGCTTGAGTAGCTCGTAGACTCGATACAGCGGAGTCTTCTCGTAGTCGTAGACGCTTATTCCGATTTGCACGACGCCAGATTTGGGGATCTCAGCGGCCATGGCTCTGACACCGGCCAGACCGCCTTTCTTCTCGTGCAAGGCTCTTGCGATCTTTTTTCCGATAGTCACGTCGCGAGTCGATAGGTTCACGTTGAATCCTACCATTGGCTTGCGTGCGCCTGTGATGGTGGCGCCGGCCGTAGGGTGAACCTGTGCGTGACCGAAGTCAGGTTTCCGATCAGGCCTGTGAATGCGTTCCTCAAGACCCTCGTACTCGCCATCTCTTATCCAATCGATATCTCGCCGCTCCAAAGACAACGCAGATTCCGCGTACAAGTAAACTGGCACATTACAGGCAGCTGAGAACTTACTCCCAAAGTCTCTCGCCAGTTCCGAACAGGAGTCAATCGTGCTGTTGGCGATTGGAACAAACGGGACAACATCAACTGCACCAAGTCTCGGGTGCTGTCCCTTGTGTTTCTTCATATCTATGAGTTCTACCGCTTTCACTGCACCAGACAATACTGCTTGGACGAGATCTCGCCCTTCCCCGGCGACTGTCACAACCAGTCTGTTGTAGTAGTCATCATACGAGTGATCCAGCAATAGAACTCCTTTGACACTCGTAATTGCTTCAAGTATCTTCCCTACCGTCACGGAATCAGAAGTGCTAAAGTTCGGCACACATTCGACGAGCTCACGCATCAGGCAACGCCAAGCGACTATTTCGGGCGTTTTCTCCTAAAAAGCCAAAGGAATAGCTGGGTCAACAGACTAGTCGCGTACCCTAGGAAAGATGTTTGAGAGAAATCGTCTCCGATAGGGACGTATTCTGCTATTGAGTAGTTCCAAGAGAACATAGTAGTTCGTGTTGAACTCTTCCAAGTTATCATTCCTGAACTTGTACGTCGGGATATTGCTTGGAGGAGCTTCCCAGGACCTGTCCCACGCTTCGACTGCTCCGAAGTGTCCTCTGGCACGTGTCCTCTCAAGAAGAGAATGTCTGCTAGCCACTACGACAATGAGTAAGCTGTCAACCCTGGGAACCTTCGTGTTCATCAGGAATGAGCGTGTCCGATTTGTCGGCGCGGTCGTGTCGATTATGGTATTGTATCGTCGTCTCAGTAGTTCATCCCGCATGATCGCCAGCATCGAATACGGTAGTTCCTCGTCGCGCGAGGGTATCGGTTCATTGAACAACATAGCACGCAAGTCGTCGCCGCTAATTCTCGCGAAGTTGGACTTGTCTTGCACCAGTCTTCTGGCGAGAAGTGTCTTGCCTGAACTGGGATACCCTGTTAGTACTAGATTCCAAAGCGGCAATGCGAGACTCCAGCACGTTCCAGTTCTATATCGCCAGTTGGAAAAATCTCTTGCGCGAGACTGTCTCTTCAGCTGGTCCGCTCACCTTGCTCAGGGTCTGTCGTGATGAAGCAAGTGAGAGCGTTGTCGATCAGAAATACCAGTCCAGTGAATTCCTTCATTCTAAACTGACTATGGCGAGTGAGGCCTAGGGAAGGCATGAAAGCATTTGCTGTGTACCTGAAGCCCTCTAGGATATCGCCTCAGAGTTGTATCATGATAGGGACTGAATGCGGCCAGAACGATACTGGAGAAAGAGAGACTTCGTGGAAGGAGGCAATATCTGCAAACACTAGATCGTCTAGGGAAGCACAAGTGGATCCTTTGAACATCAGCCATAGAGAGTTTGGGATTGCAGTCTCGCACTTGAGATTGCGTCGAGAATATTTTCTAGTCGAGCGGAGACTGACGGCGTTTTGTGGGAAGCGCTTTTCACAGGTCTTTTTGGTGTGCCGAAGGATAACTTTCACGGATCTCTCCATCCGCTTTCGCCTACCCAATCGTTTATTCAAAGCCTGATTGTGCTCAATTCGATTACACTTGTCTGATACGTTAGAGAGCATTCAGGACTTGGATGGTGTAGGTCCAGTAACCGCGAACAAACTCAAGGAAGCTGGCTTCGACTCTATTGAAGCAATAGCAGTCGCGCCTATCAGGGAACTTGTTGACAAGGCAGGGCTAGAATCCTCCGCGGCGATCAAGATTGTACGCGCCGCGCGTCAGACCATCCATGTAGACCTTCTAACAGCAAAACAGCTCTACGATAAACGTCAATCTCTGCTCCGCCTAAGCACAGGTTCCGAGAACCTGAATAAGTTACTTGGTGGTGGTCTTGAAACTCAAGCCATGACCGAATTCATAGGAGAATTTGGCACTGGCAAGACTCAGTTGTGCATGACGTTCTGTATCACAGCTCAGCTTCCGACACAACAAGGCGGATTTGATGCCAAAGTCCTATTCCTAGATAGTGAGGGAACATTTGCTCCTCAACGCATTCATCAGATTGCACAGGCGATGTCGCTTGACGCAGATAAGGTCCTTGAAGGAGTCTTCATCGCACGCACCTACAATAGTGATCATCAGATCCTCACAACGGATCATGCCTTCAAGCTCTGCAAGGAAGAGAACATCAAACTAATCATAGTTGACTCGGTGCTTTCACACTTTAGGAGCGAATACATTGGTCGAGAGAATCTTAGTGAACGTCAGCAGAGACTCAACGCACATTTGCATAAACTTGCGCGGATCGCTCAAACACTGAATTTGGCCGTCGTCTTGACTAACCAAGTCCAAGCGAATCCTCAAGCTTTCTTCGGAGATCCTACCAGGCCAGCAGGTGGAAATATTCTTGCTCATGCGTCGACCCATCGAGTTATGCTCAAGAAAGCCTCAAACAATCTCCGTTGCGCCCGCATCATAGACTCGCCATGTCTTCCAGAATCGGAGACATATTTTGCAATAACTGAGAAAGGAATCGAGGACGCACAGCCCAAGGCTCGAAGAGGAGATTAATCTATCCACCTTGAAACTTGGAGATAGTTACTGTAGTGACACTCCGGATCGATGTCGCGAAAACATGGAAACTTGATGAACTCGCACAACAATCACACTATGCCCACAAGGTCGATACGTGGGTATACTATTGCACATTATGCGACGAAGTCCTACTGGTTACACGAAGATTTGTCGGACCCAAGGGCGTGCAGGCTGCTTTTGATGAAGTTTGCCCAGATTGTGGGTTTGACCTAAAGGACATCATGAGCTGCGAACGCGTGTGGTTATCTCAGTGCCGGATCCACCTACGTCAACACAAGTCATCCTAAAGCAGCGCTCCTTCTTGAGGAGCCGCTGCGAACTTTTGAGGGAATCAGGCCAAGAAGCGCTCATCTCCCTGCGGAGGAGCAGGTACTTACTACAGGAATCGAGAAATTGGACAGACTTGTTCAATTGGCGACGGGGCAGTTCGTCGTTTTTCGAGGTCTCTCTCCTCCAGCATCTTTGTCTGAGCTTCTCTGTGTCCGGGCTCAGCTTCACCATCCAGTTGGGTTGAATTCAGGCGCAATCTTCATTGACGGTGGAAATCGCTTCGACGTGTATGCGATATCGCACTACGCCATCAAGTACGGGATTGAACCTAAGTTCGCATTATCTCGTATACATATCAGTCGTGCATTCACGTATTTTCAGCTTGCATCCTTGCTGACCGAGAAGTTGCCAAACGCTCTCAAACGTTGCAGCTCCAAATTTGCCGTAGTCTCAGGCATAACTGAGCTATTCCAGGATCCGGAGGTTAAGGACAAGCAAGAAGCCCATCGCGTCTTCCAACGAATATTGCATTCGTTGTCTGCATTAGTCGAGATCACAGGCTCTCTTGTGATCGCGACAAGTTTCAGCCAAAACATTAGGTCCTATGACACGGCGCTCATGCAAGCTGCACATGCAACCATTTTCACCGAAGAACATGGCGCATCCACACGATTCGCGATAGTACACCACAAATCGCTGCCACCTCGAAAGACCTTGCATCGAGAAGGCCGTGCTGACCAATTCATTGAGGATTATATGGGGGACAAAGAATGGGGAGAACTATTCCATCCTGGCGGATCATCATCGATCAAGAGCTTGCGAAACTGAACAAGTTCAAACAGGTTCTCAGAGCTGAGGATCAAATAATCTCCGAGGACCTCTTGAATCAATGCAAACTCTATACCTCAGCCGCTGGAGCCCTCACTTCCTCGATTAAGTAATTTCCATTACTGGTCACGACACTCTTCATGCATCACAAAAAATCACTGCCCATGAAAGACGAATGAAGGAAAAGCTGAAGTGAAGACAACAGGTTGGCTCTTCGACCTCTACCCAAAACCAGGTCAAATGGTCCTGTGGCTAAAGAAGCGTGACGGCGAATGCATAAGACTCGTAGACGAATGGACGCCGAGAATTCACATCGCTGGCAAATTCACTGACCTACTTGCCTTAACCACGCGTCCCGAATTCCAGGGTCGGTGCAATTTCGTTGAAAGATTCGAGAAGCCAAACGATTCATCACGCTCCAAGGTTCTTGAACTCAAGGCCTTCTCCGACCGCGAAGCTACAGCATTGGCGCGAAAGATTCAGCAGCTAGCAGCGTACGGGAGCAAGTACAGGCCATATGATGTTGACATACCGTCTTCGCAGATGTACCTCTATCAGAAGAATCTCTTCCCGCTAGCTTATGTCGAAGTCGACAATCACGATGGTCACTTGTCCTGGAATCTTCTCGATTCATCAGATTCCGTAGACTATGAAGTTCCACAACTTAGAATTGCTAAACTGGCCATCAGCACAAAAACGAATAGACGAATACCCACCATGAGTGACCCCATAGATACTATAACCGTCACTATGGAAGATCAGGAGAGACGAATCGCCTCAGGATCGGAAACTGACAAGCTGCTAGCCCTCGTTGAAACGTTCAACGAATTCAACCCAGACATCGTACGCACAGACGACGGAGACTCCTTCATCTTCCCATATCTAACCCAACACGCCAGCGAGCATAACGCACTCCATAAGCTCGTACTTGGGCGGGATCATGTGCCACTGCAAGTCTTCGAGACCACAGGTCGAAACTACTTCAGCTACGGCCGAATATACTACCGTAGCACCGCGGCCCGCTTAATGGGTCGACTACACTTGGACAACAGCAATAGCTTCATCGACACTGACTGTGGCCTTGAAGGTCTCATAGAAATAGCCCGGACATGCATTATTTCGCTCCAACGCGCCTCACGTAGCACGATCGGCACAAGCATGTCATCACTTCAGATATACCGCGCTATCAAACGAGAAATACTGATCCCTTGGAGCAAATCTCAACCTGAAGATTTCAAGGACGGAAATAGCCTTCTCCTAGCCGATCGAGGCGGATTCATCTATGAGCCGAAACTTGGAATCCATGACTGGGTTGGTGAGATTGACTTCTCCTCGCTTTACCCGATGATCATGTTGAAAAATAACCTGAGCGGCGAGACCGTGAACTGCGAATGCTGCCCCAACTCGCCCAATCGAGTTCCAGAAGTTGGCTTCCACATATGCGAACGTCGTCAGGGGATCGTTCCCGCCTCGCTTGAAGTTCTACTCAAAAAACGAGCCGAATACAAGCGATGGAGGAATGAGGCGAACGACCCTCCAACACGAACTCGATACGATCAACGCCAAGCTGCGCTCAAATGGATCCTAGTCTGCTCATAGGTGTTTGATGTGTGAATCGAAGCCGGGCATTCGGCTATCTCGGATTCAAGAACGCTCGGTTCGGCAAGATCGACGCGCATATCGCAACTTGCGCCTATGCACGAGAAGCTATCCAGAGAGCAAGCGCTATTGCTGAATCAAGAGGCTTTCAAGTTATCCACGGCATAGTGGACTCGCTCTGGCTCAGAAAAGCCAACTCATCAGACAACGAATACCACGATCTGTGTCGCACAATCGAAACACAACTCGATCTACCAATAAGTTTCGAAGGAATCTACAAATGGATAGTTTTCCTCAATTCCAGAATCAATCCCTACATGCCTGTCTTGAACAGGTACTATGGCGTCCTCCGAGACGGAACGATGAAGGTTCGTGGAATTGACCTTAGGCGACATGACACGGCAGGAATAGTCCGCGACTTCCAGCAAGAGGTTCTAAAGATCCTCTCAAGTGCATCCAACTCGATGGAATTCAGCAAACTGATCCCCGTAGCTCTTGAGATAGCAAGAAAGTATGTGCGCTTGATCAGAACAGGTAAAGTCCCTGCGGAAAAGCTTGCACTCGAACGGAGATTAAGCAAATCGCCAGAAGAATATACAAGTCTCAGTCATCAAGCAATTGCTGCTCAACAGCTGGGTAGAGAAGGAAGATACATTCACGCAGGCCAAAACATTCGTTACATAATAACTGGTGAAGCGGCCGCAATCAAAGGTAATCGCGCTGTGCATCGCGAATTGTTCGAGGAAGAAGTCAGTTATGATGTAGAAGCATACGTAAAACTCATAATCATGGCATTCGTCAGTCTGTTCCTGCCGCTCGGGTATGATGCATCTAAAGTGAGAGAGATTCTACAAATCTGAATCAATGCGCAGACCATCGACCGCATGCCTTTCTCCTTGTGAGCAATACCCAGTATCATTTGCGATGCGCTGAAAAATCACTGAGCTATGTGAATCCAAGTTCTCTCATCTTACTGAGAACGTCAGCAGCATGAGTCCTAGTGTTCACATGAGAGAAAACATGCCTCACGATTCCGTCAGGGCCTATGATGTAAGTCACCCTTCTTGCCATCCCAAAAGGGCCCAGAACTCCGTACGCCCGCACGATATTCTTCTTCACATCTGATACGAGAGTGAAATTGAGCTTGTATCTCGATGCGAATCCTGCATGCGATTCTTCCGAATCCACACTGACTCCAAGTACCGTGATTCCCCGATCTCGCAGTGGGCTCATAGAATCCCTGAACGAACATGCTTCTGCAGTACATCCTGGCGTATTGTCTTTTGGATAAAAGTACAGGACGACGGGGCGTCCGCGGAATGAGGTTAACGTTACAATATTCCCACCCTGATCCTTAGCTTCAAAGTCAGGCGCAATTTCGCCCAATTTTGGACCATTCGTCATACTGCTTCACTTGGATAGACATCTACCACTGTGTGTGGCAACACACGGGCTATAATTGTGACGATTGAGCAAGAAGGCGGTACGGGTGGCTCGATTTCAAATTCACAAATAATCAAGCTAATCGTCTTGCGTTTCACCAAGACGTGACATACAGGCGTATCTCTATACAACTGTGCCAATGTTCGCGAGCTGTGCTCTCGCTTAGGTGAATCGGGGGGGCGCTTCTCCAACAATCCTTGAGGTCGTTCATTCGTCAGGGTCCAGATCGGCTGTCAACTCGTGGGCTATTTCAAATGCTGGATATCCGCGAATCTCACAAGACAACTCATTTAAGAGAAACCCAGCTGAAGTACCATTTGCATGGGTTGCGAGTGTTTGTTCTGTGACTGAGAACACGTTCTTGATTGGGGAGGCGCTCGTCGGCAAATCGCCGGAAGTAGCACATATTGACCTGATCGTCGGTGACAAGAAAGGGCCGGTGGGACAAGCCTTCGTCAGTGGTCTTACCCATCTATCCGCGGGGCACACTCCGCTTCTCGCGGTGATACGGCCGAATCTTCCGCCTAAACCTCACACGTTGATCGTACCGAAAGTGACTGTCAAGGGAATGGATGAGGCAGGTAGAATTTTCGGTCCAGCTCAAGCAGCAGTTGCCAAGGCCGTTGCAGACGCTGTTGAGGAAGGAATATTTCCGAAAGAGAAAATTGACGATTGGGTAATCATCTGCAGCGTCTTCATTCACCCTGATGCACGAGACTACCGGAAGATCTATCACTACAATTATGGTGCGACGAAACTCGCTTTGAGGAGGGCGGTTACAAACTACCCAAGCCTAGAGAAGGTAATGTATGAAAAGGACAGGGCAATCCACCCGATTATGGGATTCAGAGTTCCTCGCCTGTGGAATCCGCCGTATCTTCAAATTGCACTTGACGTTACAGAAATTGAAAGGGCAAAAGACATCCTTCAACGCCTCCCGGCTAGCGACAGAATTGTAATTGAAGCAGGAACACCGCTCGTCAAGAAGTATGGAACCGGAATTGTACACGAGCTGCGACCTTACGCCAAGGATTCATTCATCGTGGCTGACCTGAAGACGCTCGACGTTGGCCAAGTGGAGGTTGATGTCGCTTTCGAGGAGACTGCAGACGCAGTGGTCGCTTCAGGACTCGCATCGAAAGAGACGGTAGACAAGTTCGTCTATGAAGCAAAGAGGTTGGGCGTCTACTCATTCGTCGATATGATGGATGTCACAAACCCTCTTCAGGTGCTCGGAAGCTACAAGGAACCTCCAGACGTCGTGATAATTCACAGAGGAATTGATGAGGAAAAAGGCGGAGGCACTAGGTGGAGCTTGGTCGGCGAGATCAAGAAGAGCTTCAAAGACCATAAGGTGCTAGTTGCTGTCGCTGGAGGGATTGAACCTAGCAACCTCAAGGACGCCTTGGACGCGCACGCAGACATAGTAATCGTGGGGCGATACGTTACCCAATCGAGAGATGTCAACCGAGCTGCCAGGGACTTCTTGGACCAACTGGGCCACGACATAGATCTCTTCAGAGTACACATAGAATAGCAAGAAACTATGCATGCAGCAAAGGTTCGCAATCTAGTCAGGCGGAGCCGCAACAACCAACGCACGTTGCATACAATAGTCAACTCTCCCCGCAAGCGATCAGGTCATATCGGAGTCTTAGCATCATAGCGGGATCGGGGCCGTAGAATGAAGGTCCAGAAAATCGGTACAATAGTCGGCATAATGCAAAGTGAGGATCCAGTGAAGGTCCGCGTTCAGGTGAAACTCGATGAGGAGACGCTTGAACAGCGAGTTAGACCATATCCTCAATCGGAGCAAGAGAGGATGAGCCAGCAGATGACGGAGAACATTGCAAAGCAGCTTCGCACTGCAATTCCCGGAGCGATGATAATGGGGCCCGGCTTTGGCGGCGTCTCAGGGGCCAATCTTGAAGAATGGCTCATTCCGGCTGATCAAGCTTCGAAATTATCCATCGGCAAGAGAGTCAGAGTCATCCTAGAGCTGTTGGAAGAAGACTAGACAGTGTGGTAGAGCGGACTCTTCGTGGTCGTCAGCGCGTCCGCGGAAAGCTTTAACGTTCATTGCTTCAGGGACTTTGGTTTGGTAACGTAGCTTGACCGAAGAGAGAATCATCAAGATGCCTCCAGAATGGGGAGGGGTTGTGCCAACAGAAGCTTTCTTGGAACAGGGGCGAAAGATCATTGATGAAGCAACAAGGGCGCAAATCCCCCTCAGACTAATCGGGGGCGTTGCCATTCGTCTCCACAGCAGCGAGTACAGTGAATTCGCAAAGAGACTAGGTAGGCTTGGTCCCAAAGAACAGGAATACACTGACCTAGACTTCATGTCATACCTGAAATCTCGAGACAATGTACGTAAGTTCTTCGAATCAGTCGGGTACCGAAAGAGGCGGACAACACTATCTTCTGCATCGACGCAACGCCACATATACTTCCACCCGGACGGGTGGTTCTACGTCGACGTCTTCTTCGACAAGCTTCTGGCTGCGAACCATCCGCTTGATTTCAGAAAAAGGCTTGAACTAGACTCCCTCACAATCTCTCTTGCAGACTTACTGCTTGAGAAGCTGCAGATAGTATCATTCAGCGAGAAGGATCTCAAAGACACATTGCTACTTCTGCGAGCTCACTCGTTGGGAGAAGGGCAGACGCAAGAGAGTATTGATATGCGCTTTGTTGCTTCGCTCCTCGCGAAGGACTGGGGGTTCTGGTACACTGCGACGACGAACCTGAAAGGCTTGAAGAAGACCATCTCGGAGATGGTCGAGTTGAACGAGACAGAAAAGAGCGACATAGCCTCAAAGATCTCCAAGCTTCTTGAGAGAATCGAGAACGAACCCAAGACCACTGGCTGGAAGATGCGGTCAACGATCGGCGCAAGAAAGAAATGGTATGAAACGGTGGAGACTTCTCAAACGGTAGGGGAATTCGGCATCTGGAGACTCTGACTAAGGGACGCAAGCCCGCATTAGTCAGCGACCTCCTTATCCACTAACAAAGAAAGACTGGTATGGACAGAAGGTTTCGAGACCATACGCTCAATATGACCTGAGCAACAGGCCTTGAGCTTCTATGAAGCCACTAGCTTCTTGAATAGCTCTACAGCATCAACGGCATTGTCGCTGTAGCCTTCCGCTCCTATTTCATGCGCCCATTCCGCGGTCACCGCAGCTCCGCCTACAGCAATTTTCACATTCTTCCGGATACCGGCCTTTTCGATTGCCTCGACCGTGTTCTTCTGTTCCGGAGTCGAGACAGTGAGCAATGCTGACATGGCAACTATCTGTCCGTTTGACTCTTTGGTCTTGTCCACAAAGTTGTCCGGAGATACATCCACCCCAAGGTCATTTACCTCGAAACCTGCCGCTTCCAGCATCACCGCAACGATGTTCTTTCCTATGTCGTGGATATCTCCGCGGACAGTTCCAATGACCACGATTCCGGTACTCTTCCGCTGCAACTTGCGCTTGAGGATGATTGGTCTGAGCACCTCGACTCCTGCTTTCATCGCTTCTCCGGCCATCACAAGTTCCGTGAGGAAAGCTTCGCCCGCGGCGAATCTGTCCCCGATCGTGTGAACACCTTTCGCCAAACCATCATCGATTGCCTCAATGGGATCGATTCCAAGTCGAACCGCCTCCTGAGCGGCGGCTCTAACCTTGTCTGCATCCAAATCAAGCACTGCTTTCCTTAGGTCCTCTATGACCTGAGACTTTGAACTCATCTCGAAAGTGCTCCTGTTTGAAGACGTGACACACTGCGGGCGTATCGATATTAGCCTTAACTCTTCTGGTTCCGGTTCTTTCAGTCACAGCTACCCTAAAAGAGTGAATGTATCTGCTGTCAGATTGTGGAGGTCCGATCAACGGATTTGTACGAGCAGTTGAAGATAGAGATCTGTCGTGTCATGCAGTTGGCCTCGTCTAAGGGTTGGTCGCCGGGCAGCAGCGCCAACATTAGCGTCCGAGTTCCAGAGACAAATCATGTATGCATAAAATCCACAGGCACGAGCATGGCATTTGCCAACCTCGACCCTAATTCGAGCGTTGTCGTGACTGACCTTGATGGAAATCTCGTGGATGGTGCTCAGAAACCTTCCATTGAACTAAGATTTCATTTGGGCATATACAAGGCTAGGCCAGATGTTGGCGCCATCTTGCATGCGCACCCACCATATGCCACTTCATACGCCGTCGTAAACCGAGAGCTCCCACTAATCTCAGGCCCTGGGCGCTTCATACTGAAGAAGGTGCCACTACTCGCATTTGCCCCTTCAGGTTCACATGAACTTGCCGAAATGGTTACAGCGGCATTTTCCGATCGGGCTGTACTATCGGCACTGTTGAGCGGGCATGGTGTTGTTGCAGTTGGTGCTGACATGTACGAAGCTTTCAAGCACCTTGATTGGACCGAGGACGCAGCCCAGATCGCGCTTCTCTCTAGTTTACTCAAAGACAAGCCTTCGAGATGATGAGACATCCCTAACTGTGATGGTCGTTCGACGGGGTCTATGTGACGCAACCAGGATCCTTGATGGCAGCTATCCCCTAGGCTTCTTGCCGGTAGTCCCACGCAACTCACTTTGGGAAGCGCGTTTTCGTGACATGCCAGATCTTTCCCTAGTCCTTCGACTTCGAATGGCTCACGGGTTGATGCCCAAACCGCCTTCAGTCTGCTGATCGCTGCATCTAGATCCCGGGCCATCATCATTGATCCAGATAGATCATGCGTCGTCTTTTCTCCTGCCGATACTCAGGCAGAGTTGTGGCATGTTAGACTGGGTACGAGGACTATACGACAAGAACTTCTGGATTCACGATGTGTGGCAGTCTCTCACCCTTAAGAGCATACATCAAAAAGAGAGTCTGAGGTATTGTCAGAGAAGCAGAAGAACGCCGAGCCTAAGGCATGTGGCACTTGAGAGAGGACATTATCGGTTCGAAGAACTTTCCCAATTGTTCGGATGTCTCAGGACGCGCGAAAGCATACACCACGTAAAACCTTCCTGAGTCATCACATTGCAGATGCATGGAGTGCGAGTCCTGTGCCACTCGACGCGCACCGAACGGGAAGCCTCCACGTTCGACAACCATCCGTGCATGAGTGTAAACAGCATCATGCCCCTGAATCCTCAAACTCTTAATCTCGGGGGTTCCCTCGAGTTTCGCACGCGTGCTCTTCACTGAGCGCTCGATACTGGCGGCCGCCTGAGCAGCTGCTGTGGCATATCGTCTTCTTGCCTCCTCAAGACTTCCCCATGAGAGGAAAACCTTGAAGCCTTCTTCGAGATGAAAGACAACGTCGCCCTTCTCTCTTCGCGTCTTGGGATTGAGTTCAAGACGCGCATTGTTCGGGTACTTGGCTGAGAACCCATACATTGCCAGAAGCTCGTATTCCTGATGCGCGGGGTGTCTCGCCTTTTCGTCCGCTCCTGCACCTTCCGTCACAATTAGCTCTTCATCACTCGTCCGCTTGTCGTCGTCCGAGTCTTTCGTGACTTGTGTTCGATTGGCGCCGAACAACTTCAGCAACTTGTCGATGAGATTGTCAGTGTCCTTCATGATTAGAGTCCGATGGCAAGGCAGCGAGGTTGGATATTACCTCTCCGTAATCTACCGCTGTCTTCCTCACTTGTCGTTTCCAACGTAGATTGTGGCTGGCATGCTGGAGTCTCTAGATCGGTTGGGCCCCACATTCATAGAGAAGTCAGAGTAGCCAGTTATGGCGGCTTGGTAGTTGCCAAGAGAGGGCTAACCAAGAGAATCGTTGAGCAGGCCAAACAGAGTTTGGCGAAATATGGACGGCTCGTCCCGCCTCTCGGTACAGTTCTTGCGAAGGCCCTTGGCTTGGGGTTACTCGATAACCCGCTTCCTGATCGCTTACTTACGGATGTTGCCAGAAGCCTGTTGTGTTCGACATTTTGCAGGCTCGTTCATCTCCCGCGAGCTACCACTTTCAAGGCCACAATAATGGCAATGACGTTTGGCGTGGCGCTGCTGTCGCTAGTGGTTCAAGCAGAAATCTTGCAGGTCTCCGCGAAGAGCATGAAGCTGTAGAGCTTAACGTATTCCTCTGAGGCGATCTTTCGGTAAGAACCGCCCTGTTCATTCTCAGAGACTACTCTACGGGACGGTGACGGTTAATCCGTCGAGTTCAAGCGTCTTGTCCAGTAGCTCCATGCCTACACGGTTCGCTTTGCCGTGATTTCGAGCCGCAAGATCGATAAGGGTCAAGTCACCCGACGGGGCGATGGGTTCGCGGTAGATTAGGTGTGCTTTCCGAAGGCTTGGAGCATGTCCTTGGATAGAGGTTCAACGCCAGCTCATTGGCAGTACATCCTCAGGATACAATCAGAGGTGACTAACACTTCTTATTACTATACACAAGTACTAGTATGAATGCAAATGCAATCTAGTCGCAGGGCAAGCACTTTGCTCAACACCTCTCGTTGGCAATGTGTGAATGTGGTCTCAGCATATCTTGTGCCCAAACGTCTCTCTGAGAAAGAGCCTCCAAGGGAACAGATAGCGAGATTTGAAAAAGAGATTCTTGCTGCGCTCGGACGTTGCCCTGAGATAACTGATATGACACAGTTACTCAGAGACGATGAGAAACGTAAATGGATGCTACAAGTGACACCATTCTATCCAGTTGTCGGAGTTCTGCAGTTACCTATTCGCCTCCAGAAGATAGCAAAGAGATATGAAGATAGGGAGCCGAGAGGTATCATCGCGTTCGATGGCCCTGTTGCTGATAGCGCCCTTGTCTTCGGGAGAGAACGTGGCTGGATTTGCTGATGTACGAGACAAGATGATGGAAATCATTCATGGAACTGGTCTTGAGTTGAAGACTGTGCCTCCCAGCGTCCTCCACTATGGATTTCACATAGTGAATGGCAATGTCTCGCGGAGCCACAAATCTCAGAGGCTGGAACACTCCTTGATTTTGCCTAGTGTGGCTACGATGAAAGATGCAATGCAGGTCACGTATCTGGTTCCATCAGGAGCACTGCTATCGACTGATCTTCTACGATCTCGCAAGCGTCTCCAATGAATGCAACGTCTTAATTGAAAGGATCAATGAAACGCACAGTCAGATTTCATGCAGATAATATTGAACCTGATCGAGAAAGGCTTTGCTGATGCTCAAGCGACGTTCTTTGAAGCCGAAGGATACGGACAAACGTCGGCACTCTGAACTGGACAAGCTTTCAGACCGCAGCAGTCGTCGAGCAATCGCATGCGAAGTTCTTGACACAACTCGCTCAGACAGCATTTGGGCAAGCATTGATGAGACATACGCGTACAGACAGAGCGATAGCGCGGCTGATGTGAGCGCATGCGTGAATGCGTCGTCTGCGGCCGAATCTGCCTTGACGAGCAGGCGGGCCTCTGCGTCAAATGTAGTGTAGAAGTCAGTCTAGGTCGTGCGCTGTCAGAATTGTCTGCTCTGGATCGGCGAACGAGGCAAACCATGTCCTCGATGCAAACCGTAAGTCGGATATGTAGGGGCGCCCATCAAGAGCCACAATCTGTCAGTACGCGACAAGAATCAACATTGGTAAGAGAAGGGTTAAGAAAATGCTCTCTAAGGTGAATTACATGACAGATCGGTTCGCTTGGATGGTCTAGGTGTTACTTGTTGGACAAAGGCGTAGAGATCAGCAACCCGACGGGCAAGCTAGGTGTATTGCTTGTCGGTCTCGGAGCCGTCAGCACGACATTGATCGCTGGCGTCGAAGCTGTGAAGCTCGGAATTGCAAAACCAATCGGCAGCCTCACGCAGATGGGAACCATTCGTCTTGGAAAGCGAACTGAGAAGAGAACTCCTCTCATCAAGGAATTTGTGCCACTGACGAATCTAGAAGATCTTGTGTTTGGTGCATGGGACATTTTTCCGGACGACGCCTTTGTAGCTGCATCAAAGGCTGCCGTTCTAGATCAAACGCTGCTCAAGGCCCTGGAAGCGCCGCTTCGGAATATCAAGCCAATGAAAGGCGTCTTTGAACAGAAATGGGTGAAGCGACTATCAGGGACACACGTGAAGGTTGGCCGCAACAAGAAAGACCTCGCTGATCAGATTGCCGCGGACATCAGGGAGTTCAAGGCTAGAACAGGAGTCTCAAGGTTGGTTATGATCTGGTGTGCCTCCACGGAGGCGCACACCATTGTCAAGCCTGAACATCAAACCCTCGCGGCTTTTGAGAAAGCTTTGGAAGATAACTCGCCTGAGATTTCTCCTTCAATGATCTACGCCTATGCGTCTCTGTCAATAGGAGTCCCCTTTGCTAACGGAGCTCCGAATCTCTGTGTCGACATTCCAGCGCTCGTCGAACTTGCCAGGCGCAACGGCGTGCCCGTTGCTGGCAAAGATCTGAAGACCGGCCAGACGCTCATGAAGACAATACTCGCCCCGGGATTCAAGGCACGAATGCTTGGTGTGCGCGGCTGGTACTCAACTAACATTCTGGGCAATCGGGATGGTGAGGTGCTGGATGATCCTGAAAGCTTCAGGACCAAGGAGGAGTCCAAGCTTGGAGTTCTGAAGTACATTCTTCAGCCTGAACTGTATCCTGACTTGTACGGAGACATCAGACACCAAGTCAGGATCGACTACTATCCTCCGCGAGGTGACAACAAGGAGGGATGGGACAACATTGACATCTTCGGTTGGCTCGGCTACCCGATGCAGATCAAGATCAACTTCCTGTGTAGAGATTCAATTCTCGCTGCTCCGGTCGTGTTGGATGTAGCTTTGTTCATGGATCTTGCTCAGCGAAGCGGCATGAAAGGGATCCAAGAATGGTTGAGCTTCTACTTCAAGAGCCCAATGACTGCTACTGCTCTCTATCCAGAGCATGACTTGTTCATCCAATTGATGAAGCTGAAGAACACACTCCGATACCTCCGAGGCGAGGAATTGATCACGCACCTTGGGCTTGAGTACTACGACTGACCAATCCAAATGCCATGGTTGAACCGCGCCGCATACTACAAAGGCAACAGGTCGATCCAGCATGGTTGTTGCACCGATGTATACCGGATGGAGTCCTGCTGCTCTGGATTGCATTGTATCAATAAATAGCTCAGCGGACGAGGCTGAGGAAACCGAATGATTTAGAATCTTCTCTATGACAAACTAAGCTGTGATTTCGATGGCTCTTGTAGTCTTAGGTGTGCTTGGCGGCGCAGCCGTCGGCGGGCTTGGCGGATGGGCTCTTGGCGGGTTTGCTGGTGCTGCACTAGGAGGTATAGCCGGCGCGGCTCTCGGCGGAGCGCTTGGCGCAGCTGCATCCTACCAGTGCTACTACTATCCGTACCGGCCTCTCTACTTCAACAGGTATTACTACCAGCCATCCTATCCAGTGGCGATGCCATACGTGTACCAACAATACCCAATGCAATGGTTCCCAGCGCCCGCTTTCGGGTACTGGTAGCCGTGTCGTCCAAACTCGAGTGTTCAATGAGCAGGCGCCGCTAGGTAACCCACGATAGGGTCGCACCTGTCAAGCTGTGTGATCCTAGGCGCCACAATCAGCGGTATCAGTCGCTCTCAAGATTCAGTTTCATTTGATGTTGAATTGTGCATACTGTCCTTCGAATTCCGTCGGAAGTGCTCTAAGAATCTCAATCCACCGGAGGACGCCGTCGGAATACTTTAGGAGTTTCATGAAGCTGCCCTTGACCTTGAGCTTACGGGTCATTAGAGCGTTGTTAGCTCCAAGCTTTCCTGTTAGGATGTCGACCCAAATCCCATATGGCGCTGAAAGCCGGAAAGTTGCCTCTCTCTCAGTAGGATAGATTTCAACGATCTTTCCATCTTCTATCCTATAACAGAGAGTAAGGTTCTCAACAACGCCCTTGTCAGGCTCCGCTTCGAGCACAAGCGTGTAGATTTCGTTCTCACCCTTTGAAAGTTCGAGATACTTTGCGTCAGAATTGGTTCTCTTTACTGCTTCGTCCATATATTCTGGGGTACCCAGCTTCAAGAAGCTACGCTCCGAGATGTATTTGATCTAACTATGATCTTAACAGCTTCGGTGCCAAGGTTCGTGAGATTTCAAGCTCCTGTCGACAGGTGCTTGGACGACGTGACGCCAAAACTCAAAGGAATGACATCAACGCTTCGGCAACAAAGCCAATCGCTGGGGGATGCTCCTAGTATCTGCAGCTATGCTCCCAGATTCAATTCAACCTTTCGAGACCTTTCTGAAAAGGGTAGGATTGAGCAGAACTCTGCGTCAACACTGGCATTTGACGAACAAGCAACAGGTCGGCCCTAAGATTCTCCGATACGGAGAGGAAACGCGAAATACGACAGAAGATGTTGCACAAGTACATAATAGACAAGTAGAGAGTGAGACTAGATGCTTGTCATGAAGCCCATAGATAGGAAAGTACTGCGGGACTTGAAACGGGAAGTCATCCAAACTGCGAAGACACTCTTTGATGAGGAGCTTGTCAAGCTGACGTTCGGTGTTGTCAGCGCACGGATCCCAGACACAGATTATGTCTTGATAACTCCTAGCGGCTTTAGCAAGGCGAAACTGAACACGAAGGAGCTCATAGTGCTCGATCTAGAAGGAGGTCTTGTTGAAGGGCAGCTAAGACCCTCAGTTGAGTCGAAAACACACTGCTATTTACACAAGCTGAGGCCCGACGTTGGTGCGGTTATCCATACTCACTCTCCGGTTGCATCGGGATTCGCTTCTGCAAACGCAGAGATAACCTGCGTCTCCACAGAGCAGGCTTTCGTGCTGGGCGGAACCGTGCCTGTCGTCGAGCGCTACGTAATGCCTGGCTCACAGGACCAAAGTGATTTGGAGATCATTGAAGAGACGTTCAGGAGTTCAAGAGCTTTGCTTCTGAAGAACCATGGCGTTCTTGTCATAGGTGTAAATCTCCAAGAAGCATTGAACAATGCGATAGTCGTCGAGGACGCAGCACAAATCGCATTGATTAGTAGACTACTAGGAAAATCGGAGAAACTCCCAGACATAGCGATCAAGAATCTCGTGGACTTCAGAGCGCAATACGGCCAACGGAAGTAGCGCCTACGCTAGAAGCGTCGGGGGGCGTGATCCAAAGCGTGTAATAAGGTACGCATAACTTCTGCTTCCGCGGCATGGTTCGCATGGATAACTTGAATCATTCGTTGCGAGGCACAGCTAGATGATTGTGCGCTTCGACAAGTTTAGCCAAGCTGCAATTGTGGTGAGAGATCTTAAGGCGTCTACGAAGCACTTCTGGGAAGAGCTTGGTGTAGGACCTTGGAAGATATGGAGATTCGATTCCAGCAACCTGACCGACATGACTCTTCATGGAAACCCCGCTGAGTATTCATTCATAGTGGGAATGGCGTATGTCGGTGATGTCTCCATAGAACTTGTCCAGCCCTTAGAGGGAGAAAGCATCTTCAAGGAGTTTCTCAACAAAAAAGGTGAGGGGATACATCACCTCAAGTACTCCTCTCAAGAGGCCGAAAGAATAGTTGAGCAGTTCAAGAAGAGAGGAGGGAAGGTGTTGCAGAGCGCTAGAATCGGAGATGCCGCATTCCACTATCTTGATACGGAATCCAAGTTGGGATTCATTCTAGAGGTGGCAACTGGACGAGCGTTGCGAGACAGACCTCCAGACGAAGTCTATCCACTAAAGTAGTCAACCCAAATCGTCGAGCGTCGGTGTGAATATGTCACGAACTCCGACACGGATTTCTCCAAAAGAAAAGGCGCCATAGCAGAATAGGCTGGCTAGTCAGAGGACAATTTGTTAAGGAGAGCTGCAACACCGGCTTCTGAGACAGATGTATCCTGGTCGACTGTTCCAGAGCTGCAACCGACCGCGCCAACTACGGTATTCTTGAACGCGATCGGCACTCCTCCTCCCAATATGCAGATCCGGCCACCACACAGCGTGTTGGCTCCGTAGTCCGGTTGTCCGGGCTGCGCAAGTTTCGCCTCATCTGCTGTGCGACATCCCAGAATCGCGGATGTGTACGCTTTGTCTATTGCGACCTGTATACAACCCAGCACTGCGCCATCCATTCGCTCGAAAGTGAGCAGGTTGCCCGCCTCATCTGTCACAGCAATATCCATCGGAACGCCGATTTCGAGGGCTTTCTTTCTGCATGCTTCCAGCGCGACATGAACGTCCTGCAAGGTCAGTTTCGGAACCTGAATCAAGTCAGATCACCAAAGCCGAAAGAAAGCGCAGATAGCTTAAGTATTCTCCCCACTGCGTAACCGCCAACGAACGCTGGAGTATCACTGAATGCGATTGAAAGGCAAGGCAGTCATCGTGACCGGTTCGGCTAGAGGCATCGGAAGAGCCGTTGCCCTTTCCCTGGCGAAGGAAGGCGCAAGCGTCGTCGTCGCTGATAAGGAACCCGGACACGAAACCGTGAGAATGATTCATGCTCTAGGGAAACCTGCGTTCTATGTTGCTGTTGACGTGAGAGATGCTCGATCTGTTGAAGAACTCGTATCGCGAGCCATACAGGAATATGGTAAGATCGACGTACTGGTCAACAACGCCGGCGTCTTCATCCACGCCACGGTCGTCGACATGACTGAAGAGCAGTGGAACCTGACATTTGATGTCAACACGAAAGGAATTTTTCTGTCCTGCCAAGCCGTGGCAAGGGAGATGATAACCCGAAAGATTGCCGGCAAGATAATCAACGTCTCATCCAGCGCTGCATTGACTGGCCACGTAGGATACTCAGCCTATTGCTCTTCCAAGCGAGCAGTCTTAGCATTCTCCGAGTGCCTAGCGAAGGAGCTTGGACCGTTTGGAATAAACGTGAATGCGATATGCCCCGGAGACACAGAGACAGACATGCTAGAGGACGAGATCAGAAATATTGCGATACAGAAAGCTATCCCCGAGGATCAGGCACGACAAGAGAAGCTGGCGAACATTCCCTTGGGCAGATTCGCCACGCCAGAAGATATTGCCAACATTGTCGTCTTTCTTGCGAGCGATGAGTCGAGACACGTATCCGGGGAATTCATCAAGATCACCGGTGGAAAATAGAATCTCCTGCTGCGCATTCAAGTAGCACTCAATGAAAGCCGAGCCTAGTCAAGTGATAAGGGAGTATTCATGCGTCTGGAGAGCTGATCTTCGTGGCGGGAACAACGCTTGAGATGGTTTCATTCGATGTGGATGGCACGATTCTGCGCGGAAGAATCCTGAACTACCTGAAGATACCCAGGGAGTGTCACGACCAAATCGAAGCGTTACATGAATCTTACCACAAAGGAAAACTCGGGTACGAAGGCACTCTCCGAGCACAGTTCTCACTCTTAGCTGGAATGAAGGCTTCAGAGATAGTGCCGAGATTGACCGACCTGCGTCTGATCGGTGATCTGCGGGCAATTCTTGAGAAATTGAGTCTTAAAGGAGTGAGGGCCGTCATTTTGACGGATAATCCATCTTTCGCTGTCGATCCAATTAGAAGTCACGGGTTCAAAGACGTGATTGCAAGCGAGATCGAAACGCAAGGTGGACTACTGACAAACAGGATGCGCCTTCTGACAAACAAACTGTATGCTTTGCGCGAGTACTGTGTGGAGTATGGAATCGACATCACGCGCTGTGCCCACATTGGAGACGGATTTAACGACATTGTAGCTTTCAAGGCAGTGGGGCTCTCAATTGCGTTCAACTCGCATGAAGAGGAGGCTTTGAGGGCCGCGACCTATCGCGTGAACGGCAACTCAATGCTTGACGTCTATCGCGTCTTGGAAACGAATCTCGACAAGTAACCCGATAATTCCGGTAGTCAGTGAATCTGCAGAGCAACACACGCTTATATCAGATACGGGCGTTTCGCTGTACGATGTGACCATGACTCAAGAAAGCGAGCTTGTTAGGAAAGCAGCTGAACTGAGAAAGTCGATGCCGATCTCTGACGGTGGCCACATAATAACCGGTGCACAGAGCATCTTTGAAGCGCCTAGGGCTGGCGTTGCGCGGTTCGACCTCAACGAGAACCTGTTCGGCGCGTCTCCGAAGACCATCGAAGCAATCAAGAACTTCACAGAAGAGGTGGGCGTTCAATGGTACAACGCTTGGATGAGAAAGGAATGCGAAATAGCTATCGCGAAATACTCAGGCGTGAGGCCAAGCCAAGTCTTCGTGGGCAACGGATCGGCTGAGACGATGGTGCTAATCGCTCAGATCTTCCTCAAAGCCGGCGACGAGCTAGTGACAATGTATCCAACCTACAGAGTCCTTCCCAACTACGCTAAGGTCTATGGAGTCAATCTGGTAGAAGTCCTGCACGAGAGCAACTTCAGCGGAGACACAATGCCAAGAAGATTGGGAGAGAAGATCAGCGCGAGAACAAGAATGATCTACCTCTGCAATCCGTCCACATTTTCCGCTAAAGTCCATAAGACGGAAATCGTCAAGCTGCTGGAGAATACTCGCAAGCCGCCTCATCCTCTCGTGATTGTCGATGAGGCATACTACGATTGTGCCACCTACCCATTCACCAACGAGACAATGGCTGACAAGGTGAAGGACTACGATAACCTGATCGTGGTCAGGACTTTCTCGAAAGGATTCGCGCTGGCGGGATTGAGGATCGGGTACGCACTCTGTTCTGAACGTATCGTTGAGCAGATGAACAAGATGTTCTCACCTCTCGGAGTCGGCTCTCTCGCGTACGTAGGAGCCATGGCAGCTCTAGAAGATCTTGGTTACTATGAAGACGTCAGAAAGAAGCTTGAGGAGAACAAGAAGTATCTAACTGAAGAACTGAGGAAGCTGGGCCTTGAAGTCTATCCATCATACGCGAACTTCATGCTCGCTAGGTTCCGGCCGGGAATCTTGAACGATTCAGGAGGCACGAAAGGCGTCTGGACCAGACTCGTGGAGAAAGGAATCTACCTGAGAAACAAGAGCGTAATGTATTCCGGAACTGACATTTGCCATGATATGATTCGCATCACGATTGGCAAGAGAGAAGACTGCGAGAGATTCATCAAAGAACTGAGAGCAATAATGGCAACGCTGTGAGGATCCTGGCGATTGCTTCTCGCGAAGATCTGAGGGCTGTTTGCCCTCGTAGTACAGGTACGGTCCCCGCGGATGTTCGGCAGCCCCATGCGTGCGTAGTGCAACAGTGGCGCGAGATCGTTCCGGTGCTTGTTGTATTGGTTCGGTTTTTGACCAATTACCAAGCCGTTAAATACGAAACCGGGGGCAATTCTGCTCGAGGATTTCACATGCAATCCGAAACGAAAACGAGGAAAGGAATCGTCGGATACAAGACAATGCTGCTCGTCGCTGTTGCGGGGCTCATCGTTTCGATCGCCGCTTGGATCTACACGAATCCGCTGTCTCCAGACTCGATGCTAGGCATGCCAGGATGGCCGCCATCGCTAGGCAGACATGCCTTGTTCTACGTGTGGGCATTCACTTTCTTCCTGCCCGTAATGTATGCAATGTATCTGTACTTCAACCAGCACAATGCTTGGCTGTGCCCAAGAGCTGAGATCTACGACTCTAAGAAGACCTACAAGGTTTGGACTACCCGAAGGGTTGTGGAGGCAGCTGTTGCTTCAGGTTTCTATCTAGCTGCGTCAATGATCAAGCTACCAATGTTCCAGCAACTTGATCTCATGTTCTTGGCAGGAGGTTTCACCGCAGTGTTCTGGGGCGGTCCAGTGACATTCGTGATGTCATTTGTTGGCGGAGTCCTCCGCAGCGTTGTGGGCGGATTCGCCAATGCCTACGACCTAGTTGGAAACACTATAGTGGACGGATTCTACTGGATGATACTAGCTGTATTCTGGCGCAAATTCGTTGAAGACGCGAAGCCTGCAAGGCATGTACTGGCAATCATCGCTGCCATCATAATGGTTCAGGTACTCTTCTTCGTTAACTGGTTCGTGATCGTCAGCGCAATTTCTTGGACATGGGAAACATACGTGCCATTCGTTGTGGTCGGCGCTCCCCTGTACGCAATAGTGATTTTGATTGGTCTACCACTAGGGATCATTGCCGGAGACGCAGCTATTAGAGCAACCAAGAGACGATAGAGGACTGCTAGGTCGCGACAGTCCCCCATTTTTTTTCGTATTTTTCTTCTGTCAGAGTGAATGGCAATTTTCGTGAAACACGTGGACTTGGAGTCGGATGGTTATTGAGCGAAGTATTGTCGGTAGACATTGACAGGATACTCTATCGCAGATATGCCGGAGATGTTCAGGCTGTGAAGAATGTACACTTCACAGTAAAGAAAGGAGAGTATGTGGTGATCACAGGTGCAGTCGGTTCTGGCAAGAGCTCTCTTCTGTATAGTCTGAACGGGACGATACCAAAACTCATCCCCAACTCAGTCCTGGAAGGAGATGTTAGCGTTATGGGGCGCAGCATCAAAGACATTGAAGTGGCAGATGTTTCTCGCAGCATCGGTCTCGTCCTTGAGGATCCGGACACTCAAATCACACAGATGACCGTTGAAGATGACTTGGCGTTTGGACCATCGAATATGGGCTTGCCTCCAGAGAAGCTTAGGGAGAGGGTCGAGTTCGCCGTGAAAAACGTGAGACTGGAGGGACTGGAGAAGAGAAACCCGAGGAGCATGTCGGGCGGTCAGAAACAAGCGGTTGCAATTGGTGGTGTGCTAAGTTTCATGCCCGATATAGTCGCCTTGGATGAGCCCATTTCGATGCTGGACCCGATCGGCAAGATAGATGTTCTGTCTCGCCTCAGGAATCTTAACAGGCAGAGCGGAACGACCGTGATTGTGACGGATTCCGGGATGGAAGTCGAATCGTATGCCGACTACGCTGACAGGGTCATGGTCATGAGCCAAGGCACAATCCTCAAGGCCGGAACACCCCACGAGATCTTGACCGATACTGAAGTAATGAAAAAGAGCAGTTTGAGGCTGCCGCAAGTTACGGAACTATGCATGAAGATGGGAGCGCGAGGACCTACTACCCCGGTCACTCTGGCGGAAGCAGAGAAATACGTCACCGACCGAATGCGAGGAAAGAGGTCGCCCAACAGGTTGGTGAAATCGGAAACCACATCGCAGGGCGAACCTCTGGTCGTAGTTAAGAATCTGAAGCACACGTATCCAGGCTTGGAGAAAGGAATTGAAGCTCTGAGAGGAGTGTCCTTCACGATTAACAAGGGAGAATTCGTTGCTTTAATTGGACAGAACGGATCTGGGAAATCAACGCTGGCGCTACATCTAGTCGGCATACTCAAGCCCACGAACAAGGACGCAATCGTTGAGGTCGCAGGGTTGAATGCTGCAAAAGTCCGATCAAAGGAATTGATCAAGCGCATCAATTATGTCTACCAGAACCCTGATGACCAAATCTTCTGCGAGAAAGTGCAGGAGGAGATTGCTTTTGGGCTTCAGGCTCAGAACCTTCCGAGCGAAGAAATCAAGAGAAGAACAACTGCAGTCATGAACATCTTCGGACTAGAGCCTCTGAAGGACGAGTACATCGTGCACCTTGACCGAGGTCGTAGAACTTACGTCTCAATAGCCGCGATAATGGCACTGGAACCCGCTATACTCATAATTGACGAGCCAACCACGGGCTTGGATGAGCAAGACAGTTTGGTGGTCATGAGAGAGCTTGAGAATCTTACAAGAGGAGGAAAGACTGTAATCGCAATAACTCATAACATGAATCTTGCGGCCGCCTATGCGAATCACGTAATCGTGATGCACGAAGGTGTTGTTCTTCTTGACGGCACCCCGCGAGAAGTGTTCGCTCAGTCCGAAACCCTGGCCAGAAGCTACATCGCACCACCCCAGATAACCCAGTTGGGCCAGAGGCTGAAGCAGTTGGGTTTCCCGCCTGATGTCTTGAGCGTCGACGAAATGGCCGGACTAATGGGGAGAGCGTGAAAGAGCCATGGGAATACTCGATCAGCCAATGCTGGAATACGTCTACAAGGATACTCTGATGCACAAGATGCATCCAATTCCGAAGGCGTTCATGCTCGTAGTGATCACCCTGCTGGCGCAATTCTATTTCGATCCAGTCTTCATTCTGCCAATCTTGATCTTCGTCGTCATTCTCGCTAAGCCAGTGTCCAAGATACCTAACACATGGTTGCTTCCAATGTACGTTTTTGGGACGATGTCCATTCTTGAAAGAAGTTACAACGCCCTTTTCATTTCCTCAGGGGGGTACTACAGAGTATATTCGAGTCAATTGATGACTACGACCTTGATCTACCTGGCCAACATCCCTGTTCTTGGCGTGGCAAAAGTCACGTGGGGGGGCTTTTCTGGCTTCTCTCAATGGTTCTCAAATTCTTTGTCGGGCTCTTCGCTGTCGCCATCTTCTTGTACACTACAGACCCAAGCGACCTAATGCAGTACCTTGCCAGTAAGAAAGTCTCGAAGAACGTTCTGTTCATCGTATTTGCAGGATTCAACTTCTTCCCAATCCTTCTAAGGTACGCAAGAACAATCATGAATGCACAACAACTGCGCGGAGTCGGATTATCGAAGAACCCCGTCAAAGCAGTCAACACTTTGGCCCAAGTGTTCCACCCGCTCGTCATACGGGTGACAGTATTGGCGGATATCCTCACCTTGTCCGCAAGCATTCGAGGATTTGGGTCAGGGCAATACTCCTACCTTCGGGAGATCAAGCTGAGCAATATTGACAAGCTGATCACTGTTTTCTCTATCGCGTTCTTCGTCATCATGGTTGCTGGTCTTGCGCTTCTGAACTGGGGAGCTCTATAGAACAAGCTCTGCTATTCAGGGGATAATTGACCTCGAAAGGTCGCAGCGAGACCTCCCCGAACGCTTGTGTCGTAGGCGTGGACATCGGCGCCAGCGGCTGCAAAGCAATCGTCTTCGGTAGCGATGGAAATGGAAATACACGAGGAAGCGCGCAACGAGAATACTCTAGGAACACACCGAACCCAGGCTGGGTCGAGCTCGACGCAGAACAATGGTGGCTGACAGTAGCAGACACAATAAAGCTAGCAGTCAAAACATCAAACATCACTCCGGAGCAGATCAAAAGTCTTGGCGTGTCGACAGAGACTGACGGCGTGGTACCCATCGGTGATTATGGGAAACCTCTTAGGCCGTACATTCACTGGTCGGACGCACGATGCTATCCCCAGTATGATTGGATACTGAAAAACACGGACATAGAGAAGATCTATCGAATCACCGGGATTCCTCTTCACAAGAGCTGGTGGTCTCCGCCAGGGCTCAAAATGCTCTGGATCAAAGAGAACGAACCGAACGTCTATGCGAAGACCAAGAAATTCGTCCAAATAGGCAACTACGTGAGCTACAAGCTTACCGGCGAATACGTGAATGACTATTCGGTAGCCGCTCGCACGATGCTCTTCGACATACAGAAGCTGGACTGGTCGGACGACATGGCGGAACTTCTTGACATTCCCCTATCCACCCAACCAACGATTCGCAAGTCGGCCGAGATTATCGGCGCGGTGACAGAGGACGCATCTGAACTAACGGGGCTCGCACCTGGTACGAAGGTTGTCGCTGGGGGAGGAGACACGGAATGCAGTGGGTTAAGTGCAGGCCTTACGTCCGAAGGCAAGGCGCTGGTCTCTGTCGGCACATCTCTTATGGTCCTCGTCGCTAGTGCGAAGCCACCTTTCCTTTCAGACAGAAAAGCAAGACAGCTCTCAGGAACGGGCGTGTTCAGCTCATGCCACGTAGTAGACGGATTGTGGTTGATTGAAGCTGGATCGATGGCAGGCGCAAGACTAACGTGGTTCAAGAATGAATTTGGCCATATCGAGGATCAAGGCGCAAGCAGCCTCGGAATAAGCGTCTATGATCTCCTTAGCGCAGAAGCCAAGAGTTCAGGGCCTAGTCTCAACTCGCCCGTTTTCGTGATATCGCATGACGCAATATTCAATCTAACGACTGAACACAAGAGAGGAGACGTGATCCGAAGCATCTTTGAAGGAGTTGCGTTCGAAGCGCAACAGATCATTGAAGCGTCAGAGACAACTGGAACTCAAGTCAAGAGTATAATCATGGTCGGCGGAGGCAGCAAATCGGATGTCTGGAGACAGATAATCGCCGATGTGACGAACAGGCCAGTCAGCTCTCCGGATCAGTCAGAGACAGCCGCCTTCGGCGCCGGGATATTGGCCGGACTTGGAGCTCATGTGTTTGAGGACGTCGGAGGAGTAACTCAGACCGACGCATACTCAGATAACAAGCCGCATCCAAGCGCTCACGAAATCTACGAGACTCTCTACCGAAAGTTCAAGGCGCTGTACGAATCCTCGCGAACCCAGCCAGTGACTTAGCGAACCAAACCCAAATCGAATGAGGCTCTGCTCACCCGCGTTAGTCTGCAGATTCGTCTTGCGCATCCGTGGAGACCATGGTCTGCAAGAGGAGACCATCATCTAGATTCCGTTAATGAGGCTGCTTTTTCAGTGTATGTGTCAGTTGTCAAGGAAAGAGCATCACCCAGTGTTGGACTCAGCTTCTTTCAAAAGCACTGAGATTTTCTGCTGCGCGTCTCTGCCGAGTTGTGCCACCGGCCGATGCTCAGCAAGAATTTTCCTTACCGTATGCTTTGCCTGTTCCCTAATGTCTTTGTGTCCGGAAGCCTCCCAAGCAGATCTGGTTTTCTTATCGAACAGTCTATGCTGGTAGAATTCCTTCAGATAGAATTTCCTGGTGTGGGGGCGTCCGAGGTAATTACCTCCAGGGCCGACGCTTGCAATCTCGTTAAGTGCAAGCCTCTCTTCATCAAAGTCTATTCCTCTCAGCACCCTTTGGATCATACCATAGACTTCATTGTCGATGACAAGTTGCTCCAAACTGAATGTGTTGATGGCTTCTGCAGATCCCGCCCCAGAATCCAATCTCGCTCCAGCCAAAGCGGGTAGCAAGCCCACAAAGACTCTCTCAACTCCGGCTTGCTCGTCTATGGTTTTCGAGTCTGAGCGAAGCCCGAAGCCTTCGCCGGGAAGACCGTAGAATTGCGCTACCTGAACGCACGCTGCGGATAGCAATCCGATTTCGACCACGCCGCTCAATGGAGTTGCATATCTCTGGTCAAGTGGTGACGATTTGTTGCCAATGATCACAGGCGTTCCGGGGTTAACGATTTGCATCAAAGTGATAGTTGCCAAGCATTCGGCGCTCTGCTGAACCAATGTGCCAGCGAGCGTAACAGGTGACGCGACGCCAACGACGACTCCGGAGACAATTATGGCCGGGATGTTCTTTTCGGCACAGAAGATGGTCACGGGATCCCTCAAGGTCAGTGGACTTATCGGGCATACGAGTGAGCTGAAGATTGGAGACTGTGAGTCTGACTCCTCCTCAAATACTGTAGCTAAACGCTTCTGGAAATCTAAAGTCGTTCTGCTCAGAGGCGTGGTAACCACGTGCTTCTCACAGTTGTCCAAGGCCAGCTTGAACGAGTGAACATCCCTCACGTGCGGTGGCGTGTCCGAAGGAAAGATGTGGGTCGCGTTGATCGAGACGTTGTCAGATCCTGTATGAGCCTAGATGCATCAGCCGTGTCTTTCGATAATCCGTGTCTTGAGAGGCCGGTTTCAAGATCGATCACTTCGGTGAGCCCAGTCGAGGCACGAGTGTACATTCGGCCCGGTTTGAGCTTGACCGCATACTTCTTGTTTCTTGCTCCAAGCGTCACCTCGCGGGGCGCTTTCTTCACAGCCTCTTCGACCAAAGAGGGAGGGAGCTTTACGGTCTGATTCTTCTCGTCAACCGTCGCCCCATGATCATGGAAAATCTGAAGTGTGCTCCTGTCAACGACTCTGACTCCCACTTTTTCGAGAATGCCGAGTGCTGACGAGTGCAATGTCTCCAACTGATCACGGCTCAATAGTTGCCACATTGTGAATCGCGCGCACCTAGGATCATGCGATCATTAAAGACTTTGGAGCTTCACGACGACTCACCATCAACATCGCCATGGCTCGTTCGCTCCCTGAAGATCGCTGTCACCTTATGATCTGTCCGCAATCAGACCGATGACCGATTTTCTCCAGCTTCGCGTGCAGAGTCCTCGTATTGCATAATTATCAGATCGTGCGGATTCTCAAGGACTAGGGAATGGGAGGAGAAGCTGATTTCAGGACTCCACATGAAGGACGCTGACGCAAGATGCCTTATCGGCGTGGACATCGGAGCGAGCAGCTGCAAAGCAATCGTCTTTGATTCCAATCGGAACGTCATGGGCCGAGCGCAACAGGAGTATGCCAGAGATCACCCGCGCCCCGGATGGGTTGAGCTCGACGCAAACTCTTGGTGGAACGCGGTGGCAACCGTAATCAGGCGGTCCGTTGAGGATTCAAACGTTCCCGTCGAGCAAATCAGATGTGTCGGAATCTCTGCTGAGACTGATGGAATACTCGCCGTTGACAGAAATGGTGCGCCTCTGAGACCATACATCCATTGGCTTGACACTAGATGCGTGAACGAGCACAGACAACTGCAACAGCGAGGCGACTTCGAGCACGTCTACGAGATAACCGGAATACCTGTCCAAGGAGGTTATGATTTCCCAGCACTCAAGATGCAGTGGATAAAGAAGAACGAGCCGGACACATATGAAAAGACTTACAAGTTCCTTTCCATCGGAACCTTCATGTTTCTCAAGCTGACCGGGAAATACATTGCTGACCGGTCAACGGCATCGCGAAGCCTTCTATATGATATGAGAAGGCATGAATGGTCAAGTGAGCTCGCCGATCTATTCGGAATCCCCGTTTCGAAGCAACCTGAAGTCGCACGTTCCGCCGAAGTCGTTGGGACTGTCACTCCTCAAGCGGCACAAGAGACAGGACTGAGAACGAACACGATCGTAGTTGCTGGAGGTGGAGACACCGAGTGCAGTGCGCTCGGTGCAGGCGCAGTAACGGAAGAACAGGCTCTCATCTCGATCGGCACCTCATTGATGGTTGCCGTTCCGATGAGGAAGCCATTAACGATTCCGATGAGTCCTGAGACTCGCCTCTTCGGGACAGGCTCAGTCTGTACGAGCCACGTGGTTGACAACATGTGGATACTTGAAGTTGGAGCACCTGTTGGAGGAGCAATGCTTGCGTGGTTCGACCGTGAGCTAGGTCAAGCAGAACGCAAGCTTGCGGCAGAACTTGGCGTCCCCTCCTATGATATTCTCAGTCTTGAAGCCGAGAAGTCACGGCCCGGAGTAGAATCGCCGATATTCGCGGCCCCTGTCGGGGCAATTCTCAATCTCAGAAACGAACACAAGCGAAGTGACCTGATACGCAGCATCTTGGAAGGGGTCGCATTTGAAGCAAGAGAGGTCATCGAAGTTTTCGTAGAAGTTCGGCCTTGACATCAAGGAGCTGATTATGGTTGGAGGCGGGGCAAAATCCGTGACATGGCGTCAGATAATTTCAGATGTTACAAACAAGCACGTCAAGTCGCCGCACATGCAGGAAACAGGAACGCTAGGTGCGGCGACCCTTGCTGGCGTGGGAGCAGGCATCTTCAAAGACTTCATTCTGCCCGAGATAGGAAGGTACGCGGAGAGCTCGCCAAGAAATGATGTCCAAGAAACATACTCTATCCTCTACGAGAAATACAAGAGGTTGTACAAGGCACTCGAATAGGCCCCCACAAAACTGGCGAGCAGAGGATCCTCCAGTTCGTGCGGAGCTTTGCGTGCTCGCTGCGGTCCGTCGCACCGGTTCAGGTGACTGGACCGAGCCCCTAGGAGGGTCACTTCATTTCTTCGATGTTCCGCGATCTCCGGGGCAGTATGTGTCTGCAAGATAAGTCTGCTTTGTGTCTTTGATGCGTTCACTGATGATCGAATCGATAGCTGCCATCGCTTTGGGGTCGAGAGACCATCCCGCAACCTCTCCAACTGTCTTCAGCTGTTCTGGTCGACGTGCACCCCATAGAGCGATCGCAAGGTTCGTCCTATCGAGTACCCATCGTACCGCCAGTTCAAGAACACGTTTTCCGTATTTTTTCTGAGCGAACTGGTCGAGAAGTTCCACCGTCTTTAGGTACTCTTGGTAGAGGGGTGGTTTGAACTTTGGATCCATCTTTCGATGATCGTCCCCCGGGAATTGGGTGTCTGGGCGCATTTTACCGCTCAGCAGGCCTCGGCAGAGGGAGCCATACATGAGCATCGTAATGCCGTGCTTTTCACAATAGGGAAGGATATCCTGTTCGATGACGCGCTCAAACATATTGTATGGCGGCTGGAGCGTATGAAGCGGGGCCACGTTGCGAAAACGTTCCATCTGTTCCACGGAGTAGTTGCTCACTCCAATTGCCCTGATCTTGCCCATTTCGTAGAGTCTTTTCATCGCTTCCGCGGTTTCTTCTATTGGAACTAGGGGGTCTGGCCAATGCACTTGGCATATGTCGATGTAGTCTGTGCCTAATCGTTTCAGAGACTCGTCGATTCCTTTGAGGATTTGTTCTTTCGTCGAATTCCGATAGAACCATCCGTCTCGGTTCTCCAAGCCGACCTTTGTCGCAATGATGATACTTTCTCTGTTCCCATGTTTCGCAATCGCTTCTCCCACGATCTCTTCCGCTAGACCAGCACCATATGCCGGTGCCGTGTCTACGAGGTTGACACCACGCTCAAATGCAGCAAGCACCGTCCGAATTGACTCTTGTTTGTCAGATCCGCCCCACATGGCGCCGCCTATGGCATACGTGCCTAGGCCTATTCGGGACGCCTTGATGCCGGTTCCTTTGATCGTAATCTGCTCCATCCTAGACTCCTCCCTTGGCAGATCAGCGGCCTCAGACAGTAGATATTGTTGTCGATTATCTGATGGCTAGCGGGCAGCGAAAGGCGTGACTACTCGTTCTAGGACTGGAAGATCTTAAGAAGGTGTGTTGCGTGTGGTCGGGCACGCGGGGTAGGATCGTACGAGAACGGTAAGATCTGTCAACGCAGAAGAGTACGCAAAGCATGGGCTCTCAAGAGACAAACTGCTGCCCATGCTTCGCAAGATGATTGAGATCAGAAGATTCGAGGAGCGCGTGGAACGACTCTTCCTGCAAGAAGGACTCCTGATCGGCCCATCGCACCTCTACTTAGGTCAAGAAGCGGTTGCAGCTGGTGCCATAAGCGCACTGAACGATGACGATTTGATCGTAAGCACATACAGAGGTCACGGTCACGCCATCGCAAGAGGAGTACCGATGAACCCGCTGATGGCCGAGCTGTTTGGAAAGGCAACTGGCACCTGCAAAGGTCTTGGAGGATCAATGCACGTCTCAATATTCCCCGAGAAGGGCATATTGTACGCGAGCGCGATCGTGGGCAGCGGAGTGCCAATCACAGCTGGAGTGGGGCTCGCACTCCAACAAGCAGGTAGACGTCAAGTGGCGATGACATTCTTCGGCGATGGCGCTACCAATACAGGCGCCTTTCATGAGGGAATGAATCTCGCAGCGGTCTGGAAACTTCCCGTGGTCTTTGTCTGTGAGAACAACCTCTACGCCATGTCAACCAGAGCAGACAAAGCGATAGCAGCTGAGAGCGTTGCTGATCGCGCCGAAGCATATAGGATGCGGGCGATGGCCGCAGACGGTAACGACGTGGTGGCCGTATTCTTGTCGGCCAAAGAAGCAATTGAGAACGCACGCAAGGGAGAAGGTCCAACTCTCCTTGAATGTATCACGTACAAACTGAAGGGTCATGGTGTCTACGACAAGGCTGAGTATAGACCGAAAGAGGAAGTTGAGGAATGGCGGAGACGTGACCCGATCGACACCTTCGAAGCCAAGCTTCTCAAGACGAAACTTGCAGCTCAAGCAGACATCGATCAGATCGAGAAGGAAGTCGCCACTTCAGTCGAGGAATCTGTTGCATTCGCAAAATCGAGCCCAGTATTGCCCTTCGAGGAGCTCTCGAACTTCGTCTATGCGAGGTGACACGAAATGCGCGAGTTGACTTATGCCGACGCTCTGCGAGAGGCCCTGCGCGAAGAAATGCTGAGGGATCCAAAGGTCGTCCTGATGGGTGAGGAAATAGGAGTATTCGAAGGAGTCTACAAAGTCACGCGTGGTCTGCTGAAGGAGTTCGGTCCTGAAAGAGTGAGGGACACTCCGATTTCTGAAGCTGCGATTGCAGGTGCTGCAGTAGGTGCTGCGTTAGCTGGCCTCAAGCCTGTAGCCGAGATCATGTACATGGACTTCGTAACAATCTGTCTTGATCAGATAGCAACAAACGCTGCAAAGATGCGGTTCATGAGTGGCGGGAAGCTGAAGGTTCCCTTTGTTCTCAGGACACAGTACAGCCTTGGTCGAATGCACGGTGCCCAGCATTCCCAATTCTACCCGTCAATATTCTTCCAGGTGCCGGGTCTGAAGGTCGTCTTGCCGTCGACACCGTACGATGCAAAAGGTCTTCTGAAGGCTTCGATCCGAGATGACAACCCAGTTGTCTTTGTGGAAAGTGGCGCACTTTACAGGACGAAGGGGCTAGTTCCAGAAGAGGAATACGTACTGCCTCTAGGCAAGTGTGATATCAAGAGAAACGGCGATGACCTCACAATAGTCGCGGTCTCAAGGGTTGTCGGTGAAGCTCTTGCCGCGGCTGCCAAGCTGGAAGAGCAAGGTATCACGGCTGAGGTGATAGATCCGAGAACTATTCAACCGCTCGACTCGAATACAATAGTTGAGTCTGTCAAGAAGACTGGAAGACTGATTATTGCGTCGGACGACGTGAAATCAGGCGGAATCGGCTCTGAGATCGCGGCAATTGTGGTTGAAGAAGCTTTCGACTCGTTAGACGCACCAATTCTGCGCGTGGCATCGGCGGACATGCCGATTCCATTCTCGCCGCCGCTCGAACAGGCGTACATGGCAAATGCGCAGAAGATCATGGAAGCAGCAAAGAGACTGATCGGGTGAAAGCGATGTTCAGGGTGACAATGCCTCGTCTGGATCCCGGTATGCAGTCGGGCAAGATCGTAGAGTGGCTGAAGAAAGAAGGAGATCACGTCGAAAAGGACGTGCCTATTGTTCAGATAGAAGGAGAGAAGACCACTTTTGAAGTGAACGCCCCGGGAGCAGGCATCGTCCGGAAACTACTGTTTGGGCCTGGTATGGATGTTCAGGTTGGACAGACTATCGCGCTTGTGGGCGAGCAAGACGAGCCGTTACCGACCGGCGCCGAAGCACCAGTGGCAAGCGAGCCTGTTGTAGTGCACGAACCGACTGCGGCTCCTCCAATTTTACGAGTGACAGAGCCTTCAGCTTCACCGGTAGCGAGGAAGATGGCCAGAGAGGCGGGCATCGACATATCGAAGATCAGGGGCTCTGGACCTGGCGGTAGAATAGTTCGTGAAGATGTTCAGAAAGCAATCGAACAGATTAGCATACCGCCGGTAGCGGGCGCTGTCATGGTTCAAGAAACTAGGGCTGTCCCAGTTGCCAGGACGATCAAACTGTCGGGAAAACGGAAGGCTACGTCGGAGCGTCTTTCGTACGGTTTCCACACAACGGTTCCGGTTACGATCACGATGGAGGCACGAATGGAGGCAGTTCTTGAGCAAAGGAGGAGCCTTCACGGCCGGACTGGTGAGGAGGTATCCATAACGGCTTACGTCGTCAAGGCTGCCGCGAGGGCTCTCGAGGATCACGAGATGATCAACTCGTCTCTTGAGGAAGACGAATTTCGAGTCTACGGTGACATCAACGTCGCTGTGGCAATCAACACGCCCGACGGACTTGTGGCGCCAGTGATACCACAGACAAACAGGATGTCTGTACTTGAGGTTTCGCGGGACATTCGGGATCTGACAGAACGTGCCGTGCAGAACAGGCTCACCGTATGAGATCTCACCGGAGGCACATTTACGGTGTCGAATCTGGGCGGTTATGGTGTCGATCTCTTCGCGCCAGTCATCAATCCGCCGCAGTGTGCAATCATTGGTTTCGGCCGAACGTCCGAGAGACCCATAATTGTCGAGAAGCAAGTGCGAGTGGCGTCAATCACGACACTATCACTAGTCTTCGATCACAGGATCGTTGATGGTGTACCTGCGGCGCAGTTTCTGCAACGAGTCAAAGAACTACTGGAGGACCCGAAGAAGCTTGATTGATCTCGGTCGCGCCGTCGCTATGGCGTGATCGCCACTTTGATCGCCGTGCCTTTCTGCATCAGACGTAGCGCTTCTTCGACCTCGGTGAGTCTCATTCTATGAGTGACGAGCTGGGCAACGTTAACCTGCGCTGTCGATATCAGCCTTAGGGCCTCACGCACATCTCTTGGCGTGTGATGGAACACTCCTCTCAACGTGAGTTCTCCGTAGTGCATCAGGCCCGTGTCAATCGAAGCTTTGCTTCCCGCTGGACATCCACCAAACAGAACTGTTGTTCCGCCTTTCCTCGTGGCTTGCACGGCCAGCTCCCACGTCTCGGGTTTTCCAACCGCTTCAATGGTGACATCTGCTCCACGGTTCTCACTCAGCGCCTTCAATTTGGTGATTGAATTACTGGGAGCGACTAACTGGTCTGCTCCGAATTGAGCTGCCATCTGTAACCTCTCAGTGATCGCGTCTGTGACGACAACGGTCCTTGCCCCATGGATCTTCGCGAGCTGAATGTGCATCAGTCCGATCGGTCCAGCGCCAATAACGAAGACGAGATCGCCTGCTCGGATGCCGGATAGCTCGATTCCATGAACCACACACGCCAGCGGCTCCACAAAGGCAGCGGTCTCGAACGGTACATTTTCCGGTATTGCATGCGTGTTTTGCCTGACGATTCGTGCTGGTAACCGCACGTATTCGGCATACGCACCAGGAGAAGAGAATCCAACAAGCACTTCATCTAGATGATCGCATAAGTTGGGTTTGCCGATCCGGCAGTAGTGGCATGACATGCATGGCGCTGAATTAGCCGCGACAACTCTCATGCCCTTTTCAAATCCTTGGGCACCTTCGCCTACTCTTTCAACTGTGCCAGCGAATTCATGCCCAATAATAAGTGGAGGATTTGCGAGTCTGTGACCGCGAAGATACATCTTCAGATCCGTACCGCATGTGAGCGCCACATGATTACGAATGAGCAGCTCTCCCCTCGATATCTCTGGGATATCGACCTCTTCGACTCGCAGCACTCCGGGGGCATAGAAACGCGCGGCCAGCAACCAATGTTCACGTCCCACGTCTACTCGTGAACCATGACCTTGAGAGATGACAGTGCATCATCTGCAGCTCGGAAGGCATTAACAACGTCGCCCAGACCAAAGCGGTGTGTTATCATGTTCGTCAATCGAATAGCCTTCTTGTCCATCATCTCCAAAGCCCTTTCGATCTCTTTGTCTGTGGTTGAATAACTTGGCATCAGCTTGATCTCGCGTATGAACACGTTGCTTGCGTCGAATTCAAGCATGCTTCCTTGTGCAGGAATACCGAAGAGGAGAATCTTGCCGCCTTTCCTTACTAGTGAAAACGCAGACTCTATTGCCTTCAGGTTTCCTGATGCGACTATTACATTGTCCGCTCCGATATCTCCGGTTGCGTCGAGAACGTGACTGCGCAAGTTTTTGTCGGATGCATTGAGTGTCTCGTCTGCTCCGAACTTCTTTGCCCATTCTAGTCTGGGCTTGATGATGTCCATAACGATTATGGAGCGGGCACCGGACGCTCGAAGAAGCTGGATGTACGTTAGTCCTGCGGGTCCAGCTCCGATTATCAGAAAGCTGTCTCCCTCTGCAATACCTAGCCTGTCGAGTCCTCTTATGCAGCATCCTGTCGGTTCCGCGAAAGCAACTTCTTCGTAACTCATTTCGTGAGGTACTCTGAACACAGCTCCTTTGGTAACGTTCTCTTGGGGAACCCTGAAGTACTCCGCGAACCCGCAAGGGTCTATATTGCTTCTAGGAAACTCCTCACAGAGGGTCTGGTCGCCGTGAAGACAATAGTAGCAGGTCTGGCAAGGTACGTGATGGTGCACAACTATTCGATCGCCGCACGAGTAGTTCTCCACGCCCTCTCCCACCTCTTCGATTTCTCCAGCCACCTCGTGTCCTAAAATTGGGGGAGTCACCCTTACCCCACGGAGTTTCTCTAAGTCTGTTCCACATATACCGCACACTTTCATTTTGACGAGAAGCTCTCCGTGACCGATCCGTGGCCTCTCAACATTACGAAGCCCAAGCTTTCCCTGAGAATCAACGAAAGTAGCCTTCAAGATGCGGTCGAGTCTCTTCTCTGGCTTGTCTTATTGGATAAAGGAACCGCTTTCTCTCACATCTGCGAACCATAATGGCAAGCTTGAGGTTAGTTGTGAATACTTTCCTCAGGAACCCCTTCATGCACCGATAGAGAACTAAGTGGATGAAGTAGCACGTAGTCTCTTCACAATTTCGTTGAGACGGGTACAGAAGATGTCAAGGGCGAGATTGTACGCATAGGTTGGTGCAGGGGAGATTCGTGCATCAGCCCAACACATGCTTTCCCCATATTTGGCGCAATTCTGATCTTTTCCAAGAGGTTCATGGACATCTGGTGTTAGACATCATGGGAGTTGGTGTTATTCATCGCCGCTACTCGATGATCACTAGTACTTGGCCCATCCCAACCGGCTCGCGTTCTCTAGCGTTGATCTGCTTGATCACGCCCGACTTGTTAGCACGGAGCTCGTTCTGCATCTTCATTGCTTCAAGAATGAGAACAACTTCGCCGGCTTCGACCCGATCGCCTTCCTTCTTCAACACTCTGACAACCACGCCTGGCATGATAGCTGTAATGGCATCCTCCTCAGCACGAGTCGAGATCGCGACTCCTTTGCGAGTTCCACTTGGCTTTTGTTCTGCCAGCCCTATGACCTCGAATGGGTGAGTGATACCGTCCACTGTAGCTGTGCCGCCGCTGAGCTCAACTTTATGGGCATTGCCTTGAACAATGACTGTGTTGTCTTTGATCGCGAAGGAGAATTCTTGTCCGTCAACCAGCAGCAGGTTGTCTCGGCGTTCAATTTCGTACGACACGGTATCTAGTACTAGTCTGAACCTGTCTGCCATCGTTGCCACCCGTTCGCTAGGCCGGGCCGTTGGCCATCTTCCATGGTGCAACTTGCCCAACGCGTCGTGTAGTCGCCCCGCTCTCGGTTTCGGAGTTTTCTTCAAGCAATAATGCTGCGACAGCTGCGGCTAGCTCCCTATCGCCAACTAATCCTCTAGCGCGTCGTTCCAATAACTGACGGCCGGCTTCCGGGAATAGTGCGTAGCAGAGGATGTCTTCTTCGGACTTTGCCAGGTCACCGACATCTTCTCTCGCCTTTTCCCATCCCGGCGGCAGCATATCGGCCGGCAAGTGATCGGCTGTTCATCCCCAATCGCCTTGCGTTGAAGCTCAGGATTGACCGGCGCCGGGGGCTTCCCATAGTACCCACGGATGTACTCCTTTACTTCTTCAAGGATCATTTTGTAGCGTTCTCCCAACAGCACATTCAGTGTCGCCTGTGTTCCAACGATCTGGCTGGACGGCGTGACCAACGGCGGAAAGCCCAGATCCTCTCGAACTCGCGGCACCTCTTTCAGCACGTCATAGTAGCGATCCATTGCATCCTGTTGACGCAACTGGCTGATCAGATTAGAGAGCATACCGCCGGGCAATTGGAACTGCAACACGTTAACGTCAACACTGTTGGTGCCAGCCTCGAAGCTGGCATATTTCTTACGTATTTCGCCCACCTCGCGTGCAATCTCAGCCAAGGCAGCAATGTCCAAGCCTGTGTCGCGCTCAGTATCCTTTAGCGCAACCACAAGCGTCTCAGTAGGTGGTTGAGAGCTGGAAAGCGCCATTGATGAGATGGACGTGTCCACAACATCCACACCGGCCTCCACAGCCTTCAGCAGTGTCGCTGTTCCCATGCCGCTTGTGCAATGTGTATGCAGCTGCACTGGGAGGCACACCTCTTTCTTCAGTACAGATACCAGTGCATAAGCCGCGTAAGGCGACAACAACCCGGCCATGTCTTTTATGCAGATAGAATCTGCACCCAGACGGGCCAGTTCATGCCCCATTCTCGCGAAAAGAGGGATGTCGTGTACCGGGCTGATTGTGTAGCAGATGGATGCCTGCACGTGTCCGCCTTCACGCTTCGCGATCCTCATTGCAAATTGCATGTTACGAATATCATTTAGCGCGTCGAAGATCCTAAACACATCTATGCCATTGCGTTTCGCCGCCACGATGAAGTGCTCAACAACGTCATCCGGGTAATGCTTGTAGCCCAACAAATTCTGACCACGCAAGAGCATCTGAAGGCGGGTGTTAGGCATCTCGCGTCTGAGTACGCGGAGGCGTTCCCACGGGTCTTCACCTAGAAATCGCATCGCGCTATCGAATGTGGCACCCCCCCACATTTCTACGGACCAGTAACCGATCTTGTCAAGTTTGGCAGCGATCGGCAGCATGTCAGCAGTGCGCAAGCGCGTGGCGAGTAGCGATTGATGTGCATCACGCAGGACAGTTTCGCAGATCTTCACAGGATTCTTAGCGATTTCTGACACCCTCGGCTTCTTCACACGCAAGCATCACAATGGAATATTGCCGTGTTTCTTGGGCGGGTTGTTATCCCTCTTGTTCTGCAACATGCGAAGGGCCTCGATCAAATGTGGCCGGGTCTCTCGCGGTTCGATCACGTCGTCCAAGTAGCCGTGTGCAGCAGCAACATATGGATTCGCGAATTTCTCACGATATATCTGTACGAGTTCAATGCGTTTTGCGACCGGGTCGTCGGCTTCAGCGATTTCTTTGCGGAAAATTATGTTAACTGCGCCATCTGGTCCCATTACTGCGATTTCGGAGCTGGGCCAAGCTACGTTGTAGTCGCCGCGTATGTGCTTGCTGCTCATGACATCGTACGCGCCGCCGTAGGCTTTCCTCGTGATTATTGTCAGTTTGGCCACAGTAGCCTCGCAATAAGCGTACAGTAGTTTCGCTCCGTGGACGATAATGGCGCCATGTTCTTGGTCAACGCCAGGCAGGAAGCCGGGCACATCTACAAACGTTACGATCGGAATGTTGAATGCGTCGCAAAAGCGCACGAAACGTGCGCCCTTGATTGACGACTTAATGTCGAGCACGCCGGCCGAGACGGCGGGTTGATTTGCGACTATTCCTATGCTATGTCCACCCAAACGTCCAAAGCCAACTACGATATTTGGCGCAAAACTCCTGTGAATTTCGAAGAATTCTCCGTTGTCAACGATTATGCGAATGATTTCTTTCATGTCATACGGCTTGCTGGGATCATCTGGGACGATCGTGTCGAGTCGCTCATCCATCCGTTGTGGATCGTCGTTGGTCTCGACGTGCGGCGGGTCTTCCATGTTGTTCGAGGGCAGGTAGCTAATCAGTTGGCGGATGAGCGACAAAGCTTCCGTCTCGTTATCTGCCGCCATATGGCATACGCCGCTTTTTGTACTGTGCGCCAGCGCTCCGCCCAGTTCCTCAAATGTTACTTTCTCACGCGTCACGGTTTCTACCACATCCGGCCCGGTGATGAACATATGGCTTGAGTCTTTTACCATGAAAATGAAATCCGTCAGCGCAGGGCTGTACACTGCACCACCTGCACACGGGCCCATGATGGCACTGATTTGCGGTATTAGACCAGATGCCAGAGTGTTACGCAAGAAGATCTCTGCGTAGCCTCCTAAGCTGACCACCCCCTCTTGGATTCGCGCTCCTCCAGAATCATTCAGCCCGATTATCGGCGCACCATTCTTCATCGCAAGGTCCATCACCTTACAAATCTTCTCGGCATGAGCTTCTCCAAGACTGCCTCCGAAGACGGTAAAGTCTTGGCTGAATACGTATACACGTCGTCCATCAATCATGCCCCATCCCGTCACCACGCCATCAGACAGCACTTTTTTTTCATCTATTCCAAAGTCCGTGGCACGATGTACGACAAACATGTCCAGTTCGTGAAAAGATGCTTTGTCCAACAGTGTCTCGATGCGCTCGCGAGCAGTCATCTTGCCTTTGGAACGCTGCACCTCTACCCGGTTGGCACCGCCGGCCTCTCGAGCCTGCTTTCTCAGTCGGTGCAATTGCTCAGTCTTGTGATTAGTCGGCATGCGGGTCCATATTCGCTGCACTCCTAATAAGAGGTGTTTCGTTGTGACGCTATCATTGAATCAAACCCATATCCATATCCGTAGCATACTGGGTGAGGATCAACGCAATGCGCTTGTGCAGATTCTATGGCGTCGAGTTTGTCGCGAAAGATCATCCAAGCAAGAGGAACAAATCTACAAGGAGATCTGGCTGAGCGCAAATCGGATAGAAAGCCGTGTTGTGTTAGTTCTCGAAGCCTCTCGCCTATTTCCAATATGGTCCACATTTCTTCTCAGTGTGACCCTGTCGAAAAAGATACGCCTATGTGCGACTTCTGATTTTCCGGACCGAGACGTCCCCTGAAAGTAGCCTTCGAATTGTGCCGTCTTGGGATTGGATGACTAGAGCACCATCAGAGTCCAGGTCTACAACTTCCGCTCTGTAAGATATCTTCTCTTCCTTGACAATAATCGACATTTTCAACATGTCGGAAAGTCGTTTCCACTCCGCGATTACGTGTGAGGAATCGCAGGCAAGTATTTTTGCATAAATCGCCGAGAAGTCATTGAGGATCTCTCGCATCAACCAGTCGACATTCACGTTCGACTTCAACTCATCTAAGATAGATGTTGCCTCACTCGCCAGCTCGACTGTCATCGAGCCAACGGAGTTGTTTACATTAATCCCAAAACCTATGATCGCGTGGCATTTGCTGCCTTCTGTTGTTGTTTCGGCAAGTACTCCGGCAACCTTTCTTTCATTTATGGTTACGTCGTTGGGCCACTTCAGCATGGCTCGGATACGAAAAAGGCGTCGGATCGTTGTCGCGACAGCAACTCCGGCAGCTAGCGGCAGAAGTGAGATGGTTGACATCGTCACCTCTGGCCGAAGGACAAGAGAGAACCATAATCCCCCTACAGGAGAAAACCATGTTTTGTTTCCTCTTCCTCTTCCGTGCTTCTGCGTAGCTGCGAGGACTACCGTCCCCTCAGGGGTGCCTTGCTCAGCAAGCTTCTTTGCAGCATCATTTGTCGAGCTCACACTATGAAATCGAATGATGATTCCGCCTAGGTGCGGGTCATGTTTGACAGAACCATCTCTTCTTGTAGGCGACTGCTGCTTCATTCGCTTTCTCTTTCCGCCAGCTCGACAAGAAGAGACTCTTGGGACGGATTAATACTACCTACAGCAGTAGTCTCATCAATATCAGAGACGCGTCTCGCATACCGAATGATGGTGTTGGGAGACTGATTGACTTGGTGAATGATTTTTGATCCATAATGATCTCAAAAGATGCTGGAGTATTGTGGGACATATCAACATCGCTGGTCGCAGGTACATATCTTGCGGGAAGATGAGTTCACGAGAGAATTCAAGAGTATTGTCTGAAGAACGCTCCCAGACTCATCAAAAATGAAATGCGCTCAGTTGTCGAAGAACAAGGAGCTCGATTATGAGGCCACTCTTCATGTCACGACTCATGCGTTGTTCCTGTGGAGCGAAACCAAGCTGACAAAGCAGCCAAGAGGGTTGACGATTGTCTTGACTGTGATAGGAGCGATGCAAATCTCTCTCAAGTTGCACCAGTTGGCGACTCGTCAGGGAGCCCTCACTGAAGGCTCGAAGTACCTCAATCCTCCAGTGATCTACATCCCTGCTTTTCTTCGAACCGGATTCTGTCCTCTATTCTTTCTTCAAGGCTGTTATCGGGCTCAGTGTTGATGCTCTCCAAGCAGGATAGATGCCCGCCATGACGCTTAGAGCGCAGGCTAGAAGGAATACCTGGACAAGATCGGTAGGGCGAAAATAGGGAGTAATTGATATTGCGTTTGCCCCCAAAGGCAAGAGCCCGATCATGGCATATGCTCCAGCAATCCCGGCGGCCAATCCTAATAGTGCGCCTAGAAGCCCGATTGCGAATGATTCCGTGAGAAACATGAAGAGAATAGTCTCACCAGTGTAGCCTATTGCTTTCAGTAGCCCAATTTCGCGTGTTCTCTCCATTACGGAAGTGTACAATGTTGTGATTATGCCGACAGCGCCGACGAACATGGAGACTGCGGCGACAGCGGTGAGAAATCCTAGGAAGGTGCCCATCACTTCATTTATGGTGCTTGCAATCGCTTTGGGTGATGTTATGCCGATATTCTTTCCATAGAATTTTGTGATGTTTGTTTCGACATTATCGTTAATGTCGGGGCCTTTCGTGATCACGTAGATGACGTCGTAGATGCTATTCTTTTCGAAGAACGTATTGGCCGCTGAGAGAGAAATGAAGACTTCGCTGTCGATCTGCTGGCTTCCGAGCTCGTTGAGAACTCCCCTCACTAGGAAGGCTTTCCTTTTCGTGACTAGCTTCTCAACTCCTCCTTGATTTTCAATCTTTGAGAACTCAATAAACACTGACTGCCCTATGCTCGCAAATGGCTTGTCAAGATTCGATGGGTGAGCAATACTGTGTCCCAGTACAATTCCGCCGGAGTCGGTAGATGAGACGAATGCTCCGGATTCAAAGCTAATCTTGGGAGTGACATATACCATCTTGCTTTGATCCATCCCCAGAACTGCCACGGTTTTTGATTCGCTTCCTGATCTCAACGTTCCCCCACCGGTGAAAGATGGGATAACATAATCTACGCCCTGAATTCTTTCGAGGGTGCGTACGGTCTGTGATGTGAGTTTTGTTTGCATACCGGATTGTGCTTCGGGTCCGAAAGCACTGGCTGAAGGAGTAACTATCAGGGCGTTAGCGCCGAGAGTGCCTAGCTGGTCGCTAATGTAGTTGTTCATCCCTCCACCCAGTCCGTTGATGGAGGTCATCAGTGCCACGCCTATGATCACCATTAGCACTGTGAGGCCTGTTCTCATTCGTCGCTCTTTCAAGGCTCCAAACGAAAGCCCAACCAAATCCAGTACAGTCATCGTCTTTAGTTCCTCGTCTCTGTAGCTATGTTTTCGTGGCCCCACAAGCCGGTTCGTTCTTTCTCTATGACTCCATCTCTCAAATGGATGATTCTGCCGGTTCCTTCAGCCAACTCCAGGTTGTGCGTAACGATGACAATGGTCGCGCTTCTCTCATGATTCACGCGAAGCAAGAGATTCTCTATCTCTTGTCCCGTTTTGGAATCGAGATTGCCGGTGGGTTCATCTGCAAGAATGAATGCCGGGTCATTCATGAGTGCACGTGCTATCGCGACACGTTGTTGTTCCCCACCGCTGAGGGCATGTGGTTTGCGATTCAATTTATCGCCCAAACCTACAAGATCCAACAGCTCGTGAACCCTCTTATTCCTCAGCTTCTTCGGCATGCCTGCTACTATGGCAGGCAACTCGACGTTCTTCGCCACCTTCGACCTTTCGATAAGGTTGTAGGATTGGAAGACAAAGCCAATCTTCTTGTTGCGAAACTTGGAAAGGGCTCTCTCTCCCAGCCGGGTTATGTCCGCTCCATCAACCAGTATTTTTCCGCTTGTAGGGATATCGAGAGCACCTAGCATGTTTAGCAGGGTAGATTTGCCGCTGCCGGAAGGGCCAACGATTGAAACCATCTCCCCGTGCTTAATCCTCAAGCTTACTCCGTTTAGCGCATGTACTGTAACGAGACCCATTCTGTAGGTCTTCTTGAGATCGTATGTTTCGATAGCAAATCCGTCGCCTTTGTCTGCCATGCAGATCCTCTTTGCTTCGGACGGGCCGCAAGATTTAGGTGTTTTCAGACCGAAAAGGAACCCCATGGAACTCGTTGAGTAGGTTGATCCCAGAGATGTCGCGTTCGATCGGATGGGTCAAGAAACCAGATCTGCATGTTCTCGCGTTACTGGTGTTTGTTTGCATTATTGCGATTTCGCCGGCGGCTACTCGCAGTTATGCACAGACATCATCAAATCTGTCCATCACATCCTCAACGAATCTGCTTGTAGCCTCTCAGAACTGCACCGTACTGCTGGAAATCGGGAACGTTGGTAACTTCCTTAAGGAGCTTGACGTCGCGCTTGCACTTCCTTCCCCACTGGTGCTATTTGGCGACAATCATTGGAGCAGATCAACGTTCGCTCACGGCGATATGATACGTGCAAACCTCACGATCTTCGCACCGGCTTTCGCCGCAGGAACAACGATTCAAGGCAGCATAGTAGCCGTGTACAAGGTCATTGGTGAGAGTAACCCGTCAACTGAGACGCACACAATTTCGTTTCTGATCCGAGGCTGGGTTGACCTCAAAGTCTACGAAGTGAGCGTTAGTCCAGACCCTGCCTTGCCCGGGAGTGAATTGACAATCTCGGGCAATATCTTGAATCGTGGCGTGATTCCAGCGATGTATGCGAACGTGACGATCGCAGCAGATCCGCCCCTAGTGGAGAATTCCATCAAACCTACTTATGTTGGGGAAGTTGATTCTAATGCTCCGGCTCCTTTCAGTGTGACTGCACTAGGTTGATCCTAACGCAACTGCGGGCACTTATCGAGCCACGATTCTTCTATACTACCAAGACGATCTTCAACTAGACCACACTATCGTGACTGTAATCAGTTACGCCGTTGTTGCGAAGCTACCTCAGACTGAGACGACTAAGACCAGTATCGTCGAGCAGGCCCTCTCAAACCCTATCCAGTTGCTATCGAATCTACTGTCAAACCAAGTGGTGTTGCTTGGACTGGGAGTACTCGTTCTTGCGATCGTCGGTATCTACCTTCGCAGAAGAAGACAACACACGGCAGAAACCTGATCGGTTGTCAGCTTCCGAGTGCACAGACGTAGCGATTTTGGCTTACGTCCCCGCGTGAGCTCATTCAGCGGGGTCGCCTCCACCCACTAGATTCCTATTTTCAGGACCTTGCATCCTAGCCGGACCTCATCCCATTGTCCTCGTTGGTTCCTCTTCGAAGGTCCGTTCCATTGAGCTTCTCCTCTCCGCATATTTGATGAATATGCCCAATGGCACTCATTCCAGGCGCTCGTTCGTGGAGCCCAAGGCTTTGTGAATATTGCAGTTGTAAGCTGGAAGACGTATGCCTTCCACGACGGCAATACTCCTTTGCTGATGGTGAAATGGTTTCCCTAAATCCGTTCAGACGCAAGAATGAATCCACGATTCAACCGATTCACAGTGACGCCAGTCGATGCACATGCAAGACGATGCAATTGCCCCCATCCGGCAGGGCAACATCATTCAACCAAGAAAGATGCCTTGGGCTACGAACAGGTGTTTTGCGCCGACTGTAACGATATCTGTCTGACTCACCCGATGTAGTCTCCAATAGCAATCGCAGAGACCCCTTAACTGATGATGCGATTCAGTCTTGGAGCGAAAACTCTTCATGAAAGCAGCTCGTCCAGCGTTTCCTCCAGCAGTGTATTGTCACCTTCTCTGAGCGTAGATTTGCTCTTCTTCTGCGCCGATTCGAGCTGATCGCGCAACTGTCTCTCGAATCTGTCAACAATTGCAAGAATATCTGTGATGGGAACCCAATCAGAAGTTATGGGGTACAACCTGTCAACATAAGGGCTCTTAGCAAACTTCTGAATCTCACTTTTCAATTCACTCAGTCTCATCCAAAACACGCCCATACCTACCTACAACAAGGGAACAATTTCTCCTACGTAGGCAATCTAACCATTCATGATTGCTGATGTCGAGGTTCTCTATGCAAATCTCCTGTAGATCTTCTCGGCCTTTGCGGCCATGATGAAGTCGTTAACACTTAGACCCCTTGATATCGTGAGTCGTCAGCATCACTCTCACTCTCTTCCACCTCACGAGAATGTCCGGGTGGTGGTTCTCTTTCTCTGCTATTTTCCCCAGTGAGTAGGCGAACTTGAGTCCCGCCAAGTAGTTTTTGAACTTGAATTCTCTTAGAATGTTGTCCTCGGCAAGTGCCCAGCCATGTAGGTGCTGCAGATACTTCCGCGCGTCTTGCCTTTTCATGGGCATGGTCTTACTGCTGTAGGGAACGCATTTCCTCCGCGCCAGCGCGACCAGCTCCATCTCCCTAGCCAATCTCATTCACATCTCACCCTTTCTCTAGCACCATGAAGTAAGAGTTTTGCCAAAGTGGAAAACGTATTCGACAAGTCATGTCCCTGCAGTGATAGTTCTTGGAACGTCGTCTATGCGGGGGGATCTATTTGATGGTGATTCTGACGGTCGCAACTGCCACGACGGCCAAACCGTTAGAGAACCCTCAGCTTCGAGAAGTTCAGAGAATCGAGCTGGAAATGGGTCATTGAGGCTATTTGAATCAGCGAGTGTAACCTTTTTCTAAGCTGACACTTACTTCAAGAAAGAGTGCGGTGTGCATCTGCTATGTATGAGCCTCTCTTGAAGAAGACGCTAGAGGGCGCGATCAAAATCGAGGAAGAATCCTATGCTCTCTACATCAAAGCGCAAACCATGACTGAGTTGCCCTCATCGAAGGATTTGCTAAATGAACTTGCGGAGGCCGAGCTCAGCCACAAGGAAAAGCTTCTCACGATAACGCAGAAGTCAGCAAGCGTCTACTGGGCAGGTGTCTCAGAGCTTGGTGCAGAGACCGGTGAAATCGAGGATTTGAAGATAGTTGATTACTTGCCAGACACGACGCTTTCGGAGGATGCGGATTATCCGGCGATATTGATCTATGCTGGAAAGCGAGAGAAGATGACGTATGAGCACTACCGATCCTTGGGCCGCGGGCCGTTCGCTCGGTATTTTCCACAGATTGGCGAGGTCTTCTCTAAGCTCGCTGAAGAGGAGCTGATACACAAGAACAGAATTGAGCGAGAATACAGCGAGCGCGTCTTGAAGAAACACTGAGGCCAATTGCGAAAGAACTTCTTTTCAGCATTGACGAAGATGATCGTAAGACAGCAGACTGCAGACTCCCTCTGCTACGCTAAATGGGAAGCTCCGGATTCTTGAGCTGATGCCAGCAGCTTAACGACCATCGCTTGGTCGCAGGGAATCATTTGGCCTAAACGACGGCTGTTTCATCTTTTTCCTTCGAAGCTGACCGGTCTAGCTATTACACTGAGCCTTCTCGTGATGGAGGCAGAAGCGGTTAATGCCCTGACGTGCCAAAAAGAACAGGTCCAAGCAGCGCCGGGGGAGCTTAACGGCTATGCTCCGAGCTCCTGTCTTGCTCGAATCGTGCGCATCAAATCCCCTCTAGTCACAATCCCGAGCATTTGTGGTCCGTCGAACACTAGAAGTCTTCCCACATTCTGACGCGCCATCATATGCATGGCATCGAGAGCAGATACCATCGGCTTGACAGTCACCGCTTTCTCGCAGGGAATCATGGCTTCTTTGACAATGGTCGATGATCGTTTCTCCTTAGGGACTGCCCGTACACACTGCATCGTGACTATGCCGAGCGCCTGCTTGCCTTCAACAACAGGGTAACCACCATGAGGATGAACAAGGAAGTACTCCGACACAAGTTGGTCGACCGTGATATTGGCGGGAACTGTCAACACATCTCGGGTCATAATATCCCTGACCGTGACTCCGGACAGGACCTCACCAACCAGTGTCTGCTGTAGACTGGTTTCGGCTCCGGATCTGATGAACCAGCCAAGGAAGATTATCCATATGCCATCGACGAAGTCTCCCATGATTATTGCTGCGAATCCTCCCAGCATCATGAGTAGGGAGATGCCCTCGCTGACTCGTGTTGCTGTCCTGGTGGCTGAGATGAGGTTCTTCGAGCGCTTCCAGATGGTTCCGCGGAAGACTCTTCCGCCATCTAGCGGAAAGGCAGGCAGCAGGTTGAAGATGCCCAAAATGACGTTTATCAGAGCGCCGTACCCTAGCGTCGCCGTCACCGCCACTGGCGCTTTCACGAGACTCAGGAGATACCAAAGAGCGCCCAATACTCCTGCGATAAGAAAACTCATGAGGGGTCCCGCAGCGGCCATGCGGACCTCTAAGCCGGGATCCTGAGGCTCCTCCGTTATCTCTGAGACTCCGCCGAAGAAGAAGAGTGTGATTCTTCCTATCGGAAGACCATTCTTCTTTGCAATGTAGGAATGAGACAGTTCATGAATTAGAACTGAAGCGAAGAGAATAATCGCGGACACGATGCCGATTGCCCAGTATGTGAGCAATCCAAGCCCGGGATATTGGCTAGGCATGTAACCGGTGGCCAGTGACCAGGCAATCAGAATAAAGACAAACCACAGCGTGTAGTGAATTCTTATCGGGATCCCCATGATTTTGCCAAGTCTAACCGACAACTCGAAGTCACTCCTTTCCAGTCGCTGCAGCCTTATTCCATTTTGGCGTGGCTACACCCACGCCGACACTTGCACGCATGTCAAGATATCCGGATCATTTCAAGTTTCTGTAGATTGGTGTTTTGGAAAGTCATCACAACGCGGCTTTACATGTTGAGAATTCTCCAGATTGATTTGATGCGTTCCCATCGCTCTCCGTGCCAAGACCATAGATTGCAGGTTCGGCTCAGAATACGGGCCATAGTCTTTCAAGGGTAAGAGTCTATTGAAGAACCACTTTTCCGCAAAACTCGGTCTTGCTCTCCTCGTTTCTCTCACTTGTTCCCTGACGACCGGGGCCTCCTGCAAGGATTAGTGAGTGTGCGTACAAAGAAGATGGCGAGCAATTAGAACGCACGACACAATCGAATACTCATAGAATCTTCAAAGAGAATCAGATGTATGAGACAGAGCCGGATCGATGCCGGTCAAATAGCTTAAATTTGTATCGCAGGCAGATCGAGACTGATCAGGTAGTTTCAAGAATGGCCTCTGTTACATACTTCGTAGTGGCGAACGCCAAGTTCGAAGTTCGCTCGATATCTCCTCCTCGCTTGTACACAACAAGTATCGGAGGTTCGTAGTCCAATGAGTGCAACTAGCGAGAAGAACATTGACAGTGTGAAGAAAAGGAGAGATTTCCTGAAGTCAACCTTGGTCGCCGGAGCTGTGCTGACCGTCGCAGGTCTGGCAAGTGTCTTGAGGATCTTCTCATATATGACGCAACCCGGAACCGGTGCACCGGGAACGACTACTACGGAGCTTAGTTGGCCGAGGTTCAAGCTCTTGAATATTGGGACGCTGCAACTGCTGAAACCTGTGAGTTTCAACTACCCGTTGGTCAACACGCCGAACTATCTTGTGAAGCTGGGCGTGAAGGCTGAGAACGGCATCGGACCAGATGGCGACATAGTGGCTTTTAGTGCCATTTGTCAGCACCTAGGCTGCTACTACTCTTTCCAACCACCTGGTACGTCTCCATCATGCAATACGACCTACAAGACTCCGGGGCCCGAAGGCTACTGCTGCTGTCATGGTACGGAGTACGATTTCACCCGCAATGCCGCAGTGGCGAGTGGACCTGCACCTAGGCCTGTTCCTCGAGCCATGCTTGAATTTGACAGCAAGACTGGCGACATTTATGTTGTTGGCATGGGCCCGCCGAGTATCTACGGGCATGGACCGGCAGGAACCACTGATCCAGCAGGGGTCCTAAGGTATGATCTTCAAGGCGGAGATGCGGTGACCGAAGCTACTCTGTTCTCGGGATGATTCCAATGAGCAAGAAATCCATGTACACCCGATTGATGGAATGGGTTGACCTACGAATAGGTCTGACCGAGACCTTGCTGAAGCCCGTACCCGAATTCAGCCTGAATCCATTCTACTGGCTTGGAGGGCTTATGATGATGATATTCATGGTCCAGGGACTCGCAGGCGTATTCATGCTGCTCTACTATGTGCCCTCGCCTGACCAAGCTTACTCTTCCACCGTCTACGTTTTCAAGAACGTCCCGCTGGGTCAGCTGATAGAGACGCTGCACCTCTACGGCGCGTACTCCATGATACTTCTTGCATTCATGCACCTCATGCGCAACTATTTCGCTAATGTCCACAAAAAGCCCAGAGAACTCATGTGGGTGACGGGCATGCTTCTGGGTTTTGTGGTGCTCGGGTTCGGACTAACTGGTTATCTTCTACCATGGACTGTCGTCTCGAAGTCAGCTACCGATGTTGCCATCGGGATGGTTGGCCTTCTGCCTGGTCCGCTTAGTACCCTTGCGAAGTTCCTGATGACCGGGTCAGGGAGCGATGCAGCGTTACTCACAAGGTTTGTTGTGGTCCACACGGTGATTCTCCCGGGCGCGTTTCTGTCTCTCTTCGGTGCCAAATTCTATATGTTCGAAACACATGGATCGGCATACGTACCCGCCTTCGTAAAAGGCCGCTTCGATGAAGTGGAGTGGTTTCCTAGAGTCTTCCTGTACGCGGCCATGATAAGCGGTGTACTCATTAGCGCCTTGCTGGCAGCGTCAGCATTGTTTCCGTTTTCTCTTCCTCCGGAATTCTCGCCAGCGGCTGCAGCATCATACGTTTCGCAGCCGGACTGGTATTTCCTATGGATGTATCAAGTACTCAAGTTTTCATTCTTCGAAGGGTCGGGAATATACCTTGGGCTAGGAGGCGTAACAGTCTTTTTCGTGCTTCTAGTTCTGCTGCCATTCTACGACCGAGGAACAGAGAGGAAATTGGGATCCAGACCATTGTTCACGACCATGGGAGTGCTGATAATTGCTGAGCTAATCACGCTTACGATCTGGGGATATCTTACTCCCGGCCAAGTGATTCCCGGCCTACAGGCAGTAGGCGTCGTGGGGGGAGTGGCCGCGATTGTGTTTGTGCTGTTATGGGTCGTATTTCGTAGACGAAGAGTAGCTCATGCAAGTTCGTCTGGGGTTGGTGTTCTTACAAAGGTTCTGATGGCGCCTTTCGCATGCATCCGGCTCACGGCCATTTTTGTGCTTCTCCTTTTTGCGGCATCGGCGACTCTTGCATCATTGGCCAACTGTCTGTTCGGCCAATGCTTGAGCCAAGTACCTCTAGTGTCAGAGGCTATTTTGTTTGCAGTTGCTGTATGCTCCATGACCTTGATGACGCGAAGTTACGTTGCAGCCTATGAGAGGAGGGTACGGGTATGACAGAGAGAGACTACGAGGGTGCCAGGAGCCTCGTCTCGGTACTTCTCTTATGTTTCGTCGCAGCAATCTCAGCGTACTTGTGGTTGGCTGATATGTTCAGCGGACAGAGAACTTTTGGAGTTCTTATGAGTGCAGTACTGTTGGGATTCTCGATGCTAATATACGTGTACAGGCAGCCGAGCTATGGAGCGATCAGCAAACCACTGCTGATGCTTGGGTATCTTGCTTTGGCCATCCTTCTCTCGCTAAGTGTCGCCATAACGATGGGTTATGTCGCATGATGTAGACTTCTGTTTGTGGAAGGTGGATCTTGTGATAGAGCCAATTCCATCATCTGCCAGCCAGTGGTGGGCGCTATTCAATACCTATCTATACTTGGGATTCGCGATAGGCCTAGTGGTAGTCGGGTTCATGCTATATTTCGTGTTCAGGTACAGATCAACCGGAACGCCCGAAAACGAGAAGCCCATCGATCTCGTACCTTCAAGAAGAATGGCTAAAACAATTCTGATGATGTTCCTGATTACCTCTGGGATTCTAGATCGTTCTGGCAGTCGACAGCGCAGAGTTGACATTCAAGATCGAACAGGTTCCTCCTGCCTCGGAATCTCTAGTCATCAAAGTTACTGCGTTCCAATTCAATTTCCGTTTCGAGTACCCCAATGGTGTGCAGACTGTTGGAGAGTGTAGAATTCCGGCTGGAAAAGCTGTGGTTTTCAATGTCACGAGTATCGATGTCTACCATAATTTCGGTCTTCCAGACTTCAAAATGAAGATTGATGCAATCCCTGGAAGGTACAATACGCTCTGGATAGTCGCTCCTCCGTTGGATGGAGCAACCGAACGCCGGTACACCATCAGGTGCTATGAGATGTGCGGAATGGGTCACACGGAAATGGTGGCCACTTTGATTGCTATGGATCCTGCGAGCCTTCAGCCAGTGGCTCAATCAGACCCGAGGAAGCTAGTGCGTTTGCAAGAGTTTTGGTTTCAAGAGGTGGCTTACAACAACCAATCACAAAGACATTGGAATACTCTACATAGTCACGTCTTTGTGTTTCCTAGTCTTGACAGGAACAATAGGGATGCTCCTGAGGTCTCAGATGACCTTCATGGACGAAACCTTTCTCACGTCCAGCAAGTTACGAACAGGGTGTCACATTGCTTGGTTTGCTTGGAATCTTATGGTTCGGCTCACCTATGGGTATTGGACTTGCCAATTACATTGTGCCGCTACAGATAGGCGCCAGAGACTTGGCATTTCCCCGCCTTAACGCATTGAGTTACTGGCTATACCTTCTCAGCGGTTTGACACTCACGAGCAGTATCTTTCTACCGGGAGGAGCTCCGATTACGGGATGGACGATCTATGCACCGCTCAGCACACTTGAAGTACAATCCGCAACTCGGCATGACATTGGGCGCGTTGGCCGTGGCTATGCTGACAGCTTCTATCGTTCTTGTCGTCCGTCAATTTCATGACGACCATACTGATGATGCGAAAAACCGGAATGACTTGGTCAAAGAGTCCCTATCTTCACGTGGAGCATTCTCTTCACTATCGCTATGATGTTGTTCGCATTTCCATCTTTTGCAGTAGGCTTGCTTCTGCTTGCTTCTGATAGGATACTGGGCACTGTGTACCTCGTGTCCAACGAAGGCGGCGCGATTCTGTGGGATCAACTCTTCTGGTTCTTCGGTCATCCGGAAGTTTACATCGTTGCCTTTCCCGCGCTCGGAGTTTTGGGAGAAGTGATCAGCGCGTTCTCAAGAAGACCGCTATTCGGAACGAAGGAGATCGTTGCCGCCTTAGGAGTGGTTTCGGTCATGAGCATGCTGGTTTGGGTTCATCACATGTTCACCACAGGTGTAAGCCTCGAAATTAGAATAGTGTTCTCTCTGACGACGCAGGCTATCTCTCTCCCCACCGAGATGGTGATTATTGGTCTGATACTCACTCTGCGTAAGGGATCAATACGATTGCAGACGCCCATGATTTTTGCGTTAGGCGCCATCTTTGTCTTTATTGTTGGCGGGATAACTGGTGTTTTCCAATCCTCGATACCTCTCGATTATGCTCTGAGGGGAACCTATTTCATCGTAGCTCATTTTCACTACGTCATGGTTGGTCTGCTTGTTTTCGGGTTATCTGCCGGCCTCCTCTACTGGTTCCCCAAGATTACAGGTAGAATGTACTATGAGAGACTTGGCAAGGTAAGCTTCTGGTTTTCTTTCTTCGGTTTCAATCTTCTCTACTTTCCCATGTTCTTCCTTCTGGACATGCCAAGAAGATCCTCGATGTTCTCTGAACCCACTTGGTGGCCATACAACTTTGCATCAACAATCGGGGCTTGGATATTCGGGCCATCTTTGCTCCTGTTGCTCGCAAATCTTGCAGTCAGCATGAAGAAAGGAGAATTTGTTTCGAGCAACCCATGGAAATCTCCGCAGCCTGAATGGCAAGAGAACGCCCAAAGATCCGAAGATCTCTCCCAAATCTCCCGACGATGCCGTGCGACCCGCCTCAGAACGAACAAAGAAAGCCACTCCGACACGGACGATCGTGGCTTCACAATCGATCCCTTTGATTCTTTCAGTTGGCGTGGCGGTATTTCTGTTCGCACTGGCTTCATATCCCACCGTTCATGTTGCTGGGAATTGCCATAGTTGCGGTAGGCCTTGCTGTGTGGTTCTGGGATCACACGTACGATAGGTATGCTTCTCGTGAAGAAGTTGGTCTGGAAAAGTGGCCGCTCGTTTCTCTTTCCAAAGAAAAGGTCGGTGTATGGGTGTTTCTGGCATCAGAAGCGGTCATCTTCGGGTCAATAATTGCTGCTTACCTGTACGTTAGGGCAGGAAGCGCATCTTGGCCCATCTCATACGAGATTCATGGTGTTCCAATTGGTGCATTGAACACGATTATACTATTGACGAGCAGCTTTGCCATTATCATGGCTCGCGACTCAATCAAGATGAACAATCTCCGAGGACTGAAGATTTGGCTCTTCTGCACTTTCGGTTTGGGTTTCGTTTTTCTGCTGATAAAGGGATTTGAATGGCTGCAATTGATGGCCAAAGGTTTCATCATATCGAGCGGACTGCCCGCTTCTACGTACTATGTCACAACCGGGGCCCACGCAATACATGTTGGCGTTGGGCTGGTCGCCGTTCTCTACCTGATGATTAAGGCTCAGAAGGGAAGATTTAGTGCACAACAACACGCGGCGGTTGAGAACATAGGTCTCTACTGGCACTTTGTCGACATAGTCTGGATGTTCCTCTTCCCGCTCTTCTACCTGATATAGTGATAACGATGAAGTCAAGAGTCTTCTATGCAATCGTGTGGGCCGTTCTAGTTGGGGCCACAGTAATGGAGGTGTTCACGCGTTCATTGCCGATGGCTGTGTCACTGATCGTCCTCATCATAATCGCTATTGCCTGCACAAAGGCTGTGCTAATCGCATTGTACTATCAGGGCCTGCGTTATGAGCCTGCGAGTCTAGCAGTCCTTCCGTTGGCCGCGTTCTTCATAGTCGCACTGTTAGCAATCACATCGCTTCTCATGGCCAGTATGAGCGGTATGGGCATGTAAGCACTCCATTTGTCTCATGATTCCTTGCTGAGGGACTATGGGATTCAGGTCGGCTCCAAACGTTGATCTTGGCTGGATGATGAGCCATGGTGCCACTGGACAAATATCTCGAACTGACTAAGCCAAGAGTCACCTCTCTTAATGTCGCTGTAGGCATCACCTGCTTTGTCCTAGCAGAGCTTCCGAGGATCGACTGGCCAACTCTGATCATATTCGGTACCGTAGCCTACCTGACTGTTGGGGGATGTGGAGCGTTGAACTGTTACTTTGACAGAGATTTGGACAAGCTCATGGATAGAACCTGTCGAAGAGCAATTCCATCTGGCGCGATAACTCCGGTCAACGCGCTACTGTACGGCCTCATTCTATTAACAGTTGGAATGTTTGGAGCGTACTTCACTTTCAGTAAGCTAGCATTTGGCATGATTGTGATGGGGGCAGCTGTCTATCTCTTTGTCTATACTCACTGGTTGAAACGAAGAAGTCGATGGAATGTCGTGATAGGAGGAGTTTCAGGGAGCTTCGCGGCGCTATCCGGGTGGGCCGCAACCGGCAACGTGTTCAGTTTGACGCCGATGTTGGTGGCTCTGTTGGATTTCTTGTGGACTCCAGGGCACTTGTGGGGGCTTGCCATCGCAAAGGTTAAGGAGTATCGCGATGCGTCTGTGCCAATGCTTCCTGTCGCACTCGGTGTAGAAATCGCTTCGCGATACGTCTTCCTGTTCAACGTGCTTACCTTCGCGTCCTCCTTGATGTTTCCCCTACTTGGATTGACAGGGCCAGTATACTCGGTGATCGCGGTCTTTGCCGGTGCTCTACTGCTGTTGAGGAGCTGGAAGCTGTTGAAGTCGCCGTCCGAAGGACAGGGTTCGAGACTGTTTCTATTGTCAGTTGCCTATCTGTCATGCATGATGATTGCTCTCATCGTCGATAGGCTGCTTTTCCTGAATGGATTTCCTTGGTGATTCAATTCTATCTCAGTCAAGTCGAGGATCCTGTGGGTTCTTATTCCTGCAAAACTCGGCTGATAGAGTTCCATTCAGATGCCTGACCGACTGTCCTAGAAGCTCTGCGACTTCAATGGGAACTTGATCGATCATGCGACGCGGCTAGCAAGAGTATTGGTAATTCACATCTGTGATTGCTTATACTTAATTAGGCCCGATTCGCGGTGTATGGATCGAGGAGAATTCTATCTTTGACGACGCCTGCCACGGAACAGCCTAGTAGAAGGAGAACTCTCAAGATCATAGTTGGTGGTGCTATCCTGGCAATCGCAGCTGTGGTAGCAGGCACTTGGAGAATCTTCACCGGGAGTCCCGAAACTGCTTCTACCACTACGACCACGAGTTCCGCGGCTGCTTCTACAACCTCGACAAATGAGTCCTGCAGCTTCTACAACTGTGACCATGAGTCCTACAGCTGCTTCTACCACCGGCCCACTTGCATGGCCTAGGCTAAAGGCGATAAATGCGAAATCGCTAGAGCCGCTGAAAGCGCTCTGCGTTCGACTATCCTTTGGTTGGCACCTCCGAACTTCCTAGTCAAGCTCGGCGTGAAGGCTGACAACGGCGTCGGGCCGGATGGCGATATCGTTGCTTTCAGCGCCATATGCCAGCACCAAGGCTGCTGTTACGATTTCGCGCCGCCCACTTCCAGGACAAGTGCCATAACGACCGTAAACGCTCCGCCTGCGGGCAACTGCGGCTGCCACGGTTCAGTGCTTCGATTTCGTTCATAACGGCGCAGTGATAGGAGGCCCTGCTCCTTATCCCGTTCCGAGAGTGATGCTCGAGTACGACCAAGCCACAGGAGACATCTATGTAGTAGGCATGGGACCGCCCACGATATACGGACAAGGCCCTATCTGGGACCACAGATCCGGCTGAAGTTCTCAAGTACGATCTTCAGGGAGGCCAGATTGTCACTCAGATTACGCTTGACCCCGGCCTGATGCTAAGTCGGCCTCGTGCTTAGAGTCTACGCATATGCTACATGATGGTGAATCGTCGATGGTCCCATGTCTGGTGGCATCAAGTCCATCTGACTGCACATCCTTGGGGTGGAATTGCGGATTAGCCTACACGGTCCTCGGAGGTGCGTCGGGAATTCCTTCGCGACGCTTGAACTCGCTCGCTGCTGCCACCGGTGCTCCCTGTTTTGGTTTGGCGATTCCGAGCTTGTGTCTGAGCGAGTCTCTGCGGAGGAGCTGAATTCCAAGCGCTGGATCCACACCTCTGGGGCAGACGGCTGAGCACGCTCCTGCGAAATGGCATCTCCAGCACCCATGCGGTTCGTCCACGACTTCGAATCTAGACGAGGCACCCTCATCACGTGAATCTGCATTGTAATGGAACGCCTGAGCAAGCGCCTGCGGTCCAATGAACTTCTGGTCAGTTGGGATGACCGGGCACGCGGAATTGCATAGCCCGCACATGATGCAATAGGCAAACTGAAGATAGCTCTCCATTTGCTCGGGAGTCTGCACGTATTCTCTGGTTGGTTTCTCAAGCTCGTCATGGTCAGTTCGGATTATGAACGGCTTCACCTTTCTGTGCTTCACATAGAGTTCCGTTAGGTCTGGAACCAAGTCCCTGATGATCGGGTAGTTTGGCAGTGGCTCGAGCACTATCCGGTCGGTTCCTAGGTCTGCAAGTTGCGTCTGACATGCGAGCATCCAGCGTCCATTTATCTTCATACCGCATGATCCGCAGATTCCCATTCTGCAAGAGACCCTCCAGGTGACGGAGCCATCTAGCTCTTCCTTGATCGCGAAGAGAGCATCGTTGACTGTCATGCCCGGCTTTACACTCACTTCGTACTCGCTGAATTGCAACTGCTCTTGTTTATCAGGTCGGAATCTCTGTATCTTGATGTGTACTTTCTTTGGCGTGGTCATTTCAAATCATCTACAGGAACAGGGCAGCTATCGCAACGTATGCTCCGAATGCGAATAGACCAGCCCCCGCGAGGAAACAGATGATGGAAACCAACCGCTCGTAGGTCTCTAGTTAGTGTGAGTTCATAGACAATCGATCTGATTCCGTACATGCCATGAAAGGTCGCGGCGCCGAGAAGTGCTGTGTATGTCATGGTGTAGAAGATGTCTTTGGCTCGGGAACGAATGAATTCCCAGGAAAGGGCCAGCTCGTAGCCGGGCGCGCCAACTGGTCCAAGCAGAGTGGAGAAGTTGTGAAGGTGGATTGGAATCGCGATCACGAGCACGAGTGCCATCACAATGTGTAGAAACCAGAGCGTAGATTCTTTCATGTGATCATCTCCCGGGGATCGCCAACGGGACATAGACTAGGTACTCAAGAGCCGCTCCGGCCAGCAGGATCCCGCCCACGATCATGAGTGACAGGATGAAGTATCGCTGCCTTCTTCCAAGAGATTTCGGTTTGTAAGGATAGATGGGCCGCTGTGGCTCTCCAATTGAAAGGCCCACCTCGGCTAGGATCAGTCTAATCCCGTTTAACCCATGGAACGCAACGACTGCTACGAGGAGCCATTCTCCGGCGTAGATCAACGGGTTCTCGATAGTAAGCAGAAATGCATTCCATGGAGCAGGTCCTTTGAGTCTGGTGGCGGTAGTGTAAACATGAATGAACAAGTATCCAACTAACGTGATGCCGCAGAGACGATGCATCGAATAGAAGTATCGCTCAAGATTTAGATGGCGAGAATCAAACCATCCAAAGATTCCTCTGCGATTTCCGCGCGATTTCTGAGGCAGCTCCGATTTTGCGTGCGTCGGACTTCGTTCGTCTGTCATCACTTCAATACCTCCTCTCTATGGGCTTCCAGATGGTCACGCGTACTGGAGAATAATCGAGTTTAGGCCCTTCCGAGGTACGGTAGGCGAGCGTGTGCTTCAGCCAGTTGAGATCATCTCGTGCCGGATAATCCAGCCTTGAGTGCGCGCCACGCGATTCCTGTCGAGCGATCCCGCCGACGAGCATGACCTCTGCAAGCTCAAGCATATTCTCAAGTTCTAGCGCAGAGAATAGGTCCGTATTGTAAGCTCGGCTTTCGTCCTCCATTTTGGCTCTTGCGAATCTTGATTTCATCTCCCTGATTTTCCCGAGCGCATACTGCATCTGTTCGAGCGTCCGAAAGATACCAAAGTTCACGTCCATAAGATCCCGCAGTTCCTGTCGAATGTCATAGATCTTCTCGCCCGTTTCGTGTTTTAGCAGGTTCCCATAGATTCGATCTTCAACTTGGTCAGTGGTATCTTTCGAGACAGGTCTACCCGGTTTTGTGTTTGTGGCAAATTCCGCGGCCTTCTGACCGCAGATCTTTCCATAAACGAGACACTCTGCCAGTGAATTTGTTCCGAGGCGATTTGCGCCATGTATGCTCACACAAGATGCCTCGCCTGCAGCCCACAAGCCTTGAACGCGCGTCGCACCATACGAGTCGGTCTCAATTCCTCCCATCGTGTAATGCTGGACCGGGCGAACTGGAATAGGTTCATTGATTGGGTCGATGCCGAGAAACTTCATGGAGAGCTCTCTTACAAAGGGGATCTTGCTGTTTATCGTGTCAGCGCCCAGATGCCGCAAGTCGAGCTTCACGCAAGGTATTCCTTCAGGGCCTTCGATTCCCCTGCCCTGCTGGATCTCCGTTGCGATCGCCCTGGAAATGATGTCGCGAGGAGCGAGTTCCATCATCTTAGGTGCATAATCTTCTAGAAACCTTCTGTTTTCACGGTTCAGGAGGTGACCTCCTTCACCACGGGAGGCTTCGGTGATCAAAATTCCAGACGGCATCAGACCTGTCGGGTGGAACTGAATGAATTCCATGTCTTTCAGTGGAACACCCGCACGATATGCCAATGCATATCCATCCCCCGTGGAAGTGTGCGAATATGAAGTGAACTTGAATAGTCTGCCCACGCCGCCCGTCGCAACAATGCACGCCTTGGCTGAAATCGCGTGGACCCTTCCTGATGTCATCTCCAGTGCAGTGATCCCTGTGAATCTTCCATTCTCCACTTCGATCGATGTCGCGAAGAATTCGTCGTAGCGCGTGATATTGTCGTACTTCAGGAGCGTATTGTGCATTGTTTGCATCAGGAAGAAGCCTGTCTTATCTGCCGCGTAGACAGCCCTGGGAAAACTGTGGCCGCCAAAGGGTCTTTGATCTATTCGGCCGTTGGCGTCTCGGTTCCAGGGAACGCCCCAATGTTCGACTCTGAATATCTCTTCAGGGAGGACACGTACGAACATGTCGACCGCGTCTTGGTCAGCAAGAAAATCGCTACCTTTCACTGTGTCCCAAGCGTGCAGTTCGTAGGTATCTCCTTCCTCCGGCCTGAGAACCGCAGCTGTTCCGCCCTCTGCTGCTACTGAGTGTGAGCGCATTGGGTGAACTTTCGATACAAGGGCCACGTCAATCTTGCCATTTGTTGCTCTGGATGCTTCGATTGCCGCTCGTTGGCCTGCAAGGCCAGCGCCGAGAATTAGTAGATCATGCGAAGTCTTTTCCAAACTGTGTCACCAAATTCAGTAGATCAACTTTAGGTCTCACGGTTGTTGGGTTCTCTTTCCTAGAGGAATATAGCGACATCCAATCGGCCCACAATACTTTCCGTGGTATTCGGCGGCGGGTCTATACAGCATGGGCTTGATCGGCGGTTCTGGAAACTTCTCTTCAACAATGTGGGCTGTCCACCCTGCGATTCTGGATACAGCGAATACTGGTGTGTACAGCTCTGGGGCTATTCCCATCATGTAGTATACTGACGCACTGTAGAGATCGACATTCGGATTGATTTCCTCGCCTCTACGCTTCTTGAACTCCCGCTTTGTGCTTTCCTCAATCTTCCTCGTCATGAGATACCACTTTGGTTCCCCTGTTCTTCGCGCGAGCCTTTCGGACATGTGCCGCAGTATGTCTGCTCTTGGATCCAAAGTTTTGTAGACCGCATGGCCCATTCCCATGATTCGTTGACCTGAGTCGAAACGAGCTTTGACCCACTCCTCAACGTTGCTAGGGTCACCAATCTCTAGCAAGTTCTTCATTACCTGCGAGTTGGCGCCGCCATGAAGCTCACCCGATAATGATCCAATGGCGGCAACCACGGACGCGTAAATGTGTGCCCTCGTCGACGCGACTACGCGGGCAGCGAATGTGGAGGCGTTGAATGAGTGTTCCGCGTGTATGATTAGGCAGATGTCAAAATCTCGCGCAGTTTCATCATCGGGGGTTGTCCCCGTGAGCATGTAGAGGAAGTTGGCTGCATGGGGCAGTTTCTTGTCGGGCGGTATCGGTGCTAGGTTTCTTCTTGCTCTATCCCACGCCGCAACGACAGTCGGCACCTTAGCGATTAGACGTGTTGCCTTCCTTTGGTTTGCTTCTTTCGATTCGTCTGATAGCTCTGGGTCGAAGGCTGCCAGCAGGGCGACTGTCGACTGCAGTACATCCATGGCTGCTGATGTCTTCGGGATCTTCTCGAGGTAATCATTGACGACCTGAGGTAGTTCTCTTTCGGACGCGAGCTTTGAACGAAACTCTTCCAAATGAGAAGAGTCAGGAAGGTCGCCGTTGAGGAGAAGATAGGTCACCTCTTCATACGTGGAGTATTCTGCAAGGTCGTGGATGTCGTAGCCTCTGTATGAGAGCTCTCCCATGGCTCCATCTATGAGACAAATGTTCGAGTCAGCCACCGGGATGCCGCGGAGGCCGATGTCTTTGGTCGTTGGCTCCGTTGACATATCTATTCCACCTCGGCCTATCTCTTCGCGTTAGGGTTCCCTATTTTTTCGAGGATTGCTTCGCACATTTCGCTTGATTTTGCTTTTCCGCCTAGATCGTAAGTTAACGTTTTGCCCTCTCTCAGGACCTCAAGAATTGCTCTCTCAAGCTCGTGCGCTGAATCTTTCTCACCAACATACTCAAGAAGCATCTTGCCCGCAAATATTGTGGCAATTGGATTGACCTTGTCCTGTCCAGCGTATTTGGGGGCTGAACCATGAACTGGTTCAAACATGGCGTAGTTGTCTCCCATGTTGGCGCCTGAAACCACGCCGAGTCCTCCGACAAGTTGTGCAGCCTCGTCGGACATTATGTCCCCGAAAAGGTTCGTTGTGACTATCACGTCGAAAGTCTCAGGTCGCTTTATGAGCTGTAAAGCCATGTTGTCTATGTAGTAGCTGTCGATCGCCACTTCTGGAAATTCTTTGCTTACACTCAATATGGCCTGGTTGAATATTCCGTCCGTACGTCTTAGAATGTTTGCCTTGTGGACGTACGAGAGGCGCTTGCGTCTTTGATTGGCAAGTTTGAAGGCGAATCGTGCCACTCTCTCACTGGCTTTCCGGCTGATAACTCGCATCGCAACGGCGACGCCTTCGCCTACCTCGAACTCAATGTTGGAGTACAACCCTTCCGTATTTTCTCGCACAATCGTTAGGTCGATGTCCGGTTTCGCGGAAGGCACATTTGGGAGTGAAAGGCATGGTCTAACATTGGCATACAAATTGAACAATTTTCTGATTGTGAGGGCAGCGCTGGGTGGTGCTCCCGGCTTCTCGGGTGTAGTCATCGGACCCTTGAGGCAAGCAACCGTTGTTTTGAGCATGTCAATCGTTTGGGGTGGCACATTGGTTCCGTACTTTGCAATCGCGTCGACTCCCGCTTCGCCCCTGACAAGTTCGAGTTTGTAAGTTCCGGCCTTTTCTTGCACAGCCCCTAGTGCTCTTACGGTTATGTCTACTACTTCCGGACCTATGCCGTCCCCGGGAAGAATTGCCACTCTGTGAGTTCTCATGAAGGTCTCGTCCATTGGACTCTACGATTTGGATTTTATGTAGTTTAGCAGTCCGCCGGCGACTAGAATATCTCTGAGTCTCTTAGTCAGAGTCAACTTGAATTCTACGGTATGGTTGTCTATCTGGGATCGCATGGTTAGGGCTTCGGACTGCAATGTTGGAGTCACGTTCTCGATTCTGATCTTGCTTCCGAGACTTACCTTCTCGTAGTCGTTCGCGTCCATGAATTCCAAGGGCAGTATGCCAAAATTGATTAGATTTGATTTGTGAATGCGCGAGAACGACTTTGCAAGCACGGCTTTGACTCCAAGGTACATTGGAGCTAACGCGGCGTGTTCTCTGCTTGAACCTTGACCGTAGTTGACGCCTCCGACTATGAATCCGCCGTTCTTTGCCTTTGCTCTCTGCACGAATTCTGGATCGGTCCAAGCAAAGACATATTCGCTTATGGCTGGGATGTTGCTGCGCAGTGGCAGAATTCTTGCGCCTGCTGGCATGATGGCGTCTGTGCTGACGTTGTCGCCGACTTTTATCAGAACCTCTCCGTCAAGCGTACCTTCCATGGGGCGCCTTCTGGGAAGAGGCTTGATGTTGGGGCCCCTTATGACTTCTATATTTGCGGGTTCTCTTGATGGCTGCAGAACCATCGAGTCGTCGATCACGAACTTTTCGGGCCATGCTATCGATGGATACGTGCCAAGCTTTCTCGGGTCAACTATTTCACCATAAAGTGCGGCGGCCGCGCAGGTTTCGGGACTGGCCAAGTAGACTGCGTCGTCTCTTGTGCCGCTTCTGCCAGGCCAGTTCCGATTGAAAGACCTGATTGATTTGGAGTTGGATGCCGGTGCAGAGCCCATGCCAATGCAGCCGTTGCAGGCGTTCTCGATAATTCTAGCACCGGCTGTTATTATGTCGTACAATGCTCCGGCTCTAGTTACCGTCTCAAGGACTTGTCTAGAACCGGGATTGACGTGGAGGTTGACGTTTGGGTGCACCTTCTTGCCTCTCAGAATGTGTGCAGTAATGAGTAGGTCTCGATAGTTGGAGTTGACACAACTGCCGATGCAAGACTGCTGGATTGGTGTTCCCTCAACCTCGCGTATGGTCTTGATATTGTCAGGTGAGCCTGGAGCCGCAACTAGGGGTTCAAGTTTGCTGAGATCGATTTCCACGGTAGTATCATACACGGCATCTGGGTCGGCCGCGATGGGCTTCCAATCTTTGCTCCTTTCTTGCCTAGTGAAGAAGTCCTTTGTCACTTCATCGGACGGGAATATTGATGTCGTGGCTCCTAGTTCTGCTCCCATGTTGGTGATTGTAGATCGCTCAGGAACTGACAGATTCTTCACGCCTGGGCCGTAGTACTCGATTATTCTCCTCAAGCCGCCCCTCACGGTGAGTCTGCGTAACATCTCAAGAATGACATCCTTCGCCGTAACCCAGGGATTGAGTCTTCCAATCAGGCGTACTCCTACGATTTTTGGCATCTCAAAGTAGAAGGCTCCTCCGCCCATGGCTACAGCGACATCAAGTCCACCAACGCCGATAGCAAGCATTGCTGCTCCACCAGAAGTCGGCGTGTGGCTATCCGATCCCAACAGCACTTGGCCTGGGATTGAGAATCTTTCCAGGTTGACTTGGTGACAGATTCCATTTCCGGGTTTGGAGAACCATATGCCGTATTTTGAACAGAAGCTTTGGAGGAACCTGTGGTCGTCCGGGTTCTCGAAACCCGTCTGCAGAATGTTGTGATCGACGTAGGCTATGGCAAAGTCAATCTTTGGTTTGGGAATGTCCAAGGCCTCGAACTGCAAACAGGCCATCGTGCCTGTTGCATCTTGCATTAGTGCCCTATCGACTTTGATGCCAATTTCTTGACCGGGCTCCATTCTGCCCTCTACAAGATGGGCTTTGATTATCTTTTCAGCAAGAGTACCTGTCATCTGTTTGTCATTCTCCTTTTTGTGGTTTTAGAATATCCTTTTTCGTCACTTGAATTGGTCCACCACATTTTGGGCATCTCTGGGGCAAGGTCGCGATTGGGTGAAGCTCCACCCTGTGCTGTTGGCAATTGCCGTCGAATTCTCTGAAGCTGATGTCGATGGATTGTATATCATTTCCTTCAGGACAAAGGAATAGTCTGTAGTATGCGAAATCTTCATTCAGATCTGAGAACGTCTGTCCTGGATCTTGGGTACCAATGAGCAGATCTGCTTTGTAGTTGCAGCGGGGGCAACCAATTTGCAGAAGCTCCAATTCGACCACCGCACTTTCATTTGACAAGTGCAAATTGGAATGTCAGTGTCCTTTGTAAAGTATCTTTTCGTTGATGTCTTCGAGGTTGTTGCATGATGTCATTATCATCGCCTTTCTAATGTCGGTCTTGATGTAGTCGAGGACCTTCCTTACGCCTTCTGCACCGTTTTCGAGCGCTAGCCTTGCCAATGGCCTTCCCACCAAAGCGAAGTCGGCACCTAATGCCAACAGTTTGACTGCATCGTATCCTGTCCTCACGGCACCGTCCGCCGTCAGCACAATTCTTCTGCCTCTCTCTGTTTCTCGTAATGCCTTCACAATAGCGGGCAAAACGTCAGCAACTCCTGGCGTTGAGTCTAGTACTCGTCCACCATGATTTGAAACGCCTATCGCGTCTACTCCAGCCTCGAGCTGCCGCGAGTGCGTCCTCGACACACATGACTCCCTTGACCATGAATGGAAGATGTGTGGATTTCTTGAGTTCTCTTAGTTCGTCAATGGTTTTTCTGAAGACTGGTTTGCCTACTCTTTCGAAGTTCACGGAGCCGGCGCCATCTATGTCCACGCCGACGGCGACTGCATTTTCTTTCTCGGACTGCTTGATCAGATCCAATATCGTCTCCTGCGACTGGGGTTTGAAGATGTTAACGCCGTGGCCTTGCACTCTCTTGAGTGCCTCTATTCCCGGGTGTATAGTGTAGTCTTTGGAGGTATGACCGGTGAGACCAATGGTACCAGCGGCTCTAGCTCCTTCCAGGATGCGGTAGGCAAATTCGCTTTCGGTGATGCTGCTCACATAGCTTAGACCGCTCATCGACGATGCAAGCACAGGCATCTCGATCCTCTTCCCGAAGAAGGTGGTTTCGAGGACGGGTTCCCTGTGCTGTGATATCAGTCGGGTTTTCAGTTTGTATTTCGAAAGGGCATCGAAATTGTTCTTGAAACTGAGACCTGCGCCGATCCCTCGCAAACCCAAGGGCTTGCCATATTCCTCCGCAAAATCTAGTGGGCCTTGAGGAGTTTCGAGTCCGGCCAGCACTATCCCTCTTTGGGTCGGTCTCTCTTTCTCTTTCACTGGAACTTCTTCAGAGGTTGCAAGGAGGATTTGATCTCCTTCGACGTTTACTTGGAAAACAGGTTCAGGATTCTTGGCTGGTCCGTTCAGAACGTTGCCCGTCGTGACGTCAAAGAGCGCCCCATGGCAGGGGCATTCAACGGTTGCTCCGCTCAGTCTTCCACTTGAAAGCAAACACTCCTCGTGACTGCAAAGATTTCCAATGGCATAGTAGTTGCCGTCCAGATTGACGAGTAGGATCGACTTGTCGCCTAGCTGGATGGGAAGCATTTTTCCCGGTGCAAGGTCTTTCTTGGAAGCAACTGTCACGAATTTCAGTGCTAAGTGCCCCCAAAAATTTCATTGTGCAGACTGCTTACTGAAAGATAAAACAATTGTTCTTTGACTAGTTGTGAAAACTTCCAAGTTTCTTCGGTGATGAGTCTTACGGACGAGACTGATGGCTGAGATCGTGAAACATCCTATTACGAGAATCGATGCCAGACATGAACGCGGCAGGCAATCTAATCGATTTGATCGGAGTTTCCAGCTGGCTTCCTTACTTGAACAAGTAGGAGAAGTCCTCAAGTCAAATAAGCAACATTCGCTACTGGTCACAAGCATGGCCTTGAAGAGCTGGCTTGAGGAGGCTAGACCGCAGTTCCTCCTTGCGTCGCTTGTATCTGTGTTTGTAGGAGTCTCTCTGGCCATGTACGAGGGCTTTCCCTTCAAATTGTTTGACTTCGCTCTCGCAACTACAGGAGCCTTGGTTGCCCACATTGGGATACATGCTTTCAACGATTATTCTGACTTCAATGACCGGCATAGATTTGAAAGTCCATCGAACCCCCTTCAGCGGTGGAAGCGGAGTACTTCCATCGGGAAAGTTGGAACCCATGCACGTCTACTATTTTGGCAGTGTCATGTCTTCTTGCATTGGTCATGTATTGGCATCTATTTCATGGCGACCGTAGGATTGGCAATACTTCCAATTGGTCTTCTTGGAATTGCGATCGTGTACTTCTACACCAATCATCTGACGAGAGTTGGATTCGGTGAAATCGCCACCGCGGTCGGTTTCGGTGCATGGTCCGTCGGGACGTATTTCGTGCAAACTGGTCACTACAGCATGAGTCTACTGGCAGTGTCGGTGTTGCCCGGTCTCGAAGGAGTTTCACTTCTTCTTCTGAACGAGTTCCCCGATGTGGAGGCGGACAAATTGGGGGGTCGCCGCAATATTCCGCTGATATTCGGGATGAAATCCGCATCTAGGCTTTACTCTGTGCAGATCGCGTTCATGTTTGTCTGGCTGTTGATTCTAGTTTTGATGCGCATCCTGCCAGCCTCTGCATTGCTAGGTCTCATCATGCTCCCAGTTGGAATCAGAGTCATCTCACTGGCATCGAAGAACTATGGCAATCCGGAATCGCTGATGACCGCCTTGAAGCTGAATGTCATAGTGGTCTTGGCGCTACCTTTTCTGGTGTCTGCGGGCACGATCTTCGCCAGCATCTGAGTTTCGGTCGCTAGACCATCCTTATTCTACTTTAGTTGGTCGCAGACTGGGTAGGTTCAATTGCAGAGTTACCGCGGATTTGATTCTCCATTTTTCGACGCATAGTACACTGGTCGATCACAGCTGTCGATGACGTTATGCGACCGCTGGAATTTGAACCGTCGGTTGGCGTCGTAATCTGTGTGTGTTAATGGTGCGAGCATCGCAAATTGGATCGTCGTTTGAGGTGGTGTGTGGGTAGGCTGGTGCGGGCAATAGAAATTGAACCGTTTTCTAGAGAAACAGGCGATTGCCGCGCCATTGAAGGTTTCCAAACAGCGAACATTCAAATCGAGGAAATGTGTCTTCAGCGAAACAACAAAGAAATCAGAGAGTTCGCGCTTGACCATCTTGGTTCTAATGCCGGTTTACCAGGCTGGCCGGTATCTCGATCAGGTCCTATTCAAGTTGCGGAAGATGGACCCGCAGCCTGACCGGTATATCTTTGCTGAGAACAATTCAACCGACCGCACCCTTGAGATCCTAACAGAATGCGCGGTCCAAAGGAGATTATACGAACATGGTACAGAGCAGACGCACGTGACTCCTTGGAGACCGAGTACGACTTGATCGGGATCGAACGGGAGCTCCTATTGACTAGAGCCCGGCAGTTGAGTCCGGACTTGGTGGTGTTCCTCGACTCGGACATCATGGTCCATGACGTGGATCTGCTGGATCGCCTGGCGTTCTGGAAGGATAAGGTAGACATTGTTGGAGGTTCGTACATGCGGGAGTATGCAGAGGGCCTATACATCGGATCCATCTGGCCTGCTCCGGCAGCTCTAGCAACTCCTCAGAAACCTTTCGCGCTCTACAGGAGGCCGCAGAAATATCCATTGGACGATTCCGTAGCGGCAGTTGGAGGAGGCTGCATGTGCCTCACAGGGCGCGTCGTTCAAGATAGGCGTCTCCACTTCTATCCCGTAAAGCGGGATTATCCTTTCCCAGTATCGGAAGACTACGGATTCTGCCTACAGGCGAGAGATTGCGGATTCAAAGTCGGCCTTGACGGGACGGTGGACCTCAGTCACTGGTCTTCTGATGACCACTCTAGAGACAAAGCATGGGCCGTCAACAGAGAAGGCAAACCTATGCCTTTCGCGTACGCCTCAAAATGACGATGGCCTAATGGTCTGACGTGTAGGACAGTTTTTGTGTGTGATTAGCGTGGTGCGGGTGTCGGAATTTGAACTTCGGTTTTGTGCGTCGGTACCTCGGAGCGGGGTGACCTGGGATTCAGATCTTCTTTGTTGTTTTCGTGTTGAGTAGAGGTTGCAGCTCGGGTTTCTTGTCATATAGTATGCGAGAATTGGGTTTCTCAGTTCGGCCGGCAGCGTATTCAGATAACTCCACACTATGCTTATCACACATTCAGAATCATTCGTAGAACGGAATCTGCCGTCATTTAAGGGCCCGAGAATCAAATGGAATCAAATGAGATACGGCTGCTAACAGGCATCAAATCAAGTAGGATGAAATAACATCGAATGAAATCAAGTCAGGAAGACCTTTACCGGCGCAAACGAATTTGCACGTGCACAGACATACCAAGGTGTCGGACAAAGTCGGATATTGCGACTCAGAATGAGCGTTTCTGGGTCGTTGCAGGGTCACTAGACGACAAATGGCAATAAACCCGCCCACCAAAACCGAACACAACAAGGACTATGCGAAAAGAGAATCGTATTCATAAAAGTGCGGGGGGTGGGATTCGAACCCACGAAGGCCTACGCCACAGGATCTCTTATCCCAAGGCGGATCTTAAGTGTGGCACGACTCGAAGGGTCGTCCTGCCCCTTTGACCTGAATCCCGCCCTTAATGCCGCGCACGGGTCTCGGGAACCCCCGCTCGATACCTGCTAAGCCACGGTTTGGCTAAAAACTTGTGATGCAGAATGCTTGCCTGTGAGAGTGGTTCACACAACACATGATCGAGCAAACTATATGATGGCATGAAGGGTACTCTCGCCGGAGGGCCCGTGGCGCAGTCTCGCAGGTTGACGCCTGTGAGGCGAAATACGGACAGCGCGGCAGATAGGTCCCTTGGGCTAGCCGAGCCTCCTAAGTGAACCGCGGAATCAGCTGTAGAGTGCGCCGAAAACGCACGCAAAAGTCCGGGGTTCAAATCCCCGCGGGCCCGCCAAACATCCTAGTCAGGCCGTACTATATAGACACAGAAAACCTATGTCTATGTCACATCTCCTTCCCGCGTCGGAATCCATTGAGGATGGCATAGTTGGCAACTACGCAGTTCAAGTATGCGCTTGGCAGGGTAGCAAACGGCTACAACAACAGAACATTATACATCGACGTTTCAAACATGCGGATTGTCGAGAAGCCAGCTACCGAAAACATGAAAGAGAAATTCATAGGCGGCCGCGGATTCGATCTTTTTCTCCTCTGGCAGGCCCTACCGAAAGATCGTATCATTGGTTGGGATGACCCTGAAAACGAGATATGTGTTGCTTGCGGCCCCTTGGGGGGGACGCCAGGATACCCGGGCAGCGGGAAAAGCATTGCAGTTACGATATCTCCACTGACCGGGTCTGTTGTCGATTCGAATGTCGGTGGATACTTTGGGCCTTATCTGAAGTTTGCCGGTTGGGATGCGCTTGAGATTCAAGGAAAATCCAATTTCGAAGCAGTTATTCTCATAGACGGAGACAATGGCATAGTCCAGATAGAGGATGGATCCGGACTTCCTAACCAAACGCACTCTCTAACAGATACCCTGGCTAGGAGATTCGGAGGTGACAAGCCGAATAGCATTTCCGTCATCTCGTCAGGCCCAGCAGCTGAGCACACTCTCATGGGGTCTCTCAATTCTTCATGGTACGACGCAGCACGTAAGACTCACAGGATCAAACAGGCGGGAAGAGGCGGAATCGGAACAGTACTTCGCAATAAGAGAATAAAGGCAATAGTAGTGAAGTATTCTGGTGGAATAACCGCCGAGTCAAACGGTCCGGCAGATCCAGAACTAGTAAAGAAGACAGGGACTGCTCTCGCAAAGGAAATACGAATGCTTGATCCCAAACAGAATGAAATGTCAATCGTCGGGACTACTCATCTCGTTACCATAATGAACGAATTCGATCTTCTCCCAGTAAACAATTTCCGATTTGGAAGCAACGTCGAAGCAGAAAGAATTGGCAGAGAAGTCTACAGAAAGAAGTTCGACAAGGGATTCGACGGGTGCTGGATGGGGTGCGCTTTGTCATGCGCCCATGTTATCAAAGGATTCCGGCTCAGGACAGGTCCACATCGTGGACAAGAAGTCTACGTGGACGGTCCTGAATACGAAACCATTGCTGGAGTCGGCAGCAACTGCGGTATCTTTGACCCCGACTACATCACCGAGATGAACTTCTACTGTGACACGTATGGCCTGGATACGATCTCCATTGGCACAAGTATCGCCTTTGCAATGGAGTGTTACGAAATGGGGCTAATTGACAAGAATGTGACCGGTGGTTTGGATCTCAAGTTCGGCAACAAGGAGGCGGCTCTTGAACTGGTCCATCAGATGGCCAGCGGGAACGGCTTCGGCGTTGTGGTTGGACAAGGGATAAGGCGAATGAAGCGACTTTTTGCTGAAAAGTACGGAGCTGATCCAAAGATCCTAAACGACATTGGCATGGAGGCCAAGGGATTGGAGTTCTCTGAGTATGTGACCAAGGAATCGTTGGCACAGCAAGGCGGATACGGACTCGCCTTGAAAGGCCCTCAACACGACGAGGCTTGGTTGATATTCCTTGACATGGTGCATAAACTGATGCCGACATTTGAACAGAAAGCCGAGAACTTACATTGGTTCCCGATGTTCCGCACTTGGTTCGGCCTGAACGGCCTATGCAAACTGCCATGGAATGACGTTATTCCGGAGAACAATAGCAAGACAAAGGAGCCGGCAAAGGTAATGGCTCATGTTGAGGACTATGCCACTTTCTTCTCGGCAGTAACCGGAAGAAAAGTCACACCTGACGATATTATCCCAATGAGCGAACGCGTATACAATTTCCAACGAATCTTCAACCTGAGAATGGGTTACGGCACACGAGAGCACGACGCCATACCCTATCGAGCTGTGGGGCCCGTAACAAAGGAAGAATATGAAAGTCGTCAAGAACGCTACGATACCCAACTTAAGGAAAAAGTGGGCTTTGATCCAGCAGGTCGGAGTACTAACGAAAAAATGGAAGCACTCCGGAGATATCGCGAAGCAGAATACGAGAGGTTGAAGGACGCGGTCTACGAGAGAAGAGGGTGGAACAAGAACGGCGTGCCAACTCTGGAAAAGGCCAAGGCCCTTGGCATAGACTACCCGGACGTAGTGGAGCTATTAGAGAAGCATGGTGCCTAGTCCAAACGCCTGGCTTATGCAAGACATCAACTTCCGAGGACGTTGAGCCAGTCGTAGCACCGAGGGCGGAGCCGCCTCGGGCGCTCCATCTCGCTTCCTATTCGGATAACAATTGGCTGATGATTTCTTCCAGTGTGAGGCTTTCCTCTGTCCGCTTCTTCATGTCTCTGAGTTTGAATTGGCCTGATTTGATTTCTTGAGGACCCACGATTAGTGCGTAGGGAATGCCCAGTGAGTCTGCGTACTCAAGCTGTTTTGCAAGAGACTTGTGCTTGACATCCACATCCGACGAGATTCGAACACCGCGGAGTTTGCCCGCAATCGAGAGTGCCTGTTGCCTGACGTCGTCATTGACCGCGGCGACAAAGACAGTTCCCGCCTGCCTAAGCTTCGGGAACACGCCTTCCTTCTCTAATGAGATCATAAGCCTCTCTATGCCCCCCGCGACTCCCGTCGCTGGAATACTCCTCTTTCCATAGACGCCGCAAAGCTTGTCGTACCTTCCTCCGCCCAATATTGCTCCGACATCTCCTTCCCCTTTGTCGAAAGCCTCAAAGACGATGCCATCGTAGTATCCAATGCCTCTAACTACGCTCATATCGAGTAAGCAACGATCCAACTTACCGAAACCCTGTAACGCGTCAGTCAGCTGAGCAAGTTGTCTGTAACCTAGCTTTGCAACTTCGTTTCGTGTCTCAACTTCACAGATCTTGTTGAGGACTTCAGCAGGTTTCCCTTGGATCGATGTGAAATCCACTAGCGCGTCTATAACCGTGCTCTCCAGCCCCTCTGAACGCAGTTCCGTCTTGACAGCTTCACTAGAGATCTTACGCGACTTGTCGACTATGCGAAAGACCGCTTCCATCTTCCCTTGAGCCTGCAATCCTAGGCTTTCAATGAATCCTTGGATGACCTTGCGATTCGAAATCCGAACTTCAAATTCTTTCAGCCCAACATTGCATAGAATGTCAATACTTAGGGCGATGACTTCTGCATCGGCTACTGGGTCGTCGGATCCGAAGATCTCCGCGTCCCACTGGGTGAAATATCTGTATCGCCCATATTGTGGTTCATCGTATCGCCAGTTACCGCCAATACAGGCAAACTTGATTGGTTCAGGGAGATCGGAGCGGCCAGCGATCATGCGAGCCATGCCGACGGTTAGATCGAACCTGAGGCCGATACTGCGGCCTGCTTTGTCGTTGAACCAGTAGATCTCATCCTTGATGGCGGGCCCACTTTTCGCCTCTAGAGTTCTGAGTTCCTCAAGCGTCGCGGGTTCCATCTCCTGAAACGCGTATCTACGAAACACGTCTCGTATTCTCTCGTAAACCCAGTTGCGCTTCGCCATCTCATCAGGTTCGATGTCTCTGATTCCTCTTGGCAAAGTGAATGGTTTGTCTGACATTCGGCTCGCCTCTATGCTCATGCAGGACGCTATCTCATTCGAAGGTGTGCTAAGTGTTTTCTTTCGATTTTCGTGCACCACGGCTTATTAGGGGGAGAGGCAACTCCCCTAGATTCCTATTTGGACGTGCGGATGTTGCCAGGAGCAAGAGCAAGTTTCGGCATGTCAGTCCTGACTGGATTGGTCATTGCTGGAGTCATAGGAGTCCTTCTAGATATTACAGAAATCCCAGCGGGTGGCGCCATCGGTGCCTTCGTTGGCGGGCTTGTCTCGGCCTTGCTCCTCTACGCTGGACGTAGGAGGACAACGATCATCGGATTTCTTGTTGGGTTGTTCAGCTTTCCAGTTGAACTTACGATCCTAATGGGAGTAGTCACTTCCAATCTGTACACGCCACCCCAAGTTCCGGAAATTTCATCGAGCGTTCTGCTAGTCGCCTTAGTAACGACTCTGCTCATGCAGATCATGGGAGGAACAATTGGAGGACTTCTTGGCGGCATCATACGACACCCGCCGCCAGGGACAGAAGAGGTGCCAAGCCCAAACCCGCCTCCGTCTCCACAGCGTCCCGAGAAGTATTGTGTCCAATGTGGAGCAGGGTTGGCTAAGGGGGCCTCGATCTGTCACGCTTGCGGGGCAAAACAGCCCTCATGATCAGCGCTACGATTCCTCTGGGATCAACAACCTGAGTCTGAACAACCCGTCTCTCTACTGGTGGAGAGTAGGGTCTGTGGACTACTCTGGGCCTAGGCTATACTTTGAGGAAGTCAAGCGAATAGTAGACAATGTCAGTTCGTCTGTCAACTACTGCCAGAATCAGGTCTTTCTTGTCCCTCGAAGCTCTCTTCAGCAGCTTTCGGAGGGTCTTAAGGTCCGCCTCTCCGCCCTCGTAGACAATGTAAACGTATCTCCGCATCGGTCCTTTTCCATGAATCTCAAAATCAAAAACTGGGGATTCTCTAACGATGTATCCTCGGTCCCGAAGGTCGCGGTATACTAGATATTTCACCCAGAGAGCGGGCTCTTTCGTAGCTGCCGACTTCACCAGTTTCTCAAAGGTAATGCTCTCTTTTTTCTTCCCTTCGACGGTGATTCTGCCTTTCTCAAGAAGATAGAATGCCTCATGGGGTGTCAGAACGAGCTTCTTTCCTCGAAGCTCTCCGAAGCCACGCTCACGCATCTCCATTAGTTCCGATGCTCTCGGGAAAAAGACTTCGTTCGTTCCGAGGAATGCTTCGTAGACTTGGAATGGCTTCTCAGCCTCTGGCTCACTCACTATTTGTTCAGTCCCGCTCGATTAGTCGAATGTCATCTACACAAGCGCTTTGCTTTTAATGTAATCGCGTGGTGCTCTACGTCGGCGTCATGCTTGGTTGATCTCAAGACTTTGAGGACTGTTGAGTGGACGCGTACCGGAGTGCGGTTAGTCGACCAAAGGCGGCTCCCTGATCGACTGACGTACGTGGTGTGCCGGGATTATCGACAAGTTGCTCATGCAATACGCGATATGACTGTGAGAGGAGCGCCTGCCATTGGAGTCACCGCAGCGATGGGACTAGCCCTAGCAGCGAAACGCAGCAAACACAGCGATGAGAAGCGGCTATTGCTCGATGTTGAGAAAGCTGCGGTGACTATTCGAGCAACGCGACCCACCGCAAGAAACCTGTTCTGGGCGATCGAGCGGATAATGAAGAAAGCCCGAGAGGCAGCTCACCAAGGACTTGACATCCGAGAGACTCTCGTGGCCGAAGCACAGCTTATGGCGAATGAGGACATCGAAGCTAACCGAAAGATGGGTGCCAATGGCGCCCAGTTGATTCAAGATGGCGATACAGTTCTCACGCACTGCAATACCGGCACGATGGCTACTGTAAGCTACGGAACGGCACTGGGAGTGGTTCGAAGCGCGATCGCACAAGGCAAGAAAGTCAACCTCATCGCAACCGAGACTAGGCCAAGACAGCAGGGTGCAAAGATAACTGTCTATGAGGCAATGTCGGACAAGATCCCCACGACTTTGATTGTTGATAGCGCCGTCGGAATAACGATGTCAAAGGGCATGATAAACAAGGTCATCGTAGGAGCTGACCGAATAACGAGAACTGCTGTCGCAAACAAAGTGGGCACTCTTATGATTGCCCTCGCCGCAAAATACTACGGCATCCCTTTCTACGTTGCCGCTCCTACCACAACACTCGACCTGACTGCAGATTCTGCCAACATATCGATCGAGGAACGGGACCCGAGAGAGGTTACAGAGATCCGAGGAAAGCGAATTACGCCAGAGGGAGTCAAAGTCTTCAACCCAGCGTTTGACGCAACGCCGCTGGAGCTCGTCACCGCAGTGATCACGGAAAAGGGAGTATTCTCAAAGGAACAACTGCTGAAGGTGGCAGGCGTCTGACCGAGCAAAGCTGGTCAGGGTAGTATGGTGCGCTCACTCTGATCTGCTAAAGGTGCAGAGTTCACTTGGTTCTTCTAGGTATCGGTTGATTGTGACCTCAGCGATCATCTGGCAGTATCGAGCGGTCTCTGTTAGATTCCACGCAATTGATCTAAACGCAAGCGCAACATTTCGGTTTGAGACATCGTCCACAATCTTCTCTGAGATCTTCCTGTTCCTAGCCTGCGTGCGTATGCCGTCTTCGATTGATTTGTTCGCAAGATCTACATCCAGCTTGACAAAAGCTTTCATGGTGTTTTCCGAAATGAGCTTGACCGCTTTGCTCATCTCAACGATTTCGTCAAGCACTGGCTTGTGTTTGTCATAATCTTCATCTTTGATTCCGATGACTTCCTTAGCCACATTCTCTGCGCAATCGGCGATACATTCCAAGTACTTCGAAACGATGCGGTTTCCCAACGTGTGTTGTGGATTAAAGACTCCGATATCGCGAGCGGTGCTGAGCCTTGTCGTTGCCAGTATCAGTTGACGAACTATGAGCCAATAGATCCGATCAGCCTCGTTCTCTATCTGAAGAACCTGGCCGGCAATGTCATGCCTCTTATCCAAAAGGGCCGTTATTGCTGCGTCTTGCATAGAGAGTCCAACTCTGTGCAACCTTTGAATCAAGCCGCTAACGGGGAACTTGGAGGGATCCACGAAACTCTGGATCACTACCTGCTTGGGACTCTGTTCAACAATGCTGAGTCCCATCAGTCTCTGAACCGTGCTTCTGATTTCCCACAGGTGCTCTGAACTCAGGCCCTTGCTTGACGTTATGACTACCGAATCTCTTCCCTCAATGTAGTTCCCGGTGATGATCCTTGAGAGTAGCTCTCGTTCTTTGCATAGGTCAGCGTTCACTCTTGCCACCGTGGACTCTCCCTCTTCGCCGGCCAAACCCGGAATCAGCCTGAGGCATCCGTCGTCTGTGCGTCTCAGAGAGACAACGTTTCCTTGCTTCAGACCTACTTGTTCCACCCAGTCTCGCGGCAGGGAGACTGTGAGTGTCGAATGTCCGACTTTCTGCACTTTCCGAATTTCCATTCAATCTACCCAACTAGGAGCTAGGCGACGGGTCTTAGTGGTCCTTGTGTTTACCGTCATTACCTAGTGCATAGCTCCATGGGCGAAGTTTTGAACATATATATTGCGTTTAGAAAGCAAATAGAATCACTAGGAAATGCGTGAAACCTAATTGTTGGGGTCAGTGTCCAAGGCTCTGGCCTTGGCTGACCCGTGCTACACTCGGCATCTCATTGTGGATATGATTCTGTGATCCGCCCAGATCTTGCAGGTTCCTTCAGATGAGACCATGGTGGGGCCAATCGGGATCGCAGGCGTGCATTCCTTCATGTATAGCGGACATTCAGGAGGATCAATCTTGCCGATAATGACATCGGCACACCTAGCGTTCTTCACAAACTCCTCGCTTGCAGTTTTCGCAATTAATCCATAATGCTCCCGCGCATCAAGCCGCGAGAACTCAGCTCTCAAATCGAGCGCGCTACGTGGTATTGTTGCAACTCCGCGCCAATATCCATCACGAAGATCAAACGCCTTCCTCATGGTTTCCTGTGCTTTCAGGTTTCCATCCCATGTTACCGCACGTGTGTACTCGTTCTCCATCTTTGGCTCGTTGGCACGGATCTGCTTCGAGAATCATAGCGACCGAGATCAATACGTCTAGCGGCTCAAATCCCGAGAATACCATCGGTTTGTGGAATTCATCAAAACATGGCCTGTATGCTTTCATGCCAGTGATCGTTGAAGCGTGTCCCGCGTTGATGAAAGCATCAACTCGAAGATCTGGTGATCTTGAGACTGCTTCGACTGCCGAGGGGACATATCGGTATGATGTTAGGAACCGAAGGTTAGAAGGCGGCCCCTCCAATATCTCATATGCAGTAGCCGGTGCTGTAGTCTCGAAGCCAACTGCAAAGAATACGAATTCCTTTTCAGGCCGCGACTTTGCGATCTTGACTGCATCGTGGACGCTGTAGACCACGCGAACGTCTCCGCCAAGGGTCTTCGCATCAGCCAAAGAATGCTTTGACCCCTTTGCACGTGACATATCACCGTAGGTCAGGATCGTCTTGCCGCCAAGTGCGAGTTCGACAGCGGCATCAATGTCAGCGGCGGGTGTCACGCATACGGGACAGCCCGGGCCTGCACGGACTTCCACATTCTCAGGCAGGAGACTTCTCACGCCATGGTGTGTGATTGTCCATTCGTGAGAGCCACATACATGCATGATCAGTATGCTGCGTCCTATCTCCTTACCGAGTCTGCTGATCCTGCTCTGCATCTTCTTTGCTAGCTCAGCATCCCGATAACCGTCAAGGATTGACAAAAAAAAGTCACCAACCGGAGGATCCTGATTCTTGCTCGTAGGCAAGTATTTCTTTCCAGTATGAGAGGGTCTTTTGCGCTTCCTCCTCATCCATAACCTGAATCGCGTATCCTGCATGAACGAGAACATATTGGCCGAGCTTGACCTCAACCAGGGAGACGTTGATGCCCTCTCTCGCGGTGCCCTCACCAAAGTCAACCTTGGCGAAGTCGCCGTCTATGCTAAGTACTCGTCCCGGAAACGCGAGGCACATGAAGACCTTCGCACGATTACGAAGAGCTACTATTAGGGTTGCTGCTTACGAGGCATTTAGAACAAGTAGTTGAGCCGAGTCCGACGCATTCATCCACTGATGCGTCTACGTGACATTGCCATTAAGTTTCTACTTTGGCAACAAGCTCTCATTCTCTTCCTGTTTCATGGCCAAGCTGCGATGATAGACGCGCGACTAGCTTTGAGCAGCCACTACCGCCTGTCCGAATGATAGCCCGCCATCTCCGGGCGGGATAGCTTCATGGATCAGAAAGCGAAGCCCCGCACTCTCAACCGTCGTCCGCAGAATACGCGTGATCGCTTCGTTGCATGCGACGCCACCTGTGAAGCCAACGGTCTTGAGCCCAAGCGCGTTTGCGGCCATTATCGAGCTAATGCCAAGCGATCGTGCCATCCATGATTGAGCGGAGTAAGCGAGATCTCGAATGCTGAACCGTCCGACATTCATCAGGATCTCGCGAACTGCAAAGGTCGTCTCAATCACTTCTCCATTGAGCGCCGGTTCAAGCTTCAGTACATCTTCCCCACCGATCGCGCTTGACTCGAGCTTCATGGCCGGTTCACCCTCGTAGGTTCGCTCGTAGCAAATACCAAGAACAGCTGCGATCGCGTCAAGCACACGTCCACAACTAGTCGTCATTGTTTGCGCGGAGGGCGTCTGCTTGAGAATCATGTCCACTTCTTCTTTGCCGTGGCGGAAATATCGCTCGCGCTCGCGCAACCAATCTGCAACCTCCGGCTGATCCCTCAAAATGCCGGCGACCATCCTAAGTGGGTACTTGGTTGCGAGGTCTCCCCCGATCAATGGCTGTGGTTCAAGGTGACCGACGCGCTTGTGTCCATTCTGATCTGCAAAGATGACTTCGCCGCCCCAAGCCGATCCATCATCACCGTACCCATAACCATCGCAACAGATTCCAACGATTTCGTCGACGCCATGTTCAGCCATGAGGCCTGCTACGTGTGCATAGTGGTGCTGGACGGGAATCGTTCGTATACCGGATCCTTGTGCAAGTTCATCAGCGAACCTAGTTGTATTGAATTGCGGGTGCAGGTCCCGTCCAACTGCATTTGGCTTGCAGCCGGTCAACGCCAGTAGGTGCTGCGTTGCTTCTCTCTGAAATTGGAAGGTCTGAACTGTCTCGACATCGCCAATGTGCTGTGTCATGTACGCTCTTCCTTGGTAGAGAAGACATGTGGCGACGTTCAGCTCACCACCAACGCCGAGCGTGCAAGCGTTCTTGGGAATCGCGACTGAGATCGGGGCCGGAGCATAACCCCGAGACCGTCTCAGCAAGGTAGGCGTGCCTTCAAGCAATCTAACGACCGAGTCGTCGCATCTTTGCGAGATCCGACGATCATGCACTAGAAAGTAGTCGACGACATCTTTCAGCCTAGCGAAGGCTTCTTTATCGTCTTTGACAATCGGTTCGCTCGGTGGATTTGCACTCGTCATGACGAAAGCACGTTCGCTTGTTTCATCATACAGCATACTGTGAAGCCCCGTGTAGGGAAGCATGACGCCGATATTGTGAAGCCCAGGTGCGATCTGCTCGGAAAGGTCAAAATCCGCTCGCTTGCGCAGCAGAACTATCGGCTTCACATAGGAAGTCATTAGGTCCGCTTCAGCTGGAGTCAGCTCAGCAAATGACTTTACAGCCTCAACGTCTTTGGCCATCACAGCCAGAGGTTTCTGCACTCTGAACTTGGTTTTTCGCAGTCTGACTATTGGTTCGGTGAGGCGTGTAGATGATGCCAGATGGTATCCGCCATTGCCCTTAATCGCAAGAATGTTGCCACGTTCCAATAGTCGCCCGGCTTCACGTATTGGATCAATTGAGTCAACCCGCTTGCCGTCATGGGTTGCGAGAATCACTGAAGGGCCGCATTCTTCGCACGCGACTGTCTGAGCATGGAATCTCCGATTGCTTGCAGTTCTGTACTCAAGCGAACATTTATTGCACATCGCGAAATCTCGCATAGTTGTGCGTGGGCGATCGTAAGGCAGTGCATCGATGATCGTGTAGCGTGGGCCGCAGTCTGTACATGTGATGAAGAAGTAGTCATTCCTGCGGTCTCTCGCGTCCCGCAGCTCCCTAAGGCAGTTGTCGCATATGGCGATGTCCGGAGGGATTACTGAACCTGCGTGAAGTCGTGCCTCGCTACTCTTGAGGATTTGAAACTCCTTGAACTCTCCCGTCTCAGGCGGATAGGTTGCATCGACTTGATGTATCCTGCAAGTATTTGGTCGATCATTCTGCATTTGTGTGATGAATCTTGAAATCGAGTCTTGCGTACCCTCGATCACGACCTCCACGCCAGCGTCACCCAAGTTACGGACAAATCCGACTAGTCCGTTTGAGGTCGCGATTCTGTAGACAAACGGTCTGAATCCCACTCCTTGGACGATGCCCTTAACGACAAGTCGAGCCCTCGTCACGCCTCACATCCCAACTGATATCGGGGCAACTTCTGATTCTGCATTTGATGTCCGACGGAGTGTTGCGCCACTGGGCACTCGCCCTGCTAAATAGATTCGCTCTATCCTCAGGCTCAGGCCGAACCGTGCTGTTGCATGTAGATTAGCGACGAAATGCACTTAAGCTGCGCAGAGAGACCGAGAGGTGCCGTTAGGTCGGGATATCTTTTGGCACAGACTGTGCAGCAGAAATCCCTAGTCAGAATTCTGGAGGAGCGGTGTAAGGGCTGCGAACTCTGTGTACATGCGTGCCCTCAAGGGAACCTCTCCCTCTCGAACAAGCTGAACAGGATGGGATTCCATCCTGCAGTGTGGAGCTTTGTGGGCACGAAAGGAGCTTGCACTGCATGCGGAATCTGTTATTGGGTCTGTCCGGACTTTGCAATACACGAGGTCTTGGTGAGGACCTGAGGGATGACTGAACGGGTCTACATGAAAGGCAACGAAGCACTCGCATACGGCGCTCTGAAAGCAAAGCTCAACGCATACTTCGCCTACCCCATAACCCCATCAACCGAGATCCCAGAGACGCTGGCCAAAGAATTCGGAAGCGAACAGTACCCTGACTTCAGAGTGTTCCTGCAGGCCGCCAGTGAGATTGAAGCCGTGAACATGGTTTTAGGTGCTGCAGCCGGCGGAGTGCGAGTGATGACTGCTACGTCAAGTCCCGGTTTCAGTCTCAAACAAGAGGCACTATCATACGCGGCAGGAATGGAGCTACCACTTCTAATTGTCAATGTCAACAGAGGCGGGCCGGGCCTAGGCAACATTGCACCTGAACAAGGAGACTACTTCCAAATGACGAAAGGAGGCGGACATGGCAGTTATCACCTGATCGTGCTGGCGCCGAACTCGGTCCAGGAAATGGCGAGTTTCCCCAAGATCGCATTCGATCTTGCTTTCAAGTACAGGAATCCTGCTTGTATCGCAGGAGACGCTTTCACAGGTCAACTGAAGGAAGACATCGTCTTCCCGACTATTCAGGCCTCGGAGTATGATGTATCCTCGTGGGCGGCCACGGGTGCAAGCGGGAGAGAACGCCACGTAATCAATTCAATGAACCTAGATCCGGAAATTCACGTAACGCACGAGACCCACCTCGATGAGAAATACAAGATGATCCAGCGGCATGAAGTCAGATACGAGTCCCACCTGACCGACGACGCCGAGACGGTGATCGCAGCATATGGGACCACATCACGGATCTGCAAGAGCGTAGTCAACAAACTCCGGGGCGAGGGCTCGAAGATAGGATTATTCCGACCGATTACCCTCTGGCCGTTTCCCTACGACCAGATTCTAAGGTTGACCGAACACGTCAAACGATTCCTAGTCGTAGAGCTGAACACGGGACAAATGGTAGAAGATGTTCGCCTAGGCGTAGAAGGAAAGGCACGAGTCAACTTCTTCGGGAAAGTTGGCGGCCTTCTCCCGACCGAACAGGAGATCGAGAAAGAATTAGCAAAAGAGATGATTGCAGCTTGACCACACAGGAACCAAGCTTGGAAGATTATCACAAGAAACTCGGAAAGCTCGAAGCACTAACCGACAACCCGACCCATTATTGTCAAGGCTGCGAACACGGCGAACTAACGCGGCTGATCGCAAGCGCTATCGAGAATCTTGGCGTTCGAGAAAGAACAGTGATGATAGACTCGGTGGGATGTAGCGTCCTCTCATTCGACTACTACAACGTCGACCACATACAGTCGCCTCACGGCCGAGCCCCCGCGGTAGCAACGGGGCTCAAGAGAGTCAGACCAGAGCTGGTTGTCTACACGGTCCAGGGAGATGGCGACGCACTAGCCATAGGGCTGCTAGAAAGCATGTACGCCGCAATTCGCGGAGAACCGATCTCGGTGTTTCTGGTCAACAATGCAATATACGGAATGACGGGTGGACAGATGGCTCCGACTACACTGCAGGGCCAAGTCACCACAACTACCCCATACGGCCGAGACATCGGCTTCACAGGCGCACCAATTGACGCTTCAAAACTGATCTCAACCATCGACGGATCAGCCTACGTGAAGAGGGTGAGCCTCGCCGTCAGCGAGTTGGAAACCCCGAAAGGCAAGACGTACAGCATCAAGAACATACTCGAAGCGAAACAGGCAATTGAGAACGCATTCAAGGTTCAAATGATGGGCGGATTCACCTTCGTCGAGTGTCTCTCCAGCTGCTGGGTAAACTGGAAACTGCCCATCATGGAAGCCAAACGATTCGTAAACGAGCAGCTCGTCAAGCAGTATCCTCTTGGAACATACAAGGACAAGTTTGGGATCGAGAAGAAGTGAGCAAGACCGAGATTCTACTCTCCGGACATGGCGGACAGGGAGTGCTTCTTCTCGGAGACTACATAGCATACTCCGCTATGCTCGACGGAAAGCACGTGGCTTACACTCCCTCATATGGGCCTGAGACGAGAGGTGGAAAGGCGAAGTGCTATGTCGTGATCTCAGATGAGGAGATAGACACCCCGATCCCAGAGGAACCAGATCTTATGATCATACTAAATCGACCTTCGATGGATTTTGTACCGATGCTCAGGAAGGACGGCCTACTACTCTACAACAGCTCACTGATCCAAGAAGAAGCCCAGAAGAACGATATCAAGAAGATCGCCGTTCCCGCCACCGAGATCGCTGACTCGCTCGGAAAAGAGCTGAATCCCACATCCTCGGGAGAATCCAATGATACAAGATTCGTGGCCAACTCCGTGATGTTCGGTGCGTACTTGGGAACGCCCGCAGGCCAAACCGCAAGGAAGCATCTGGATGAAACTCTTGAGCACTTCCTTGCAGGAAAGAAATCCAGTCTTCTTGAGCTTAATCGATTGGCGGTTGAACACGGCCTCCGACACATGTCAACTGTGTCCGTAGTAATGCGTTGAAATGGACCCCACCTGCAGAGGGTTCAGCACACAACATTGAGAGCATATACGGAATCCACATATCTATTTACCACATAGCAGGTCGTGAAGTGCAAGACAGGATGCCCCAAGTCACAAAAGAGCAGCTGCTAGAGAAGGCTAGGAAGCCTGCAAAGGATGCAATGCGTCTTCACCCCTTCTATAGGGGCAAAATGCAGACGGCCCCGAGATGTACGATCCGAGATTTCAACGACTTTGCAATATGGTACACGCCAGGTGTAGCTGAGCCCTGTCGTGCTATCCAGAAGGACGAGAAACTCGTCTACGAGTACACCAACAAATGGAACACGATCGCGGTTGTAAGCGATGGAACCAGAGTGCTTGGCCTCGGAGACATAGGCCCGAAAGCCGCAATGCCGGTAATGGAGGGAAAAGCGCTTCTATTCAAGTACCTCGGAGGCGTCGACGCCGTTCCGATCTGTCTTGACACGAAGGATCCAGACGAGATAATCAAAGCCACAAAGTGGCTTCAACCCTCCTTCGGCGGCATAAACTTGGAAGACATCTCCAACCCGAAGTGCTTCTACATTCTAGACAGGCTGCGTGCTGAGGCGGAGATACCCGTCTGGCATGACGATCAACAAGGAACTGCATGCGTGACCCTTGCTGGATTGATCAATTCACTGGAAGTCGTCGGCAAGAAGATGAGGCAAATCACCTTGACATTGATCGGAGCGGGCTCGGCCAATGTTGCCTGTGCTCGACTAATGTATGCTTACGGGCTGAGACCAGAGAACACAATCGTCGTAGACACAAAGGGCATACTGAACCGGCAAAGGAAGGATGTCGAGGCAAAGAAGGCGGAGTTGCCTGAAAAGTGGAAATTCTGTGAGACAACAAACGAGGAGCAACGATCAGGAGGCATTCCAGAAGCCCTCAAAGGCGCTGATGTGTGTATCGCTCTCTCCCAATCTGGCCCAGGCGTCATCAAGGAAGAGTGGGTGGCGAGGATGGCGAAAGACTCGATAATTTTCGCTTGTGCGAACCCGATTCCTGAGATCTGGCCCTGGGAGGCCAAAGAGGCAGGAGCGAAGGTCGTCGCGACAGGGCGATCCGATTTCCCGAACCAGGTAAACAACTCCCTCGGCTTCCCAGGCATTTTCAGAGGAACACTCGACGTTCGTGCTAGGACAATCACAGACGAGATGTGCATCGCGGCTGCTGAAGAGCTCGCAAAATGCGCAAGGGAACGGGGACTGAACCCAGACTACATCACACCAAACATGGACGAATGGGAAGTGTTTCCACGTGAAGCCGTCGCAGTCGGAATGAAAGCCCAAGAACAGGGAGTGGCAGAACTCAAAATCAGTCGAAACGAGCTCTACGAACGAGCATGCAACATAATCATGAGCTCACGTGAGCTTGCGAAAAGCATGATGGAAAACGGATTCATCGCCCCACCGCCATCGGAATGAGACAAGCAACGGAAGACCCTCATTCACCGCGGCACGGCGCTCAACCCACACGAACACAGACTATTCGCATGTGACCAACGAATTCGGAATCGTGATCGGCGATATCGAGACAAGCGAAGACCTAAAACCATCTTCAAAGCTACGGGTACCACGTTCGCGTTCGCATGTGGATTGCACGCTGACAGTTGGACTTGGTAGTGCCCACAGTCTCTGATAGAATTGATCTTCTTCACATATCTCCCATTCGACGTGTTTCCGCTCTATTGGCTGATGCCAGGAGAAAGAGGGACATAATCTCGTTCGGCGGCGGCGCTCCGAGTCTCCTCCCGTCACAAGTAGTCTTGGACGAAATGAAACGGGCGCTCACCGACGATCCCGGAGCCGCATGCGGATACGCCGGCACCCGCGGTCTCTTCGAACTGCGACGCCTACTGTCCGATGACTTCGCAAGAGAGGAAGGGACGAAATATGATCCGGAAAACGAGATCGTAATAACCGACGGTGCAAGTGAAGGCGTCTTCACCCTCTTCATGTCCCTTCTCGGAAGCGGGGACGAAGTGATAATCACGGATCCCACCTACCTTGGCTTCCGAGAAGCATCGATGCTGGCAGGAGCGCACGTTCGCACTCTGCCCGGTGAACGTCGATGAGGGTTATCAGCCTGATATCGAGAAGCTCAAGACGCTGATCACCAAACAGACGAAAGCCTTCGTCCTCCTCTCTCCAGATAACCCAACTGGAAGAGTCGTCAAAGATGATTTCGTAAAGGCGCTGGTCGATCTTGCCGTCGACCACAACTTCTGGATCATATATGATGCAACGTATCGGGACATATTCTTCGAAGGAACATATCTTAAGATCTGCAGCCTGCCAGGGGGATATGATCACGTTGCGGTTACAGGCAGCTTCTCGAAGGAAGCCTCGATCCCCGGGCTCCGACTTGGATACGTCATGGGCCCTCCAGTAGTGGCTGACGCGGTAGAGAAGATCAAACAGTACACGAGCCTTGCACCGAACACTCTCAGCCAGATCGGAATGATCAAGTTCTTCTCCGGCGACGTCAAACGGAAATATCTCAGCGAGACCGTCTTGCCTACCTACAGGACAAGGCGAGACTTCATGGCAAAGTGCATCCGCGAGTATCTACCTGAAGCGAAGACATCATTGCCGCAGGGCGCGTTCTACTTCTTTGTGGATCTGAAATACTACCTAGACGGCATGAAAAGGGACGATGCAGAATTCTGCAACAGAGTGCTCGAGCGGAAGAGCATTGTGCTGATACCAGGGTCGTTCTTCGGTGCCAACGGCGCCGGACACACACGAGTGACTTTCGTAAGTGAACCTGAGCAGAGAATCGAGGCTGGAATAAAGGCAGTCGCTGGCTACGTTTTCAGCTTCACTTTCTAGTCTACGGAATTTCCTGCAGTGGTTTCTTCGCTACCTGCAGAACAATCTCTACGGGCGCTCTCGCAGCTTGCTCGATCTTAGCCTTCCACTCACTGCCTATCGATACGAGGGCGTAGATGCCGCTGACCTCCCCCTTGGCCTTCTGGACGATTCGGGCGAGTGCAACTTGGGTTTCGCCGCTATCTATCACGTCGTCGACGATAAGGACGCAGTCGCCCCTCTTGATGGCGTCTCGCGGTACAAACAGGCTCATCATGATTGCAGTCCTGCTTGGGATGTAGATCTCCTCAATGAACTCGCGTACGCCAACCTCCCGGCTCTTCTTAGCGATGACTAGACCTACCCCGATTCTGTGGGCCACCAAGGTCGCGAGCGGAATGCCGTCCACTGCGGCCGCCAGCACCTTCGTGATACGTTTGCCTGCGAAGGCGTTGATTGCATGTTGTACTGCCCTTTCTAGAAGAAGTGTGTCAGAAATCAGTCGGGTGTTGTCGAAGTAGCCGAGCTCGTCAAATCGGATTCGCTGCTGTATCTCACCCTCTAGACGCATGATCTTCTGAAGAGTCTGATTAATCGACTGAGCACGGTCAATTGTGGGCAGAACGTGCCCTTTGACGTATCTGCTGAGTACAGTCTCTGGTAAGCCGATAATCTGCGCCAATTCTCGATATGTATAGTAGTTCTTGGCGAGATTGAGCAGTTCGATCGTCATCAGCTTGTATTTGAGGTCAGAAATCCTAGAACCTGCTCTCATGGCTTTTTCCTCTCAGAACCAGTCCTATTTTCTCGGATACTAACAGGTTCATGCGTATATCTAATAAGACTTTCCACACTTCTTTGACATGAACCCATGGGGTAACCTACCGGCGGCTACCCACGACTCCGAGGCTGTTTTGGTAGCGTCCTTCGTACGGGGCGGCAGCCCGCTTCCCAAGCCTCAGACACTGTCAGCTGCACGAACCTTTCTCCTGCCTTCAACTGGATCGTCTTGCTGCCGGTATTGGAAAGAGAAATCGTAAGTTGACCCTTGAAGCCCGGATCCACCAAAGCTAGGCTCGCCAATATCCCCTCACGGGCCAGAGAAGATCGTATGTGCAGGATCCCAACCAGGCCGCTGTCCAGCTCAACTCTCTCGATCGTGGCGACGAGGCGATGTTCTGAAGGCCCCAGCACTACGTCGGCGCTCAGCCTCAGATCGTACCCGGCTGGATTCAGGCTAGCCTCGTCAAAAGGGGCAATGATCAGGGTCTTCTCGGCCAGAGCACCTCGTATCTCTGAGTCTGAGAGCGCCATCACGATCCGGCTCTGTATCGTCCAAGTAGATGAAATCGTTATGGGGTTAAGATGATTAAGCCTTCCCTAGAACGGATATGTCCCTCGTTAGATGGGCTCATGTCGGGAAGCTTATCTAGTCGAAGAGTTGATCGGCGCCCAGTGCTGGGAAGAACCACTGAGGTTCCAAGTGAATCTGTTCACTGACATCTCAAACACCTCAGGGGTGAGGCTTGTCGGTGGCAAACTGGACATCATCATCGGAGCGCCCTCAGGAAGTGGTTCGTGTTCTATTCTCCGGGCGACTCCCAGCCTGCGCACCGAACTCAAAGCCGAAGGCAACTTGCACGCACTCGTGAGTATTCCAGAACTTGACGCTGAGCAAAACTTCGAATCAAGAGTCGCGCTGGAATACGTGACACTGAATCGATCCTTCGAACTCGACCAGGGCCCCCCGCCGATCAGCCTTGCTCAATCAAATGATAGCTACTGCAAGAATGACAAATTCTGGGAAACAAAAGACCCGTTGATCAAGCGAACTTCGGAGAAGATCCGCAGTTCATCCACTGACACAGGTGACTTCCTGTCACGTACATTCGCGTGGGTTCGCGACAACATGAAACTTCGAGATCCTCAGCCAACCCGTTTGGGTGCCGCACGTGCAATTCGCGAACTGATAGGTGACTGTGATGAAATGTCAGACCTCTTCATCGCGCTCTGCAGGGCCGCGAATGTTCCAAGCCGTCGAGTCGTCGGTATCTTCTACCACGGCCAACGATCCGAGTCAAGACCGTTCGATTGGCATGCGTGGGCTGAGGTTCAAGTGTCCAAGGACGTATGGGTTCCGTTCGATCCTTCTTTGAACTACTTCGCTGCGATCAGCGATAGACATCTGCCTCGGTGCTGCATGGGTAGGCGGTCTGACTATCCTATTAGAAGACTGACGTGGCGATCGCACCCAGACAAGTTCCCAACACTCAATGATGACGATATTGAGACTATTACAGCTCTGTCCAGCTAGCGACCGAGCGGTCCTCTGCGAACATTTAATCTCCTGCCTCGATCAAGCTAACCTCAGGACGCGCAAACTAGTTTGTGCCTCAATTATGTCCAAGGTGGCTTCTGCCTGATCGACGGGGGACCATGTCTACTCGGCTCCCGAGGCAATGAAGCGAGGAACCAAGATCATGAATGCCCGAGACACGGCTCGTTTGATGTTTGGAGGACAAGAGAGGATCTGATCTTGATAAGCGACTTGGAAGGTCCTCACGAGAGCGTCAAAGACTGCTACGGGCTAAGGATCTCGCTGCAAGAAGCGCTCGAGTCGGACAGAAATGCGCACAAAGTCCAGCAACCAAGATAGTGACTACTCAGAGAAAATGCTGCAGATGTGGAGAAGCGTTTTGGCCGCGAGCGGATCTCGCGGTAGAGGGTACGCCAAGTCGTGTAGGATGCTACTTCTGCCCTTCGTGTGTGAAGCTTGCCTCTCAAGTGGATCTTCAGGAATACTGGAAACGAATTGCTGGAACCCAATTCGTGACACAGATTGATTTGATGGAGTGGTGCGGCTAGTCTCTCGGATTTCAACAAGAGAAGGCAACTGATGTGCGCTCCCTGATGTTTATCGAGACTATTCTTCTGTGCACCCGACGAGTTGTTCGCGCTGAGATCGACAATGTCGTCGTGAATCAATCAAAAGCGAGCAATATGAGACAAGGTTGGAGATGGAAAGGCATCGAGTTTCTTATAGCGGACAGAGGGCATAGCCTAGGTGGGCCCGTAGTCTAGGCCATCTTGTCATCTACAATTGATGATGTGATGGGGACAACCAGGATTAGGACACAGTCGCACGCTTCGGTGTAGGCCTTCGGAACAAGCAGTGAGGAAAGCCTGGGATCCAGGGTTCGAATCCCTGCGGGCCCGCCACACTACTCCCAACAGAATCCTTCTGTGGAACGATAGGACCCGTTGAGTTTCGGTAATTGTGTCGGTTAGGGCGTTCTGGCTGATTCTGCTAATGTTGAGACCATATTGTCTCGATTCATGTACGAGATTGGTTGGCAAATAGATCATGACCGACTTGTTCCCTAGGGAAACATGGGGAGACATGTGCAGCGTCAATTGCGTCCATCGTAAATGTTGAGTATGCGCCAAGCTCGCGCCCGGCGATTCAAGATCCTCTCCGACTTATAGTTCAAAGGACGATTCCTGCGCTATACAAGAGCGAAGGGGGCGATAATTCGGATGAAAGTGGCCTGCACACAGCCTCTCAATTCCACTGCTTCCCTCGCGATCCAGTTCGCACATTCGACCGTGAAAAACGGCAACTCGGTATAGACACAATTATTGGCCCTCTGTAGGGGATTCCGAGTCGTTTAACATACAGTGTATCTGTACTGGCTAGCAGTATATAGAGTCCATGGACCGAATTTGCGACGACCAGTTGCGAAAGTTGGTCGGATACAAAGGATCGTGGGTACAAGTATCTGACTGCTGCAGAACGCTCGTCATGATGAAGACTTCGTCAGCGGACAGCGAGAGTGCGCTCATCAAGTCTATTCTTATCCGTTGGGCTGGCGATTAGTCTGATTTCTGTACCCGCGAAGGTAGATTATTCGAGGCTCGATGCGGATGATTGGAAGATGATTGCGAGGACCGGGAGTCCACTACAGACGCAGGGTTTTCTTGAGTTACAAGTGGGGAGACAAAAACCCCAGCAAAGATGGGAACGAGGCCCTAATCGTGAACTTCGTTAAGCCCCTGCTCGAACGACTGGACATTGTGCATGTCACATTAGAGATAATTACTCGCTCAAGATCCTTTGACCTCAAAGCCATCCAACTTATTCGGAGTTGCAACGGGGTTATTGCCTTCACACCAAGGATGACCCCGTTGGCAACATTGAGCATGAAATAGCACAGAATCAGAATCTCGTTGCCATTTGCAATGAAGAAGGATCCCTAGGTCCTTCCATGAGAAGAGACAGATTGCAGATAGATTTCTCTAGAGATGACATGGCACTTGTGATACTCGACCTTATCAAGGCGCTGAGGGAAAACGGCCTATTCAGACTCATGATATGAGACCACTGGATCTCTGTCCTCAATTGCGACAGTTCGTCTGTCTGGCTGTATCGAATTGTTGATGGAGCACTGTTGGGTGATACTACGATGTTACGCGGTTCCAAAACCTCCTTCGGTACCTCTATCTCTGGATGGCGGCTGAGCTGTGAGCATCAGGAAAGCGGCCAGAGAGGCTCATGAAGCGATTGTGGAATGAAGGTGGGCCGCGCCAATTCAGCGCAACGGCGAAGCAACGGTGTAGATCGCTGCCTTGAGACCAGAATTCCCCGCGTATGTTCTTGGACGTGGCAATTCCTAAGGCATTGTTTTATGGCGTATCAGGTGATTTCGGAATGCCATTTTTGCAGTCTCAGGACGAAATCTTCTCGGCCTCCTGTCTGAAACTCTTCACAAGTTCTTGCAGCCAGACGCGAAGGCGTTGGATTCTTCTTCTCTGTTTTCGCGTGACTTGGCTGACATGCGTAGTTCACGAGCGAGAAAGAGGAGTATTCAGTGACCTAAGATGACCAGTGATATGGCGGTCAGATGCGATCTGATACCGTGAGAGCTGCAAACAGTCCGTGCCTTCAAGAACTGTTGATGAAAAATAGCTTGGAGACACATCACTACTCGGCTCTCGTACGAATGTACTTCTGCCTAGATCGAAACCAGCTTCAATTGAGAGCGAGACTCGTAAGGAGTGGAAAAGCGATCAAAAGGGTGGTCAACGTCTCCAACATTCCCATCATAGTGTAGCAGCTATTTTGAGCTGGGCAAACACTCGGTTCTATGTGCGTTGTCGTAGTCGGAGTAATAGATTACGTAGTCGGGCTAGAATGAGGGAAGCATAAGGCCTCCGAGCTTAGATCGCAAACACTTCAGAAGTAGGCCTTGACGACGCTATGAAGATAGGAGTGTGATGTGTGGGCCTTCGGCTCGCCTTACGAGACAGTAGGCTTTGTGGGTGTGTTTCAGTCCTAGACGCTTCGGACTACTCTAGTTACCTGCTTCCTGTAGTCTATGGTTGTTGCTATCCCCCAGTCTTTTCCTCTACTTGGATCAAGAGAGGCGGAGGCGCTTATGATTTCAACTTCCTCGGGACCGGCATTTCTGCCCAGAGGTTGATTCAGACAAGTTTCAACAAAGCGTTTCAAGATCTCTATCGGGATAGCCTCCATAGGGATTCCCTGTTTCGCTTCCTTGTCTTCGAAGGAAGCAAGGCTGCGTTCCAGTTCACTCGTCTCGATTCTAACAGTTGACCCGTCGAAGGAGCGACCGGGGCTGTAGGTTAGCTCAAGATCTGTGCGGTCTTTCTCTTTCTCCTTGCTGAAAGGGCAGACCGACACGAAATCTTCTATTCTCAAGTGAGTTTTTCCGTCAGCGGATGCCTCCTCATGCACCCTCACCATCTCTCTTATTCTCCTGCGTACAATGAGTGATGTTTCTGTTCTTAGGTGGTACCTATCCGGAGGACTCAAGCTACAGGTTTTTGCCCGATATCCGTTTGCTCGTTCTGTTGTGGAAGGGCTAATATAGATTCAAGATATCTCTAGATTTCAAGTAGGATTGAGTATCGTTATGGCAAGTTTGAATTATCAAGGGATCGGGCCTAGACTCGTCGCGCAGATAATTGACGGAATAGTCCTCATGATCCTATACTTCGTGCTAGGTGCAGCCGCGTTCGGCGCCTTGACTTTCAATGTTTTCGGCGTTGCGGCGCTTGGCTTCATGGGTGCCTATGGACTAGTGTTCCTCCTGTACTTCATCGTGCTTGAGGGCTTCTTCGGGGCAACGGTCGGTAAGATGGTCACAAAAATCAAAGTCGTGCAAGAAGACGGCTCACCATGCGGCCTTGTTCCGTCCGTCGTGAGAAATCTGCTTCGAATTATCGACGGGCTACCATTCCTATACATAATCGGAATAATCCTCATGTCAAGATCAGACAAGAAACAAAGACTCGGTGACCGTCTCGCGAAAACCGTTGTCATCAAACCTTCACAGTCACCTTCCATTCCCATGCCCATGCAGGCGCCAGCAATCCCTCCACCTCCTCAGGCCAAGACGTTCTGTACAAACTGTGGGGCCGAATTGTTAGGACGTCCCGGTTTCTGTCCAAAGTGCGGCGCTAAGCAGTAGCGAAGCTAGCGCACGGCATCCGAGATAGCCAGTGTGGGTGCTCTGCCCACATACTGGCACCTAGTCCGCCTATTCTCTAGGCATGTCTTATTCCAAACGATCCACAGAGATTCTACCATTCTGGGTCGCGATGCAATCGCATCTCGTGACTGAGCTTCCAGAGTAGCTCGGAAGGAGAGTTCAATGATTCAGAATTCGACTCCTCGTAGACCTATCGAAAACTCTTCGCGCCCGCAGATCTCTAA
>CAVPLU010000007.1:0-28058 GCA_963706285.1 Candidatus Bathyarchaeota archaeon
TATTCTTGAACGCGATCGGCACTCCTCCTCCCAATATGCAGATCCGGCCACCACACAGCGTGTTGGCTCCGTAGTCCGGTTGTCCAGGCTGCGCAAGTTTCGCCTCATCTGCTGTGCGACATCCCAGAATCGCGGATGTGTACGCTTTGTCTATTGCGACCTGTATACAACCCAGCACTGCGCCATCCATTCGCTCGAAAGTGAGCAGGTTGCCCGCCTCATCTGTCACAGCAATATCCATCGGAACGCCGATTTCGAGGGCTTTCTTTCTGCATGCTTCCAGCGCGACATGAACGTCCTGCAAGGTCAGTTTCGGAACCTGAATCAAGTCAGATCACCAAAGCCGAAAGAAAGCGGGACAGAGCTCAGCATTCTCCCCACTGCGTAACCGTCAACGAACGCTGGAGTATCACTGAATGCGATTGAATGGCAAGGCAGTCATCGTGACCGGTTCAGCTAGAGGCATCGGAAGAGCCGTTGCCCTTTCCCTGGCGAAGGAAGGCGCAAGCGTCGTCGTCGCTGATAAGGAACCCGGACACGAAACCGTGAGAATGATTCATGCTCTAAGGAAACCTGCGTTCTATGTTGCCGTTGACGTTAGAGATGCTCGATCTGTTGAAGAACTCGTATCGCGAGCCATACAGGAATATGGTAAGATCTACGTACTGGTCAACAACGCCGGCGCTTTCATCCACGTCACGGTCGTCGACATGACTGAAGAGCAATGGAACCTGACATTTGATGTCAACACGAAAGGAATTTTTCTGTCCTGCCAAGCCGTGGCAAGGGAGATGATAACCCGAAAGATTGCCGGGAATATAATCAACGTCTCATCCAGCGCTGCATTGACTGGCCACGTAGGATACTCAGCCTATTGCTCTTCCAAGCGAGCAGTCTTAGCATTCTCCGAGTGCCTAGCGAAGGAGCTTGGACCGTTTGGAATAAACGTGAATGCGATATGCCCCGGAGACACAGAGACAGACATGCTAGAGGACGAGATCAGAAATATTGCGATACAGAAAGCTATCCCCGAGGATCAGGCACGACAAGAGAAGCTGGCGAACATTCCCTTGGGCAGATTCGCCACGCCAGAAGATATTGCCAACATTGTCGTCTTTCTTGCGAGCGATGAGTCGAGACACGTATCCGGGGAATTCATCAAGATCACCGGTGGAAAATAGAATCTCCTGCTGCGCATTCAAGTAGCAGTCGATGAAAGCCGAGCCTAGTCAAGTGATAAGGGAGTATTCATGCGTCTGGAGAGCTGATCTTCGTGGCGGGAACAACGCTTGAGATGGTTTCATTCGATGTGGATGGCACGATTCTGCGCGGAAGAATCCTGAACTACCTGAAGATACCCAGGGAGTGTCACGACCAAATCGAAGCGTTACATGAATCCTACCACAAAGGAAAACTCGGTTACGAAGGCACCCTCCGAGCACAGTTCTCACTCTTAGCTGGAATGAAGGCTTCAGAGATAGTGCCGAGATTGACCGACCTGCGTCTGATTGATGATCTGCGGGCAGTTCTTGAGAAATTGAGTCTTAAGGGAGTGAGAGCCGTCATTTTGACGGATAATCCATCTTTCGCTGTCGATCCAATTAGAAGTCACGGGTTCAATGACGTGATTGCAAGCGAGATCGAAACGCAAGGTGGACTGCTGACAAACAGGATGCGCCTTCTGACAAACAAACTGTATGCTTTGCGAGAGTACTGTGTGGAGTATGGAATCGACATCACGCGCTGTGCCCACATTGGAGACGGATTTAACGACATTGTAGCTTTCAAGGCAGTGGGGCTCTCAATTGCGTTCAACTCGCATGAAGAGGAGGCTTTGAGGGCCGCGACCTATCGCGTGAACGGCAACTCAATGCTTGACGTCTATCGCGTCTTGGAAACGAATCTCGACAAGTAACCCGATAATTCCGGTAGTCAGTGAATCTGCAGAGCAACACACGCTTATATCAGATACGGGCGTTTCGCTGTACGATGTGACCATGACTCAAGAAAGCGAGCTTGTTAGGAAAGCAGCTGAACTGAGAAAGTCGATGCCGATCTCTGACGGTGGCCACATAATAACCGGTGCACAGAGCATCTTTGAAGCGCCTAGGGCTGGCGTTGCGCGGTTCGACCTCAACGAGAACCTGTTCGGCGCGTCTCCGAAGACCATCGAAGCAATCAAGAACTTCACAGAAGAGGTGGGCGTTCAATGGTACAACGCTTGGATGAGAAAGGAATGCGAAATAGCTATCGCGAAATACTCAGGCGTGAGGCCAAGCCAAGTCTTCGTGGGCAATGGATCGGCTGAGACGATGGTGCTAATCGCTCAGATCTTCCTCAAAGCCGGCGACGAGCTAGTGACAATGTATCCAACCTACAGAGTCCTTCCCAACTACGCTAAGGTCTATGGAGTCAATCTGGTAGAAGTCCTGCACGAGAGCAACTTCAGCGGAGACACAATGCCAAGAAGATTGGGAGAGAAGATCAGCGCGAGAACAAGAATGATCTACCTCTGCAATCCGTCCACATTTTCCGCTAAAGTCCATAAGACGGAAATCGTCAAGCTGCTGGAGAATACTCGCAAGCCGCCTCATCCTCTCGTGATTGTCGATGAGGCATACTACGATTGTGCCACCTACCCATTCACCAACGAGACAATGGCTGACAAGGTGAAGGACTACGATAACCTGATCGTGGTCAGGACTTTCTCGAAAGGATTCGCGCTGGCGGGATTGAGGATCGGGTACGCACTCTGTTCTGAACGTATCGTTGAGCAGATGAACAAGATGTTCTCACCTCTCGGAGTCGGCTCTCTCGCGTACGTAGGAGCCATGGCAGCTCTAGAAGATCTTGGTTACTATGAAGACGTCAGAAAGAAGCTTGAGGAGAACAAGAAGTATCTAACTGAAGAACTGAGGAAGCTGGGCCTTGAAGTCTATCCATCATACGCGAACTTCATGCTCGCTAGGTTCCGGCCGGGAATCTTGAACGATTCAGGAGGCACGAAAGGCGTCTGGACCAGACTCGTGGAGAAAGGAATCTACCTGAGAAACAAGAGCGTAATGTATTCCGGAACTGACATTTGCCATGATATGATTCGCATCACGATTGGCAAGAGAGAAGACTGCGAGAGATTCATCAAAGAACTGAGAGCAATAATGGCAACGCTGTGAGGATCCTGGCGATTGCTTCTCGCGAAGATCTGAGGGCTGTTTGCCCTCGTAGTACAGGTAGGGTCCCCGCGGATGTTCGGCAGCCCCATGCGTGCGTAGTGCAACAGTGGCGCGAGATCGTTCCGGTGCTTGTTGTATTGGTTCGGTTTTTGACCAATTACCAAGCCGTTAAATACGAAACCGGGGGCAATTCTGCTCGAGGATTTCACATGCAATCCGAAACGAAAACGAGGAAAGGAATCGTCGGATACAAGACAATGCTGCTCGTCGCTGTTGCGGGGCTCATCGTTTCGATCGCCGCTTGGATCTACACGAATCCGCTGTCTCCAGACTCGATGCTAGGCATGCCAGGATGGCCGCCATCGCTAGGCAGACATGCCTTGTTCTACGTGTGGGCATTCACTTTCTTCCTGCCCGTAATGTATGCAATGTATCTGTACTTCAACCAGCACAATGCTTGGCTGTGCCCAAGAGCTGAGATCTACGACTCTAAGAAGACCTACAAGGTTTGGACTACCCGAAGAGTTGTGGAGGCAGCTGTTGCTTCAGGTTTCTATCTAGCTGCGTCAATGATCAAGCTACCAATGTTTCAGCAACTTGATCTCATGTTCTTAGCAGGAGGTTTCACCGCAGTGTTCTGGGGCGGTCCAGTGACATTCGTGATGTCGTTTGTTGGCGGAGTCCTCCGCAGCGTTGTGGGCGGATTCGCCAATGCCTACGACCTAGTTGGAAACACTATAGTGGACGGATTCTACTGGATGATACTAGCTGTATTCTGGCGCAAATTCGTTGAAGACGCGAAGCCTGCAAGGCATGTACTGGCAATCATCGCTGCCATCATAATGGTTCAGGTACTCTTCTTCGTTAACTGGTTCGTGATCGTCAGCGCAATTTCTTGGACATGGGAAACATACGTGCCATTCGTTGTGGTCGGCGCTCCCCTGTACGCAATAGTGATTTTGATTGGTCTACCACTAGGGATCATTGCCGGAGACGCAGCTATTAGAGCAACCAAGAGACGATAGAGGACTGCTAGGTCGCGACAGTCCCCCAATTTTTTTTCGTATTTTTCTTCTGTCAGAGTGAATGGCAATTTTCGTGAAACACGTGGACTTGGAGTCGGATGGTTATTGAGCGAAGTATTGTCGGTAGACATTGACAGGATACTCTATCGCAGATATGCCGGAGATGTTCAGGCTGTGAAGAATGTACACTTCACAGTAAAGAAAGGAGAGTATGTGGTGATCACAGGTGCAGTCGGTTCTGGCAAGAGCTCTCTTCTGTATAGTCTGAACGGGACGATACCAAAACTCATCCCCAACTCAGTCCTGGAAGGAGATGTTAGCGTTATGGGGCGCAGCATCAAAGACATTGAAGTGGCAGATGTTTCTCGCAGCATCGGTCTCGTCCTTGAGGATCCGGACACTCAAATCACACAGATGACCGTTGAAGATGACTTGGCGTTTGGACCATCGAATATGGGCTTGCCTCCAGAGAAGCTTAGGGAGAGGGTCGAATTCGCCGTGAAAAACGTGAGACTGGAGGGACTGGAGAAGAGAAACCCGAGGAGCATGTCGGGCGGTCAGAAACAAGCGGTTGCAATTGGTGGTGTGCTAAGTTTCATGCCCGATATAGTCGCCTTGGATGAGCCCATTTCGATGCTGGACCCGATCGGCAAGATAGATGTTCTGTCTCGCCTCAGGAATCTTAACAAGCAGAGCGGAATGACCGTGATTGTGACGGATTCCGGGATGGAAGTCGAATCGTATGCCGACTACGCTGACAGGGTCATGGTCATGAGCCAAGGCACAATCCTCAAGGCCGGAACACCCCACGAGATCTTGACCGATACTGAAGTAATGAAAAAGAGCAGTTTGAGGCTGCCGCAAGTTACGGAACTATGCATGAAGATGGGAGCGCGAGGACCTACTACCCCGGTCACTCTGGCGGAAGCAGAGAAATACGTCACCGACCGAATGCGAGGAAAGAGGTCGCCCAACAGGTTGGTGAAATCGGAAACCACATCGCAGGGCGAACCTGTGGTCGTAGTTAAGAATCTGAAGCACACATATCCAGGCTTGGAGAAAGGAATTGAAGCTCTGAGAGGAGTGTCCTTCACGATTAACAAGGGAGAATTCGTTGCTTTAATTGGACAGAACGGATCTGGGAAATCAACGCTGGCGCTACATCTAGTCGGCATACTCAAGCCCACGAACAAGGACGCAATCGTTGAGGTCGCAGGGTTGAATGCTGCAAAAGTCCGATCAAAGGAATTGATCAAGCGCATCAATTATGTCTACCAGAACCCTGATGACCAAATCTTCTGCGAGAAAGTGCAGGAGGAGATTGCTTTTGGGCTTCAGGCTCAGGACCTTCCGAGCGAAGAAATCAAGAGAAGAACAACTGCGGTCATGAACATCTTCGGACTTGAGCCTCTGAAGGACGAGTACATCGTGCACCTTGATCGAGGTCGTAGAACTTACGTCTCAATATCCGCGATAATGGCATTGGAACCCGACATACTCATAATTGACGAACCAACCACAGGCCTGGATGAGCAAGACAGTTTGGTAGTCATGGTGAATTGGAGAGATCTGACACGAGGAGGAAGGACTGTTATCGCAATTACTCATAACATGAATCTTGCGGCTGCCTATGCGAATCACGTAATCGTGATGCACGAAGGTGTTGTTCTTCTTGACGGCACCCCGCGAGAAGTGTTCGCTCAGTCCGAAACCCTGGCCAGAAGCTACATCGCACCACCCCAGATAACCCAGTTGGGCCAGAGGCTGAAGCAGTTGGGTTTCCGCCTGATGTCTTGAGCGTCGACGAAATGGCCGGACTAATGGGGAGAGCGTGAAAGAGCCATGGGAATACTCGATCAGCCAATGCTGGAATACGTCTACAAGGATACTCTGATGCACAAGATGCATCCAATTCCGAAGGCGTTCATGCTCGTAGTGATCACCCTGCTGGCGCAATTCTATTTCGATCCAGTCTTCATTCTGCCAATCTTGATCTTCGTCGTCATTCTCGCTAAGCCAGTGTCCAAGATACCTAATACATGGTTGCTTCCAATGTACGTTTTTGGGACGATGTCCATTCTTGAAAGAAGTTACAACGCCCTTTTCATTTCCTCAGGGGGGTACTACAGAGTATATTCGAGTCAATTGATGACTACGACCTTGATCTACCTGGCCAACATCCCTGTTCTTGGCGTGGCAAAAGTCACTTGGGGGGGGCTTTTCTGGCTTCTCTCAATGGTTCTCAAATTCTTTGTCGGGCTCTTCGCTGTCGCCATCTTCTTGTACACTACAGACCCAAGCGACTTGATGCAGTACCTTGCCAGTAAGAAAGTCTCGAAGAACGTTCTGTTCATCGTCTTTGCAGGATTCAACTTCTTCCCCATCCTTCTAAGGTACGCAAGAACAATCATGAATGCACAACAACTGCGCGGAGTCGGATTATCGAAGAACCCCGTCAAAGCAGTCAACACTTTGGCCCAAGTGTTCCACCCGCTCGTCATACGGGTGACAGTATTGGCGGATATCCTCACCTTGTCCGCAAGCATTCGAGGATTTGGGTCAGGGCAATACTCCTACCTTCGGGAGATCAAGCTGAGCAATATTGACAAGCTGATCACTGTTTTCTCTATCGCGTTCTTCGTCATCATGGTTGCTGGTCTTGCGCTTCTGAACTGGGGAGCTCTATAGAACAAGCTCTGCTATTCAGGGGATAATTGACCTCGAAAGGTCGCAGCGAGACCTCCCCGAACGCTTGTGTCGTAGGCGTGGACATCGGCGCCAGCGGCTGCAAAGCAATCGTCTTCGGTAGCGATGGAAATGGAAATACACGAGGAAGCGCGCAACGAGAATACTCTAGGAACACACCGAACCCAGGCTGGGTCGAGCTCGACGCAGAACAATGGTGGCTGACAGTAGCAGACACAATAAGGCTAGCAGTCAAAACATCAAACATCACTCCGGAGCAGATCAAAAGTCTTGGCGTGTCGACAGAGACTGACGGCGTGGTACCCATCGGTGATTATGGGAAGCCTCTTAGGCCGTACATTCACTGGTCGGACGCACGATGCTATCCCCAGTATGATTGGATACTGAAAAACACGGACATAGAGAAGATCTACCGAATCACCGGAATTCCTCTTCACAAGAGCTGGTGGTCTCCGCCAGGGCTCAAAATGCTCTGGATCAAAGAGAACGAACCGAACGTCTATGCTAAGACCAAGAAATTCGTCCAAATAGGCAACTACGTGAGCTACAAGCTTACCGGCGAATACGTGAATGACTATTCGGTAGCCGCTCGCACGATGCTCTTTGACATACAGAAGCTGGACTGGTCGGACGACATGGCGGAACTTCTTGACATTCCCCTATCCACCCAACCAACGATTCGCAAGTCGGCCGAGATTATCGGCGCGGTGACAGAGGACGCATCTGAACTAACGGGGCTCGCACCTGGTACGAAGGTTGTCGCTGGGGGAGGAGACACGGAATGCAGCGGGTTAAGCGCAGGCCTTACGTCCGAAGGTAAGGCGCTGGCCTCTGTCGGCACATCTCTTATGGTGCTAGTCGCTAGTGCGAAGCCACCTTTCCTTTCAGACAGGAAAGCAAGGCAGCTCTCAGGAACGGGCGTGTTCAGCTCATGCCACGTAGTAGATGGATTGTGGTTGATTGAAGCTGGATCGATGGCAGGCGCAAGACTAACGTGGTTCAAGAATGAATTTGGCCATATCGAGGATCAAAGCGCAAGCAGCCTCGGAATAAGCGTCTATGATCTCCTTAGCGCAGAAGCCAAGAGTTCAGTGCCTAGTCTCAACTCGCCCGTTTTCGTGATATCGCATGACGCAATATTCAATCTAACCACTGAACACAAGAGAGGAGACGTAATTCGAAGCATCTTTGAAGGAGTTGCGTTCGAAGCGCAACAGATCATTGAAGCGTCAGAGACAACTGGAACTCAAGTCAAGAGTATAATCATGGTCGGGGGAGGCAGCAAATCAGATGTCTGGAGACAGATAATGGCCGATGTGACGAACAGGCCAGTCAGCTCTCCGGATCAGTCAGAGACAGCTGCCTTCGGCGCCGGTATATTGGCCGGGCTCGGAGCTCATGTGTTTGAGGATGTCGGAGGAGCAACTCAGACCGATGCATATTCAGATAACAAGCCGCATCCAAGCGCTCACGAAATCTACGAGACTCTCTACCGAAAATTCAAGGCGCTGTATGAATCCTCGCGAATCAGCCAGTGACTTAGCGAACCAAACCCAAATCGAATGAGGCTCTGCTCACCCGCGTTAGTCTGCAGATTCGTCTTGCGCACTTCGGGGAGACCATGGTCTGCTAGAGGAGACCATCATCTAGATTCCGTTAATGAGGCTGCTTTTTCAGTGTATGTGTCAGTTGTCAAGGAAAGAGCATCACACAGTGTTGGACTCAGCTTCTTTCAAAAGCACTGAGATTTTCTGCTGCGCGTCTCTGCCGAGTTGTGTCACCGGTCGATGCTCAGCAAGAATTTTCCTTACCGCATGTTTTGCCTGTTCCCTAATGTCTTTGTGTCCGGAAGCTTCCCAAGCAGATCTGGTTTTCTTATCGAACAGTCTATGCTGGTAGAATTCCTTCAGATAGAATTTCCTGGTGTGGGGGCGTCCGAGGTAATTACCTCCAGGGCCGACGCTTGCAATCTCGTTAAGTGCAAGCCTCTCTTCATCAAAGTCTATTCCTCTCAGCACCCTTTGGATCATGCCATAGACTTCATTGTCGATGACAAGTTGCTCCAAACTGAATGTGTTGATGGCTTCTGCAGATCCCGCCCCAGAATCCAATCTCGCTCCAGCCAAAGCGGGTAGCAAGCTCACAAAGACTCTCTCAACTCCGGCCTGCTCGTCTATGGTTTTCGAGTCTGAGCGAAGCCCGAAGCCTTCGCCGGGGAGACCGTAGAATTGCGCTACCTGAACGCACGCTGCGGATAGCAATCCGATTTCGACCACGCCGCTCAATGGAGTTGCATATCTCTGGTCGAGTGGTGAGGATTTGTTGCCAATGATCACAGGCGTTCCGGGGTTAACGATTTGCATCAAAGTAATAGTTGCCAAGCATTCGGCGCTCTGCTGAACCAATGTGCCAGCCAGCGTAACAGGTGACGCTACGCCAACGACGACTCCGGAGACAATTATGGCCGGGATGTTCTTTTCGGCACAGAAGATTGTCACGGGATCCCTCAAGGTCAGCGGACTTATCGGGCATACGAGCGAGCTGAAGATTGGAGATCGTGAGTCTGACTCCTCCTCAAATACTGTAGCTAAACGCTTCTGGAAATCTAAAGTCGTTCTGCTCAAAGGCGTGGTAACCACGTGCTTCTCACAGTTGTCCAAGGCCAGCTTGAACGAGTGAACGTCCCTCACGTGCGGTGGCGTGTCCGAAGGAAAGATGTGGGTCGCGTTGATCGAGACGTTGTCTAGATCCTGTATGAGCTTAGATGCATCAGCCGTGTCTTTCGATAATCCATGCCTTGAGAGGCCGGTTTCAAGATCGATCACTTCGGTGAGCCCAGTCGAGGCGCGAGTGTACATCCGGCCCGGTTCAAGCTTGACCGCATACTTCTTGTTTCTTGCTCCAAGAGTCACCTCGCGGGGCGCTTTCTTCACAGCCTCTTCGACCAAAGAGGGAGGGATTTTTACGGTCTGATTCTTGTCGTCAACCGTCGCCCCTTGATCATGGAAAATCTGAAGTGTGCTCCTGTCAACGACCCTGACTCCCACTTTTTCGAGAATGCCGAGTGCTGACGAGTGCAATGTCTCCAACTGATCACGGCTCAATAGTTGCCACATTGTGAATCGCGCGCAGCTAGGATCATGCGATCATTAAAGACTTTGGAGCCTCACGACGACTCACAATCAACATCGCCATGGCTCGTTCGCTCCCTGAAGATCGCTGTCACCTTATGATCTGTCCGCAATCAGACCGATGAGCGATTTTCTCCAGCTTCGCGTGCAGAGCCCTAGTATTGCATAATTATCAGATCGTGCGGATTGTCAAGGACAAGGGAATGGGAGGAGACGCTGACTTCAGAACTCCACATGAAGGACGCTGACGCAAGATACCTCATCGGCGTGGACATCGGAGCGAGCAGCTGCAAAGCAGTTGTATTTGACACCATTTGGAACGTCGTGGGCCGAGCGCAACAGGAGTATGCCCGAGATCACCCGCGCCCCGGATGGGTTGAGCTCGATGCAAACTCTTGGTGGAACGCGGTGGCAAGCGTAATCATACGATCGATTGAAGATTCAAACGTTCCTGCCGAGCAAATCAAATGTGTCGGGATCTCTGCTGAAACTGATGGAATACTTGCCGTTGACAGAAACGGCGCGCCTCTGAGACCATACATTCATTGGCTTGACACTAGATGCGTGAACGAACACCGGCAACTGCAACAGCGAGGCGACTTCGAGCACGTCTACGAAATAGCCGGAATACCTGTTCAAGGAGGTTATGATTTCCCAGCACTCAAAATGCAGTGGCTGGAGAAGAATGAGCCGGATACATACGAAAAGACGTACAAGTTCCTCTCGATCGGAACCTTCATGGTTCTCAAGCTAACCGGGAAATACGTTGCCGACCGATCAACGGCATCGCGAAGCCTTCTATATGATATCCGAAAGCATGATTGGTCAAGTGAGCTCGCCGACCTACTCGGAATCCCCATTGCCAAGCAACCTGAAGTCGTACGTTCCGCAGAAGTCGTTGGGACTGTCACTCCTAAAGCGGCACAAGAGACAGGACTGAGAACGAACACGATGGTGGTTGCTGGAGGTGGAGACACCGAGTGCAGTGCGCTAGGTGCAGGCGCAGTAACGGAAGAACAGGCCCTCATCTCGATCGGGACCTCATTGATGGTTGCCGTTCCGATGAGCAAGCCATTGACGATTCCGATTAGTCCTGAGACTCGCCTTTTCGGGACAGGCTCAGTCTGTACGAGCCACGTGGTTGACAACATGTGGATACTTGAAGTTGGAGCACCAGTTGGAGGAGCAATGCTTGCGTGGTTCGACCGCGAACTAGGTCAAGCAGAACGCAAGCTTGCGGCAGAACTTGGTGTCCCCTCCTATGATATTCTCAGTCTTGAAGCCGAGAAGTCACGGCCCGGAGTAGACTCGCCGATATTCGCGGCCCCTGTCGGGGCAATTCTCAATCTCAGAAATGAACACAAGCGAAGTGACCTGATACGAAGCATATTGGAAGGAGTCGCGTTTGAAGCAAGAGAGGTCATCGAGGTTTTCGTAAAGTCCGGCCTTAACATCAAAGAGTTGATTATGGTTGGAGGCGGGGCAAAATCCGTAACCTGGCGTCAGATAATTTCAGATGTTACAAACAAACACGTCAAGTCGCCGCACATGCAGGAAACGGGAACGCTAGGTGCGGCGACCCTCGCTGGCGTGGGAGCAGGCATTTTCAAAAACTTCATTCTGCCCGAGATAGAAAGGTACGGAGAGAGCTCGCCAAGAAATGATGTCCAAGAAACATACTCTATCCTCTACGAGAAATATAGGCGGCTGTACAAGGCGCTCCAATAGGCCCCCACAAAACTGAGCGAGCAGAGCATCCTCCAGTTCGTGCGGAGCTTTTGCGTGCTCGCCTGCGGTCCGTCGCACCGGTTCAGGTGACTGGACCGAGACCCTAGGAGGATCACTTCATTTCTTCGATGATCCGCGGTCTCCGGGGCAGTATGTGTCTGCAAGATAAGTTTGCTTTGTATCCTTGATGCGTTCACCGATGATCGAATCTATAGCTGTCATCGCTTTGGGGTCGAGAGACCATCCCGCAACCTCTCCAACTGTCTTCATCTGTTCTGGTCGACGTGCACCCCACAGAGCGATCGCAAGGTTCGTCCTATCGAGCACCCACCGCACCGCCAGTTCAAGAACACGTTTTCCGTAGTTTTTCTGAGCGAACTGGTCGAGAAGTTCCACCGTCTTTAGGTACTCTTGGTAGAGGGGTGGTTTGAATTTTGGATCCATATTTCGATGATCGTCGCCCTGGAATTGGGTGTCGGGGCGCATTCTACCGCTCAACAGGCCTCGGCAGAGGGAGCCATACATGAGCATCGTAATGCTGTGCTTTTCACAATAGGGAAGGATATCCTGTTCGATGATGCGCTCAAACATGTTGTATGGCGGCTGGAGCGTATGGAGCGGGGACACGCTGCGAAACCGTTCCATCTGTTCCACGGAGTAGTTGCTCACTCCAATTGCCCTGATCTTGCCCATTTCGTAGAGTCTTTTCATCGCTCCCGCGGTTTCTTCTATTGGAACGAAGGGGTCTGGCCAATGCACTTGGCAAATGTCGATGTAGTCTGTGCCTAATCGTTTCAGGGACTCATCGACTCCTTTAAGGACTTGTTCTTTCGTCGAATTCCGATAGAACCATCCGTCTCGGTTCTCCAAGCAGACCTTTGTGGCAATGATGATGCTTTCCCTGTTCCCATGTTTCTTAATCGCTTCTCCCACGATCTCTTCCGCAAGACCAGCACCATACGCCGGTGCTGTGTCTACGAGGTTGACACCACGCTCAAAGGCAGCAAGCACTGTCCGAATTGACTCTTGTTTGTCAGATCCGCCCCACATCGCGCCGCCTATGGCATACGTGCCCAAGCCTATTCGCGACGCCTTGATGCCGGTTCCTTCTATCGTAATCTGCTCCATCCTAGACTCCTCCCTTGGCAGATGAGCGGCTTCGGACAGTAGATATTGTTGTCGATTGTCTGATGACTAGCGGGAAAGCGAAACACGCGACTACTCGTTCTAAGACTGAAGATCTTAAGAAGGCGTGTTGCGTGTGGTCGGCCACGCGGGGTAGGATCGAACGACCACTGTAAGGTCTGTCAGCTGTGAAGATTACGCGAAGTATGGTCTCTCTAGAGATAAGGTACTGCAAATGCTTCGAACTATGATTGAGATCAGACGATTCGAAGAGCGCGTGGAACGGCTATTCTTGCAGGAAGGACTGCTGATCGGCCCATCCCACCTATACTTGGGCCAAGAAGCTGTTGCAGCCGGCGCGATAGGTGCACTCAGGGATGATGATCTCATTGTGAGCACATACCGAGGTCACGGCCACGCCATCGCAAGAGGAGTGCCAATGAACCCGCTGATGTCGGAGCTGTTTGGAAAGGCTACTGGCACCTGTAAAGGTCTCGGAGGATCGATGCACGCCCCCATATTTCCTGAGAAAGGCATATTGTATGCCAGCGCAATTGTGGGCAGTGGAGTGCCGATCACGTCAGGAGTCGGACTCGCTCTGAAACTGGCGGGCAAGCATCAAGTTGCCATGACTTTCTTCGGTGACGGAGCCACCAACACAGGCGCCTTTCATGAGGGGATCAATCTCGCGGCCGTCTGGAAACTTCCAGTGGTCTTTGTCTGTGAGAACAACCTCTACGCTATGTCAACTCGAGCGGACAAGGCGATAGCGGCTGAGAGTGTCGCAGATCGCGCTAAGGCATATGGAATTCACGCGATTGCTGCAGATGGCAACGACGTAGTTGCAGTGGTTCTGTCGGCTGAAGAGGCGATTGAGAACGCACGAAAAGGAGAAGGTCCGACTCTCATTGAATGCATCACGTACAAAATGAAGGGTCATGGAATCTACGACAAGGCCGAGTACAGACCGAAAGAGGAAGTTGAGGAGTGGCGGAGACGCGACCCGATCGAGACCTTTGAGGCCAAGCTTCTCAAGATGAAACTTGCAGCGCAGACCGATATCGATCGAATCGAGAAGGAAGTCGCCATTTTAGTCGAGGAATCTGTTGCATTCGCAAAGTCAAGCCCGGTACTACCATTCGAGGAACTCGGGGACTTCGTGTATGCTAGGTGAATGGAATGCGTGAGTGTACGTATGCCGATGCCTTGCGAGAGGCCCTGCGTGAAGAGATGCTCAGGGATTCGCACGTAATCCTCTTGGGTGAGGAGATAGGGGTCTTCGAAGGTGTCTACAAAGTTACGCGCGGTTTGCTGAAGGAGTTTGGTCCTGAAAGAGTAAGGGACACTCCAATCTCCGAGGCTGCAATCGCAGGCGCCGCAGTGGGTGCGGCATTGGCTGGCTTCAAGCCTGTAGCAGAGATTATGTACATGGACTTTCTCACGATATGTCTCGATCAGATAGCAACAAACGCTGCAAAGATGCGGTTCATGAGCGGCGGGAAGCTGAAGGTTCCGTTCGTCCTCCGAACACAATACAGCCTTGGACGAATGCACGGTGCTCAGCATTCCCAGTTCTATCCATCAATATTCTTCCAAGTACCGGGTCTGAAGGTTGTCCTGCCCTCGACACCACACGACGCCAAAGGCCTTCTGAAAGCTTCGATTCGAGAGAACAATCCCGTCATATTTATCGAAAGCGGCGCACTATACAGAACGAAAGGGCCAGTTCCGGAAGAGGAATATCTGTTGCCTCTCGGCCAGTGCGATATCAAAAGAAACGGCGATGACCTCACCATAGTCGCGGTCTCAAGAGTTGTCAGTGAAGCTCTTGCCGCAGCCGCTAAGCTGGAAGAGCAAGGCATCACGACGGAAGTGATAGATCCGAGAACTATCCAACCGCTCGATTCAAACACAATAGTTGAGTCTGTCAGGAAGACTGGAAGACTGATTATCGCGTCGGATGACGTAAGATCAGGCGGAATCGGCTCCGAGATAGCGGCAATCGTGGTCGAAGAAGCTTTTGACTCGCTAGACTCACCGATTCTGCGTGTGGCATCCGCCGACATGCCGATACCATTCTCTCCGCCACTCGAGCAAGCGTACATGCCAAACGCACAGAAGATCATCGAAGCAGCGAAGAAACTGATCGGGTGAAAGCGATGTTCAAGGTGACAATGCCTCGTCTAGATCCCGGTATGCAGTCGGGCAAGATCGTAGAGTGGCTGAAGAAAGAAGGAGATCACGTCGAAAAGGACGTTCCTATTGTTCAGATAGAAGGAGAGAAGACCACTTTTGAAGTGAACGCCCCGGGAGCAGGCATCGTCCGGAAACTACTGTTTGGGCCTGGTATGGATGTTCAGGTTGGACAGACTATCGCGCTTGTGGGCGAGCAAGACGAGCCGTTACCGACCGGCGCCCAAGCACCAATGGCAAGCGAGCCTGTTGTAGTGCACGAACCGACTGCGGCTCCTCCAATTTTACGAGTGACAGAACCATCAGCTTCACCGGTAGCGAGGAAGATGGCCAGAGAGGCGGGCATCGACATATCGAAGATCAGGGGCTCTGGACCTGGCGGCAGAATAGTCCGTGAAGATGTTCAGAAAGCAATCGAACAGATTAGCATACCGCCGGAAGCGGGCGCTGTCATGGTTCAAGAAACTAGGGCTGTCCCAGTTGCCAGGACGATCAAACTATCGGGAAAACGGAGGGCGATATCGGAGCGTCTTTCATACGGTTTCCACACAACGGTTCCTGTTACGATCACGATGGAGGCGCGAATGGAGGCAGTTCTTGAGCAAAGGAGGAGCCTTCACGGTCGGACAGGTGAGGAGGTATCCATCACCGCTTACATTGTGAAGGCAGCAGCGAGAGCTCTCGAGGATCACGAGATGATCAACTCATCCCTTGAGGAAGACGAGTTGCGAGTCTACGCTGACATCAACGTGGCCGTGGCAATCAACACGCCCGACGGACTTGTCGCGCCGGTGATACCGCAAACAAACAAGATGTCTGTACTTGAGATTTCACAGGGAATTCGGGATCTGACTGACCGTGCCCTGCAGAACCGGCTCACAGTAAGAGATCTCACAGGTGGTACATTTACGGTGACGAATCTGGGCGGTTATGGTGTCGACCTTTTCGCGCCAATAATCAATCCTCCACAGTGTGCAATCATTGGTTTCGGCCGAACGTCCGAGAAACCCATAATTGTCGAGAACCAAGTGCGAGTGGCGTCGATCACGACACTATCACTAGTCTTCGATCACAGGATAGTTGATGGTGTACCTGCGGCGCAGTTTCTGCAACGAGTCAAAGAACTACTGGAGGACCCGAAGAAGCTTGATTGATCTCGGTCGCGCCGTCGCTATGGCGTGATCGCCACTTTGATCGCTGTGCCTTTCTGCATCAGACGTAGCGCTTCTTCGACCTCGGTGAGTCTCATTCTATGAGTGACGAGCTGGGCAACGTTAACCTGCGCTGTCGATATCAGCCTTAGGGCCTCACGCACATCTGTTGGCGTGTGATGGAACACTCCTCTCAACGTGAGTTCTCCGTAGTGCATCAGGCCCGTGTCAATCGAAGCTTTGCTTCCCGCTGGACATCCACCAAACAGAACTGTTGTTCCGCCTTTCCTCGTGGCTTGCACAGCCAGTTCCCACGTCTCGGGTTTTCCAACCGCTTCAATGGTGACATCTGCTCCACGGTTCTCACTCAGCGCCTTCAATTTGGTGATTGAATTACTGGGAGCGACTAACTGGTCTGCTCCGAATTGAGCTGCCATCTGTAACCTCTCAGTGATCGCGTCTGTGACGACAACGGTCCTTGCCCCATGGATCTTCGCGAGCTGAATGTGCATCAGTCCGATCGGTCCAGCGCCAATAACGAAGACGAGATCGCCTGCTCGGATGCCGGATAACTCGATTCCATGAACCACACACGCCAGCGGCTCCACAAAGGCAGCGGTCTCGAACGGTACATTTTCCGGTATTGCATGCGTGTTTTGCCTGACGATTCGTGCTGGTAACCGCACGTATTCGGCATACGCACCAGGAGAAGAGAATCCAACAAGCACTTCATCTAGATGATCGCATAAGTTGGGTTTGCCGATCCGGCAGTAGTGGCATGACATGCATGGCGCTGAATTAGCCGCGACAACTCTCATGCCCTTTTCAAATCCTTGGGCACCTTCGCCTACTCTTTCAACTGTGCCAGCGAATTCATGCCCAATAATAAGTGGAGGATTTGCGAGTCTGTGACCGCGAAGATACATCTTCAGATCCGTACCGCAAGTGAGCGCCACATGATTACGAATGAGCAGCTCTCCCCTCGATATCTCTGGGATATCGACCTCTTCGACTCGCAGCACTCCGGGGGCATAGAAACGCGCGGCCAGCAACTAATGTTCACGTCCCATGTCTACTCGTGAACCATGACCTTGAGAGATGACAGTGCATCATCTGCAGCTCGGAAGGCATTAACAACGTCGCCCAGACCAAAGCGGTGTGTTATCATGTTCGTCAATCGAATAACCTTCTTGTCCATCATCTCCAAAGCCCTTTCGATCTCTTTGTCTGTGGTTGAATAACTTGGCATCAGCTTGATCTCGCGTATGAACACGTTGCTTGCGTCGAACTCAAGCATGCTTCCTTGTGCAGGAATACCGAAGAGGAGAATCTTGCCGCCTTTCCTTACTAGTGAAAACGCAGACTCTATTGCCTTCAGGTTTCCTGATGCGACTATTACATTGTCCGCTCCGATATCTCCGGTTGCGTCGAGAACGTGACTGCGCAAGTTTTTGTCGGATGCATTGAGTGTCTCGTCTGCTCCGAACTTCTTTGCCCATTCTAGTCTGGGCTTGATGATGTCCATAACGATTATGGAGCGGGCACCGGACGCTCGAAGAAGCTGGATGTACGTTAGTCCTGCGGGTCCAGCTCCGATTATCAGAAAGCTGTCTCCCTCTGCAATACCTAGCCTGTCGAGTCCTCTTATGCAGCATCCTGTCGGTTCCGCGAAAGCAACTTCTTCGTAACTCATTTCGTGAGGTACTCTGAACACAGCTCCTTTGGTAACGTTCTCTTGGGGAACCCTGAAGTACTCCGCGAACCCGCAAGGGTCTATATTGCTTCTAGGAAACTCCTCACAGAGGGTCTGGTCGCCGTGAAGACAATAGTAGCAGGTCTGGCAAGGTACGTGATGGTGCACAACTATTCGATCGCCGCACGAGTAGTTCTCCACGCCCTCTCCCACCTCTTCGATTTCTCCAGCCACCTCGTGTCCTAAAATTGGGGGAGTCACCCTTACCCCACGGAGTTTCTCTAAGTCTGTTCCACATATACCGCACACTTTCATTTTGACGAGAAGCTCTCCGTGACCGATCCGTGGCCTCTCAACATTACGAAGCCCAAGCTTTCCCTGAGAATCAACGAAAGTAGCCTTCAAGATGCGGTCGAGTCTCTTCTCTGGCTTGTCTTATTGGATAAAGGAACCGCTTTCTCTCACATCTGCGAACCATAATGGCAAGCTTGAGGTTAGTTGTGAATACTTTCCTCAGGAACCCCTTCATGCACCGATAGAGAACTAAGTGGATGAAGTAGCACGTAGTCTCTTCACAATTTCGTTGAGACGGGTACAGAAGATGTCAAGGGCGAGATTGTACGCATAGGTTGGTGCAGGGGAGATTCGTGCATCAGCCCAACACATGCTTTCCCCATATTTGGCGCAATTCTGATCTTTTCCAAGAGGTTCATGGACATCTGGTGCTAGACATCATGGGAGTTGGTGTTATTCATCGCCGCTACTCGATGATCACTAGTACTTGGCCCATCCCAACCGGCTCGCGTTCTCTAGCGTTGATCTGCTTGATCACGCCCGACTTGTTAGCACGGAGCTCGTTCTGCATCTTCATTGCTTCAAGAATGAGAACAACTTCGCCGGCTTCGACCCGATCGCCTTCCTTCTTCAACACTCTGACAACCACGCCTGGCATGATAGCTGTAATGTCATCCTCCTCAGCACGAGTCGAGATCGCGACTCCTTTGCGAGTTCCACTTGGCTTTTGTTCTGCCAGCCCTATGACCTCGAATGGGTGAGTGATACCGTCCACTGTAGCTGTGCCGCCGCTGAGCTCAACTTTATGGGCATTGCCTTGAACAATGACTGTGTTGTCTTTGATCGCGAAGGAGAATTCTTGTCCATCAACCAGCAGCAGGTTGTCTCGGCGTTCAATTTCGTACGACACGGTATCTAGTACTAGTCTGAACCTGTCTGCCATCGTTGCCACCCGTTCGCTAGGCCGGGCCGGTTGGCCATCTTCCATGGTGCAACTTGCCCAACGCGTCGTGTAGTCGCCCCGCTCTCGGTTTCGGAGTTTTGTTCAAGCAATAATGCTGCGACAGCTGCGGCTAGCTCCCTATCGCCAACTAATCCTCTAGCGCGTCGTTCCAATAACTGACGGCCGGCTTCCGGGAATAGTGCGTAGCAGAGGATGTCTTCTTCGGACTTTGCCAGGTCACCGACATCTTCTCTCGCCTTTTCCCATCCCGGCGGCAGCATATCGAGCCGGCAAGTGATCGGCTGTTCATCCCCAATCGCCTTGCGTTGAAGCTCAGGATTGACCGGCGCCGGGGGCTTCCCATAGTACCCACGGATGTACTCCTTTACTTCTTCAAGGATCATTTTGTAGCGTTCTCCCAACAGCACATTCAGTGTCGCCTGTGTTCCAACGATCTGGCTGGACGGCGTGACCAACGGCGGAAAGCCCAGATCCTCTCGAACTCGCGGCACCTCTTTCAGCACGTCATAGTAGCGATCCATTGCATCCTGTTGACGCAACTGGCTGATCAGATTAGAGAGCATACCGCCGGGCAATTGGAACTGCAACACGTTAACGTCAACACTGTTGGTGCCAGCCTCGAAGCTGGCATATTTCTTACGTATTTCGCCCACCTCGCGTGCAATCTCAGCCAAGGCAGCAATGTCCAAGCCTGTGTCGCGCTCAGTATCCTTTAGCGCAACCACAAGCGTCTCAGTAGGTGGTTGAGAGCTGGAAAGCGCCATTGATGAGATGGACGTGTCCACAACATCCACACCGGCCTCCACAGCCTTCAGCAGTGTCGCTGTTCCCATGCCGCTTGTGCAATGTGTATGCAGCTGCACTGGGAGGCACACCTCTTTCTTCAGTACAGATACCAGTGCATAAGCCGCGTAAGGCGACAACAACCCGGCCATGTCTTTTATGCAGATAGAATCTGCACCCAGACGGGCCAGTTCATGCCCCATTCTCGCGAAAAGAGGGATGTCGTGTACCGGGCTGATTGTGTAGCAGATGGATGCCTGCACGTGTCCGCCTTCACGCTTCGCGATCCTCATTGCAAATTGCATGTTACGAATATCATTTAGCGCGTCGAAGATCCTAAACACATCTATGCCATTGCGTTTCGCCGCCACGATGAAGTGCTCAACAACGTCATCCGGGTAATGCTTGTAGCCCAACAAATTCTGACCACGCAAGAGCATCTGAAGGCGGGTGTTAGGCATCTCGCGTCTGAGTACGCGGAGGCGTTCCCACGGGTCTTCACCTAGAAATCGCATCGCGCTATCGAATGTGGCACCCCCCCACATTTCTACGGACCAGTAACCGATCTTGTCAAGTTTGGCAGCGATCGGCAGCATGTCGGCAGTGCGCAAACGCGTGGCGAGTAGCGATTGATGTGCATCACGCAGGACAGTTTCGCAGATCTTCACAGGATTCTTAGCGATTTCTGACACCCTCGGCTTCTTCACACGCAAGCATCACAATGGAATATTGCCGTGTTTCTTGGGCGGGTTGCTATCCCTCTTGTTCTGCAGCATGCGAAGGGCCTCGATCAAATGCGGCCGGGTCTCTCGCGGTTCGATCACGTCGTCCAAGTAGCCGTGTGCAGCAGCAACATATGGATTCGCGAATTTCTCACGATATATCTGTACGAGTTCACTGCGTTTTGCGACCGGGTCGTCGGCTTCAGCGATTTCTTTGCGGAAAATTATGTTAACTGCGCCATCTGGTCCCATCACTGCGATTTCGGAGCTGGGCCAAGCTACGTTGTAGTCGCCGCGTATGTGCTTGCTGCTCATGACATCGTACGCGCCGCCGTAGGCTTTCCTCGTGATTATTGTCAGCTTGGCCACAGTAGCCTCGCAATAAGCGTACAGTAGTTTCGCTCCGTGGACGATAATGGCGCCATGTTCTTGGTCAACGCCAGGCAGGAAGCCGGGCACATCTACAAACGTTACGATCGGAATGTTGAATGCGTCGCAAAAGCGCACGAAACGTGCGCCCTTGATTGACGACTTAATGTCGAGCACGCCGGCCGAGACGGCGGGTTGATTTGCGACTATTCCTATGCTATGTCCACCCAAACGTCCAAAGCCAACTACGATATTTGGCGCAAAACTCTTGTGAATTTCGAAGAATTCTCCGTTGTCAACGATCATGCGAATGATTTCTTTCATGTCATACGGCTTGCTGGGATCATCTGGGACGATCGTGTCGAGTCGCTCATCCATCCGTTGTGGATCGTCGTCGGTCTCGACGTACGGCGGGTCTTCCACGTTGTTCGAGGGCAGGTAGCTAATCAGTTGGCGAATGAGCGACAAAGCTTCCGTCTCGTTATCTGCCGCCATATGGCATACGCCGCTCTTTGCACTGTGCGCCAGCGCTCCGCCCAGCTCCTCAAATGTTACTTTCTCACGCGTCACGGTTTCTACCACATCCGGCCCGGTAATGAACATATGGCTTGAGTCTTTTACCATGAAAATGAAATCCGTCAGCGCAGGGCTGTACACTGCACCACCTGCACACGGGCCCATGATGGCACTGATTTGCGGTATTAGACCAGATGCCAGAGTGTTACGCAAGAAGATCTCTGCGTAGCCTCCTAAGCTGACCACACCCTCTTGGATTCGCGCCCCTCCAGAATCGTTCAGCCCGACTATCGGCGCGCCATTCTTCATCGCAAGGTCCATCACCTTGCAAATCTTCTCGGCATGAGCTTCTCCAAGACTGCCTCCGAAGACGGTAAAGTCTTGGCTGAATACGTATACACGCCGTCCATTAATCATGCCCCAGCCCGTCACCACGCCATCAGACAGCACTTTTTTTTCATCCATTCCAAAGTCCGTGGCACGATGTACGACAAACATGTCCAGTTCGTGAAAAGATGCTTTGTCCAACAGTGCCTCGATGCGCTCGCGAGCAGTCATCTTGCCTTTGGAACGCTGCGCCTCTACCCGGTTGGCACCGCCGGCCTCTCGAGCCTGCTTTCTCAGTCGGTGCAATTGCTCAGTTTTGTGATTAGTCGGCATGCAGGTCCATATTCCCTGCACTCCTAATAAGAGGTGTTTCGTTGTGACGCTATCATTGAATCAAACCCACATCTATAGCCGTAGCATACTGGGCGAGAATCAACGCAATGCGATTGTGCAGATTCTATGGTGTCGAGCTTGTCGCGATAGATCATCCAAGCAAGAGGAACAAATCTACAAGGAGATCTGGCTGAGCGCGAATCGGATAGAAAGCCGTCTTGTGTTAGTTCTCGAAGCCTCTCGCCTATTTCCAATATGGTCCACATTTCTTCTCAGTGTGACCCTGTCGAAAAAGATACGCCTATGTGCGACTTCTGATTTCCCGGACCGAGACGTCCCCTGATAGAAGCCTTCGAATTGTGCCGTCTTGGGCTTGGATGACTAGAGCACCATCAGAGTCCAAGTCTACAACTTCCGCTCTGTAAGATATCTTCTTTTCCTGGACAATAATCGACATTTTCAACATGTCGGAAAGTCGTTTCCACTCCGCGATTACGTGTGAGGAATCGCAGGCAAGTATTTTTGCATAAATCGCCGAGAAGTCATTGAGGATCTCTCGCATCAACCAGTCGACATTCACGTTCGACTTCAACTCATCTAAGATAGATGTTGCTTCACTCGCCAGCTCGACTGTCATCGAGCCAACGGAGTTGTTTACATTAATCCCAAAACCCATGATCGCATGGCAGTTGCTGCCTTCTGTTGTTGTTTCGGCAAGTACTCCGGCAACCTTTCTTTCATTAATGGTTACATCGTTGGGCCACTTCAGCATGGCTCGGATACGAAAAAGGCGTCGGATCGTTGTCGCGACAGCAACTCCGGCAGCTAGCGGAAGAATTGAGATGGTTGACATCGTCACCTCTGGCCGAAGGATAAGAGAGAACCATAATCCCCCTACAGGAGAAAACCATGTTTTGTTTCCTCTTCCTCTTCCGTGCTTCTGCGTAGCTGCGAGGACTACCGTCCCCTCAGGGGTGCCTTGCTCAGCAAGCTTCTTTGCAACATCATTTGTCGAGCTCACACTATCAAATCGAATGATGATTTCGCCTAGGTGCGGGTCATGTTTGACAGAACCATCTCTTCTTGTAGGCGACTGCTGCTTCATTCGCTTTCTCTTTCCGCCAGCTCGACAAGAAGAGACTCTTGGGACGGATTAATACTACCTACAGCAGTAGTCTCATCAATATCAGAGACGCGTCTCGCATACCGAATGATGGTGCTGGGACACTGATTGACTTGGTGAATGACTTCTGATCCATAATGATCTCAAAAGATGCTGGAGTACTGTGGGACATGTAGCATCGCTGGCCGCAGTTACATATTTTGCGGGAGATAAGTTCACGAGAGAATTCAAGAGTATTGTCTGAAGAACGCTCCCAGACTCATCAAAAATGAAATGCACTCAATTGTCGAAGAACAAGGAGCTCGATTTTGAGGCCACTCTTCATGTCACGACTCATGCGTTGTTCCCGTCGAGCGAAACCAAGCTGACAAAGCAGCCAAGAGGGTTGACAATTGTCTTGACTGTGATAGGAGCGATGCAAATCTCTCTCAAGTTGCACCCAGATGGCGACTCGTCAGGGAGCCCTCACTGAAGGCTCGAAGTACCTTCAATCCTCCAGTGATCTACATCCCTGCTTTTCTTCGAACCGGATTATGTCCTCTATTCTTTCTTCAAGGCTGTTATCGGGCTCAGTGTTGATGCTCTCCAAGCAGGATAGATGCCCGCCATGACGCTTAGAGCGCAGGCTAGAAGGAATACCTGGATAAGATCGGTAGGGCGAAAATAGGGAGTAATTGATATTGCGTTTGCCCCCAAAGGCAAGAGCCCGATCATGGCATATGCTCCAGCAATCCCGGTGGCCAATCCCAATAGTGCGCCTAGAAGCCCGATTGCGAATGATTCCGTGAGAAACATGAAGAGAATAGTCCCACCAGTGTAGCCTATTGCTTTTAGTAGCCCAATTTCGCGTGTTCTCTCCATTACGGATGTGTACAATGTTGTGATTATGCCGACAGCGCCGACGAACATGGAGACTGCGGCGACAGCGGTGAGAAATCCTAGGAAGGTGCCCATCACTTCATTTATGGTGCTTGCAATCGCTTTGGGTGATGTTATGCCGATATTCTTTCCATAGAATTTTGTGATGTTTGTTTCGACATTATCGTTAATGTCGGGGCCTTTCGTGATCACGTAGATGACGTCGTAGATGCTATTCTTTTCGAAGAACGTATTGGCCGCTGAGAGAGAAATGAAGACTTCGCTGTCGATCTGCTGGCTTCCGAGCTCGTTGAGAACTCCCCTCACTAGGAATGCTTTCCTTTTCGTGACTAGCTTCTCAACGCCTCCTTGATTTTCAATCTTTGAGAACTCAATAAACACTGACTGCCCTATGCTCGCAAACGGCTTGTCAAGATTCGATGGGTGAGCAATACTGTGTCCAAGTACAATTCCGCCGGAGTCGGTAGATGAGACGAATGCTCCGGATTCAAAGCTAATCTTGGGAGTGACATATACCATCTTGCTTTGATCCATCCCCAGAACTGCCACGGTTCTTGATTCGCTTCCTGACCTCAACGTTCCCCCACCGGTGAACGATGGGATAACATAATCTACGCCCTGAATTCTTTCGAGGGTGCGTACGGTCTGTGATGTGAGTTTTGTTTGCATACCGGATTGTGCTTCGGGTCCGAAAGCACTGGCTGAAGGAGTAACTATCAGTGCGTTAGCGCCGAGAGTGCCTAGTTGGTCGCTAATGTAGTTGTTCATCCCTCCGCCCAGTCCGTTGATGGAGGTCATCAGTGCCACGCCTATGATCACCATTAGCACTGTGAGGCCTGTTCTCAGTCGTCGCTCTTTCAAAGCTCCAAACGAAAGCCCAACCAAATCCAGTACAGTCATCGTCTTTAGTTCCTCGTCTCTGTAGCTATGTTTTCGTGGCCCCACAAGCCGGTTCGTTCTTTCTCTATGACTCCATCTCGCAGATGGATGATTCTGCCGGTTCCCTCAGCCAACTCCAGGTTGTGCGTAACGATGACAATGGTCGCGCTTCTCTCATGATTCACGCGAAGCAAGAGATTCTCTATCTCTTGTCCCGTTTTGGAATCGAGATTGCCGGTGGGTTCATCTGCAAGAATGAATGCCGGGTCATTCATGAGTGCACGTGCTATCGCGACACGTTGTTGTTCCCCACCGCTGAGTGCATGTGGTTTGCGATTCAATTTATCGCCCAAACCTACAAGATCCAACAGCTCGTGAACCCTCTTATTCCTCAGCTTCTTCGGCATGCCCGCTACTATGGCAGGCAACTCGACGTTCTTCGCCACCTTCGACCTTTCGATAAGGTTGTAGGATTGGAAGACAAAGCCAATCTTCTTGTTGCGAAACTTGGAAAGGGCTCTCTCTCCCAGCCGGGTTATGTCCGCTCCATCAACCAGTATTTTTCCACTTGTAGGGATATCGAGAGCACCTAGCATGTTTAGCAGGGTAGATTTGCCGCTGCCGGAAGGTCCAACGATTGAAACCATCTCCCCGTGCTTAATCCTCAAGCTTACTCCGTTTAGCGCATGTACTGTAACGAGACCCATTCTGTAGGTCTTCTTAAGATCGTATGTTTCGATAGCAAATCCTTCGCCTGCCATGCAGATCCTCTTTGCTTCGGACGGGCCGCAAGATTTAGGTGTTTTCAGACCGAAAAGGAACCCCATGGAACTCGTTGAGTAGGTTGATCCCAGAGATGTCGCGTTCGATCGGGTGGTTCAAGAAACCAGATCTGCATGTTCTCGCGTTACTGGTGTTTGTTTGCATTATTGCGATTTCGCCTGCAGCTACTCGCAGCTATGCACAAACATCATCAAATCTGTCCATCACATCCTCAACGAATCTGCTTGTGGCCTCTCAGAACTGTACCGTACTGCTGGAAATCGAGAACGTTGGTAACTTCCTTAAGGAGCTTGATGTTGCACTTGCACTTCCTTCCCCGCTGGTGTTATTTGGCGACAATCATTGGAGCAGATCTACGTTCGCTCACGGCGATATGATACGCGCAAACCTCACGATCTTCGCACCGGCTTTCGCCGCCGGAACAACCATTCAAGGCAGCATAGTAGCCGTGTACAAAGTCATAGGTGAAAGTAACCCGTCAACTGAGACGCACACAATTTCGTTTCTGATCCGAGGCTGGGTTGACCTCAAAGTCTACGAAGTGAGCGTTAGTCCGGACCCTGCCCTACCCGGGAGTTGAGTTGACAATCTCGGGCAATATCTTGAATCGTGGTGTGATTCCTGCCATGTATGCGAACGTTACGATTGCTGCAGATCCACCTCTAGTGGAGAATTCCATCAAACCCACTTATGTTGGGGAAGTTGATTCCAATGCCCCGGCTCCGTTCAGTGTAACTGCACTAGTCGATCCTAACACAACTGCAGGCACTTATCGAGCGACGATTCTTCTATACTACCGAGACGATCTTCAACTAGACCATACTATCATGACTGCAATCAGTTACACCGTTGTCGCGAAGCTACCTCAGACTGAGACAACTAAGACCAGTATCGTCGAGCAGGCACTCTCGAACCCTATCCAGTTGCTATCGAATCTACTGTCAAACCAAGTGGTACTGGTTGGACTGGGAGGACTCGTTCTTGCGATCATTGGCATATACCTTCGGAGAAGAAGACAACACACGGCAGAAACCTAATCGGTTGTCAGATTCCGAGTGCAACGAAGTGGCGATTTTGGCTTACATCCTCGCGTGAACTCATTCAGCGGGGTAGCCTCCGCCCACTAGATTCCTAGTTACTGGACCTTGCATCCTAACCGGAATCTCACCCCATTGTGCTCGTTGGTTCCTCTGGGAAGATCCGTTCAATTGAGCTTCTCTTCTCCGCGTATTTGATGAATATGCCCAATGACACTCATTCCAGGCGCTCGTTCGTGGAGCCCAAGGCTTTGTGAATATTGCAGTTGTAAGCTGGAAGACGTATGCCTTCCCGACGGCAATATGCCTTTGCTGATGGTGAAAATGGTTTCCCTAAATCCGTTCAGACGCAAAATTGAACTCGCGAGTCAACCAATTCACAGTGATGTCAGTCGATGTACATGTAAACGATGCAATTGCCCTCATCCGGCAGGGCAACGTCATTCAACCAAGAAAGATGCCTTGGGTTACGAACAGGTGTTTTGCGCCGACTGTAACGATATCTGTCTAACTCACCCGATGTAGTCCCCGACAGAGAATCACGGGACTCCTCAAAAACGGATGCTGCGATTCGCTTGGGGGACACTCATCAAGAAAGCAAGTCGCCTAGCGTTTCTTCTAGCAATCTATTTTCACTTTCTCTAGGCATCGATTTGCTGTTCTTCTGAGCCGATTCGAGCTAATCGCGCAACTGTCTCTCGAATCTGTCAACAATCGCAAGAATATCTGTGATGGGAACCCAATCAGAAGTTATGGGGTACAACCTGTCAACATAAGGGCTCTTAGCAAACTTCTCAATCTCTATTTTCAGGTCAGCAAGTCTCATCCAAAACACGCCCATGCCAAGTTACAGCGAGATAACAATCTCTTCTATGTAAGCAACCTAATAGTTCATGGCCGATGTCGAGGTTCCCTATCCAAATCTCCTGTAGATCTTCTCGGCCTTTGCGGCCATGATGAAGTCGTTAACACTTAACCCCTTGATGTCGTGAGTCGTCAGCATCACTCTCACTCTCTTCCACCTCACGAGAATGTCCGGGTGGTGGTTCTCTTTCTCTGCTATTTTCCCAGTGAGTAGGCGAACTTGAGTCCCGCCAAGTAGTTTTTGAACTTGAATTCTCTTA
>CAVPLU010000008.1:0-113209 GCA_963706285.1 Candidatus Bathyarchaeota archaeon
CCGATCACTTTGGAGCTGCTGATCAACATCTTCAAAGGTCAAGGGCAGCTGCCAACGCGGTTGGCGGAGATCTACGAACGCGGCCGTCCCCTCCTGTGTGAAGAAACTCCGGGTCGAATCGAGGTCGCCCTGCGTACACGACTGACCGGTCGACAGCAAGTCGCAGTCGCGTCGCGCATCGCCGTGGTCTCTGATGCTTGGCAACGGTCTTGTTGTGCGATCGAGCGTCGACCGTGGAGATATTGAGCCGGGTGACGTGCTCGCGTCCGATCTGACCGGGTACGCGGAGTCAGTTGACGGCACGGATGTGCCCGTCGACGAGCTCGTGGGACCTGAGACCACTTTATCTGGGCTCTTTTCTTTCGGCGGACTGGAACGGCGGACCTTCGCTCATCAGACGTACATGGAGTTCCTCGTTGCGCGTTACCTGAATAACGCGGGGTTCAGCAAGAAACAGATTTACAACTTGATTACCGTTCCCGATGAGCAGGAGCTGACGATCGTGCCGCAGCTTGAGGAGATCGCTGCGTGGCTCGCCAGCATGACCGCTGAGATCTTCAAGGACATCCTTGGGCACCAACCGGAGATCCTTGTGCGAGGGGACATCGCAACCCTCGATGCCGAAGTTCGTCGCACATTGGTGGACGCGCTCCTGGCCCGGGTGAGTAGCCGCGCAATGGCTGACTGGTTTCAACTCTTTCCCCACCTCAAGAAGCGGGGTCACCCCACGCTCTCCAATCAACTGCGGGGTTGGCTCAGTGATACTCATGTACCCGAAGTTCGCGAGGCTGCGGTTGACATAGCGCGGTCGTGCTCTTGTTCCGACCTCACCGAAGAGCTGGCCACGTTTGCGCTCGATCGATTGCAGCCAATGGAGCTCCGCGAGCGCGCGGCGGCTGCGGTTGCGACAATGGAACGCCGGCTGCACGACTACTGCTCAAGCCGCTCGCGCGAGGGGAGGCAGGCGACGATCCGCGTGACCAGCTTCGCGGATACGGGCTGCGCGCCGTCTGGCCTGATCACATGTCGGCGGAAGAACTGTTCAGCTGCCTGCATCGGAGGCGGGATGATCACTTCGTTGGGAGCTATTGGATCTTCTTGCGACACTCCGACTTCACTAGTCCCAAAACAAGTGCTTGGGGGATAAGTTCATGGATCGAGGACACGAAAATCCCCTCTATCCGCTCCACTCTGCGGGGCGAAGGGCAAGGATCGGCGCCGCTCGGTGCGGACAGCAGCTCTACGCAGGACAGCGGTGACGCAGATGGCCAACGGTGGACGCACCGCTGCACCGACCGCGCGTTGCCGCGCAGTTCCATCCCGGCGTTGTCAGGTGCCAGTTACAATCCAGCAGCTCTCCAATACTGGATTTGACGAGCAGAAACCAATTGAGCTGAAGGAGAAGGTATACGAGGCTTTCTAGGACAATTACCAAGCGAAAGGCGCTCTACGGATAGATTGAACCAAATGTGATACGTCGTCGGTCTCTCGGCGCGCACCACCACACCACTTTTCGACGGACGAGCATAGATTCCTGCTAGGCCAGACAGAGGTATGCAGGTGCCGCCTACGCAACGTTCTCTAGTATTTCCGTCCTTGTCTTAGCGTCAACAATTCATCTTTACAGATGCACAAGAAGTCTTCCAATTTCGTACGGCTTAAGTCGCCGCAACTCTCTCGGCAGATCTGAGACTTCGACCGCGGGAACTCGACCGTCGTAACCAAGGGCCTGCGCACCTTTCCGGGTTCCGCGGTGCAAATAGACCTTGGCAGGCAAAAGGTGAAGTTTTGCGCCGATGCGCGAAGCTGTGTCATAGATGTATAACTCACCAACGCCTTCCGTTCGGTGAAGCAAAATGCCTAGAAGATTGTGCAGTTCATCGAAGCTCTTGCATCGCCTAATCTTGCTTTCATTTCTGAGAAGAGAATCACATGCTCTCTGAAGAGTTGTTCTGCTCAGACGTCGCTGATGCGGGTGCTTCTTGTTGCGAACCCTCGCAAGTCCAGCGAACCGAATCGCTGACCTCAACGTACGCTGGGTGCTTGAACGAACCCAGTTCATCACTGCATCTATGACGGTTATTCATCGCATAGTCCTTAACGATATTTTCCAGGCTCGTTTTGCCCTTCGTGCGAGAAGACCTAGTTCCGCAATATGGACTCTCGGTCATATGTCCGTTACAAGGAAGTGCTTCTTGTATCCGTTTTGGTTGAGGCCTGACCCAAGAGGGGATTGACGCTTCCAATGTTTCAGTGTGTGTGTACCTTGGTGCGGGCACCCAAATTTGAACCCCAACTAGAGGAGTGATTCTGTGCAAGCCACCGGGTGCTGCTGTCCAGAATTGTGCTTCATGTATTCGATAGTTCGTCTTTCTCGGAGTAGACGATGATGCCAACCTGGTGCGCGAATCCCACCTCCCGCACCACTCCTGAGTGACGACAAGACCTCACCACCGCAAAGTGGCACCAAGAAGAACAGGCAAGAATCACGACGTGTACCGTGGGAGCGCCGTATCGGAGGATTTCTTAGGTCGATCCACCTATCATAACGCAGAAACTGGAGAAGGTTCCGCAACAAGAAGAGACGAGTGTGAATGAGTAGTATTAGAAAGATCAAAAGAATACTGAAGAGCAAGGCCACCATCGAAGGCGCTGGCGTACATTTGAAGCGGGCCTTCGGTTTCTATCACGTCCCTCAGCTAGATCCATTCTTGCTGCTCGATGATTTCCATTCAAACAATCCCGACGACTATCTGAAAGGCTTTCCTTGGCATCCTCATCGAGGAATCGAGACCATAACGTACGTTCTACACGGCGAAGTTGAGCATGGCGACAGCATGGACAATAAAGGAGTCATTCGTTCCGGTGACGTACAGTGGATGACTGCTGGCAGTGGCATAATCCATCAAGAAATGCCCAAGGGCCGGAAGGACGGGTTGATGTGGGGTTTTCAGTTATGGGCCAATCTCCCTGGTTCGCATAAGATGATGGATCCTCGTTATCGCGAAGTCAAGAGTACACAGATCCCAGAGGTTACGGTGGAGGAAGGCGTCAAAGTGAGAGTCATTTGCGGTGAAGTAAATGGTGTCAAGGGTCCGGTACGCGATATCGTGACTGATCCGGAAGTTCTAGATGTTAAGATTCCAGCCAAATCGAGATTTCTGCACAGTGTGGGACCTGAACATACAGCGTTCGCGTATGTGATAGAAGGAAAAGGATACTTCGATCAAGGAAGGGATCCGTATGCCGTTGAAATTGAAGGCGCCAACTACTTCGATTTTGAACGAGACTGCTTGATCGGCCCTGAAAGTCTGGTCATGTTCGGTGACGGTGATCAATTATCATTCACAACCGCCGACGAGGCTGTAAGGTTCCTGTTAGTGTCAGGAAAACCCATTCGCGAACCGGTGGCATGGTATGGTCCTATAGTGATGAATACGCAAGATGAACTGAAGATAGCGTTTGAAGAATACCAAAACGGAACCTTCATCAAGCATAAGAAAATGAAGAACTGAAGAACCTGACAGAATCTAGAATTCACAGCATGATCCATCTTCATTCCAGAAATCGATCCTGTCGTGTGACATGTCACATATTATGTCGCTTGGATTCCAAAGCGAGAAACGTGAATTGCCTCTCAGCACGAGCGCTCGGAATGTTCTAGGCGGCTGTATCAAACCCAGCTGCGGCCCTCTCTCGATGCCCAGCCTTCCGGGATCAGTTCTTTGGTGGTCTGAGTGGTGTCTGCCACTTGGTCAGCATCTTCGTGGGCCATCCAACTGAAGCCAGATGTTCTACCATCTGAGGCGTGGCTTCGCCTCTCGCCCTACGTCGTATGTCTTCCTTGGAGATGTGTCGGGGACAATTCGCCTTCCAGTCCCACCCGAAAAACTCGTACCCTCCCTCATGGATGTACAAGAACACAGCTCGCAGTACATCCTCATGTTTGTTATCACGTACCCATGATGGGATGTTCAGCAGCGTCAAGCCTTTCACAGCATCTTCTCCGAGGATCGGTTCCATGTCTTTCTCGTCAATTATGTCCGCCAGGTGAGTGTGTCCATAGACCACGTTCACATTTTCCGCGGGCCCGTCTCTGCCGTGACTGAATCCTTTGAGGAGCCCGCAGGCTCGACCGGACCACCATCCTGCGAATCCTTCTATCGCGCCTATCCTATCGTATTTTCTGGACTTCACTTTGTTCCACAAGGGCCTCGCGATTGAGGTGAATATTCGTGGAAAACCTAGGAGCCCCAGCAGAACGGTCGCGACGGCTGACCCAGGGCCCTCCAGTTGAAGCACCAAAGCGTCAGCCCCGCCAAGAACGCTAATGCGAAGAAGTATGAGTAGCCTCCAAAGGCAACCGCACCGTCCCTCAAGAGACCAACAATCTGATCCAGCCCTCCGCTCGCGACGAACAACTTGTCAAACTGTTGCCCGTGAAGGAACAGGTAAGCTGCGTCACCCACCTGCAGGACCTGCATGGCGCTCTTCGTTTCTTGCGGCGGATACGTGGACGCTGCCAGAAGCATCGAAGTAGCTCCGGAAGGGTAACTGCCGCCCGATAGCTCGGAGAGTAGGTTATCGTGGTTGCCTATGACGTAGATCTTCTCGCATCGGACTTTCGAGAGCGTTTCGAGAATCGGTCTGGAACACATGTCTAACGCTCTCTCTGAAGAGTCCCAAAGTTCAAGCACATCGCCCAGCAAGATGAGCTTGCCCGGCGGTTCCAACTCCAGCTGCGCGGGCTCGTTCCCCTCGCCAGTCACCAGAGGCAAGGTCCAGCTGCCCTTCTCTTCAAGCTCCACGAGCCAATGAAGGAAAGCTGAAACATTCTCCGGTTCACAGGTCACCGATTGAAGATCTATTCCGAGAAACTTGCGTTCTCGCAACCCGAGGTGCGTGTCTGCGATGACTATTGCCGGCTTCGTCCTCTCCAAATCCACTCAGCCCCATTCTCATGTCACCAACGAGCAAAGAACTTAGCGTGCAGCTCTACCACAGTCTGCGCAGCCTAGATCAGACGCCATCGGAGCAGACGTGGTTTCTATCTTGGTTATGCATTCAAGTGCATTCAAGGGCGTATAGTGACGGTTAGTATGCATTCTCAAGTTTGAGAAGTTACTTATAAATACTAGCAATTATATGGAGCCATGGAATCAAGACCTCCAAGCTTGATCTTTCATAAGGTTCAGAGCCATACGCCAAATTCAGCTATACTGTGAATGATCAGCATCTGCCCGTAGGCGATCTGGGGAAACAGCTTGCCGCAGATCCACGACAGCTGAAACGGAGGGGTTCGTTCTCGCTTTACTCACCCATACTGCCTAGCATATCATTCGGCATTGGAAGTCCATGGAGCTGCGAACACGGCAACCTACAATACAGTCGACTTGGCCTCGCCAAGGCAATTCAGAAGTTTCAGCTACGAGAGGGTACACTACAAATGGATACCCAGGCGAGAATTGATAGGCACAGAGAGAAGGATATGGAGCAATTCACAACTCACAGTCACAGACAGGGAAAAGACGATACTCGACTGCATAGACCGCATAGATCTCGCTGGCGGAGTTGAGGAAGTCTTCAAAAGCCTAGTATCGATGAAGAACATCAACTTCCACAGACTCTATGACTATGCAACCAGAGAACGCAAGAAAATCCTATTTCACAAGCTTGGCTTCTTCTTGTCTCGAAACGAGATAAGAGAAAGCTGGCATCTCGACGACAAGAAATTAGAGTCGATACGGGCGAACCTGTCCAGCAAGGTCTACTACTTTCTGACAGAGAAAGGATCGGGAAAACTGGAAAGACAGTGGAACCTGAGACTTGAAGTCGCAGTCTTGCTCAGGCACAGTTTCGATCTGATCGGACGCGGAAGTTGCTGCGAAGTACATCGGCGACTCAATCACTCGCCTATGATCGCGAAGTCGACGGTCTCTTGAATCTAAGCTTCATCTGCCCGAATGTTCGAATAGCGTCGTCCCTCTCTGTCGTGTAGGTTGGTGCACGCTATCTTGAGCCGTATTTTGGAGTCTTGCGGGCTAGTTGCCTCTTCTTCTAGGCTTGAGCCGATGATCCAGTTGCAGTTGACTATTGCCTCCCTTCCGAAATGAGTCGATTGCGTATCACATCTCGTCCTGTAGGCTTTCTTCTGTGCAGCACGATCGTAGACTTTGATTGTCGCGTGGTTTCTCTAGTCAACAGATTCTGAATCCTCAACTCTCAACCGAAGTGGTTTTGGTACACCTAGGAGCTTCCTGATGTCCAATCTCAGAGCAGTGGAGCCGTAATCACTTAAGACATGCAACGCGTCAAGTATCCGTTGTCTCTCATTCTCGAGCTGGTCCAGCTGCATGGCAGTTAATTTTCCAAGTAGACTTAGCTTTGTACTATAACATTATAGTATGCGAACTATACCAAGGGCGACCCCGATGGACGAGACTACTTTCAGGATTCTCGACACGCTGGCAAGAGAGCTGGGCAAGCCTCTATCCATACTGGAGCTCACGAGGAAGATAAAGCAGTTTCACGGCACTGCATACTACGCCAACATCTACGAGAAGCTTCGGAACCTTGCTGCTCACGGAACTATCAGTCTCGTCAAGGCGGGCAAGTCGTCGATTGTGAGCCTGAATTTCAGCGACTACTTTCTGCTCGACCTACTTGCTGAGATGGAGTTGACACGGAAGCGAAGGCTCCTGGAGAAGCGCCCCGAGCTTCAAATGCTCTGTGCAGATATCGACAGCCGCTGCAAGGATCTTCCATTTGTCAAGTCAATTTCGCTTATTCGTCCTGAGAGAAACATCAAGCTGAACAAGGCGGAGTTCTTCGTCCTTGTGCAAGGGCAAGGTAGTGAGGAAAGGCGTAGGCTGCGCGAAATCATCAACACTCTTCAGCGCACGCACAGTATCAGAATTGATTATCTGCCCTTGACCGCTGGTGAGCTTCTTGAGCTGCTCAGCCTGGAAGAGACAAATCCGCTCAAGGAGATGCTGCCGGATTCGATTTGCGTCTTCTCTCCTCAGGCTTTATGGTCCGAGATCCTTGACGCCGAGCGCAGAGGGCTCCGCATAAGGTTGGAGGAAGGCGACACCGATCCGAGGAAGCTCTCAGAGAGCGAGCTGGTGTACAATCTCGCAAGGCTCGGCTACAAGGAGCTCGGAACAGAGGCAAAACGCTCCAAGATCATACTCAAAGAGTTCCTAGTTACTTCTCTGCTCCTGAACGCGGACGCACGACGCATCGATGCGGTTCCGGTGATTCTTTCCAAGGGCAGGACACGATGGGATTTGATGGTATTCTTGGCGCAGAAGTACGGCACAGCTGCAAGGCTGTTCGGCCTGCTCAAAGCGTTGAATCGCATCAAGCCGACAGGTGAAATCGACGAAGCGATCGCCGCGTTTGAGTCGATGAATGTGAAGGAAGTCAAGGTGGACGAGAAGAGAATCGAAGGCAGGTTGAGGTTGTACAATGCCATTGGATAAGAGCCGGTTGGCAGAGTTCCTCGAAGCGATAGACAAGGAGCTAGATGGCATGATAACACTGGTGGCAGCAGGAGGTACGGCATTGACTCTCCTCGACGTGAAGCCGTCCACCATAGACGTGGACTTCACTGGGCCAGCTGACAGCATACGCAAACTCAACGCAGCGGTCGAGAGGCTCCAGCCCGGTTCAGGGTTGACAGCTGGCCAGACGGAACAGTATTCAGCCAGACGCTCCCTCAAGACTATCTACAGAAGAGCATCCGAACCAAAACGAAGTTCAAGCACATCAAACTGAGAGCGATGCACCCGCTTGACATTGTGGTCACAAAGATAGGTCGGCTCGACACAAGGGACTGGCAAGACATCGAAGAATGCATCAGGAAATTCAAACTACGCAGAGACCAGATCAAACGCAGGGCGGGCCAAGTGGAGTACGCGGGCAACGAGGAGATCTACGCGAGCAATCTGGAGAGCGTCCTCGCCAAGTTCTTCAGAAACAAGCACTCAGCCACGCAAGATCGCTCAGCATGACTAACCGCAAAACAGGAAGTTCAGTGAAAGGAGATAAGGGCAAGTTGCCTCTATCTTGGTTCATGTCGAATCGTAGGGTTGTTCTAGTTCTCGGTTCAAAGCACGACCAGACGTTCGCTGCGCCAATTCGATCATTTCTGGACCGGTTCAAGGTGGCGTGCGATCTTAGAGTAGCCTCAGCTCACAAGGATTCAGAGAGGCTCCTCAAGATAATCGAGGAGTATGAGAAACTGGATGAGAAGGTCGTGTATATCACGGTCGCTGGTATGTCTAACGCGCTCTCGGGGTTTGTGGATTTCAAAACGAGGCATCCCGTTATCGCGTGTCCGCCGCAGTTGACGGACGCTTCGAATGTCGACATTTACTCGTCACTTAGAATGCCAAAAGGAGTCGCGCCACTAGTCATCTGCGATCCAGAGAATGCGGCGTTGGCAGCTGTGAAGATACTCGGTGAGTGCGACGAGAACTTAGGCCGTAAAGTCAGAGAGTATCAGAGAGAGATGCAGCTGAAGAACGAGAAGGCGGACCAAGAAATGCGTCAGGTCGGATCGAGTTAGTTGGATCGCTCTTTGAAGCTCCTTCGAAGAGGCAAGGTCCGGGATGTCTACGATAAGGGTGAAGAGCTGCTAATAGTCGCCTCGGACAGAGTCAGCGCATATGATGTCGTCTTACCGGACGAGATTCCTCGGAAAGGCGAATCGCTCACGAAACTGTCCGCCTATTGGTTCACTAAGACGAACGGGATCGTACCTAATCACTTCCTAGAATGTGTGGATGACCGGTCGATCAGGGCGATCAAGGCTAAGCGAATAGATATCGAATGGGTTGTCAGAAGCCGCCTCTATGGTTCCATGTGGAGAGCATACTCCAAAGGGAAAAGAGAGTTTGGAGGCGTCACGTTACCAGACGGGCTAGAGATGGCTGAGGAGCTACCGCAGACCATCCTTACTCCTACAACGAAGTCGGATGTCGGTCACGATCTCGACATAACCAAGAGTGAAGCCATCGGGCAGGGTCTACTGACCGGCGACGATTGGCGCGTCCTCGAGGAGGCATCCTTCAGGCTCTACGAGTTCTACCGCGATGAGGCAAGAGGGAGGGGCATAATACTGCCTGACTTCAAGGTTGAGTATGGAAGAGCTAGGGGTGTCTTGATTCAGATCGATGAGCCTCCTACCCATGACTCAGCACGTTTTTGGGTTGAGAGATACTTCGAAGTTGGAAAGGAGCAGGAGGCCCACGCTTTGGATAAGGAGTTCCTCCGAGTCTTCCTAAGAGAGTACCATGGGTTCACGGGAGAAGGGACTCCACCACGACTTCCTCAGATGGTGATACAGGAAGTCTCAAAGAGATGTGTTGGAGCTTGCGAGGTTATTGATGGAAGCATGCAAATCGAAGATCTGCAGCTGAAAAGTTTGAATGAGGTTATTGAAGAGTTGGGCGGTGAGGAGAGATCCCCGAAGACTTAGTTTCGAAATTCAGCGCTTGTTCTCCGACTGACTACAGGTATTCAGTAAAGGACTTGGATCAGTACCTGTCAGCAGAGGCGTCTGTCAAGTATCAGGCAATTGTGGAAGGAGCTCTCGCTCAAGCTCTCGCACGCCAAGGCATTTGTCCGCCAAGTATCGCAGATGAGATCGCGAATGCAGCCAAAACCGTCACCGCGTCTGAAGTTGAGAGTGAGGAGAAGCGAGTAAGACATGACGTTCGTGCGCTTGTGAATGTTATCCAGCGAAAGGTTAGCGATGCCGCAAAACCTTACGTGCATCTGGGAGCAACATCCTACGACATTGTTGATACGGCCAGGGTTCTGAGATTTCGTAAGGCTGTCGAGGCCGTAATCATACCTGACATGGTCGCGCTTGAGAAAGTCTGGATCGATCTGGCAAGGCGTGAGAGAGATGAGGCCCAGATCGGCAGAACCCACGGTCAGTTTGCCGAGCCGATAACTTTCGGCTTCGCAATATCTCAATACGTTGACCGCTGGGGCTCACGGATCCTAGCACTCACACAGTCTGCACGCGAACTGGTCGGGAAGTTCTCCGGAGCAGTTGGGGCTCACAACGCTCTGTCACTTCTTGACAGGCAAGCCAGAGGAACTGGAGAGGGACTTGCTGTCGTCATTGGGTCTCAAGCCGGCGCGCATATCAACTCAGATCGTCCCACCTGAGAGTTCCACAGATCTGATCCACGCCGTGATATCTGCATGGGGAGTTCTCGCGAACTTCGCGAGAGACATGCGTCATTTGCAGAGGTCAGAGATAGGCGAAGTTGGGGAACCCTTCGAGGAGGAGCAGGTCGGCTCGTCCACGATGCCCCAGAAACGCAACCCGATCACCTTCGAGAACGTCGAGAGTCTATGGAAAGAATTCGTTCCAAGAATGATTACGAAGTACCTGGATCAGGTCTCGGAGCATCAGAGGGATCTCACGAACTCGGCCTCGCAAAGATATGATGCCGAATTCCTTGTCGTATTCGACTTCTGCGTTAGGAGGATCACCAACGTGTCCCGAAAGCTCCGGGTTGACAGCAAGAACCTGAAGCGGAACCTTGAGCAAGCCTCTCCGTCGTTAGTGGCTGAGCCATTGTATGTTCTTCTTGCCTTGGCCGGTGATTCGCAGGCTCATGAACATGTCAGGAGGCTAAGTCTCGAATCATCCCGTGCAGGTCGACCGATAGTGGAGCTTGCATTATCGGACCAGTCCCTCAAACCATACCTGCAGAAGATCTCTCCTCTACAAATGGAAGCGATCCGGAACCCACTCAAGTACGTAGGAATTGCACCAGCGAAAGTGGACAAGGTTCTCGCATATTGGGAGGATAAACTGAAGCGAGAAGGGCTCTGGTGAGGCCTCGACTCCCCAGATGCTGCTGAGAGACAGAATCCACCGATGGGAGAATCTCCAAGAATGACCGAATCGAAATACGAGAAGCTAGGCGTGGACATACACAAGAAAGGAATAGAGGTCTTCAAGCCGAGCATACGCGCACTGTTTTCGACCGCGTTCTGTGCCGTTAAGCAAGATCCACAATTCCCGGAATACGCGCTGATCGCTCACGCAGACGGTGCTGGTAGCAAACCAGTCCAGAGCTACCTCAACTACAAGGAGACTGGAGAGCTATCGGCATTCAGGGGGATCGGGCAAGATGTTGTCGCTATGAATCTGAATGACATAGCGTGTGTCGGCGCGGCTCCCATCAGCTTCGTTGACTACGTGGCGCTGAACAAATCCAAAATCCCCAAGGAGGATCTCCTCAGAATTCTCAACTCAGAATTCACTGAGCTGACCGAACTTCTACGAGCGCACGGCGTCACGTTGCCATTCGACGGCGGCGAGACTGCGGATCTTCCGGATCAGTTGTCGACGCTTGATGTTTCAGGATTCATGGAGGGCAGGGTCAAGTTGTCGAAGGTGATCACGGGACAAGAAATCCGGTCAGGCAACAAGATCGTTGGGCTGCGAAGCGGAGGGAAGGCACGCTACGAGAGCAAGCTGAACAGCGGAATTATGTGCAATGGAATCACGCTAGCCAGACACTGCCTGATGGCTGGTGAGTACGAGAAGAAGTATCCGGAAATCCTAGGCAAGGATACGCCCGGATATTCTGGCCGTTACAGAGTCGGAGACTATGTGGATGAGCTGGAAATGACGGTTGATGCCGCAATCACTTCTCCAACGCGCATCTTCGCTCCAGTAGTTTTCAAAATCCTCGACACTGTCGGCTCCTCGGTAACTGGGCTCGTGCACAACACAGGCGGCGGACAGACGAAATGCCTCAAACTAGGAAAAGGACTACGATACGTCAAACACCCCAAACACCTCACCCAGCAACCAGATCCCATCTTCACTATCATACAGAAGGAGTCAGGCGAGTCGTGGCGAGACATGTATCAGAACTTCAACATGGGAGTCGGGTTCGAAGTCATTCTAGAGCAGGACGCCGTTGATCCGGTGCTCAGTATCGCTGAGAGCTTCGGAGTTGAAGCCAGAGAGATAGGTCACGTTGAATCTAGTCCTGATGGAAATCAGGTTGTCATCGAGAGCAATCTCGGGAAATTTGTTTACGACCAAATATAGTAGTCATGGTTAGGGTGTGAGTATGCTCTATCGAGTCAAGATCGTGGTGCGACCTCGTGAGGGTGTCTCTGATCCGGAAGGAGAGACGTTAAGCCTAAGACTGAAGCGGAAGGGAATCCAAGGACTGAGCAGAATCAGATCCGGGAAGTATTGGGAAGTCTATCTCGAATCTAGCTCAAGAGAAGAAGCTGAAGAAAGAGCTCGACAGATCTACGGTGGCCCGCCAACCATGAATCCGGTGAAGGATGATGCTCAGGTCATAGCGATCGAGGAAGTCGGATGACCTTCGAAGCCTATACAAAAAGAGAAAACGCTCCTTTCCCCCTTTTCGAGATCGATCTTGGCAAATCAGACGAGAAACAACTCCTCACTCTGAGTGCCGAACTTGGCCTTGCTCTTTCTCTGAACGAGATGAAAGCGCTCAAGGCGTATTTCAGGAAACTTGGCCGGAATCCAACAGACATTGAGCTTCAAACCTTCGGACAGACATGGTCGGAGCATTGTATTCACAAGACGTTCAAAGGAGAAGTAGTCACGCCAGACGGCCGCGTATTGGCTAAGAACCTGTTCAACACGTTCATCGCAAAACCTGTCAAAGAGCTTAAGCCGGCATGGTGCCTCGACACTTTTCGAGACAATGCAGGAATTGTTTCCTTCGAGAGAAGGAAAGGCGTCTCTTACGGAATCGCGGTGAAAGTTGAGACGCACAATCATCCGTCAGCCATTGAGCCTTTCGGAGGCGCCGCAACAGGAACCGGTGGCGTGATCCGTGACATCCTCGCGGTCTGGGCTAAACCAATCGCGTGCACTGACGTGCTGTGTTTCGGACCATTGGATTTCGATAAGAATGCCCTGCCTAAGGGAGTGAATCATCCTACCTACATATTCGACGGCGTCGTCGCTGGCGTAGGAGCATATGGGAACAACATGGGCATTCCGACCGTTAACGGAGCGATCTTGTTTGACGAAAGCTACGTGGGTAATGTAGTCGTGTATTGCGGATGCGTCGGCATACTTCCAATGAACAGGTTCGTCAGGAACACAAAACCCGGCGACGTGGTTCTCCTTGTTGGAGGCAAGACGGGAAGAGATGGGATCCATGGAGTAACATTTGCTTCCGCAGAGTTGGCTGAAAGCTCCGAAGTGACATCTCTCTCCGCAGTTCAGGTTCCGAATCCAATAGAAGAAGAGAAACTGAAACGAGCAATCCTAGAAATCAGAGACCGCAAACTCGCTTCCGGAATCACGGATCTTGGAGGCGGAGGTCTCTCATGCGCTGTCAGCGAGATGGCTCACAGATCCAACTGCGGCGCTGACGTGGAACTTGAGCATGTTCCTCTGAAAGAGACAGTTCCACCTATGGTGCCATGGGAGATCTGGGTTTCCGAGGCTCAAGAGAGGATGCTGCTCTCTGTTCCGGAGAGGAAACTCAGCAAGGCTCTCAGCGTCTTCGAAAGTGAAGACGTTGAAGCAACTGTGATGGGGAGATTTACTCGCGGTCGAACATTACACGTTCGTCATCAGAGCATTCCTGTCCTCAAGATTGATCTTGGCTTTCTATTCTCGCCTCCAATGGTAAGGAGAACCGCCCAAGTCAATGAAGCCCAGACAGTCGAGCCGAAATTTGATCCGCCAGACGATCTTGAGGAGACAATCACTGGACTTCTCTCAACGCCAAACATCACAACCCGAGAACCGGTCATTCGCACATACGATCATGAGGTGCAGGGCAACACTGTGCTCAAGCCTCTTCAGGGAGCTTTCGCTGCGCCAAACGATGCTGCCGTCTTGAAGCCTCTGTCTGACTCGTATAGGGGAGTTGTAATTTCGTGCGGGATCAATCCGAACTATGGAAAGCAGGATTCGTACTGGATGGCTGGCTCCGTCATTGACGAAGCGTTGAGAAACAATGTCGCAGTCGGAGGGAGAAGGATAGCTCTGCTCGACAACTTCACGTGGGGAAGCCCAGAGAAGCCTGACAGGATGGGAAGCCTTCTGCAGGCGTGTCGCGGATGCTACGACTTCGCAAAAGGTTACGGAACTCCATTCGTTTCTGGAAAAGACAGCCTCTACAATGAGTCGCCGCTCGGCTCAGTAACGCCCACGCTCCTAGTGACCGCTCTCGGCATAATCCCCGACGTTCGCCAAGCGGTTTCTGTCGAACTGAAGAAGCCAGGCAACCACGTCTACTTGATCGGCGCAACTCATCCTGAACTGGGCGGTTCCGAATACTTCCGACTCAGAGGGATTACAGGAGGATCTGTTCCAAGAGTCAGGCTTCCGATCGCGAGAAGAGTGATGCAAACCGTCACTTCTGCGATCGACAGCGGATGTGTCAGGTCATGCCATGACCTCTCAGAGGGAGGCCTAGCAGTTGCCGCAGCCGAGATGACTCTCGGAACGAAGTATGGCCTAGATCTCGATCTAGATTTAGTTCCATCTCCAGAGCAGCTTCGAGATGATGTGGTTCTATTTTCCGAGTCAAACACTAGATTCCTCGTTGAGGTCGACTCTAAGAAAGTACGAAAATTCGAGAGCCTGACGCGGAAGGTTCCGTGCAGCATGTTGGGTGAAGTCCGAAGGGACGAACGCTTCATCATCCGAAGAGGAAACCGTGTCGCAGTAAGCATGGATGTCGTGGACTTGCGTGCCGCTTGGAAGAAACCTATCGAGGCGACGTGAATGCGGCGAAAGTCCATCCGCATATGCATCATGCGAGCTTGTGGCACCAATTGTGACGAAGAGACGCGAGCCGCCTTTGACGCGCTTGGAGTCAAAGCAGACATCGTTCACGTGAAGAGCGCAATTACGAATGGAGACCTACTCGACTATCATGGCATAGTTTTTCCTGGCGGATTCGCTTACGGCGACTACGTGCGAGCTGGAGCGATTTGGGCAGATGTCCTTCGTGATGAGCTTGGAGAATCGCTACGACAATTCGCAGACGCGGGTCGTCCGATCCTAGGCATATGTAACGGCTTCCAAGTTCTGGTCGAGACAGGTCTGCTTCCGGGATTGGAGAATGCGGACGGTTCACTAGACGCGGCGTTGGCGGGCAATGTGCCGGCTGGCTATCGTTGCACTTGGGTCTCATCGGATGATTATTTGTACGTTAGACAGGACAATTCCGGCAAATGCTTGTTCACTCGAGGAATCCCCAAAGCGAGTCTACTACGTCTGCCGATCGCGCATGCTGAAGGAAGGCTTCTTTTCCCGAGAGGAAGAGAGAAGGAATGCTTCCAGAAGCTTTTGGATAATGACCAGGTAGTATTCAGATTCGCCAAATCCGATGGAAAACTCGCCGAGGGGCTTTTCCCTCATAATCCGAATGGATCGATGTATGATATTGCTGGAATATGCAACGACACCGGAACGGTGATGGGGTTGATGCCCCATCCTGAGAGAGCGTTCTTCGGGTACCAGCTGCCCGACTGGACGCAGTTGTCAAAAGTTCCTGAATACGCTGATGGCAAGCCGATCTTCGAATCTATGGTCAACCACATCGTCAAAATGGGCTGACCTAGCTCGTTCCATTTTCCAGATTACATGCCGTGTATCAAGCAGAACTTCATGCAACTGATCGAATTCCGAACATGATCTGCTCTCTAGTACGGGTTGAGTAGGTTCTTCTCCAACCCATGTGTGGTCAGGATAGTATTCCAGAGGAGCCTTCCGCGAGTCATCAGGCCAACCCCTTTCAGATTTGGCGTGATGTAGGAAGCCTTGGGTGCCACATCGTTAAAGTCGACATCGAAGTGTAGTCTTCCGGAAACGGGGTCTTTCTTTGCTCCTACCCCGACCACAACTGCGCCTTCCTTGATCATGCTTGAAGTCAACTGGAAAGTGTCTTCAAAGTAGAGTCCAGGGGGTCTTCCGGCCGCCGACACCACAATATCCGCCTCTTTGATCCTGTTAAGCGAGTTTCGTGTTGCCCGGTGGCAACATACTGGCGTCGCGTTGCGATCCATGAAAAGTTTCCAGAGAGGTTTCCCAACTAGGTCGCTGCGTCCAATGATGACTGCATTCGCGCCTTCGATCTCTACTTCGTATCGATCGAGAAGCTCGATCACGCCTGCAGCGGTGCAGGGCAGTATGTCGTTCTCGAAATCGTAGCGGCTCATGAGCTTCCCTTTGTTCTTAGGAGTTAGTCCGTCAACATCTTTTTCTGGGATGAGGATTTCGAATGGTCTGTGCTTATCGAAGGAGTCTGGTAGAGGCATCTGAACGAGAATACCTGTGATGTCGTCTCTGATGTTCAACTCTTCTATCTTGGCGTATAGTTGCCTCTCCCTCTCTTCAGGTGCGTACTTGTAGATCTCTGACACTTCGGAGTAGATGCCGACTTCTTTGCAGTCCTGCTGCTTCATGGAGACGTACATTTTGGCTGTTGAGTCGTCTTTTGGAAGTATGGCTGCTAAGCCGGGGGTGATTCCCTTCTTCTTGAATTCTCGTACCTCGTTGGCTACTTTCTCTTTCGTCTGCTGGAAGATTAGCTCGGCAGTCATTATGACTGGCAAATCTATTCCTCGTTCAAAGTTCTTCCACTATCAGTCCACTGTTTCCTTTGCCACTCGATGAATGCTCGTTGTCGCTGATTCCATTCATTCTCCCATTCATCGCTCAAGTCTATTGAAACAGCTCTGTAGGTTCGAATGTTGTGCTCGTCGTGTGTGGTGATTTCGTGCACTCGAAGTCTCTTATCTGCGTAAAGCTGGATTGCCTTTGAGTAGATTCTGTGCTCGTGGACTAGTACTCTCTCTGACAGCGACTGAATCGCCTCGTCTCTTTTGGTTGCAAACAATTCTCGTTCCGATTCTAAGACCCTGACAGGGTATTGAAGTATTATGGGGCCTTTCTCAACGCTTACGTCAACAAAGAATACTGTGCACCCTGTCAACTTCACGCCATATTCCAAAGCAGCTTCATGCACGTATCTTGCATTCAGTCCCTTCGATCCGAATGAAGGAAGAAGCGCCGGGTGAATGTTCATCATTCTCCAGCGATACTTCTGAAACAGTTCAGATCCGATTACTCTATCCCAACCGGCAAAGCAGACCAGTTCCACGTCATGCGAATCGAGGACAGTGGCTAACTCATGTTCGAAGTCCGTCCGATCCTTGCCGGTGTGATCTACAAAATGGGTTGCGATTCCGAATTTCGTCGCAGTGTCTTTGACTCGGGCTTCAGGATTGTTGTAGACTAGTACGCTTAGGTTGACTCCCTGAAAGATGCCTAGTTCCTGATGTTGTAGCATTGCTTCGAAGTTTGATCCTCTTCCTGAGGCTAGGACGCCAATATTTACCATGTGACTTGTTTCACCATCTTCAGAGTCGAAATCCATTAGGCATCAATACGTCATCAACGTAGACGTTTCCTTCTCCGTCGAGAGCGTATCGACCCTCACCAATCATCTCCAGAGTCTTCGGGTAGATTATCCAGTCACCATTCTTCTTAAGCTTGGTCTGATGTTCGTCGACAATTCGTTTCAAGATTTCAGCGTTTTCCGCCTTTAGAAGGTCATGAAGGCCAAGGTTTTCCGGCAGAATTACTTCTACGGGCGGTGATCGCATCAGAATCTCTCCGTAGTCCACTTCTGGTCTCACAATATGTGTCGTCGAATGAAGCGTCTTTTCACCTGCTAGTATGGCATCTCGGACAGCATTGATGCCAGTGTATTTTCTCTTTCCCGCTTCTTTCACGGATAGATCAGCAGGGTGCACATTTACGACGTGTGCTTCGTACTTCTCAAGAAGACCGGTTGTCACGATGCTCATGTATCCACAGAGGGCAACAAGGTCGAGATCGTATTTGGCGATCAGGTCCGCGACTTTCCGATCGTATTCAGGGCGAAGGGAAAGGTCTCTCTTTGTCTCATGGCCGTGCTGCCTGTAGAATTCCATGATGTCAATGCATTTGTAGTCGATTCCGTACTGCGATGATATTTGCTGCGCTTTGCATTTCTGGTTTGATGGGTCAAAGACGTCCGAGAATACTAGGATCACTTTGTAGGGGCATCTGCTACCTTTCTGGGATTGATTCTCAAGAATCTTGACAAGGTTCGTTCCTGAGCCTGACATGAAGCATGCTACTTTCATCGGACTCGCGCGGTGCTCAGGGTCGAAGACTCTCTCAAGCGGCAAGAATGTGCTTCAGCGCCTTTCTTCCAATATCCTTTCGGTGATATTCTCCTTCCCAGTGGATTAGGTCAACGGTTTGATAGGCTTCCTCGATCGCTCGCGGGATCGTGTCTCCTAACGCAGTGACTCCCAACACTCGCCCGCCGTTTGTGACTATGTCTGGTTCTTTGCGACTCGTTCCAGCGTGAAAGACAATTGCGTTCTTGGTTCGAGCAGCTGCTTTGTCAAGGCCCGTGATCACTTTCCCTTTCTCGTAAGGTCCAGGATAGCCCGATGATGCCATCACGACGCAGACTGCAGCTTGGGTTGACCATTCAGGATTGGTCATGTCGGTCAGTCGATCGTTGGCGCATGCGTCGAGGTACTGGAAAAGGTCTGATTTCATTCTGGCGAGTACTGGCTGAGTTTCAGGATCTCCAAACCGGACGTTGAACTCCAAAACATACGGGACACCTTCCGATATCATGAGGCCCAAGTAGAGGGTGCCCTTGTAGTCCAGATTTGCACTTCTCATTCCGTCGATGAACTTCTCTATTATGTCTCTCTGGATCTTCACCTGCATTTCGCTGTCGACGATAGGAGCGGGAGAGTAGGCGCCCATTCCTCCGGTGTTGGGTCCCTCGTCACCGTCTAGGATGGGTTTGTGATCTTGCGAGGATGCCAACGGGATGTACTTTCGTGCCTTTGTGTCGACGATCGCCATGTATGATGCTTCTTCGCCAACCAGCATGTCTTCAACTATGACTCGTTCGCCTGAGTCGCCAAACCTCTTTTTCACCATCATGTCGTCGATTGCTTCCAGCGCCATCTTCTCTGTGCGACATACCGCCACGCCTTTTCCGGACGCTAATCCGTCAGCCTTGACAACGATTGGCATTCCTCTGCTCCTCACGTAGTCTGTGGCGGCTGAGGGGGTTTCGAAGCACTCGAAGTTCGGGTGTGGAATCTTGTTCTGCTTCATGAAACGTCTTGCCCAGATTTTGCTGCCCTCAGCTATTGCCGCTTCCTTCGTCACTCCATACGCTTTCAAGCCTTCTTTGAGGAAGTAATCGACGATGCCTTTCGTCAGCGGCTCTTCTGGTCCTACTACCGTGAAGCAATTATTTCGTCGGGCGAATGCGGCTAGGCTCTCAAAATCTGATGCGTTAATCTGAACGCTGTTCGGTATACCGCCGTTGCCTGGAGCGCAGAAGACTTTCTCGATTTGTTTGCTCTGCTGGAGCTTCCAGACCAATGCATGTTCTCTTCCTCCCGATCCTGTAACAAGCACATTGGTCTTACTCATTGGGAAGTTCGCGCTCCCAATATCTGCGCTTGTCTTCTCCTCCCATTTTCTTCTTCATCGTATCTGAAATCTTCTGTGCGAGAGGGGTTGGATATTCTCCTGTGAGGCAGGCCATGCAGAGTTTGTTTCGATCAAAGCCTATCGCATTCACCAGCCCCTCGATCCTTTGGTAGCAGACGCGATCGGCATTCAATGTCTTCTCAATCTCGGGAAGGGTCTTCGATACAGCGATGAGTTCTGCATGAGTGGAGATATCGATCCCGTAGAAGCATGGAGAGACTATTGGAGGGCAAGTAATCCAGAACTCTACGCTTTTTGGTTTCGCGGCTCTGACTAGGCTGAGGATTTTGCGGGAAGTTGTCCCTCTCACGACACTATCGTCAACAACTATCACTTTCTTATCTTTCAGGACAGACTTCACTGTGTTCAGTTTCAGGGCTACCCCGTTTTCTCTTCTGGTTTGACCAGGCATTATGAATGTGCGGCCGATGTAGCGGTTCTTGATCAGTCCCTCTGATGCTTCTATTCCAGTGCTTCTCGCTATGCCTTCCACGGCCGGTCTGGCTGTGTCAGGTACTGGAACGACCACGTCCGCCTCAGTTTTGTAAGCCTTCGCCAGTTCTTCACCTAGTTTCACTCGGATGGGGTAGACTTCTTTGCCGTTTATGGTTGAGTCTGGTCTGCTGAAGTACACGTATTCGAACATGCAGTGTGCTGTTCTTTCGCAGGGCACAACTGCTTGTCTCTCAACTTCTCCGCATGCATTGGCTGTGACAAGTTCCCCTGGCTTCACGTCAGAAACTAATTCAGCTCCCACGGCGTCTAGGCCAACGCTCTCAGAGGCGAAGAAAGTTGTGTCTCCTCTCTTTCCGTAGCATAGTGGTCTGAAGCCGTAGGGATCTCTGAACGCAATTACTTCTTTCTCACCTGTAATCGCTACTGCAGAATATGCTCCTTCCATGGCCAACGCAAATCTCGAAACTGCCTTCTCCGTATCTCGTGTTTCAGACAGTTCCTTAGCTAGATATCCTAGGATGACCTCGGCGTCAGAGTCTGAATCCAAGAATCGCTTCTGATCCGTCAACCCCCGTCGCAAGTTGACATAGTTCACCAAGTTGCCGTTGTGACAAAGCGCTATCCCTCCCTTGGGATAATTGACAAAGAACGGTTGAAGCGCAGTCTCCATAAGCTCTTGGTGAGAGTCAGTACGCACTCTTGGGTCAAGCGGGGAAAGCCCGGTTGTAGAATACCTGACGTGTCCGATTCCATATGTGCCGCGCAACGACGCGAAATTGTCGATCTCATCTATCAGGCCAAGCGTCTTTCGATGGTGGAATTTGGATCCGTCGAAAGTGAAGACTCCATGTCCCTCTTGGCCTCTATGTTGAAGAGCTAACATCGCATGCCAGAGATCACCAATCACTTCAGCGCTCCCGCTGCTGGCACCCACAACTCCACATGATTCCTTGGGGCCAGTCATCCATAGCACTTCGGTTGAGGTAATAGTCTGGGTAACAATATTATCGCAACATTCCGTTCGAGGGCCCTCGGGTTTGTTCGCAGACTCAGAAAAGCTTTCTTCATACCGCAGAACGGTGTCAGCGATGTCATTGGAATGCGAAACAACAGATTTTGAATCTGCGTGTGCTGCATGAAGTTGCATGAAATGACTTTCTCTATACCGCGTGAGTAGATTAGGTCAAGATCATTTCTCGGAACGGTACGTTTAGACGAGGAAGATGACGATTCAGGTTCAGGTGTCAGCAACAAAAAGTGCAACACCACGAATCGCAAATCAGAATCTCGTTGGCTTTTCGCCGTTCTAACAGAGTTGTCCTCACGCTGTCGAAAGCGTCGAGTAGTCGATGCGAGCACCCGGCGCTTCCGGGTCCGGGAATCTCAGAGTGACGGTCCGTGAGGATCATTGGCATGATCTTGTGTATATTCGAGTCATCTGATAAACTTTCTATGCAAAAACCTGTCTGCTGTCTATTCACAATCACAGGACTGGCGCCACCCAATACCGATGCTGTCTAGAATCCCTGTAATTGAGCTGGAACGCCCCTAGCGAGCATTGTAGGCGCGTATTTGGCCCTTTCACCCCACGCATTTCAGGCAGAGAATATTACCGCCGGAAGAGGTTTCATCGCTGTCGCAATGGTATACTTTGAGAAATGGCGTCCAGCAAGAGCGTTCTTTGGAACTCTCCTCTTCGGCGCAGCATACCTGCTTGGTGCTTTCTTCCAAGTTGTCGGATCAATCATTCCCTACTATTTCCTCCTAATGGTGCCCTATGTTCTCACTCTAGTGGCCCTGGTCGGTATCGCTCGGGGTGCACGAGCCCCCTCAGCACTTCGTGTACCTTACAACAGAGAGGGCGGATAACCACACTCAAATCGTTCAACAAAACTGGATCCAGCACCGATCAGCTAGAATACTCTCAAGTCCTCGTAGAGAAGTGGAGATCTCGACCAAGTCACGGAGCTGAAACAGATGGCGTATGTGACTGGACTCATTTGTACAAGATGCGGGAGATCGTACTCGCCGAAGGATCATGTGCTCACATGCAGGGAAGATGAAGGAAGACTAGACGTAGAGTACGATTACGATTCGATGGCGAACAAGATCAGTCGAGAAGCATTTGAACGCCGCAAAGGCGGGCTGTGGAAATATCATGAGCTTCTGCCGATTGAGAATGAAGAGAATATTGTGACTCTTGGAGAAGTCCAGACTCCGCTCATTCGATGTAAGAATTTGGGCAAGATTCTTGGAATGAGGCGCCTGTACCTCAAGGATGAGACAAAGAACCCGACAGCCTCATTCAAGGATCGCCCTATGACGGTTGGCGTATCGAAGGCTGTTGAGCTGGGATTCAATACGACCGTCTCAGCTTCGAGCGGGAACGCGGCCGCGGCGCTAGCAGCCTACTCCGCTCGGGCAGGACTCGCATGCTACACCTTTGTCCCGGAGAAAGCGAGTCAGGGCAAGATAGCTCAGCTCAGTATGTTCGGTGCACACGTCGTCAGACTGAGAGGACTAGAAAGCGGTGTCGACCCCACAGTCACCATGTTAAGACTCGTCTGCAAACGGTTCGGTTGGTATCCCTGCCCAAGCTTTGCGCTCTTCAATCCATATCAGGCGGAGGGACCGAAGACCATGTCATACGAGATTGCTGAACAGCTTGGCTGGACGACACCTGACTGGGTGTTCGCGGGAGTCGGCAGCGGCGCCCTGCTCGCCGGAAACTGGAAGGGTTTCCGTGAATTCAAACGCCTTGGTCTCGTGAAAGGTGCACCTCGCATGGTTGCTGTCCAATCTACTGGGTGTGCACCAGTTGTCAGGGCATTTGAGGAGCAGATGGACCCAAACAAGATAGTGCCATGGGAACATCCAGATTCAATCGCGACGGGCTTGATGGATCCTCTTCCGTGGGACGGGGATGCCGCACTGAAAGCGCTGCACGATTCATCAGGCACGGCCGTGAAAGTCACGAACGAAGAGATACTTGACGCACAGAGAACCCTAGCAAAGACCGAAGGAATATTCGCAGAACCCTCTGGAGTCGCAGTCCTGGCAGGTCTTACAAGACTGAGAAATCAGGGCGCGGTCGCAAGCGATGACTGCGTAGTACTCGAGATTACAGGTAGTGGTTTGAAAGACTTGAACGTGATCGGATCAGCAGAGGCTCCGTTGATTGATCCAAACATCGAAGACCTGAAGAGAGTCCTCAAGCTGAGGGCGTAACGGTCACAGGTTCCTCGCGTCTGCTCATCTCGATTTTCTCTTCTAAGAATAGGTTTTTTGATGAGCGCTCTAAAAGCGGCACCTCTTTCCCGGAGGGCGGCACCTCTTATTTCTCATCCATCGTCAGGGCAAGCACGGCCATTTTTGTGTAGAGGCCGTTTTCGGCTTGCGGATAGATCCGAGAATGAGGTCCGTCCATGACGGCGTCGCTTGCCTCCTCTCCCCTCAGCACTGGGAGAACATGCAGGACTATCGCTCGTTTGCTGGCTAGGTCTAGGGTTTGCTCGGTTAGCGACCAGTGTCTGTATTTTTCATGCAATGCTGCTTCGCGTCCCTTTCCGAAGTTGGTGGCTCCAACTTGGAGTAGTTCCTTGCTCGCCCAGTTTCTAGGAAATATCGCGTCTGCGCCTTCGAGTGCGGTCTTCAGATCATGTGAAATGTTGAAGCTTCCGCCGGATGCTGCCGCGTTCTCTGAGCATGTAGCAATTATCTTTTCGTCAATTTCGAATCCTTCAGGGTGCGCCAACACCACGTCATAACCAAAACGAGAGGTGATGAGGGCGTCTTCTTGTATGCTGCATCTTCCGCGAAAGCCCTTCGAGTAGGCCCACATTATGACATACTTCTTGCGTTTCTTTGTGCCAAATTCGTCACGCAATGTCATCAGGTCAGCGAGCCCTTGAGTCGGATGGTATGTGCAACAGGCCATGTTGATTACTGGGATGCTCGCGTGTTTGGCATATTCTCTTACGACAGCGATCCCGCGTCCGTAGACATAGTCGATCACATCGTCAAGAATCCTTACGCCCAATCCATGACCGTACCGCTCGTACATCTTCGCAACATCTCTGACAGCTTCCCCCGAACCGAGACGAGTGGTGGAAGCATCGATGTACTGAGCGTGGCCGCCAAGGTAGGTCATTCCAGCTTCGAAAGCGGCTCGCGTACGCGTAGAGGACGCATAGAACAATGCAAAGAACGTCTTGTTTCGTAACAATGGAGTAGTGTGATTCTTCCGGTGTTTCTCTCTGAAGCTGCGTGCGAGACGCAGACTCGTCTCAAGCTCCTCTATGCTCCAGTCCTGAGTCGTTATCAAGTCTCGACCTGAGAGATCTGCCAACGTCCTCTCATTCTCCTACTGGCTCTGGTGTGGAACGCCCAGCTGTCTCGCTCTAAAGAATTGCGTGAAATCTATGATCGATGTAGGGAGTGGATGCAAGCTTGATAAGTGGTACTAGCTCAATCTGAGCACTCCCTCGGAGTGCGGGTCTGGTTGCCCGGTAATGGCATAGTAGTTGTAGCGCTCGGCGGCAACGCGATTCTCAGACGAGGCGAGAAGGGTACATTCGAAGAGCAGTACCGGAACGTCTGCGACACTGTGAAGCGCATCGCGGATCTTGTGCAGAGCGGGTACCAGGTCGTAGTGACTCATGGCAATGGGCCGCAAGTCGGAGCAACAGTCCTGAGACATGAAGCTGCGAAGAATATTGTCCCTCCGTTTCCTTTGGATGCGTGTGGTGCGGAGACGCAGGGTTTCATCGGTTACATGATCCAGCAGGCTCTTCGAAACGAGCTGAAAGAAGCGCGGCTTGGACAGGTACATTGTGACACTGGTTACTAGAGTCATTGTCGATCCAGACGACGAGGCGTTCAAGAATCCAACAAAGCCCGTCGGTCCGTTCTATACGAAGGAAGAAGCGGAGAAGATCCGCTCTCAGCGGCCCGATCTTGTTGTGAAAGAAGACGCCGGCAGAGGCTACCGCAGGATGGTCCCGTCTCCAGATCCGAAGATAATTGCCGAGCGACTCGCCATAAGAGCCTTGGTTGACAAAGGTTTCGTTGTCGTCGCGTGTGGCGGTGGAGGTATCCCAATCGTGGAGGAAGGCACTCAGGCTCGAGGTGTTGAGGCCGTAATCGACAAGGATCTTGCAGGACAGAGATTGGCCACACTTGATAGGTGCTTCAGTTTTTGTGATTCTCACCGATATTGACGGTGCATATCTGAACTTTGGCACTCCTGAGCAAACGTTGATCGAGCATGCAACTCCTGAACAATTGGAGCAGTACACGAAAGAAGGCCACTTCAAAGAAGGCAGTATGTCACCTAAGATCGCGGCCGTCACTGAGATTTGTTCAAGAGGGTGGGCAGAGAGCCATCATAGCTGAACTGAGCAAGCTCAGGGAAGCTATGCAGGGAAAAAGTGGAACTCAGGTAACGCGAGCAAGAACGTAAGCCATCTCACGGCCGGTTACAGGCCGTCAGAGCAACGATTGTACTGGTCGCTCGCGATTCTCTGACTAGTACTGGAATTGGGACACAATCATCAGCAGATGAGCAAGCATCGCCCGACATGATACTCGCCACGCGGAGGCGAGGGTGCAGGGCAACAATATGGCTCGTATGCAAACGGCGCACCATACATCATAGGCGAGCAACAATTCATCGGCCCCATGAACGCGGTAGGTGGAGGACAGCAAGTCGGTTGGGCATAGTATTGTGGGGTTGTTGGCATATAGTACTGTGGGACGGTATAGTATGTCGCCGTGGTTGGAACTGGAGTCGCGAACGCTGAAAGCGGGGTAACCCACATCATTGGTCCTGTGAAAAGTAGTACATGATTATCAATCTCTGATGTTAGGCATCCCGCGTCGAAAGTTAAAGATATCTGGACATGTTCTCGGAACCCTGCTATTCCAACTCAAAAAAAATATGGTTCGATGCGGCCATTGACACACCTCAGTAAATGACCATTCCCAGACGATGCAAACTTTTTCTCAGGAACATCCTCGGCCGAAGTTAGCGAGCTGCAATGCATGGATTCTTCAGAAGCTGTCGATGTCCTAATAGCCGAGAACATCATCTGCTGGCTGGATCAAATCTGACCGAGCAACAGCAGGCGTCAGTAATGCCTTTGAAAGCGATACTCATTGACATGGATGGAACGATCACCAAATTCAACCTCGACTACATGTGGATGCGCCGAGCCGCATTGCAGATGCTTGAAGAGGCAGGTCTCTCGCGTCCGAACTTCGGCGACCAAATGAGCATCTACGCTATGCTCAATGAACTACGAGGTTCAATCCCTGACGAGAAATTCGACGAGATGAGGAAACGCATCTATGACAGGGTTAGGACGATCGAGGTTAATGCGGCTGGGCATGCTGAGGTGATGCCAGGCGCGAAAGAGGCTCTAAACGAACTCAGGCAAATGAAGAAGAAGATAGTCATCGTCACAAACAACGGAAGGTTGGGCACAGATCGAACCCTTGAGAGACTAGATCTGCTTGCTATGTTCGACGCGGTCCTTACGAGGGACGACGTTGATGAACTGAAGCCGGATCCAAGGATGTTGTTGAAGGCCTTGAATTTGGCGGGCGTGAAGGCAGATGAGGCCATCTTTGTTGGCGACGCTATCATCGACATTAAGGCCGCCAAGGCGGCGTCGGTCAGGTGTGTAGCTGTTCCAAGTGGCCCCTTTCCTGCAACTCGGCTAATGCAGGAAGAGCCAGATTTCATCGTTGGGTCCTTGCTGGATGTCCCTGAGCTCGTGCGGCGCCTCGACCAAAGCGCCTAGGCCGTAGCCATCGTGTAGGGTGGCAAGGCATATTCTTATCTTGATACTTGATACGAATTTACCTGAGATAACTTTGTTCTCCAAGATTCTGGTAGCCCTTGACGGCTCCGAGTTTTCCCTGAAGGCTTTAGAATTCGCCATCGACCTCGGAAAGAAGTACCGAAGTCAACTGATTCTGGTTCATGTTGTTATCCGGCAGATATACGCGATTAACCCTCCCGAGGCGGGTATCCTGGCCGGCACCGCCATCGTTCGGGAGCTTGAGACGGAAGGAAAAGCGATTCTTGCAAGAGGGGAAGAGACTGTGAAAGCCCAAGGGATTCCGGTGGAGACTCGATTGAAACAGGGAGTGCCCGCGGAAGAGCTCCTCCATGCAGCCGCCGACGAAAAAGTGGATCTCATAGTGTTAGGCAGCCGCGGACTCTCTCAGGTCAAGGCTTTCCTGCTCGGGAGCGTTTCAGACAAGGTAAGTCACCACGCGAAGTGCCCAGCCCTGATTGTACGGTAGCCCAGCAGGAAACAGGCTTCAGATTCCAAGCCCGGAAACCTATCCTGCTCCGTTTTCCCTCAATATGATGCCTCAACGCGTTCTTGGCTTTCAAAAAACTTAATACGGCCGCCCTTAGGCGATCATGTCTCATCATTTCATAGGTGAATAAAATGGCGCAAGCAGGCGGGAATATCCCCATACTAATCCTTAAAGAAGGAACCGGCAGATCAACCGGCAAAGATGCTCAAAGAAATAACATAATGGCGGCTAAGGTCGTCGCAGAAACCGTAGCCTCTTCGCTTGGACCGCGCGGCATGGACAAGATGCTTGTCAGTGGCATTGGTGATGTCGTCATCACTAACGACGGTGCCACAATAATGAAGGAGCTCGATGTCCAGCACCCGGCTGCCAAGATGCTTGTCGAGGTTGCAAAGACGCAAGACAACGAGGTCGGCGACGGAACCACCACAGCCGTCATCCTGGCAGGTCAACTTCTATCGAAGGCAGAGAAACTCCTAGACCTAGACGTTCATCCCACCGTAATCGTGGACGGCTACAAGAAAGCCGCCGATAGAGCCTCAGAGTATCTCAGCAAGATTGCCCTTACATTAGATCCCAAGGACGAGCAGCGTTTGCGCCAAGTTGCAGCCACTTCAATGGCAACCAAGGATATCGCCGCTGAGAAGGAGTTCTTCGCGAAGCTCGCTGTCAAAGCCGTGGAGCAGATCAAGGAAGAGCGAGATGGCAAGGTCAAGGCCGACATCGATCTGATCAAGGTAGTCAAGAAGCACGGTAAGAGCGTTGAAGAGACTGAATTGGTCGAAGGAGTCGTAATCGACAAAGAAATCTCTCACAGCCAGATGCCAAAACGGGTTGAGAAGGCCAAGATCGCTCTACTGAACCAGAAGATAGAGATCGAGAAAACTGAGTTTGACGCGAAGATCAACATCGAAAACCCAGAGCAGATGCACATGTTCCTCGACGAAGAGGAACGAATGCTCAAGGAAATGGTAGAACAGGTCGCAAGCTCAGGCGCCAACGTCATTCTATGCGAGAAAGGCATAGACGATATGGCGCTGCATTTTCTTGCGAAGAAAGGAATTCTGACAGCCAAGAACTTGAGTAGCGGCGACATGGAGAAGCTCGCGAAAGCGACCGGAGCCAAGATCCTAGCCAGCACAAAGGACATGGCACGTGAGGCGCTCGGTGAAGCGAAGCTGGTTGAGGAAGTCAAGATCGGAGATGACAAGCTGATCTACGTGAGAGAATGCAAAGACCCTAGAGCAGTCACAATAGTCCTCCGTGGAGGATCCGAGCATGTTGTGGACGAAGCTGAGCGGTCCTTGCATGACGGCCTCTGCGTTGTCAGAAATGCAGTAGAAGATGGGAAGATAGTTGCGGGCGGCGGAGCTTCTGAAGCGGAAGCTGCGAAAGAGCTCAAGAGCTATGCGAAAACTGTCGGCGGAAGAGAACAACTCGGCATCGAAGCCTTTGCAGAAGCGCTTGAAGCAATCCCTATGGCACTTGCCGCGAACGCGGGTCTTGATCCAATCGATATCATGGTCGACTTGAGAGCGAAGCACGAAAAGTCTGAGAACACGTGGATGGGCGTCGACGCAGTATCAGGCAAGGTTGAGGACATGCTGAAGCAGAACGTTGTTGAGCCTCTGCGTACGAAGCTGCAGGTCATTCGTTCTGCAACCGAAGCTGCTTGTATGATCTTGCGAATCGACGATGTCGTGTCTTCGAAAGGATCCGGTCCTATGGGTAAGCCTCCTGGTATGCCAGGTGGTATGCCTGGCGGCATGGGTGGCGGGGAAGACTACTAGACCAACTCTTCCACCCCTCTTCCTTTTTCTGCGGCACACAAGAACCGTAGGTGCCGGTCCGTCTGAATTAAGCCATATAGCGAAGCCTATCTTCTAGAACGATGCTCAGACTACCAGGGTGGTCTATCCATGCTGTTTGTCGTCGCGGTGACCGGGGCTAGTGGATCCATCTATGCAAGGCGACTTCTTGAAGAATTGAAACGTGGCGGACACGAGACGCTTCTTCTGGTGAGCGACGAAGCGAAGAACGTTATGAACCAAGAGAATGAGGATCCGCGGAGATTCGAGGAGCTGGCAACTCGGTCCTTCTCGGAGCATGATTTGGACTCTCCGACCTCAAGCGGTTCAGTGAAGACTGCCGGAATGATAATTGTGCCGTGCAGTATGAAGACCGTTTCATCCATTGCCCACGGCTTGTCTGGCAATACGATAACAAGAGCGGCGGATGTGACACTGAAGGAACATAGACCACTAATCATAGTGCCCAGAGAGACTCCGCTGAGCACAATTCAGCTCAGAAACCTTCTGCAGGTGGCAGAAGCTGGTGCTATCGTTCTTCCAGCAATGCCAGCGTTTTACACGAACCCGAAGTCCATTGACGATATGGTGAACTTCATCGTGGGCAGAATCTTGGACCTAGTGAACGTGCCTCACCACCTGTTCCGCCGCTGGGGCGAAACTGCCTAATCTAGCACAAGTTCACTTGCACTGGATCAACGGAGTCTCAATTCTTGTCTCTGTAGAGCTTGACAAGTCCTACGTACGCTTCGGCAGCGTGTTTGATGGCCGCTAGGTCTGAATCATTCAGATTCCTCATGACTTTCGCTGGCACGCCAGCCAAGAGAACTCCTGGCGGCATCTTCTCTCCCTCCAAGACTACAGATCCCGCTCCAACTATCGAGTCAGGTCCAACCTCGGATCCCTCTAGGAGAGTGGAATTCATGCCCACAATTACATGGTCACGGACGGTCGACCCGTGAATGACTGCGTTGTGGCCGACGGTCACGTAGTCGCCGATAATGCATTGACCACTAGCATCCGTGTGAATCGTGCAATTGTCTTGGACGCTGCTCCGCCTTCCAACTCTTATTCGACCTATATCGCCGCGAAGCACCGCATTCTCCCAGATACTGCTACCTTCGCCAACTTCGACATCTCCTATGAGAATCGCGCTTGGAGAGACATACGCATCAGAGCTGATCTTTGGCTTAGTTCCGCGAAACTCAATCAACGCCATACTAGCCAATCCTCATGAGATCTGAAGGATGCTATGAGATCTTCCTGCAATTAACATCTGGTCAGGAGATCTGTCTGGAAGTAGGAGACGTACTCTTATCTATTTCACCTGCGAACGAATCGAACATTATCCCTTGGGTCGTCTGGGCCGAATGACCAACAACGTGATCCAGACCTCTGGCCTTACGAAGAGCTTTGGTGGTCTGGTCGCAATCGATCACATGGATCTATCGGTCAAGACTGGTGAGATATTCGGGTTTCTCGGCCCAAACGGAGCAGGTAAGACCACAACGGTGAGGATTCTGTGCGGTCTCATGATGCCGACATCAGGGAGGGCACTGGTCGTTGGTCATGATGTCGTCAAGGAGCCTGAGGAAGTCAAGCAGCGAATCGGGTACATGCCTCAAGCATACGGGCTCTATGATGATCTAACCGTTGACGAGAACTTGGAGTTCTTTGGAAGCGTGTACCGCGTCCCTGAAGACGAAAGACGGAGACGCGCAGTCGAGATCCTCCAACTAGTGCGATTGGAAGGGTTTCGCAAGCAATTCGCCGGGAAGCTCTCTGGAGGTATGAAGCGCAGATTGTCTCTTGCTGTCTCCTTGATCCACAACCCGGAACTACTCATATTGGACGAGCCCACCGCGGGAATCGACCCGCCTCTTCGAAGAGCATTCTGGCAGTATTTCAGACAACTCAACAAGCTTGGTGTGACATTCTTCATCAACACGCACTACATGGACGAAGCGGAACTCTGCGACAGACTCGCTCTAATCAGCTACGGGCACCTCGTGTCGATCGGTACACCGACGGAACTGAAGAGGAAGGCGGTAGGTGGTGAACGGATTGAGCTTGTCACTGCGGACCTGGCAAGGACCGAAACGATGCTGAAGGATTCGGACTTTGTTCGAGAGATTATCGTCGCGAATGGTGCCGTGCAGGTTGTCGTCAATGAAGCAGCTTCGGCCATACCTAGACTCACAACCTTGCTTGGGGAACATGGAATCGAAGTTCTACAAGTAAGACAGTTGCAGCCCAGCCTGGAGGACGTATTCATCAAGCTTGTCGAAGACGCAGGTGAGAGAGAACGGCATTAGACAGAATTCTCCTGATGGCGAAGAAGGAAGTAACGCACCTCATCAGGAACCGTCGCGTCTTTGCCCTTACACTGTTCATGCCACTTCTATTGATGACCATAGTTGGACTTGCCTTTACAGGCGAGGTCAAACACATCACGACAGTGATTGTCAACAAGGACGGCGGACCAGCAAGTCAGACGTTCATTGATGCGCTGAAGGTGAGCGAGACACTCCGCGTAAGATACTACGCAGAAGACGAGCCTCAAGCAGAAGCGCTCGTTCGAGAAGGCTTAGCGAAGGTAGTGATCGTCATTCCATCAACCTTCGAGGATGATATGAAATCATTCAACGGAATCGTGTACGTAATGGTGGACGGGTCCGATCCCGTCTCAGCAGGCGCAGTAGCTCCAGTAGTCCAGGGGATAGCACTTGGTTTCACGCCGAAGCTGCGCGTGCAAGTCGAACTGTTGGTGTTGTACAATCCGTCGCTCAGATACATAGACTTCATAGCGCCCGCGATCGTTGGAATCTTCCTCCAGATATTTCCAATGATCCTGATTTCCATGGCGATCGCTGGAGAACGGGAAAGAGGGACAATAGAACAACTGATCGCGACCCCTGTCAGTGGATTCGAGATACTGATCGGCAAGCTCATGGTCTACATGGGATTCGGATTTCTCAGCGCAACAACCATGCTCGTTGTCGCTGTCTACGCCTTCAATCTCGTAGTTCGAGGTAGCGTTCTACTGATTGCGCTATTCTTAGCCGTCTTTCTGACAGCGTCCTTGAGCTTGGGTACGCTTGTTTCTGCGGCCTCAAGAACTCAAATGCAGGCCGTACAAACCATAATGCCGGTGATCTACATCATGATATTCCTGTCGGGAACATTCTACCCCATAGAAGCCATGTCACCGCTAGTACAGCCGATATCCTACGTGCTTCCGCTCACGTATATGATTCACGCGCTCAGATCTATCATAGTAAAAGGGGCTGGCCTAGGGGTCGTGGCAGGAGACTTCATCTTTCTTTCAGTGTACACAATCATTATGCTCGTACTCGCCGTCGTTGTGTTCCACAAGAAGCTCGAGTAGGTGGGGAGACATGGCCGCTAGGGAAGATCCTCCTAAGCTCTTCGGAACATCCGGCATACGCGGAAACATTCAGAACAGAGTGACAGAGAAGTTTGCACTCGATCTGGCGCGAGCAATGAGTACCATGCTCGCGAATGAAGGGCAAGTCGTCGTAGGATCAGACTTCAGGACCACTTCAGCCGAGCTTAGGGTAACCGTGCTCGGCGGCCTGTTGGGCGGAGGCATAGACGTGTTTGAAGCGGGACCACTGCCAACGCCAGTCATGGCTTTTGGTGTCCAGACCTTAGGAGCCAACGCCGGCATGATGGTAACCGCATCCCATAATCCGCCGGAAGACAATGGAGTGAAATGTTACTCGCATGAGGGAAGAGAGTACGTTCCCGAGGAAGAGCAAATACTCGAACATCTCATCTCTAAACGAGCGTTTACGGACGTTCCTTGGGATCAAATGGGAACGCCGATAGTAACACCCGATCTCATTGAGATGTATTCCCAGCGCGTCTTAGATCGATTGGGATCGTTACGAAGAAAGCTGAAAGTTGTGGTTGACTGTGCAAACGGTACAACTTACAACCTTACTCCTCTGATCCTATCGAAGTTGGGCTGCGAAGTTGTTTCGTTGAATGCTCATCCTGACGGTCGTTTTCCCGGAAGGCCAGCCGAGCCAACCCCTGAACATCTTGCAAGAACATGCCACATCGTGAAGAACCTGAAAGCTGACTTGGGAATAGCTCACGATGGCGACGGTGACCGTCTAGCAGTGATCGACGAGAAAGGCAAGTACGTCAACAATGACACTGTGCTCGCCTTCTTTGCTCGCCTATTGCTTGCAGAAAAGGGGCCGGGTAGAATCATCACGAGCGTGGACACGTCTTCACGCATCTACAGAGTCGCTCGCTCATCGGGAGGAACCGTCGAGCGCACGAGGCTAGGAAAAACGCATGCGCTGCTCGATGAGGAGAATCGGGCAGGCATCAGGCTGTGCTGTGAACCGTGGAAGATTATTGATCCCGCTTGGGGATTTTGGGGAGATGCAATCTACGCTGCATGCAGACTCGTCCAAGCTCTGGATGAGAGCAAGGGGGCTGTCAGTCGCCTCTTTCGCGGAATACCCGAGAATCCTCAGGAGAGATTCTTTTTCCGATGTCCAGACGAGTTGAAGGATATTGTCATGACTAAGGTCACGGAGGCATTGACAGCATGGAAAGGAGTCGGCGAGGTCTGGACTTTTGATGGCGTGAGAGCCAACTTCAGCGACGACAGCTGGGTACTTGTCAGAAAGTCCGGGACAGAGGGCAAGATCAGAATCTATTGCGAAGGTCCATCGCTTAAGCGATTGAAGCAGCTTATCCAGGAGTCTTCACGAATTGTCAGAAATGCGATCAGAAGTGCTCAGAGATCACGCGTGAATCCCACCTAGAGCGGACGAGTATCGATGGAAGGCTTTCATAGAAGTAGGGAAAAGTCTGTAGTGAGATCTATACTAAGATACGAATGAATTGGCAGGAGCGCTACTCGCATGCTTGAGATGAAGTTCATCCGGGAACACGCGGATATCGTGAAGGCAGATCTGAATAGACGCGGGGCCGTCGACAAGCTAGCTTGGGTTGACGAACTACTACAACAAGACCAGAGGTGGAGATCGCTGCAGGCTCAAGCGAACGCTTTGAGGCAGCAGCGGAACAAGCTCACCGAACAGATCGCCAAGCTACGGAAAGAAGGCGGTGACGCGGCGCCGGTTATGCGTGAAGCCGAAGCTATCCCTGACCAAATCCGAGAATTGGAGCAGGAAACAGGGAACATTCGCGAAAGGATCAGCCAAATTCTGATGCAGCTCCCAAACATCATGCACGAGAGTGTTCCCACAGGAAAAGATGACCATGACAATGTCGAGGTTAGAAAATGGGGCACGCCGCCTCGTTTCTCCTTCAAGCCTCTTGATCACATCGATCTCGCCTTCAAGCTCGATCTAATCGACCTAGAAAGGGCCGCGAAAGTCGCCGGTGCGAGGTTCTACTATCTTAAGAAGGATCTAGTGAAGCTGAACTATGCTCTGATCAGTTATGCTCTCGATTTCTTAGCACGAAAAGGTTACACACTCATACAGCCGCCCTACCTTCTGAGAAGAGAAGTCCTTTCAGGTGCTGTTGCGCTCTCAGACTTTGAGGAAACGATCTACAAGATCGAGGGCGAAGACCTCTATCTGCTCGCCACATCTGAACATGCACTGAACGCACTACACTTTGGAGAAATTATCGATGGAAAGACCTTGCCGGTGAAGTATGGAGGAGTGAGTCCATGCTTCAGAAAAGAGGCAGGAGCCCACGGGCGAGACACGAAAGGGATCTTCCGAGTCCATCAATTCGAGAAAGTGGAGCAGTTCGTCTTCTGCAAACCTGAAGACTCATGGAATGAACATGAGCAACTCATCTCAAATGCCGAAGAACTCTTCCAAGCCCTGAATCTGCCGTACAGAATAGTCAATGTCTGCAGCGGAGATCTCGGAACAGTCGCCGCCAAGAAGTACGATCTTGAGGTCTGGCTGCCAGGGCAGGATAGCTACCGAGAAGCAGTATCCTGCAGCAACTGCACATCATATCAAGCGGTGAGATCAAATGTCCGTTACAGGGACAAGACAAGCGATCCGACCGAGTACGTGCACACGCTCAACAGCACCTTCGTGGCCACCGAACGAACTCTGATAGCGATTATGGAGAACTTTCAACAAAGCGACGGCTCGATAGTGATCCCTGACGTTCTTAGACCCTACATGAACGGGCAGGACGCCATTAGAGTGAAGTGAATTCTCAGCTCGTTCCGAACGCGAGACTGTATCCATGTGAGGTTAGCTGCATGCGCCCCAGCCGCACTCGGGGCAGATGTAGCATCCTTCTTGGAAGACAACGAATCCGTAGCATTGTGGGCAGTAACTGGGTTTCTCGCCGTTCTGTCCCTTTCCCATAAAGTAGTTCGCTGAATCCGGGCTGGCTATGGGAGCACCAATCGCCATGACCTGCAGGCGCTGCCTCGTCCCTGTTGCGAAAGTCCGTGTTCCGCTCGGTGGCTTGCTTGTATGAGTCGGGTTTTCACTGGTTTGCGTCTTTCCAGGCGTGACGAGCACTTGGCCTTTGATTGAGGTGTCTCTGAACACCGTTACGTCCTTGCATCCGAGCTTGTAGGCAAGTAGGTAGCTTTCACGCATATCGTCTACGGTAGCGTCGGCTGGGAAGTTGTTCGTTTTCGATATTGAGGAGTCTACCCATTTCTGGAATCCAGCTAGGGCTCGTATGTGGTCTTCGGGGTTGACGTCCATGGCTGTAACAAAGGCGCGTTTGATGTTGCTTGGAATGTAGTTGATGGATTGGACTGTGCCGCCTGCTCCGCTGATGTCTCTGATCAGTTCTTCATCGTAGAGTCCTTGTGATGTCATTACTTTCTCGAAGACGGGGTCAACGTAGTAGAAGCTTCCAACCTTCACGTTCTTTTCGTATACAAGGCTGTATACAGGTTCGATTCCGCTGCTGCATCCTGCAATCATGGAGATGCTTCCAGTTGGAGCGATCACAGTCGTGTAGCTGTTCCTCAAGCCTGATTTCTTGATCTCTTGCATCACTTTGTCCCAAGGCAGTTTCCATTGGTCCTTTTGCTCGGATCCTTTGAATGGGAGCCTTCCCTCGGGATAGAAGGTTCTATCGTAGTATGGGAACGGTCCTCTTTCTTTCGCAAGTTGTATTGATGCGAGTTTGGAATGGTAGTTGATGAATTCCATCAGTTGCTCCATGAACTCGCGAGCGTCTTCACTATTGTATGGCTTCTTCAATTCGTAGAGGAGGTCGGCAAGGCCCATTACGCCGAGGCCTATCTTCCTTGTGTTCAAGGTCATCTCCTCGATATCCTTCAGAGGGAACCTATTCACGTCAATGACATTGTCAAGGAAGCGAGTTGCCAACTCAACCGTTTGCCTCAGGGCATCCCAATCAAGTAGAACCTGTCCATCGGATTGTTCCTTGACGAAGGACCAGACGTTGATGCTGCCAAGATTGCACGACTCGTTGGGGTAGAGAAGGACTTCCCCACATGGGTTAGTCGTGACTATGGGCCCAAGTGATTTCAGGAAAGGATTGTACTTGTTCACGTGGTCATAGAATATTACCCCTGGCTCCGCGCTCTCCCAGGCTTGGAAGACTATCATGTCGAAGAGTCGCCTTGCGTTCGTCGTTCGCACGACCTCCTTTGTTCGAGGGTTCACTAGAGGGTAGGGTTTGTCTTTCTCATAGTACTCCCAGAAGTCTGGCATGATGAGAACGGAGATGTTGAAATTTCTTAACGCGCGGTTTCCTTTCTTTGCAGTGATGAACTTCTCGATATCAGGATGATTGCTATTCAGTATGCCCATGTTGGCGCCGCGTCGTATTCCACCCTGCTTGATGACCTCCGTCATCGTATCGAAGAGAGTCATGAAGCTTATCGGGCCTGAGGCAATCCCTGAAGTAGAGCTGACATAGTCGCCCTCAGGTCTCAATTTCGAGAAGTTGTACCCCATTCCTCCTCCTGCTTTGAAAACTATGGCTGTTTTCTTGAGAGCATCCATGATGCTCTCAATGGAGTCATCGACGTCAAGCACAAAACAGGCGGATCCCATTCCTAGTACGTTGCCAAAGTTTGCAACTGCTGGTGTGTTCGGTATGAATCGTTTGGAAACCATCAGATCGTAGAACGCTTTCACTTCGCTCTCATGGCTGCTAAGCTTCCCTTCACGCAGGAACGCGAGGAAATTGTCCCATGAAAGCTTCGCACGCCCTTCACTATTGAAGCGATCATACATTCTTTTCAGCGCTTCGAGGTGGAACCTGTTGAGCGTGTACTTACCAATCGAGAATTTGCTCTCGTTTGCCACAGTGTCGAAATTCTCGACAGGATGCTCGGGGGTCTTCCCAGATCTGTCGAAGACTGCTTCATCATAGAGCAGGCTCGGAAGGCATGCATGGACTGCAACTCTCTCAAACAGTTGTTTCGGAGTTTCAATGAGTTTGCCATCGGAATCCTTCCTGAGATATCGCGCCTTTAGCACTCGGAGAGCGTTCAGGTCGAAGCGTTTGTCGACCTCATCGATCTCCTCTTTCTCGAGTATGCGCTGTTTCTCTCTTCTTACCTCTGCTCTCTTCTGTCGGTAGATGATGTATGACTTCGCTGTCTTGGCTTGACCGTTGTCAAGCAAGATCTTCTCAACAGTATCTTGGACTTCCTCTACAGTCGGAACAGTGCGTCCGTCGTACTTTTCTTCGAGGATCTTGACGACTTGGTCGGACAGGCGTTGAGCTAGGGTCTGGTCCTTTCCAACAGTTTGAGAGATAGCCCTGGCCAAGGCGCATGTGATCTTGTCCTGGTCGAAGGTTACGAGTCGTCCGTCACGTTTTCGAATCTGTTTTATCGTGCTCAATGGGTGACCGTCCGTGGTTCCTGCTGGGTGGGTGCTGTCCTCTACCAAGGTCTCTTGCTCCAAAAGTGTGAAGCAAGTGTACCGGCGCTTCGTACGACTTTAATAGTTTTCGACAAATGTGTATATAATCCTGTACTAGAGGTTGGCAGATCATATTTACCCACGTCAACGGGCGCACCACTCAGTCCAATGCAGCGTCGGCCGACAACGTTGGCTTCCATCATAGTCTTCTGAAAAGTCTTTTATGACAGATGCGACGGCCCCCGGCGAGCATCTTAACGAAGACATATTTGCTGAAATGCTCTATACGGCGACCTGATTCTATTCTCGTATTTTTCCCAACAGAGATCGAAGAAAAGGACTCGCAATGTGTGTCTGTGCGCAGTCCACCTTGCTTCGTTGAGGCAACCTCAATCGAGTCACGTCTGCCAGCGAGAAAGAGCTTCAGTCCGGAAATGTCTTCACAGTTTCTGGGAGGAGTTGTCTTCCATCAAAATAGAATGATTCAATCATTTTTCTCGGGATCGAGTAGATGACGTATGAGAGGCCCGGGTAGTTTGCTCGTGCTTTGTCAACGTCTGATGCGTTGGGCGAAGAGAATGGATGACTGTGATAGAAACCTATGACTTCAAGTCCATTGCGTTCTGAGTAGGAGAAGGCGCGAAAGAGCGTATCGGGGTCAATCTCATATGAAGATTCAGAGGAAAGCTGATTCTTGGCGGGCCAGACCTCTGTGACAGTGCGTACATCGCCATCGATTGTTCCAATTAGTACTCCGCAGGCTTCGATCGGAGAGGATTCATTGGAATGAGAAGAAATCCGTGCGGTGTGCTCTGCTGAGATCTTGAGAGTCAATCGATAAGATACCCATGTGCATGGATAGGTTCTAACTAGGAGAGTGCTCTGGGTGTCCTTTCTAGAGTTCGCCCTTTAGGAAGGCGTCGATGGTTGCTTTCCTGCATTTTGGGCAGATTCGCAGGTGATATCGTTCATTAGGTAAGGGTTGGTGGCACCACTCACACTTTCTGATTTGATTCTGCCTGAGTTCCTGGAATTCTTCTATCAGGAGCCTGGTCGTGCTGTCGTTCATCAATCTGGTTTTCCTCTTTTCTTTTGTTGCGGGGGTTTCGCGTTGTCTAATGCTACTGTGTTAAGCATCTTAAGACATTTAACAAGATTTATAAGCAACATATGTAAGCAATGTAAGCAAGTAAGCAAGTTATACAGAATTACTGTTGTGGGTTGTTTTGCTTGGCTAACAATGCTGTCCTGATACGCGGGTTGGACAGGAACCTCTACAACAAAATCGTAGCACGCTCTAAGGAGCAGGGCAAGAACGTCGCCGAAATAGTCAACGATGCGATGCGGGCCTACATGGACGAAGGAGCTGCCCTACCCCCGAGCGTCTTCGACACGAAGAAGCTTGTCTTCACAGGCTCCGTGAGCCTCTCAAAGTCAGACATCCTCGGCCTTCACGATGAGCTAGGGCAATTTCAACTGGAAAACAGTGGCACCCTGACCCTTGACAGGGACATTGACAAAGAAGCCTTTCACCGAATCGAAAGAATACACAATACTGGAAAACTCCGAGTACCTTCGAACGTGCATCACTTAGCCCTGCTTAAGGTAGGTCAGGTGCACGGTGAAGTCGAGAAGTACTGACTTCATCTACACATGCCCGTTTTTCACCAATCGCCGTTTGACAATTCTTACCTCAAATTTCACCTGAGTACCATTGCTTTTGGCCGGAAGCCTGCCGGAGTTTATTCTTTCGTTGCCTCGGTTACGTCCAGACTTGGGTCAACTGTTACCGCTTAGAGACGTATGGGTTGTCTTTGACGAAGAAACGCCATGGTTTCTCGCTACCTGATCTAATTCCTATTCTGGTCCCAATCGTAATGTTGAGCGGTATCTGATGGGAAGTTTTAGTGATGTACAATTTCTTTCTTGATGTGAGGTCATGACCGTTCAGGGTTTTGGTGACAGCAAACGCTTGTGTGAGCTTCGCCGGTCCATTGCATAGATCCTTCACATGCTCAGTCCCGCGTCGTCTTTTCATTTCCACCAGACCTTTGACAGGTTGGACTGCGCGGATTAGCACTGCTCCTGCTTGCCCTGCGGTTTCCGTCGTTACGTTGAGGCAATAGTGCATTCCGTAGGTGAAGTAGACGTAAGCGTGTCCAGGCTCGCCGAACATGACTTCGTTCCTTCGGGTAGGGCCTCTGTAGGCGTGGCTGGCAGGGTCGTCGGCCCCTCGATATGCTTCGGTCTCGACGATTATTCCTTCCAGGACCGTGGATCCGAGTTTTCTAACGAGGGTTTTTCCGAGGAGTTCCTCTGCAACTTTGACCGTGTTTCTTTCATAGAAGCCTCTTGTGAGTGACGCTCCAGAGTTGTTGGCATGGTGAGGCTTTCGCATTTTTTGCTCCAGCTTGGCAATGGTAGGTGGTCAGTCACGATGTCTCAACGACATTATGTATTTCAAGGCAAAGTACAGGCTCCTTATTCTCAGTAGGAAGGTGAATTTTGTCTTACCCTCTGTTCTTTTTCGAATGCTCACAGGGACCTCTTTGAGTTTCAGCCCAAGCAGTCTTGCTTTGTAGATAATCTCCAATTCGATTTCGAATCCCGTAGACTTCAGACGAGGAAGTATTCGGCGGATCGCAGCCTTGCTGAATGCTCGGTACCCGGTTTGAACATCCGTGAAGTCACCGCCATACCTTGCTGATAGCAGCCAGGAGACGAGACGGTTTGATGCGAATGTTACAAGGCCCATGGATTTCAGAGCCTTCATGTTCATTGTTCTGGATCCAATCACAATGTCGGCCTCAGATGCCTGTATTGGGATGACTAGGCTTGGGATATCGTCGGGATCATGCTGCCCGTCCGCATCTAGCGTGACGACGATGTCACTCCCTCTCTTCCTTGCTAGGTCAAAGCAGTGCCTCAAAGCGGCTCCTTTTCCAAGATTCTGAGAGTGATGAATCACGAGGGCTCCATGGCTTTCTGCTATGAGACCGGTATTGTCCTCGCTGCCATCATCGATCACGACCAATTCACTAACGTGAGGAATAACGTTGACCAGAACGTCTGCGATCGTGTTCTCTTCGTTATAGGCAGCGACGCAAGCCATGATTTTTGCAGTTTTTTGGATCGTGGCTGCTCACCGGTAGTGTTCTTATCGTTTGGGAATCTGCAAGTGAAATTCGCGTAGAATCTATTTTGTGGCTCTCGTAATTCCAACGTCCTCGACGATCATGTGAGGGAGATAGACCGGAGTGGGGACTTCCCACCATTTGATCCATTTCCTTTCTTTTGAGAGCGAGGTGATTGACTGCAATATGCGGGGCATGTTATCGCTGATGCGAAGTCCTTTCAGTGATCGTTCAATTCTGCCGTTCTTGATCTCGAACGCGCCGTCTCTGCAGATCGATGAGAAATCACCTGTCTGATAGTTTTGGAATCGCGTGTACCAGTTGTTGGTCAGGTACAGTCCATTTTGTACGTGCTCAAAGAGTTCTTCTTGACGGTATTCTCCAGGTTCAACGACTACGTTGAGGGCCACTGGAGCTATCCCCCATGATCCCCCGACATAGAATGCGCTCCCGGTTAGCGTCCCACCGTACTTGGCAACGCTATACGAACTGTGCAGGTACGTCTTCAGAATGCCATGGTCGATAATGATAGTCCGTTGCGTCGGGTATCCCTCGTCGTCGAGCGTGCAGGAGTTTATGCCCCAAGGCATACGTCGATCATCAGTCAACGTGAGCTTCTCGGAAGTGACTTTCTGACCTACCTTTCCCGTGAGAAAGGATAGGCCGAGATCTACGGAGTAGGCCGATGCAGAGTCTGCCGTTCTGTTGAGAAACTCTGCCATTATGGAGGGGCCGAACAGTACTGTGTATTTGCCTTCGTTTCCGAAGGTCGGGTTCTTAGCCTGGTTCGCGATCTTGCCCGCTTCCGTTCCTGCAAGTTTGGGATTGAAGTCTTCAAGTCGGGTTGCGCAGCTGTTGCCCTGGCCGCTCGAATCCTCGGTGACAAACGCTCGTATCGATATGTCGATGTTCGTTCCTTTGTCTCGGCCTTCAGTTCCCGCAGAGGTTTTCACATATCTCTCCGATTCACTAGTCACGATTACGCCGGAGGATCGCTTCGCTCCCTCGGCGTGAGCTGCATTAATGGCTTCTTCGGCGAAATCCACCAGCTCGTCTGTCATCTTAGGGATGCGAGCGTCGTAAGTCTGCGGAGCAGGATCATATTTGAACGGTCCTTTGGGAAGAGTAGATTTGACTTCGCCTGGTTTCGTGATATCCATCGCGGCCTTTAGTGTCTTCATGACTTCTTTCAATGCGTCAATGTTGGGATTCTCCACGCGGGCTCCTGCACGTTTACGTTCTGAGAGCAGGTAGACGCTCGGAATTATCTGATCCCACGATTGCACAATTGTGACAGAGTCGTTCGCGAACTTTAGCATCTTACGCTTTTCATGAGTTACAGTCGCGGCTACTTCTCTCACTCCGAGTTTCTGGCCGTAGTCGACAGCCTGATCTACAATCTGTTCTAGGTTCACGGAGCTAGCCTCCCAGTTTGACTTTTCGAAGACGTATTGGTGGTCCCCCATGCCATACTGGAGCTCCTTGCATTGGTTCGCCTTTTCCACATGTGGCCGCCTCGTATTCCACGGTCTTTCCAACAGCATCCACACTGCCGTAGAGTCCCGGTGTAGTGATCTCGAGAATCGGGTTCCTTAGGGGGCTTGTGATCTCTCCTTTCTCGATCAGGTATGCTTCGAGTCCTACGTATCTCTGATTGTAGCGTCTGTCGTCAATATTCCATTCCATGAATGTCTTGATGAAAACGCCCTTGCTGATGTCTTCGATCAACTCTTCGTCAGTGTGGTCGCCTGGAAGCATGTACGTGTTCGCCATTCTGATGATAGGTTCCCTATCGTAGCTTACGGCTCTAGCCGCTCCGTTGCTGCTCACACCGAGTTCTGCAGCTGTTTCGCGATTCTGTAAGAATCCTGCGATAATTCCATTCTTGATTAGAGTTCTTCTGCTTGCTCGCACGCCCTCTTCATCGTACTGGTAGAAGCCGTACGAGTTTGGAACGGTAGGGTCATCTACAACGGTGACGGCTTCCGTGCCAATTCGATGCCCGATCATGTCGGGCTTGATGTAGGATTCTCCAGCCTGGGCGGCTTCTCTGCCTAAGATTCTGTCTGCTTCCTGAGGATGTCCACAGGATTCGTGGCAAATGATGCCAGTGACCTCCGATCCGAGAACTAGATCCATCTCCTCTTGGGCGGCTGGTTTTGCTTCACGAAGAATCTTCCCCAGCGTTGCCGCCTCTTCGGAAACATACTTCGAGGGATTCCATTCCTCGAGTCGTTCCCATCCGCCCGTCTCGCCTTTCTCGCCGATTCTCTGGATCGTTCCTTTCCCGGGCACAGTTGCAGTAAGGAGAAACAGCAAACCGATCCTGGAGGCTACCCCGTGAATCTTCGAGCCTTCGCTGTTAGCGAAGTATCGGTCGGTCATGTCGTCCATCAGAACAAGCGTCCGAGAAGGAAGATCTCACCTTCACAACATCAGGGCTTAGGTTCTTTTCGATGTCTTCGAGGACCCGTACTTTCTCCTCGATCGTAATATCGAGAAGTGATCTTCGCGCTTTCGTCTCCCAGTTTGCCTGCTCTGCCTTCTCCTCTGACAGGCGTATTGGTTTGGTGACAAGTCTCTTCGACGCTTTCGCCGTTCTGCATGCGATATCAACAACTTCACTCAAAGATTCCCTAGAGAGATCGTTTGTGGACGCAAATCCGAGCGCACCATCGACAAGCACGCGGACCCCGATACCTTCCGCCTTGGCCAGCTGAACCGGCTCTGGCGCTCCGTTGGTTAGAGTGACTCCGCTGCCCGAGTCGATGTGAAGCCTTGCTTCAGCATATTCCACTCCTCTCGCAGAAGCAGAATCAACCGCATAGCGAACAAGTTCTTCCATGAACGAGACCGGGCTCTGAGCGTGGGAGAACTTGATTTAAGGGTAGCGAAGCTTTGAAGGCAATTTTCATCTCTTCGAAACGTCGAGTCCAGAGTTCGCACTACTCTGCGAAGCAACTCAAGCTCTACGGTTGGAACTTCGAGTGGCTCGTTCCTAGTATCTTCCTCGGCGACCGCCGCCGTATCCTCTGCCTCGTCCTCTGTCTCCGTAGCCTTCGTCCCGGTTTCTAGGTCTGAAACTCGGGTATCTTCGCCTTTCAGGCATGGGGAACTCCTTGTTGGAAAGGTTGTTGTCAGCATTGACGTTCTCAATCGGCGGAGCGCCGGTCTCCAACGAACCGTAGCGGCCTATGTTTAGCCGCATCGATCCGCGGAAGAGCGAGATGTAGCCGTTCTTGACGTTTATCGTGTCATTCTCATTGACTTTGTCGATGTTGTCGTCCCACAAGGTGAGGTAGACCGAGCCGGTCTCATCTCCGACGAGAGCATCTACAACTCGATGCGTCGAGCCATCTCTCCGAGAAACAGTCTCGCGGGCTTGGCCCTTTGAGACTACCTTCACGGTAACGTTCACTTGTCTGGATTCTGGGCCAAGGCCCTCGACCTTGACGTTCACAGCAGCAGGTGGCTGTCCTTCTCCTTCCGTTGACATCTACTTCACACTCGGCTTAACATATCCGACAATAGGTCGTATCTTAAGCATTGCGATTCCATCCAAGGGAGTGGGACAAGTAGCAGCAAGTGTGAGACCGGACAAGTGTCTAGACCAAAAACCGTCCTGAGAATAGCTGCTTTCGCCCTTTCTACAACACATACATAATCCAACCCGCCCTCTTGTTGGTACAGGCAAGCTGAGAAGACCCACGATAATAATCGGACGGAGCATGTTTGAATAAGCGACTGGATGAATTGCTGCTCACAACTACGGACACCGGTAGCCTGCCGATCTTCGACGATTTCAATGGTGACCGAACGAACTTCGAGGGGGCGATACTCGACAAGCTTTCGGTAGGCTTGGACTATCCATGCTATCCTCAGCTTCAAGGCTCGCCCTCCGATCCCACGAATATGGGTCTACAGTTTCTGATCCCGCTCTCCAAACTTGAGCCTAAGATTCAGATCAGAGGAGAGGAGGCTACGCTTCTGTCAGACGAGATCAAGTCTCCGTCTGAGCCGATCGGCGTGGAACGAGCGGAGCACTATGTGACGTTTCTTCGTGAGCACGATCTTCTCTCTAGGGTAAAGGGTCTGAAGGCCTGTATTACTGGTCCTTTCACACTTGCCAGTTATCTCAACAGAAGGAACCTGATGACATGTGGCACGTCAAAGCCCGAAGTCGTCAAAGTCCTCACCGAGGCTCTCAGCAACTCATGCAAACGCCTCAACGAGCTTGGATTCGACTTGGTCAACGTGGACGAGCCTTTCCTCTCAGTAATGCTGGGACGCAAAGTGCTGTTCAAGTACGACGAGAAATTCGTCGTTGAGATGCTTGACACCATGATAGGTGAAATATCGGGGTTCTCCGCGATTCATGTCTGTGGCACGATAACTCCATTGGTCAAGAAGGTTCTACTGGAAAGCAAAGTCAACATCGTCGACCACGAGTTCGCAGGTTCTCCCAATAATCTACATGCATACACCAGAGATGAGCTAGAAGGCTCCGGCAAGTTCCTTGCCTATGGCTGTGTTTCCTCAGTGAAGCCTCAAGTGGAGACCGTAGAAGAGATCTCAGCCTCGATACGCAATGCAATGAAGACCTTCGGTTCGCGGATAATCGTGAAGCCTGACTGTGGTTTTGGAGGCATGTTCGGCGTCTCAGGTGCCTATGAGGCTGTTCTGAAGAAACTTGAGAATATGGTAAAGGCGGCTCGAATGGTTGCGGAGTCAGGTTAAGCGTATCTGAGTCAGGAACTTGTACACTATCAAGGCGACAAGGAAGATCAAGTAGAATCTGAGGAAAATAAGTGCGGCTCTGACTGTTCTAGTTGTTTTCACTCGTGGCACATTTGCTCACTCTCACATCTGAGTTTTCTCTTGCTACTCTCCCGCTAGGAACACGTCTTTCTCTCTAATCACGCCGACGATCTTGTTCGATTCATCGGTGATGGGGATTGCTCTGAAACGATACTTCCGGAATAGTGATTCGATGTCTCCTCGCATGGTAGTGGGTGCGACTGATACAACGTTCTTAGTCATGATGTCCTCGAGCTTCCTCGTAGGATCTGCCTGCAAGAGTTCGTTGATGTCTATGACGCCTCTCAGATTTTTCTCATCGTCGACAACGTAGATGTACATCGTGACATCGCAGCTGCGTGCTTCTTGTCGGAATCTCGTGAAAGCTTCTTCAACCGGTAGGTCGCCTGGGAATCCCAGGAAGCAATGCATGGCAAGAGTCGACGCTGGAACATCGTGTTGACTGAGGAGCTGATGGACTTTGGAAGCAACATCTCCTTTCAGTATCTTCAGGAATTCCTCAGAATCGTCTCGTGGAAGAATCGAGATTATGTTAGCGATTTCAGCGGGGGATAGATGAGCGAAGATTTGAGCGGCTCGTTCCGTGCTTGTTGAGGCTAGGATTTCTCTCTGGACTCTTGGTTCCGTTGCGTCAAGAGCGCCAGCGGCAACTCCACTATCCAGTGTGCTGAAGATGTGGATTCTCTCTTCATGGCTGAGTTCCTCAAGTATGTCAGCCAAGTCTTCAGGGTGAATGTCTTTGAGTCCGTCTCTTGTTATTGTGAGTTTCACGTCGCCCTTGGTGCCTGTGAGGTCTGTCGGCAAGGATTGTACATACCGCCATGGGATGATATCATCACATGAACCGTTTTCAAGAACAGACTTGACAATTCTACCAAGTCCCAATCGGCGCATGAATGCGTGTCGGCCTACATCCGCTCCGACAACAAACAGCTTACTTTCCACGAAAAGAAGTTGTACGTCGTAGACAACTTCTACATCGAATCCTTCTGTGTCAAGGATTCTCTTATCAAGAATCTTATCTCTAAGCAGGAGCTGATCATTGCCGTGTTTGATCTCAGGATACTTGCCTTCAGGGGGATCTTGCACGAGAGTCTTCTCGGTCGTCACGCTAGACAACATTACTCCAAGCAATGTTTAGGGAGGACGACCCAACGAGCGTTCGATGATCAGGCTTGTCACTTCAGCGTAGTGTGGATCGTCTCTGATGACTAGATCTTTCAGCTTGCCAATCGTGATGCCGCTCTGAGTTTTCACTTTCTTGTCAAGGATCTCAGTGAGGAGGAGATATCGTGCAGCCTTGTTTTCTCCGAGGGACGCCTTCTGAATGTACTCTCTGATCTGACTTGACTTCGTCGACACTAATTCCCGCCTCGAGGTGTTCCTGCTCTGCTGGATCAGTCAACTGACGGGCCCTACCCTCCTAATAAGTTCGGAAAGATCGTGGAGATGCCGTACAGAGACGAAACCGCGATCACAGCTACCACGATTGCCCAGTCTATTACGTTCTGAAACCTAGTGTTTACGTACGGCCCCATCAGTTCTTTCTGGTTCAACAGTAGAATCAAGAACACCAGAGCGGCAGGAAGTAGAGTCACAGCTATGATCTGCACAAAGAGCGTGATCAACACAAACGGTGCGTTGGGAATGAGCACTATGGCCCCGGCAAGCGCCACATTGAGGAAGTAGAACAGGTAGAACCAAGGAGAGCTCTTCACTTTCACGTTGAGAGTGTGCGCCCATCCGAAGACTTCTCCAAACGCCCATGACGACGACAAAGAAATACAGATCGCGCCCAGAAGCCCCGCGTCGAAGAGACCAATGGCAAACAGCGCTCCCGCATATTGCCCCGCAAACGGGACTAGCGCAAGGGCAGCTTCAGACGCTTCTGTGATGTTCAGGCCGATTACGTGGAGAGTTGATCCGGTTGCGATCATTATGAATGCGGCCCCTAGCCCTGTTAGAACCGAGCCGAGCGCGGTATCGATTTTAGCATACGGGATGTCCTTTTCGTCAAGTTCTTTGTCGACGACTGCACTTTGCTGGAAGAAGAGCATCCAGGGGGCTATTGTGGTTCCGATATTCGCCATTATCAATGTCAGCAAAGGGGTAGTGAGGCCCCCGGAGAATGTCGGAAGAAAAATGTCGTGAGCGATCACGTGCCAATCGGGCTTTGCTAGGAAGGCGGCAGGTATGTACACTAGGTTGAGGATACAGAAGACCATTGTTATTCTCTCAAAGGTCCAGTATGTCCCCGAGGATACGAGTAAGGTTAGGAAGACGACTGCTGCCACGATCGTCAATATGGGAGGTACTCCAAAGATCTTTGCCGCCGCGACCATGCCAATGAATTCAGTCACAATCGTTAGGAAGTTAACGAATGTCAGATCTATGAGCGAGAACCAGCCCCAAAACGGGCCGAATCCGTCGAAGATCGCCTCCGCATGTCCTCTCTTCGTTACCGCTCCCAGCCGTACAGTCATCTCTTGGACAAAGTAGGCGAGTATGCAGAAGACTATGATCAGCCAGACGAGATTGAACCCGTAGCGTGAACCTGTGATCGCATAGGTGGTAATTCCACCAGCGTCGTTGTCTGCAACCATCACTATGATGCCCGGTCCTGCGATAGCGGAGAAAATGGCAAGCCGTTTCCAGATGCGTCTATAGAGGTAATACGCTCGCGGCAACAACTTCATTCTACTTCACCGCCATGCAATCTCAGTCGGATTCTTCTCAGGCCAGTCTGCTCTCTCTTCTCGTAATGTCGCAACTGCCGCAACAGTATCGGAATTAAGGTTTGCTACGGTTCAAAACTTGCGATCGTTTTCGTTCATGAAGCGATTGCTGGCAGAGTGTTCATTGCGTAGGGCATCAGGAGAATTGAGGCGTCTTTTCCACGCGAGCGCCAGGCATCCTCCAGCACTTCTTGTGGCTTCTTGCAGGTCTTCAGGATGATGGAGTTTGTCTGTAACTTGTTTGATGCAAGAATGATCTCAGCTCGTCTGGCGATCTTGCTGAGGGCGAAAGCTTTGTGAGCGCCCAGAATGAATTGCCTGCTAAGTTTCTCTCTTATCTCGTCAAGACTGGAGGTGGTCGTCATCCAGTTCTCGAAGGTGGTGTTTCCGAAGCCTTCGTTGCATTCGGCAACTAGTATTATTGTGCCGCCATCCTTGACGGCGTGGGAGGCGTTCTCTATCGCCTTGTGCGCTTGATAGAGGTTGATATCTCTTGGATATCCACCAGCGCTTGCAAGCACAATATCCGCCGGTTCTTTGATGGGTACCTTCTCTTGGTCATCAACGATTTTCGACGCGGCTCGTTGCGCAGCTATTGGATCTCCGGCGAATCCGCTGATGATTCGATTTGACTCGTCTAGGACAACGTTAACGACGTATCGTAGTCCCGTCAGTCGTCCTGCTTCTTCGAAGTCTTCACGAACCGGGTTGGAATCGATGACTCCTGGTTCTGCGTTGGGAAGAGTCATGAGGCTGTGATTTCTCTCGATCGTCTCTTTGCCCGCGAGACCAGGCACCACTGCCTTGTAGCCGCCTGTGTAGCCGGCGAAATAGTGCACATCGACGTTTCCGATGGCAAGAGCAAAATCTGCTTCGAGAAGAAGCGGGTTGACAGATACTCGTGTGCCGCGGGTGGTGGTTCCGATGTATTGCACGGAATCCACTGTGTGATCGATGACTTTCGGAATTGAAGTCGAGTACGAGCCTAGAAGAACGCGTTTCTCTGCGGCTGTATGGCCCCTATGTGTTCCTGTTCCGATGAGGACTCGCATGTTGTCGCGGGGAACGCCTGCTGCCTTGAACGATCGCATGACATGGGGGAGGATTGTCCGTGTCGGGCAAGGCCTCGTGATGTCACTCACTACAATCGCGACTTTGTCCTTACGGTCAAGAAGTTTCTGGAGAGGTTCTGCGCCTCTAGGCGCAGCTAATGCTTGAGGAACGCTTGGGCCACGGTGGACTGAAGGTCTCGGTCTCACGATCTCGAGTAGACGACTCTTCGGGATCTCAAGTTTGATTGAACCTTTTCCGTACCTGAGAGAAACCTGCAACCGACAGCCCTCACAGTGGTCGGTCATGCTCAAAGCGTCTCATAGAAGTTTTGTTGAAGCGCAGCTTCGCAAAATCGTTAACTAGAGGCAACCGAAGTAGCAGAGACTGAGCGGGGGTACCCGAGGCCAGCCGTCGTGCTGGCGGGAACCAGGTCTAAGGGGTAGAAGCGTCCAGACGCTGCCTCAGCTTCAGGAGCCTATGGCGTAGGCCTTCGGGGGTTCGAATCCCCCCTCCCGCACCACTCTTGAGTGACGGCAAGATCTAATCACTGCAAAGTGGCCCATGAAATAGATGCAAGATTCATGATGTGCGCCACAGGAATGTCGTATGGGAGAATTCCTTAGTCGATTCGCCATATCATGGCCCAGAAAGCGGAGAAGGTTCCAACAACAAGAAGAGACAAGTGTGAACGAGCAGCATCAGAAAAATCACGGGCCTGACTTCAGTCTAGGTAAATGATATTTAGCACGCGAGAATGAGCTACTATTGCTGAGACATGTCCACACGTCCGGAAAGAAGACTTGAATACGAACTGGAACAGCTGCTCCTACACATCGTGCAACATGAGCCTTCCAACATCGGTAAACGAACTTTAGTCGCAGCAATTGCTAGATGATGTAAGATCCCCTGATCAGATTCGAAGAAAGAGAGCTGAAGACTCGGCCAAGAAGGATCTGGGAATTGGGAGTTTTGGGAATTCTTAGCAACTATGCGTCAGAATCGAACTCATGTAGGCAACTCTAGATTCGATTGATATTTGAATCGTGGCCTGATGTGTTATGTCTAGAAGAAGAGCAAGAAGAAGGAGAAGAATACGAGCTAGAAGAACACAGCAGAAGAGCAGGCGAGCAAGGAGCCAACCTGAAAAGGAAAGAAGAACAGGGCACCGGCGTGCCAAAAGATAATAGCATCATTTGCATCTTTACAATTACCCGCAGCTTGCATCTTGCTTGTCTCAATGTTGATCAGTCGGTGGCGGATTCGCACAGTCCAAGGCAGCCATCGGTCAAACACCTGCCCGACATGGACAACGCATCGGTCGGATGTTGCTGGCGGAATCCTTCTGGTGCAGGAGATGAGTACCCACCGAAACTTTCATAGGCCGAAGCCGCACATCGGGAGCGGACAATCAGTCATGTCACTCAAAGTCTTCGTAAGTAGTAGGATCAAGAACGGAGAACTAGCCGAGGAGCGCAACCTGGCGCGGAAAACAATCGAAGAATTGAAGCTAGAGCCTATAATGTGGGAGTTCCTCCCACCATCCACGTCATTGGATGCCGAAGACGCCTACCTAGACGGAGTCCGGCTTTGCGAAGTATATGTGGGAATAATCGGTGTGGAGGGCTCCCCCGCATCGCTTCGGGAATTCGAAGAAGCCGTGAAACTCGACAAGAAATGTTTCATGTTTGTGAAGAAAGTGCCCCAGCGACAACCAGGTGAAGATGAGTTCCTAGAGCATGCCAGAAAATCCAAGTGCGATGAATACTCGGATCCCCAAGAATTCTCGTCACAATTGGAGAAGATGCTTCTTGCCTTCATAGCTGAACAAACGCTGAGACGACTAGAAACAAAGGGTGAGTCCCGGGAGAACGTTGTTCACGCTTATCTTGAAGAATATGTTAGACCTGTGTTTGACGAAGTCAAGGAAATTGCTCTTTCTTTGAGCGACAGACGATATGTTGAGCTCCCTACTAATGCTTGGAGTAGTGCCAGCAGAAGCGAGTTCTTTGGCACAGACGCTAGTGCGGATCAGCGGCTAGCAGAATTCTACTCCAGGGTGCACAGCCTCAACGACTTGCGCAACGCTGCCATCGATGACCACAGACAGAACGTTGTTTCGGCAATGGAAGAAACGTTCCTTGAGACCGCCCAACCTCTCAATGAGTACGTCGTTGTCGAACGTCTACTAAATGAGAGCTTCGAATTCTTTCTAACCCGCGTGGATCCTTACAGTGAGCTTGCCAAGCCGTTGTTAAATCGGCTTGATGGCCCACTCAAGTCTATTGCGCCTGAATATTGGAAAATACCATATGTGTCCGCACTGTGGCTTGTCAATAGGGCGTTCGTGCGGAGCCATCCTCCCGTTCTGGAAGAGAAGGGTGTATTGAAAGGAGGCAGAATGGCTACATATCTTGATGCATTCGGGGCCCTTCATCCCGTGGCAAGACGGATCTGTGAAATGCTACAAGAAATCTATCAAGGAAAGATCCAAGGCTCATGACAACATTTGGAACGCAGTACGACATATCACTTCTTCATTTCGATTCACCTTGAATTAGACTCTCGACTGATCCCAAGCCCTTTTTTGTCACACGAAGGATCTTCCGACCTATTTCCTGCCGCCTTGAAAGACAGAATAGATACTCGATCTTGAGGGAAGCTTTGAATTCATCTTTTCTCCTTATGGGACCGCAGCTGGCCGCGTAGAAGATACCGTGAACCTGAGAATGATCGAAATCAGTTTCGACGATGGTTGTCATGCCGGAACCGCTCACCAAAGTGGATTTCACGAATTTGAACAAAGTGCTGTATCCAGAGCATGGAGTCACGAAAGCTCAGGTTATTGAGTACTACATCAGAATTGCCCCAAAGATGCTCGGCCTGTTGGCGAAAAGGCCGCTTTCTCTGACCAGGTTTCCTAATGGCGTCGATAAGCTTGGCTTCTACGAGAAGGACACCCCAACGGGTACGCCATCGTGGGTAGAGACTTTCAAGAGATACTCCGAAACAGCGCAACGGGAAATCAATTACATAGTCTGCAATGATTTGGACACACTCCTTTGGCTCGCCAACCTCGCCGCCTTGGAGATCCACATGACGCTTTCCCAGACAGACTCCTTCGAAAGTCCGGATCTCGCCCTAATTGACCTAGATCCGGAACCACCGGTAGGCTACGATGATGTCGTCGAAGTCGCGCTCTTGCTGAAAGAAAAACTAGAGGCATCAGATCTCAGATCCTACGTCAAGACATCTGGCAGGAAGGGATTGCATGTTGTAGTCCCCATTTGTGAGGGATACACGTTTCGAGAGACACGAGAATTCGTCCATCAGATCGGAAGAAGCCTAGAGAAAGAATCCGATATCGTCGTCGCAGAGTTCTCCAGGTCACGAGACTCCGGAACGGTCTTCATAGATTACTTGCAGAATTCCCACGGAAGAACAATGGTTTGCCCTTACAGTTTGAGAGCTACTCCCAACGCGACCTTGTCAATGCCTCTGGAATGGAGCGACGTAAGGAAGGGTTTGAATCCCGAAGAGTTTAACATACTCACCGCGCGAGGAATTGACAGCAACCCGTGGAAGGATCTGCTTCAGGACAAGCAGAGACTGGCGTGAGCTGGGATGGTTAAAGAGAAGAGGGAAATATCCAGCAGACCGATTTGGACTGGAAGAATTAGTATCGGTCTAGTGAATGTTCCAGTCAAACTCCATACGATGGTATTTGATAGGGGTGTCTCTTTCCATTTTCTGCACAAGGACGATGGCCAACCGCTGAAGTACGAGAGGGTTTGCACTAAAGACGGTCAAGTCGTTGCTTGGGAGAATGTCGTGAAGGGGTACGAGGTCAGCAAGGGTCGGTTTGTAGTCTTCCAGAAAGACGAATTGAATGCGGCAAGGCCGGAGTCAAATCAGACGATCCGCCTTCAGAAGTTTGTAGACTTCCTTTCGATCGATCCGATCTACCTCGATAGATCCTACATTCTGGCGCCTGACAAGAGCGATGACGCCTACAGCCTTCTCTTGGGGACTCTTCAGAAAATGGGCAAGGCGGGTGTCGGGAGGATCACATTGCGGGAGAAGGAGTGTCCAGTTCTTGTGCATCCCTACAAGAACGCCCTAGTCTTGACCACTCTGCGATACGCAAGCGAGATCGCAGACCCCGCCCGGCTCGAAGAGCTGAAGACGCTTAAACAACCTAACCAGGAAGAGATCGCCCTCGCCAAGAAGATAGTATCAGATCTCTCAGGAGAATTCGACATAACAGAGTACAAAGACGCCTACCAAGAAAAAGTGAAGGCTCTGATAGAGAAGAAGATGAAAGGTGAAACAATCGTCTACGAACAGCCCGTGAAGGAAGAAGCAAAGGAACTCATGGTGGCCCTCCAGGAAACTCTCAAACAACTGAAGAAGAAATGAGCCCCAACCGATACAGACCAATGCTCGCACAATCCGTGCCAGCACCCTTCACCTCCAAAGACTGGATCTTCGAGATCAAATGGGATGGCTTTAGGGCGATCAGCTACGTGGACGATGAGCTGAGAATAACGAGTAGAAATGGCACGGAGTTGAAGCACAACTTCCCCGAACTTCAAGAATTGAAAGATCTAGCTCGCAACGTTGTGCTCGACGGCGAAATAGTTGTAATGAAAAATGGGAAAGCGGATTTCCAAGCAGTCTTAGAACGAAACAGAAGAACAACTTCTCTCGACATTGAATATCGATCCCAAGAATCTCCCGCAACATACGTAATCTTTGACATACTCGAAAAGGACGGCAATGCCCTCATCGGTCTTCCCTTAGTCGAAAGAAAACGAATCCTGAAAGAATCCGTAAGAGAAGGTCAACATGTCATACTATCGATCTATGAAGAAGAGGATGGAAGATCATACTACGATGCTGCCCTCAAACAGGGCATAGAAGGCGTAATAGCGAAGCGAAAAGATAGTCCATACGAACCTGGCGCTAGAAGCAACAACTGGCTGAAGATAAAGTCCCTCACGTCCTGTGACTGTGTAATCTTCGGATATACGAGCGGAGAAGGCCGCAGGAAAGAGCGCTTTCGGGGCAATGATCCTGGGACTCTATGATGGCGGAACGCCAGTCTATGTTGGAAAGGTGGGTACAGGGTTCTCGGACGACGCAATGGAACTTCTGATGCAAGCATTTCAGGACTTGCGAATGAAGGAACCAACTCTCAGTAATGTTGACGTTTCACAACAGATTACTTGGCTTAAGCCGATTCTTGTTTGCGAGATCGTCTATCAAACAGTCACGAAAGACCATAGACTCCGCATGCCAAGGTTCAGCAGATTGCGATCCGACAAAGCTCCGCTTGAATGCACGTTAGATCAAATAATGCCTACGGGCTTGCAGGAATACGTCTCTAAACGGGACTTTGGTCTCACCCCTGAACCCGCGGGTACTTTAGTGAGAGAGGAAGGCATGGCATTCGTTGTGCAGGAGCATCATGCCAGAAGGCTTCACTATGACTTCAGGCTGGAGAGGTTGGGAGTTCTGAAGAGCTGGGCCGTTCCAAAAGGAGTTCCCGAAAAACCCGGTGACAAGAGACTCGCGGTGGAGACTGAAGATCATCCGCTAGAATACAAAGAATTCGAAGGCACGATTCCTCAGGGGCAATATGGCGCCGGAACCGTCAAGACATGGGATAAAGGTTCATACAAACTCCTTGTATGGGATAAAGAAAAGATCGAGTTCATTCTCACTGGAGAAAGGCTTGACGGCAGATATGTCCTTGCGAGATTCAAGAAGGCAGGGCCGAAGCAGTGGCTTCTGATTAGAGCGAGGAATTGAATTGGCAGCCAAGGTTCACATCGGCACAATGGGCTGGAGCTACAACTTCTGGACGAGTGGATTCTATCCAACAGACCTAGCGCCGGAGAACTTTCTTTCCGAATATGCGAAACACTTCGACACGGTCGAGGTAGACAACACGTTCTACAGGATCCCCAGCAAAGAGACAGTGGAGAAATGGAGAGATCAGACCCCGCCAAATTTCTTGTTCTCAGCGAAATTTCCCAGACGCATAACTCACGAAAAAATGCTAAAGGACTGCGAAGAAGTCGTGAAGGTGTTCCTTGATCGAATATCCTGTCTGCAAGACAAGCTTGGCCCCTTGCTGCTTCAATTCCCCTACGCATTCAAGCCCGAGCACGTCGAGCTCCTAAGAGATCTACTAGCTAGACTACCCAGGGCGCATCGCTACGTCGTAGAGGTCAGAAACAAGAAGCTGCTGCAGGAAGAATTCTACTCCTTACTCAAAGAAAACAAAACGGCCTTAGCCCTCGTGGAACAGCCTTTCATGCCCACCATTGAAGTCATGGCTTCTGACTTCACCTACATCCGCTTGGAAGGCGACAGGAGAAGAGTGACGGGGACTCTGGGCAAGGTGGAGATCGACAAGAGTGACGGCATTAGAGGTTGGGCGGAAAGGATCAAGAAATATTTGGATCTCTCAATGGAGGTGTTCGTGTACTTCAGCAAATACTACTCAGGCTACCCTCCCGAAGATGCGGCGCAACTCGTCAAGCTGCTGAGTCAAGTAGAAACCTAAGGTTCCAAAGCCGGCAGTCGAAGCCGAATCAATTCGCGCGGTCGTATCTCCTCCCACACCGTTCGGGGCAGACAATTATCTAGCTAGCGAGACTCCACCCATTCCAGTATGAGTTGCATTCGACCGATCGCATTGTGATGATGCTCGTCTCTGCTATGTCAGTAAGGTGACTAACCCATGCCTTGGAAAGTCTTATCTGCAGAGTAAAGGAAACGCTCGCGAGGCCGGATTATGCTTCATTTGAAACCGAGTAGAATGAAGAGGTTGTTTCTCACACTTGTCTTGGCGTTTGTCATATCTACAGGTGCAAGTTCCGCGGCGGTGTCAATGCAGCCTGCATGGGCTGACTTTCCGGGGGATAATGGTAAGATCGTTTTCCACAGCACCCGCGCTGGCAACTATGACATCTATACGATGAATACTGATGGCTCAGGAACAGTCAGACTAACAGATAACCCAAAAGATGACTATGACGCTGCGTACTCTTCGGACGGGAAGAAGATAGCGTTCACAAGTACCCGAGACAATCCGAAAGGCCAGATCTACGTCATGAATGCTGACGGCTCAGGGGTAAACCGGCTGACGAACAACGCAGCAAGCGATGGTTACGCCGTCTGGTCTCCTGACGGATCACGGCTCGCCTTTGAGAGTAACCGAACCGGCAACTTTGAGGTCTACGTCATGAATGCTGATGGTTCAGGGCAGATCAACCTGACGAATAATCCAGCGATCGATGGCTCCCCCGCTTGGTCTCCTGACGGCCAGAAGATAGCTTTCCACACGAATAGAGATGGCAACTGGCAGATCTACGCTATGAATGCTGATGGTTCAGGCCAGATCAACCTTACGAAGAAGTCGTCAAATGATCTCGACCCCAATTGGTCTCCAGACGGGTCAAGGTTAGTGTTCGGTAGCGGTAGGGATGGGAACTGGGAGATCTACGCTATGAATGCCGATGGTTCAAACCAAACGAGACTCACAGGCAATCCTGCATATGATAGGTGGCCAGCTTGGTCTCCTGACGGCCAGAAGATAGCTTTCCAAACGAATAGGGATAGTAACGATTGGGAGATCTATGTGATGAACGCTGCAGATGGTGCAGTGGTAAACAGGCTGACTAACTGGACGGGAGCCGACGGGAACCCGGCCTGGCAGCCACTCCCGACCTCCACTACAACCACTGCCACTACCAGTACCGAAGAGCAGGGGGACTACGTGAGTAGAGGCGAATTGTTCCTGTATTTGGGGATTCTGACAGCAGCATTTCTGGCAATAGCGCTCATAGGCAGAAGGGGAAGCCGTAGGCCCGCTCCGACACCCTCGATATTTCCAGCTGCTGCGCCCGTCACACCGACAGCCGCTCCTTACACGGTTTCGCAACCGTCGACCACAACCAAACACTGCAGCCAGTGTGGCTCAGAAATACCTGAAACAGCGAAATTCTGCACAATATGTGGCGCATCCCAACCCAGGAAATGATATCGAAGGATGTCGCTAGTTCGGTGATGCGTTAGGTTAGGAACAGGATTGAGACTCCAACTACAGCCATGACTGCGCCTATTATTCCTCGCAGACTAGTCCTTTGCTTGTATAGTACCCATACCACTGGAATTATGAAGATTGGCATCAAGGACAATAGGGTCTGAGCGACGCCGGCATCAGTGTAGGTTACCGCGACCATAGACAATGTCACACCCATAAAAGGTCCAATGAATGCACCAGCAGCAGTGCGGCTGATTCCTTCTTTGTTGTTTACTGCATTGCGAAGTTCAGGCAGTTTCCTTGCAGCTGCTGCCACAATCCACACAGATAATGCTCCAAGAATCATTCGCATCAAGGTTGCAGATAGTGGATTCAGCGCTATTCCTGGATTTGCGTAGATTCCCTTTTTTGCTAGAACCAAGCCTAGTCCCTGACCAATCGCTCCAATTAACGCAAGCAAGAGACCGTAGTTTCTTTGCTTCTTTGAAACGAGTTCTTCTCCAGAGCACTCTTCCTCTTCTAGTATGACGATGACGACACCGCCTAGAGTCACGGCTATTCCAATTACGGCCAACGTCGGGATTATCTCTCCCAACATCAGGTAAGCAGCTACGGACGCGAATATTGGAGACAAAGCCATCAGAAGAACTGAACGCCGGGGTCCAATCTCAACAAGCGCACCGAAGTATCCAAAATCACCTATGCATAGCCCAACAACCCCGCTCATTCCCATCCAGAACCACTGCTGATTGTTCGCCATGGGCAATATGGTTCCTAGGAGAATGATATGCGAAACCGCAAGGAAGCCCACCGCCATGATCAAACGATAAGCGTTGACACTGAGTGAACCAATCCTCTTTCCAGCTGAAGCGAAGAACAAGGAGTTGACTGTCCAAAGGAATGAAGTAGCTACTGCGGCGATCTCTCCAACAATGTTAGGGTCCAAATCATTCACTGCGCTCGTGTTCAATACGTGTAGCTAGGGAAACGCAGGGGTCCTTTTCGTCTTTGGTCTGCAAGCCTCATGGTGCGCCCTGCCAGAAGGAGGCATGGAGCAGCGGGAGAAAAATAAAAGATCATGGGTTCGGCAACTATGAATTCGATATCAATAGTGCTCTAGTGTTAGGAAGAAGCCCTTTCGCTTCATCCGCGCCGTCGTTCCGGTTCAAGTGAAGGTTGCCGGTGACGTGAATCAAGACTAGTGAAGTCGTTCCAGCAAGATTATCAGAGACACTGTGGTCCAGGTCGTTCAGATGTTTCCGATGAACTTCTCAAAGGTGAACGTTGAAGCGAAAGAGGATGCACCGGTTCAAGAAGAGGGAGCAGTGGGCGTCAAGATCAAGTGGCTACTTGACAAGTCGGTGGGGGCTCCAACCTTTGCTATGAGACATTTCTCTATCCAGCCCGGAGGACATACGCCGCTTCATAGTCACGACTGGGAACATGAGGTCTACGTTCTAGAAGGTGAAGGTTTTGTGAGGCATGAGGACAAGGAATATCCAATTCGACCTGGAGACGCCATCTTTGTACCTCCGAACCAAGTACATCAGTTTCGCAGCACCGAGCTCAGCCATCTGAGGTTCCTATGTATGGTCCCGCTGTAATCTTGCAGTATTGCTGTTCTATTGCATGAGTCATAGGAGCAAAGTCAACAAGTTTGTTCTTCTCGAAACCTATTGGGCCTCATTTGCTCGTGCAGGTGATTCTTGTTACGTACTTCACCCAGTCCAAGCCAGGTCTTGTAGGTGCGACGAGTCTTGCGGGATATCCGTGTTCTACGGTCAATGGGAAATCTTCCGGCTTTCAGCGCAATAATGTTATCCGCGTTTGCCACCTCATCCGAATTGAGCGTCATCTCGTATCCTGTGATGCTCTTGATTGTGACGTTAGCTAGGTTCTCGAGGGACACTCCCGCTTGGTTCAGAAGATAGATGAGCGGTATGCCTTCCCAGAGAACGTCGGCTGCCCACCCTGTTACGCATTGGATCTCTCAGAGTCTTCTGGACACTAGGCATAGCCTGCAAATCTTCTAAGGTGAATTCCAGCGACTTCGATACGTCTCCATCGATGGTCAGTCTGTAGTCGTTCGAGTCTATCGTGGTCGGTTCGATCTCCGTTCCACGTCACTGGGAAACTGAAAGCCTCAGTTGTCGATGTAATTGGAGGAACTGTCGATATTGTCGATGTAGTCTGGGGTGCTGTTGAGATTGTCGATGTAGCCTGCGATGCGTTGATTGTCGTTGCTGTAGTCTGAGATGCAATAGGTACCTCTCCTGTCGTTTGTTCAAAAAACCACCATGACCCAGTCACAATAGCCACAGCCGCCAGGGGAATTAGCTTGACGAATTCTCTTCTTTCAAGTTTCATGAGTCACACCAGCTCGCATTATGCGTGCCCAATCGCTGTTCGGAGAACAAATCGTGTAGCTATGAAGGTTGAGCCTCTCAACTTGCACGTCTCTACGATTCTGTTTTGCTTTCTCGGAGACTCAGTTGGCAGATGTTTCCATTACACGAAGAACGGGAAACGTGGTTGCTTGTCTTCTCAGACTAGTACATACTACGAATAGTGGTGGTCTCAGCATTCTGGTAGCCATTCCCATCGTCAAACGTGACCTGAGCTGGCTCTTGGCCATTGTCAGGATTCTAAGTTGGTGCGTCGTCTTGAGCGTTTCATCCTTTCTATTTCGCAGTCGACGTAGCAGCGTTTCTCATCTGTTGGCATATTTGGTTGGAACGCATTTTCGAGATCTTGTATCAACACGAAACAGAGTCTTAACATTGAACCCGGTTGCTTTCCTCACATTTCTGACGCCTTGGTATTCCGGTTTCTCGAGAACACAGAATACGTCTGAGATGTTGACATCTCGTTCCTTCAGCAGGGACACGAGAGGAGCAAGGGTTCCTCCAGTTGATATGGCATCATCAATGAGGAGAATCTTGTCTCCCTTTGAAACGCCGTAGACCCAGTAGGTTCCGTGCTCGAATCCGGATGCGTAACTTGTTTTCGCAAGAAGTTTTGACGAGTCATGGAGGTTTCTCTTTCTGACAACTGCGAGCGGTTTGCCCTTGAGACTCGCGACCAGCTGAGCAATCGGAAGCCCAAACGATTCTGCCGTCAGAACTTTGTCTATGTCGTTCGGCGTTTGTTGGTGAATCATGTTTGCGATCCATTCCGACCAGAGAGGATTCGGCGGCGGAATGTTCTCGGTCAACGGGTTCACTATGTATCTGTACACTCGTCTTGAGCCTCCTCTATGCCACTTCAGTTCGACGACCTTGCTTTGCGAATAAGCTTCAACAATTTGCGTGATCATAGTTCTATCAAATTTCTTTTTCGTAGCGGCCGATTCTTGGAGTGGGCGATGGAAGCATGTTCGTGTTCCTAGGTGACAAGCGGGGCCTGTCTGATCGACCAAGTACAGCAGAGTGTCTGCGTCACAGTCTACGAGAATCTCGATGATTCTCTGCACATTCCCGGATGTCTGCCCTTTCTTCCACAACTCCTGTCGCGATCTGCTCCAGTAGTGCGCGAAACCGGTTCTCACGGTCTCGTTGAGGGCTTTGGCATTCGCGTAGGCGACCATCAGAACTTCGCGTGTTGCATAGTCCTGCACCACAACCGGGATAAGTCTCTGTTTCTCGAAAACCGTCTTGTATGCCAGTTGATCTATCTTCAAAGTCTCATCTCGACTCCGTTCTGCTTTAGGTAGTTCTTCACAGTGGGGATCGTGAAGGTTCCGTAGTGGAAGATAGACGCAGCCAGCGCTGCATCTGCGGACGTTTGATTGAACACTGCGAGGAAATGCTCCAGCATGCCGCATCCACCGCTGGCGATCACCGGCACCCTAACAGATGAACAGACCGCGTTCGTAAGCGGAAGGTCGAAGCCATCCAAGGTTCCATCGCGATCAATCGAGGTAAGCAGTATCTCGCCTGCGCCTGCTTGTTCGCATCGACGCGCCCATTCCAGCGCGTCCAGCTGAGTTTTGGTTCTAGCGCCGTAAGTTTGAACTTGGAACCACTCCTTCCCGTCACGGAGAACCCGGGTCGCATCTATGGCAACTACAACGCATTGTTGTCCGAAGATGTCAGCGATCTCAGTGATAAGCGAAGGTTTCTCAACGGCGGCGGTGTTCACAGCCACCTTATCTGCTCCTGAGCATAGAATCTCTCTCACGTCATCCAGATCTCGAATACCGCCGCCTACTGTGAATGGTATGTCTAGCACGCGTGCGGCGTCCTTGACTAGGTTGATGCGGATCTCCCTCTTTTCAACGGACGCCGTTATGTCCAAGAAGACAAGTTCGTCGGCTCCTTGGTCGCGGTAGAGGGAGGCAAGCTCAACTGGGTCGCCTGCATCCCTTAGGTCAACGAAATGTTTCCCCTTCACGACGCGTCCATCTCTAACGTCGAGACATGGAATGATGCGTTTCGCCAGAGGCATGCGGCTAGCCAGCTCCTGCTTTGACCGCGTCTGAAATCGGCAGAGTCCCTTCCAGGATGGCCTTGCCTACTATGACGGCGTAGGCTCCGGCATCTCTCAGCGCACCTATGTCGGTCGTGGATCTTACGCCGCCGCTCGCGAAAATCCTTGCCGCGTCATATCGTTGGCAGACTTGTCTGATCGTATCAACATCAGTCCCATCCATCATGCCATCTCGTTCTACGCAAGTGAGGAGGAAGCTGGACACATTCGCATGCATGAGATGTTGCAGGGCTTGATCCAGTTTGATGCCTGAGAGTTGTCGCCAACCATCGATGAGTACATCTTCACCGCGATAGTCAAGTGCGACGACAATCCTCGGCAGCGTAACGATTTCTACGATGTGATTGAATGTGGTTTCATCCGTTAAGGCAACTGTCCCGACTACAAGTGCGTCCGCCTCAGCTTCGATCAGTTCGCGTGCAATCGTCGCGGTTCGTATGCCGCCTCCAACTTGAATTGGCATTTCTGTCGATCGGGCGATCTGTCTGATTGCGTCGAGGTTGTTTCCTTGGCCGAAAGCTCCGTCTAGGTCTACAACATGAATTCCGTCTATTCCGGTTCCTGACCAAGACCGAGCTAAAGCAGCGGGATCGGTTGAGTAGATCTTAGCATCACTCGCTCGGCCTTTTGTTAGTCTGACAACCTTTCCTCCCATAAGGTCGATTGCAGGGTACACTCTCATCGTTAGGTTACCTTCTCAGGATCTTCGCAAAGTTGCGAAGCAACATCGCGCCCACTTTCCCAGATTTCTCCGGGTGGAACTGAGTACCAATCAGGTTCCCGGACTCGATGACCGACGGAAACGTTACTCCGTAGTCTGTTTTTGCTACAACTATCGATTCATCCGTGCGCGGGTAGTACGAATGGACGAAGTAGCACCAGGAGCCTTCATTCACTCCTTCAAGGATCACATTAGGCTTGATGAATTCCAGTTGGTTCCATCCCATGTGCGGTATCTTCACTGAATCCGGCAGCCGCACAACCTCACCTTTGATTAGGCTCAACCCGTCGGACGGCCCCTCCTCGCTTGAGTCGAGAATCAGCTGCATGCCGAGGCAGATCCCGAGGACGGGTCGTCCTTGCGCTGCAATTTCAGAGATTCGATTCCGATACGGTCTCAGTCTCATCATTGCAGGTTTGAAGTTGCCAACACCCGGCAGAACTAGGCCGTCAAATTCAGAGCTTTCTGGGATTTCGTCAACGACTTTGGCGTCGAGCCCTTGGCGTCTTAGGGCTAGGGCTATGTTGAACAGGTTTCCAGCACCGTAGTCGAAGACTGCGACGCTCAACTACACTGCTCCCTTTGAGCTTGCAGGCCCGCTTTGACGCGGGTCGATCGTGCATGCTTGTCTGAGGGAAAGGGCAAGCGCCTTGAACGCCGCCTCGACATTGTGGTGGTCGTTCTCGCCGTACTGGACTCTGATATGCAGGCTGGCTTTGAGCGATGTCGCGAACGATTGGATGAAGTGGGCTATGTCCTCGTTCTTCAGTCCCTCGATCGCTGCGTTCGCGATCTTCAACTCAACAGATGAATACGGACGACGCGCCAAGTCCACGGACGCGAGAGCTAATGCATCATCCATTGGCACCAAAGCCCAGCCAAAGCGTGTAATCCCGTTTCTTTCGCCGAGCGCCTTGGATATGGTTTCTCCAAGCGTGATCGCCGTATCCTCCACGATGTGGTGTGAGAGATCGCCGGAAGCCTCGACTTGGATATCCACAAGACTGTGAGTTGCAAGTGTAACGAGAAGATGATCGAGGAACGGGATCGTAGTCCTAACCTGTGCCTTTCCAGTTCCGTCAATTTCGACCTTTGCGTCCACTTTGGTCTCTCTTGTGGTTCTCACCAGACTTCCTGTTCGAGACAAATCAATCACCTAACACTCGACAGAAGAAAGGGCAGATCATTTACCGACTGCAGGATAGCGTCAGCACCGAGTTTCGCAAGTGCGGCCGCTCTATGCGGGCTATTGGCCAGGGGTGTTACACCGCAGAATGTGAACTTGCCAAGTGCCCGATTCGCGTTATTGGTCATCATTAGGTCTTCCACGGAATCGCCGACATAGAGGATACTTTTGGAGGCTTTCGCATGGTCAGCTGCGAGCAAGAGAGATTCCGGACTGGGTTTGCCTGGAATTGGTTGTTTCGCGTTGATATGTGGGTCGTGGTCCTCAAGGAAGATCATCGGCCCATCCTGAAAGAATCTCATTAGTTCGCCGAGGGTTTGTTCGGTCCCTAGGCGTGACCTGCCCGATACAATACCTATCGTACCCTTCGGCACAAGTGAGGACAACAGCTGCAACGTTTCCGCTGATACGATGACCTTTTCGGAATCTATCAGACCTCTCTTGCAGCCAACGACGGGGTCTAGCCCGTGAAGTTGCTTGATGAGTTCAGGACCATAGTAGTATTCGTCGAAGACTCTGCTAAGCGAACTTGACACCGGCCCGCCTGGATAACCTAGTCTCTCGAGAAGTTCGTGTATGTTTGCTGCCGATTTCGCGGACTTCCGCTTTGATTTCATCCGCGAATGAGGCGAATCCATGCGAAGCTCTGTTCAATAGACCCAACACTCGGGCGGGAAACGCTTCAGAGTCAAGCACTTCTTGGAGTCCTACGACTCTCTTGCTCTGATCATGAAGGCATTTCTTGACTTCCTCGCTTGGAAGATTGGCTACGATGCTGACTAGGATGGCTGCCGTCGCGTCGATGTCATTGTTGTATTGCCCTGTTGCTCTAAGAGCTTCAACAAGTTGCTGCGTTGGGAAAGTCGGACTAAGCTTCAGCCCAAGAATGCTGGAAAGGAAATGGGAGACGGTAACCTCTATCGCTCGGTCATATGAGCCACTTGAATCGATCAGGACGCCGTCTACATCAAAGATGACTGCGTCAGTGAGTCCAAGCGCGTCCATCTTTGAGACACGCAATAATCCATTGTTACCGTTCGCGCCCAGATGCTTGTATCCGTCAAATCTGTCCGTCGCTCATGACCTCCTCAAGTGCGCTCAGCAACTTTTCGTTCATGGGTCTCGTGCCAACAGTTGCTCGGAAACAACCCCTGTAACCAAGCACGTCACCGATGTCCTTGACAGATACCCCTAGCAATCGAAGTCCGGCGGATATCTTGGCAGAGTTCTGGCCAGTGCAAACGAGAATGAAATTCGTTTCCGAATTGAAAATCCTGAATCCCTTGATTCGCGTGAGACGTTCCATTAGCCAGTTGCGCTCTTGTTTCATCTTGGAGACGCCGTCTCGTATAGCCTCAAGATTTCGTAGACACTCTATCCCAAGTCTAGCCGTGAATCTGCTGATGGGATAGGGGAGCTGCGCTTTCTCTGCTAAGGCTTTGCTGAGTTCTGCGTTTGCGACCATATAGCCAAGGCGAGCGCCTGCCATTCCGAACGCTTTGGAAAACGTTCGAATCAGTGCCAAGTTTGGATGCGTTCTGATCAATGGAACAAGAGAACGCTCAGTAAACTCCACATAAGCTTCATCCACAACGACGAGTCCAGGATATTTGTTGAGCACTTCCACGATATCGGTCTCAGAGAACTGATTGCCTGTTGGATTATTTGGCGAGCAAAGGAACATAATTGATGCTTGGGCTTGGTCGGCTGCGGAGATAAGGCGCGGAACATCGAGTGAGAAGTCCTCCTGCAGAGGAACCTGAATGACCTTGCCTCCAACTAGCTCTACGCGGAGCCTATACATCGAATAAGTCGGTGAGATGGAAATCGCGGATCCTTGCCTCAATAGTATGGTTGCCGCTAGGTCGATGAGCTGATCTTCACCATTGGCGAGTACTATGCATTTGGGGTCAATTTGGAGCCATTGTCCGAGCATCTTGCGTAGCTCGATGGTTTCCTCTCGTGGGTAGACTCTGAGATCGCAGCGAGCGGCATCTTCAGCCATTTTTCGGACGAGGCCGACGTCAACAAAGTAGTTTTCGTTGCTGTCAAGGCCTACAAGGCGACTATCATCTGCCTCGCCGGCTCGAACAAGAGCGTAGCCTTCTGACGCCTGAAGCCTAGAAAGGATCTCTTCGAGTCCACTGTATTTTCGGTTCAAGTTTTCAGACGCTCCATTACTGCGAGGGCGTGATTCTCCAAGCCCTCGGCTTTTGCAAGGACAATTGCGGGTTTTGCAATGTTGCGAAGGCCCTCTCGACTGCAGCTGACAGTCTCCAAGCGTCGCATGAAGTCCCAGACGCAAAGGCCGGAGTATGATCTCGCAAGTCCTCCGGTTGGAAGTATGTGGTTGCTTCCAACTGAATAGTCACTGACGGCGCTCGGCGAGTGATCTCCCACAAGCAGCAGTCCGCAATTCTTGATGTTTCCTGAAATTCTTTGAGCGAACCCCATCAACTGGACGTGTTCAGGGGCGAAGGCATTTGCGAACGCCGTTGCCTCGCGTAGATTCTTGGCGATGCAGATGAAGAAGCTGCGCTCCAACGCCTTACCCGCTATCTCACGTTCGGCTCTTTCCGCGAGGATTTCTGATAGCGTTGAGATGATGCGTTGGGCGTTTCGCGCGGAATCGGTAACGACCCCACATATGCTCCACGGCGAGTGCTCGGCCTGCGCCACCAGATCTCGGGCAACAAAGTTTCTGTCGAAATTCCCGAAAGCCACGACGAGTAGCTCCGTCGGGCCTGCAGGCAGATCTATTGCGACATCTTTGGAGACGATCTCTTTTGCTGCCAATACGTATGGTCCGCCTGGTCCAACTATCTTGTCTACCGGTTTGATCGATGCCGTTCCGTATGCCATCGCAGCGACGGCTTGGGCGCCGCCCACCTTGTAAACCTCGTCAACACCGCAGAATTGCGCGGCGGCAGCTACGAGAGGATTAAGCTTTCCATTGGGCAGCGGTGGCGAACAGACCACAGTTCGGGCAACACCTGCTGTCTCTGCCAAGACCGCGCCCATGATAAGCGAACTTGGGTAGGCGACGCGACCTCCTGGAACATAGCATCCTACGCTATCGAAGGGGTGGAAGGCTCTGCTAATTCGGACGCCTCTTCGCACCGATGTGAACCCCCTCAGCATTTTCAGGTCCAAGGCCGTTTGACTACGGAGCTGTTCAGCGGCAAACCTCAAAGCCCTAGACTCCTCAGCAGGAACCCTTGCAGATGCCGCGTGTATCTCGTGTTTCGATGCTAAGAACTTGGACGGACACGTTCCATCGAGCAGCTGCGACCATCGTCGAAGTGCTGCATCTCCATGCTTTCTTACGTCGAGCACAATCTTTGCGGCGACACGTGTGACAGATGGCTCCAGCGTTGTCTTCTGGCGCAGGAATTTTGCGGTCTCACATGCGTTTCTGGATGTGAGATAGATAATCTTAGCCTTGAGGCGGCGCTCCATTGCTCTCCTCTCGGCCGATCTGCTCAAGCGGCAGGATTTGTTGAGGCTCGTGCACTACGAGCCCTTGTGCGAGTTTGCGTAGAGTTGGCAGTAGTTTGAAGAGTTCTGATTTGTCGATTATTGTGTTGATCGAGAACCAGTTGGGATCAGAAAGTGAGCTGATCGTGGGACGCTTGAGTGCTGGAAGTCGAGAGAGGAGTTCATTCAAGTTCTCTTTCTTTACATTCAAGAATATGTGCAGCTTACCTTCGGCTTCGACAACTCCTTTCAGTAGGGTGAGGATGTCGTAGATCTTCTCGCGCTTCCCGCTATCCTTGAGCGAGTCTCGATTAACGATCAGTACAGTCGTGGAATGTAGGACAGTGTCCAGGATTTTGAGCTTGTTCGCCTGCAGAGTCGTTCCGGTTTCAACAACGTCCAAGATGGCGTCTGCCTCTTCAGGGGGTTTCGCTTCTGTAGCCCCGAATGAGAGATAGACTCTCGCGGCCGCGTTATCGCCCTTGGTCCACCACGGCGTTATCACCAAAGGAGATTTCTCTCCAAACCTCCGACGATAAGACGCCAGAGAACTCAGGTATCTCGCTGCAATGTTGAGATACTCCGTTGAGATTCGGACCGGTCTGCCCGAGTTCCATATTTCTTCTACGTACTCGTCAGCTGATGTTGAGTGCGTTGATTCAGGAGCCGCAAAAACGAGCCTCACCGCACCGTATCTAAGGTCGAAGAGTGTCTCAACGTCAACGTTTGTCTCTTTGACCCAGTCTTGTCCCGTTATTCCAACGTCGTAGGCGCCCTCATTCACAACGATTGGTATCTCTTGGGGCCGAAGAAGCTTCACCTCTACCTCTTGGTCACTCAGGACTGGGCGATAGGTGCGGCTCTTACCGTAGACTCTGTACCACGCCCGCTCCAGAAGATTGAAGGTATCCTTCTCAAGGGAGCCTTTTGGAATTGCCAACTTAACTCTTGTAGTCAAATCAAATTTCTCCTTAGGAACGCTCTAACGCCAAAAAGATCTGATACGATCTTATCAGAAAGTCGTCGCTCGATCAACGAACGGTCTGGCATCCTACGAATGAACGCAATCGCCTGTTGTGAACTGAATCCCTCATTTTGGCCACGACCAGCGGTCTCCAGACTCGGCCTGTTATTTAACCGTTAGGACAGGTGCGAGCATCACATGACTTGAGACGACTCGATGTGAACACTACACGCAATTGTGTTGCTCCCTTCCACAGTGTCTCTTTTCTAGCCGATACCACAATCTGGTGCCTGCTAACGGAGACGATTCAATTTATGCAACGCATCTTCTACCCCAACAGCATCGTCGTCATAGGAGAGTCAGAACGACCAGAAAACCTGGCTCGCACCATCATCGCCAACCTGTTTGCATTCGGCTACAAGGGCAAGCTATTCGCGGTAGGACGAAAGGAAGGAAGTTTTCAGGGAATCACAATTGCGACTTCACCAGATCAGGTTCCAGATGGCCTTGACCTGGCAGTGATCCTTACGCCAGCAGCTACAGTGCCTAGTCTTATGGAGGCGTGCGGTCGAAAAGGCATCAGCCACCTCGTCATCGAATCAGGTGGCTTCAGCGAGTTCTCCGAAGAGGGGGAAGCTTAGAGCAGCAGCTCCTGAAGATTGCTCGTCGACTCGACATGCGCACGTCGGTCCCAACTGCATCAGCGTCATCAATTTTGAAACTGGACTCTGTCTGCCCTTTGGGTCCATGTCTCCTGTCAATGCCCGACTATCGCATTGTGTATTGGTTTGCCTGTACGCCGGTCCCAGACAATCGTCGTTTCTCGCTGGTTTGTTGCACCGATTGCGGCTATCTTGGTTTTGTGACCACTAGCTGCTTTCTTGGCGGTGAGTATCTGAGTCGACCATATGACGTTCGGGTCATGCTCAACCCATCTTGGGCGAGGAAAGATCTGGCGAAATTCTTGTCTTCCGGACCGCACTAGTCTACAATGTTCGTCGAACAGAGTTGCACGTGAGCTAGTGGTTCCCTGATCAAGCGAGAGGACGTATCGCTTCAATATGAACGCTACTAGCTTGCTATCTCCTAGATATCTCACTTGTCAAAACGATCCTCTGGATACATCGCTGTGGTCGCAAGTGTTTTGAATCTCCACCCTGCAGACTTGCCGCATTCCAGAGCGGATCATGACGATGATGAACGATGATTGATTCCATGTTCAGAAAACCCGACCGAGTTAGCGACTGTGAGATCTGTCAGAAAAAGCCGGCAACTAGAAGAGCACATTTCACAGCACATTTCCTCCAAGAAGATCCTACACCTCTAATGGTAGAGGAGAAGGTTGCGAAGGTCGAGATCGAGAAAAGAGTGTGCGATGGCTGCGCAGATAAGCTTCAGAATATGAAGAATGTTACCGACCTAGCGTTCGAGAATCTCTAAGATGGACCAGATGAGTGGACGAGTCTTGCACAGCAATTCTTACGGGTTGAGCAGTTGTTGGTCAACTTGCTTGACGATACCTGTGACAGCTCGTTTATTGATAATGCCCTTTGCCATCTGTTTCGCTGCTTCGAGCTTGTCTATGTAGTAGCGTATCTGATTGATCTTACCATTGCTCAGTTCCATCACAACCACTGCTGGGATCTGTCCCTCGCGGCCATCCTGCAATCGAACTTCGTGAATGTATTCGTGGGTCAGCATGTCTCCAGAAACAATTGGCGGATGGATGTCTTTCGTAACAGACTTCGGGAAGTTCTTCATAGCTTTCTCTAGGTACTCCCTAATCTCCTGTTTGTTGTACATTGTGGCACCCGGCATCACGATCCAACTGGCGTCGTCTGCGAACATCGACATTGCCTTGTCTATGTCTCGGTTGTTGAGGGCAGCATGAAAGTCCCAAGCGATCTTTCTATTCGTCTCTATCGACAAGCGAATACTCTTCGGAAGATCGACCTTGACGTGAGTGAGATTCACGTCTATTGAGAGATAGCGCTTTTGATGGAAGTCAGAGGTTTCTGCGCGGAGTGACCCAATCACGAGAATTTTGCGTGGCTCATTCCCTCTTTTCCGTAGATGATTTGATTGCTGAAGAGGCCTCTTAGGCTGCTCGCGTCCTTCGGTTCATGAGCGGACGGGTTGAGTAGGAAAATGGCAGTTATCTTCGTGTCCGAGAGTTGCTCTAGTGCGTTGAGCGTGAATTTGTAGGCTGTTCGAGGATCTGTAGACAACATTAGATCGGTGAGGCTGTCGTAGACCATGTTGAGCGGTCTCTCTTGATGGTCGTCCAGAATCGAAGAGAGCATTAGATCGTGGGTAAGGTGAATGGTCTTCACATGTTCATCTCCGCTGAGAGCCTGTTCTAGAACGCTTCCGTGGGGTGTAAGAACGAGCACTTTTTCTTTGTTGGTCGTGCATTCAAGAGCGAAGTCTCTTAGGGCGGTTTGATAGGGCATGGACGGGTCGAACTCGAGCAGCATCTTCTTGCCGGTCAAGGTGCTATGATCGATCCCGAGCTGTCCCGAGAATCTGGTCTTTCGTGATGGTTCGGTGCTCCTAGACATAGATGGAGGAGTTGCACGTCGAAGTGGCAGTCCTCCAAGGTAACTTACCAGTCCAGAGATCACAAGGACAATTCCCAAACCCGCCACCGAATATGCGATCCATGTCTGAGTAGGCATTGCAGTCGACTGCGACAGCAAGAAGAGAACGCCAATCAGGACAACTATCAGGCCGAGAGCAAGCCAATGCACTGGGTGTCGCTTGTGATCAGGCGCCATTGTTACTGTCAAGTCCGTGATTGCACCACACTTGACACAGCATTCAGCGTTCTCTTCAAGTGGTGCCCCACATTTGCTGCAGAACTTGGCGTTCGTTGTCATCGGCAGTCGGCAAGACGAGTTTCTCTAGTTACGGGAAAAGAGTTTCGGTTCGTCAGGGGTAATAGTATGGGTCATTAAGATCGAGTCTATTTGTGAACGCTTCAGTCACGCGCTAGCCGGATACCTTCAGATGTGACTAGATCGGGTCTTATCTGTGTCGACTGTTTCTCCGATCCTTAGTGTCTCTTTGCTGCCAGTCTCTCTTTCTCTGAGTCTGAATCCTCATCCTTCCGGATCTGAATCCCATGCCATCTCTTCTGTACTCTTGTATCCCAGAATAGAATGCGTAATAGCTGTCTTCGCTATCATCTTTCGAGAGAGCGGATATCAGCTCGTTCAGCTTGTTCCTGGCAGTCTCAGATCCGTTATCTTCCCATGCCCGAGAATAGACGCCATAGGCCACGTGAAATTTGAAATCCTGCGGCCTATCGATATCAAGCTTCACTGGAGCCTTGATTTCTGAGCTCTCTTCCGACAAGTCTGCTAGACTCTCTTAAACGCTGACCGGACTGGTGTCGTCGTATTTAGGTCCTGCTGAAAACTTCGAGAACACAAAAGCACTCTCGGCTATTGAGCGATTCTTTCCGTGGATTGAACAGTTGAGATGCTTCCTGTCTTCCACGGCAGTGACAGTTGCATTTCTCCTCTGAAGTGCTTGACAGTCGCATCGTGGATTACTACTGTGTCATCCTTTGCTATGGATTCAATCTGGCGGTTCCAGAGAGGTAATCGGACTTCTCCTGTGCCGTCGGACAGGGTTGCAATGCATACTGCAAGCGGTGAGCCGTTTCTTGACTCGACCGCCCTAACCTCAGATTTGTCCGTAACACGAGCTTTCAGGCTCACATGTTTCAAGCCGAATTGAAGATCCGCGATGCGCCTCTTGAAGTCGGCACTATTGCCAACATTAGATTGTGCGTGCGAATCCTTCAGCAGTTGCTTGAACTCCGGGGGAACATCTCGAAGCTTTGCTAGTGAGGTATCGGAAACTGCTGCCTGCGCGACAGATCGGTCGTTCTGTGAGAACATGAAACGTGACGCGTTTTCTCCGCGTTCTCGCAGCTGTATCGATAGAGGTCCGCATGATGTCTCTTTGCTGCTCTTTGCCTTTACCAAGGCGTTGTGTAGTTCAACGGGCTCCAAGCCGTACTTCTTTGCGAGCATGAGTAGGTAGACAAGATCGCGGTCTGAGCCCCGGCCACTTGTCAGGTTTCTTGCGGCTACCGGCATGTGAATCATACCTCTCAGGGTCGTACGTTCGTTATAGAGGCACCGCTTGGTCCGCGCATTCCTCTAAACGGCGGGTCGTGGCCATACCTAGTGCGTCTATGCTGCATTCCATTGAATCTACGGCGTGTCTCTCCGTGAAACCTTCCCGGCCTTTCACTGCTTGGAGCAAATGTATTTCGCTCGAGCTTGCCCATTTCGAGACGTTCAATCTGATAGTCTGCCATCGTCTCAATGGTTCGAAAATCAGCGCTCTGGTCCGCAGACACGATCGTCACTGCTGTTCCTGTCTTGCCGGCTCGCCCGGTTCTGCCGATCCTGTGGAAGTAGGTTAAGGGATCTTCTGGAACGTCGTAGTTGATGATATGTGTGACTCCGTCAATGTCTAGTCCTCTTCCGGCTAGGTCGGTGGCAACCAGGATGCGGCTGTGGCCGCTTCGAAAGTCTTCCATTGCACGGTCACGCTGATTCTGGGAAAGATCACCATTTATTGCCGTTGCATTCTCGTGTCTTCTCCTGAGCGACTCGGTAAGCCAGAACGTGGTGCGTTTGGTCCTGCAGAACACTATGGCGCGTTCGACGGTCTTGTCATGTATGATCTTCAAGAGTGCATCGAGTTTAGTGTCACGGTCCGCTTGGCAGAAGCATTGTTTGATCTCCTTGACGTTGAGGTCTTCTGATTCGATCAGGACTTCACGTGGGTTCTTCATGTGTCTGCGGGCGAGTTTGCGTATTTCACTGGGCATGGTTGCAGAGAAGAACGCAATTTGGTGTCTTCCGGTCTGCTGCAGGATGTGCTCAACGTCGTCTATGAAGCCCATGTCGAGCATTCTATCCGCCTCGTCGAGCACGACGCATTGAACGTTTTCAAGGTGTAGGGATCGGCGTTCGAGATGGTCAAGGATGCGGCCTGGGGTTCCAACGATGATTTGCGGGCAATCCTCCAAAGCGTCAATTTGGGCGTGGATTGACTTGCCGCCGTAGATGGCCAGCGCACGCTTACGTGTGAATCTGGCGTACGAATTGATGTCATCGGCGACTTGCATCGCAAGCTCGCGTGTCGGAACAAGCACCAACGCTTGTATGTTCAAATTTTTCTCATCGACGATTTCCAAAATCGGTAGGCCAAACGCGGCGGTCTTTCCAGTACCTGTGTGTGCTTGACCAATAACATCGGTTCCGCTCCATAGAAGCGGAATGATTGCTTCCTGGATTGGAAACGGCACGTCGAATCCGAGCGACTTAACTGCGCTCAATATTTCCGGGCTAAGGCCCAGTTCTTCGAAACTACTCATTGTCTATTTCTCCTTAGCCTCAGCAACTAACCCGTAGGTCCGTGATAATTCCCGAAAACTCGATCCGACGTTCTGTCAGACTATGAGCAGTTACGCGAACTAGAATTCGGTTCTCTCAGACTTCCACGATATTGCTGCTTTGGCATTCTTCTGTTTCAAGAAGAACTCAAAGTCTCGTGGATCTCCACGTAGATATGAGCGCTTCTCTTGCGCTCAGGAAGGCCGCCTCAGGTAAAAACCTAGTGGTATGGAGCATATAGCATCACACAGCCTCTGGAGAAGGGCCCCCATCGATCAGATGTTGCTAGGCACAGCCAAAGATGTGAAGGCTCATTTCATTCGAAACCTGTCGTCAGTTTGAAAAGATTCGTGAGAGTCCCCGGACAGTCACTAGACACTCCCGAGGCTGCAGAAAGAGTCCACCATGTAGTCATCAAAGACAAGCCTGCCGTAAAGAAAACCCCCGGGCTAACCACCATGACATGTAGACGAGATCGCCTATTTGACTTCCGGACAAAAGTACACGAGTCACGAGGCTAAATCGATAGTTGCAGAAGAGTTTTGAAGAGAAGCAAAGGTCTGAGCCGAAGATCCAAGAGCCACAGCAAGATTCGAGGCATCAAAATGGACGGTGACTTTGTGAATGCCAAGGGAAACGCTGATCTTCAACTTCGTTAACAACTCACAGGAGGTTCTCCTATGGTTTTGGATGTAGTCTGCAACATGCAGGTAGACGAGAAGACCGCAAAATGGAAGTCTGAATACAACGCCAGAACATACTACTTCTGTTCGTCAATGTGCAAACAGCAGTTTGACAAAACTCCGGAGAAGTTCACTAAGCACGCGTAAGTTGCTCTAACTAGCGAAGATCGCAGGACTTGCTTAGAGCACCGAGATGTGGTGTGAGTTCGAGTCGAACGTCATTCAATCCCCATCGCAGAATAGCAGGGTGGGCACAAGGAATGCCGCTAAGAAGTACTAAGATCCGTGTACCTCTTTGCCTAGCTTCTCAGCAAATTCCTCGAATCGATGATGGAGATCCAACCCGATCGCCTTTTCCACCGTCTCGAATTTCTCCCATAGCTCTCTCTGTTCATCCGCATTCAGAATTTTGTTGGTCATGGGAAATAGAAGGTAATCTTCCTTCCAAATGTGATTTGGATAAAGACCAATCAAACCCCGTAGGTTGTCTAGCAGATTCTTCTTAGCCGATCCGGCATCCTTTGCATACGTATCCGCTGCAGTTGCCAGTTCAGCTACGAGCAGCCTACTTCTCTGATGTTCAGCGATTAGTATCGCTAGGGGGCAGCCGCGAACTGGGACTCCTTTCCTTTCCAAGAGTGGGAATAAGTGGGTCTCCTCCTTCCCGTGATGGCATCTGTCGGAGAAAGTCCGCATGAACTCCACGATTTCCCGAAACGTTTCTGGCGCCACTTCTCGACCGGCTTCAAGCTCTTCAGCAAGAACTGCAAACGTCCCCACGACTTTCTGTATGAATCGATGCTCCCGCTCAAGCATTTCAGTCGGTTTCTGATCCATCACTCTATTTTCCGCTCACGATTCTCTTTCAGGTAGATACATCAAGATAGGTACATGTAGCAAGCCATCTGAAAGCTTCCATTTGATCTACTTTGATTGTGACACTTGCGGGATGAAGAGTCCAATGAGGGTTCTGAGGCCGTATGTGCGAACAAGATTTACCAGAAACGCAAGGAATCCTAATGCGAGTATTATGCCGAAGAACATGGCTCCGTTCATGTAGGGTAGGTACATCGTGACGCCTGGGTAGAGTGTTCTCCGGAGCATTCCGTCTCTCCATGCAAGGCCCATTGAGAATGCCATTCCGATGCCGCCTATGGTCCAAAGCCAGAAGTGGAGGTTGCTGAGCCGTTCGCTCTTGAGTGCCGTGCCTGTAAGCATTGGAAGGAGCGCGTAGAGTGCTGCGAAGAGTATGTTGCTCAAACCCGTGAGAAGCATTTCGTGTATGTGGAATCCTGGAACCCATTGAGTATTGTGCATGACAAGATTGACTGCGTAGTTTGCTTGCAGGAGTCCTGAGCCCCCTCCGAGTGCGAAGCCCATTATGCCTCCGAGCATGAATTTCAGCGGCATAGTGAGTTTGATGGGTCTTGCAAGCCACAGCGTCATGAGTACCGCGAAGAACGATAGGCCCATCGTGAAGAATTCGCCCCACGTTATGAACTGGCCAGAAATGAGTCTCATTAGATCAGGCTGAGGTCTATCTGATAGTAAGTGGTGACTCCAAACACCCATAGAGACAATGAGGTCTGTGAGAATCACGTACCTGACGACTTGTTCTCCGTAGAGTGGTCTATTTGCGAGGATTGGTGCGAGCAAATAGAGTGTCCCAGCCACCCATATGAGCACGTCGCCGTCGGCGATCATGTCGAGGCCCCACCAGAAGATGTTCTTGTAGAGCAGAGGATCGATAATCAATGGGTCGAGCCTTATGCCAGCCAGCAAAGTCGGAAGGGCAAATGCGAGCATCAATACCCCAGCGCCCGCAAGCACAACCGCATTCAGGACGGCATCGATGGATCCTCGCATAACGGCTACAACGAACACCGGCAGCGGTTCGGGGTCTGGGGCATGAGAGCCTCCGTTGAGAGCTGTCTTGTGTCCAAAGATCCCTCTGAGAGAACGTGCCACTCCATCTAAGCCGAATGATGCGATCAGCAGACTTCGAAGCGCAACTCCCTTTGTAAATGCATCAGGCTTAGTTGTTCTCAAGATCGTGGCGAAGATGTTGAAGATGAAGCACAGAACGGAGAGCTCCACAAGGGCGAGGCCTACCGCGAAAACGACAACGCTGATTGGCGGGAAACGGGCGACTGGTAGAGGCCAATAGACTGTGTATAGTGATCCGAACCTTAGGAAGAATCCTGCAGACCACACCGCGAGCAGGCCTATAATATGTGCCCACATGTGTCCGTTCGCGAGCTTGATGCTGTAGAGTGGTCTCTTGATCAGTGTGGGGACTAGGTAGTAGAAGGCTGCAAAGACCGCCAAGTAGGCCCAACCGTAAGCGCCGACGAGTGGATGTGCTGTGAGCATCGCATAGTAATGTTCGGGTGCCATTGGAATTGTTATTAGCCCTGGGACCGCAAGCGAGATGTCGGAAAGTTGTGTCCGCATGAAGAGGCCTTCGATGCCGGTTAGCCCCAAGAACGCTATGGCCACGACTGCATAGCGCAGAGAGAGCACTTCAAGACTCATGACGCGTTTCGTCATGATCACGACACCACCGTTATCGCGTCAGGGATTACCATGGATGAATGCTCTGGCCCCGAGTATTCGGTTGATCTGATCGTGTAGGAGCCTGGCTCGTCGAAGATCCAGACGATCTCGTTACTGTGGTTGGGCACTACCTGAATCTGGAAGAGCATTCGGCCGCTTTTGTAGAAGACGCCGAAACCATATGTCACGTCGGTAGATGTTACTGCGAACTGAACCGGTTCGCCAACCTTAATGGTAATGCCGCTGGCGGGTAGGGTGAATTGGTAGTCGCTTATACTGATGTGAAAGGTCTTCGTCGGGGTCGGCTGAGACCAGAAGAGCCACCTCTGCGACGGAATAAGCGGAGAGATTGTTATTGCATTGATGAGGACCGCGATAACAATCAAGAGATAGAGATAGCGCTTCTCAGTTTTCTCCATCTTGACCATGGCTCGTCACTTCGACTTCGGAGTAGTCAGTTTGCGAGCGAAGTATGCGATGAAAACCACGACGCCAATTGCGTAGATCGAATATAGCAAGTCAATAGCGTCGACTATCGACATATCCTATCGAGTACTTCTTTAGGCGCCCGTTTTTGGTAATAAGCACTTCGCAATCGAATATGCTTGGGGATTTTAAGTGCACTACTACGTGACGCTTACTAACAATTGCAATCTGCAATGTAGATACTGTTACGGGAAGGCCTGCGAAGATTTCGGCAGTGATTTTCACGGTCTCTCAATCGACAATTCGCTGCCCAGCTCCATGGCCTACTCTGCAGAGACACTGAGGAAGTTCTTGGAGAGAGATCCAGAACCAGCCGTAGTATTCTATGGCGGTGAACCGCTGCTTCGGATGGACAAACTGAGAGAGATCATGGATCAGTTGACGACCTGCAAATTTACGATTCAAACTAATGGCCTCATGCTCAGCAAACTCGAAACTGAGTACGTGAACAGGCTTGATGCGGTTCTCGTCTCAGTCGATGGTGACGAAGCCTTGACTGACTACTACAGGGGAAAAGGAATCTACCGCGGCGTTGCGGAGAATGTCATGGCAATTCGCGAGGGCGGTTTCAAAGGCGAGATAATCGCCCGGATGACAGTGGGAGAAGAAACAGAGATTGACCGCCAAGTCCTAGCTTTGATTCAAAGCAGTGAACTGCCTGTATCGTCAATTCACTGGCAACTTGATGCACTATTTTGGCAGAACGATTTCCCGAAGCGACGATTTGCGGAATGGGCCAGTGGAAGCTACAATCCCCGATTGAGGAAACTTGTTCGCGCCTGGGTAGAGCACATGGAGGAGAATGGCGAAGTCTTGAGGCTCTACCCGTTCGTAGGGGTCATGCAGTCTCTCCTAACGAGCGAATCAAGCCGACTCCGCTGCGGCGCTGGGCATATCATGTTTAACATTCAAACGGATGGTAACATAACTCCGTGCCCAGTGATGGCTGGAATGAAGGACTTCTACTTGGGCAACATTCGAGAGCCCTCTCCAGAGAGACTGAGAGACGCTGTGTTTGTGTCTAAACCTTGCACGGGATGCGAGATCTATCAGATCTGTGGCGGTCGGTGCCTCTACGCGAACGCTACCAAGCTCTGGGGGGACGAAGGATTCAACCAAGTCTGCGGCACCGTCATGAATATGGTGGACTCCTTGCATGAGGCGCTCCCCCAAGTCAGGGCTCTAATAGCCAAGGGAAGAATCCGCCTAGAGCACTTCGAGTATCCTCGATACAACAGCTGCGAGATAATCCCCTAGCCGTTCACGGCCTCACGATTCAAAGCCATCACAATCGGTCGGGAGGAAATCCCTCACCTAATCGACATGTACAATCTCACGCGAAACCCAAAATGCCCCCAAGGAGAGATTTGTCATGGTCAGTGGAATACGACGCACAAGGTTTATTCGGGCTGCTCCGATCGTTGTTGCAGAAGTGAATCATGATGTCGTACTACTACGTCCCAAGACCACCGATTCCTTACACAGTCTACGTGCCCCAGCAATGCTACACGGCTGAGCAATGTCTAGCCCCCCAGCCTCCAGAGGTCTTCTATCAGCCTCCGCCTCAGTACTACTGCCACCAGCCTCCTGCCCAGATGTACACCTATCAGCCCCCTGCTCAGGTCTATCAGCCTCCGTCGCAGTACTACTTCCAGCAGACTCCGGCCCAGATGTATGCCTATCAGCCTCCCGCCGTTAGGGTGGATGAATGTGGCGGATATGGCGGATATCGCGGATATCACGGCTACGGCGGATACAGCGGATTCGGCGGATTCTGGTAAACGTTCTATCTCTAGGTTTCCTTGCGCTCGGTTTTCACGAGCGCTCGGACATTTTCCCCATTTTACTTTGGGTTCCAGATCCTAGGCTGCAGCTGGGACTAGACCCTCATTCTTCCCAACTGTTTTGATACGCTTGTTTCCTGAGGACACTCACAGCGTCCCAGGACTACCGACGATGGCGTGGGTGGTTAAGCGTTACGAGCACTGCAGGAATTTTGTTTGTTCATTTGGTGGATTGAACTCCACGAACCGAGCACCTGTCCCAAGCTCTTCGTCTGCATCTTTTCGTTCAGCCTAGGGAAGGACCGTTGGATAGAAGGAGAGTGCCATGGGGGAGTCGATCGGGCTCACGAAGATATTGTGGTCAATATGCGTTCTCGTGATCTTAGGCGTTCTCTTCGAGAAACGCGCTTCATCCAAGTCACGTTCGGTTTTCGGTCATTCAACATGAACGAACTAGCATGAATGTAATGAGTCTCAAGTGCATTCATGGAATCGTGAAGTACATTCTCCTGTTGCTCTTACCTTTGTTCTCGAATTTCAGTGGCTCTATTTTCCCTACTTCGCCCAGGTTCTTCACGTGCACTCCGCCGTCGGCTTGCAGATCATATCCTTCGATCTCAACTATTCTCAGGTCTTTCACGTCGGGCGGCATGACGCTGGCAAGTTTGGTTATGCCAGGTATCTTGAGTGCTTCCTCGCGTTTCATGAAATACGTCTTCACAGGGGGATTCTTGACAACTGCTTCATTTGCCTGGTTGCAGTAGATGAGCATCTTCTCTCTGTCAAAATCGTCCAGGCTGAAGTCTATCCGTGACCTGTCTGGCTCTATCTGGTTTCCTGTGATGAGTGCGCTGGTCTCTTTGTGAAAGATAGCGCTGAGCAGGTGAGCTGAAGTATGCATCCTCATTATTCTGCATCTTCTGTCCCAGTCTAGGACGCCGTGAACTGAACTTCCAGCAGCAGGTGCGTTCGCAGTTTCCAGGACATGTGCGATTGTGTCTTCGCTCAACTTAGTCGTGTCGACAACTTTCTCTCCGTTCAATGTTCCAATATCTCCGACAAGGCCTCCGCCACGAGGGTTGAATGCAGTTCGATCCAACACGACGTTGTTGCCATCAATAGAACTGACTATTGCATCAAACTCTCTGATGTATGCGTCTTCCCAAAACAACTTCCGTGTCATGATACAGACGGAAAGTAGGCCGGTCGACTATAGGAAAAAGGTTTGCGCCTGTGCGCGTGTGAGATAAACGCAGAACAGAGTTGTCTAGAGCTGAAGGATATTGACTAGACCTACTGAGGTGGCAGAGGCAGCGTCGTTCAAGGCTCCGGCAGTTGCGGGTGTCTGAGAGTGGAAAGCTACTAGTGAAATTGCTGCCTGTAAAGGAACAGGTTTTAAGCGCTGTTTGCGCTCCTCCCCGCGGTTGAATTTGCCGCAATTGGTTACTTCTGAGGAAAGCGGTCGAGCGAGCGTCTACCTTGACAATGCGGAGACAACGAAGTTGGACCCCGCAGTTCAAGACCTGATTGAAGAGTTCATGGTGAAGAAGTACGGTGTTCCAGCCGGCGAGTTCGGTTACAGGCTGGAAGAAGAGGCTGGCGAAGCTATCGAGCGGGCAAGGGAGATAGTCGCTAAGAGAATCAATGCGCTCCCTGAGGAAGTGATTTTCACCTCAGGTGGAACTGAAAGCAACAACATATCCATATTCGGAGCGGCACGCTCTAGCTACTACAAAGGAAAACGGATCATCACAAGCAAGATCGAGCACACGTCGATCCTTCGGATCATCGACAAACTTACCACACAAGGTTTCGAGAGGACTCTGCTCGACGTTGACCGCGAAGGTTTCGTTGACTTGAGCATCCTCAAGACCGGGATGGAGAATATTCGGCTAGTGTCAGTCCAGCATGCAAACCAAGAGATAGGAACAGTACAAGACGTGGCAGCGATAGGAGAGATTGCTAGGAACCGTGGGATTCTCTTCCATTGTGACGCTGTTCAATCCTTCGCCAAGGAGAAGATCGACGTTCAAGCAATGAAGATTGATTTGCTATCTATGTCGTCACATCTGATTCATGGCCCCAAGGGCGTCGGCGCTCTCTACGTGAGAGACGGAGTAAGGCTCGAACCAATCCTCGAAGGAGATGGCAGAGAGAAGGGGTTGAGGCCGGGGACCCCGAACGTTGCAGGTATTGTTGGTTTCGCCAAGGCTGTGGAACTTTTGACTCAAGACGATTCCGTCAGAATGCGTGGGCTGAGGGATGAGTTGATCGAATCGCTCTTAGTCATTCCTGATTCGCATCTGAACGGACCAAGGGGCGAGCCTAGACTTTGCAACAACGTCAACGTCTCGTTCAGATATGTGGAAGGTGAGGCGATCCTGATGCACTTGGACCTTAAAGGACTCGTTGTCAACACTGGCTCAGCATGCTACAGTCAAAAGCTCGAGCCAAGCCACGTAATCCGAGCGATCGGAGGAACGCTTGAAGAGTCTCACAGCTCAACCCGTCTGAGCCTCTCAAAGTGGACGACAAAAGAGGATGTGGCCTACGCGACCGAAACGGTCAAACAAGTCGTCGAGACTCTTAGAGCCCAAAGTCCGCTCGCAAGAAGGGCACATCAGAGGAAATGATAACGATGTCAGATAATTTAGCAAAGAAGTTCGGTTACTCTGAGAGGGTAATGGATCACTTCAAGAACCCGCGAAATGTCGGAATTTTGGAGGACGCAGACGTCACATCCAAGGTCGGCAGCGTTGCCTGCGGCGACCTAATCAAACTGTACCTTAAATTCGATCCGAACGGTGAACAAATCAAAGACATAAAGTTCGAGTCCTACGGATGTGCTGCCAACATTGCCACGAGCTCCATGATGACAGAGATGGTAAAAGGCAAGACAATCGAGGAGGCGAGGAAAGTCACATTCAAAGACATCTCTGACACGCTCGGCGGTCTCCCCAGAATCAAGCTTCACTGCGCCGTGCTCTCCAGACAAGGTCTCGAGACGGCCTTCCTAAAATACGAAGCAAAAAGAGGACGCGTCAAAATAGACGAATCCTTCGTCAACAGAATATTGCGAGGCGTACTTGACCCAGTTCAGGGAGTTGACATAATCTCAGCCAAGATACTCCAAGGCACGACAGTCGAGGGCAAGAAGGTAACGCTTGATTTGAAAGCGAAGCCAGACAGTGAACTCGCAAAGAGCATAGCTGAGGATATCCGCGATGCCTTCGAAGGTCTGGACATCGAATTTGACCTAGGATTCAAAGAATAGACTCCCAGCAGAAATTCACCGCGTGCATTTACTATTGGAATTTGATGGGCTTCCCATTCAATGACAAGTTCGTTTGCATATGAACTGATTTCTTGAGAGTGTTGTGCGCGTAGCACATTAGCTCTGCTTCCCGAGCTATTTTTCTGATAGTGTCTTCACTGGCAGGGCTTTCAATCTCGATCTCATATATCACATCTTCAAAAGCGCCGCGAATTCTTCTGTCAAAGTGCCCACGAGCGGTCGCTCGCATCGACTTAAGCGTAACATCTTCTGCAATAGCGAGTTTCGCGTATTGCGTCATCAAGCATGACGCCGCGCCAGCCAGGAAGAACGAAAGCGGTGGAAGCCCAGCGCCAGTCCCGCCCCTCTCTGGAGGCTCATCGATAGTGAAACTATGCTTGCCAAATGAGGCTCGAAAGCGCAGATGTTCGATCAATTCAATATTGATTCTTTGTGCACCAATCGTCGCCTCACTGAGACTTCGGCGTTCTGCGTCTTCTTTCTTCACAAGGGCGGCGAAGTCCGTATTGGTCAACCGACTCACGCTTCGCTACAAGTTCAAGTTCCGCTTTAGAGGCTTCTGCAAGGACGAATGGTTCAGTGCCGACTAATCTCTCCATGCCCGGTTCTCGCATCTTTGCATCTAGCCTCGCACCGCGGGCGTTCGGTTTCGACTCCCTATAGGTTCATATCTCGGCGCATGTCGAACGCCAGCCCCACCACGCACGTGACAAGTTTCCATAACCTATTGGGCACTTGATTCTTCATGAAGCTCACTACAACCCGAACAAGATTCATGGCAACAGTTGTGGTATGTTTGTTCCTAGCGACACTTATCGTTCCAGTGCTAGGTCAAGGACCGGCTGAGAAGTACACCTATGACATGACCTTTGATCATGATGGTTTGACAACTGTCGAAATACTCTACGACTGCGGTTTTGTGGGGTCAGGCGCTTCGTGGGTTGCTGTTCCGAAGAATTTCACCGAGACCACCATCGCGTTGCTGAAGGGGACGATCACCTCGATGGCGCGTGTAGCATACCGGTCAAGCGCAGAAAGTATCGCTCACCCATTCTATGATAATCTGACATTCTCTTACGCATCTGGCAGTGAACCATTCTCCATGCGCCTCGGATTCAACATGACGAATGGCGCAATGATAGTGGAACCGAACGGATTCTTCTACTCCCCGCAAATTGGTGTGCCCTCGTCTGCAAAAGTGCAAGTTAAGTTGACATTTCCTGATGGCGTGACGGCGCTGGATGAGATCCAGCCTGCCCCTGCCCAAGTCGAGACATCTGGCCCCACAGTGAAGCTGTCATTCAATCCCAGTTCACAATCAAGGATTGCAGTCACGTTCAAGGTATCGTGGGCTCAAGAAACAAGTCACATTCAGAAAGAGAAAGTCCAAGCTGATGTCCCAAGTCGATACTTGAACCTGGGAACGGAGATCGTTGAACTCTACGGGAATGCTATGCCGTTGATGGACGATCTCTTCAACGGCACCGTGGATCGAATCTCAATGAAGTTCTTCACGCCATCCACCCTGCCCGAGTTAAGCATCGGTGGTTATACCCCGATTGATCCCTCCAGTTTTCAGGCAGGCGCCATCTACCTGAACCTCTTCTACTTCCGCGCACAGGCTGGCACGATGGAAACAATCGCCATGCACGAGCTGACTCATCAATATGAGGCGCATTCAGGAATCTCTTCTCAACTATTATGGGTTCAGGAGGGTCTGGCAAACTACGTAGCCGTTCAGATGGGAAGACCGCTGAACTATGATTTCGCACCCACAGACGCAGATCTTGAGGCTACTGCGAGTGAGCTGAACGGCAACTACGGTATGATCCAGTACTGGCAGCCCGGTGGAACGGCTGGGTCGTTGTACCAGTACTATGCAGCAAGCTACGATGTGTTCAAGACACTTGGTGACAAATACGGAGGCCTGCCTCTGTTATCGAGGTTCTTTGCTCAACTACGTGGGCTTGAGAATGGATTGACCTCCACCAACGTCGCCGTCTATGAGTTGAGTCTAGCCGCTCGCATCGATCTCTTGCCGCTGTTCACAAAATGGGGATTCGAACTCGTCGATCTGTCCGGGATTAGTGCTCGCATCGTCAAGCTGCGAGCGGAGGCAGAATTGCTCGGTCCCTTGCTCCCGTTTCGAGAGGAGGCGCTTAGCCAGCTTGAGCAGGCGCAGAGTTCCATTTATGCCTCGCCAGAAGCTGCAGCTGGACATATCACGATTGCCACATTCTATATTGAGACCGTCCCAATGATCATAGCCGGGTTGTTGATAGCGCTAGTTCTGATTGTGGCAGTGGCCGCTGTTGTTGGCAAGCGATCCAAGAAAAGGAAAATTGAATCTGCCAGCTACTGAGGTGTCTAGTTGCTGAGTGAGGCACTTACGGGCGTAGGATGGTGCGTGACGGGATTCTCACGGGGTCTTCGTCTGTTTGGAATTGCTGGCCGCGCTTTCCTTGCGGACGACTCGAATCCTGCAGAAAACATGGTCTCCATCTCGAACTTCGAAGATCTTTCTGATCTCCTCGGGAATGGTTATTCGTCCTCCAGCGATTACTTCTGCGAAGAACGGTATCTCCTCTTCGTTGAGTTCAACAGGCATCGGTTCGGGCACCGTCGCTAGTTCGCGTTTGACCGAGTATTAACGTTTCGATTTTCAGACGCCCAAGATCCCCAAGTCCATCATCATTTTGCCACTAGAGACGAGTGATCACCCTTTTGATTATTTCAGTCCCTTGACTTCCCCATAGTGCCCGTTCGAGATGGGCTCCGGCAAGGCAGCATTTGTAATCGGATCCTTCGACTTACCCGTCAAGGAGATACACCCATCACGGATGCGCTATCTGATGAAGAAGGGTTTTCGCGATGTTCTGCTGGCGAACACTAACCGGGAGTCTGGACTGGCTATTCGCAGTGTATTTTGGCAAGACTCAGACAGTGAAAAAACCTAGCGCGTTGCGAGTCAATTCTATCTTGCCGATCGGGACCTATAGTATCTTTTTGGCAGCTTGCTGAGGCAATCCTCTGCGGCTGCTATTGTCTTCTCAACATCTTCCGTGGTGTGTACGGCTGATAGCATCCACCTCTCAGTTCCGTCTGGGTGGAAGTAGATCCCTCTCTCAAGCATGTCTTCGCGGAAGTCCTTGAACTTCTCATAGTCGCACTGTAGGCTCTGTCTGTAAGTGCCTATCTTCTTCAGTTTCGTGAAGTACAGCTGGAACATTGGGCCCACTCCTTGAATTACAGCGTCGTGTCCGCTCTTGTCGCAGGCCTGTTGAAGTCCATCCATCAGTCTCTTGGTTGTTGAGTTCATGCGCGAGAAGACTTCTCCCTCATTCTTCGACAAAACATCTAGGGTGGCCTTACACACTGAGAGGCTCAGCGGATTCGCGTTGTACGTTCCGCCGTACCCAATTTTTCCAGGCCCTATCATCCCCATCACGTCTCTTCGGCCAGTGACAGCCGCTATTGGCGCCCCGTTTCCGAGTGCTTTTGCGAAGCAGGCAAGATCTGCAGTGACTCCATAGTGTTCTTGAGCGCCGCCTTTGGCGATGCGGAAGCCTGTGAGTATCTCATCGAAAATTAGTAGCACATCGAGCTTCTGCGTGAGTTCTCGAACGCCTTTGAGGTATCCTTCGGCTGGTGGGATCACACCCGAGCTTCCCACGACTGGTTCCATGATCACTGCGGCCGTATCGTTAGCATACTTCTTCAGCGTCCTTTCGAGCGCTGTAAGGTTGTTCCAAGGCGCAACGATAACTGTGTGTGCAATTTCCTCCGGAATCCCTGGGTAGAAGGCAAGTTTGGTGGGCGCAGCTTCAAGCCCCGCAACAGTCGACGGGGACTCTACACTGAATAGGACGTAATCGTGGTGGCCGTGATAGTGTCCTTCAAACTTGAGGATTTTGTCACGTCCAGTATATGCGCGGGCGATTCGCACGGCCTCCATAGTCGCCTCGGTGCCGGTGTTGCTAAAACTGACCATTTCGGCTCCTGGAACCATGCTCTTGATCTTATTCGCGACCTCAACTTCAAGTTCGGTTGTTGTTCCGAACATTGTTCCTCTCAGGATCTGTTCTCTTATGGCATTGACGACGGTTGGGTGACAATGGCCAAGAATGAGAGGTCCGTATGCCATCAAATAGTCGATATACTCGTTTCCATCGACATCCCAGACCCTTGAACCCTTTCCACGTTCGAAGATGACTGGGAATGGTTCGTGTCTGTGAATTCTGACGTTTGAAGAGGCGCCTGATGGGAGAACCTTCTTTGCCTCTTCATAGATGGCTTCCGATCTGCGAAGTTCGATGAGAGGCCTGAGGTTCAACCTCCAGTCGTCTTGCGGATTGCTCTGTCTGGGTCTTCTCCATTCTAGGATGAGTCTTCTGGATAGCCGCTCCGCTGTCGCTTGGAGCGACCAGTTCTCTCTGAAGATTCTTCTCTTCGACAAAGAGGCTCAATCTCGCCACCCATCCTTAATCGCATAATTTGTGCGTTTTCTGTACTATTAAATCTTTCAACGCACTATTTATGCGCTTTATGTAGAATAGTTCATGGAACGGGGTACAGTACGCCCCATCCAGAGCAATCCCAGCCCAAACAAGGGTGTAATACGCCCGTCGTCAGAACGTAACGTGCGACAAGGAGTTGCATCTCTCCATTTTGCCATCCTTCGCGCTTGATTGACATGCAAGCGCCTTATCTGGTTCCTTACGCCCGCATTTGGAGCTGGCTACACCGATCCTTCAGGGGGATTGGGGTGACCTCCAAACACGCTCGCCTCCCCATATATCAGGGCGAACGGTCCGGACTTGCACGAACAAATAGGTAGCACACGCGGCCATCCAAAAGCTCCCTTCACTGTGCCCTGTTGGCGGATACGTCATGTGTAACGGCCCGAGATTCGCGGCTTTCAATGAAGGGAGCATGAACCCTCCCCGTTGACTGCCACAGCATCTCTGCCCAGGCAATATCGACACGTGAAAACCGCCTAGCTAATAGTGATGTTTGCACTCTTGAATCGTCTTGTAGGAAGAAACGAAAGAAGAATGCTTTTCCCATTCAACTGGCTTGAAATTCTCAGTGAACGCACAGCATGGTTTGTTTCTGGGACTTGTCTTACATCTTGGGGGCTCCTTGGGATACGGGGCAACCACCCAGCGAGCTTACTGGGCTGGTTGAACAGGGCAAGTTGAAGCCGTGCAGCGTTTTGGATATCGGATGTGGAAGCGGAGCCACAGTCGTCTATTTGGCCAGCATAGGGTTCGAGTCGTCCGGGTTAGACATCTCAAAGGTAGCCATAAGGAAGGCTAAAGGCAGAGCTTCCAGGCATGCTGTCAATTGTCGCTTCTTCAGGCTTGACTTCACAAATGCGAGTGCGTTCGCATCAGCTGGCCTACGTACTTTCGACTTGCTCATAGACAACGGGTGTTACCATAGCCTATCACCGATAGATCGGGACAGGTACGAAGGCTCACTCCTGCATGTTTCTCAGCCGGGGACGGTCTACCTTCTATGGTCCTTCCTACGAGGTTCAGGGTCGGATTTCGGCCCTCCAGGAATCGACCGAGGCGAGATTGAGGATCGTTTCTCTAAGAACTTCCGAGTCCTCGATCAACGTGAATTGAAGACCTCTTGGAGGAATATGCTCTTCTTTCAGATGCAGAGAATGAATTGACAACAAGGTGGTGAAAATGAGCATCAAGGTCAAAGAATGGTTACGGAGGCTAGGGATCGATACGACTCACGAAGAACGCGAGGAGATAGATCACGAGATCGAGCGAAGAACAGGACAATACTGCGACAAAGGCGTTGAACTGCTCACCGAAGCTGAGTTTCTGGCGATCGTCGATTCAGTGAAGCGGAAACGCAGAAAACAAGTTCCGGAGCCAATGATTGCATAATCACGTCACAGAACATGAATATGGTTCGCAATATCATAGCTTTCCAAAGACATCCGCCAAAGAAACGCTCTGATTCTGCAGAATTATGAAAAGGAAGTCGATATTGGCGACTGCCTTCGCCTGGTTGGCTTAGTCATGACTGGAAAACGGCAAACCTTCATAGCGCGATCCCGCCTGATGATTAGTGCTACAAACCTGGAATGAATAGAGTTCACGACAGAATAGAAACGAAGCGAGAAACTTGCACGAGGTTTGCACTGGAGCATGAGGGAGGTCATCGCACACAACATTGTCGGTTGAAGTCAGATTCGAACCTGAGGGGCGAATCGTTAGAGCTGAGCCCGCTGAGAACCTCCGTATTCTCGCCAATGAAGCTGGAGTATTCATTCGCTCGGACTGCAACGGCGACGGAACTTGCGGAAAATGCCGCATCGTAATCGCAGAAAATGGGGAGAGTCTGGGAGGGCTCACCGCTTCGGAGCGTGACCTCCTCACGCAGAAGGAGGTTCTGCATGGATACAGGCTTGCATGCCAAATCTCCGTCAAGGAGAGCATAGTCGTCAGAATCCCGGAAGAGAGTGGTCTGAGGATACGGCAGGTTCAGTCAACCGGGCTTGAGAGAAAGGTGCGCGTCAACCCGAATGTCAAAAAGGTACATGTGAGAATTCCTCAGCCAACACTCAATGACGTGCTCCCGGACTCTGAGCGTCTGATACTAGCACTGCGACATGACGAGCAGTTTTCAGATCTTCGGATTGATCCCGATCTGCTGCCGGCTCTTCCTCGGCTTCTTCGGGAATGCGCATGGGATATCACGGCGGTTCTTCCAACGCCTGGTCAAGTGTGTGCTTTGGAAAAAGGAGACACAACCTCGCAGATGTACGGATACGCGGTTGATATCGGGACCTCGAAGCTGGTTGGCGTTCTAATCGATCTCGCAACCGGCGAGACACTTAACACGCTATTCGTTGAGAACCCACAACTCGTCTTCGGCGAGGACATAATGTCCCGCATGTCCTTTGCGATGAAAGCGCAGGAGAACTCGCTCAAACTGAAGTCAAGCGTCCTCTCCGCGGTCAATCAGCTACTTGAACGATCCTGTGCAATGGCTCAAATCACACCAAGCCAAGTCTACGAAGTGGTTGTTGTCGGAAACACGGCGATGCATCACTTTCTTCTCGGCATAGAATCGCGATATCTCGCTCTCTCACCTTACGTCCCAGCTCTCAAAGGAGCGATAAACCTTCACGCAAAAGATGTCGGAATAATCTCTCATCCTCATGCCAATGTTCACGTGCTTCCATTGATTGCAGGTTACGTTGGCGCAGACGCGGTTGCAGATGTGCTGGCATCGGGAATATGGAAATCCGACGAGCTCTCATTCCTGCTCGACATAGGCACGAACACTGAACTTTTTGTCGGTACCAGAAACCACATCGTTTCATGTTCTTGTGCGTCGGGTCCCGCGTTTGAAGGCGCCCACATCAGACATGGAATGAAAGCTGTGCACGGTGCAATAGAGAGAGTACGGATCGAGCCTTCGACACTGAATGTTGAGTATGAAACAGTTGGTGGTGAAAAGCCGGTCGGGATCTGCGGATCGGGCATACTCGACGCGGTCGCAGAGTTGCTGAAACACCATGTGATTGACATGAAGGGGAGATTCCAAAAGATCGAAAGCAACCGTCTCATCGAGATTTCGGGCGAGCGAGCCTTCATTCTGGCTCGAAATGATGAGACCTCTACTGGGGATCCGATCATGGTTACTCAAAAGGACATTGGTGAGGTTCAACTCGCCAAGGCCGCAATTCATGCGGGCTGCTCTGTTCTCCTGAACCGCGTCGGAGTGAAGGCAACTGACTTGAAGCGTCTCTACATTGCTGGCAGCTTTGGGAACTATGTGAATCCATCAAGTGCAAAGCTTCTGGGGCTGATTCCTGAGGTTCCTACGGAGATAATCGAGTTTGTCGGGAACACGGCCATTGCAGGAGCTAAGATGTGTCTAACCTCGGCTGAAATGCGTGAGGAAGCGAAGACGATCGGAGAAGAGGTCAGATATATCGAGCTCGGGGCGGACCCGAGTTTCTCGAAGGATTTTGCCGCATCAATGTATCTGCCGCATCAGGATGCGTCGCTCTATCCCGAGACCTGTGCACTGCTTGGGCTGAAGTGAAGGGTGGAACTTTTCCGTTACCATCGGTAACACTTATATTCGAGCCGTTACTATTGGTAACGCTTGATATCCCAATGAAGCTCGCCTTCGACACACCCAATCCCAACGAGATAAGACCACGGGATATCATGAACTATGACGAGTTCCGGAGAAAATTCAGGAAAGACAAAAACGAATCAGAACTCCAACTGGCCGAGAGATTCCATGCCGCAAGGATCCTTTTCGAGAGAGGAAACGATCACGTCTACATAGAAGTGTCACTCAAAGCGGAAGGAACATCATCCGAGTCAGCAAAGATCAGAGCAGATATTTGTGGCGCCATGAGCGATGAATTCACACTAGTATTCTGCGAGATATCTCCACCAGATGATGAACTCCGGCGAAAGCTCAGACTAATCGAGAGAGCGAGCAACGCGCGAGCACTTGTCCTGTATCCCTTCTCAGCTAGCCTACCCGCCCCTCCGAGGATCGAAACGGAATACAGGAAGCTGGATGTGGCCCGCGTCCCTTGGCTCGACGAACAAATCGACAACACCTTCCGGGAAGTAATCCAAATGGTGGAACTGCTCGCAAACCAAACGAGAGTCAGAATGCTCACGCCGCTCTTAGAGAAAGGATTCAAGAAGAGAGACTACCGACGAGTGATAAACCCGAAGTTGCTGTACGAGAACCTGGCCAGTCTTCTTGAGAGCGGAATCATCAACGAGGCGGAGGACGAAAGCTACAGACTCACACAGTTTGGATCAGACCTACTAGGCGAATACTTAGCTTTCTTGGAGCATGTCAGGCGAGTCATCCAACGGGAAACCGATGAATAGAGAGGAGGTGAATCACAGACATGTCTGATTGGGACGATGATATGCCAGAATGGCCTTTCTCAAGGAAGAGACGAGGCATGTCCCCGTTCTTCTCCCCTGAACGATGGTTCGGGCAATTCGACGAGATGTTCGAGCGAATGTTCAAGGACATGACGAGAGACCTGCCGAAAGAGGCAGTAAAAGAGCGGAAAATGCCCGATGGCAGCACAGTCCGAGAATTTGGCCCGTTCATATACGGCTACTCTATGACTATGGGCCCCGATGGAAAGCCCGTCGTCAGAGAGTTCGGGAACGTGAAACCATCGCACAGACGAGGCATGTTCGGCCTCCCCGAAGCGAAACTGGAACCGAGCGATGCCCGCGAGCCGCTAGTTGACGTCGTAGACGACTCAGAAAGCATAAGAGTCGTGGCCGAGCTGCCGGGGGTTGACAAGAAAGACATCCAAATGAAATGCGCAGACGATGCGCTAACGATCTCAGTGAACTCACCGTCAAGAAAGTACCACAAAGAAGTTCAGCTACCCACTGTAGTGGATCCTGACACATCCAAGGCAACATACAACAACGGCGTACTCGAAGTGCTGCTCCGAAAGGCCAAGCCGAGACCTCGCGGCAAGGAAATTCGAATAGAATAGACGCATATTGGGCGGAATCGAATCCCGCCCTCATCCCTTTTTTCTCCGAATCATTCTTGGCAGTCGCACGTTCTACGTCTAGGAGAGCGACAGTTTGTTCAGGGTCAAGCCCTCACTGCAGGCGAAAACAGCTTCTGATTACTATTCCCAAACATGATCCCCAAGTAGAAGTTCTTAAGTCCCGAACCATTGGACGCCTCTAACGCTGCTACACCTCTACAAAGGAGAAACAACCTGTGTTTGATCTGAAGATAGCAGTCGATCTTGATGGCGTCCTCGCGGAAGCGATGATCGGCTGGTGTGAGTTGTACAATAAGCGCCACGGCCAGTCACTATCATTGGAAGACATACGTGCATGGGATGTCTGGAAGCTCGTCAAGATCCAAAGGGACGAATTCTTCAGATTATTGGACGATGCTTGGTTGCAGTGGGAACGAATACCCCTAACGGAGCAAGATGCTGCAGAGCAAGTCAAGCTCCTCCACGATTTCGGAACCGTAGACGTAGTCACGGGGAGAAGCGCTCGAACTGTCGCATCGGCGAAGGAATGGTTGAAGTCTCATTCAATTCCTTACGACAGATTCGTCAGAACTGAATCCACCATAGCAAAGATACGACTAGACTATGATGTCTTTGTAGATGACTCCCCGGCGCTGATGGAACATATAGCATCAAAATCCACGGCCTTGGGCATACTCTACACGAGGCCCTGGAACGTTGACACGCAGATACCCACGGTTGTACGTAGAGTCATCAGATGGGCCGAGGTTCCTCCAATAGTTCGTGCCGTCAGCAAGAGATCCCGTACTAGTCTTTGATTCTGTTGTCACCTCAAGATCGCCCTTCAGGAGGCGAGGATCAGAGGACACAGGCGAAGTGGTAGGCAATGGTGAAGAAAGTCATTCTCTCTTGGAGTGGTGGCAAGGATAGTGCAATGGCCTTCATGGAACTCTCCCGTGACTCGCGTTACAAGATCGAATCATTGTTAACAACGGTTACTGCAGGTTACGATCGCATCAGCATGCATGGGGTCCGCGTTTCTCTACTTGAGGAACAGGCCGATTCGCTGGGCCTTCCGCTCATTAAGGTCGCGATTCCTCAAGGGTCGAGTAACGAGCAGTACGAGTCAGCGATGCGAAAGGTACTGGTTGGCGCTCAGGCGAAAGGAGTGACAGCGGTCGCATTCGGGGACCTCTTCCTAGAAGATGTTCGACGATATCGTGAAGAGAAGCTGTCCCAAATAGGCATGGCCGCGGTATTCCCTATCTGGAAGAGAAACACGCGCGAGCTAGCTAGTAGTTTTCTCAAGGCTGGATTCAAAGCGATTCTAGTCTGCGTCGATTCGAATTCTCTGGACCAATCGTTTGCCGGACGAGCCTTTGATGAGTCGCTATTAGCAGATTTGCCTCGGAGCGTCGACCCGTGCGGGGAAAACGGTGAGTTCCACACGTTCGTCTACGCTGGGCCGATCTTCGATCACCCGATCTCCATTCGTCTTGGAGAGACTGTGCTACGAGAGAATCGCTTCTGGTTTTGTGATTTGTTGCCGGGATAAGGTTACACGACCTCAACCAAGAATTCGTCGGCGTAGCCATCTATTTCGCTGCATTGTGGTGGACGAGCTGTCTGACTCTGCTGATGAGGGTCGGTCCTATGGCGAACATTAGGACTGCTGTGGTGAGTTCGTGAAGGAACCCGAAAGGATACACGATCGCAAATCCGGTAAGGAATGGTACGTAGAGCATCAGGATAGCGATCCACCAATTGTATCCGAAGATCCAAGCCGGAATCACAGATGTGGCCACATCATAGATCGCGGTCAACAGAAATCCGCCAACGGCAAGTTCAGCTCTCGTAAGGACAACTCGCCTGCTCCAGAGAAGTCCGGCAAGAAATCCAATGGCTCCCATAGACCCCGAGCCGATGATCGTCCAGTATCCTGCTCCAAAGTAAAGGTCGCTGATAAGCATCGACATGAAACCCACGACAAATCCGGTGACCTGACCTCCGATGATGCCTGCAGTCAGACAGAGAAATGCAACTGGCTTCACGTTTGGTGGTCCACCGGCCAGCACCACTCTAGTTGCAACATTGAGGCCGGTCAAGGACGCCATGAGGGTCAGGCTTCTCGTGAATGATGTGCTGGCTTTGGGTTTCAATTGGCGTCTCGCGACCAGTCGGAAGCCATAAAAGCCATGTAGGTTAATTAACCTAGCCTCACTCCGGTGGAAATATGAAGAGACAGTCATCATTTGTAGCCTGCTATTTGATCATGATCGGCTTGACAATCGTACTTGCTGGCGTTGCGTCGATCCATGCGGTGACTCTACAAGAGCAAGCAAATGTGGCAGTCAATATTGGCATAAACTACGGAACAGGACCGATCGAATGGCACAACAATACAGCCGTTCCTCGGAGCGAGAGCCTGTTGAACGCGACCATGAGGGTCTCAGCGGTGGAATTCTCAAGCTACCCAGGCTTGGGTGCATTCGTCACAGGCATAAATGGCGTGCTTCAGAACCCCGCAGCCAACTTGTACTGGACGTTCTGGGTGTACAATCAACAGAGCCGACAGTATGAACTTCCTCCTGTGGGAGCGAGCGCGTATCTACTGACATCGGATCAAACAGTTCAGTGGTACTACTCCAGTGGCATCCTCGGACCGGGAACTTCCGTTTCAGTCAATGCTAGACTAGACACTTCAACGGATCCTCCGACGGCGGTGATCTCGGGCGCAATCCATCCGATTCCCAGCGGTCCTGTGAACGTGACTCTTGAGTACAGCCAGAATCAGGGTGCCAACTACCAAGAAATCGCTCGCATCACAACGTCGGCCGACGGGACTTTCACCTATTCTTGGAAACTTGCAGGCAGCGGAGTGTTCATGATAAGAGCCGATGCACAGGGCGTGAAGAGTTCCCCGGTCTCAATTGCAGGTAGCGGCGGTGTTCCAGGATTCCCCTTGGAGTCATTGTTTGTGGGAAGCGCGTTAGGCCTGCTGTTCTTGATCGTGCGACGCAGACAGCGGCTTCTCGCTACCGCATAATGCAGGCATTGTCAAAAAGCATCTTTTCGATTATCTGGTGCTTCATCAGGTCATGATGCTACTCACGAGGTCTTTCATTCCCCTTGCGATCCTTGAAGCGTTCCTCATTCGAGACGTTACCTCTCTCATGATATCCGCGAGCTTCCCAGTAACCATCCTCATAATCTTCCATGAATTCGATCTTCGTAAGCCATTTCGCGCTCTTCCAAGCATAGAGGTGGGGAATGAAGGATCGAGCGGGAAAGCCCTGTTCAATCGCAATAGGCTCGCCGTTCATCCTGATGGCTATCATGGAGTCTTCGACCATGGCATCTACAAGTGGTACTGGCGTGGCGTACCCGTCCGCACAATGAAACATGACCCATCTGGCTTCAGGCCTAACCCTGGCAAGATTCGCGAGCTCACGGAACCGTACTCCTTCCCAAACAACATCCTTGATTGACCAGTGAGTCACGCAATGGAAATCTCTCGTCAGCTTCAATTGTGGTAGGCGTTCCAGCTCTTCGAAAGAAAGCTTGAGCTCATTCTCAATGCACCCGGAGATCAGCAGTCGCCATGTCTCGCGTTTGATTCTTGGTTCTCCGAGCGCTGAATAGATGACAAACTGCTTCGCATAGGATTGGCCGGGGGCCGTCGGAATTTGAGCAGCCATGAGCTCGATCAACCCCAATGAGTCCAGTTTCTGTTCCGCACAATATGAGCGTTCTTCTGCAGTGTTGCCGCAAATTCCGAGCATGCTACCATGAGGATCCCTCCTGAAGAAGCACGTGGAAAGTCGTCGAGCATGTCAGAAAGATGTTTCGACGGTTGTTTTTCACCCAAATCTACCGCGACCCATGGCATCGCAGAGGTTTTCACTACGGAAGTTCAATAGAGTAGAAGTGGATCAGAGGGTATGATATGAAGGCAATTCCGCAATTGACGGCAGAAGGGAATGTTCTTCCCGAATCATGGGAGAAGAGTCTGCTCCTCCTTCGTGAGCAAGGCATCAAGTCCCGCAAAGAGTCGTACACGAACAAGAGCGGGGTTGACGAGATACTGGAATCCTCGATGAAGATTATTGTGAATGAGCCTTTGAAAGAACCGAGAATTCATGTGGGCTGCGAGGGGCTGATGAGTCTTTCAGCGTATGTCGACGAAGTACTCTATGGTACCAAAGATTCTTCGATCGGGCGAGGTTGGGACTACACGTACCATCAGCGCCTATTCGAGTACGAGCAGACAGGGCAGAAGATGGATCAAATCAATCAAATCATCAACAAACTGAAAACAACATCCTTCTCGAATCGGGCCCAAGCCATCACGTGGATGCCTTGGAGAGACTACGACGTCGCAGGCCCTCCGTGTCTTCAACGGATCTGGTGCAAGATAGTTGATGATGAGTGGCTTGAGATGCACACTAGCTGGAGAAGCAGGGACGCGTACAACGCCGCATTCATGAACATTTACGCGATAACGCTTCTCCAGAAGATGATAGCTGACAAGATCGGCATCAAAGTTGGACGATATGTGGATGACAGCGACAGCTACCACGTCTACGATAGGAACTACAAGGGGCTTCAGCATTTTGCCTCTGCTGTGGAAGCGTCAAAAAGAAGCGGCCGACCGAGTTGGATGCCGAGCGACTCGCTGAAGATCTTCTCGAAGAAGTAACTTTCGCCCTGCCCTTCTAGATCGAAAGTAGAGAGACGCATTCGATTCAGCTATACCATTGTGTTATTGGTTGGTCGTTCATCTTGAACCGATAGCTTCCAAGAATGTGCTCTCATCAATTCCGATGATTTCCAGTGTCTTGAGATTGGAAGTCAGCCCTGCGATTATTCGAACTTGTGAGCTCGGTTTCTTCAGTTTCTTTGAGAGCCATTTGACGATCTCCCGGTTTGCTTTACCTTTGATTGGAGGTGCATGAACACGCATCATTAGGCTTCCATCAATGTCCATCAAAATCCCGGTCTCTTTGGCGTTGGGCACGACGTGGACTACGATTCGAATACCATCATCGACCTTCGCTATCAACGGTCTCGAATCATGCTTCATAGTTCACCGCCACCTTGCCTTTTCTTCTCATTTCTTTTCACGAGTGCCATGCGAGAACGAACTGATTTGATGTGGATATTCGACCTTACTTGATGCGCCGTAGTCAGTGGTGCGGAGAAGCGAGATGTTTCATAGCTTCCAGCGCAGTCCGTAGTGATCTTTGTTCAGCAAGGATCTTGATCTTCTTTGATTCTGCGAAAGACGCACCTGGCACGAGACCCACTATAGCGGTTATCATGCCGAAGTGTGCACCGTTCTTTCGCGCCGATACGGCAATGGCTGAGAGTTCCATCTCGGTAGAGCGGCAGTCATTCCTGCGACAGAGGTCAAGGAAGACTTCCTCGTTCAGTTCAGCGTAAAGAGAGTCTTTGGTCATGTTCCCGCCTCTGTGATAAGCTTCAGCAGCGATTCGTCGTCCTGCATTGTCCAAAGCTTCCACTACATCCATGCTGCACTCTACCCTAGGATGTCCCTCAGAAGTGATGGTGAACTCCGAGCCCAGTTCCATCCACCGTTTTCTGAATTGTTCGAGGGCTTCCGCGTTCCAGAAATCCAAGCGTGCAAGTGATTGGATTACTGCTCCAGTCGCCCCGATTGTGTGTGTCGCGTTGACAATATCGCCTAGCTCGATCTTCGGTTTTCTATCGCAGTTGATGCCTCCTGCTGTGCCCACGCGGATTACGATCTTGTGTGGCAGGGTGATCCTGCGATTCCCCACTCGATACCTAGTGTTGGTCAGCTCGTCTGAGAGCACCTCATTCATGATGATCTGAGTCGCAGGTGCTCCCATCTGTGTCTCTACGACTAAGACCGGAATCGACGGTGAAACCAGCCCAATCGCCATGGCCACGCGGCCGAGCTCTGGAACCGAAGTCAGATCTTTCTGAGAGACACGTTTGCGAAGCAATCTAGCCGCAGTCTCGGGAAGAAGAATTGGCTTGGTGAGTCTACGCGCGATTGTGTAGACGCGTCGTCGATCTCCCACAGCTAAGATAAGAGGAGGTGCGCGGCCCTCATTCTCTCTAAGGTAGCGAACGCGCGTCCACACTCTTGGCTCGTCGATCAAGTAGGAGAGGGTTGAATGACGACCAAGATAGTGAGAGACATCGGAGCTATGCGCACTCAACTATGACACTCCGCATTCAATTCGATCTTCGAGTTGAAATGGATAACGGGTGAATGAGATGTTTCTGTTCTATTCGCGATTAGATTGCGTTTTGTCGGCCGGGAAACTCCGTACGGAACGACTCAAAGGAGTTCCCGATATGCCGAGTGGGACGCTTGGCAATTGAGAATTGCGATGTTAGTTCGTGATATTCTTTGGTGCTATTCTGAGACCACGGTCTGCGACTGTTCTCTGATGAAGTTAAGCAGGTAGTTCGGACCGCCTATCCCTCTGCCTGTGGCTCCACTGGCCTTCCAGCCCACGAATGTTTGGACTCCAGGCCATGCGCCTGTAGTGGCTCCTCCTCGCCTGTTTGCATACACTACTCCAAACTGTATTCCGTCCATGAATTCCTCAATCTCCCGTGGGTCTTCAGTGAAGATCCCTGCGGTTAAGCCGTACTCTGTATCATTCGCTTTTCTCAGTGCTTCATCGAGATTAGCGATCTCGTCAACCACAACTAGAGGGATGAATAGTTCATCTTTGAAGAGTCGATGGCCACTTGGGAGATCTGTGATAACGGTGGGCTCCACGTAATAGCCCCTCGCAAGCTCTCCAAGATTGATGACATGACCACCACAAACAATCTTCCCTCCGCTCTGCTTTGCGTCATCGACAGATTCGATGAATCTATTCACCGCGGTTTGGTTGATGAGGGGTCCAACGAATACGTACTTCCTTCGCGGATCACCCACAAGGAGTTCCTTCACTCTCGCATCGAGCAGGCTAAGAAATTGTGATTTCACGGCGTTTTGGACGTACACTCTTGATGTCGCGCTGCACTTTTGGCCGCCGTATCCGAAGGCTGCTCGGACGATTCCTTCTACTGCTTTTGGAAGATCTGCCTTAGATGTGACTATGGTTGGATTCTTGCTGCCCATCTCGAGCACGACGGGTTTCGGATAGGGCTGACTGTCGAGAAACCCACGATACAGTCTCATCCCCACGTCACGGGATCCAGTAAACGCAATTCCCGCAACATCAGGGTTCGACGTGAACTCTTCTTCGAACTCAGGTCCTGGACCAGTAACATAGTTCATTGCTCCCTTGGGAACACCCGCGTCTAGGTAGATCCTGTAGAGCATTAGCCCCGTAAGAGGCGCCTCGCTTGTAGGCTTGAGGACGACTGTGTTGCCCGTGATTAGCGCCCCGAGGACCATGCCGTTGGCGAGCATGAACGGGAAGTTGAATGGTGAGATTACCACCCATACGCCAAGCGGCTTAGAGACCATTCTGCCATCTTCGCCCGGAGCTGCCCGGACCTAGCTTCATTGTGTAACCGCTGTTCTCTTCCATGACCTTCGCGTAATATCGCATCGCGTCTATGGCCTCGGATGTTTCAGCCAACGCCTCTAGTCTAGTCTTACCAACTTCGTAGGTAATGGCGGCGGCGATCTCGAATCTTCGCCGCTCAATCAAATCCGCTGCTCGACGAACAATCCTTACCCGTTCCTGCCAACGCGTGCCGCTCCAAGATGGAAATGATCTCTTGGCAGCTTCGATTGCGAGTCTTGCGTGGTTTCTCCTGCCGTTCTGGAAATGTCCCACGACGATCGAGGTGTCGATCGGGCTTCTGTGCACAAACTCTCCATCATCGGACCGGACCTCTTGGCCGTCAATGTACATGGGATAAAATTGATCAAGACCCTGCCGAAAGTGCTCAAGCGCGGCCTCATATTGTGAATCCATTTTCTCGTCGGCCGACATAGAAACGTATGTAACTTTAGAGGCCACGGACGTAACCTCACCAACAAGGTTGGAATAAGGTCGCTGAGATTTTAGGCTGCGCTCTTTGACAACATGAAGTCATAGCCAACCGATCATCCTTGATCGTGAAGAATTGATGCGGTCAAGTCTCGCATTTGGCAACAAACGAAGCCTACTGGAGTAATATGCGAAATGTCACTTCCAGCGATCTGTGCCCACGGCGTGTTTCTTGAAGACGGCTCATGATTGTCAACCAAAAAGTGTACCAAAACTCTCGAAGAGAATGGCGGAGCTGGCTATCGAAGCATCACAGAAGCCCTGACTTCATGAAGCCATCAAATGTGATCTACGCCTTTAGGAACGCAATAACGACGCCCGCAGGAGTCCTCTTGCGTGGTTCAGGATTTCAGATACTCTTGTAGGATCTTGAGTCCGTCGCTGTCGATGGTGTGGTAGATCGTTTCTCCAGTCACTAGGTTCTTCATGATGCGAGCGGCGAATGTCTGTTTCCCGGAAGCATGTGCGTTCTTGATGATGACCCATGTGACTCCATCCCATACCATCTCGGCGAGGCTCCGAGGAAGTTTGGACACCAACGAGCCTCGTCTGGCAATCTTGTAGCCTAGACTCTCAGAGATTCTGCTGAGTCTATTGGCTTCAACCGGGTCTTTCAGCACTACCCAGAGTTCCTTTCCTGAAGGAAACTGAACTATATCGACATCCTTGACTCCCGGCACGAATCTGAGTTCTGAAGCAATTGGTTCGGGGTCGCTGATCATAAACGCGGCAAAGAATCCGCCAAAGAGAAAAGGTTTTCCAATTACTCAGAATCCCGAGTAGAATTCAGGCCTCAGGCGCTGCAACGAGGCGTATGTTCCATCATTGAGACAACGATGCCAGCAAGAGCCTTGGTAGCCGAACCGGTAGTCCTTCATACGAGCCGCGGTGTCTGATTCAGCTAGGGTTTCTACTTGATTTCGTGCTCTTCCTCGTGCCTTGCTTTTTCTTTTGTCGTTTTCGCGCCCTATAATCTGCTCTGCTCAACTTTTTCAAAACACTCTCTCCCACACTACTGTTGAGAATATTGTCGGGCTTGCATTTCAGGATGCCTAGCGCCAAGGCGGTTTCGGTTTGGTCGAACTCAAAGTGGTCGCCCGCACCTCCCCGCGTGAGGACACAGCTAGCCACGAATTGTGCTCTCACCCCTGCTTCGGTTAGGTAAGTTCCTTTCACCTTCCAGGCACCCTTCTCATCCGGCCCCTCCGTCTCCTCTTCGACGGATAAGGTGGCAATCTTCCCATGAGAAGTCCTAGTGCCGAGGAAGTACTTTCTTACAACGCTTTTTGCATCTTCAGATGTCCCGATTCGCATCTTCCACCCTGCTTCAGTCAATCGACTAGAGTAGGAGCAGAGATTATAGCGCTTCGGCTGAGGTCTCAAATCACGGAGCGCTCTGATCTTGGAATAGGCAGAATTATTAGCAGCACTGGGATGCTAAACAGGCAAGTTAGGTATACGGGCTGAAGCCAAGCGTCCTACCGTAACCATCCGTGTCGGCGTCTAAGTTTTCTCCCGAAGAACTAGCTGAACGAACTGAACGAGGTGAAACGTATGAGCTTTGAACGTTCCTTCAACAAGCCAGTTGAGGAAGGTAAGGAGTACGAACTTGATATCAAAGAGACTAGCCGTCGCGGTGACGGAGTAGCTCGGATTGAGGGTTTCGTAGTCTTTGTTCCCCAAACAAAACCTGGCGACCATGTGAAGGTTAAGATCAACTCTGTTGGTCCAAGATTCGCAACTGGCGAAGTCGTCCAATAGAAACCTGGGAGTTCTCCTCCCAGTTTCCCTATTTCTAAATTCTCGATTTTTTGTATAGAAACTTTACGATTGTGCGTACTGCAACGAGTCAGGCGCCGAAGCGAACTTACGCTGGTACTTCGAAGTAGTGGCGCTGTCCTTTCGCATCTTCCTCGTAATCGTACTTCTTGCCTGACTTCCTATCGATGTAGACGCCTGAACCGATGTGGTCAATCTGCATGCCGTTTATCCTAGCTGTTTGATAGTCGAGTACGTTGACATAATTTCGGCCCTCTATTGGTTTCCAATCTTGTGTCGGTAGGGGTTCGCTTGTCTCCAAGAGCTGGAGAAACGTTCGTGGCGAACTTACCTCCTTATGACCATTAGTACAAGCGAAGTTTCTTGAGTCCATGAAGTCATTGAACTTCGCGTATGTACCTGTGAATTGAAAGTTAGTGCCACATTTTCGGCAGCTACACAGAAAAACTCGATCGGACATATGTTACTACCGCATGCCCAGCTTATAGGTGTCCCTATGATTCACAGACAATCTGTCTAATTCTACCGGCAATCAGGAAGAAGAAAGCCGGAAACGGATTGCGTCACCGACTAACTTGTTTCCGTCGCCGGTCAATTTCCGCAGCAAGTAGCTCCGGAGTGCGTCGACATGCCCAAAAAACGCTCTTCATACTATCTCACCGCCACAGGATACCACATTCTTTCCTCGAATAGACTAGAAGGTCGACCGTCGCTTATTAGCCCGTCCCTTCCGGTTTTTCAGCGTTTCACGATCGCGTGATCGTATGCATCAATCCATTGTGTCTCACAGGATGGTGCGCTGAGCCCGCCAAATCAATGTGCAAACATTCTGAAGAACATCCACAAATCTGCTACAAAAAAGGAGGTCAAACACGGGTTTGTGGGACTTGTGTTTCGAGAAGAGTATCAGAACCCATACACCGGCTTCGATTCCGAGGAAAAGAATCCGATCAAGTAGGGCGCTAAAGAAAATCGCGGGCAACGCAAACCCAATCGCGACGAAAGTCGCTATGATGGGTAGAGCTGCACTCAACTCGAATTGGTGAGGACCGTAGAGATACCGAGGTATCTGTCACTGTCAACATTGGCAATTACGTCTCTCAGGAGCGAGGCGCCGGAGGCGGAGAGGGCCTGCTGATTGATTGTTGCTCATTCTCTTCATGTGAGGTCAGTTTGGCGGTCTTCAAGTAGGCTCGCACAATCTCGGCTTGAACAACTAGCGAAAGGAGGGCCACACCAAAGGTCATAGCAACCAATGTGTTCTTGAAGCGTGTTTCAGGCAATGAAAGCGCCAAAGCAATCGAAACTGCACCTCGTAATCCCGCGAATGCAATAACCCTCGTCCAAGAATATGGGATCTTCTCCCGCAGCACCTTCGCGAATCCGATTATTGGGTAGACGCTGATGATTCGCGCAACGAGTATTGCCAAAAAAGCGGCCGATATGAACGGTGCATAAGTAACAAGCAGCATAAAGTCTGTCTTCAACCCAATGAGGAGGAACGCAAAGGAAGTGGCCATGAATGTTACAACTTCCCAGAACTTGGTCATGGTAGTTCGAGTTTCCTCAGACATTGCGGTTCGCATGGTACGATTTCCCATGTATAGGCCTGCTATCGGAACAGCGATCAATCCGGACATGCCTAAGCTTTCAGCGAGAGCATAGGAGCCGAACATAACGGCTATCGTGAATGTTGTCTCAGCCAGAGGCTCAGTTATCAGTTTGTGCAGCAATTCAGCTGCGACCGAAACCAGAACACCGACGGCAACTCCTCCTAACAGATTGTAGGCGAATAGGCTTAGACTTTGGGGGTTGAAAGTGAGGGAGACAGCTACACCGTACAGCATGACAGGTGTTGCATTGTTGAAGTATGCTTCCGATTCCAGAAGAGCAGTCAGTCTCTCTGGCGCTCGCACTCTTTTCAGGAGACTAACGACTGAAACAGGATCGGTGGGGGAAATAATGACGCCAAACATCAGTGCTACTGAGATAGGCATGCCTACGGCGATATTCAGAACGAGTCCCGTTATGATTGCGGAGATGACAACTCCGAATATGGCTAGGCTTATCACTGTCTTCTCAATGGTTCGGAAAGTCTGAAAGCGAGTGCGCATAGCCGCTTCGAAGATCATGGGAGGGACGACAAAACCAAGTATGATACTGCTATCGAATGGAACGGTCTCTAGGGCGCCCCCAATTCTCAGGAGCGATAGCACAAAGCCAATCAGAATTATGACCGTCGGGTACGATACTTTGAGTCTCTCGCTTAGTATGGCGCCTAGGAAAGACAGGAATATGACTAGTGACACGACAGTCACTGGAGACCAAGCGACTAGGTCAGCCACTCACTGAACACCCGATGCATTCACCGATGGATAATTAGGCGCCTTTGGTCTATATCCTATTCTGAACGAGCCTGATTCTTGCTCTCATAATCCTTGGAATCTGAACAAGTTTTGCTAGGAACATCTTAACGAAGGTTAGGTCTCTGAGATAGTCTCCTGAGATGGTAGGCTTCGGTCACAACCTCTCCGACCGATCGACAAGGCTTTAAGTTGGTGCCGGTTCCCGGCGATGCAAGAAACGCAAAAGGAATGGAAGACAAATGGCACTCGCTGGTTGGGAATGGATAGTAATAGCAGGCGTCATCATCATCTTCTTCCTCTGGGGCCCCAAGAAGATACCTGATCTTGCTAGAGCGATCGGTCGGGCACGAGGAGAATTTCGAGAAAGCTTCCAAAGAAGAGCCGAGTCCAATTGAAGAGAAGCCGGCACGCACAAGCGCTGACAATGCTTTGATTGACACCGCTAAGAAGCTTGGTATCTCCACTGAAGGCAAGACCATAGATGAGATAGCGCGTGAGATCGCTCAGAGAGCCGGTGCAAGTAAGACCGCAGACTCCAGCACGTAGGGGAGTCAGAATGCAGGCCGCTCCAAAACAAATCAGCGTATTCTCTGCTGTTCAAAATCGATCAAGCGGTAAAATACCTCACGTGAAAGGGTCAAGATACTAGAAGTCTCTTTTTAGGATTCGAAAGCCATGAGCGCAGATCGTAGGGCGCCGTTGAGCGAGCACCTTAACGAACTCGCCAAGAGACTAAAAGTTGTCTTCTACTCGCTTATTGCAACTACGATTGTGATTATGGCTTTGCCTGGAGATCTCAACTCCCTCAGCAATCCCTTCGCCTTCTACACTCCGCTCATTTCGATCGTATTCAAGAGGGTAACGCATGATGTTATGCCACCGCAGTTTGTTCTGGTAGGCTATACTGTAGGGTCTCCGATTGAGCTGTACCTGCTTGGCTCTTTTGTGATAGCTGTTCTCATCAATATCCCGATCATCGCCTACGAAGTGTACAAGTACGTTGAATCCGGCACTGTACGAGAACGAAAAACAAGCTGTAGGCCCATTCGTCGTGAGTTTCACAATATTGTTTGCCGTCGGAGCGACTTTCGGTTACTTGCTTCTGGCGCCTTTTACGATGTATGCAATGATTCCCTTTTTCACGGCAGTGGGTGCCCAGCCATATATCTCAGTTAATGATTTCTACGGCGTGGTCTTCGCGATTGTTCTCATGGCCGGCCTGACCTTCACTTTCCCCGTCTTCCTTGTGCTCTTGGTCCGACTCAAGATCATGAGCATAACGGTGGTGACAAAGAACAGGAAATACATCTACGCGGCGCTTCTCGTCGTCACCGCCGTAATAACCCCTGATGGAGGCCCGATCGCTGATTTTGCATTATTCATTCCACTTCTCTTTCTGATGGAACTGGCAATATTGGTCGCAAAAAGATACGAAACGGAGGGCCTACCCACCACTATGAGGTGGTTCCAGCCTGAAGCAAAATGCCGCTTCTGCGGTTTGGAGATGGCCCGCAACGAGAGATTCTGTAGAAGATGTGGGAAATCCCAAGGCTAGAGATCCCACTCCAGAGTATGCTACAGAATGGACACGATCGCCTGGTCGAGAATGCATGATTCTGCGCGAGCGCTGGGACCGAGAATGTGGCGGCGTTAGGCCTGCGATCTTCCGCATCTAGGGCAGAAGACTTCACTGGAAATCGGAGCACCGCAAGCCTTGCACTTTCCCGACGCGCTTCCCATTGCGTCTTGGCCTTTGACGCGTTCTAGCCAGACAAACATTTCCTCTTGGGCCGGTCCTATGCGGCCTCCATAGTCATGCCCCACGCTTACGTTGGGTCTATATGGTCCGCAGTTAGGGCAAACATAGGTCGTTTTGGAAAGCGCCTCATTTGGCGCAACTGTGATTGGTTGGGACTTATCCCCGTACCCCACGAGTGTTAGCTCGCCGCTCCAGTTGACCTCCTTACCGCAGAATGGACAGGTATAGATGTGGAATCTTCCACGTGGAACAAGAGATAGGCGAGTTGCGTTTGATCCCATCGATCTCACACGCACGTTAGATACAGCGATTAATGATAAACCTGATCCTGCCTGGTTCAGCTGCTATTTCAATGTCTCCGCTTCGTTTGCTCATCTCACATACTTGGAGCCGACGTGAAGAGTTTAGACAGGATTCTCGGCGATGTTACTCGTAGGCTTCTCGCATTTCCAACTGAGGCGTCATAACCAAGCGGGTTTGTCAGAAAGCGTCGGGGGTGCGCTGAACTGAAGGTTCGAGCGTCCTTCCAGAATCAGGCAGTTGTCTGATGCGGTGGCAAAGGCCACCTTTGATTGTTTGCGAGAACATCGGTCGCGTTGATATGGAGTCTCAGGCGGACTCTGGAACGAAAGTTCAACATAGGTCATCCTGAGGCAGACGGACTTCGGTATCGTTGTGCTCACAATCTAGCAGGCTACACATCTCGGCCTGCTTTGTGGCGTATTCCGCGGTACCATTCGGCAAGCTCGTACTTTTCCACTCTGTAGTCGTCTCTGTAGGGTTTGATGTCCAGGACCGGGGTTCCATCAAAACAGTCGAGGCCGAGAACCATCAGCCTACTCCCTTTCCTACGGAGAAGTCTTGCGAGCGATAACCCAATCGGGTTGGGTCTGGTTGGGGAGTCGATAGCGAACACTCGCACGAGCGGCAACTCTTCGAGCTTGAAACCCTTTCTCAGCAGTCGCCGAGGTCTCACCTTCAACGGACCAATCTGCTCAGGTCTCAATCTGTTCAGGAAGCTCAGTACGAAGATGTGTGAGAAGCCCTCCAGCCCGTCAAGTCCTTCTTGGAACTCTGGAAAGACCTCTATCGTTGCCTCAAGTTCTTGACTGCGCTCCCTTATCTCATCGTCTGAGGCTTGGGTCCTCACGACGCCCACGGGATGAAATGTAACCTCCGCGTTCGCCCCGAATGCGCCCACGTCTACTTTCCCCATCTCACTCCCCATCTATTGAGGCTCCTCTGGGTGGGGGAAGCTGCTCAACTCTTTCCTTGAGAATGCGTCCAGGACGCGTGCTATGTTTGATTCTTCATCGAGGGCGAGTATCGCAATCGAGCTATCTCTGAACACGTGATAGGGACCTTCACCGACTTCCTTGGCGACAAGTATGTCTGCCTTGTGATGGACAAGAAGATGCGAAGCTTCGATTCCTATCTTCTTCTCAATTCCCGCTCCGGGATTCTCTATCACGAACCAGCTTTGCGGGTCATCTTTGTGCAGATCGACTTCTGAATGAGATATCGATCGACCTATAACCCGGTTTGGGCGACCTTGGCGGTCACATGTGCACCTGATACGGTCTCGATCACGCCGAAGGCGTTGGAGTTGGAGTAAGTGAGAAGACGACGATTGATCCTTGGCTTGGCCGCATTCCTTATCGCTGCAGCAGCAACTGCAGGCGCGGGTTTGTACTACCTTGCTCCCAATCTTCTTGGGATGGGCCCAAATTATGATGATTTCATCAAAGATATGCTCTCACCATCTGCACCGGTCAAAGGTCTCGACAGTGCGCCAGTGACAATTGTCGAGTTCGGAGATTTCCAATGCAGCGCATGCGATTATTGGTTCAAAACAACCCACGAACAGTTCGTGAAGAATCTGATTGATACTGGTAAGGTGAGGCTTGTGTGGAGAGATGTTGACGTTACCGGGTCTGACTCTGTGCTTGCGTCTCAAGCCGCTTACGCGGCGGGTGAACAAGGCAAATTCTGGGAATACTATGAACTATTGTACGCTAGGCAAGAAGCGGCTAACAACGGTTGGGCGAGCAGGCCCAATCTCGACAAGTTCGCCCAAGAGTTAGGTTTGAATATGGATCAGTTTCGTGCGTCGGTCGATAGCGGCAAGTATGAGGCGTTGATTCAATCGAACTTGCGTCTAGCCCAAGAACTGAAAGTTGACACGTTACCTACATTCTTCGTCGTGGGTACAAACGGTAAAGTCGTGACGATTGAGGGAGCCCAGCCCTACTCATCGTTTGAGAAAGCCGTGAATTCAGTGATGCAGAGTTGAGTGGATAATGGGATCCAGGATATCATACGCTCTCTCAAAACCGTACTACCTGTTGACAACACTCATCATCTCCCTCGCATACAGCATCATGCTCCTGCATCTGGATCACTTTCTTTTCTTCGCACCCTACTTTGTGGTCTTTATCCCATCAAACGTTGAAGGGATGTTCCTTCTTGATATTATTCTCGCCGTCGTAACCTCAATCGTCCTCTCAGTATCGATCCAGCAAATCATTGTCAGGCGTTCGATGCCCAACAGATCCGTCAAGACGGGGATTCTGGGAATTGCCGCCGGACTGCTTGCAGGAGCATGCCCATGCAACTATCTCGTACCTCTTCTAGCGTTAGCGAGCGGCTTGGGAGGTGCACTAGGCACGTTTGGTGCGATACTGAACGAATACGAACTTCCTATGAAACTAGGCTCGCTCGCAATTTTGATGGCAGCAGCTATCAGTCTAGAGCGCACCTCAAACGAGCCGTGTCAGATCTGACGGTCCGACTGCGGTCCTGCTGATTCCGGCTCACCTTGCGCTATCCACGGGTGAATGCCAGAATGGCAGTATTATCAGACCGTGAAGGTCTTAACAGCGATCGCTCTCTCATTGCGCATTCTGTCGTAGTCTGAGATGACGACAGGCAGTATCATTGTTGCGGGAGAGAGATCGTTGCCTCAAGAGGAGTTCTCTCGCAGGTTTTGCGACTGGGGGAACAAAACTCTCGTTCGTCGCCTACATGATGGTTGGAGTGAGATCATCGTCATCAATACGATTTCTCTGAAGCTTTTCCGATTGCGACAGCAAATCTCACTCGAACTCGAAAACAGATATTATCATCTCATACTAACGGCTGTTTCGATGTTAGCTTGGAACGCGCGACTCGGATCATTGTGGCTGGGAAAGGCGGCAGCGGCAAGTCTACTACAGTTGCACTTCTAGCGAAGCTCGCTGCCAGACGCGGACTCCATGTGGTAGTAGTGGACGCGGACGAGTCTAATCCGGGAATCAGGAGAATGCTCGGCATAAGTGAATCCGGTCCAGCTCTAATGGACATGATAGGAGGTAGGACTCACGCGTTTGGAACGTTGAAGGACACTGCGTCTGAAGTGCTTCAAGCCGCAGTCAAGTCTGTCATGGAGAAGACCGATAACAGGGATCTCTCCTTTGTCGAGGTTGGAAAGATTCGAGAGGCCGGTTCAGGGTGTGCTTGTCCTCATGGAGCAATATCAAGAGAGATTCTCTCCTACCCATTCAAGGGTGGAACTCTCGTAGTCTTTGACACGGAGGCAGGTGTGGAACACTTCGGAAGAGGCTTGGACGCGCTTGCTGAGATGGTTTTGTTCGTCGTTGATCCGTCGTATGAAGCTCTGGAACTCTGCAAGGAAGCGAAGAGACTCGCCGATTCTGTGGGTATCGAGTTTCGTGCAGTCCTGAACAAGGTCGGAGACGAAGACACAGTCGCATTCGTGAGAGGAGAATTAGCGAGAAGAGACATCAAGGTGGAGGCTTCGATACCTTACGATAACGATCTGTTTCAATCAGCATTACATGGAAAAACGCTGGAAGCTAGGACAGCAGCCGACAGTATTGAGAGGTTGCTGGACGGAGTATTGGCATCGAACGTCGAGCGTGAATAACGATTAGGCACGAGTCTTTGCGAGACAGTAGGCTTGGGTGTCCTTCAAGGACGATTCTTTGGAATATCATAACTCGATGCAATGCGAACCAACGCAGAATGAAAGCAGCAAAAGCCTTATTTTGGATGCATATTCGTTACGAGTTTATGTCCGAATCACAGCTCAGACCAACAGCCGCAAGATCTTTGCTCGTCGAAAGGTGACGGTTTTGAGGACTGAAATGAAAGCAAATTCCGACGTAGAGGCCATCTTAAGCAAGGGACTTTCGCGAAGCGGGATTACTAGGGAGGAGGCATTGAGGTTGATGGAGATTGATGTCCATTCGCCTGAAATGTACTCGCTCTATTTCGTCGCGGACAGGATGACAAGGCAACAGTTCCACAACATGGGCGAAGTTCACGCTCAGATCGGGATTGATTATTCGCCATGTTCCAAGAGATGCAAGTTCTGTGTATTCGGCACAATCGCTGAAAAGCGCATCCAATTTGATGTTAACGAGGTTGTGGCCAGAGCCAAAATCTTCCAAGCGTCTGGAGCAAATGCAATCTATCTTATGACAACCGATGGGTACGATTTTGATGAGTTCCTCAACATTGGAAAACAGGTTAAGGCCTCTCTTTCACCTCGTATGCCAATGGTGGCTAACATAGGAGACTTCGGTCCGAGCGAAGCAGAGTCCTTAGCTGAAGCAGGGTTCACTGCGATCTACCATGCAGTCAGACTCAGAGAGGGCCATGATACCACAATAGACCCTCAGGTGCGGATGCGAACCATCAAATCGGCTCAAAACGTCGGCTTATCTGCGCTCTTCTGTCTTGAGCCGATCGGACCTGAACACACAGCTGAAGAGATGGTTGATCTAATGTTTCTAGGAAAAGACCTGGGCGTGAGTCTGCACGGAGCTATGCGAAGAGTCTCAGCTGAGGGTATGCCTCTTCAACACCATGGAGACATAACTTCACCAAGCCTCGCCAAGGCAGTCGCGGTTTGCAGGCTCGTCATGGGTGATTCTCTCCTTGCGCACTGCACACATGAACCAAATCTACCTTCCCTGCTTGCTGGCGCGAATCTGCTGTGGGCAGAGGCAGGACCAAATCCCAGGGACGCGGAGGTTGACACCTCAACCCAGCGCGGAAGAGGGTTATCTGTTGAAGAATGTCGGAGAATGCTGTGGGAAGCGGGATTTGAGCTCCTTACAGGACCGTCCCCTTGCGCGAGGAAACGCGATGTGTCTTAAGGGAAAATGAGTTGCCCACATTCCTTTCAACGAGTTCTGAGGCTGGACATGGATCATCATGCAATGGAGCACTAGCCTAACGCGCAAGACACCTGATGCTGGGTTACAGCTGGAGGCAGCTGCAAGATCGAACTATGATTGGTTAATCTGAAGCGATGCTCCTGACCGGCAGAGTGATTGTCGGTGATAGGTTCAGCATTGATTCCTCGATGTGCGGAATGTCCTGGAACTTATTGCCGTTCGGCTCCCATGGAAAAGCTCAAGGACAGATGTGCTGCCCGAATACTGTCCTATGCGAAGCAGCCCTGATGCTATCAAAGGGTTGATTAATCGATATTCTGACAATGATGTCAGGGAAACCTACGTTAACGCCGCAGCCACTGAGAAAGCAGCAACTCCCACTATCCTGGGAGTTCCCAGAGTAGTCAAGTCTCGAATAGAGCAACTAGTAGATTTCGGGAAGTTTCAAGGCATCGAAACAATGGGCGTTGCCTTCTGCGTCGCGCTCCGTGACGAAGCATCAACGCTAGTGAAGCTGCTGAGGGAGCAGGGCTTTGATGTGGCATCTGTCTGCTGCAAATGCGGCGCGGCCGACAAGACAAACCTCGGAGTTCCAGAAAAATACAAAACCAAGGGAAAAAGCGTGTTTGAAGCAGCATGCAACCCGATACTTCAAGCTGAAATGCTCAACAGGGCTGGGGCGCAAGTCAACATCATCGTTGGCTTGTGTGTAGGCCACGACATGCTCTTCACAAAGAACTCAAACGCGCTCGTCACAACTTTCATCGTCAAAGACAAACTGCTAGGCCACAACCCCATCAAAGGGCTGAAGCATGGAAAGCAGGTCCGAAGACCAGACTCTAAGACCTCGAGAAGCCCGGCAAGCGAACCAACACAGGATTCTGGCGCTGCTCAACGTCCTCTGGACCCTTCCTTGTTCTTATAGGAAGGCTTATTTGGTTCTGAATATTTATTCGTTATTATGGCCAGGCCTAAGATATGCCGCACGGTCTGCTGCGAACCATCCGTCAACTACTTCAAACCAAGAGGGATTCCAATGACTGAACTTGATAGGGTCAGCTTGGCGGTGGACGAGCTTGAGGCAATACGATTGAAAGACCTCGAATCGATGGAGCAGGAGAGAGCCGCCGCGACGATGAATGTATCCCAACCAACATTTCACCGAATCATACAATCTGCACACAACAAGGTGGCAGACGCCCTGGTCAACGGTAAAGCAATCAGAATTGAAGGTGGAGAATATGTCGTTAAAGAAAGAAAACAAACTGGAAAACGTAGAAAGACAGGAGGACACTAGTCAAATGGACAGAATCAAGATAGCGATACCATGCACAGGTGAGGCAAGCCTCCAATCCCAAGTATCATCTCACTTCGGCCGATGCGACTCTTACGCGATAGTAACGCTAGAAAAAGGAGAAGTGAAGACGATAGATTCGATATTGAATGGAGGGCACTCAGACTGCGCTAGCCCCGTGAGAGCGCTCGCAGAGAAAGGAGTCAACCTAATGCTTGTGGAAGGAATGGGGATGCGTCCATACTTGGTGTTCAAGCAACTAGGAATCGAGATCAGATGCGGAATCAAAGGAACCGTGTCAGAGGCTGTTGAGGGCTATTTGAAAGGAGAAACATACGCAATGACACAGGATAGCTTATGCGGACAACACACTAGCGCGAACGGATCATGCCATCACGAATGAAATT
>CAVPLU010000009.1:0-155032 GCA_963706285.1 Candidatus Bathyarchaeota archaeon
GGTGGTTGTGTGCTTAAGGGTACACATCTAAGAAGGGTGAATGCCTATTGGCGGTGTTCTGTTCGCGTGTCAGTTCTCATTGTTGCGCATCTTGAGCGGATTGCTGTTAGGGAGCATTGGATGCTGTCAGATCTGGCTAGGATGCTGATCTGCCTAGGCGCGGCTGGCACCTATCTGAGGGTGGGCGATCCTGAGGTCTCGGACAAGTTCGAATACGTTAGCGAGCTTGAGTGGAGCACTCACCGCATTGGCAACAAGCACAACTTTAGGTCGAGTGAGTCGTCGCCATCACGCCTTGCCTCCCGCGGGCTGGCTAGATCAGAATTATTAGCTCTACGCCTACCAACGGGCCTCACAAGCCTCATCACCGCATATGCGAGGACTAGTGGGAGATCACGAAACGAAGCCTTGACGATGTTTCTGGAGCGCGGATTAATCATCTACTTGAAAATAGAAAAGATGCTACTAGAAACAATTCAATCAGTCGAAGCCGAGTCCGTCAAGAGAATGAAATAAGACGAAGCAGTCGCTGGTGTATGATTTGCAGGAGCCGTTTCGTTGGATAGCTGATGTGGCAGTGATGGAGGCGTTCGAGTCGGGAGTGTTGGATTTGCCGGATTTCTACTTCACAGGTGACGACTACAGGTACCGCTTCGAACCAGAAGCGAAGACAACGGTTCCTAGATTTGCTTCGTGAGCGATTCAATTCTGGGGTCAGGTACAAGGGGCGTGCTTTGAAGTGGGATACGGTTATCGAGCAGAAGAGCGGTTGAGCTTGGCCGCTACCTAGTCGGGTCGAAATGGTGGACTAGACTTCTCCGAGCCGTCTCCTAAGCTTGCGAAGAACGGATGACCTGTGACCTTCGGAAACGGATCCTCACTCTCTCAGTCTGACGCTCGGAGACTTGGAATTGGAAAGAGTACGCTTCACTGTCTGCGCAAGAAGGCCATTGGCAGCCATGCTTTCAGAACATATGGAAGGACACGAAGGAAGCTCAAATCAATTTCTTGATCCGAAGTGGATGACCAGCTCGCGTTCACGAACCTTCTAAATACGCAATCGAATGAATCCTAGGTGGGGAACAACCCTGCCTTTCCAAATATTTGGCAGCTTTGAAGTGATCCGATTTGACAGAAGACAAGGCTGATGAAATCGCAAAGCAGAATGAACTCATCATATCTCTACTCGGACGAATAGCCTTCAAGAACGACGAGCTGAAGGACATTGTAACGAAGGGAAGCAAGAAACCTGAGCAGATGATTCGGGCCTACAATCTTTGCGACGGGACGACCGGTGTGACAGAAATCGCTGAAGAAGCTGGTGTCGCACAGCCTTCGTTGACGACTGCGGTAGAAAAGTGGGAAAGGTCGGGGATTATTCTCAAAAAGAAAAAGGGCAAAGAGGTATTGCCTCTGCGGCTCTTCGAGATCCGATAGGTGAATGCCATGGAAAAAGATACCTTGAGGACCTTCAGGTATAGCGTCTCAGAGATTCCGGAAGCTCTAGGGAAGTGTCTCTCATTGGTAAGTCAAGCGATGTGCCAATTACAAGATGCTGGGCTCGTCGCTGAAGAGAGAGTGGAGAAGACGAGATACTATGAGAGAGATTTAGATGAGGAGGTGACCGAAGATGTCTGAAAGAGAACTGAAGGAACTACAAGCAATGAAGAAACTCTTAGTCCTGCAACTATTGACTCAGGATATCAAGGCGGATGCCATTGCGGACCTTCTAGGAATTGAACAGGGTGATTTCAGTCGAATGTTTCCGGCTCAGGAAGCTGTTGAAGCGAAAGGCGCGGAAGTAGCATGGTTGACCTCCAAGAATTGATAGTTAGAGGCAGAATGATTTTTGATGGTGCAAGCTAGACGACTCGAAGTTTTCGAGTTGCGAGTCACTGGGAGACCGACAAAGGAGATAGCTCACAAGTCTGGCAGAAGCTTGTCTGCCGTTGACCAGGATATAGAGAAGCTAAGCGATATGGAACTAATATTGAAAAAGAAAAATTCTAAAGGGGATGTGATCAAGAAAGACGGTAGCATAGTGTACGAAAAGAACCCAGTGATTAGGCACGTGCCCATTTCGTATTTCGGGGACGTAGCCAACACAAGCAAGCTCGTCAAGAGAGCTGTGAAAGGCCAAGGGAAAATCCCCAAACCTAACACTATCCACGTACCATCAGAAAACGAAATCCTCGACATATGCAAGCAAGGAGAAGATCAGCTATACGAATTCAAGGCTCCGGGCGTGAGTGCAGACAAGATAACAAAAGAAATTGCGGATTTCTACACACGAAAAGTGGGGGAATAATCCTCTACGGGGTTGAGGACGACGGGAGCATTATCGGGGCAGATATGAGGAGACAAGACTTGGACCAGAAGATACAGAATTCTGTAAGGAACACGGTTTCCCCATCACCATCGATAGAAATCAAAGATCGGAAAGTGATGGGTTCCGCTGTGCTGCTGGTCGTTGTTCCTCCTTGGGATAGAAAGACCATTTATCAAAACACCATGGATGGGAGATACTACATACGACGTGGCACAAACATCTTTGCACTAAGACCTGATGAAATAAGGAAACTCTCTCAAGGGGTTATCGTTGTGTGATTTGAGCGAAACCGAGGTTGGACATGTTGGTCAAGAAGCAGCAAGAAGAAGGAAAAGGAGAAGCTTGACGAAGCGACTGCCGCACGCATATTGAAGTCTGTCGGCCTCACGCCTACACAGGTTGCTTGAATACTTGGTAAGAAGTCAGCGCAAGACGCCTCTTCCTACCTTCACCCGAAAAAGAAGATGTAGTCGCGTGAGTGGTACAATTGATGTAGGCGCCGTAATTTGAGCTCTTAGACTAGGACTATCACATCGACGAAAGACCACGATGTATTGTCTTCCTTACAAGCGCAGCTTCTTTCACTGAATCAGATACTTGCCAGGCCAAATCGAGCATAACTGCCTCCTCCAGGGCTTCCTCGGAGCGGTAAGGTCCTCTGATCCTTATTCCCTGAGGTTTGACCTCTTCATCAAGGAAATTCTGCACTTCGCTTTTCCTTCCTCTTCTTTCAGCGTTTCTTGGCCTTCCTCGTCCACGTTTCCTCTTCATCTGATAGACTAATGCAGGAAGATCTCTTGCTCTTGCCTCACGATATTCAGCAACTGTCCAATCAGACTTCTGACGGCCAAAAACTCCCACATAGATCGAACACCCATCGATTTCGCGCTTCATGTCCTCTGGTATTACGTCTCCTCTCTCATCCTCGATGAGTATTCCCCTCATTATTTTTTCATCGACAAATCGCTCATTATCGATCCTGGTCTTCAGAGTCCTTCTCAATGTTTGGAACTCTGTCTGAGCGGAACTTATGAAGACGGTGAATGGCCTCACACTATTTCCTGAGACCAAGCTGCGCACTGCTCTTTTAGGAAATCAAGTCTTGTTCTTTCTCGATTGAGCCTTCTTCATGAGGTTGAGCTGGACGCTGATGTTGGTCAGGGATTTCCCAAGTATTCTGGCGATCTCGACCGGCCTCAGGCCAGAGGCATGAAGAATCTCTATTCGTCTAGCGATAGAAAGAGGCTTTTCATCGACTCTAGATGTTTCCAGAAGAATGTTGATGATGGCATCGAGGCGCTTCGATAGTTGCCAAGTGTCGTCTTCTCTCTTGACCTTCGCTGGCATTGTGACACGTCCTCAATAGTGGCTACTCTGGCTTTCTTACTCGGAGTAGGCTTACAACACGGTTGACCCTGTTAAGGTCACAGCCCGCGATCTCGCGAATCTTTGCTTGAGGTACCCTTGCGAGTCCCAATTGTACAATTAGTAGGTCTCTGAGCAATTCTGTCATTTCGTCTTTGGGCTTCTTAGTGCGTTTGGCCATAATCATCACACCTACTTGAACTCAAGCTGCTTAAGAAACCAGCGATGGTCGGCGGTTGGATTTTCCCCCTTTTCTAGGAGGGTATTTCTCATTCCTCCATAGCGTGCAACACTCGTCGTCTTCGATTACCTTGATGCGAGCATCGTAAATTGAACTCTTGATTGTGTGTGTGGGACCCTTGGTGCGGGCACCTGAATTTGAACCGTCGTTTTGGGTAATTGTGTGTGTGGTACGCTTGGTGCGAGCGTCCGGATTTGAACCGTCGATTTGCGTGTGTGCCAACGGCATAGGTGGAGACTGCCAGTGAAGAAAGATGGGGAAAGAAGTTTGCACGCACACGAAAGCTAATATCTCGATAGAAGTGACCGAATGACTGCCGTGGGGGTATCTGCATGTCCTTCCTGAGGAGAATCAAAGATGGCATCACCCAGCCCAAAGCCAAGATTGTGGTGCAGTTCAGCAAGAACAGCTTTGTGTTGGGGGAGAATGTTGAAGGCAATCTAGCGGTTTCATCAGATGAGGAGTTTGACGCCAAAGAGATAAGATGTGAGATCCAATCTGTGGAAGAAGCGAAAAGAATCAAGCTAGTCTATGATGAAACAGCCAAACGCGAAGTACCGAAAGAAGCCTCCGAGTCAGAAACTCTCTATTCTGCGAGACCGACGGTGACCGGTCCGCTACACTTGACCAAAGGCTTCTCGCAGACTTACCCGTTCAGCATATATCTCCCAGCTGGGCTCAGACCCACATTCAAGAGCCTCGATTCGAAGATTACTTGGACATTCAAAGCGGCAATAGCTATTGAAGGCAGACCTGACGTAACCAGCCAGACAGTTGAAATCCAAGTAATTCAACCAACAACTCCTCAAGTAAAGGAGAAGGAGATCATTCGTGAAGTCGTCATGATACCCTGCAAGTACTGCGGGGCCCTGATGCCTCAAACAGACACAACGTGTCCGCGATGCGGCGCAAAAAGAACCGCATAATAGACTGACCAGTGCAGCTGCAACCATTCGCAGTGTCCACAACTGCTCTTCGAGTTCTCAAGTTACACCTATCGGTCTACGAGAAGACTGCTCATTCACACCTTGCAAGAAAGGCCTTACCCGCTCATGTAACGGAACAAACCCGGCCGCGATGCAACTACTCTATGGTGGCCAAATATCATCCTCTTGGCCAGGCAATGAGACTATACGATTCTGATCAATAGGTCGCGACGAAACGAAGCACCGAGACATGATGTGATGTTGGTGCAAAAACCGGCTTTGCTTGCGATACTCAATGTGTAAATCGGGCGTTGCTAAGTATGCGGGAAGAAGGGAGTAGCTTTGACTGAAGACAAAGGCGATGTTCTAGCTAAGATGGACACTGCGGCGGAGGAAGCGGAAAAAGACCTCGGGACTCTCGATCGGGCAGCTATTGAAACTGTAGCTGCATGGTGGCTGAAGTGGTACATGAAAGCCGGACATAAACGCCTTGGCCGGATCATGGTAAGAGTCGCAAAGAGCAAGTAAGGTCCTCACCGTCACATTTCTTGTGACTGAAAGCCTTCTTCAGTTGACAAAAAGAACTCGTGAATCTACCTCATAGTCCAACGAGTGAGACTCTCTTGTCGACTTTTGGAAGATTATATTTCCGAGGGCCAGGTAGCATGATGTGTGTGCCAGCTGGTGCGGCCGTCGAGAATTGGACTGTCGTGCGTCGTCTAGGTATTTTGTGTGTGGTGGTGGCTCTCTTGGTGCGGGCACCCGAATCTGAATCCTCATGGGGGCGTGTTTGGGTGTGCGCACCCCCATGAAGTCATTCTCTGTAGAAGTTGAAAGTCGACTGACAGGTTTGCCTAAGGATTCGAGACATCTGTGTACATTGTCTTTCCCGATCACTTCAGCGCTCATCTTCGTGTGGACTCTAGCACTGTCTAGCCGATCTGATAAGGAGCCTTCCGGCTTTCCATGTGTAACCCGCCCTGTGGTAGTAATCATCGTAGTTGGAATATTGATGAAAGAATCCTCGGGCTCCCTAAAGCCGGCACGAGGGTGAAAGGTATTCCTAGAAAGATAGTGAGTTCGCCCTAGTTTTTTGCTACAGAATTGGCGTATATTGTGTAGGTTGAGCCACAATTGATGGATCGCATTGAAGCTTTGAGCGAACGCAGAGATGCCGCTCATAATTGCTATGACAGTGAGTAACCACATATTCCAATCCGCACTCATGAACTTCTCATTCCTCTACTCTTCACTTGGCGCAGGCGTATCGGTAGTTGTTGACCTCTCGATGCATTCAGGGCCGATAGGGCCGCGGGGGGTCACTGTGATATGTGCGAGATCGACGAGACGGGCGTGGCAGCAGATGCAGCGGATGTCGGATGCTTGAATGCCTTGTTCGTGTAGGGCTTCAATCACGGTTCGAAGGTGAAGTTCGGTTGGTGTCTCGCCACGGAGACGGGCGGTCGCTGGATCGTCCAAGTCACCGCTCACCTTGTGTTTGGCATCTCTTGCCGTGATTGATTCAGCCTCGTTCTCGTCTCTCTGCGAGCAGAAGGAACTCGTTTCATCCGGACGCTAGGATGAGGTTGCATGACTTGGGTGCTGGAGAATGCCAGAGGTTCCGAACGTCGTGCAGAGAGACTTCTTATCGCAATCACAATCGCCAAGACGAGGGTTTCTGACAATGCATCCACCTGTTTATGCACGTCTCTACACTATGAGACGTACGAATATATATGAGTGTCGGTACTGACGATATATTATTATACGCGTATAGGCAAATAAGCTCGGGAGTACGATGGAGTGGAGATCTCTCAGCTTGGCTGATGTTGAAGTTGAAGGTGAGGATCGACCGGAGACTATCCGAGCTGAGCGGGGAACTGACCGCTAGTGAGGTGAAAGATGATGACAAGCAACGATGAGTTGAAGAAGTGGTTGGAGTCACGTTTCCAGAAGATTGAACAGCACATAGATGAACTTGAGAAATCAATCTCTGAAGAGAAACAATCGAAAGTACGAATCGCGTGGTACAGAACATTGCTAGGCATGACTGACCTCGGAGGACAAGTTGGCACCGAACAACTTGCAGGTCACCTAGGAATAAGCAGAAGCGTAATCAGCGAATACTTGAATCGGATGGAAGAAGAAGGCCTCGTGAAGAGAGACTTCAACGAAGACTCAACACAGAAATCACGCTACATCTGGCGAATAGACTGGAACTCGCTACCACCCGAAATAGCATCAAGACTCAAGAAAAAGTAGAGATCAAGTTACCACGACAACATATGCCGACAGATTCTTGCGGCCAATGATGAATACGCCGCAACCGGACGTATGCAAGTGATCTCATTGCGTCGCATGAAGTCACTCAGCATAAGCATTAAACCGAGAAATGGGGCATACTGGCTTAAGGAAAGGCTTCCTGAAGGTGAGATCATGAAACCTAGTGGTTCAGATACGAACGCGATTGTGGAGATGTTGCAAAAGGCCCCCCTGTGGTCGGGTCTCACCGAGAAGGAACTGAAGGTCATTGCACATTCATTCAAAGAGCTCAAGTATGAGAGCGGCGACATGATCGTGCGCAAAGGAGAGGCAGGCATCGGCTTCTATCTCATAGCGGAAGGCACCGTAGAGGTTCGATCAGACGGAAAAGTCCTCTCTAAACTCGGACCCGGCCAGTTCTTTGGCGAGATGTCAATCTTGGACAATCAGCCAAGGTCGGCAGATGTTGTGGCACTTGAGCCGTCAAGGTGCCTTGCCTTGACTTCATGGAGCTTCAAGAGTATTGTTTCCAACCATCCAAAGATGGCGTTGAAGCTGCTGCAGGAATCCGTTCGTAGAATGAGTATGAATACTCAGACCCTTGGCAATTAGTGAGGCATTGCCGAAGAACGGAGACACGTTCGTGCTCACTAAGGAAGCTGCTTCGAAAGATGAGCGAAGACTCGTGTGCTTCGTTACTTAGCTAGGATACATCTATGATCTGACCGTCTGTAGAGAAGATTGTTCTAGGGAAGATGCGGGTTACTTCGCGCTTCTGTCTGGACGTGAGTCTTGGGCTGTGGACTATCACGAGATTTCGCACGCCAGCTCTTTTTGCAGCCCTAGCGGCTTGGGTCGGGGTTGAATGTTTGAGGCGCCTCGCCACCGCAGCGTTGGTCTCTGCAGCCTCGTGGATGAGGTAGTCGGCTTTCTTTGCGATTTTGGACAAGTCGTCATGCATCGTGTCCCCGCTATAGACCAGTGTCGTTCCATCGATCTCGATTCTGTAGACTGTGTCCGGAGGCGAATGAACACCTCTTGCTTTCGTGCAATTGAACGGAAGACCGGTCAGGTCCGGCAGGAAATTGAGAACCTTGGAGAGGTCTGCTCTGGGAAACAGCTTATGGTAGAGGCTGTAGACTAGCCTCTTTAGGCCCTTGGGCCCATAGATCTTCAAGATACCTTTGTCTTTGTAAAGAAGACATTCCGCGAGAAAAACAAGACCAACCACATGGTCGCCATGTGTGTGGCTGATAAGGGCATGATTCACATCGTTTGGGGAGTAGCCATTTGAGCGGAGAGCATACACGATCTGCGGAGGGCAGTCCAGTAGTATCCGTGTGCTGCCATCAATCAGGATACTCGTGGAGCCTCGACCGTCGGAGCAGAATGAATCGCCAGTTCCAAGAAAGACAAGCCTCATTGAACTCCCGCCTCCGAACCCGTGTATCTTGCCCGACGATCTGGTAATGGGAGGATAAGAGTTACTCAGAGACGGCGCTCACATCGTTATGTAACAGAGAGTTGTGTGTTCCTTGTATCGTCGAATGTTCGTTTGCTTTCATTGATAGGGACTTGTCTTCGGAACTAGCTCGGCAGCCTAGTCACCTTGGGCGAGCGCTCGGAGAATCTGATGAAGATTGAATTGTTAGTGACCTCGATTTTCGGCTCAATTCCGAGAGTTTCACGTGTTACTGTCTCGTATACCCGCTTCAGCTGATTGGAGTACTTCATGCCGAAGTCATGTTCGAGGGTGATAGTGTAGTTGCCGTCCCTCTCGTCAACCTCGCATCGAGTAGTTCCAACATACTTGGATAGCCTCTCACAAAAGGCGCAGACTGTCGCTGGGTCGACGCGTTTGTACCAGAACCTAATCATTTCAAGAAATGTGGAAGGAGCTTCTTCCGTGGCAGTTCGGTAGGTTTGTTCGTCCATCGCCTCAATCATGCGCTTGTAAGTGGAACGTGGGACTGTGACGAACCCGAACTTCTGCGTGTAACGATCCCACTCTGCGTACTTGGTCAAGATTGAAACAACCAAGGCGCTTACGGTCCTGTTTTCTGCGTTCGCATCCTTTTGGAGAAGTTCATTGAGCTGCTTTGGTATCCTTACACCTCTAAGGACCGTCTGAGTCTTTCGATCGACCAAATTCATCCGTTACGTACTACGCTGACTAACATTGTAACACTTATGGTTCGATCTTACCGGTTTAGTTTCCCGAATTCGCGATGCCGAAGAGGCAAGAGAATCGAAACATCGTCGTTTATTCGCTTAGTGCGCGGTCAGTGTTGCGCAGTCGACGGACGAACTCCTGTAGCATTTTGACTGCGATTCTAGGTCGCTCCGATATGAGCGATTTGAAGGACCAAGCGGAAAGAAACAAAACTCGTGATGGTTCAATGGCTACAACGTCAGCTGATCTAGGCTGAGCGTCCACGACGGACATTTCCCCAAAGAATTGTCCGGGACCGAGTCTTGAGAGGGTATTTCCATTTGATCTAATCTCTACAGCGCCGTCCAAGACAAGGTAGAATCCGGCTCCTTCTTCTCCCTTCCTGACGATGGTGTCTCCGCTCTCAAACTTGTGCTGCTTGGCCATCTTTACGATCGCCTTGAAGTCTTGCTTGCCTATCCCAGACCATAGAGGCGACCTCTCGAGCATATCGATAACGGCATCATTTTCCGAGCTCAGAAGTTTCATCTTTCTAATCTCACGAACTTCAAATCTACTTGTCCTTTAATGTTTGCGACCAGGTGGAAGAATGAACGGATTCCGGAACGCATTCTCGTCTTTCATACTTCCGATGCTTCTTTTCGTCTGCGCTTCAGAAGTGGAATTGGCATTGCGATGAAACCTACGGCCATCAACGCGAAGTATGCAACCGACGCAAGATCGACGACAATGTAGGGGCTTCTTGCCTGCAAGATTCTCCCGATGGCGCTGAGTGCGTCTGACGCCATATACTGGAATATGATAAGAGTCTGGTAGGCAAGGAAGAGGGCAAATGCGATAGATAGCACTGCAAACCAAGTTAGGAAGGCTCTCTTTCTGGGTTCAAATTTCTCTTCAACAGATCCTTTGCTTCCAAGGAATCTCGATCTTAGATGATCGAAAGCCTCCTTTCTCAGGTTCGGTATGTCGGCAAAGTCCATTAACGCATAATACCCGTCCGTCTCGATTAGAGGGACGAAGTTCCATAGCGTCCAATAGAAGCAGAAGAAGCCCATCATCTTGAGGATTTGACTCGGCCAAATCAGATTGGAGAGAACTAGGATCGAACCTGCTAAGAGCGTGGATAGTGGTCCGGAAAGTGAAACCATTATCCTCATCTTCTTCGGAAGCACCCACGTGTCGCTCGTGTCCACATAGAACATGGGACCGAAATAGTACAAACCCGTACCAACCTCTCCCGGCATCACATCCCACAATCCCCCATAGTATGCCAATGTCGCCCCGTGCGCGATCTCGTGAACCGCTAAGACAGGGAAAAGAAGCAGATAGTAGTAGAACATACCCACAATCGACGAGCCTAGGATCTCGAAATTCGCCCTGCTGAAGAGAATCGACAAGAAATCAGATGCAAGAAGTACCGTGCCTACAACAATCAGAATCAGAGTAGTCCACAGCCCAACACCTTGTACGAATAGTCTTACCAATCTCCTCAAGCCTAGGAAGAATTGAGAGTTCCCCCACGTGATCGTGAAATCCAACTCGAACGCTGAAACGAACCTCAGACGCTTCGACGAAACAGCCTCAGGCTCCGTTCCGGCCAAGAGGCCTTCGTCGCCTAGGAAGGAGATAGCATCACGGACGGTCTCGTAAGACGTCTCAAACTTGTCCTTAGTCTCGTCTACTATTTGGTTGACCGTATGTTCGCCGTCGAGCATCCACCAAATGGTAACCGTGTGGAAGTCGACGTTGTACTCTTCGCCTGTAATCTTACTCTTGAGGACGTACGGTACGCCGCTGGCGGGGTCTCCTCCCATCAGCGAGGCGTGAGAGGATCGCATGGGTTTGTAGGTTCGGTCTTCCTGTACTCGATGCAGGATATCCTCTCTCGACCCTAGCAATTCAGAAGACACTCTTCCAGACCCGTTGCTGTTCGGATACGTTGTCATATCGAACTCTCACGATTGTGACGTTGGCGAGTTTGAATCATCGCTTGTGGATATGACGGTCACACGAAAAAACGAGGGCGGAGCTGTTCCCTGCACCTATTGGGGCGCTCCGCACACCCAAGCTGTGGTGCCTATTTGGGATGCAGTAGCACAGTCTTGCTTTTTCGCTTATGCAACTTCGAGATCTTTGGCTTAGCCAAACATTTTCGCCTCCTATTCTATCTCTAACACATACCCTAGGCGTACGAGCGGATATAAGATACGTTCACGTCGTTACCGTAAGTGCTACGATGTTAGACAACGTGGAAAAATGATGGATGAGTTTGGTCGACCGAACTGAATAGAATCTCCTTGAAGGCGTACTCCTTTTCAAACTCAAGTTGCGTCGGATTCGGATCAAGATCCAGTGTCTTTCTTAAACGGTTTTATCTTCGCATGAGCTCGAACACCTAGGGACCTCGGGTTGCCAGAGGACGGGCGTAGACTCGCTGCGATAATGTTCACTGACATGGTAGGCTACACCGCCCTTGGGCAGAGGAACGAATCGCTTTCGCTAGCCTTGGTTGAGGAACAGCGGAAGTTGATCAGGCCTATCCTCAGCAGGCATAACGGCAGGGAAGTCAAGACCATCGGGGACGCCTTCCTGGTCGAGTTTCCTAGCGCTTTGGACGGTGTGAGGTGCGCCTACGACATTCAAAGAGCGGCGCGTGAGTACAACATCTCAGCCCCCACCGAACAGAGAATCCACCTCCGGGTGGGGGTCCACCTCGGAGACGTCGTAGAATCCCAGGGCGACATCTCTGGGGATGCCGTGAACGTGGCTTCCAGGATAGAGCCGCTGGCGGAAGACGGAGGCGTGTGCATCACCCGGCAGGTCTTTGACCATGTACAGAACAAGTTCGAGCTGCCGCTCGTGAGCCTTGGGGCCAAGTCTCTGAAGAATGTGAGCGTGCCGATGGAAGTGTTCAGGATGGTGATGCCCTGGGAAGCGGAGAAAGCCACTTCTTCGTCTCAACTGGACAAGAGGCGGATTGCAGTCCTGCCTTTCGCAAACCTGAGTTCTGACCCTGAGGAGGGGTACTTTGCCGACGGAATGACCGAGGAGCTGATCACATCGCTTTCAGGGGTGAGGCAGTTGACAGTCATCGCAAGAACGTCCGTCATGAAGTACAAGGGATCCCAGAAGGGCGCATCGGAGGTGGGAAAGGAGCTGAACGTCGGCACCCTGATTGAAGGCAGCGTTAGAAAGGCAGGCAACAGGGTGAGGATAACTGCGCAACTCATCGACACATCAACGGAGGGTCACCTTTGGGCTCAGAACTACGACAGGCAGTTGGAGGACGTCTTTGCGATCCAGTCAGAGATTGCTGAGAAGGTGGCCGGGGAGCTTAGGATTCGGCTGGTGGACTCCGAGAAGCGCGTGATCGAGAAGAAGGCTACAGAGAACACGGAGGCGTACACATACTTCCTGCGGGGCAGAGAGCTGACTCGAGAGCAGACCGAACCCTCGCTTAGGAAGGCAGTCGGCCTCTTTGAAAGGGCCGTGGAGCTTGACCCTTATTTCGCGAAGGCGTACCTGGGACTAGCTGAATGCTTCATTACCCTCGCAAATGACGCTTACGAACCCTATGAGAAGTCAGTTCCCAAAGCGGAGCTGTCCGTGAAGAAGGCGCTTGAGCTGGACTCGGATCTGGCCGAAGCCTTGGCAGCACTCGCTATGATCCATTTTCTTGAGGACGATATAGTGGCTAGCGAAACCGAAGCCAGGCGGGCGATCGAGTTGAGCCCTAGCATCCCCGAAGCGTACTACATTCTATCCAATGTAGCCTTACTGAAGGGGGATAGAGACGAGGGAATCAAAGCTGCCGAGGCCGCCTACCATTTGGACCCTGTCAGGCCACGATATGTTGAGAGGCTCGGGTGCCTCTATTTCTACATGGGAAGGGAAAGCGAGGCGCTACAGTTCTGGGAGAAGACGGCCGAGCTGGCTCCGGCCGGAACCTACAGGGACATGACCGAGTACTACATGTTCAAGGGCGACCACGAGAAGGCGAAGGAGTACTTCTCGATGGCCGAGAAGCTGGAGCCCACCAATTCTTGGGTGGCTTGGATGAAGGGATTTATTGCAGCACAGACGGGGGACAGGAACACCGCTTTGCAGGCCATCCGGAAAATCGAGGAAAAGTGGAGTGGTTCCCTGGACCTCAATAGCATCGGGTTCATCCACTACGCCTTGGGCGACTTGGATTCCTACTTTACATACATGAACAGGGCTTCAGACCAACACTTGCTTCAATACGTATACCCGATGTACTGTCCGCTCTTTGCCAAGGGAAGAACCGACCCAAGGTATCAGGGGCTCCTGGACAAGCTCAGAGAAACGTTCGAGCGGGAAACGAAGTCAAGTTGATCGGCGGGCCCTCGGTGATTGATGCAGGTCTTGAGGCAAAGATGAATTGCGGTTGCCGGCATACCCGCCCGCGTCAGTCTTTCGTGAGCTACCAAACTTGAGCCGTTGCCCGGGGTAAACGATACTGGTAAACTGGTGCACGAATCCCTCCGCACTTCACACGGTAGGGTTGTTGGATGCGCTTTTCGCGATCGAAACAAAGACCCCAATCGAAAGCGGATTCGATTCTGCAGCCGATGTTGACAGCATGAAATTGTTCAGGGAACGGAAGTAGGCTGCGTGTGACGAACGTATCGCTTAAGAATCTAGCGAGCGGTTGTTCTAGTGTGCGGGTTCACTGCTTTCTGCGTCTATTGGAGCGCCAAAGAGGGAGGGGAAGATGAGCGGCGAGGAGAGAAGGCTGGCAGTCGTTATGTTCACGGATGTTGTTGGCTACAGTTCTCTGACTCAGAAGAACGAGCGGCTAGCACTTGAGCTGCTTGAGGAGCATAGGAAGATAGTTCGCCCAATAGTCGCCCGCCACAATGGTCGCGAGATAAAGACGATGGGTGACGCTTTCCTCATAGAATTTGGAAGCGCTCTCGAAGCAACACAATGCGCGATAGACATACAGAAGACGCTTCACGAACATAATCAAATTCAGGGGTCGAGAGAGGCATTCACCTCAGGATCGGAATTCACCTCGGCGACGTAGAACAGCGGCAGAGCGACGTTCTCGGAGATGCGGTCAACATTGCGTCGAGAATCGAGCCGTTGGCCGAGTCAGATGGGATCTGCATATCCGAGCAGGTCTACGATCAGGTCAGAAACAAGATCGACTGCCCAATCGAGAATCTTGGAGCGCGTCAACTGAAGAACATAGACTACCCGATTGACGTGCATAGGATTAGATGGAATACGGACGAGGCCGCTACAATGAGCCTAGACAGAAAGCGAGTTGCCGTACTACCATTCCTGAATATCAGCCCTGACCCAAACGACGCATACTTCGCGGACGGACTTACCGAGGAAATGATAGCGAGGCTTTCGACGGTTAGCGGGCTCAAGGTGATCGCTCGAACATCTGTAATGCGGTATAGAGGCACAGCCAAGAGCGTACGCGAGATAGGGAAAGAACTGACGTGTGGCTCAGTGCTTGAGGGAAGCGTCCGTAAGGCTGCAGACAGACTTCGAGTCACCGCACAACTCATTGATGCTACGACCGAGGAGCACCTTTGGGTACAGAATTATGATAGAGAGCTTGAGGATGTCTTTGCGATTCAGACGGAGGTTGCGGAAAATGTGGCTGACGCTCTGAGGACGCAGCTACTGGACGAGGAAAGGCAACGGATTGAGAAGAAGCCTACCGGAGACATCGGTGCCTACACGTTCTATTTGAAGGGCAGATACTACTGGAACGAGAGAAACAGAGAATCACTGGAGAGAGCAATCAAATACTTTGAGGAAGCCATAAAGAGAGAGCCAGAGTCTGCACTGGCCTACTCAGGAATCGCTGACTCCTATATCGCGTTGGTGGATCATGAATACACCGCTCGGAGCGAGGGTTACGCGAAGGCTAAGAGCGCGGCGACAAGAGCGCTTGAGCTTGATGATACACTGGCTGAAGCTCACACATCGCTCGGCAACACTCTGGCTTACGAATGGGATTGGGCCGGAGCTGAAGAGGAGTTCGCTAAGGCTCTCAGAAGCAATCCCAACTACGCGACAGCCCATCATTGGTACTCCATCCTCCTCGCATACCTTGGACGACTGGACGAAGCAATCAAGGAATTGAAGATCGCAGAGGAACTTGATCCTCTCTCGCCAATGATACATGCGTACGGGGCTCTCGTCTACCTTGCCGCTAGACAGTACGACATCGCAATGAAAGAGATTGACACAGCGTTGGAACTTGATCCGAATTTCGTGCCAGCACATGGCAATCGTATTGATGTCTATCTGGCGAAATCAATGTACAAGGAGGCTCTGGCAGAAGCGGAGCTAGTGCTGCCCTTTTTGCAACCACTCTCAACCGCCTTGAAGGCAGAAGTCGGAGCCTATTATGCAAGGATAGGCCGGATTGAAGAGGCGAAGCAGCTTTTGCGGGAATGCGAAGAAGCTTCTGCTCATGAGCGTACTGAAGATTTGAACCCTCAATATTTAGCGATCATTCATTGGAAGTTGGGTAACAAGGATCGAGCTTTTGAATGGCTTGAGAAAGCGTTCGAAGCCCGCACAGTCACTCCTTTCTGGGTCAGACTTTTCCCGTTCTTTGATGAACTAACCTCTGATCCTAGGTTTGATGAGCTCTTGAAGAAGTTCGTCCGCTCACTTGGCGGCACATGAGAGTAGTTGTGTGCGCACCAAGGGATACACATAACAACCCCGTCACTCGCTCCCGTCCAGCTGTTCCCAATCCACGGGTTCGTTTTGACAACTGGGAAGATGGTATTGCCGACTCTCGTAAGTGTAATAAATGACTTATCATGCCATTTCTTGTTATATTCTAAGGGGGTTTTGAGCTAGATGATTCGCTCAGCGAGGTTGTTTGCAGTTGCGATATTTCTGATATTGACTGCGATCTTGCTCCCAAGTGAGGTGGCTGCCCCTCAGGTAGGCATGCTTGACCAACAACAATCAGCGAAATTCTCGTTTCTGAATGAGCCTTGATGAGCGGGCGAGCAAAATGGTTGTTGTAAGACTGAGACGCCTTGAATGTATCAGAACAAAATTGGGAGAGCAAACGGAGGAACCATACCTAATCATACGTGCTGATGACGCGCCTCCTGCTACATGGGGACCAGTCTCTATGAGAGATGGCGATACCGTAACAATAGAGTGGGGTGAAATAGAAGGAGATAGGGTTGGCATTTTTCTTCTTGAATCTGACACTCCGGCTCGACATGATGATGGTGTGGTGTACGCAGTTGATGATGATCTCGGCGGAGTAGCATTATTGCCCGAAGGCGCAATAGAAATACCCGACGAGACGTTCGCACATGAAGGTTCATACGAAGTTTTCTTACCATATCGTCGCGGAATGACCGGGGGAATGGTGAGTCCGAGAAGATACAAACTATACTTTGACTTACTGTTCAGCCGGGATAGCGCACTGCCCAGTATGCCGTATTCTCTGGAGCTGGTCTCTCTTCAATGCAATGATGCCCAGGAATATGCAGATCACGTGTTCATTAAGGTAAATGGTGAGAGGGTATGGGAGCCTCATCGGATGAGGACAGGGGACACGTTAGCTATCAATCCTGAGCGCCCTATCCCAATCCGGGGTGGTGCGATGATCACGTTATGGGAAGAAGATTCAAGCACCAGAAGTGATTTCTTTGGAGAATTCAGGCTCCAGGTTGGAGAGGATTTCGATTTCGACCATGATCACCCTCATACGTTTTCCCGCGACCGCGGTATCGTTGGGGATGCAAGGTATACCCTCACATACAGAGTCAGAAGAAACTAGCACGCGCTAGATTCCAGGTAATCATCGTCGATTGGCTTGTGACGAGCATCCAGAATTGAACTCACGCCAAAGGGTAGCTCTCGATGGTGGTGGGTCTCTTGGTGCGCACCACCACCATACCATGCAAACGAACCCTGGTGGGAGACGTGGAAGTCCACGTGTAACGCACTAGGGAGGGAAGTGCAGAAACCAAGATGCCTCATATGCCCGTCTACCGCATCCTTGTTCATCGATGACGGTATCGGCAAAGTCGTGCATTGTATCACAAATCATAAGAGCTTGCACGCAGAAATGCCGCAATAAGAGAATGAACTTGATGCCTTCTATGAGCTCTAGGCGTAGACATGCGTGCTCCATGCTGCTTGTGGTAGTAGTTGTCGCATCGATCATAAGCCTTACACAAGTGGAAGCGGCAACAATCACTGAGTGGACGATACCCACATCGAGCTCAGATCCACAGGGTATTTCTGTTTCGGGTGGTTTGGTCTACTTCGCCGAGACTGCTGGCAATAAGATTGGTCGCTTGGATCCTGCGACGGGTGTTTTTGCTGAATGGGCCACACCCGCCGGCGACAGTCCATTAGGCATCTTTGTTTCCGGTGGCGTGGTTTACTTCACCGAGTCCAACAATAAGATTGGTCGTTTGGATCCTGCGACGGGGGTGTTTACTGAATGGACCGTGCCCACAGCCAACTCACAGCCATACGCTATTTTTGTTTCCGGTGGCCTAGTCTACTTCGCCGAGCTTAGCGGGCTCGGCAATAAGATTGGTCGTTTGGATCCTGCGACAGGGGTTTTCATTGAATGGACCATACCCGCGGGCGGCTCAGAGCCGAGATCTATCGCTGTTTATCCAGATCCTGGTGGGTTGGTCTACTTCACCGAGCAGAACACTAACAGGATTGGTCGTTTGGATCCTGCGACGGGGGTTTTCACTGAATGGACCGTGCCTACGGCCAGCTCACAGCCATGGGGTATCTCTGTTGATAGTGGCTTGGTTTACTTCACCGAGGAGTTCGGCAGTAAGATTGGGCGTTTGGATCCTGCGACGGGCGTTTTCACTGAATGGACGATACCCACGGCCAGCTCGTTTCCAGTTGGTATTTTTGTTTTTGGTGGCTTGGTCTACTTCGCCGAGGGCGGCAACAAGATTGGGCGTTTGAATCCTGCCACGGGGGCTTTCATTGAATGGGCCATACCCACGGCCATCTCATTTCCATCTCACATCGTCGTTGACAGTGGCTTGGTCTACTTCACCGAGTTTGGCGGTAGTAAGATTGGTCGTTTGAGTGATATTGGAACTGGCACCACGACTTTTACGAGTCTGGTCATGGGCTCAGCGTCGACTACCAGTCTAGTGTCGACTGCTTCAGGCATTGCTCTCCGCACGACTGACTACTACGAGCGCGACGGCCATCACGACATCTGTGAGTGTCTCGACCACCAGCGTCACGACCTCACTGCCGGATGTTTTCTTAAACCCGTTCAGCAGGACTACAGTGTCATCCGTAACGAGGACTACGATCATTGGTGCCACCAGTACAACGACAGTCAGCTCCGCCACGTTCGGTTCAAGCACGGTCGGAACCGCTACCGTGACCTCGTTGGCGACTTCCACGACTACTTCTGGGGGCACCGTTGTAGAGTCCGTCTCTGAGACCGATACCGTGTACGCTTATCTGTTTTTGATCCTCGGAAGGCTTGTTGTGCCTGTTGGCGGCTTCGTGGAATCCGTTGACAAGCAAGCGGTGCTTTCGCCGTGGCTCGCCATGATCGGCATCGTCGGTTGTGTGGTAGCGCTGGTTATGGTCGCACGGAGACGACGATCCTAAGATAGTGCAGGGACGCGTGGTTCCACACAACCACGAGAGCTTTTCTCCACATTATGATGGATACTGAATGGATTGTCGCTGTAAGCCCGGCGTTGGAGATTTCACAAGGTAGTCTTGCCATGGGGAACTCTTCTGCCTTCACGCTATGGCTGACGGAGGTCTAGCTGAAGGCTCGTATGCTACGTACGTATTTTCGGCTACGCCTAGCAGTTCTGTCTCTTCAATCTCACCAGCTTCTTTCCCAATGTAACGTATTTGGCGTTTCTGGATGTGGATGTGCCTTCTCTTCATCTTTCCCATTGTGTGTGTGGTACACTTGGTGCGAGCGCCCGAATTTGAACTGTCGCCTTGTGGGTCTGCGTCAATAGTGCCACACATTCATGGTAGACGATGATCCGCGCCCCGGCGTTGATGAGAACCCTCAAACCGGCACCTCTTTCCCGGAGGGCGGCACCTCTTTGCAGAGTCTCTGGAGTCAGATTCCGATTCGATACTATTAACCGAGGGACAAGAGGATAGGATGGTTGGTTTCGGTGATGATAGAGATTCTTGGGTTTTCAGGTAGTCCTCGCAAGGGAGGAAACACTGATCAATGTTTACAGGAAGCTTTGCGAGCATGTTCGGAGAAATGTAGAATCGAACTCGTGAGTTTGGCGAATTTGGAGATTGCTGAGTGTGACGGTTGTAATCGTTGTAAGAAGGAAGGAACAAGGAAGCTTCCCTGCCCAGCACATGACGATGATATGACTCCGCTCTATGCAAAATTGGCCTCAGCGGACGGATTCCTCTTCGCTAGTCCTGTGTACTATGGTTCTGTAACCGGAATCATGAAGGTGTTCATGGACAGGTTTCTTCCCTTCTACGATGAATCAGACTCAGAAAGTGAACTGAAAGGCGCACTCAGATTCAAGCCTGCAGGAGCAATCGCTGTCGGTGGAGGAAGAAACGACGGGATCGAAGCAACCCTCTACACGCTCCACAGATTCTTCCTCTTCAATGACATGGTAGTCGTGGGCACGGCCGGGTACTCTGATTCCGCCTCCAATCTTGGAGGAACCATCGTCTCTGACAGCAAACCTGACGTGCTAACACGGGATGCTCTCGGAAAGAGCACTCTCAGAGCATTAGGAAGTAAGGTTTCGTTGACAGCAGAAAAACTCGCCAATCTGAGGTAGCAGTCGCTTCTACTACGCTGAAGGGCTAGAAGGTAGACTGTATTTTCGGTTTTGATGTTCGAGTATCACTAGACCAACGACAGCCATGCCCGTGAGGGTTGCGAGGATGAGAAGTGCTATGAGCCATATCGGCAGGATCGTGAGGAGGCTCACGGAAGTCTGAGGTGACGTGTAGTTTGTGCTCTTCGCCTCAGCTGATATTGTGTGTGAACCGGCTTCGTTCAGTTCGAGCGCAAGAACTGCTCTCGCTTCGCCGTTGCTGTCAGTCTGGACGACCGCCCTCTGGACTTTGTCTACGTAGATGACGATACTGACACCAGCCAAAGGCTTCCCGTTTGTATCCATCACAGATATCTCGACAGGCACGTTATCGGTGGTCGAGATTCTGGGAGCCGATATCGCCATCGTAATCTTTGCGGGTTTGATACTCACGGTGAATTCCGCGGAAGTCGGATAATACGACGTGCTTCCAGATTTTCCTCCGGCGTATACGAAGCGTGCTTTGTATTCGCCTGCGGGATAGTCTAGATCAACTTGGTAAGAGATCGTGCCCTGCTGATCAGTAGTCTCGGTCCCTATCGTTTGCCATTGCCCCGTGGTCGAGTTGAAGATTTCAAGCTCCACCGGTTGGCTGACTATCAATGCTCCTTTTCCGTCTGTGAGCGTTCCCGACAAGACGATAGGTTGAGCGTATGAACCACTGAAGAGCGCTTTCAGTTGGTTTCAGGTTAGCGTTTGACAGTGCGCCGGTCAGTTCTTGTGTCGAATAAATTACGTTCACAGCGGAACCGCTGCTCTGGAATGCGAGAAAGATGTTGTTGACTGGGTCGCGAAATGTGCTTCCGACTGCGAAGGCGGCGCTGTTGAAGTCTTCAGGTAGGGCTTGGCGAGGGAAGAGGCCTCCTCTGATCGGGTTGACAAGCTTGACGATTCCTCTACCGGAATCCAGCAATTCATCGACATATGACACTATGATCCCGGAGGTGGGCAGAGGAGCGTCTGCACCGATCTTCTGCCTGTATTCCACAATGTAATACCTGGTCGATGAGACAGGTATGAGGATCGATGAAGCTTGTGGAGATTCCAGAGGATTCAGACTGAACGAGGAAACAAACACGTTGGGTTCTGGAATGGAAGGAATAATCCATCCGAGCGTGACGGCCCCCCAAGCGCCGATATACGAAGGGGTCTGATCATTTTGAGCGCTACAACAGAAGGCACCCGCATCCATCAGCGACCAATACCCAACATAACTTGCACTGGTGGAGGCATCATACAGGTCCGGCAATCCGAAGAGGTGCCCAGTCTCATGCACGAACGTGCCTAAGCCGTCGAATTCGGATAGGAATGTGACGCATTGAAATGATTTCGAACGAACCATCACCGGCTCCGTCGGGGAGTAATCTGGAAATGTTGAGCAAGAGGTTGACGACCAGATCTCGCTGGAGAGGGTGTTGCCTCTGCTAGCCGCTTGATCTTGGCCCGCGTGCACGATCATGAGATACCTAAAGGAGCCGAGGTCAACTGAAGAAGGTAGGAAGGCGGTTGCGTCTTCTGCAAGCGAAAACAAGTTGATGTCCTGCCCTGGTTCTCTGCGGTCTCGCCCATAGTAGCCCATCGTGTTGCTTACCGTGTACCAGCCGTAGACTTCCCCGGTAATCGAAGTCTTCCCATAGGAAACCTCGCTGTAGTACGTGTTCATTTCGTCAATAGTGAGGCTCTTCATTTGTTCAGGAGTCATCGAGTGTTGAACGTCCTGAAAATCCACGAGTACAACAAGGATTTGCTGAGGGCCAGTGATTGGATGTTGACCAGAGATGGCCTTGTAGTTGGTTGCAGTCGTGGTGGAGGCTGCTGCTTGGGGGACGGAAGCTGGAGTAAGCCAGATCGACATCGAAAACGCTAGCAGAACGAGTAGAAGATAGCCTCGCAGTTTCTGCGTGTCGGACACTCCCTCGCATTGGGCGCGGGAAACACTACAGGCCTCTTATAGGCTCTCAGGATGATTCATCCTTATCGTGACGCCCTAATATGAGCCTTGGATGCCTAACGACGGCGATTTTGGAGTCCCAGACAGATCAATCGTCGAGTACTCTCGTATTCCGCACGATTTTTCGTATGTGCGACACGGTCAGCGGCTATTCTTTCTCGAGTAGGTGCGAAGCTAGCACGATGACGAGGAATCCTACAACGAATTTGAATGTTGGATTGACTCCTGGATAGAATAGCGACTGCCCCGTAACCCAGCCAAGAGTTCCTTCAGCAATCATCAGTGCACCTAACACAATCGCAATCACGCCTGCAACAAAATTGTTCATGCGTTGCTTCTGCATATTGGAACTCCAATTTAGTCGTCCTAGGGGATGCTATTTAGAACTTGGCCTTGGATGATGCCTAATATTGCATCACTAGACCTCGGCTTCCAATCCAACTTTCAAAACTGAGCGCTACTTTGACCTAGCCTAGCTTGAAAGCAACTTAAACAACTGCGGCCGACATATGGAAATGCGAGGCGTGTATCGTGAACGCCGAAATTGTATCATTCTTCTACGGCAGTATAACCTCAAGAGATCTCAGTGCCCAGCATCGCATACTTGGTCTCAGATCATTTGAGATGACACAAAGCGAAATACTGCTCTTGCAGGAGGGTCAAGTGGTGTTGACATTAGGGGAGGTTCTTTCGCAGGTCTTGCGGTTAGGGCGAATTAAAGCTGCCATTAGTCGCCTACATGATGTTTCTATTCGGTGCGTTACTTGCCGTCTCGTCAGGCACAGGGTTTGCATTTGATAGGTTCGCTTGGGGCTCCGCCATTAGTCCTCGCCGCTCTGCTGTCCGTGAACTATGGAAACGACTATTTTGACATCGAAGTTGATCGCTTCAACGATTCTTCTCCGATTTCCGGAGGCAGCGGAGTACTGCTTGAGAATCCGGAATTGAGAGGTCTTTCAAAATGGATTGCGATCTGTCTGATGGTCATTTCAGTAGTCTTGGCGACGATTTTCACAGTCCTCTATCGCTTCCCAGGATCATTGGTTGGCCTTGTGATTTTGGGGGACGGTTCGATCTGGTTCTATTCTGCACCGCCCCTGAGGCTCTCCTACAGGGGGCTGGGGGAGATCACAACGATCTTGGCAGCTGGGCTGTTGCTTCCTTGTTTTGGATATTTCATCATGCTCGGAAGTGTGGACATCATGTTCTGGGCCTTCTCCTTTCCGTGCATTCTCTATGCACTTTCTATCATTGTCAGCGTGGAGATGCCTGATATGGAAGGAGACCGGGAAGGCCACAGGGACACGCTGGTCGTGCGTATAGGGCGAAGATATGGCTTCGTTCTCATCGCAGCATCAAATGTTGCTGCGACTTTGTACCTTTCTCTAGCGTCTAGGTTGAATCTGGCACGTGGATCAATAGATTTGGCTCTCGTTGCGATCTTCTCTCTTCTGCCACTGGCTACGGGGGTTCTCGGATTGTTGAAGAGACCTGAGGATAGGAAATCGGCTACTAGAGTAGCGACGCTTAACGTCTACGCAATCTCGTCGATGCTATTGCTGATTGACTGCTATTTCATTTTGACTCTGACGTGATATGATGTTCTACAAGCGCGTTTTTCGCAGCGACAATATGGCAGAGCTAGAAACGTTCTGATACCTCTCGCTGTATCTCTGACTTGAGGCAGCAGGAGGATGCTGACTGACCAGGAGATTCTGAGGTTCCAGATGTTCGCGTAGCAGTACTAGTGGAGCGTGTACGCATTGGAGAGTGCAATGCGAGCTAGGCACGATAGGATGTGCAACCCAACTCGGACTTGGCTTTATTAGCTGTTCCAGCGAGTAGGTTGAATTTGATGATTCAATTGGATATTAAGAGAATAGTTGTCTCAGGAATCGCTGCAGGATTTGTCATTCTGGTAATTTCGACTTTGATCAGTACTGCAGCACAAGCACTGTTCAACTACAATGTGCTGGATCTCGCGGGCATGCGCTCAGTCAATGACCCAATAAGTATACTATTCTTCTTACACCCCTTCGTTGTCGCGTTAGGATTGGCAATACTCTACGATTATGCTAGGAAGAGCTTCACGCGAAGTGCGATGCGGAATGGAATCACATTGGGACTGCTTGGATGGGTTGTCTACGGCATTCCATCAGCATTCATAGTATTCAGCAGCATGAGCTATCCAATCGGCTTCACGGTAAGTTCCGTGGTTGGATCACTCGTTTTCATGGTCTGTGCGGGAATTACGATCACAAGGCTATCCAAGTAGTATCGCGCACGAAAACTGACAGTTCGAATTCCTGACATGCGCGAAGCTCGGGTCGATGAAAGGATTCTCATGCCTGTTGCTGGAGCTGTAGTGCAAAGTAGGCTGCAAGACCAACCCAAGATGAGACTTCGAACCAACCATCGTATTCCAAGTGGCACAAGATACTGTGTCAACTGTGGGATCGCGTTGACCTTGCGATGCAGTATTCTGCTCTAAATGTGGAACAAGGCAGCCGCCCTGACAGCCTCCCTAGAAGTGAGTATCACTGACGGTACTCTTGATTTTCTGGCTTTCTGGGCTACAGCAGCTTTTCTGCTTGCGAAGAGCATAAGGAAGATGCCCAGTAGCCCTATGGCGCTCGCGACGTTGGTGGTCGCTTCTCCTAAGATGCGTCCGTCTATCATGATAATGACTCCTGTCGCAACCAATACTGCTGGTACTCCAAGCAACAGGTAATCCCACTTCTTCATTCCGATCTACTGCTCCGTACACTGTGCACGCGTGTCATATCAATAGCGGTAGAATGCTTTGGAACAACTTCTGGAGCAAGGATGAGGTAGAGCGGTCTGCTGCTACTGAACGCACGACGCATATCATGATCAATAACAATCTTCAAGAATATGTGGGAAACACTGTGGGGCCGAATCTTGAATGAACGTTCACATACCGGAGAAGATTTTCCTCACAAAGGGTGTGGGCACCCACAAGGAAAGACTGGCAAGTTTCGAATTGGCTCTTCGCGACGCAGGCATAGCCTCCTGTAACTTAGTCTACGTGTCAAGCATCTTGCCTCCAAACTGCACCGTATTGTCGAAGAACGAGGGCTTGGCGGCTTTTGAAACCCGGTCAGATACTGTTCTGCGTGATGAGTCGAATTGACACGAATGAGCCGAACAGGTTGATGGCTGCCGCGATAGGGATGGCAATGCCGTACGACAGGACATTGTACGGTTACCTTTCTGAACACAAATCGTACGGTCACACTCAGGAGAAAGCTGGTGACTATGCAGAGGATCTGGCTGCTTCAATGCTTGCGTCGACACATGGCGTGTCGTTTGATGTTGACAATGCTTGGGACATCAAACAAGAGATATGGAACATATCAGGCAAGAGGGTTACTACGAGAAACATCTGCCAATCAGTGGAAGGTAACAAAGACGGACAGTGGACGACAGCAATCGCTGTTGCAGTAATGATCTAGTCTAATTTCAGTCATACTCGGTTTCTTGTATGAAAGCGCCGTGCCAGGAGTGATACCAAACCTGTCCGGTGTTCGCGTTTACGCTGACCATTCCAGCAATCTTGCCGTTGACAGTGAAGTCGAACGTGTAGTAGCCGTAGAATTGCGTCCCCATCTCAACCTTCGCATTATCAGAGTTGCTATCTAGGTACTGCTGTACAAGCTGTGAGGCTTTGTCGTTCGAGATCGTGGCTGCCGACGATGCCTGATTCGAGACACCCATTATGCCATTGTTCATGGGGCTGTACTTGGAGTTCCACATCATGTTAGGCCCCGGCTCCGGCGTGATGACGCCCACTGCCCCGTAGCCACTCATCATGCCTCCCATCCCCGTGCCTCCGCCCATCATTCCCTCGGAAGGTACTTGCTTCCAGACTAGCATCTCGAAGGCGCCGCGACCAGTATCCTTCTCGTAATAGATGATGTAGAAGTTGTACTGAAACTCCATGATCTCTTTGATCGCAAGGTTAGGATTATTCAAAGACACAAGATATTGCTGCGCGGTAGTTTTTGCCTCGTCAAGAGTCACAGGTGCAGGCGGTACAGTCTGACCTTGTCCAGACCATGGACCCATCATTCCAGGATTCCATGGCGATCCAGGACCCTGCGCTGTCGTGTTGGACCAAACGAAGCCCGCGTAAAGTGGATAGGCGAGTAGCCCAAGGATTCCAATCACGATCATGGCCAGCCCAGTTGTGCGCCTATCCAAGGTGAATCACTTCTTGGTGAGGTTTGCCTTCATCTCAAGGTACTGTTCTTTCGTTATCTCGCCCTTAGCATAACGCTCGTCCAGAATAGCGAGCGCCTTGTCGCCCTCAACGGGTTCCTTTCGAGAGGTGAGCCACAAGTACGCTCCCACAATTATGAGCACTATGAAGAGAAGCGGAATGAGCATTCCAGCAAGCATGAAACCCCAGCCCATCCCATACGGGTAGCCCCATCCTCCCATCATTCCTCTGCCCATCATTCCTCTTCCCATCATGGACCCCCACATCGACATCCCAAACATGGGAATAATGACTAGAAGCCCAATCAGCAGCAACACTACAACCACAACTACGCCGGTACCAGATCTTCCATTCATGGATTATCACTTAACTTGAATAGTGTCCTCTATCGGGCGAGAATAAGGGTTTGTCAAACGAAATCTCGGTATCTCATGAAGTTAGGTTTTCAATAGACAATGTTTCGCCCACATGTCTTCTCGCAGAGCGAAGCTTTCACATTGCCCTCTTGGTCATTAGAAAGGCGCTCGATCTCCGCACTCACACGCAACAAGGAAGTATGAAGAACCAGCAGTGTCGCGCGGTGTCTATTCTACGACAAACTGGCCTGCCATGCCTAGGTCTCTATGGCCAGGTACTGAGCAATAGTACGTGAATGTTCCAGTCTTATCAGCCGTGAATACTATGCTGTCAGATTGGCCTGAGGTCAGTACCTTCGTCTTTATGTTGTATCCTTCCAGTGTGAAGTCGTGGGGTTGTATGCCGCTATTTATGAGGGTCACATTGACTACATCGCCCTTCTTGACGTGTAGGGTTGGGTTATTCTGCGAGTTGTAGACGAACGCGAACGGAGTCTTGCTATCTTGCACCGTGAATGTGAACTCCACCGTCGGGGACTGCACAGCAGAGGATGACGCGCTCGTGGGTGCGGTACTCGTCTGGTTGTTCACTTGAGCTGTAATGCTTGGCTGATAGTACCAAACGATGCCGGCAACGGCGATTACTGCAAGGATGATGCCAGCGGTGATATCTAACTTATCGATATCGTAGTTCACCTAGTTCACCTCAGTTCTCTTGCGTATAGCTGCAGGCAGAGGAGTGGATGGCACTTGATAAAGAGCTAGGATGCTGAGGCAGCCTCTCTTCCATCAAAGAAAGAGTAGAGCTGAAAGACGAGAATTGGGTCATTTCATGTGGAAGTCTGCATGTGCAATTATGGCATGATTGGTTGTGGCTTTCTTGTGGGGTGCACACAAAATGACTAAACGACAGAATGACTAAACCTGCGGTTCAAATATTAATGCTCGCGCTAAGTGTACTGTGTGTGGGTCATATGACGCGCACACGTTCTCTTGGTGCGGGCGTCCGGATTTGAACTTTGATTGTGTGTGCGCACTCGTCTGCCCCCACACAGAAATCGCGCCTCCGAGCCAACGTCGCCTAATTCATTTCCTTTCCAATTCCCTTGTCCTAGACGAGGAAAATGATTCTTCAAATACGGAAAGATAGGAATAATTTGCGACTTGGCAAAACAAAGATGTATAGTCAGGCCTCAGCCGATATCAGCAGTGTCTGATAGAGGAATAACACTGTTGATGAAGCTCTTGGAACAGGATCTAGTAATCACGCGCATCTTTGACGCTCCGCGCGATCTCGTATGGAAGGCATGGGCTGATCCTGAGAAGATAAAGCGCTGGTGGGGACCGGAGAGTTTCACGGTGCCTTTCTGCAGGATCGATCTCCGGGTAGGAGGCTAGTATCTGAACTGCATGCGATCGCCCGAACTCGGCGACTTCTGGAGCAAAGGCGTATTCCGTGAAATCGTTGCGCCGGAGCGACTCGTCATGACAGATTCCTTCGCGGATAAGGAAGGCAACATGGTCCCGGCTTCACACTACGGAATGAGTGGAGATTGGCCTCTTGAAATGTTGGTGACGGTGAGTTTCGAAGAACATGAAGGCAAGACGAAGATCACTCTGAAGCCATCCGGCATAGATGGCATCACCGCCACTGATCGTATTAATATGCAGCAGGGCTGGAACGAATCATTTGATAAGCTCGCGGAGTACTTGGAATTATCTGGCTTGAGGGAGATGTAAGCTCACATGGATAGAACGATTGTGCATTTCGAGATTCCTGCCAAGGATCCCGCGAAACTTTCTCAGTTCTATTCGAAACTGTTTGGGTGGAGCTTTGATAAGTGGGAAGGTTCAGGTGCTGGGATGGATTATTGGACGATCAAGACCCGTGAGAAGGATGACAGTGTCGGGGTTGATGGTGGAATGATGGCGAAGACGGACCCGAACCAGACCCCGCTCAACTACGTGCTCGGTGAATCGGTTGACGAGTTCAGCAAGAAACTAGTCGAACTCGGCGGGAAGATAATCATGGCGAAAACCGAGATACCTAACATGGGCCACTTTGCCGTAGCCTTGGACCCGGAAGGAAACGGCTTCGGCATCTTCGAAACAAAAGGCCAGTAAGAAGTGCCAGACATACCAGTGAGGATTGGTGGAATCATGCTGTCTAAGGCCGCTTTCGCGACCTCAGTCCCAATAAGAAACATGGACAGAGCCATAAGATTCTACACCCGTACCCTTGGAGGCTCGCTGAATATGCGAGCCCAAGGTGAAATGAAGAACTACTGGGCTTCGGTAAATGTGGGTAAGGAAGAGTTTTGGCTGGTCAAACCCGAAAAACGTGAGAAGAGGGATCTCGCGTATTCAACATTCATCGTTAAAGACATCAAGAAAACAGTGGTCAGTTGAAGCGTAAAGGAGTGAAGTTTCTCCGCGCCGAAAAGATGGGGTCTGACTCAAGAATAGATGGGCCAATATCGTACACGCCTTACGGAGCTGGTGCTTTCTTCAAAGATTCCGAAGGCAACTTAGCCGCGATATGGGAGAACAAGATTCCTTTCCCTTCTAGGTAACCTTGGGCGAGAGGACTATCAGGGTCGCCTTTACGCTCTAGGAGTGCTTGCGGAGAGCGCACTCCGCATGTCGCGGTGGGAACTTTCTAAGACGCAGACCTGCCTACAATCCAAACCAGCGCCTCCGGCGGCTGGATCCAAAGTACTGTTTATCATTGGCAAGGGCGGCGGAAGGTCCCTCGAAGCCCCCCGTGGGCACAGGCCCTGAAAGGAAGTCCACGTCCACGCGCCCGACGTTACCCCCCCCAAATTCGACGTAGCAGGAACCTGCCCCGGAGTAGGGCGGGGGCTGTTCGCCGCCCTTCACATTTGCGATCAGGGCGGCTGCCACCACGCGCGCTGCTCCTTCGGAGAATACGCCCGCCTTTGGCGTTCCAACACTCGTCACGTCACCTATCGCGTACACGCCGGGAAAGCGCGTTTTGAGTGTCTTGGGATCCACCGGGATCCAGCCGCCCTCGGTCATGCCGCTTTCCGCAACCACGTCTGGGACGCGGTGCTTGGGGATGCCGAGGAACAAGTCGTAGGGCATCTCGCTGGCATCGTCGAGGATGGCAACTCTGCGCCCTGGGTCGAGGGCGCGCACAAGCCGGTTGGGGATGAAGGTGATGCCCCGCTCGGCGAAGGCTCTGAGTAACGCCCGGGAAGAGGCGGGCGAAGGGGGGATTGGAGCGCCGAACGGCATAACCAGGCTGATCTCGCAGGCGTCGCGTACTCCATGTGCGCTGAGGTGATCGTGCAGCAATAACGCCGCTTCGCTCGGCGCGGGCGGGCACTTGAAGGGCGTTGAGGTTACCCCGACGATGGCGCGACCTTTGGTGAAGGTGGGGAGTACCTCCCGCAGGCGTTCAGCTCCGGCGAAGGAGTAGAATTCGTTGCCGCCTTCCCTCAGCCCCGGTGTAGCCTCTAGGTCATAGTCGGCACCCAGCGCCACCACCAGCACATCGGCCTCGTGAGTTCCGCGGTCGGTGGTAACGACTCGCCTCTGGGGGTCGATACCGGTAATCGTTTCCTGGCGGAAACGCACGCCTGGCTTGTCGATGGCACTGTAGGCGAAACGCACGGCTTCGGATGTCTTGCGTCCGAACATCACATCAAGCTTTGAAAAGCCGAAGAAAAAGGAATCATTCTTGTCGATCAGGGTAAGATCGAGGCGGTCGGGGAGCGCCTCCGACAACATCGCGCTCACTTCGAATCCGCCGAAACCCGCACCTAGGACAACCACGCGTAGTTTCATAATTTACCCCCGATTAGATTGATTTGATTTGGTTGCACAGTATAAGACTAACTTTCCTAAGATGCAAATCCATAATTCTGTACTGTTGTTCAGCGAAATTGCTGTCATCTGATTGTCCGGCAAGATTCATGCATCTGCTGAAATCAGTGCTTCTGTCTTCACCAATCCTCAATTCTGGTTGCCCCATTCAATGCGGATGAATCTTGGATGGGGATGTGCACAGAGACAGTCGTCGTCCGTCGCTCTTGGATTTCTGTGTGTCTGAACACCAGACTAATCGATGACGATTACGATTCACCGTTTCAGGTTTTAGTCGTAAACTGGCCAAAAGTCACGCTTAGTAGAGATCACGATTAGGATACTTGGCTCACCGTGGGTTGGCCAAAATCAATGTTATGCTGGTTATAGTTTTCTTCTTTCTTACCGTGGCAGTCCAGCTCAACAGTTGGAGAACAATTATGGCTCCTGCGCCGGTGGCGAGGTAGATCTCGAAACTGGTTGTGGTCCAGACTGCAATTACCGTCTTCGGGCCGTTCATTGTTAGCGACCCCTTCGGATTCTTGCTGCTGTAGTCGCCTTTCCATTCCACGAAATCCTCTTGCATTCCAAAGACGCCTGCGGGGGAATCGACTGAGAATGTTGCTGTATCGCCCGATTTGTAGTATCCTGCGCCTTTGGGGTTTCCATAGTTCGACAGTATCGTCAGCAGGAACATTGTGTCGAACTTTGCAACTACCTTGTGAGGTGCATCCATGATAATTACGAAGCCATTATCTGATCTTGAGGCACCATCCACTATCCATCCGTTGAACACGTACTTTGTTCCACTACCATCTTGCACCTCAACCGGGACCGGAGAGATCGACGCTGACGATCCTCGAGAGAACCATCCAGAGGCAGTCACATCTGTGACGCCCGCCGGTTCAGTGTTCACATCCAAGTAGTAGGTAGTGGTGCTGGTAGTCGTGGTACTGTTGGTACTGGTGCTACTGGCGGTAGTGGTGGCAGTGGCAGTAGTGGTCACGTCTAAGTAGTGCATGTTGGGCGTAACCGTTACTTCGATCAATACTGGGATCCCTCGGATGACTAGTGCGTTGAAATATGACCCGGGCTCCTTGGGGGCGGTTATCTTGAAGAGGACCTTTATTCTTCCATCAGTTGGGTCTTGGTCTTGTGGAGAGTTGTCATCGACCTCCTGAGGGTCGAACGTGAACCTCGCGTTGTCACTCATATCAGACATCCATGCCATTTTGAAGGGAAGAATTCCGGCTGGATCTCGAAGCTCGGCTTCAACGAGAAGAGTGTAAGGCTTTTCGCTCTCCACACTGACTTTGAGATGAACCAAATTAAGACGTGTGTTGGTGCCGTTTAACCAGATCCCAATACCGCCATTGTGACAGTAACAACCTTGATCATTCACCGGGTTTGAGGCTGTAATTTGGACGGAGTTGCCTAAGACTGTCGCCGCAAAGAATAGTGCGATCAAGCCAACTGTGAGCCTATGAAAGCGTGTCATCGCTCTGCCGAGAAGGATGCACGATGGAGAATCCTATTAGACTATATCTCTTTGTTTTGTGGGCCGCGATGCTTGGCATGTATTGGCCTAGAGCCTGCTCGTGTTTTGGTGTTGCTTTGGGGTTGTCACGTGCTGGTATATTTGTGCTAGGATAGGAGTTGCTTTTCTTGTTTCTTATTCTGTTTAACTGTAGCTGTTCCGCTGTACTTCGGTTACTGCTGTTGTAGCTGTTGGTATGAGGGTATTGTCTGCTAGAGATTTGTATCCTCGGAGGGTATTTTCTGCTGGTGTTTGTTTTTCCGGGAGATCTTGCGGTGCCGGGCTTCCGAATTTGAACCGTCGCACTCGTCATTGAACTAGTGTGTGCGCACTCCTACCGTAATTCATTTCACTGATTCGCAGACTTGCTTCTTCTGACCTCAGCCGGCCGCGTGGGAGGCCACCTAGCAGCGTCAAAATGTTCGAGATAGAAGTCCTTTGAAATTGCACCTGTAACTATGCCTTTCAGAATTGGCCAATTGTGCGGGATTGTGGCGAAGTAGATGTGCTGGATCGCCAGCCCAATCAACAAGAATGCAAAGAAGTCATGGGTCATGAGGAGCAGTTGCGATTGTTGCATAGTCAAAGAGGGGCATGGGTATCAGCCATGGCAGCGGGTCCCAGAAGTAGATGCCCGTGATGCCCAGCGCTACGATTGAGATACTCAATGTCCAATGATAGCTCTTCATGAAGAAGTCGTACTTGCCTTCGCGGGGGTACTCTCTCGCGCGGCCAAGGAAAATCCTGGCCCGCTTCCTCGCATCAGCGATATCCGTTCTTCCGAACCAGATATTCGCCCAGCCCCGAACTACAGCTGTATCCCACACGATGTGGATGACAATGAGCGCCAGCAGCGCCCAAACGAACGTCGTGTGCGTTGCGATCTTGGCACTGGTACTACTTATCCCAAGGAGCGACATGATGGCATCAACGGGTCCTGCTGGGAGAATGGTGATATTGCTCAGAGCTAGGAAGATCGAGACACCGGTCAGAGCCATGATGCCTAGGACCACGAAGTCGATCCAATGGAATAGTCTCTGTACGAGATCATAGGTCGTCACCTTATTTCTTGGGACGACGACAATCTGCTGCTGCTGGGGTCGCGTGTGAGTCCATCCTCTAACAGCCCATGCAAACCAGTGAATAATGCAACCGAATATGAAAAACAGAACGATGGTGAACGGAATCGCTGGTGCTAGAGCCACGGGTATCAACAGCTGGAAATTGCAGTGGACTCTCCTTTAGTGTTTAGGATTAGACGAGCCCCTGCATCAAGAGCGGCGACACGTGTCACAGTGGCTGCGATGAAGCGTGAGATTCAAAGGCAACGTCGTCTAAAATAACTACCGTTGTCAAGATAGGCTGTTCGGAGATTCCTCCACCTACTCGTTGATGCAGGAGTCGTCGGTCCTCAATCTGTGTGTGGGTCTAGTGGTGCGCACCAGCCAACCCACACACATCCCCCATGCGAGTCCAAAACCGATTGTTTGACCCCCATGAGAGGCACGCATTAGGAAGGCGCTACCTCTCTCGTAAAATACATGACCGAGGGCAAATGTTAAGTATTTCAGACGTTAGAAATAGTTTACATGGTGGAAGAAATGCGTAGGAACTTGATCGGTTACTTGGGATTCATGGGCTTCCTAGGTCTCTTGGGTTTGATTGTCGACAATCCCGGATTCTTTGGATTTTTCGGGTTCTTCGGCTTCTGGAGTTCAATGGGGGGCAAGGGTAGCGATGAGAGAGTGGATCAGAACGTTAACAGGGCCTGCAGGAATGCATTCATATTCAGTATGGTCGCATCAGCACTCCTCTTCTCGTACATAGGGATTCTTCAAGCTGCAGAAGCGTTCCAGCTGGCAGTGTCAGTCGCAGTCTTGTTTGCTGGCGGCTTGACGATATTCGTTGCATCGTTCGTCTACTACGACAGGTTCAGTGCCTGAGAGTCCTCGACATGAAGACGAAGATCAAAGAACTGAGAGACAAGCGCAACCTTACTCAAGAGGCTCTGGCTGAGAAAGTGGACGTCACAAGACAGACTATACTCTTCCTAGAAAAAGGAAAATACAACCCGTCACTGAGATTAGCCTACAAGATTGCCAAAGTGCTGAACTCGAAGATCGAAGATGTCTTCTCCTTTGAAGATGAGAGGCTTTAGGAACTTGCGAATAATCGCTTGGCGAGTCTTTCTCCGAGAGATTGAGACAAGAGCGAAATCCCCTAACCCGTTGAGGTGGCTGTCGTCGTTCGTCGTTTCGTTTGAATGTGTGTGCGCACCATGAAGACCATACACACATCACTACCTCCCAAGGGGAAGGCGGAAACCGCATTGTGGAAGACTTCAGAGCAATGTCCTTAGCCCAGTTGAAGAGTATTCGTAACAACGTGACATAGGTGCGGATCAGAGCGCGTTCGGCAACTCTTTTATGACTATGAATCCTCAGGGCCAGTCTAAGTGCTGAGATGTGCCCGCCAAAAAGCTAACAATCGTATTTCTCCTAGTTATGTTCGCGCTTGTGCTCGTCGCGGAACCATTGCACGTCCACGCCGCGTCATCCCTGGTCCAACGAAATTCGACTTGGTGCAACACCTTCCATAGCTATGATGTATGCAATGACGCTGCAACGCTCTCGGTTTCTTTCGCAAGCGGCGTGACAAGCGGGAATCTACTGGTCGTAGCTGTGACGGTTGGGAGTAACCCTCCGGTCACGGTAATTTCCGTAAGTGATTCCCGAGGCTCTTCATTCACTCAAGCTGTATCAGACTCGATGACAAACAATTATGCCTACGCCTACATCTACTATGCCATTCTCTCTTCCAGCGGACCTGACACGGTCACAGCAACCTTCAGCGCGGTGCCCTACAAAGATCCTAATAGCTTACTGGGCGGCACGCGGGATCGCATACTTACACATCTTTGAGGTTTCAGGTGTCACCACCGTAGGCATTACAACCGGCGAGGGCCACGGTTTGCTTTCCGGTGAGGGCACGATCTCCACATCATCCACTCCTTTTCAAAGCGGAGCCTTCCTCGTAGCCATCGCAACTGAAGACATTTTGACCGGTAATTGGGCTGTTGGAACCGGTTTCACTCTATCTCCGAACCCACCCTACGATCAGTATAATGATCTTTCAATGACTCAGTACTCGACTTCCGGAGTTGGCAGTCCAACCACGTTCCCTGCAACACTCTCAGCTTCCGGCGGGAATGACAAGGACTGGGTTGAAGTTGGTGCAGCTTTCCAACCAGGGGTTGTAACTGTCACCACGGTTGTGAGTACGGTGAGTACGGGTACGCTGAGTACGGGTAATCGCTTCATCCCAGTAACAACGGTGATTTCCTATTCAACTACAAGTTGGACTTCGGCTGGCGGCACAGTCACACAACTAGTGACCGAATTCGACACTATCTACGGCTATTTCATGAATGTCGTCGCTCAAGCAGTGGGCGGCTTCATTGAGGAGACAAACAAGCTTGGCGTCTTGACGACATGGTTCACAATACTCGGATGCGTCGCAGCCGTAGCATTCGTCGTTGTGCAACCGCGGAAGAAACCTGAGAACTGATCTCATCTCGGCTTCCTCTCCTGCTCCGCGTCAAGAGGACCGACACGCTAAGGAACGCTTCACAATTTACCTACCTGGCTCGTTGTTTCAGCCGTTCTGTGTGGGTCTACTGGTGCACACACAATATCTGAAATGATGACGAACGACTGGTAAGAGGACCAACAAAGTGACCAACTTCAGTGTAAGCGCTTCGTTTAGGTAGCGAAAGAATGAGGATAGGGATGCTCAGTTCTCGGGTTTCTTCCACGGCTTCGCCACAGCGAGCAGTTTGGTTGATCGAGACACCGAGCCCAGAATTGAGTTACTTCGGTTCTATTTCGAACTCTCCTTCGACTACTGCGCCGAACCCCTTGGCTATTCTGAGTGAGAGCGTGACCTTCGTGTTGTAGTCGACCTTGTGAACTTCTGCGTCTTTCAGGTCGACGTGTTCATGATTGTGAATTTCTCGTGCTTGATCTCCATATAATCTAAACTTGACGATCATGCTAGATCGCTCCCATCGCATGTAGCCTATACCAGCACTCGTAACAGTGTGCTGTCTTGGTGAGAGCTTTCTTTTGTTGGTGACATTCCTTACATTCAGGCATCTTGCTTAACCCTTGAAGGTACATGAGGTTCATCTACGCCATATTACACTTGTCAGAAAGCATGGGAATCCTCCTGTTCTGCATGAGAGAACGAGTACGGTTGTGAAGCAGCTGGTTTGATTTGGGGTTGTGAGATGCCTGGAGATTGCTATGCCGTTGATTTGTGCGTGATTCTCTTGGGGCGAGCACCTAAATCTGAATCGTCAGAATGAAGTGTGAACCCGCACCAACAAGGGGGAACTAAATAGTTCGATCATGCGTTCTTGGTCACGGACTATTCCAGTTTTCATGATGTCCTCTTTCGTTTCTTTGACTAGGATGTCATTTTCCGGTTTGTCCAAGATCTCAGTGAGTGTGAAGTATCTCACAGAGGGATTATCTCTTTCTAGGAGCCATTCTGTCGGGTCCGCCTTCAAGATGGATCTCCAATCGCTCACCCTTCCAACCTCCATTTCATCCTCCCTCAGCAGCCTCAAAAGGTGGCATGATCCCTCCTTCACACTCGAGTCTGAGATTTCGTTTTGTGTGTGGGTAGGCTGGTTCGGGCGTCCAAATGTGTGGCCAGGATGAGTGTGAACCCGCGCCAAGAGGCCAGAACTAGGCAACTCAATTATGCGTCTTTGGTCACGGACTTTTCCAGCGCTAGTATGCGTTGCTTCAATTCCTCGGGCAAAGGCGTCTTCTTGTTCTCGTGGTAATTGTAGGAGACTATCACTCCTTCTCCCTCAGCCGCAGTTGCCTGGGCTTTGTGGCTAATGGCATAATGTTCCATCACAAACCTGTCTTCTTCAATTCTCGAAATCCGTGTACCGACAGAGAGCGTGTCAGGGTAAGTCAGCGGTACCTTGAATTTGCATTGAATTGAAGCTAGAATTGGTCCTATTCCAGTTTGGTTCATGTACTCCCATATTCCCAACTTCTCAAGATACGCGATTCTTGCACTTTCGAAATAGCGGAAATACATGACATTGTTGACGTGGCGTAGAGAATCCATCTCTCCCCATGCAACTGGTATCTGTATGACGACAGGGCAGCTTGCAAGTGGTTCTTTCATGATACAACTCGCACCTTATCTGACTCTTTCGCGGTGTTTCTAATCAAGACTTGCGCTCGGGTCTCCTTTCATCTTGTGTGTCGTTCGTAGGGTACAACGACGTCGCTGGCATCTTTGAAAGCTTAAACGGTCCGGGCTGCTTCGTGAATTGCGATCACTGAATGTCCACGCAGACAAGCTATGACTCAGCGGTGCTTTGGGAAGTGCTCACAGAAACAGTCCATGCGCTCCCCATGTACAAGCATCACAAACACTACGTGGAGAAGGTCCTACTGCCGGAGAAACCCCGTATCTCCGCCAAAGAGATGGGACTGGTTATGGGCATGCCCCTAGGCGAGGCGATCGTGATTCTCGAGGAACTGAAGCCTTCCAAGGAGACACCTGAAGGGCAGTCTAAGGCCAAAGCGGCCACAGCCACTGGTAAGAGCCTCCTCGACTATGGAACCAAGTGACCAGATCATCTGAGGGCTTTCATCTTGTCCGGCGTTGTGTTGATCTCGACTGCAGAGTTCGCCCTGAAGAGCCAACCAGTGCGCCACCTGCTCATTCGACTATTGAAGACACACATCAGGTTCAATCTCAAGCGCATGGGGATTGGCAACTGCAAGATCACGCAGGCTGGAGGATTCCTTGTCTTGGACGGCATTGACGATCCGGAAAAGTGCGCCAAGGAATTGGCTGAGGTGTTCGGAGTCGCTCACGCCGACGCCTGCCAACGAACCCAACTAGATCTAGGAGAAATTGCGGGGGGCGTGGTCAGACTGGCCCAAGAGAGGCTCAAGAATGGAGAGACATTTGCAGTAAGAGCACGCAACTTCGAACCTTCACAAATCAAAGGAAAAGAGATCGAAGTACGAGCAGGCGCAGAGGTACTGTCTCAACTTCCGAACGGCTTGAAAGTAAACCTGAGCAATCCGGATCACACTCTACGAGTATTCTACGGTGCCAAGGAGGCATTCGTCTCCTCTGCACGATTCAATGGTCCGGGTGGACTGCCGGTTGGTTCTCAGGGAAGACTTCTCGGCCTCGCAACCGACCCAGCGTATGCACCCTTTGTCGTTCTATTTGTTGATGAAACGCGGAGCCATGGTTTGGCCGGTGATTCCCAATATTCCCGCAGTCCTAGGCGAGACTCGGCCCGAAGAGATAGTCGACGGCCTCAGGAAGTTGGCGCCGTTAGTTCCGAAGAAAGACTACTATATCCGTCTTCTAGAACTCGATGATGCCACATCGAGAATACTGGACTCCGCAGATAGGTCACTTCAAACGATCCTTGCGTTGCGTCTCGTTTATCGTGCATTCGCGAATATCATTCAGACTGAACGAGTACTCGGACTTGTGACGGCTGACAATTTTGGCCGCAACGGTCTAGATTCGCTGAAAGATTTGAGAGTCTTCGAAGATATCGTGAAGTTTCCTGTCTACCGTCCGCTACTTACTTTGGATGATGAAACCATGGATCGAGCGCTTGCGGAACGCGGACTACTGCAATTCGTGAAGAATGGAGCGACGAGACAGGGGGATCGCTTGGGTCTGTCAAACGTGTCGGCTAAGAATCTCAGAGAGCTAGAAGAACGTCTTCATGTGGAAGACCTAGCCAAACGTATCGCTGATGGGTCTACGAGAATCCAGATCTAGCGGCCAGATCCATTACGTACCGGGTCGCAGTTCCGACGGCGTCTGTTTCGATTGCCATTTGTCTGAATCTCTCCGTTGTTGCCGGCGGCGAGTTCAGCAGTCTTCTCGTCGCATTGAGAAGGCGTTCCGTTGTAACTTCTTTTTGGGGAATAAGTTCGGCAAGGCCTAGTTTGCATGCTCGTTTTGCGTTGCCGTACTGTTCAGTGTGATCGGGGATAGGTATGAGTATCATTGGTTTCCCGAAAGTCATCGTTTTCGTTATCATTCCATGGCCTGCTCGGCAGATGACAACGTCGGCTGCTTTCAACAGTCCATACTGATCATCAACCCAGCCGTAGATGGTGAGGCTACTGTTGTGCAATGGAGCTGAGGATCCTGTCGGGTCACCGCGGGATAGGACGACTTGGCAATCGCTTGGGAATTGGCTTAGGGAATGTGAAAGTAAATTCGAAAGTACGGTTCTCTCGGTTTTCGGGCCACTGACGGCTGCGTAGACTAGCGGTTTTCTAGAGTCGAAAGAAAATGATGCCTTTAATGTATCTTGACTCGGGAGTTGCGAGGGTTCCACCGGAACGATTGGTCCGATCAACTTCACTTTCTCAGCGTATCGTTTCGGGATTGTAAGGTTGCTCGCTGAGATTGTGTAGGGAGACGGCAGGTCTGGAATCAGTATTAGATTGCTTCTAGCCCAGACTCCTCCGATGACGTTCCTGAATAGGGTCCAGAAGAGATTCGCGATCAAGAAGAATAGTCTCTCGATTGGGGTGATCTGTTCTGTGGAGGGTTTCTTGATGATCTCTATGCGGAACTGGTTTAACATCAGAGCGACGGGTACGCCGAGCAGTCTGGCGGCGATGAGAGAGGACGCTCTTGAATCAGACAAAATGGCGTGTGGGCGAAATCGTTTGATGTTTCTGATCTCAGCCGTCAATTGTTTAAGAAATGTTCTCACTCCGAGCGAAAAGCCGCTCGTAGCAGCAGTCATCTTGAAATCGACAGTTCCATCTTCTTTGACCTTGAATCCGATCGGAACGGTCGGAAGCGTCTTTAGACCTCTCTTCTTGGCATAGTCGAGACCGTCCAAGTAGGTCGAGAAGGTTACCTCCACCCCTTTGGAGGTCAGCATCTCTGCGATTGGCTCGCACCTTGTGATGTGTCCGAGTCCGATTCCACATGGTGCGACATATACTCTCAACGGCAACCGCTCTAGAGTTCTTTCAGGCGCACTTCCCCGTTCGGTTCACTTTCTTCGAAGATGACTGCCTGAAATTTCTCGACTTTTGTATCTTTATCCAGCCACGCGTCAGGAGGCAGATCTGCTTTGAGGCAACAGTTGCTGAGGAACTCTTCTGCATTCCAGTTCCACTCAGGAGCGACCTGCGGAAGCAGCAGTCCGCGACGGCCACCTCGTCCGACTATCAAGCCGTCTCTGCCGATCTCAATCTCCTTCGCACGTTCAACGGGCATTTTGGCGGCGACCTCCTTAGGAACAGTCAGAAGACTCACTTCCATCACAACGCGTTCCTTGAACTCTGAAAGTCCGACGGGGTCGAATCGTGGGTCTGCAGTGGCAGCCTCTATGGCTGATCGGATTGTGGCAACGGCGAGGGGCTCGGTTGGGAGGGGAAATCCTATGCAGCCTCTAAGCTGAGAGGTTGGCTTTGCTGAGTTCAGAGTGACAAAAACGCCTGACTTCTCAAGAAGGTGTTTTGGTGTGTTTGCGGGCGGATCGATATCGAGGCCACTTGTGAGGTATTCTTCGATTGCGCTTCTGGCAAGATTCACAAGGAACTTGCCATCGCTAATCGAGAACGGCGCAGTCATGTTCTCTCAATCTCGTTTCTCTACTCTGTTCTCTTTTGGATCTCTTTGGCCTTCTCTAGTATCGCGTTGATATTCTCCCAGTGACTACCTTGCCAGTACACTTTTCCACATTCCGGATTGGAGCAATTCCAGAACTCATCGAACGCATTAAAGGTTGCCGCGGGTATCTTTTCCCTTACTTCATTCTTGAGCGCCTTCGTGAGAGGCGCTCCGCAAATAGGGCATCTTGAATCCGGCGCGTCCACCGAGAGGTTCAACTTGAATCTACTCGCCAAGCCTGCGAGCCTTTCAGCTTCTGTCGGCTCCTTCACCAGATAGGAATTCGCTCCTCGAGCAGTCGCGAATCGATAGAGCGCTACGTCAGATGTTAGCAGAACTCTGTTCTCCCTAACGGCGACAGCTACAAGTTCTTGGTCTTTAGTATCATTCAGATACATGGCGTCATGGCCCATCATCCGGAGCCACCTAGTGAGTTTCCCTAGCATCCCGTCTAGGACGAACCTCATGCTTCCACGCTGCGTGCAATTATCTTCCCTTGATTCTTCTCAACGATCTCTCCTCGATCATACACAACATGCCCGGCGACAATCGTCATTACAGGGCGTCCAACGCATCTGACTCCGTCGAACGGTGAGAAATGCGCTTTCGAGTAGAACTTTGACGAATCGATTTTGAATCGATCCTTTGGATCAATGAGCACGACATCTCCATCCATTCCTGCTTCAAGACGTCCCTTTCCTTGGAGCCCGAATATTCGTGCAGGGTTCTCGGCAAGCAGTCTAACGAGCAATGCCAGGCTTATCTCATCATGACGAACCTTAGTCAGCAATAGTGGGAGCGTCGTCTCTAGTCCAGGCAAACCTGGGCTTACCTTCCACACGTCCCTCGCGGTCTTCTCCTCTAGACTATGAGGAGCGTGGTCGCTCGCGATCATGTCAATGTTTCCGCGGATCATGGCCTTCCAGAGTGCTCTCGCATCGCTGCGTCCTCTGAGCGGTGGCACCATTAATGCGAATCCACGTTTCCGATTCAGATCGGTGCTGTCTAGAAACAAGTGATGTGGGGTCACTTCGCATGTGATCTTCACTCCTTTCTTGCGTGCTGCAGAGATCTCTTTCATGCTTCGATGAGTGCTCAGGTGACAGATGTGCACCTTTGAGTGAGCTCGACGAGCAAGGTCTGTGACTGCCCGGACGGCTTCAAATTCGAACTTTGGTGCGTGAGCCCTCAGAAAGTCTTGCATGGAATTCATTCCAGCCTTGACGCATCTCGTCCGGATTGCTTCAATGTCAGGACCGTTCTCTGCGTGGACAGCGACTAGAATGCCAAGCGATCCACACTCTTCCATTGATGAGAGTAGTCTTTGATGATCGTTATGCCACGCATCCAAGTTGGGTTCGTTCATGTAGAGTTTGAATGCGATCGCGCCGGCGTTCATCATTTTGCGAAGGTCGAGTGCCGATTCAGCTAGAGAAGCGTAGAACCCGACATTCACATTAATCGCGGTTCTCGCTTTCGTGATCTTCTCGACAAGTCTTTCATCCGAGTTGGTGGGAGGTTTTGTATTTGGCATGTCAAGGATCGTCGTGAATCCGCCTGCGGCAGCAGCGAGAGTTCCGCTCGAGAAGTCTTCCTTGTAGGACAGTTCCATGTCCCTGAGGTGAACATGAACGTCAATGAGCCCGGGAATAGCGATTAGGCCCTTGCCATCGATCGTCCTGTCAGCTTTAGGGAGAAGTGCAGTTTTGCAGATCTTCTCGATCCGTCCATCTCGGATAGAGATGCCGCCTTCGACGAGTTTCTCTCCGAGAGCAAGTCTCGCATCAGTTATGTTGACGGACATCACCGACGTTCCCCTTGAGCACCAGGTGGACCGCACGCTGGGCGCAATGGGGGCATGTCAGCAGAAAAGGTCTGTGGATTCGATCCTACTCTTCCTTTTCAAGGTCGGCGCTGCATTCCGAGCAAAGGAAAGATCCATCATGTGATTTCAGGTTGTCAGACCACGTTTCGCACTCGTCGCAGTATCCCGCCAGTGCGCTTGCTTCGCGGGGGTCTACGAGGGGCCGGATCTTCGATTTCTCTTCCATAACATCGATCAATGCTGGGGTGATATCAACAATGTCTGTGCCGGTGACTATTCCGATTAGTTTTCCTGCTTCTAACACGGCGAACCGTTTCACTTTTGCCTGTCTCATTTTTCTGGCTGCTTCTTTCACGTCGAGGGTGGGTTCCACGGTTCGCAGTGGCCTGGACATGATCTTTCCTGCTTTGATCTTGTTCGGGTGCAACCCTTTGGCAGCTACTCTGCGTACAAGGTCTTTCTCAGTTATCATGCCCAGTGGCTTGCGTTTCTTGTCCACGACCACAACGCTGCCTATCCCTCTCCTTGTCATGGTGTTGGCCACTTTCGTCACGGTGTCTTCTTCTCGGACAGTGACGACGGGGGATGACATTACATCCTTGACTTCCACATCTGGTCTGTCGGGAGTGGCTGACATTTGAATCGCCAATACTGGACCGAACGATCATACTTAAGGGCTTATCGAGTTAACTACTTCAACTCCGCCAGGCGGCAATATTCGTATTACATCATCCATTGGGATGCGCCCTAGCTCGTTGCGCAAATTCTCTTCGGCCTTAGCTGTCAACTTTGCGAGGATTCTCTTTGCCACTTCTGCGGGGCTCCCTCTTCCCTGTCGTATCTGCACATAAGTGCTGCACCTGTTTTTCACTGCGCTCAGGGGACCTGCCATTAAGAGAGTCCTGCTGTCGTGTAGAGTCAGGCCAACGGCAAGTGCCAGGTCTACCCCTCGGATGTAGTTGCGTGTGCCTCGAATCATGAATGCTCCTTTTGTCAAATATTCGCCGGCGGGGGCGCTTTTGGTCACTTGTTCTGGTTTCACCCAGTAAGCATCGCCGGAGCGAATTCCCTCCTTCCAGAGGCGGCTGTAGGATACGCATGCTTGAGCGGCTTCTCTGAGAGTTTCAGCGGTCGGTTGGATGCCCCCGGTTTTCATCACAATGAAGGGTGCTCCATGAACCTCCGCATGCATGATCAAGTCTTCTGGGTTAGTGTACCGTTTCAGAAGAGTCTCATTTGAGCCGGCGTCCCGTCCTCCTAGGACCAGCAGTCCTTCTGAGGAATCGAACCACCTGAACTTCTCGAACCACTCTTTCTCGAGCTTACGCTCAGGTTTGGCGTGCTGTTTGAGTTCGAGTTCCTTGCTCGCTAATTTGTCAAGCAGAAGTTCAGTCTCTTCGGTAGCGGTCTTGAGTCCGAGGAGTTTCGACTCGAGGTGTTTCGCTTTCGCATAGTATTCGGCGGCTTGATCCTGCGGTCTTACTCTGACTTCGAGTTCGATTTCTCTTTCCTCGAAAGCGAAGGTTATCTTGTCGCCGCTCGGGGTGAGTTTGCGAACATGTGGATAGAACCGTGTCTTGTCGGTCTTTTCTTTCAATAATGAGTCTATGATCTCGTTGAGCGGTTGTTTCGAACGTTTCCCATTCATCACAATTTCGATGACGCTCTGTATATCTTGGAGGTGGCGAAAGATGAGATCCCCTGTGCTCCTCAGCGTTTTTGCTGATTCGTTGATCTCTTCCAGCTGTTTCTTCTGTGCATCAAGTCTTCTCTGAAGTTGCAGTCGCTTGTCAGCGTGGGCCGCCTCACGTCCTTCACCTAACGTGGAAGATGAGAGGGTTGTGAAATACTCGTCGATTGCATCGTTGAAACTTGTGTAGGTCTTCTTCTGCATTGCTTGGTACAGTTCGAGGTCGAATGGGGTGACATCGATCATGTTCTGGTTCTCTAACACGATCATTGGTGATTGTGCTGAAGTTGATACAAGATCTTTCAGCTTCACGATTGTGCTTGAGATGTTCTCGATTTGATCATCGGACAGGTTTGCGGCGGATGAAGACTTATCGATACGTGCTCGTTGCATGATCTCTTCGGCAAAGGTACCGCTTACTCCGAGCATCTGAGCTAGTGCTCTGACGGCATCGATATCGCCTAGGTTTCGTAAGTCTCGTACATCACTGGGTGTTGCCTCAAGAAGGTTCTTGCCTCTTTGGGGGGGAAGTCTCAAGGGTTGTCCTCTCAGGATGTTGCGGTCCTTCATTCGAATGTAGTGAGACGAGACGATCACTCTGTCGTGTTCGTCGATCAGAATGATGTTGCCTCTGGGTAGGAGTTCGACCACGATCTTCTGGGGCTTCTGCTCTCTCTCGATCCCCACTATGACTATTCGCTCGAAGTTCGGTTGATCGATACTGACGATCTTAGCCGATCTGATGTGTTTGCGCAACTCCATACAGAGTTGTGACGGTTTAGGAGGGGTCTTGACTTCAAACTTGGTGAGGTGGATTCTCCTCGCAGGTTCGACTACAAGGTTCAGATTGCTGGGATGGATCTTGAGGAGGAAGGCCTTCTCCGTAATTTGATAAACGTTATGTATGCGTCCTCCGATTGTGTGCTGCCTTAGTTCAGGAAGAATTGCTGCTATGTCGAAATTCGTCATCGCGGTTTTCATGACGGAAACACACATTCAACGCCATCCGGAGCGTAACTGGCCGTGAAGCCTTCTTCGACAGTTTACTGGTCAAGGTTCTTCATAGCCATTGCTACTGGAATTGGATCTGTGGTTGCGCTTGGGGAAGTTGCTACTGGTGAGATGGCGTCAGTCATCTATCCGGCGGTGGCGATTCTGGTCTATGCTCTCACGGTAGCGTTCTATCGATACGGACTGCGTTACGGCGAGGCTGAGTTGAAGACTAAGAACAGGGTCGTCACTCTGGGAATCGGCACTTACATTTTCGTTTGGTTGGCCTCTCTGACCCTAGCCTATACTCTGTTTGGTCCTCACTGAGCTACGGGCTTTGCTTCCTCTGCTCGGCTACGTGTATTGTTCGTCAGCGAGTAGACTTCTTCCTCTTCCATAATCTTTGCCAGTCGCACTAGTCCGCTGAAGTATCCTCTGTCATAGTCACCGTAAAGTGGACTTTCCGCGTTGTTCGCGAACTCTTTCATGAGTATTTTCAGGGTCTTCTTGTCGAACTCTTTCTTAGCGAAGAAAAGGTAGTTGTCGTTGTTTGCCTTTCTTGTGAGAGCAAGTCCTTCCAGCGCTTTGACGTAGCCTCTGTTCCATTCTGTGTTAGTGAATTTTGGTTTGAGTTCTTCAAGCTCTTTTTCTGCATCGGCGATCTTTCGCTCAACGATGAGTCGCAGGTACTTGTCTATCTCCTTTTCAGGTATTGCTCCAGCCATCTATCCTCGCCTCTTGACCTCGTCCTCTTCAGAGACGTCCTTTATCCCTTCCTCTGTAATCTTGAAGATCCGTTCGCCTTCAGGCAGGTACGGGCTTGAGACGAGGCGTGCAATTCTGACCGGTCCGCCGGTTGCTCGTCTCAAAAAAATCCTGGTATGTGAAGTATGTGCCACGATGTGCCCTCCCACTGCTTCAACTCCTGACGCGAAGAAGGCGTCTGGTTTCGACATGACTTGATTGGTGACAACAGCAACTGCGTTGAAGGCCCTTGCGAGCCTGACAAGCCTGTGCATGTGACTGTTGATTTTTTGCTGTCGTTCTGCGAGGTTCTCACGTCCGAGGTATTCGCTTCGAAAGTGAGCTGTCAATGAATCGACAATTATCAGTTTGATGTTGTTCTCTTGAATGATCTTATCCGCTTTTTCCAGGATCAGTATCTGATGATCCGAGTTGAAAGCCTCAGAGTAGATAATGTTCTTCCCGACAGTCTCCGGGTCGAGACCTAGAGAACCAGCCATCCTAACGACCCATTCAGGTCTGAACGTATTCTCTGTGTCAACGTACAGTGCCCCCCCGTTGAGACCGCCCTGCTCAATTGGCAGTTGGGCGTTCACGGCAAGTTGGTGGCAGAGTATGCTCTTGCCGACCCCATATTCTCCATAAAACTCGGTGATTGTCTGACTCTCCAATCCCCCGCCAACAAGTTCGTCAAGTTGTTTGCTCGTCATCGAGAGGCGAAGGAGGTTCTGTCGCATCCTCATCAGTTCATCTGCCCGGATGAAGCTTGTGGCTATACTATCCCGGGCCTCTATGATGATCTTGGCTGCTTGCTTCTCGCCCACGCCAGCTTGAGTCAGTTCCTTTATGGTGGCCGTTGCAAGCGATTCAACCGTGTGATATCCAAGTTCTCTCAGCTTCTCTGCGGTGGCTGGTCCTATACCGGGGATGTCATCGATAAGTTCGTATTTCCTCTTCGCGTCAGTCGTCGTCTTCTCTTCCGGCTCGGACAAGGTTTTCCCACCATACCCCTACAGCCAAGCGGGCGCCATGCCTTCGTGCCAGCTGTGAGGTCCCATAATCCCAGACAACACTTACGCCCATGACTGACATCCACGCATTATTTCAAACTTCACTGCAATCCACACGATGCGAACCGCGGATATATCTCAGAGAGCCGAATGAAAGTAGAGCTTGTGCAGGCTGTTTGCGGCAATAACGAAGCAACGGGCGCAGTCATTCTGGACAGGTTCATGCCCAGCGGGGGCGCTGGGCAACAGCATCCGAGTCATCTTGCATGGCTCGGCGTTGGCGCATAGCTTGACGGTTTTAAGAGAGAGTAGAACAAGAGTCCTTTGGGAATTCTATAGTGTCTGAACTCGATTCCAAGGTAACCTCTCTCATATCTCCGCAGCTGACGGAATGTCGAGATCTAATCAACGAAGCATTGACCAAGCAGAGGCTACTGATATTGGTCGGTAACTGCACTGTCAATTATGAGGGTAGAGCAGCATCGAAACTGACATGGGGCGAACGGGTGCTCATCATCAAATCCGATGGGTCCGTACTACTTCACCGTCGTTCAGGATATGAGCCGGTGAATTGGCAGCCTCCAAAATGCCAGTTCCGAACGAGCCTAGAAGATGGGAAGCTTCTGCGCATCATAGCGACTCGCCAGAAGCCGAAGGAATCACTTCAACTTCTCTTCGACGATGTTGGCATGATAGCGTCCCTCAACCTAGCCGACAAAGGAGAATTCGCGATGCATGTCACGGAGGAGCAGATGAAGCAGGCGATAATACTTGACCCCTCTTTGGTGGAGCATGGATTGAAGCTGATCGCTGAAGAGAGAAGGATGGGTGATTCGGGCTTCACGGACGTTTACGCGGAAGACCACGATGGACGGCTGGTTGTGATCGAGATCAAAAGAAACGCGGCAAGTCGTGAAGCGGTCTTGCAGCTGAACCGTTACGTAGAGACTCTGCGGAAGCGAGTGAACCGACCTGTTAGAGGCATTTTGGCAGCTCCGGATGTCAGGTCGGGTACATCGACGCTTCTTGCGAGTCTAGGATACGAGTTCAAACCAATTTCACCAGAGAAGTGCTTCCAGACCCTGAAACCCAGAACAGACGCCCGTCTCAGCGAATTCCTATGATGATCTGCGAACTCTGGTATCATAACGCGGGCTGCCTTGGAGACGAGTCCGCTCATGGAGCGAAGGCATTATTCGTGCCATCTCGTAAATCCATCTAGAATAGGCTGGCGATTTGTACGCCAACAAGAGATGCATCGACACATAATGCACTGGCAACACTAAGAAGATCTCTTGCGAATCAGCAGGAACCACCAGTCTCAGATTCCAAGAAAATCAGGGGAGCGGTGGCAGTGTTCATCAAGGAAGAGGACAACGATCTCTGGCTACTCATGATCAGGAGGAGCGAGAGTCTGCAGGATCCATGGTCTGGTCAAATGGCTTTTCCGGGCGGCCACGCTGCCAACCAAGATCGCTCTCTATTTGACACCGCTGCAAGGGAGACTCAGGAAGAGGTGGGAGTAGATGCGCACACGCAACAATTCCTTGGCTGCCTGAACAACGTGTATCCCAAGAACGCTCCAATGATTGTGTCACCCTTTGTCTTTCTACTCCTGAACAAAGTCGATCCGAAAACCAGCAAGGAAGCTGAGGAAATCGTGTGGGTTCCATTATCGTTCCTCTTGGATCCGAAGAACATCTCCACATTTGTGGTGACGATACGCGGCGAAGAAACACCGATGCCCTGCTACAACTATTCAGACCACATAATCTGGGGGATGTCCTTTAGAATCATACGAGAAATCATTTCAAAGATGACTGTTCACAGCTGAGCGCGGCCGCGGGGTTCAAGAGCCAGATGCTAAGAGCTATTTCCGTAGCTCAACAGCATGAGGCTCTAATTGATGAGAACGCTGGTCCTCGGCGCATCAGGACAGATAGGCGCGTACACTGTTCAAGACTTGGTTGAGTTCTACAAAGCGGACGTGACAGCCGCGAGCCGAAAGCTCTCAAACGTCAAGAAGGCAATGACAGACCTGAAGCTCGCTGAGCATGTGAAGCTGGCAGAGCTTGATGCCAACGACACACAGGCAGTAGCAACTTTGGCGAGAAATGAGAGGATCGACACGGTCGTGAATTGTGCTTGGTACCAGACCAACCTATCCGTAATGGATGCGTGCCTACGTGCAGGTGCTCAGTACACGGACCTAGGCGGCCTATTTGACACGACACTGAAGCAGCTTCAACTCACTCAGAAATGGAAAGATGCCAACTTGAACGCTACGATTGGGTTGGGCAGCACTCCCGGCCTGACGAATATTGCGGGAGCTGCTGGTGCGGCGAAATTCGAGAACGTCGATACCATCAACATCTATTGTACATGGGGGAACACTCTCCCCGTAAAAGAGCCGGGGTGGCCTGGCTACTCTATACGAACAGTGATGGACGAATTCACCCAAGAACCGATTGTTTGGCTAGATGGCAAGCACGTGAAACAACCAGTTCTATCGGGAGAGACAACTGTCACCATGCAGGATCCAATTGGCAAGATCACAGCTTGCTATGTGAAGCACTCCGAACCTGCAACGATGGGCAAATACATCGGAAAAGGCTGTCGCAACGTGACATTCCGGATTGGATTTCCAAGCACTGATCTCGCAACCTTCAAGACTTTGAAGAACCTTGGTTTCGCTGAAACAACTCGTTTCAATGTTGGTGGCGCGGAAATCTCTCCTCTCGACTACTTGACCACCATGTATCAAAGAGCAATCTCGAAATCCAGAAGCGAGTCTCCTCCACGTGAAGAATATGAGTATGATGCCTTCAGGATAGATGTCTTCGGAATCGTCAAGGAATCACCAGCGATTGTCACGTACTTCATAATCACCTGGAATGATCCTGAGAGAGGAATATCCTCCGCACGTGACACTGCAGTCCCTCCATCAATAGTTACACAATGGCAAGCGACCAACAAGATCAAGAGCGCAGGAGTCTTTCCAGCCGAAGCTGTCGTAGACCCGAGTCCGTTCTTTCATGAAGTCGGCAAGAGAAAGATCAGAGTAGAGGAACACTTCACGGAGACGCGCAAGTTCTACTAGACCTGATTTGAGTTTTAGAAATTTCGCTATCGACATATCTTTAAGCAAACTTGATACTACGTTCGAGCGAGGCCATGAATTGAGCAAGCCGAGTCGAAGAGACTTTGTCAAGATGGCGGCCACCGGTCTTGTCGGTGCCGCAATTGGCGCCGTTGCTGGCAACTACTATGGATCACAGACGACAAGTGTACGAGAGAAAGAGAATGAGGTCAGAGTCTACACATGGAGCGAATACATTGCAGAGGATCTCATTGGTCTGTTCAAGACGACGACCGGAATCAACGTTGTTTACGATACTTATGAAAGCCCAGACGAGATGAGAGCCAAAGTCACCACGGGGCAGAGTGGTTACGATGTCGTCATGGTCCCGGACTACATGGTTCCTGAGTTCGTCCAACTCAACCTGCTGACAGAACTTGATACAGCGCAGCTGCCCAATATGGTTCATCTCGATGACAAGTTCAGGAATCCATCATTCGATCCTGATAACAAGCATTCAATCCCATACCTGTGGGGAACAACCGGGATAGGCTGGAATTCAGCAAAGGTTGCGGCCCCTGTCACAAGATGGGCGGACATTCTTGACCCAGAAAAGGTGAGCAAATATGGAAAGACTGTTACGATGCTTGACGAGATGCGCGAGCCGATTGGTGCAGCCTTGAAGTATCTAGGATACTCTATCAACGACGTAGACGACGCTCATCTCAACGAAGTAAAGACGATCTTGCTGAAGCAGAAGCCGTACTTGGCAAAATTCACGGGTGCGAATGAATACATTCCCGGTCTTGCGGGCTCACGCTTTCTAATTTCTCAGGCATACAGTGGGGACGTGTTTGTTGCTGCTGAAGAGAATGCGAATGTCAAATACACAATTCCGGATGAAGGATGTACTCTGTGGGTTGACAACATGACGATAACGAAGAACTCTCTTCATCCAGTTGCCGCGCACATGTGGGTTAACTACATTCTGGATCCAGCCGTAATAGCGATAATATCAAACGTCAGATACTATGCTAATCCCAATAAGGACTCGGTTCCATTCCTGAACAAAGATATCGCTGAGGATCCAGCAATCTATCCTCCAGAGGATGTGTACAAGAAGCTTGAGATCCTCAAGCCTGCCACACCGGAGGAACTTGACAAGTATCAGAAGATCTGGCTGGACATAGTTGGCTAACGCGCCGCAAGCTTACGTAACAAATGCTCGGCATCGTAGAATAGACTTCAGGGCTACAGAATGTTTGAAGTGGAACTTGTCGATGTCGTGAAGCGATTCGGTGCAGTAACGGCGGTCGATCATGTTTCACTCGGTGTAAGGAAGAACGAGTTCTATTCGTTCTTGGGTCCCAGTGGATGCGGCAAAACAACAACTCTAAGAATTATTGCAGGGCTCGAAGAGCCTGACGAAGGAATAGTAAGACTTGGAGAGACTGTGGCCAATGATATTCCACCATACAAGCGGAACGTCGGAATTGTGTTTCAACATCTCGCGCTCTTCCCTCACATGAGTGTCTATGACAACATAGCGTTCGGGCTGAAGATGGCAGGGATGGAGAAGGATGCTATACGGAAAAAAGTGGAAGAATCTCTAGAGCTGGTCGGTCTTCCAGGCTATGGAGATAGAAGAATCAATCAACTTAGCGGCGGTCAACAGCAACGGGTCGGCATCGCACGAGCGATGGTTAGGGAACCGGGGGTGCTTCTTCTGGACGAACCGCTAGGCCCACTTGATCTGAAGATCAGGCAACACATGCAGCTTGAACTAAAAAGAATTCAGAAACAAGTTGGCACGACATTCATCTATGTCACACATGACCAAGGCGAAGCACTGACGATGTCAGACAATATTGCTGTCATCAACAACGGACGAGTCGAACAGATCGGCAGTCCGCGAGAGATCTATGACAGGCCAAAAACGCAGTTTGTAGCAAATTTCATCGGAGAGACAAATTTCCTAGAAGGAACCAGTGAAACTCGCGGGTCATTCACCTGTAAGAGACTACCTCACCCGATAATGGTCGAGGACGGGAATGAGCATATCGGAGAAGGCGTTTTGTCAATAAGGCCTGAAAGGGTGAATATCGCTCCCGACCTCAAAGGGCTAGACAACATCTTTGATGCAATTGTGGAAGATACCGTGTATCAAGGATCACATGTAGTCGTGTCAGTCAAAGTTGGTGAAGATCTCATGATGAAAATCCGAACCAACCCAGCCGTCCCCCTGAAGAAACATGAGAAGACGCACATAGGCTGGAACAAGACAGACGCAACGGTGATCAAGCTCGAAGGAAGTCAATGACGTAACTCAAACCTCCCGCGGCAAGAAGGCTCACGGAGCGACCGCTGGTCTCCTTGTATCGCCAACCGTTGCGTATCTTGTAGTCTTCTTCTTCGCACCGTTCGCGATCGTTCTTCTGTATTCATTTGGAATGATTGACATTCACAGACAATTGCACTTTGTCGTGAATCTCAGTTACTATCTCGATTTCTTCAATTCGGTAGCGCCAATTGTGTTCGGCCGGTCGCTGCTGATGGCGCTTGCAACAACGGCTGCGTGTCTCGTACTCGGATATCCGATGTCGTACTATATTGCGGTGAAGAGTGGTCGTCGGAGGGAGACCTTGATGCTGCTAGTGATAATTCCGTTCTGGGTGAGTTTTCTTCTCCGAACCTATGCGCTCATGACGATTCTGGATGTAAACGGAATTGTCAACGTGGCACTACTCAGTATGGGCCTGATCTCTCAACCTCTAAATTTGATGTACAACAGTCAGACCGTTCTTCTAGGAATGGTCTACAACTATCTTCCGTTCATGATTCTGCCGTTGTACGCATCGATGGAGAAATTGGACAGATCGCTCTTGGAGGCTGCGGGAAGCCTAGGTGCAGGTCCGGTGCGATCTTTTCTTAATGTGACCCTGCCGCTGACGAGGTCTGGTATAGGTGCTGGGTCAATTCTCGTCTTCGTCCCAGCCGTAGGGGAGTTCATCATACCTCAGCTCTTGGGAGGAACGGAATCGTTCATGATAGGCAACCTGATCTGGACGCTTTTCCTAAAGGCACGTAACCTCTGGTTCGGATCAGCCGTCTCGGTAATTCTGATAGCGCTAGTTGTCCTGATGGTAGCGCTGTACATGAAATACATCACAAAGGGCGAGGAGATGGCGATATGAAGAATACCTGGGACAGGATCCTCAAAGGATACTCTTTCATCATTTACGCCTTTCTTTACGCTCCCATATTGATAATGGTGGTCTTTTCCTTTAACGACTCCAAGCTGCTGGCTGTCTGGCGTGGGTTCTCCCTGAGATGGTACGAGGAACTGTTTGTTGACCCGACAGTCTGGAATGCATTCTACAACAGCATCTGGGTAGCTTCGCTTACAACAGTCATCTCGATGGTGCTCGGTACAATGACCGCCTTCGTCTTGATCCGATATGGTTTTCGCGGAAAGTCAATACTCGATAGCGCTCTCTATTTTCCAGTAGTCATACCAGAGATCACAGAAGCGTTGTCGCTTCTACTGTTCTACGTATTCACAGGGATACCTCTCGGCGCAATGACAGTGGTCATTGGGCATATCGCATTCTCGATCTCATACGCTACGATAGTAATCAGAGCCAGGCTGGTCGGATTTGACCGGTCAGTTGAGGAGGCAGCAAAATCGCTTGGCGCGAATGAGTTCCGAACTTTCATTCACGTGACTTTCCCGCTCATACTGCCAGGAGTCATAGCAGGTGGATTGCTTGCATTCACGGTATCGTATGATGATTTCGTTAAGACCGCCTTCACGGCTGGGCCTGGGTTCCAGTCACTCCCATTAAGGATCTACGCCATGGCGAGCAGGGGCGGTGTGTCCCCTCTGCTTAATGCTCTGGCGACAGTAACACTGATTGTATCACTGGGTCTTGCTTTGGTCAGACTCCGTGTGTCAAAGGCTTGACTGTCGGCAGTATCATTCTTCAGCGAAATCTGAAGGGAACCAGGGAACTATTCTAATCGAGGGGTCCTTTAGGTTGTTCAATATCGCCGCGTTTATGAGAAGTGGTGTGATCGATTCCACCATCTTCGAGGTCGACAGAGGCCCAACTCGGAGAGCTCGCAAGTTCGGAATGTCATGAGTCATCTTTGTGACCGTCTGCAGTGCATGTTCGTCCTGACCGCTAACGAGGACATCGACGTTCAGCACGGAGTCAAGATCGCCTAGATAGGAAGCGGGAACTGTTTGGAACGCTGACACGACCGGGATGCTGCCCACTTCGTCTGCCACAAATTCAGCAGCTGACTTCTCATAAGCATCTTTTCCGCCGACAACTACAGCGGAGTATGTGAAGAGCTTTCCCTCTCTAGCCATCGGGACGATCACTGAAACAACTACGTGCTGAGCGGTCAGTTTGTCCTTGATCTGCCTCACGGTCTCGATCGCGTGCTTAGGCGGAAGCGTGAGAACGACAACTTCAACGAGAGGCGGAATATCAGTGTTCACGACTCCTTTGATGCTGCCTTTCATTCGGTTTCCGTAGAAGCCCCGGGCCACTGACTCGTACTCGCGTGACACTGCCTCGGCTTTCTCGATCCGTCTCGATCCAAGCCATACGTCGTGCATCAGAGCCCATCGTAACGCCAGACCTCTGCCCATGCTTCCGGTTCCGCCGACAATTCCAATCCGCAAAGCCAGTCGTCCAGACAGGAATGTGAGTGAAGGTATTCAATCTGTCTGAGAGGAAACAAGTCGCGAAGTGCATTACTGCGGGAGCTCAGTGACGCTGCTGATAGTATCTGTACGGGTGATAGAAGGGGGTGCGGCAATTCCTGCAGGCCGAATCATATGGGCTAACTGGTGCGCGGCATCGTGGACAAACCAGCTGCACTGTTGGCATGACTCTCGGGTGCCGCCTCTTGACCACTACTACAGCAGCCACAATCACCGCCAGGGTCGCTCCAACTGCTATCACTATCAAAGGAACGAACAAATCCCAATGCCAGGAAGATGACACATTTCCTGTAGAGGTTGTCTGGTTGGTCGTGCTGCTGGTTGTTGTATTGTTGCTCGCTGTGGTCATAGCAGCGGTTGCTTGAGGCATGTACATGATGGTGACCGTTCCGCTTTGCGTCGGGCGCGGGAATGGGAACAGCACTAGTAAAGTGAAGGTCAAGAGCAGGAAAGCGCTTGTTTTGGGACGTGTCATTCCGCCCGGCATTCGCGAGCAGTCCTTCTTAGTGCAGATACGGCATGGAAGCGGAAATAAGACACTTTCCCACCACGCCAGAGCCCTTCATGCACCCAACGAGGAACCGCACTGCATCGACCATGGCGATATCTGGGCTGACCATCCATTGCTCGTAGTGCTTAGGTTGTTCCCCGGGCGCTCCTGACTTTCTCTCGAGTCAAGGCATATGTCTTGGGTATGCTTCCGAATGAAGCTACAATTCCACGTTCTTCCAGTCCAATCAGTATCGAGAGTGCTCTTGGGTGGGGGATTCTGGACATGTGTGCGACGGTTTTGGAGTCAGTCTCTCCGAGTTCACATAACGCGCCGCAAACCCGGGCTTCTTCATTCGTCAATCCGATGCCTGTGTTAGATTTCTCGATAAGGCTACATATTCGTTCTATGTCTTTCTCGAATGCGGTGACTGTGCCTTCCACTACTGCGTGCGGCTGCACAACCGCGAAAGGCCCAACTCTTGATTCTGCCGTCAAGTGAGAGCCCTCTCCCAATTCTGTTCCTGCTCCAACAACGGTATCCCGGTCGATTTGTACTCGGTCCCCAACCCAGCAGTTTTCGGCTACGACACATGTGTCGAGGGCTGTGTTCCTTCCGATGTGCGTGTTTTCGTAGACTACTGAGAAAGCAATCTTCGTATTTTCCAAGATTTCGCTTCCATCCCCGACGCATGCGTAAGGTCCAACAACCGCGCCTTTCTGTATTCTCACGTTCTTTCCCAGATGAATCGGTCTTCTGATGGTGACCGCTTCAGAGATCGCGTTATCTGACCATGCTTTTGCGTCATGCTCATTTCTTGTTGTCGTTGGTTCGAGATTGTCAAGCGTCCAGACGTTCGCTTTGAGATAGCTTCGAGGGTCACCCACGTCGATCCAGAATCCGATGACAGGAAAGCCTGCCAGAACCTCTCTGGATTTCAGCATATGAGGAAACATATCTCTTGAGAAGTCGAATGGCTTTCCTTCAGGTATCAGTTTGAGCGCTTCAGGTTCAAGTACATAGATGCCGGTATTGATCAAGTTACTGAAGCATTCCGATGGACTGGGTTTTTCTAGGAAGCGAGTAACTCGGCCATCAGAGAGTTCCACTATACCATACTCAGACGGGTTCTCGACTCTGGTAAGTGCTATTGTTGCAATTGCCCCAAGCTTTCTATGGTGATTCATTATGTCGCCGAAACCAAATTCAAACTGATTATCGCCTTGAATCACCACAAATGTATCATCTATGAACGACTCCGAATTCTTCACGGACCCAGCGGTTCCGAGCGGGCTCTTTTCTTCCACATGACGGATCCGTATTCCATATTCTGATCCGTCACCCACCGTCTTGTGCAGTTGATTTGCGAAGTAGTTTGTCGTTACAACGATCTCGTCTATCCCTTCACGAGTCAGTTTCTGGATGAGGTGGACTATTGCTGGCTTTCCAGCCAGTGGTAGGAGAGGTTTCGGTTTCGTATAGGTCAGCGGTCTGAGACGCGTTCCCTTTCCTCCTGCCAGAACCACTGCCCTCAAAGTGAAACACACTGGCCTTGACCAGTCACACTGTATTCCTCTTCCTTAAGAGAATTAGACTCAACGTGCGTTGTGATACTGATTAAGGGAGCAGCTTGCTTCAACTGTGGGTCACGAATATGAGCGGGTTCGAATTGACGAGAATGACTTAAAGCCGAATTGCGACGAAACGGATCTTAGCTGGTATGACTGGGCTTGAGCGATATAGTGAGGGAAATCAGTTGTGCTCACTGCGGTGGTCCTCTTTCCATCAAGCCCGGTGAAATCGTTGTTACTTGCAAATACTGTGGATTCACCGGTGAGATAGAGACAGGGAAGCCTTTCGAATTCGAGCATTCACTGATCGTCAATGAGTACGCAGATGTTCAGGTAACAGAATCTGTGAAACGTTGGATTCGTGGCAGCTTTTCTGCTCCGCGGGATCTTGCCTCAAAAGCAGCTGTCGTTGGTACCGAGCTTTTCTATCTCCCATTCTGGGTGGTTGTCACTGAGGCGAGCAGTCACTGTAAGGGGATCTTCGAGAGAATGAGCCCGCCTGTGACAAAGGAATGGGATACTGCGAACAACTATACCTGGTTGGTCCTGGCCAGGCGTGGATCAGACTTTCCCACTAGGTCGTACGAGATGCCTCTTGAGGGAAAGATACCATACGACTTCATGAAGATCGATGCGAACGCAAAGGTGCTCAACGCAGAGTTGGACGCAACCGAGGCAACTGAAATAGCTAAGAAGGAAATTCGCAATCTACACGAGTTTCTGGCAAAAGACACGGTGGACAGAATTATTGAGATGAACACAGAGTTCAATCTCAAGAGCACGCTGTACCTTCACAGCCCGATCTGGTTTGTCAACTACGAGTACAAAAGACAAAGGTACAGGATTCTCATAGACGGGGCGACTGGCGAAGTGATAAAGGGCGACCTGCCTCCTCCGGAATTCAAGTTGCTCTAGTATTCTTTTGATTTCAAACGGCTTAATAGCGAAATGTCATCTAGTAACTGACCAAGGTGTGAGTTGGTAGAGTTGAGCAAGAAAACGCCCCTGCAAAGAGTTCAGGGAGACGAACAACTCCTTGAGAAGATCATGCTCGCTATCCCGGGGTTTAAGGGCTACAAGGCAAAGGAACAGCGAAGAGAAGCGGACAAGCTCATTCGCAACTTTCTTTACTCCAAACTTCAGGAAGCAAGAAATGGCCTTCAAGATATCTATCAAGCCGCCACAGAAGGCAAAGCACCTCAGGATCTTCGTCCAATCGACCGGTTGACAGCGATCTTCGACAGAGTCTCCTCGAAAGTGAATCACGCCTCATATGGGTATGCGGGGTTTTTCGATGCGGTCAAGATAGATGAGGACGACCTTGACAGGATGATTGATTTTGACAAACAGCTTGTGGATGGAGCAAAGGCACTCGCTCAGAAAGTGCAAGACATGAAGAATGAAGTGCAGTCCAGCAAGTTCGATAGCCTTCAGTCCTTTGAAGAAGAGACACGAAAGGCGGTCGAAGGATTCGAGAACGCGTTTGATAAGAGGAAAGATACGATCGAGGACGTGGAGGACTAAACATGCCGCAAATTGTTGAGTGGACGAACGCAGGTTCCGAGGACATTGTTTGGAGATACCCAGCTGAAGACATCCAGTGGGGCGCCCAACTCGTAGTGCATGAGTACGAGACAGCAGTCTTCTTCCGCGACGGGAAGAGCTACGACAGTTTCGGACCAGGAAGACATATGCTAACCACACTAAACCTTCCGAAGCTGACCGCGGCGTTATCCCGCTTGGCAGGTTTCACCGAGACCCCCTTCAAGGCGACAGTTATCTTCATTTCAACGAAGCAGTTCGCAGGCAAATTCGGCAACAAGGCGCAGACAACCGAGTTGGCGCCGTTAATGACATTCGGATCCTACTGGTTGAAGGTGGAGACCCCCCAACTTTTCGTCAACGAGGTCGTCGGGGGACAGAACGCCTATACAACTCCTAGCGTGAATGATTTTCTGAGAGGTTTCATTAACGAGAAGATGATCGACGAGCTCTCGAAGTACGACCTAGTGACAGTCTTTACAAAACTGGACGAGACATCCGGTCAAGTAAAAGCCACACTCATCGAATATTTCCGCAGAATCGGCCTACAACTCATCGATCTCAAGTTTGAGGGAATCGACACAACCCCTGAATACCGAGACAGACTGTTCTGGCTTAAGCAAGGCGGAATGACACCTGAAGGAGTGCTCAGGATGGAGACCGTCAAGGAAGCCGCAAAAGAACTCGGCAAGTCCTCGGGCAGCGCGGCTTTTGGCACCGGAATGGTTCTCATCCCTCCGCTCTTTCAGACATCAACAACCCCTGGAGCGCCTACGATGGTCTTGGTAGTGTGCCCAAGCTGTAATGCTCAGATACCCTCCACATCGAAATTCTGCCCGAATTGTGGCAAGAGCATATCTGCGATGCCACAACAGCCAAGCCAAGCGCCTTTGCAGAAATGTCCCAAGTGCAGCGAGATACTGCCGACCGGCGCGAAGTTCTGTCACAACTGTGGAGCCCAAATCTGATCCAAAGATCATCTAGCACCGACACGAAAGCTAGTCTTCGTAGCTAGACCTCCATCTCGATTCATCTCAGCGTAGTCTATCAACGGCCGTCTCACACTTGCCTGAATAGTGGTAGAGCCACACTAACGGCTCCACAGGATGCATGGCCGTCGCTCGAACGTCGTGAGAAGTGACATAAACAACGTTCAAGATTTGTCTGCCAAGGCTTGAACGGATCAGATATGAAGATTCTATTCGTTGAACCGCCGAAACACTTCTGGTTTGTAATGGGAGAGTATCTACCTCCTCCCCTCGGAATACTGGAACTTGCTGCGTACGTAGAGAGGGAGATGCCTGATGTGGAAATCGAGGTGCTTGACTGTCAAGCAAGTCGCCTTGATTGGAACACTCTCGAGCGAGCTATCGAATCTTCCGGCCCTGACATCGTTGCCTCAAGCAGTCTCGCCACATGCAACGCCTATACGACCGTTCGCACTTTGGCTACTGCAAAGAAGGTCAATCCCTCAATCCTAACAATAGCTGGGGGCCAACATTTCACAGCGACGGCAGACGAGTCGCTACGAACGTACCCTGAGATTGACACAATCATCCGAGGTGAAGGCGAGCTAACGCTTGTCGACCTAGCCAACGCCGCTAAGAACTCCAGACCATTCTCTGACATCAGGGGCATATCCTTCCAGAGAAACGGTAAAATTTTCCACAACTCCGATCGACCGCTGGTTCCGAACCTTGATGAGCTCCCGATGCCAGCATACCACCTTGTCAAGGATCACATTCGCAAGTATCACTTCAAAATGATGACTGGACCGAATACAATCTATGCACTCGTCGAAGGATCAAGAGGCTGCCCTCACCGTTGCACATTCTGCTCACAATGGAAACATTGGCGAGGCACCTATCGATCCAAGTCACCGAAACGAATTGCGGACGAGTTCGAGTTTCTTAGGGACTACGGGGCTGAGTTTCTCTGGCTAACAGACGACAACTTCCAGATAGGTCAGTCCGGAGGACAACTCTGCGATGAGATAATCAGCCGCGGGATCGCTGAAGACATCATGTGGTTCGTCCAGGCACGCTGCGATGAAATAACTCGTCACAGAGACCTACTTCCAAGGATGCGTTCTGCGGGAAATATGTGGATTCTAACAGGCGCTGAAAGCGGCAGCGAGGAAACACTTCAGAGCGTAAAGAAAGGCATCAATCCTAGTCAGATAATCGACGCGGTTCGTTTGATGAAGAAAAACGGGATCTTTGCGCAGACAACTTTTGTCATAGGACACCGTGACGACACCCACGAGACGCTTTCTGATCTCAGGCAATTCGTGAATGATATTGATCCGGACATTGCGATCTTTATGATTCTAACACCGTTTCCCGGGACTGACGTATGCGAAGAGGCCCAAAGGAACGGGTGGATAGAGGATTCGAATTGGGCGAACTACGACATGATTCACCCGATCATGCCCACTAAGACGTTAAGTAGAGATGAACTCCAAGAGGAGCTTGTCAGATGTTACCAAGCCTTCTACGGTTCATGGACGAGGCGATTCCACGGGATCTTCTCATCTAACAAGTTGAAGCGAATGACATACCGACACATGGCAAGCCAATCCGTCCTTGCTCAACTTAAGCCGTAGCGTATCTGTCGGGGTCACAAGATGCGAGACCGAGAAACGCACGATATCTATGCCTTGTTCATTCTAGTGGCCTCAGTCTTCGGCTTGGCAGTCTCCGCTACCTTCCTAGGAAAGCCCATTCTATTTGTCGCAGCATCCAATGAAAGAAGAGTCATGATCGCGTTCGCCTATGACCTCGTTTGCATTGTAGGCATGCTGGCAGTGCTTTTTCCCGTAGCGTGCTCACAGATCTTGGGCATACGGGCTTTGCCCACCGAAGCTTCGCAAGAGCGCGGAATCCGAGCGACCAGATTCATGAGCGTCCAAATTCTGCATGGTCATCATCCTCTTGAAAGCGCAAAGAGGCATGAACTGGTCATAATGGGAAGAAGTTACTGTGCAACTTGCTACGGGTTGCTCGCGGGTGCGGTTCTTTCACTCGTAACCGTAACGGTTTTCGGCCTTTCCGGTTGGTCGGTTTGGGCCGATCTTCGGCCGGCATATTTCATGTACTTACTCAGTGTTTCGGGAGTGATTGTGGGTCTGTCGCAGGTTCTGATGCCAAGCATCAGCGCTAGAGCAAGATTTGCTCTTTCATTCCTATTCGTCATCGGAACGGGTTTGATGCTTCTCGCCACTGAGCTTTTGACCGCGAACCTAGGCGCTGATTTGTTTGTAATTCTGCTCGCCGTGTTCTGGTTGCTTTCGCGCATCTCCCTGTCTCATCGAAGCTAGACTAGCGTGGCAATCGCGCGTTCTCTGGAGTGGTTGAGCGTGAGCTACCAGCTATCGATGCGAGTATCGATAGACTCCGCCGAGCAAAATTGCCACTCCCAGGAAGATTAGCACTAGCGGCCAGAAATCCCTCAGCCCCAGCCAGCTCTGAAATAGGATCGAAAGTCCTAATGCTACTATGAAGAGACCCACGAGAACGCTGCCCCAATGGGATGGCAGGCCAAAGCACATCTCCGCCTCATGGCGGGTCCTTCCTCTTTCGACACCCATCAGGGGTCTTCCACATTGTGCGCACACCGCCGCGTCATCAGTGTTCTTCGCACCACATCTAACACAATAAACCAAAATGAAACCGCCCTCTCCTTGTCATGATTGACATTGGCACGAAATATAATATCTTGCTATCTACCCCGATCGACCCCTTCGAAGTGCAGCGAATTAGACCAAGTTTCATCCTCGGTTATGCGTATGTGAGTGAATAGTTCAAAAGCCTGTACCCCCCAGGCTGATTAGAGGGATATGTGTTGGTGCGTTGCGACGAATGCGGAACTGATCTGCCTCCCGTCGCTCAGTATTGCTTCAAGTGTGGATCACGCGTTGGCAGAGTGCCGACCGAAGAGTTCTCAGTGAGTTCTGATGACCTGGTCAAGAAGGTGAAGGACCTTCTCCATGAAGGGAATGTGAGAAGGATCATCGTAAGAGATGAACAAGGCCGGGTACTGCTTGAGGTGCCGGCTGCTGCCGGTTTAATCGGTGCCATATTGGCGCCTTGGCTAGCCGCCTTAGGTGCGATCGCTGCCTTGGTCACGGAATGCAAGATATCAGTTGAAAGGAGAGACTAGAATGAATTCTAAGACTTCAAACCAGCGATCGTGGGATGAGTACCGACGAGACGACACTAGCTGGATCTCATTTGGAGCATTCCTGATAATTATCGCCGTTCTCTATCTTAGAACACCAGGTCTTGTCTCGCAAGTAAACGCCTTTGTACATGACTTCCGACTGGTTCAGGTCTTTCAGAACGTCTACTGGTTTATGCCTTCCACAAATCATCCCTCGCTGTATGCTGTCGCTGAGCAGTTCTGCTACGCCTTCGGTCTTGTGCACAGTTGCAGTGCTTGGTCTAGAGATCGCCAAGGGATCGTCAACTCATAGAAAAGCAAGGACTTCCTCAAGCATCGTTTTCTGGTTGGGAGCAGGATACATTCTGAGTCTGCTGTCCCAAGGAGCGCTTTCATGGCTATCCTTCATTGCGAGCCTGATCATCCTGATGGGCGTCTCAATTGTCGTCCGAGCGCTAATCCTCGTGTTCGCTCGGCATTCGCCGTAGCGAATTGTTCGGTGATCCAATGCCCTTTTGTGCTAAATGTGGCGCGAGCCTCGTAGAGGGCGCGAGCTTCTGTTTGAAGTGTGGCGCAGCAATATCTGGAGCCGCAGATCTGAGCAACGCCATTACGGGCGCCTTGACTGCGGCTGGGAGGACGATCGGGGAAGCTTTCAAAATCGCCGGAAATGAGATTGAAAAAGCTCTCAGAGACGCGAGGAGTGACCTTTCTGATCAGGGAGGCCCTTTTTGCCCGAAGTGTGGAACGCGGAACCCACTCAGTGCTGGTTTTTGTTTTTCTTGCGGTGCAAGAATCCCATCAATAGCATGAAACGCTCCAAAGATCCGCATGATCGCCGATATCTAAAGTTTCAAACTGGGCATGCGATGGTTCCAGGGCGAATTTAGGTAGCTTCAATACCAACGGTTCATACGAGAGCCCTTTGAGAGTGAACTAAACGGGGCGCAGGTTCGGAAACAGAAATCGCAGCCAAGGCAGGAGCGAGATGAAGGCTCTGGAATGCCCGCGCTGTCATGCTCAAGTAAGACTAGACCAATACCGAGACCACATCACAAAATGTACCGGGCCAGAACCCACCCCAACCCCGGTGAAAGCACCCGAGACAACCGCGACTGAAGGCCAATTGGCCCAGCCTTCGCAGGCTCCCTAGTTCTGTGACCGCCGTGGACCGATCCGGATGTTAGCTTGTTCTTGAAACACACTTGTAGACGTTCCGGAGACTGCTGCATAATTCACTGGGGATCTTTCGAGGCAACCCACGAAGACATAATCCGTTGGAAGACAGAGGGACGAGAAGATATTCTTAGCTACCTATCGATTGACGCGAGCGACCCCCACGATTTGCGTGGCCTTTTCACTACCGGAAGTTGCCCCTTCTTGAGCAAAGACAACCAAGGCGAACTCTATTCGTGCACCATTCACCACACCAAGCCTTTCTACTGCAAACTCTACCCTGATGATGGCTTCTGTGAGCACGAAGAGATCACCGAGATCTAATCAGCCTAGGAACCAGTCCGAGTTTACTTGCGCCCTTCGATTGCTGTGGCAGGTCTTACTGGACCGGCAAAATACTATGCCTTGGGCAATCTGCCAGCGAACTCCCTTACCTGATTATCGTATTCCGAGCTGTCGAGGGTGACTTCAGCTGGATCCTCATTAGAAACCACCACGTCAACATGACCTAACGGCGCATGGAAGTGCAACCCATACGAGACCGGTTCAAACCCAAATCTATCTCTGAGCATTCTTCATGAGTTCTTCTAAGACCATTTTGGAGTCATATTCACGTTTGCCGACTAACTTCCCACCGGATACCCGGATTTCAGTGAATCCTCCTTTTCCATGAAGATGCGCATTTGTCTCAACGAGGGCAAGTCCATTCTGCTCAAAGTACTTGCTAGCCCGATCCAGCGCTTCCAAAGCATCCAGCCTCGTCTTGACGGATAGTTTTAGCATGTTTCATCTCTGAGACCCCTGCCTGTGGGGAGAATAAGACTTCGCCAAGACAAATCGCAATCATACAATGCCCGGATATGTACAAAAAACAACTTTCCAGTGTTCGTTCGAAAGGATAAACGAAGCATATGATCGAATGTGTCCATGCAGCACCCGTCTTTTTTCGCTAAAGCTCTTCTGCTCGGGACTTGTTCACTATGGGCATTCGCCAGCCGATTCCGAATGCCTTTCTGCTAATCTTTATCGATGGAGCCGCCTGCCTGCGCTTGTATTCGGCAGACTCTTATTCGCTCAAGTATGTCCTTCGCGAGCTTACGATCGTAGCCTAAGCCAACGAGCTCCTTGACGGACCGACGATTCTCAACTATCTCATCCACAAGTGGCGAAACGACTGAGTAATCGAACGGGTCGTACTGATCTGGTTTCAGCTCTGCGGACGGTGTCTTAGTGATGCTGCTCTTGGGTATCACCTCGAATTTCCGGCGTAGGTTATAGTACTCTGACAAGGCGTAGACTTCGGTCTTGCTGACATCGCCTATGACCGCGAGTCCGCCGCTCATATCTCCATAGAGAGTGCAGTAGCCAAGGGCGAGTTCAGTTTTGTTCCCGGTCGTTAAGACGAGGTGCCCAAACTTGTTGGAAAGAGCCATCAGAATGTTCCCTCGGATTCGTGCCTGAATATTCTCCTCGGTCACATCTGCCGGGTGTCTCTCCAAGGGTTGTTCCAGCGTCCTCTCGTAGGCTCCGAAAATTCCGTCAATCGGGATAGTCATGTAAGTGATTCCGAGATTCCTCGAAAGCGATTCGGCGTCGCGTTTGCTGTGATCGCTGGAGTATCGAGACGGCATTGAGACGCCCACCACGTTTTCTCGTCCGAGCGCCTCAACCGCTATCGCAGCTGTGAGCGCCGAGTCAATTCCACCGCTTAATCCAACTACCGCTTTCTCGAACCCCGTCTTTCTGAAATAGTCGCGGACCCCCAATGCGAGGGCCGTGAATACGGACTCCTCCCTGTTGTAAGGCGGCGATGTTACAGCTGACGCTGTGCCCGATGTAATCTTGAGATCAACGACAACCAAATCCTCCTCAAACGGTCTGCCGATTCCAACGAGTTCTCCTCGACTGTCGACAGCAAGGCTCTCTCCGTCGAAGACCAGTTCATCTTGTCCGCCAACCATGTTCACATAGAAGAACGGCCTTCCTAGCGCTGTAGCCTTCGATTTGAGAAGCTTCTCTCTCACCAGCCGCTTTTCCACATAGAAAGGCGACGCGTTAATGTCGACAACAACCTCAGCGCCTTTCTGCACAAGATCCGCTATTACATGACGCTCATATCGGAGCTCCTCGTCCCACAAATCCTCACAGATAGAGACTCCAAGTCTGACTTTCTCTCCCCTAACAGTTACCGCAATGGGATCATTTCGAACGGCAGGCTTGAAGTATCGCAACTCATCAAAAACATCGTAAGTTGGCAGCAGTGTCTTGTGCACGATCTCAACAATCAAGCCATCATGACACACTGCAGCTGCGTTGTAGATATTGGACTGATCATGATCGACAAAACCAAAAACAGAGATCAACTCCGATGATTGCTCTGCAAGTTGTACGGCAAGCCTCTTGTTCTCTGCAATGAACTCCAACGGGCCACTGGGCAGTTCACCATTCTTGGTTCGGATTTCTCTAGGAGGCAGCAGGTCGAGTGGCGGATACCCGGTTATCACCATCTCCGGGAACGCTAGCAGATCAACATTGAGCTCCACCGCTTTCTTCATGAACGATTTGACAAGATCCGCATTGCCCTCTAGGTCACCAACAGTGGGGTTGACCTGCGCCATTCCGACTCGAAGGATCGTCATCATACCGAACCAGCAGTCAACAATCGTAGTATCGGAACCTACTATATGAAACGCGTATCAATGGGCTAAATCATCAATTGATCGCGGAGATCTGCCATGTAATGCAGTAATGATCTGATTCAAGCCTGGTAAGAGCTTAAGAGGAAATTCTTGCATACATGCGAATCGCGGTGTGCAATGTTGTCCACTGACCTTCGGCAAAAACTAATCGCCCTCGGCACCTCAAACCCTCTGCTCACCATCCGCCCAGGCGACGACTGCGACCTCTATCTTTCACATACAATCGTTGACTCGAAGTACTACGGAGTAGCCTCCAAAGAACAAGTCAAGAAGCAATATGCAGCTAAGATGTGGCTCGTTGAATCTGAACGCACTGTGAAGTACCGAGAGATCATCCAAGAACGGGATCAGAGTGCAGGAATCCTACCAGCACCGAAACTAACCTTTCAGAAGAGCTTCGTCAAAGGCAAGGTTCTCTTCCAGAAAGAGAAGAGCGTAGCCTTCGGCTTCAAGAAACCAGCCGACCCCAGTAGCTTCGGCAAGGTGTACGAATATGACTTCGATGTCACAAAGATTCGCGGCCCTGTGAAGGAGTTGGTTGAAGCAAACGGCTGGAGATTCGAACAGATAATTCTAGACTATCAACCAACTCGCGGCCGAGACCAAGGTTTCTGCGGCAAATGTGGCGCAGCATTGCCTTCAGGAGCGGCGTTCTGCGCAAACTGCGGACAGAGGGTTCCCTAGGCTAGTTGTTGGTCATCAATTAGGATCAGAGAAGATGCGTGCACCCTTCATTTCCGCGCAACAGTTTCCTAAACAAGCCGACAGAGTGTACCAGTGAGGCTCTGGGAGTTGCCCGTCGAGATCGTCGGAAGAGAATCCGGTTTCGCATACTTCAAGGAAGGCGATGAGGTGAGGGTAAACGACGACGCAGTGCTAGCACCTGAAACAGTCCGCGGCCTGGTCGGAACTGTCCTGCACCGATCGCACATTGGCCAAGCGCCATTCGCGCATTTCCACTGAATTCAGAGAAAAGACTTCGATAAGAGAAGCGCTGATGAATCTTAACGTTCTTTGTTTCCATACTTCTCATAATGAACGATTTCATCCAAGTGTTTTCTGTACTTTGCCTTCGGCTTTTCATCTACATAGCCTAAGGTCAGTAGGGACACCACTCGAAGGTTCTTAGGAACATTCAGCAGCTCCTTCACCTCCACTTCATTGTAGGCACCAATCCAACAGGAACCTATGCCCAGATCCCAGGCTGTCAGTGCCATATTCTCGATGGCAATGGCCAAATCGATAAGGAACCCTTCAAATGGGCCGACGCTTGCACTTTCATCCGGATTCGCCAGACAAACCAGCACAGCAGCAGCCTGCCCAACGAAGGCCTGACCTCCCGCAACATGAACCAATTTTTTCCTAATGGCTCGATCTGTCACGACGATGAATTCCCAAGGCTGGCGATTATCTGCAGACTGCGCCATCCTCGCCGCCTCCAGAATATCCAGCAACGCTTCTTTGGGTATGGCTTTTTCCATGTATCTTCTTGTCGAGACTCTCGCTTTGATAAGGTCTAAGACTGGCAACACTAACACCGAGATTCCGTCAAGAATCTTTGTGACTTAAAGCTTGAATAGGAAAGGTGTCCGACGACGAATGCGTGCTGATAGCAAGAAGGGTCTGGTTATAAGAGCCTGCTTCCCTCTGCTGCTGGAATATGGATAGTAGACGACTGCCAGAAAAATTGAGCCTATCGTGATCAGGTTGAAATCCAGATCGAAGAAATCGAAATCAACGCGACGGCGTGCAATCAGAGTCGGCGAGGTAGCTGGGGCCTTGGCCCTAATATTGGCTGTCGCGTTTGTAGTGTATATCATAATCCCGCCGCAAACTCCGATTTCAGAAAAGCAATCGCCAAAGGCAGTAATTGTAGATGAGGTCAGCGTACAATTCGCAAACCCACAGTTCATCGAAACAGTTCAAAGCATAATGAGCGCAGAGGATTTGGGTGTTGACACCTACGGGGCCCAAAGTGTTACTGTGAAGTTCTACGGCACATTGCCAACGTACGGTTACAAGTTAATACTGCTGAGAGTTCACGGAGGGGTCGATCAGCAGACGGAAGGTCATCCAGTCGGCTTGTACACTTCAGAACCTTACAGCGAACTCAGCTACCCTCAAGAGCAGTTGTCTGGCCTAGTTGCTACTGGACGCTCTTACAACCGTAGCGAGCAGGCCGTATTTGCAGTTACGCCCAAATTCATCGCGGAGAGGTCTGCAGCTGACTATCACGGTGCTCTAATCATCATTACGGGCTGTTATGGATTGTTCAGTGTAGATCTGCCCAAAGCTTTCGTCGATCGAGGTGCATCTGCCGTCATAGGATGGAACGGGCTCGTTGGGTCCGAGCACACAGACAAAGCAACGCTCTACTTGTTGAGAGAATTGTTGACTCAGAAGCGCAGCATCAGCGAATCCATCCGAGCCGCAATTGATGAGGTTGGACCTGACCCTGACCACAACAGCACCATGAGGTACTACCCGAAAGAGGCAGGCGATTTGAAATTCTCCGGAATTATCGAAGGATCCGCTTTTGAGTCAGGCGCCGCAATTTCGTCGCCAGTTGCTCTCATTGATACGAAAGAAAGATCAAGCGCTCACAAGATCTGAATTCTCTACCACTCCATGGGACGGGCTTTGAGGTTAGATAGCTCGACCTCCTGTGCGATCCACGGTCTGATATGGGGCATTTTGTTTTCATCTGAAGTGCAGCTTTCCCCAATATGGGATCAGTGCTGGCGCGGAAGCAATGAACAATGTAAATTCAGGAGCCGTTTACCGGTCGAGCTATGCGTGTGATTGTTTTGTCTCGAGCCAGACAAGACAAAGGCGAATAGTGTAGGGGTCGACGCATAGTGGGCGGAATAGCAGGCGAGTTACGTTTTGATGGAAAGATCAGTGACCTTTCGACCACCAAGGCAATGTGTGATGCCCAAGTCCACAGAGGGCCCGACGAAGATGATTACTATGCGAACGGGGCAGTGAGTCTCGGCGCGCGCCGTATTTTGGCCGGCAGCCTAACCCGAAATCTATACCCACTGCACAACGAGAACCACTCAATACATCTCGTTCTGGATGGTGAAATAGAGACTTGCTCGGATCTCAGAGTCAAGCTTGAAAAATGTGGACACGAGTTTCGCTCAAGAGCCTCTGCAGAATTGGTCGTCCATTCGTATGAACAGTGGGGCACCCGATGTCTACTTGAACTGACCGGTTCGTTTGCATTCGCCTTATGGGATGAACCCAAAGAAATCCTGTGGCTCACCAGAGATCGGTTCGGAATCAAGCCGCTCTACTACCATATGAGCAGCAGATTCCTTGCTTTTGCCTCTGAAATAAAACCCCTGCTGCGGCATCCAGATATTCCGGCAAAACCCAACGCGAGTGTACTGAGGGACTATCTGCAAAGAGGATATGCAACTGGAGCAGCAACAGATACCTTCTTTGAAGGAATTGACCGTCTACTGCCGGGGAACTACCTTCTAATCCACGCCGACGGGATCGTCAAACGGCAAAGATACTGGAACCCGATAGTCTCGAGAGAGCTGAACGGCAGGACATCGATTAGAGCAATAGAGATGACTCGCGACCTATTCTTCGAAGGGGTAAGGCAGCAACTCCCCCTGAACACTGCATTCGGCGTGACGCTGAGTGGCGGAATAGACTCTTCGTCAATCGTGTGCGCCGTAAAGAAGGTCGATCCGACCCGGCAGCGAGTCAAGGTTTTCTCAGCCCTTTTTCCAGGTCAATCAATCGATGAGAGCGCACATATCAACATCATATGCGAAGCAACGGAACCTGAGAAACATCACGTGACGGTGACGGCAGACGATTTCTGGCACGACCTGCCCACTCTTCTCAGATGTCAAGAGACCCCTCTCAGCTTGACATTTGCGTACCCGCAGTGGCGACTCATGAAATGTGCAAGAGAACAAGGTATCAGGATTATGTTTGAAGGTCACGGGGGTGACGAGCTGCTCTGCGGATACTCACTTTACTACTTCTACTACTTCATGACTCTAATTGCACAAAGGAAATGGCGGAAGTTACTGGTTGAAGTCCTTCGCAGTCGTGACCAAACTTGGGACGAAGCTGAGAGCCTCTTCAGAACGTACTCTCCTAATGTTGGGCGGTACGTGCGATCTCTGATCAGGAAGGTTTTTAGTAATGAAAATCGATCAACGCGCCAAATCTCCGAATCGAGTCAGATTGACGTGTCAAGTCTCACCACTGACTTGGCCTCGAAACTCGAAATCGACATGGCTTTAGACTCCATTCCGACAGCACTCGTTTGCGTGGACAAGAACTCAATGTGGCACAGCATCGAAATCAGAACTCCTTTTCTCGAGGAGAAGTTCGTCGCGCACTGCGTCTCGCTGCCACTAGATCAGAAGATGCGAGACGGCTGGACGAAGTATGCTTTTCGTCTAGCTATGAAAAACACACTTCCTGAACAGATTCGCCTCCGACGAAACAAGATAGGATTTCAAATGCCTCATCTGAGTTGGATCAAGGGCGAGCTTCGGCAGAAGCTGAGGGATTTCTTTTCAGATCCAAACCTTAGGGGGACTCGATACTACAACAGCCAGACAGCAAGGCACATCCTCAGCAAAAAGATAATGACAGTGCGCGATGCCAACATTATCTGGCGTATGCTGAACGTTGAGCTGTGGTTCCGAGAGTTCTTCTCAGAAAAGACAAGAGAAATGGAGAAATAGAGAATTCGTGCATCGTAGCTCTTGCCTGGGACTGAACGATGCGGACTCATGCTAGCCATGATCGATACGCGCGGGACGGATTTCCATGTTGGTTTCCGAAGTCAAGATAATTACGTCAGGAGCCTCCTGCGAACTGCAGGCTTCGGTGAGGAGTGACGCTACTGGGAAACCGTTTCTGCTTCGATACCGTTTTCCTCGCGGGTACGAGCGATTCATCAGCGTCGAGAACGGTGACCCGTTCCTAGCAGCGCTCTTGTTGCCCGCCATGAAATCGCATGAACCACTGGAGATAGCTGCAGCGATTTCTCCGAAACTTAATCATTCCGTCGATGCAATCCAGCGAATCTACAAATCCTGGGATCAAACGCTCTCGAAAGTGAATATCAAGGCGCCTGTCTGTAAAGCGTCATCATCAGCCCATAATCATTCGCGCCACGCCCTATTCTTTTCCTGCGGAGTTGACTCCTACTATTCGCTCTTGAAGAACTTGCAGAACCACCCGATAGGCAAGGAAGCAATTACTGATCTACTCGTTGTTCACGGCTTTGATATCGCGTTTGGAAGAAGAAATACCAGAATGTTCGATACGCTTGTGGCGAACTCGAAGAAGGTGGGACGGGAGTTCCACAAGAACGTACTGCCCGTCGCTACGAACCTAAGAGACTTCGGTGACCGCTTCATTAACTGGCGCGCTTTGTATTTCGGCGCTTTCTTGGCCAGCATTGGGCTGGCTCTAGAAAGTGTATTCGACAGAGTCTATGTAGCCTCAGCGCATAGCTACGCTCAGATCGCACAAAGAGATCGCGCAGGGATGATTGAAGGATCCCACCCAGATTTGGACCCTTTGTGGTCAACTGAGCGAGTATCGTTTGTACATGATGGTTGCGAAGCAACCAGACTCGAAAAGATAGGTTTCATCACAAAGTTCCCCATAGCTTTGCAGACACTGCGAGTCTGTATCATTGACAGCTACGGAGGTGGCCTATACAATTGTGGATCTTGTCACAAATGCTTGAGAACAATGATTGCCCTGCACATTATCGGGGCGCTGCAGAAATGCAGTACTCTGCCTAACTCAATTGATCTGGGGAGGCTGTCCAACACTTGGATTTCTGATCCGAACGCAAGGGACATGCTGCAAACGCTCGTCAGGCATCTTGGATCTTCAGAGGCTGACTTGGCAATAGGATCTGCCCTTGAACAAGTTCTTTCCGAGAAATCGAGGGCAAGGCGTCACTTTCTCGGGACCACGACGTATCTTTTGAGCCTTTACACGCCCTTCTTATTGCGTCCATGGAATAGAGTCCAGCATTTCACCACGAGGTCACGTCCAAGAACCAAGTGATACCAACCGCGTAGAAGCCCTATGCAGAGATCCGTGCCCTAGTGGTCTCCGACGCTGGGGCAGAAAAAGATCGGGAAGCAATCACCCACCTGATTGTCGTCCACGGCTTCGATTCCTGGTTTGAAAAACGCAGCGAGCTTTTCGAAACCATCGTAGGGAACGCCAATCGGATAGCTCGGGAGCTCGGCAAGAAAGTCCTGCCTGCAGCCACGAATCTGAAAGATTTTGGCGACCGCTTTGTGCGCTGGGACACTCACTACCACGGAGCGTTCCTTGCAAGTATCGCCTTGGCCCTGGAAAACGGCTTTGAGAGAGTATTCATAGCATCATCACATAACCAAGATCAGCTTTTTCCTTGGGGATCGCACCCGATTCTCGATCCGCTGTGGTCAACTGAGCGTCTATCTTTTGTTCACGATGGCTGTGAGATAAGAAGAGTGGACAAAATTCGTTCTATCTCTCAAGCCCCAATTGTACTGAGCACGCTGCGAGTCTGCAGTGTTCGCAGCCACATCAAGAGTGTGTACAACTGTGGTTCGTGCGAGAAATGCTTGAGAACGATGATCGGCCTGCACATAACTGGAGCGCTGCAAAGGTGCACGACGCTGCCTCATTCCGTCGACGCTCGGCTTGTCCGCAACATCTATGTTCATGATCGAAATACGAGAAGCTTTACCGACGAGCTTGTCAATTCCCTTGGCTCTTCGCAGATGGATTTGGCGATCAAATCTGCCCTTCAGGAGGGTCTTTCGGGGGAAAGAGGACCAATGGCGAGGCGGCGATTGGTCTCGATAATAACTCAACTCTTGGTCATGTATCTGCCTGCATTGTTGCCTGCATGGAAGAAGGTGCAGCAGGCTGTCACATGAGAGTCGACCGTTGAACTAAACCTGGCTGAACCTCACAACTCACAGAGAATCTAGGAGCTTGTCAATTTCGCGAGTTCGGAGACAATCCACGCGTGCTTCCCAGGAGCGGTTGGTGGGATCGAATCAGTCAGTGTCACCTCAACAGCTTGACCCTCCAATAGGTCACTAAGCTTCTTTCCCAGACTGCTGGGGTTCAGGTCTTTGGCCTTCGAATCGACTTCCAGCAACAACATGACTCTCCCATCTGAGAATTGGTGCACCCTGAATCGCTTGATCAGAGCGTGATGTTCAAGGAAGCTCGCGTCAAGAGGGTGCACACGTCGGCCGGATCGGCTGATTAGGAAATCGTTCTTCCTGCCAACTAAATGCCCCATCAGAGCGAAACCACTAATGCTTCGATTGACAGGTCTGTCTGTCAGATCACCGATGTCGTAGCGCAGCAGAGGAAAAGAGGGGTTGTTTAGAACTGACACTACAATTCTATAGTATCCGCCTTCCACTAGCAGCGTTTCTAGGAAAACCAAATCTTCCCTCACTCGTAAGAAGTGCTCGTTGTCCTCGTACGCGATGACTTGGCATTCAGCGGCACCGTATTCCTCAGTCACATTGGTCTGAAAGGCTCTTTGCACAGCATTTCGGATATCGACGGTGACCTGCTCGGACGTAAGGGTAATCAGTTTGAGCGATCCCACCCTTGCGTTGCATTCAAGGGCTTCCAAAGCCAACAGGTAGATGGCTGAGCTGTAGCCATACAGGTGAGCCGGCTTGAAACTGGTCATATTGCGAAGATAACCCCGAAGATCTTCTTTCCCTAACCTGTAAGCGGAAAAGCGTACTCGGTCACGCAGCAAGTCTTCCACTCTTCGTCTGAGTCTGCCTACGCGTCCTGACAAGCCCGGCGCAAAAGACGCTCCGTGTCCCCAAACCATGGCCATTCGATCGAAAATGTCTACGCCGAAAAGCGCGCGCGAGCGGTACTGGCAGCACACCATCTCCATGCTAGTCTTCTCTTCAGGTACAATGCGAGTGGAATTACGGTCGACCCTCCTGTGTAAATCCATTTGCCATGAAGCGGTCTCTCTGACAAGAGCATGCCACTTCTAGCGCTTGTCTTGCTTAGTACTGGCACGCTCGACACGTACTCCTCGAGGCTCCGGAACTCATCGGGTAGGTTCTTCTCACGCGCAAGTTGCCTGTAGTGGGGGATTCTCTGTACTACCGTTTTCCTCGAAGCTACGAGCACATTATCGACGCCTCTATTGGAGATCCTTCTAACGATGCTTCTCATTCCCGCAATGAGGGCAGGCGAAACACTGGAGATACGTGCCAAAATTGTCCAAATTGATGCAGGCCACAGCCAGGATCAGCAGATCTTCAGCTCTTGGAACCAAGAACTCTCGCAGATTTCGATCAGGGCGCCTATTCGTAGGAAACCTCCTTCGGCAGCTCAGGGAACACGAAGGGTCTTATTCTTCTCATGTGGTATCGACTCATTCTATTCGCTACTGCGAAGGCAGGGCAAACAAATAATATATTATATAATAAAATTAATTAAAAATAAAAATAAAAATAAAATAATATTAAAAAAATTTATAAAAAAAAATAAAAAAAAAAAAATAAATATTATTAAATTAATAAAAAATATAATAAAAAAAAATTATAAATGAATATAAAAATAATTAAATTGAAATATATTTATTTTATAATGAAATTGAAAAAAGTTATATTTTTGAATTGATTGTTTATTATTAATGTATGAAAATAAAATTTGAAATAATGTAAAAATAAAAATTATTCTCGCACGCGGTTTGTATCGATCTTCCTTGACGAGTTCACTTCGAGCATCACCAGCACTGCTCCGTCTGAGAATTGGTGGATCTGAAGCGCTTGACCATGTTCCGTTGTCCGATCATGTACGGCAGCCAGCTGTGGCTAAGCACACAGGTCGACCAGAGCGACTAATGAGAAGATCGTTCCTTCTTCGATTACAGGTCAAGGATACCGAAACCATATCAGCTGGAATGACCGGCTTGTCGGTTAGATCGCCGATGTCATAGCGCAGGAGCGGGAACGATGGGTTGTTCAAACTGATATGATAACCTATAGTGATTGCTCTCTGTGGTAGTGTTTCAACGATTACAAGATCATCTCTCACCGTAGATTATGCTGATTATCCTCATACGCGATAACGGGGCACTCTGCGGCACGTACTCTGGACGACATTTGTATGAATGCACGCTGGACAGTATCGCTCATATCTTGTGTGACACCTCCGAGGTATTAACAACTGATGGCCCAACACCACCCACCGGACTCGTAGAGGTGTTCTCCGATTTCGTACGAGTAGATTGTGTGGAGGTGCTGTGTGGAGGGATCTATGATTGGATCGTCTGAAGTGATCGCGCGTGAGCGGATCATTACGTAGATCGTGTGGACCGCAGATGGTTTCCAGTTTCCAACCTTAAAACCGTGTGAAATAACCCGAGCGCCCTTCCTAGGCTCTCGCTCCATCTTGCGTTGGAGCCTTTCTCCTCGACTTTGACAACGGTGCCGAAAATTGTCGTGTAACTTGAATGCTCACGCTTATATCAATTCCATTCAGAATGAGATGAGAAACACATTGAGAATTCACATTAGCAACAATGCAATGACGCGAATGCATGGATTGATAATCATCATAATAGTCGTAGTCGTTGCCGCGCTGGGAGCGTACTACAACCAGCCCGAGCAACGGAAAAGGAAACTCGTGGTTGACTTCTGGTATGAATCGTCAGGGCATTTTCCCCAGAGCGAGGACCAAGCCATGCTGTACAAGGCACAGCTGGAACGAACAGGACTAATCACCGTCAACCTACATTCTGCCGACTATCCAAGCTATAGGAAGAACAGAGCCGCCGACATCATGCCTGTATTCATGGCTGGCTGGTATCCGGACTATTTGGATCCTGATAATTTTGTCCTTATGATGCATTCCAAGTGGGGAGGATTCCTGCACACATACTACAGTAATCCCGAGATGGACGGACTAATCGAGCTAGCCCGAGTGGCGTTGGACCAGGCAACAAGGAATCAACTCTACCAACAAATTCAGAAGATCATGGTTGAGGATGCGCCCATCGTGCCAGTCTGGCAGGGTACTAATTGGGCGATAACTAACCCAGATGTAGAACGCGTTGTACTTGACATAACGGAATACCTTCGCTACTGGCTCATCGAGAGCTCAAGAGACACATTGATTCTTGGAACCACAGACTCAGTGGCGACTAACCTAGACCCAGCTGAAGCTTACGATTACTTCGGAATGAACGTTTTTCTGAACACGGGAGCGGGGCTCGTCTACATCGAAGCTGGCTCACAAGCAGGTCCGGAAGACTTCACGCCCGGATTGGCGACAAATTGGTCATCAAGCCCGAATGGGCTCACGTGGACCTTGGATCTAAGGCAGGGCGTGAAGTTCTACGACGGAACAGAATTCAACGCAAGTCATGTGAAGTACAGTTTCGACAGATCCATGAGCCTTTACCTTCCAGACAGCGCTCAGGCTGCGATTGGGTACAAGGACATCATTGACAGAGTGCAAGTGACCTCCAAGTATCAGATTATGTTTCACCTCAAGATTCCGTTCGCTCCCTTCCTCGCGCTGATGGCGTATCCTGGGTCTTACATTGTCAACCCTAAGCTAGCTTCGCTGGACAAGACAGTCAACTACGTGGAAGGGGACGCTCGCGCGAGCAACCCGAACGATCTAGGACCTTACGTACTGACGTCGTGGGTTAGGAAGGCTGGGAAAGACTATGAGATGCGGTACGATGCTAACCCGAACTATTGGGGGATCGGTGACGGATACCCAAAGACGCGAGCACATTGTTGTAAGATTCTATTCCGATGCTACCACGCTAGCCAATGCCATGAAGTCCGGAGATATCGACATTGCCCATAGGCAGCTGGCGGCAACCGATATCAAGAACTTCCAAACCGACCCAACTGTGAAGGTCTGGCAAGGCACCGGTGCCTACGTACAGTACATCTGTTTCCAAGAGAAGATACCCCCGTTCGATAACTCCAAGGTAAGACAGGCAATTGCCGCAGCACTCAACAGACAAGAGGTAGTGGACACCGTTTTCCTAGGGCAGGCAGCGCCTCTCTACAGCATGATACCGAACGGAATGGCGTTCCACCAAGACGCATACAAGATCCTTGGAGACGCAAACACCTCCCTCACCGTGAGCATGCTGCAAGAACTGGGCTACGGTTAGAACATTTTCAATCCATTTCAACGCTCAGCAAGTCATCGGATCCATCAAGCAGATGCTGCTTTGCCGCCTACAGACGACCCCTGCCTAGAGAAAGCTCGTTGCTTCCTAGCACACCGGAATCTTCGACCAATCGCTCTTTGTCTGTTCTACCTAGGAACAAACCGTAACTTCGTCTTCGGGTCTCTTAGTGTGTGCGCACCGGCCCAAACACAGCACAGTGAGTCCAGATCACGATATCCGCATTTAGTCAGCACAGTAGAGGACAGAGTTTCTTGCGTCTCGATTTGAAGGACTGCTATCGATTATCGCTGCGCGCCGTTTATGGCCTTAGGTGATCACGATTCCGCTTCCGATTCAGGCGCCGCAATTTCGTTGCCAGTTGCTCTCATCGATACGAAAATAGGATCAAGCGCCACAAGATCTGAGTTCGTTGCCACTCGAAGGGACGGGCTGTGAGGGTATCATGAGCGGAGGCTGGATTCGTATCTTGCATCCCTTAACTGCTGGTTTAGCCGCTTCACTTTCGCTGCGATGTCTTTGAAATCGAACTGTTCTACGCTGAAGCGTGCTAGGTCAACCTCCCACGCTTCCTGTCCCGACTGTGCATCTTTTCTCAGTTGCCATCGATAGAATCGGATATCTCGAGTGCCCATCTCGGATTCTACCGCCACAATAGCCATGATCAGGTTCGGAGAACGGTAGATATCGAACCCACCAAGCTGCTTAAGGAACTCGCCTTCTCGAATGGGATAGTCTCTTCTGAACTCCTCACTCACCTACTGGTCACCTCTCAAGGATCCGTACACTCGTGACTGCTCCGCTGTCCCGAATAGCCACACGACACGTATTGAGCAACCATGGACGTTAAGCCTTCCTCGGCACAACTCGGACACATAACCGCACTCCAATCCGTCGCAGGACCCCTCCTCCTCAACCGAGAATCAAGTAGAGCAGGAAACCGTTGAACAAGATGATGACTCCAATGAAGATTGCTGCAAGGATTGTCGTGATTCTTCTGTTAACGAAGGAGCCCATTAGGTTCTTGTCATTTGTGAGTATCAGAAGGGGCAATAGAGGAAGCGGGACCAGTAAGCTCAAGGCGACTTGGCTGTAGACGAGAATTAGAAGCGGCTCTATTCCAGCGAGGATCGCGATTGTGGTTGGAATGGTGTTTATCAAACGTGTAACAATTCTTCGAATCCAGAGGTTCATCTTCCGACCGAGCATTCCTTCCATGATTGCCTGTCCTGCAATAGTGGCTGTAGTTGAAGATGAGAGTCCTGAGGCGAGCAGGGTTATTCCAAACACAGTAGCTGCGGCCGGCCCAAAGAGAGGTTGAAGAGTAAGATAAGCGTCCTGAATTGTGGCAACGTTCGATTGATGCGATCCGAACGCTGCTGCGGCCATCACCATAATCGCAGCATTGACAAGGCCTGCAAAAGTGAACATGATAATGCTCTCAGCAATATGGAGTCGCATCACTCGGCGTTTCGTTTCTATGCTTGGCTCGGTTACCTTATCGTTCGCAAGGGCCGAGTGAACGAAAATTGCGTGCGGCATGACAGTCGCGCCTATCACACCCACCGCGATTAGAACTCTATCGGTAGAGGCGAGGTTAGGAATAATCGACCCTGCTATCACAGGGGCCAGACTGGGCCCGGTAATGAGAATTTCGAAAACGTATCCAATCCCTATCGTTAGCACAAGGCTCATGAAAAAGTACTCCAGACGACGAACCTTACCTCCTGTCAATCCCATGACTAGAATAACATCTAGAACCGAAAGGAACGTTCCATAGAGGAGTGGTATTCCGAAAAGTAGGTTGAAGGCAATGACGGTGCCGAGAAACTCTGCGAGGTCGGTCATCACGGTGGCCACTTCAGAAGCAAACCAGTAGGACAAAATGTAGGCAGGTCTACTGAGGCGAAGACGTATGAGCTCCGGAAGAGAATGCCCTGTAGCTATACCGAGCTTTCCAGAAAGGTATTGCAGCAGCATAGCCATGACTCCGGCCAGCCAGACAATCCAGAGCATGCTATAACCAAACGAGGCACCTCCGCTGATATCTGTCCCATAATTACCCGGGTCCATGTAAGCTACGCTTACCATAAGCGCGGGACCGAAGTAGTTCCACAGATCACGCCAGAAGCTACTCGAGTTCGTGGAAGCCTCAGTTCTTGGACCTCGCACCTCTCTTGCCGTCCTGTGGCTACTCGCGTCAGCCAAATGGCTTCTTCAGCTGACACGCTCACAGCGGGATCGATGTCGACTTCGGGAAATCCTTGTTAGGTGTCTTGTCACATCATGCCCATTCCGGGAGGCATACCTCCCCCGGGCGGTCCGCCAGCAGGTCCCTTTTCTCCCTTAGACGAAACTACGTCGTCGATACGGAGAATCATGCATGCTACTTCCGTTGATGACTTGATGGCTTGCTGTTTGACGCGAAGAGGCTCAATCACTTTCTCTTTGAGCATGTCAGCCACCTTTCCATCGTAGACGCTGACACCAAACCACTTGTTTCCGCTGTTCTGGTGCTTCATTCTTAGTTCAATCATGATGTCGATAGGGTCGAGTCCTGCATTCTGTGCGAGCGTCAATGGTATTGATTCGACAGCTTCTGCAAAGGATTGAACGCCCAACTGCTCTCTTCCTCCAACCTTGACTGCAAAGTCACGAAGTTGCTTTGCCAGTTCCGCCTCAATAGAGCCTCCACCAGCAACGATCTTGCCGTCCTCAACGACGTTTCGGACTACGCAAAGGGCGTCGTGAATTGATCGTTCAGCTTCCTCGATAACGTGTTCGGAGCCGCCTCGTATCATAATGGTCACCGCCTTCGGGTCTTTGCATTCCCTAATGTAGAGTAGCTTGTCGTCACCGATCTTGACCTCCTCTATCAGCTTGGCTTCGCCTAAGGATTCAGCGCCTAGATCCTTCAGGGTCGCCACGATTTTCCCACCGGTTGCTCTTCCAAGTTTTTCCATGTCGCCGCTGCTAAGGTTCTTCGCGGCGAGGATTCCTCGTCTTGCAAGATAATGCAGAACAATGTCGTCAATACCTTTCTCGGATAACACTACGTTGGCCTTTGAATCGGCGATCTTCTCCACCATCTGCCTCATCGTTTTTTCCTCTTCATCTAGGAACGTTTTCATCTGGTCTGGGCTTTCGATAGTGATCTTTGCTTCGATCTCTGTCTTCTCAATCTCGAGCTTGGTATTGAGAAGGGCGATTCTGGCTTTCTCTACTCGTTTCGGCATCCCTGGGTGAGCGATCTCCTTGTCGATGACGATACCTTTGATCAACTCTGTTTGATCTATTCCTTCGCCGCGTTTTTTCAACACTTTTATCCTATCGATATCTGCTTTGATCTTTCCATTCGAGTTCTCCATTACTTGTGTAACAGCTGAGGTGGCGAGTTGGGCAAGGTAGTCTTTGCTGGTTGCTACTGTCTTGGTTCCCATTGATGTGCTTGCTATCTGGCGTAGGGTTTTGATATCGGTCGAGTCTACCGTGATAGCTAGGGAGTCCAGGATCTGGAGAGCTTCAGCTGAACCTTTCTTGTAACCGTCTATGATGATCGTCGGGTGAACGTCCTGATCCATTAGTTCTTGAGCTTTCGAGAGAAGCTCCCCCGCCAGTATGACTGCCGTGGTCGTGCCATCGCCGACCTCGTTGTCTTGGCTTTTTGCAACTTCCACGAGCATCTTCGCCGCGGGATGTTGAACGTCGAATTCCTTCATGATCGTGGCGCCGTCGCTAGTTATGACGACGTCCCCCATGCCGCTCACAAGCATCTTGTCCATTCCAAGCGGACCTAGTGTCGTTCGTATAGTCTCAGTAACAATCTTGGCCGCCATGATGTTGCTTCGTTGAGCATCGTGACCCTTGCTTTCTGTTGATCCTTCCCGAAGAATGTAGATCGGCATTGTTCCTTCAGACAACTTAATCCAAACCGTTAACAGGATGGGCTGCCCGCTTGATAAACCAAGCACCCGTAACGGGTCTTAGCAAGGAATGTGGCCGTGATGGGTTGGTACTGTCCAAAGTGCCGTTCGGTGTTCGTTGAGTTTCAATCCACTTGTCCATACTGCCTTGTACGGCTGAGAAAGTCGAAGTACGAGGACCGGATCTAGCCGAAACAGAACAAAGCCATCCCTACCGCCTCAGGATGGTGGTTTGAGCCTCATCGGTGGGTCGTGAATGATTTTCGACATTGTTCTGAGCAGAAAACGTACCCTTTGGATAGGATGGGGTTCTCGATTTTCTTGCCGCAATTCGAACAGTATTTCCCATGAGTTCCGTTCGCTACCTCATTCAACGATGCGCACACCATTTACTTGCTTTCGTTGTCGCTCATATGCCTTGCGAGCAAGACCGCTGAAGATTCAGATTATAAGCGCGGGCACGGAATCGTTGATCGAGAAGATTTGTCCGCACGCAAACGCGACCGCAAGTGGAAGGAAGAGTGGACTGGCCTAAGAACGGGAGAGTCGAAGCCACGAACCCGCGGAGTCAAGAGAAGAGAGAAGGGAGCAAAGGGAAAGTTCCGACTCCGAGGGATGGGAAAAGATGCAGGCGCCCGAAGCCGATGGAGGCCAAGACAGAACAGACAAAACAGAACGAGTCACCAAAGGTAAGAGACGTAACACTGAATAGAGCTGATAGATGTCTGGGAGTTTTGAGGTCTGACGTGGCTCTACTTCGCAATTCGTTCGAACCTATTGCCACGGGACTAGTTAGAAAACCAACATAGTTGGAGGTGAGAACAGGTATGAGTCAAAGAGAGTACGAAGTTGAGATGACCAACGATCGCAAGAAGCTAATAGAGTTGCTTCAGCAGGGATTCAACTACATCTGCGATTACGAGGGCATGAAAGTACTCCGGAAGGAGAGCGGGAAATCCCGCAGGCGGAGAGAATTCATTAAGAGCTATTCCAGCCATCAACGAGAGACATAATGAAGCGGAGAGCAGGCGAATGCGTCCGGGCGAGTCATTTCTTCTTGCTCCAGTAATCAAGATGACCTCGACAAATGCTAGGGAGAGTTCTCGCACTACGCGTGAATCAACGTGCAAAATTCCTCGGTTCGCATTTCTAGCCTACGCTTCGGCAACACGAGACATCTCAACACTGATAGAGACCAAAGGCCTTATGACCTTTGAAGATAACGAGCTAGAGAGCATAAGAGGAAGCCAATTGCCCAGACGCAGTGGTCGGCAAAGAAGAAAGCGTGTTCACTCACGAAGAAACCCTACACGAAGAGGAAAGCGCACACGCATGGCGGAAAGAGACCGGAAGCGGAAAGCCGAGACAGGACCTACGAGGCCCTAGCGGGGCCTACCGGGAAATATTATATACATCTTATGCCGGAAAAAATATTGAGGTCGTTAGACATTGGATATACTGTGGGTTATTGTTATAGTTCTTGTAATTCTCTGGCTCTTGGGCCTACTCAGCGGAATAGGGACTCTAGTTCACATATTGCTGGTCATCGTTCTGATTGTGATTGTGGTCAGGCTTCTTCAAGGGAGAAAAATATTCTAGTTCGAATTTGAACAGGATGAAGAGTGGATTTTATGATATCGTCTTTGCTTGTTGCAAGCATTGTTCGGGTGCTTAACGAAATAGGTGTGAATCAGACTGCAGGTTCCATGGTTAATTCAGCCTATACGTGGCTGGTGACCCTGAGTCCGATCATGCTGATAATCTTGGGCGTAATCGTATTCATCGCTGGGAGGTTCGCGAAATGGATCGGCATCATAATGGTCATCGTCGGCGTCATCTTCCTAGTCCTACCGTACATACTAGGCGTGATCTAGCCAGAGTCTGTGTAACCTATGAGTCATTCGAGTAATTACTGCGATCAGTGTGGCGCTAACCTGAAGCCACAGTTCCAGTTCCGTGAGAACCAGCCCATGCTGTTCTACTGCCTTCAGTGCAAAGCCCCTAGAACCGTCGTGGCCACAGAGCATAAGCACCGAACCGACTATGCAATGGCTGATTGCCCCGAATGCGGCTCAAAAATGAGCACGTACGAAGCGAACCCTTCAGGATAGAAGAGAGAATAACTGAAAAAGAGATTCAAGGGGTGATTTCAAGATGGCGAAGAAAAGCAGAGGCGGCAGAATGACTTCAGCTAAGAAGCGTGCGGCCAAGAGGGCTGGTGGGCGCGGTCCTGTAAGAAAGCGTTCGGCCGGTCGAAAGATTATGAGGACTTGAGACCTCATCGCAGTGAAACAGGCCCAATCATACGGCCCATGATGTGCTGCTCTCTCGTTAGTCATTCCGCGGGACTTCACATATGACCTGAAACGCCCCCAAACGCCACAGAATGAGTCGCGTTGGTAGGCAGCCTTATCTTCCACCACTACCACCACTACTATCACCACTATTACTACTGGCGAAATGAAATGACCTTGATGAAATGCACCAACTGCGGCTACGTTCAAAACTACGGCGGCCGCCGCAACCTGACCTACACGTGCACCAACTGCAAACGCTCAGACATCGACCAACACGAAGCCGCCAACGCCTACCAGAAAGTGAAGCGGAAGGAGGCGAAAAAAGAATGACAATGTCGTATTATCAGCCTCCTACCCAGTACCAGTATTATCAGCCACCGACTCAGTACTATCAACCTCCTGCTCAGTACCAGTATTATCAGCCTCCTACCCAGTCCTATCAGCCACCGACTCAGTACTATCAACCTCCTGCTCAGTACCAGTATTATCAGCCTCCTACCCAGTCCTATCAGCCGCCCGCCGAGATGTACTCCTACCAGCCACCGACCCAGTCCTACTATCAGCCTCCTACCCAATACTACAACTATCAGCCTCCTACCCAATACTACAACTATCAGCCTCCTACCCAATACTATCAGCCACCGAGCCAGATGTACTCCTATCAGCCTGCTAACCAGATGTACTCGTATCAACCGCAAGGATTCAGAGTCCAGTGACAGCTCTCTAGGCGTACTTCTCACGCCTTTCAAGAGAGCCCGAATCTTCTTTTTCCCAAAACTTAGCAACCTACCATGGCAACTCATGCTCTACTCTTGTCGCAATACATGTGAAGGGGGCTCCCGGAACACGGAGAAACAAGCCGAAATTGGCAACGGTGCATGGAACCATTCGTTTTCAGCCGCTTTTTGCACGCCCCTCAAGAAACCGAATAGGATTACGGGATAGTAAGAGGAAAGCAGCCCTTGCATTAGGGGTCGAGATTCGATATCAGCCTTATAGGCACACGAAGTCCAGACAAGCGACGAGAAAGCTTCTGTCAGCTGTTTAGGTTCCGCTTCGTCCCGAAGGATGACTGCCACAGCTTGCGTCAATGCACGAATCGCAATCGCCGCACCATTTCACTGGCAAATGTGAATAGCCTTATTCCCGCATATTCAACCCCAGAAGCCCTGATCTAATTGGGCGTATTGGATTGATAGCTGGAATTGAGTCACGCAGATTGAAGAACCGTTGGACAGTAGGGTTCTTCAGGCCTTCTGTTGTCGTGCTAGCCGCATACATCATCTACGTGGAGTTTGTACTGTCTCTCCATCAGTACGACCCAACGGTATTCATTCAAATAGGCACCATATTCGCTGATCGGGCAAGTTCCGTCGCGAGATTGGTACACGACATTGGTTTTGGGCCTCCTTTTTGGAAAGCCGGATTTGACGGCCAGTTCTACTACTACATTGCGCTGGATCCGGTAAATGCTTGGGAGTTGCTTGATACCACCGCAAGATATCAGCGCATTTTGTACCCGATAATTGTTCGTTCGCTCTCCTTCGGATATTTGCCTTCTATACCGTTTCTGATGATCATCGTGAATTTGGCATCCATTTTTGCTGGAACCGAGTTTCTTGCCCGCTTGTTGAAGTGGTTCCACCTTAACTCGTGGTACTCGCTCGGCTATGGTTTCCACATTGGGCAGCTAGTGTGTCTGAGAAAAGATCTGCCTGAGCCCCTTATGTACGCGTTTGTGATAGCGGCCATCTACTTACGCAGAGGCCAAGGGAAGTTCTCGCCTTGCGGGAATAATGTTCCTTTTGGCGCTCTTCACGAAGGAGCCTGCCATCCTATTCATAGTAGCCTATGTCTTCGGACTTCTACTGAGTTCAAGAAGGAGGTCTCTGCGTGACGCTGCGCTTTTGGTTTCCATATCTGTTTTGCCATATGCAACCTACCAGCTCATGCTACTCTATCGTTTCGGTCAAGTTGCATTCTTAGGTGTGGGAAACCTGCAGACTTTGAGTATGATTCCATTCTATGGCGTTTTCCAAGTACCTCGGACTCCATTCGAACTCGCCTCAATTGCAGTTTCCATAGTGATACCAGTCACGTTGTCGCTTGCTATCTTCTTCCGCAGTGTTGTCAGAGGAAACGTCGAGCCTTTGCTTGTAGCACTATTACTGAACGCTCTCTTTCTGGCGTTCCTGCCGCCCCTGTCCTATGTCGATGTATTTACCTACGGCAGGGTCTCGCTGGGTCTTGCGACTGCGTGGATAGCACACGCAGGTTTCTCACAGAATAGGCGAATGCTTGACTTACTCGATCTTGTGGGCTATCCCCCTCCAATTTAACCACTTGCCTGAATGACTGAAGATCATGCGAACTAGCTAACGAAAGCGTTCACTGCGAAGATTTCTCTTCGCCGAATGGGTGTCCCTGACGATGTTGGGAAAGTCGCCGCGTTAGTAGGCTCTTCTGAGTCGGAATTTATGGCAGGAGAACCGGTGATCCTTGATGATGTTGCCTCGATCATCTTCTGTGAAAGCGGTGGTGTCGCCTTTTGGTCTTCAGCTTTCATCTAGTTTACTTAGATGAATCTTAACAGTAAGCCGACTATGCCGCCTAGGAGTACGAGTAGGCCACCTAGGCCGCCTGCGATCACTCCTACGACTATGAGAATAATGTCCCAAGTGAGGTCGGTAGCACGTCTGGCGCCCATGATGGCGATAATGCCGAGGATTATTTCGATGATCCCCCAGAAGGATCCGCCGATGGGTCCGACTATCGATGGCACGAACATCAAAAAGGCCATTCCCAAGAAGCTTAGGATACCCTGGATTACTAGGATTATTCCGCCAATCAATGCGAGAATGTACGCAAGCTGTCCCAAGGAGCCTGTACGCATCTGCAATCAACTCAAGAGGTTGCATAGTTGAATTGCGTTTATAAGGTTATGTGCTTATATCGTTAAGACTGGAATATGGCGTCTGTTAGGGAATGTTAACTTTGGGTAAGATGTACATAGTTCTTTCTGACGAAACGGAACGTAGACTCCGACTGGCTGTTGTCACAATTTTCGGCGGAAAGAAGGGCGATTTAAGCAGTGCCATCGAGGTGGCTATCAAAGAATGGCTGGATAAACATGCGACAGAAGCCGATATTACCAAATGGGTGCGAGGCCAGTTGCACGAAAGAGGTCCAGGGAGACCCCGTGCTTCGAAACGATCCCTCTGAATCATATGCGCCCAATATCGAGCACTTTCACACTCTGGCATACCCTAATTCATTCTATCACTTGAAGGCACAAATCCCCTCTTCTCCAGGCATTTCTGGACCATAGTATCTCTGCATGAGTATTGCGGGAATCGCCTGCAAGCGCGTAGAAGCTTAAGTTCTAACTACGAATCAACCAAAGAACGAATACAATGAGCATGATCCCAAAAAGACCGATTTGTACACGCATTCTAGACCTGCCTCCAAGGCCGACTGAAACTCAGTCGTGGTTATACCACTAAATCGTTATAACGTTAAATATATAAGTTTATATGCTTCTATGCGCATATAGGGTGTGGCCAGATAATCTTTGGGAAGAATCTACGTAGTGCTCTCCGATGATGTCGAGCGCCGACTGCGATTATCAATTGTGAGGAGGCTCGGAGGTAAGAAAGGAGACCTCAGTTGCGCGATCGAGGAAGCTGTCAACGACTGGCTAGGTAAGGCTTGGTTGAAGCCTGGAGATCGGATGTAAGAAGGGGAGGTGGAAAGAAAAATGGGTCATGTAACTATTGGAGGTACTTACTACAATCACTTATCGGACTATCTGTTCCCTACGTCGTCGGTTATCCATCATGCGACAATCCAACGTACGGTTACAGCTATGGTTCGTATAGTTATCCATACACCTACGGTTCGTACGGATATCCGTACTATTGGTGATTAGAGCATCGTAACTAAACCGACTAGGTCGAGCACGATAAATGCTCGACCTCTTTTTTCTCATTCAATTGCAAGCGTTGAAAACACAGGCTGTCAGCTCAAAAGCAGCATAAGAGTCATAGATATCGCATCAAAAACGATACGGACCCAATAGGCTATGGGGAAGTGGAGGTTGTGACTCCAAGGAACAAAGGCGGATGGAGAAGGCGGAGACCGCTCAGGTGACTTCGGCATGGATAGTATTATAGGTGTGAGTAAGCTTACATATGCTTAAGCTGGCATAGCCGATGATTCGAATAGGGAATAGGGCGCGTATAATGAAACGAATCACAGCCGTTCTTCTCTTGGTCCTAGGTTTGGCAGCGTTTTCCCTGATGGCCACGCCATCAAATGCATCGATGGCCATGATCCGGGGTACTGTGTACTGGTATGACATGTACGGAAATCTCCGCCCACTTCCGTGGGCGCAAGTGGTCGCTGAAGGCAGTTCGGGAGAGCCCGCCACCGCTTCTACGACTACTGACGGTACCTACATGATGTGGGTGGCACCAGGGTCGTACAACTTGACCGTCTCCGTTGACCCTGCGTATACGCCCGAAAGCAAGACGGTCACGGTGACTGAAGGAGGCATGGCGTCGGCTGACTTCCAGCTTCAACCCTCTGGCAAGCCTATCCCAGAGTATCCATCCATGGCGCAGCCGGTAATGCTGTTGATCGCTGCCCTCGCCACGGCAGTCCTGATCCGCCGACGCAATCATGTCCGCTCGCAAGCTGACGAACATTCGCTTGGTTCTCCACAGCCCCGCGCAATCGTGGGCCGTGACTGGCCCGTGGATCCGACACTGCTACTGCAAACTGCACAACGTGGGAATACGATCTGCAGTCCGTTACAATGAGGTTGAGAGAACTTGGCTCGACGTTCTGTGGTTATTTTGACCGAACTCGCGCTGATCTTCATGATACTGCTGGTCGTCTATCCTAACGGAGCTGTCGCATCCGGAGCCCCTGCTAGTGAGCCGGCTGCCCTGAGCCTATCCGGTAGCGTTTCTGCAGGTTCTGCGATGCAGTATCCCTACCACTACTATTACAATTATCCTTACTACCCATACAACTACACGTACTACTACTCGTACTACTCTTACCCTTACTACTACCCCTACGCCTACGACTCCTCATACTGCTACACGTACTACTATGACTACTACGGTTACAACTACGACTACTATCCCTACTTCTATTATGGGGCATACGGCTACCCCTACAATTATCCGCAGTCCTGCTACCCGACGACAACAACCACCAGTACTCCCCCAGCAACCCCAACTTACGCACTTCAAGTGGCAACCAACCCCTCAAGTATCACTAGCGTGAGTGGAAACGGAACATACAATCAAGGAACCGCAGTGTCGTTCAGTGTTGCTTCGCTCATTATACCGAAGACCGCAAGCCAACGGTATGTCTTCACAGGCTGGAGTGGAGACTTCTCAGGAAGTTCACCTAGCGGAACATTAACGATGACATCAGCAAAGAGCGTGGTCGCAAATTACCAGCTCCAGAACTACCTCAAGGTCTCCGTGGACCCTCAAGGAATCACAACCGCAGCTGGCGAAGGCTGGTACGTTCCGACTGACTCAGTCACCGCAGGTCCGGTCCCCTCATCCATCCCAGGAGGAGATGGAACTCGATACGTCTTCCAGCAATGGACGGTTGATAACGCTCCCGTCTCAGGAAACCCAGTGCAAGTCACTATGAGTAGCCCTCATGCAGTGGTTGCCCACTACAAGACGCAGTACATGCTCACAGTATTGTCCGACTATGGAATTGCTCAAGGAACAGGATGGTATGATGCGGGAACCTCGGCACCATTCTCAGTTACAACACAGGTCGATGTGAGCTACGGCGTAAAGCAAGTCTTCGATAGATGGACAGGGGACACACAATCAACTTCCGCAGCCGCCGCAATCACAATGGATTCGCCTCACACTGTCAGAGCCATTTGGAGAACGGACAGCACAGTCCTTTACACTACGATAGCGGTGGGCATCGCCGCAGCATTTGTGCTGGGCATAGGGCTGGCGATATTTGGGTTCATGAGAATGCGCGGAACGAAGTCTGCCCCAACAGCTCAGCCCACCACTCCGGTCACAACAGCTCAACCAGCTCCAGAAAAACTGAAGGCAACACCAACAAAGAAGAAAACTAAAGAAGTGTCAACAGGAACCGAGGGGAAAGCCCCCTCTTCTGAAGTCTAGACAAATCTGACCCGTAGGTTACCAGGCATCAGCTTGGACTATGATGCCTCGGTGTCTGACCAAGTCTCGGGGATTACTTGCTGGCTTCTATCCAGCCTCGTTGACCCGTCGTCTTCACGTAGAGGTCGTATGCAAAGAATGCGCTAATGGCAAATTGGATAATGCCTGCAAAGAACCAAGCAAACGTCCAAATGAGAACTTCAACTACGATAACAATTATGAACAATAGCACCGGTGGGACAGTCACAACCTTCTGATATCCCCAGTACCAGTAACCGATACCTGGAAAGAAGAAGTTCAAGATCGCTGCAATCACAGCATTCTTTTCCCCACTCGGAGGTGGAACATTAAGAGGCTGCACAGACGAAGGTTGAGCAGACTTACCCAACTGGGCTCCCACAACTCACGCAAAACGTTGCATTATCCTCATTCTTGCCGCCACATTTAGGACAGAACATAAGACATTCAATATCATAAAGGTCGAATACTGATATTTAAGACCAAACTCTGAAAACAGCATAGCCTAAGGTAGACGTGAAACTAATTCGCAGAGTATTTCTTCTTGAATGTCTATGTGGGCACGGTAATCCCATCAACGTTCGCAGGCGTAGCTCTTGCCAATCACTTGCAGTCGAAAGCCATCAAATCAGTGCCAGACGATATTCGTGAGAACAAGAAGTCTGAACTGCATTTCTGCTCTGATGACGTGCGCTCCAAAGGTCGCGGGCACTAAGTAACTGTGCTGGCGCGCAATCTGGACATGATCAAATCTGCGACCTTGTCCGGGTTCGGGACGTCGACCATTTCTGCATTCAAGTTCTCACCAGGCTGCGTCCCGCGAACCAAGCCGTAACCGCTCTTTGTTACAGGAGCAACATTCCCATACCTCGCCAATCGACCCACAAGACTCTGCGAAACCTGCACGTCACTAATAGACGAGAACGGAATACGCCGAACACTACGCCCCAACAACTGCCTCTGTACAACAACATCAGAATCAGTAATCAGATATGTGAAAGCGTTCCTACGAATAGCACCAACCAACATACCCAAGATCCCCAAGCCAACCAATCCCAACGCCGCATACCTGAGGAGAGAATCAGCGGATGAAAGCGGAAACTCAAAAATGAAGCTCACACCGAAAACCACGATACCCAACAATACAACGAGAAAACCCTTCCAAGCGAACGGCACAAGACTCGGCTTGATTCTGATGCCTTGTTTCGCTTGAGCCGACAAAACTTTTCGTTTCAAAGAATCATGAAATTGCTCGGATAAGGTTTTCTATTCTCAATTGAGTTGAAGTTCAGCCGGGTCCCACCTACGAGAACAGGACCACAGCTACGACACGATTTCCGAGACGTACATTCCGTTCGGAGTCTTCAATTCGTAGTGGACTGTTTTCGCAAGTACCACGTCAGAGCACGTCAAAAATCCGACTGCCACGTTCCCCACTCAAAACCGTTCTTACTATATCTCTGACTCTCTTGGTGCACACAACACTCTTGGCATTGTGTGGCGAAAGAGTCTCTTCAGACGAAACCAGTCGCCAATATAGCAAGCGCAGCCAGTGCTCCGATAACCATGCCTACCGCCACTTCAGTTGGCGTGTGGCCTAGCGAATAATGCACGGGCGGCGTTCTGACATGCGCCAGACGTATGATGCTGTTTATTGTCTTTCCCTCCTCGCCAGCTGTGCGACGCACGCCCAACGAATCCCGTATAACAACGACCGCAAGAACGACGGCCACGACGAATATCGAGTTCCGCCACCCTTCTGTCCAAAGGATAGAGAGGCAAAGCGCAGTGACAGTTGCCGAATGGGCGCTCGGCATACCGCCCGTCACCACAATGTCCTCAAGTGACAGACGTTGGCGATGACTCAATCTGATGAGTGACAGTTTCAGACCCTGCGCAACCGTCAGCGCGAGCACAACTGAACCAAACACCCCAGGAACGTCCATGGCTTGTCGAAGAGGTTTTAGAGCAAAAGGGTTTGTAAGTCATTCGTCCCAAAGCCTGTCGTGTCGTCGCTCAGGCTCTTCTTTGCTTGCGGACCACAAGACGCGCCCTTCGGAAATCAATCATTGATTGGTTGAGAACGCGGAGGGAAAGAAAGTCTCAACGACTACTCTTTCTTTCTCTCTGTCTTTCTTCTCTCAGATTTCCACGTTGTTGCTTTCTCTATCTGGCGTCGCCCCTGTGTTGCTTTTCTGCCCTTCTGCGTCTCTCTTCGTAGTTTTTTCAATCTCCTTGTTCTCATTGACATGGCAGAACCTCGTCTCCCTTACTTGAGGTCCCGGCGCCTCTGCCAAGAGTCGACCTGGTCTCTTGTGGGCTCATCTTCGTCGTTGTTTCCATTCTCTTCGTTGTCTCCGGCGTCTTGATCGGGTTCATGTTCTCCTTTCTTACGTCCGTGTATCTCGTATCCGCACCGAGAGCATTTGTAGTAGTTCTCGTAGTGGCTGAATTGCTTGTCTGTCTTTTCTCCAGCCTTGAAGTAGGGTCGGGCAAAAGCGAGCATGAGACCTTCGCCGCATTTGGGACAAGGAATGGGACCTGTCATCTCTATCTTGTGTTCGGACATGACCCTACACTCTACGCGATAGTTCTAGTTCAGGACCTCGATATAATACGGTACGATTAGGCACGGTGCGCATCAGGTTCCAAGTGATACTTCCCGAGTCTGCGACAGAGCCACATGATCACAAGCCTCGTCTTCGTTCTCTTTTCGTGTATGTGGCATCAAGGGAACCCAACGACGTTCATTGTGCCGCCAATCGCTGTCAATCAGGGGTTCAGGGACTTCTCGCTTGCTCCGCAAAGCGTATTCATATAGGCTTCCTTCATAAGGTGCACCTCAAGTATCACTCAGGTGCACCCTCTGGCTAAACACGAATCGTACATCCATATAGAGAACGTCGTCGCGTCAGCCACACTGAACCAGAAGATTGACCTCAACTCGATTGTTCGGCTTTTTCCTGGCGTCGAATATAGGCCTGAGCAGTTCCCCGGACTCGTATACCGGCTGAAGAAGCCGAAGACCGCGACGCTGATTTTCACCTCTGGGAAGATGGTTTGTACCGGAGCAAAGTCCGAGAGGCAATCAAGGAAGGCGGTCATGAAAGTTGTCGACGAACTCAAGAGGAACGGGATGATCATCCTTGGAAAGCCGGAAATCCAGATCCAGAACATTGTAGCCTCAGCGGGACTGGGAGGCCACATCGACTTAGAAAAGACAACGTACTCTCTGAAGAGGACGATGTACGAGCCCGAACAGTTCCCAGGTCTAATCTACAGAATGGACGACCCGAAAGTAGTCATACTGATCTTTGCGAGCGGAAAGCTAGTGTGTACAGGCGCCAAGAAAGAGGCGGAAGTACCTAGAGCAATCGCAAAATTGCAGGAAACTCTGGAAGAGAAGGGCCTCATAACCTACGAGTAGTCCCGAGCTCGGTCGGGCGAATTAACACTGCTGAGCTTGCCAGACATATGTAATGCTTCACGTTTGTCGCAAAAAAAGAACTGGGGGGCTCTGTTGTCCTGGGCGGTTTGCTGTTGTGTTTAGGTTGTTTTTGTTACTGTGATTTCGATGGTTGAGACGTTTCGTACTTGTCCTTCCTCGCCCAGCTGTTCGGTTCCGATATTGATTTTTTTGACGTGAAGTTTGCCTTCGAAGAATCGTCTTCTGCATACTTCTACGACGTCTACGGCTGCTGATATGGCTCTCCCTCTTGCTTTGATTGTTACGTCGCCGCTGCCGCTGGTGAATTGCATTAAGATGGCTGTAACGTAGGCCATGATGGGTTTTTGTCCGATGAAAATGGTGTTGGAGGGGATTCCACTCTGGCTAGGAGGGGTTGGTGGTACTTTTTGTTGTTCTGTCATGTTCTGTTCACCACTTTTTGCTTTTGTTACACATTGGATAGGACGCACGGTCCGAATCCACTGTATACATCCATGGATACCGTTGCCGTCCACTTAAGTATCCTAGGTTCGGTTGACACGCGCCACACATATTCCGCGAATTCTCCCCTCTCAAGAGGCTGCCCTACGTACGCGTGAGGAAAGTGTACGTCCCCTAACAACCTAACAACAACGGCAAGTCTAATGTTGACTATAACCCGGGAAGGCGACCAACAGCAACCCGGTCAGACTCCGCTGAGAATGCTCCCGACATTGTGGCAGCTGTAGTTGGAGGTGAAACGAAGCGGCCTTAGGTTCCTTCCATAGTCATCAAGGTCAGCGATGATCTGAGGTTCTTGAGCTTGCGGACCTTCGAAGTTATGACTTCTTTCAGTTCTTTCATCGTCTCCGCCTCGACTTTCGCGACGATATCATATACGCCATATACGGCATGGGCTTCGCTAACGCTGTTGAGCTTTCTGAGTTCCCTCAGAAGTTCGTCTTCTGAGCCGACCTCAGCGTTAATCAAGACGATGGCTAGGGGCATCGTTTGGATACCTACTTCCTAGAAACGCCACGGCCGTGCCGGGTAAAAAGGAGTTTGGTGCAACCGATCCATTCATTCTCTTTCAACGAGAAGCCTTGACGAACTTCATCTGATTATTCATATGATGGAGTGAAGAGAATTCGAATACTTCGCAACCGATGAAATATTGTAGTTAGAACCGTTCATTTGTGTGGGGGAGGTTGGTGCTTGAGCTGTGTCCATGATTTCTCATTAGGTATCATAGGCATTGGACTTGAACGGGATATTGATTTTACGAGCTTGACAGATGACTCACGCGCTAGACGGCTTTGTAGTATACTATCCTGCCGAACTTTCTCACGTCAACCTTACCCTCCCGAAACAAGTTATCTAGCGTCATAATGACACAGGCAACTATCGCCGCACCAGTCATTGGTTTCATGAGCGAATCTTTCATCACTTCGTTTCCAATCTCCTTCCCTGAGTAGGCTTTGTCACGATCCCTCGTTAGGAATTCAAGAACTGTGGCTTCCATTGATACGATACGTCCAGCCTTTTCCCATTCTGCCTTGCCAATTGGCAATCCAAGAAACGCCTGTCATAGATAGCGCCGAGTAGCGTTAGTAAGACAATCGGTAGAGCTCGAATAGTCTCTTAATCAAGCGGCCTAGCTTTCTTCGTTCTACTCAGATGACCCTGCTCGGCTTAGCTGCGGATTCGTTCTAGATCTGATATCTTACTCTCAAAAGTCCGGATGTCTTTGGCCACGAGGCCATCCTGTAGTCCGAAGCTCATCCACTACTTTCTTTGTGGGTCCGTCGCTTGTCCGACTCCGACAAAACGATCTCGATTTACCTCGCCCCAGGCCCATAGGGCTTGGTGAAAAGTGCGGGGGGTGGGATTCGAACCCACGAAGGCCTACGCCACAGGGTCTCCCAGATCCTCGGTGGTCCCGAGGGATCACCTAAGCTTGGCACCACGCGACTTCGAGGTCGCAGAGTCCTGCCCCTTAGACCTGGTTCCCGCCTGGTTCGTTCAACTCGCCAGAGACTCGGGTACCCCCGCTCATCAGCTCCTGTTTCTACTCACCAGCAGAATATTATCTCTTCGAAGTCGGCTTCGAGATCGGCATCTATCTATTCGTTCTATCGGAGCAGGAACCAGAGTAGTTCTGGGAAGGCCTTCGGAATATGAGCTCTGTTACATTCTCATCTGGCGTAAGAGTGCTAATATTCGTCTGCATGAAAGCAGGTTCTTCACGCAACCATCGTTTCATATCGAATCTTCGACGCGTTAGCGATGACGGGCACTGATCGGATGAGGGTCCTCGCCCGCTTGAACAATGATTCCAAGTATGTGATATCATTCAACATTCAAGGAGAAAGTCCGGCCAGCAAGAGGCATCAAGACAACTGATACCGCAATCCTAGATGGACAACGCATCTACTACAACCACATACGCCCACATCAAGGACTGACGGAAAAACACCGCACAAGTCGCAGGACTCGAACTAGACCTTAGGCGTGAACAAGTGGGAATCCCTAATCAAGAAGGCATGCCAGCGAGTTCGAGTGATATACAGATTCAGAATGCCACGCGTGTCTTTCTCGACTAACACTACTGATGCTTCCCAACGAATTCGAGTCCACTAAGCCATGAAACGAACACCATAAGTACCATTGACGAAATCGCGAAGCATACCGCGAGCAATACTTGACTCACTTCTGGATCGAAAAATGCAAACTCCACAACGGCGATACTTGAGCAGACTCAGAGATGTTGCATTCAAGTCTGGCAGAACTCTCCAGCGCATTCATGCGAGCATCAATCCTCGTAATGTCAGTCTTGAGGACTCTGATCTCTGCTATCTGCTCAGAGTCGGCTGAGAGCAATACTAAGAAGAGTGCTACGACGAACGCCGTAACAACCTAGTAAGACGCAAAGCTAGACAGTGCTACTGTCAAGCCACTGAAGTGCAAGTCATCTTGCTTCATCGATTCTAGTGCAAGTAGCAATGAGCTGCAACTAATCGCAGGTCACGCTGACACCATCAGAACTACATTGAGTCGTCATACCCGTAGCAAGCAGTGTTGACGCCAACTGCATGACATATGTCCGACGGAGAACGAGGTCAGTTGCCACTCGATGAGTTCAGCTTGAGCTAAGACAGGCTAATTCGTGTCGACGCGAACTTGACTCCGTGAACGTGTCTCAGCTTGACATACGAGCGTGGCTCCATGAGTAACACCCCCCAACAGTTAACAGGGACCGATATATGGACAAGCCACCCAAACAACTTACCAGAACCCCTGGGACCCCCTCCCCTAGGAGAGGGGATAACCGGTTCAGATAGTTGGCACGAGGATTCTATCGAAAGGTGACTTGTCGACTATCCTGCTGATCATGAAACGCTCAAACGAAACAAGTCATGCGATCTCTTCTGGTGAGCCGTGAGTTAACAGGTCGGACGGTGAATCGACAAGTTACCAGAACCTGAGTGAGCAATAGATATTAGTGGCAGTCTGGGTGAGGCTATGTCTTCGCCGAGTGAAGAGTGTTGAAAGGTCGCAACTATAGGACGCCTCGCGGTCAGCCGTACACGCGCCACAAGTACATTCACGGCTCACCCGCACTGCGAATCTCCAAGTTCACCATGGGTGACACGAAGTCGAGCTTTGACTATAAGGTCAGCCTGGTTGTGCAGGCTCCAATCCAGATTCGTCACAATGCGCTTGAGGCGGCCCGTGTCGCCGCGAACAAGGTCCTCTTCGACACGCTTGGCGAGACAGGTTACATTGTCCGCCTTAGACCGTACCCACATATCGTTCTCAGAGAGAACCGTATGATAGCCACTGCAGGCGCCGACCGACTCCAGGAAGGAATGCGAAGAGCTTTCGGAAAACCAACCAGTCGAGCAGCCCGTATGCGAGCCGGACAGCCGATTCTGGACCTCTATGTCAATCAATCTTATGTCGATCTCGCGAAAGAAGCTCTCAAAGTGAGTTCGAGCAAACTCGGAGCCACCTGCAGGGTCGTAGTGGAGCGATCTGTGCCTCAGTCGGCCGCCTAGAACTAGACAAGGACTAGACATTAGTCAGGTGCCTTGGTAAGGACGAGTCAATACTAGGACCCTATCACGGGTTTCTCCGGCACCTCAATTGTTGCTCGGCCAATCGAGTTCGGATGTGATGATTTATTAGCGATGCAGACGGAATTTCAGGAACGGTGCAATGAGTGGCGCCCTCTAACAAGCAAACGGCGCTGATGCTTTGGTTCAACGAGGTTACGAAAGAGGACGTTCCCCTAGTGGGCGGCAAGTCCGCAAGTCTAGGTGAGATGACGTCAAAGACGAAAGTTCCAGTCCCTTACGGTTTTGCGCTTACAGCTGAGGCCTTCCGGCTGTTCGTCAGAAAGAACGGACTGGACAGGAAGATTGTTGACGCGCTGGAGCCTCTTGAGTGATTCAAATGACACTGTTATGCTCCAGAAGGTTGGCGCTGAACTCAGGAAGATGGTTATTTCGGCTCAAATGCCGAAAGAGCTTGAAAGAGTCATAGTTGATGCCTATCACGACTTAGCCGTGCATGAGAAGGTCAAGAATCCGTTCGTCGCAATTAGAAGCTCCGCTACAGCGGAGGATCTGCCCGACGCGAGTTTCGCTGGTCAACAGGAAAGTTATCTGAACATCACAGGGGCGAACGACGTGGTTGACAAAGTGCGGGAATGTTATGCTAGCTTGTTCACCGATCGTGCAATCTTCTATAGAGTACAGAAAGGATTCGATCACCTTGACCTCGCTCTATCGGCGATCGTTCAGATGATGTGCTACGCCGAATCCAGCGGAGTAATGTTCTCGATTGATCCCACGGACGGCGACGATTCGGTGGTAATGATTGAAGCGAACTATGGGCTGGGCGAGTACGTGGTCCAGGGCCGAGTGACTCCGGATAACTACTATGTAGATAAGGAGACGCTTAAGGTCGTTCGCAAGAATATCCCAACGAAGACTGTCATGCTCATACCGAAACCTGAAGGCGGAACAGAGGACAGACAGGTTCCGGATTCGTTGAAGAATCGTCAAGTCATCAGTGACGAACAAGTGATAGAGCTCGCGAAGTATGCTCTCATGATAGAGCAGCATTATGGTCGACCAATGGACATCGAGTGGGGATTCGATAGGCAAACCGGCAAACTTCTGATACTGCAAGCACGGCCTGAAACCGTTTGGTCCTTTAAGAAACGCCCGATGGAGAAGTTGGCAACTTTCACGACTGAGAGAAAGATCCTCGTCAAAGGTCTGCCAGCTTCACCAGGGGTCATTGCGGGCAAAGTTCATCTAATCCCGTCAGCAGAGCATGTGAGTGAGTTCCAAGCTGGCGAGGTTCTCGTAACTGAGATGACTGCGCCCGATTGGGTTCCGGCTATGAAGAAGGCGAAGGCGATCATTACGGACAGCGGTGGTATGACTTGTCACGCCGCAATCGTTAGTAGAGAACTCGGAATTCCATGTATCGTAGGATCTAAGAATGGTACCAAGGTTCTTGCAACAGGAATGGATGTTACCGTGGACGCGAAAAGAGGAGTCGTATACGAGGGAATAATGAAGGAGGCTATGACGCCTCAAGTTCAGCAGGGGTCAGCTTCTGGCTCGGCTGGATTCTATGAGGCGCCAGTGACCGGAACAAAGATCTTCGTCAACCTCGGCGAACCAGAACTTGCGGAGAAAGTAGCTCTGCTCCCATCCGACGGTGTCGGTCTTCTGCGTATGGAATTCATCGTCAACGACCACATCAAGAAGCATCCAATGTGGCTGATTGAGAACAAGCATCCCGAGGAGTTTGTCGACAAACTCGCTGAAGGGCTCGCCACATTCTGCAGAGCCTTCCATCCGCGACCGGTAGTGCTCAGATTCAGCGACTTCAAGACAAACGAGTATGCCAAGTTGGAGGGCGGAGAGAAATACGAAAGCGGAATAAAGGAAGCAAATCCGCTGCTCGGTTTCAGGGGAGCCAGCCGCTATACCGATCCAAAGTTCGAGCCAGCATTCAGGCTCGAGATCGCTGCTGTGAAGAAAGTCAGAAACGAGATGGGCCTCAAGAACCTCTGGTGCATGATCCCATTCAACAGGACAGTCGAGGAGTTCGTCAAGGTCCGCGAGCTGCTTCAGCGCGAAGGTCTCCGACAAGATGAGGACTTCAAACTCTGGATCATGGCGGAGATACCAAGCAATATACTCCTAGCCGACGAATTCTGCAAGGCTGGCGCCGACGGCTTCTCGATCGGCAGCAACGATCTCACCATGCTCATACTTGGCGCGGACAGAGACAATGAGATTCTGGCGCCCCTTTTTGACGAGAGAAACCTCGCAGTCAAGCGGGCAATTAAGAGTCTGATAGAGACAGCTCATCAGTATGGTAAGACAGTCAGCATCTGCGGACAGGCTCCGAGCGTATACCCAGAGTTCACGAGATTCCTAGTCGAAGCAGGCATTGACAGCGTGTCCGTCAACCCCGACGCTGTTGTGCAAACTAGGAAGCTTGTGGCACAGGTCGAGCAGAGAATCCTCCTTGAGAAAGTCACCCGGCAACGTTGAAGACAGCCCCAACAACGGACCTCCGTGCGCACGATAGGCACTCAAGGGCCCTTCTATGGAGGGGTTTAGTCAATCGGAAATTGCATTTGAGACGCTAATCCAAACAGGCTACTTCTGGCCTGAGGTAATCGTGGAGCCATATTGCTGGCCATGTGATTCGTGCATACGAGATTCTGGCCAACATAGGGCCAGCGTATTCAGGTCGGTTCCAAGAAACGGTCGAGCACGTTCCTGACATCCTGCTTAGCAACCGCTCCAACGATGCGCTCAACTTCGGTTCCTCCTTGCAGTAGCAGGAGTGTTGGAATTCCCATAATCCCAAAGCGTTCGGTCGTTGCAGGGTTCTCGTCAGTGTTTAGTTTTCCAAAGATGACTCTGTCTGCATATTCTTCCGCGAGTTCTTCGATGACAGGTGCCATCGCCATGCATGGGCCGCACCAAGGTGCCCAAAAATCCACCACCATCAGATCGTATCGTTCAACGACCGGATCGAATCCGTCATCAGCAAGAGTGATCGGCTGTGCAGTGTTTTGCTCTGACTCCATGTGCAATGCCTCCACGATGCGGCGTACGGTGCTTGGCACCTGAATAAAAGAAGATCGTCACGATCATTGTTCTCGTCGAGTGATCAATCAATCCAATCATCTAATCTCATCCGCGTCCAATCTCGAACGAAGGCTCCACGAGTGGGGCATAGTTCCGTTTCTTCAGAGGACAATCGTGAAGTTGACAGTTTCGGTGCTGACACATGCTGGGCATTTGCACAGCAGTTACACAACACCTTATTCACTCGCGAGCCCTAGGAGTGATCATGCCGATCAAGTACTTTCCCGCCTCCGACGTTAAAGACTTGACCGATCAATTGATTGAGGAATTGGGTTTCGTTCACATCCCAAAGGAAAGGGTCATCTGCATCAGGAGTGTCGGATCAAAATCTAGAGGGACTATCGCAAGAGTGCATTCTTTCCCGAAAGTCTGGCAGCGGGGGCTTGCCATGAAAGCACATTATGCAATTGAGGTTATCTCAGAACACTTCGATGACCTTTCGATGGCAGAACAAGAGAAGGTCATCATCCACGAGTTGCTTCATGTACCGAAGTGTTTTGGTGGTGGATTTCGACACCATAGAGACTGGGTCACCAGGCATAGGGTCGATCGGCTTCATGCTGCCCTGGTTGCGGATCGCCTCAGGGACTCAAGCAACGGTTAATTCGAGGACAGTTCGTGCGTTACCCCTCGTAGTCCCATGTACGATCTCGAAGAGGCCCGCCTAATCGAGGAGATCAAGAGGCGATCGCCTCGTCGCGTCCTGCTTCAGCTACCAGAGGGACTGAAACCGCAAGCCGCCAAACTCGCTGAAAGACTTCAGAACGCGAGTGGAGCCGAAGTATTCGTCTCGGGAGACCCATGTTACGGTGCTTGCGATCTCGCATTGAACCAAATGAAGGAGTTGCACGCGGACCTCTTGATCCATGTTGGCCACGCGGAGATACCAAACGGTGACGCCAGCGATGGCATCATCTACGTCGAGGCAAGATCAGATCAGAAGATCGAGAAACCACTCGCTGAGGCTCTCAAACTTCTGAAGGATGAAAAATGTATTGGATTGGCTGCATCGGTGCAGCATTTGCATTTGCTCAAGCAGGCAAAGGAGTCGCTTGAACATGCAGGGAAGGTTGTGCTCATAGGCAAAGCATCGGGAAGGCTCAGACACGAAGGCCAAATCTTGGGATGCGACTACGGAAGTGTCCTATCCATAGCGAGCAAGGTTGAAGCGTTTCTCGTGATCGTAGCAGGAGATTTCCACGCTCTCGGCGTATCACTTTCTACAGGCAAGAGAACGATTGTGGCCGACCCATACCAGCAGACGGCACGAGACATTACCGGCCTCGTCGGGAAGATTCTGCGACAGCGATACGCAACGATCTTGAAGTTCAAGGAGGCAAAGAGGATCGGGATTATTGTGGGGCTCAAGAGCGGCCAGATCAATCTGGTTGTCGCTAGGAGGTTGAAGACACTCCTAGAACAGAATGGGAAGCAGTGCACGCTGATCGCTTCCTCGGAATTCATTCCGGAATCAATGGAATCGTTCACAGATCTGGATGGGCTCGTGGAAACCGCCTGTCCAAGAGTTGCGATCGATGACCGAAGTCGCTATCACAAACCTCTGGTCAATTCGGAAGAGGCACTGATCGCGATCGACAAGAAAGGCTGGGAAGAGTACGGCAAGCATACCGAAGAAACATGGGATCGAACGCCTGCTACAACAGATGAGGCCCAATCCTAGCCCTAGGATACGGCTTGAGCAGTATACGATTCCTGCAAACATTGCAGCAGACATTCTCTTCCTTGCCACCGCCGTGTACCAAGACATTGCGGGCAAGTGCGTGGTCGATCTTGGAACGGGTACCGGCAGACTCGCGATAGGTGCAGCCCATATGGGAGCGAGTCGTGTAGCCGCGATAGACATTGATCCTGAAGCGATCAGAGTTGCACGCGAGAACTCTCGGGTCGCAATGATCGAAGTGGATTGGATAGTCGGCGATCTGAATGCAATTCGCGGAATTTTCGATACGGTTATAATGAATCCGCCATTCGGAACGAAGCTGAAACATGTTGACAAAGTTTTCTTGAGCAAAGCCATCCAGATTGGACGCGTTGTCTACTCGATCCACAAGTCAGCCACCCGAGAGCATATCCTACAATACTTGAAGCGGCTCGGATGCAGAGTGGACGCGATTCACGAATACACGTTGGATATTCCAAGGATGTTCGAACATCACAAGAAAACGAAGCATCCTGTCAGGGTTGACTGCTACAGGGTAGAGACCGGAAGAGGCCCACAATAACCAGCGCGAGCAAAAATTGTCCCTGCTTATATACGGCCGTTCTCATTATGAAAGAAAGCTTCGGTCGAGCTACCCTCTCCAAAGTTCCATGAAACAAGTAAGGTTCAATCAGAAATGCCTGCAAGAGATTTCCGTAAGCCACAGCTCGTCGTTCCCGGAGAGGATCTATGTGTTGCCGAGGAATTCTCACCAGGTCCCGGTACATACGAAAGTGGTGGCGTAGTCTATTCGGACCTTATTGGTGAGAGAGTGGCGGATCTCAAAGAAAGAAAAGTGAAGGTTGTCGCGAAAGCCCGGACTCCAACAATGCCTACGGATGGATCAACGGTGATCGGTCAAGTCGCAAGCGCTCATGAAAAGTCGGCCATAATCAGCATATACAAGGTAGACGCGAAAGCCGTCGGAAGACCGTTCACAGGTATCCTCCACATCTCATCGTCAAGCCCCAGGTACGAGCGAAACATGAATGACGTCTGCAAGACAGGCGACCTAGTCAAAGCCAGAGTGTTCAATGACAAGAGCAGGATCCCAGAACTTACCACAGCCGGGAGAGGACTTGGGGTGATCCGAGCGTATTGTTCCAGGTGCGGGGGCCTGCTTGTCATAACAAACCGTAAGTTGCAGTGTGGTCTATGCGGAAATGTCGAGCACAGACGCTTGGCCGATGAATTCGAGGTAGTATCGAGGTAGTACTGTTGAATCTCAAGGTTCTAACGAAATCGAAGAACGAGTTGAAATTGGAGCTTCAGGGGGAGGGGCACACTTTCTGCAATTTGCTCCAGTGGGTATTACTCCAGGACAAGACCGTTGAGATGGCAGGATACGACGTTCCACATCCTCTGCTTCCGAGCGCAATTCTGTACATTCGGACGAAAAGGGAGTCGTCTCCCGAGAAAGCACTCACGCGAGCCCTAGCAAAGGTAGGCGAGATGAGCAACGAGTTCTTGGAAAAGCTCGACAAAGCCGTCGTTCCAAGCTGATTCAGATACACCACAGCTGAAATCTGTTCTTGCTGATTCGAAACTGGCCAAACTTGGAGACGCATACATAAATTTCGTCTTCTCGTTGGGTAGATCGAGAATCCTTGGAGAACCTCAGGGCATCAAAGTGAGCGATAGGATGCTTGCGGAAGCTCTCAGAAGATCAGGACTGAGACAAGAGCTACCGCATCGTACGACCCGTCAGGACTGCGCGAACGCAGTTGAAGCGCTCCTCGTTTACGGGTACCTGAACAATCTGGTTTCGCTAGAGGATTCAGTTGAACAAATAGCTTCTGCGCCGGATTCGCCCATCGACGGCTTAGTTCAACTGATAAAGACGGTAGCGAACAAGATTGAAGAGCGGAAGTCAAACACCGCATGATCAAGAAAGAGATACGCGTTCTTGGAGTAGCTTGCGTTTCGCCTCACCAAAATGATGCGACTTCCACCCAAATTGTGGGCGTGGTGTACAGAGGAAACCGTTGGCTCGAAGGCGTGATGCGAGCCATCATACCACGACAAGTGATGAATCTCACTCGCAGGATCATTGAGATTACTGTTAAATCTCCTCATTATCCCCAGCTCAGAGTCATCGTATTGGACGAGCTGATCGCCAAATCCGGGCGGTACATCGACATTCGCGCCCTCAACAAAAAAACGAGACTTCCAGTGGTTGCTGCCCTGCGTCAGAAGATACCCATCAAGCGTCTGCAAGAGAGTCGAATGGTGCACAGACGCGTGGTCAGAATATTTTCTGACCTGCCCTATGTGAAGTTTAGACGCGCAGGAAAGACGTTCTTCGTTTACTTCGCCGGGTTGAGCGAGGTCGATCTCAATGAGCTTCTCAAAGTCTGTGCTTCTAGGGAAGGCGTTCCAGAAGCGGCTAGGGTTGCTAGGATCACGTGTTCCTCCCTTGAAGCTACTATCCGGGCGCGAGCCTCAAAGAGATGATCTTAACCTGCCCGCTATCCACGTCTTCTTCTGAATGTTTTAATAGAGATAGTGAGCCTCTCGGTGGCGGATCGGCGAAAATTGAGATTCTGTCCAAAATGCGGATCAAGGCTTGTACCCGTAAAGAAGGCCAAGTCGATCGTCTTGAGCTGCCCAGGTTGCGAATACGAGACCAGAAAACCCGAAAGAAGCATTCAGCCGGTGAAACCCGAGAAGGAGAACATTATCGTCATCGGCAGAGAAGAGCAGAAGATCAGGACCCTGCCCAAGATGAAAGTCGAATGCCCCAAGTGCGGCCACATGGAAGCCTTCTACTGGCTCGTGCAAACTCGAGGCGCGGACGAGTCGTCAACTCAGTTCTTCCGATGCGCAAGCTGCGGAGCCACCTGGCGAGAGACTTCATAGAACCGTGACTCCACTCAACGAAGATTAGGCCATCCGATCGTTGGTAAAGCCTCCGGCCCCTTGATGCTTAATAACTTAACAGAAACCGAGTGTTAAGCATAAATTACCACCAACGCACGTTAGGGCAGGGAACGCAAAGTGTTCAAAGCATCCGTAAGTGACGCGAAACTCTGGAAGAACCTCCTTGCCGCCATATCGACCCTGATCGAAGAAGCAGACTTCAACGCTACTCCCGACGGAATCAAACTGAGATCAATGGATCCTTCTCATGTGGCAATGGTTGATTTTGAATGGCAGAAGACTGCCTTTGAGGAATACATTTGCCAAGAACCAACCAAGATACGCGTTAACATAGCGTCAATGTTGAAACTGCTGAAACGTGTCGGCAGCGATGAGATTCTGGAGATGCTCTATGATGAGAAAACGCGGAAGCTGAATCTGACGCTTAAGGGAAAGATGATGCGCAAGTTCACGATACCTACGCTTGATCCTGCGCAAGAAGAGGTGCCGACTCCTAAGATCACGTTCAACTCCAAGGTCAAATTGACAACTTCGACATTCAGGGACATTATTGACGATGTGCAGGCCGTAAGCGACAATGTTAGACTCGAAACCACGCCCGAGAAGTTGATTGCTGCCGCAACAACTGAGCTCAGTAGCGCTGTCATCGAACTTGAGAAGGCCAGCGATATGCTGATTGAACTCGACGTGAGAGAGCCTTCGAAGGCGACTTTCAATCTGAACTATCTCTCTGAGATAACGAAGGCTGGGGCCTCGACTTCTGAGATTGTCACGGTCGAGTTCTCTAGTAATATGCCAGTCAGGCTGGAGTTCGATATACCCCAACAGGGTCGGCTCTCGTACTATCTAGCTCCCAGGATTGAGGCTGAATAGGGTTCAGGCGCGTTTTCGGTCCTTGGATTGCGTGTGGAGCTTTCCACATTTTGGGCAGATCGTATCATTTTGGGATATAATCGCACCGCAGAACCTGCACTTATTCCACTTCACTAACCTTCGTGCAACGTCCTCAACCGTCTTAGATGATCTCAATAGATCATCCGGTCCAGGCATTCGCCGGTCGGCTCCTGTGTCCTCTATGGACATAACCCACAGAATAGCGTCTATAAGCTCGTTGTGTGACTAACGGGGTCAGCTTGGCGACCACAACGACCCGAGAGAGTGCGGAAACGGACAATCTGGACTGGCGGAATGCAAGCGCAATCATCGCACCATGCTATCTGGAGGCGAGTTGCCGAGCGAGCTGGTGGGCCCACTTAGTCGCGGTCTTGACGAAGCTGGATTATGCGAAGTATCCATTCACTAACGAGGCTGCCGAATACGCCAAGAACCTAAACATTGACCTAAGCGACCTTGCCAGTGGAGAGTTCTCTGTCATACTAGATCTAGCGGAGAAGAGAATCGTTGACGCTCTAACGGTTGGAAGGATCGATCCGGAACCCCAAGGCGAACCCGAAATACTGGCATATCCGGCTGCGCTGATGTTGATCGCGCTGGCAGGCGACGAAAGGCTCGTAGGAGATATGCTCTGGGCGAATCAAAGCGAGCCTACGAGTTGCTTAGACAAGAGTCGCCAGATCTACTGCTACAGATCGCTGAACACACATTTGCCTGGAACGCTAAAATCACAGACAAAGAAATCGGCGAAACCCTCTATGAATTTGGACTGTCCTATCCTGACTACCTAAGGAATGCAGTAAAGATACGCGATCCTGATTGGAAACTCACTAACAGGGTATTGGCGCAGGGATACGTCTACTGCGACAAAGACGAATTTGCGAGGCTGCTCAAAGAAGAAGTTGAAGCCAGAGTTCTCTCAAGAATCTCAGGCTACCACGGCACCGCCCCTGATGCTATCGCCCCACGAGTTGAAACAATCAAGAAACTTGTGCTTGCTAGAACACAATTGTACGGAATTGAAGAAGCTCCAAAGGCTATTTTGGCTGCTGCGATGCCTCCATGCATGAAGGCTCTTCTCTCAAGCCTCAGTAGCGGAAAACACATCTCACACATTGGGAGGTTCGCGATCACGGCGTTCCTGAGCAACATTGGAGTCACCGATGAGGATATCCTCAAGATGTTTCACACGCAGAGTGATTTTAGCGAGCGGATAGCAAGATATCAGGTCCAACACATATCAGGAGCCAGAGGCGGCAAGAAGAAATACACTGCTGCCAGCTGCAAGACGATGAAAACGTGGGGTCTGTGCGTTAATCAAGATGAGATTTGTGCTACGATATCACATCCTCTCTCATACTACAGAAAGAAAGCAAGAATGATGTCAGCGACATCACGGAGACAAAGATCGGCAGAGGCGCCGAGGCCGGTTATCTCATAGGGCCTAGCAAGCAGTACTTGACCTAGCTTTCACAATGATTAGTGATCACATTTGATGCGAAACTCACTCAGTGCAGTCTTATTGGTTCTGATTCTGCTATTCCCCGTTGCGTACTTCACTCTTAATGATGAAGCCAATCTCGCGGTCTCGAAGTCGATTGATCCATTCCTGTTCTTGGTGGACATTCAGCGAGCAGCACGAATGCGGGAATGGTCAAGGCGCTAGTCACTTCACCTTATCCATTGACGTCGTCTCAACGAACGACGCTTGGTTCACTTGGTGTGATCACAGGGTCGATGGGAAGAGTGACAACCGTTCAATTGCCCTTGACCGCCGTTGAAGAAGTTGCAGAGCTTGATTTCGTTTCTGGGCTGTTCGCTCCGAGGAGCTATCGTCCCACACTCGATTTAAGCGCACCCGACCTCGGCGCTACCTACGTTTGGCAAAACGTTACAGATACGCACGGAAAACCAATTGATGGATCTGGAGTCCTAGTTGGCATAATCGATACGGGAGTGGATTTGTCTCATCCAGATCTCAAGTTTCCGAACGGAACATCTAAGGTTGTATACCTGTGGGATCAAACGGCATCAGGGAAGCCGCCGGCAGGCTTCACGTACGGTGTCGAATGCTCATCGAGTGAGATCAACAATGGAAAATGCACAGAAAGAGACACATTCGGCCATGGCACACACGTAGCATCAATAGTCGCAAGCTCGGGCAATGCATCAGGCAAGTATCGCGGGATCGCTCCTGGCGCCTCTCTCATAGTTGTGAAGAGCGGGTCTCCAATATGCGAGGGCGAAAGTTGGACCTTTGAAGACAATGCCATCCTAGACGGTCTGCAGTATCTTGTGGACAGGGCTCGTGCGCTCGGGCAAAAGCTCGTGATCAACTTGAGTCTTGGAGGGAACATCGGTGGTCATGACGATACAAGTCCTTTCGAACTCATTCTTAACGATCTTAGTGCACAGGGGGTCGTTGTGATCGTTGCGGCTGGAAACGAGGCGAACACTAACATTCATGCCACAGGCTCCCTGGGCCGCAACAATTCCTCGCTTGTTGGTTGGGCCCCCTCCGACCAAACTCATAGCGCGGTCGTTGACGTGTGGTATCAAGAGTGATAGAACCATTTCAGCAACTCTCGTTACGCCTTCCGGGGAAAGCGTATCAGGGCCAACAAGATCCAGTGGAACAAAGACCGCGGATGGTTTGGTCAGCATCGTTTCAGCAACGACAGCCAAGGGAAAGGAGCTCGACGGTCTCAGTTGACGCTAATGGCACTCTGCGAACATCTAGGTGGAACTTGATACTGAAGGCAATAGATAGCGGCCCAGACCTGAACTGGGATGCTTGGGTGGACAGCGATAGTTGCTCCTACCCAGCCGCGTCTTTTCTGACCGGTGATGATTACAGGATCGACGTGAGTGGAACGGTGACGGTTCCCGGCACCGCAAGCGGCGTGATTACGGTTGGAGCCTACGTTAGCAAGAACTCTTGGACAGACGTCTCGGGAAAAGAGGTCTTCGCCCAGGGTTATCGTGTCGGCGAGGCCACGGATTTCACTTCAAGAGGCCCAACAAGGGATGGACGCACAAAGCCTGACGTATCTGCTCCTGGACTATTCATCGCTGCGGCCCGCTCGTCGGATGTTTCTCCTGGTGATAACGATCCTGATCGGTATCATCGCGTTCTTGCTGGGACGAGTATGGCGGCTCCTCACGTTGCAGGCGTGGCTGCGTTGATGCTTCAGTACAAACCCCAGATGACACCGAGGGAAATCAGATCTGCTATGGTTGAGGGAACGACCCTTGATGACTTCACGGGTTTCATCGATCCGTCAAGAGGATCAAACGAATGGGGGTGGGGAAAGGTCGACGCGAGAACCGTAACCTCGCTCTTCAGAGTATCCTCTACGATAGAATCGCTCCCTCCAACGTTTGCTGTTGACTTGGTCGTCGACGGGCAGCATCACGAACCCATCCACGGAGGGGAGGCTATCACCATGCGGTTCTTGTCCGGCACCACTCACTCGTTTGTTGTGGCAGACGAAGCGTTCACAGCAAACTCGACTCGATACTTCGTCAGTCAATATGCTGCTGCTTTCTCCGCCAATGGTGTCTTCACACCGAATGCGAGAGTTCAGTATCTGCTCTCGCTAGAGTCCCCAGTCGGAGCGACCGAGGGTGGCGGATGGTACGACGCAGGTAGCTACGCCAACTTCACCGTCAGGTTACCCGAGTTTTTGAAAGGCCTTGAGTCAACTTGTAGGGGTAGATTTTTCCTTTGACCATTGGGTTGACGAGCATGGTAACAGAGTATTGTCGGACTCTCTACGAATGGATTCACCTCACACGCTCAGAGCCTCTTGGGGTGTTCGCGTTGCAGATTGGCGGCCGCTCCTTGCCTTGGTCACACTGATTCTTGTCTTGGCGTTAGTTCTCGAATCAAGACGAAGAAGACTGCAAAAAGGACAACAACGCGGTTGATGATGATTTGACGTTCGGTAGAACGAGACCCGACGAGGCAAGAACACATTTGTCTTCGCGTTGATAGTGAGGCTGCAAGGATAAGGGGAATGCGAGACGGCCTCAACCAGCGCTCGGGACATAGATCGGATCAGTTTCATCAAGAAGGCCTTCTTGCATTACTACAACCAGCGAAGTAACAGGGTCGCTCTGCCTCCGGACTTTCGATCTAGAGAATTCGCATTTCTCGCATTTGGCGAGAAATTCATGACGCGGCACAAAGCAATTGGATCGCAAGAAGAACTAGCCAATACGATTCGGATGCTAGTCCCATCGGACGTCTACTATTCAACAGCCTACTACTCGAAACCTGCGGAACAGATGGAGCGCAAAGGGTGGCTCGGATCCGATCTCGTTTTCGATGTTGACGCCGACCACATAATGACTTCATGCAAAGCAAATCATGACAAGTGGCGCTGCATCAATTGCGGATTCTCAAAACAAGGAAAGTCTCCTGCTCAATGCCCTAACTGTGGGCAAGCAAAGTTCGAAGAGCGTACTTGGCTATGTGATGACTGTCTCAAAGCGGCGAAAAATGAAGTCTTCAAACTCGCTGACTTCCTGGCAAACGATTTTGGAATATCCGAACAAGCGATGCACACATTCTTTTCCGGTCACAGAGGCTATCATCTCCATGTGAGAACAGAAGAGGTTCGCAAATTGGATGAGTCGCAGAGAAAGGAGATAGTTGACTACGTTCTGGGTTTGGGATTGGATGTTTTCTTTCAGGGACTCTACAAGAAGCCCCAGGATGTGATCGTAGGACCGCAACGAGACGACCCAGGATGGCGTGGTCGCTTCGCCCGAGAGATCTACCGACTCATCATGCAAGGAACCGAGGAAGAACTGGTGGACTTGGGTTTCTCGACTCGTCGAGCGCGATTGATCATGCAAGAAAGACCAGAGAGAGAAGAGCGTTGGCAGAAAGAGATTCTGTGGAGCGAGTTCGAAGATAGGTTCCACGTCAAGGACACAACTTGGCGTACGATATTTGAGCGGGCAATCTCAAAAGGCGCCCTACCTGCAGAGATCGACACCGTAGTAACCACGGATATTCACAGATTGATACGTCTGCCCGAGACGCTCAACGGAAAGACAGGCCTTCGAGCAATGGCCGTTTCAAACTTGAACACCTTTGATCCATTTGTTGATCCAATAGCTTTTGAAGGAGAAGAGACAGTTCGAGTCAGCGACGCACCAGCTTTCAGAATGGGGAATACGAATTATGGGCCATACGTCAATGAGGAAGTGACGCTACCCGCTGCAGCTGCGATGCTACTACTCTGCAAAGGTGTGGGTGGTCCAATACAGAAATGAACCGTGAGGAACTCTACCGAATCTGGAAAGCCGAGAAGAGCGAGATAGCGCTCAAAAAGCTCGACCCATCTTTCTACGCAGAGGTCAGGAAGCTGCTGAACGATTGCATGGCCGCTTCAGCAGCAACCGGCCAAGACCGAACTCAGAAGGCAATCACCGAGAAGGAGCTCATGGTACTGCGACGGCTGAGCACCGAGATCGCCAGTGACGCGGATGAAGAAGATTATTGACGCAGCACTTGCCGGACTCAACGTTGGAAGTGAAGTGCTTGCCCAAGAAGAAGGAGAATTTACGAGGATAATTGCAGCGCATATAGGGGACTACAGATCGTTTCATCGACGAATTAGGACTAGGCAGTTTGTCTTCCGTGGAAAAAGCTCCGGAGCAAGCCAGCTGAGATCCGAGTTAGAGGTCGTGCGATTCCTCTCAGACTTTCCAGCAATAATAGGAGTGGACCTGAGAACCTATGGCCCCTTCAAATCCGAGGATATCGCCACATTGCCAGCTGAGAATGCTTCTGCGCTCATCAGCCAAGGGGTCGTGAGGCAGGTTCGTTTCTCCGAAGGGATAGCATCCGCTCCGCAATCTGCATGAATTTTCGGGACTGAAAATAGTCTATTTGGGGCTAGATACGTCTAGCGTCTAGGCTTCTCTTTCTTGCCTTTGAGCAGAGCGTCGAGAGAAACGCCGTTGCACGCGTATACTTTGAATCGGATTCCCGGAATGTCTCCCATGCTCTTACCTTCGGCGCCACCTATGCCTTCTATCAGAACCTCGTCGTGCTCATCAATGAAGTTCATGGCACCGTCGCCAGGCAGGAACGCAGTAAGGACCTTCCCGTTCTTTATCAACTGAACTCGAACACACTTGCGCACAGCGCTATTTGGCTGACGACATTCGACGCCAACTTTCTCAAGAACTATGCCGCGGCCCTGCGGGGCTCCCTGAAGAGGGTCTGCTTTGTAATCCAGCCCAAGCATACGACGTTTGTAAGGCGGATAATGCCATCGGAACCGCTTGTGCCTACGTTTCAACTTGCGTGCTCCCAGTAGGCCCCGTGATGATTTGCCCATTATGACACCCGTATCCTGAAACTCCTCGTGCTAGACTTTGACCCGCCTTATATGTTGTGCGTAATTCGCGGCACGAATACGGAAGGCTTGAAAGCAATGTTTCGTGAACATCATTCGAGTCACCCATGCGAAAGAGCATCCTCGACGACAGAGTCGCGACGACCAAGATTGATCGAGAGAACATGCTCAGGATTCTTGAGAAGACTCCAACCGCCTACGAGGAAGCATACGAATCCGCATTGCGTTCTGTAAATCTCCCGCAGACATCTTCGACTCCCCCAGCGTATTTGGCATTTGTAGGAATGGGCGGTTCAGCGATAGCGGCCGACATACTGAAAGAATGGTTCTTCGACGCTAGAACTTCAATTGAAGTTTTGAGGGGGCCTAAGCTGCCGGGCTCAGTCGGTGCTGGCACATGTGTCCTCGTTGCCAGCTACTCAGGTCAGACCGCCGAGGCGCTGGAAGCATTGGGCGAGGCTCGCAAGCGTGGCGCTGAGATTTCTTGCATCAGCTCAGGAGGAAAGCTGCTTGAGCTTTGTCGAGAAAACGGAATTCCTCACGTGGAAGTCATACCTGGATTGCAGCCCCGTGAGGCATTGCCTCATCTCCTGTGCGCTTCTCTTGTGATACTTGAGAGATGGGCCGTCGGCGACCATCAGGCAATTGGCGTTGAATTGAGATCTTTGAAGGGGCAACTGGAAGAGCTTAGGAAAAGAGTTGGATTCAAACAGCCTCAGGTTAGGAACCCAGCGAAGCAGTTGGCCATTGCACTCAACGGAACAATCCCGTTCATCTACACATCCCAACATCTGGCGCCAGCAGGCAGAAGATTCAAGAATCAACTCAACGAGAACTCAAAAGTACTTGCGAAGTTCGAGATTCTTCCGGAAATGCTCCATAACGAAGTTCAGGGATGGCATATGTTGGAGAACGGATTTGCTGATTCCGTATCATTCGTCTTGCTCAGAGACCATGAAAATGAAGAAGATGCCGAACAATTCAGAAGACTGAAGCGATTGATCCGCAAGCGGGGAGGCAAGAAGATACACGAAATCCATCTGAAAGCTCCAACGTCGCCCGCTGCAATCCTCACAACGATCTACTATTGTGACTTTGTTTCATTCTATCTGGCGTTGGCACGCGGTGTAGACCCGACCCCTGTCAGAACCATTCAATTACTGAAACGTACGAGGCAACTTCTGCGGCCATAGGGCTAACCGCCCGTTTCCTACAGTCAGAATGCAAAAGCCTACTAGCCAGCGGGCCCGATGGGTCTCGATCTAACACTATCACGGGGGAACGAATTGGTTGTCGTACGAGGAACATGCAAAAGCAATCGGAATTAAGATCCCGCCTGCCGCGACTCCCGTTGGAGCATACCTACTCGCGGTTCAGAGCGGTACCTTGCTTTTTACAGCAGGTCAAGGACCTGTGAAAGATGGTGTTCCCGTTTTCAGAGGCAAAGTCGGCCGTGACATCACGGTTGAGGACGCATATGAAGCTGCGAAACTTTCCGCGTTGAATTGCCTGGCCGCGGCGAAATCACTCTTGGGAACGCTCGACAGAATCGAACGTGTCGTGAAGGTGAACGGATACGTCAACAGTGCATCGGGGTTCACTGAGCAGGCAAAAGTCATGAACGGCGCTTCCGATATTTTGGCACAGATCTTCGGAGAGAAGGGACGCCATGCTAGAACATCGGTTGGGGTGAGCGAGCTTCCTCAAAACATAGCCGTGGAAGTCGACCTTGTCCTAGCTTGCAAGTCCTGATCGCTGGTCCATTCGGTCGAGCTTCAATAAGCTATTGAGGAGGCAAGGGCGGCTGCCTTGCGCCACAGTGAGGGCAGAAAACCGCCAGCATGACGAGTTGCGCTCCGCAGTTCACACAGTTCTTGATACCCCGCGGAGGTTTGTGAGGATGCCGGAGGTTCCAGAGTTCTGGGAACAGAAACAACTGGGACTCCGGAGGGACCTGCAAAAGTCTGTAAGCCGTGTGCCCTGTCTGCATAGATGAAGAACAGCAGTAAGGTAAAGAATGCTGAGAGTAAGGCGGAAATCATTGAATAGGCAACATTACTCGCTCTGAGCATCAGCTCTAGTAGACGACCACTATCTGTGTAGATCGCTGGGTTACCTAGTTCCAAGTAGGAGATGCTCGGCCACATGAAGGACGTAGCCAAAGAGGCTAGCAGCCAAGCGATTCCTGATATGACCATGTAGCCTATTATCGTTGCGAGGTTACTTCGCACGAAAACGAAGCTTGACTTGATCGATTGCATTATTCCAAGATCATCGACTACTAGAGCTTGCATCCATGGAACAAGGAAGATGTAGAAAACGAGTTCAATCAATGCAACCACGAATACAATGCCGAGCAATGTGAAAACGATCGGGGCAAGCAAGCTGAAGATAGTCGCGGCCGTGAGCTCTCCAAGAGCAATCATCTCCCCCAGATTGAGCGTAAGAATACTCGCCACCGCAACTGCTGTTCCAACAGCCACCGGGAGAACAAAGACTATCGCGACCAGCAAGCGGCCGCCAAGGATCCGGAGGAAGTACTTCTTGGATCCAATCCACAGATCGGCAAACTCTGTTCGTCCGTCGACGACCGCACGCTTGTTCATGTATGCCCAACCAGCGGTCAGGAACGTGTCGACAAGGAAGATTCCCATGAGGAGGAACACGCCACCCACGACGATCGGGGTGAGGCTCTCTACATCTGCGGTCAGTCCGAATGCTATCAGTAGCGGAAAGAACGTGAAGGACGCTATCGTCAAGAAGGCGAGCGGCACAATCACCTGAATCAGGATTGGTGGCAATATCAATATCCAGTTGTTTCTCATTCGCGCTGCACATTTGCTGATCAACGCTCCGAGATCCATTTGTATCACCGTGACAACCGACTTCGTCAAGCTTCGAGAATGAATTCAGAATTTAAGTGCGACGTTGAGGGATTCAGCGCTCAGGGCCTGAGGTCTCGCACATAGTCGCCTGCGTCATGATCAAAGGGTATCTTGTGGCCCTCACACAATGCAGCGAGATTCTCGACTAGTCCCTTCCAGTAGAACGTGACAGATTTCTTGTCCTCCTCACTTTCGTACGCGTTGAGGTGATCAAAAACGAGCAGCATGGATTTGCCTGCACTTTTCTCTACGAAGCTCCAAATGCCGAACCCAGGTACGACATCGCTGTATCGATGCACGATCAAGTGATTTCGCACCAATGCTACAACTTCTGCGCTCGGGTAGTTGTCCCCTACGAGTTTGCCTCCCACGGCGAATCTTTTGATGTGACATCGTGGATCGTACCAGATCCTCAAAGTCCGCGTCTGCTGGAAACACTTGTACACTCGAGCAACAGGAGCATTGATTCTCTTTTCGATGTGAATGGTGCCTGCCAATTTGCCCAACACCCAACGATGAATGAACTCATCATGAACTGATTCTTGTTCTTAACAAGTGCGCATGCGTGTTTCCGAAATCAATGATCGAGAAAAACATTGCAGATGGCTTGTTGTGCTTTCGATAACTTATGTCATCTTTAAATAGACGCCGCCGGGGTTCCGGGGTCGGTCACCGCGTTGTTGCTCCCTGATGAGATTGCCTCAAAGTCTGTCATTCCTGCGATCCGTGCGATGGTTGTTCGCAGACTTGTGGATGAGCACGGGATGACTCAGCAGCAGGCCGCATGTCTCTTAGGAATCACTCAACCAGCTGTGAGCAAGTACATGCACAACAAACGAGGGATTGCGATAAGGCTGGATGGCATAGATCGTGTGAACGATGCGGCGAGCAAGATCGCTGCTATGCTCGTATCGGGAAAGGCCGGGCAGGTTCAGATAATGAGTAAACTCAATGACGTCTCCGTGCAAGTTAGAAAGAGTAGACTAATGTGCGATCTTCACAGACGCCTTGAACCAGGCTTAAACCTAGGTGGATGCCGTATATGCGAAACCTAACTGATCCGTAGCGTTAGAGGATAATCAATGATCTACAGGATGATATGAACGATGGCGGCCGATAACCCTGCAGAAGAACCTCAGACCTCACTTCCGCATCCTATCGCGAGTGAGTCTCCAGGTTTCTGGGTTGGGAATCTCAGAGACTTTGTGGAAAAAGCCGTTGGCTGGGGCCCCGTAAAATCCCTGATCAACTGGAGTCGTATCTACTCACTCTGGCCGGTTCACCTTATGACTGCCTGTTGCGGGGCTGAACTCGGCGCAATGATGAGTGGGAGATACGACCCTGAGAGATTCGGCATGCAGGCTGCGACTGGGTCGATGCGCCAGAGTGACCTTTTGATAATAGAGGGAACAGTGACAAAAAAGATGTTGAAGAGGGCTAAGGTGACTTGGGAGCAAATGCCCAATCCAAAGTACGCGATTGCGATGGGCGACTGTGCATGCTCCGGTGGCCTCTTCCACGACTCGTATAGCATAATCAACGAGATCGAAAAGGCGATTCCAATTGATGTCTTTGTTCCAGGATGCCCTCCTAGGCCTGAAGCGCTTCTAAATGCCGTGATTAAGTTGAGAGAGAAGATCCGACGAGAGGAGGTCTACACGAAATGACCGCCGCGCCCTCCACTTCAGAAGATCACATCGCGAGTGCCATCAAGGAACACCTAGGTACTGCAGTAGAAAATGTGGCAGTCATCCGCAAGAGCCGTATATCAGTCGTAGCCCGCGCGGAAGCAGTCAGAGAAGTTGCGACATGGCTGCAAACCTTCGGATTCGACCATACGCTCGCAGTTTCTGGAGTTGATTACCCACCGGAGAATCGCATCGACGTTGTGTATTTCGTCTCATCTTACTCGCATGACGATCTCAAGGGTATAGTAGTATTGCTTACAGTCCACCTCGGGCGAGAGAATCCTGTACTTCCATCGTTGACCCCAATCTGGGAGAGTGCTAACTTTTTCGAGCGCGAGACCTACGAAATGTTCGGAGTAAATTTTGAAGGCCACCCAAATCTGAAGAAGCTGTTGCTTCAGGATAACTGGGATGGGCCGCCTCCATTGAGAAAAGATCTGAAAATCCCGGAGATGGCATAGGTTGTCAACACTCGATCTGAATGTTGGGCCCCAGCATCCAGGGTCTGGCCACATGCGAATCATGGTCAAAACAGATGGCGACTTCATAGTTGAAGCAATCCCCGATATCGGCTACGTTCACCGGGGATGCGAAAAGATAGCAGAGTCAAGGAATATCATAAAGAATATCCCTATGCTTGAGCGCCCCAACATTGCAGACTCATCAAACCTAAACTGGTCCTATATCCAACCAATCGAAGAACTCCAGAGGACCGAAGTCCCAGAACGTGCTAACTACATTCGCACAATACTCTGCGAGATCAACAGAATAGCAAGTCACCTTTATGGAATGGCCATAATGGCAGGGATATTTTCTGGGCATACTACGATGTACATGTTTGGTTTTGGAGACCGGGAACTACTCTTGGACCTAGCTGAGATGCTCACAGGAGCTAGAATGACATACTCCTTCTTCGTGCCCGGAGGCGTTCGAAGAGACCTTCCAAGGGGCTTCAAGGAGCGGCTTCTAGAGACTCTCGACTATGTGGAACGTCGGCTCCCCGTGATTGACCGGATATTCGTGAGCAACCCTCTCTTCATCGAACGTGCTAAGGGCATAGGAGTCCTCAACAGGGAAGACGCGATCAGACTTGGTGTCGTCGGCCCGGTCGTGAGGGGATCCGGTGTTCGGTGCGACGCGAGAAAAGACGCGCCCTATGGAGCCTACGACAAGGTAGATTTCGACATACCCAACTTCAAGGAGGGGGACAGCCTCTCGCGTTGGTTGGTCAGATTCGAGGAGATAAGACAAAGCATCTCGATCTTGCGGCAAGCGATTCGAGATATTCCGAAGGGAGCGATCTCTAAGAAGAGCCCCATGGTGGTTCCTCGTGGAGAAGCCATCGGCAGGGTCGAATCTTCCCGCGGAGAGACAAACCACTACATCGTCGGAGATGGAGGCGATCGACCATACCGAGTCAAGATGAACACAGGTTCATTCAAGAACCTGCCGGCGCTTCCGTTCCTATTGAAAGGCGTTCGCATCGGTGACATGCCGATAGTCTACGGCAGCTTGGACTACTGGCCCGTGGAAGCAGACCGGTAGGAGATGAGAGCAATGTCAGCAGCTGAAGCATTCCTGGAGGCTGTGAAGCATATGTTCAAGAAGACTTTCACACTGAAGCATCCTTACCAAAGACATGAATTCCCCGACGGGTATCGCGGGAGGCACCTGCTCTACATGGACCGATGTACTGGATGCGGAATATGCTCATGGATTTGCCCGGAGAAATGCATCACGATGGTTTCCACAACTGACCAGAAAACGTATACGCAGAACCCGTACAAGCGATTCCCTCAGTTCTGGTACATCCGTTGTTGCTTCTGCCATTTCTGCACCGACTATTGCCCCACTGGAGCTCTTGACTACACGAGCGACTATGATCTTGCCGAATACGAGAAGGAACTAATCATCTGGAGCCCTGAAAGGCTATCCAGAGTTCCCGAAGCATACGAAGGATACCGCACGAAGTTACACGGCTCAGCTGGCGTTGACCATGTGCTCTCCGCGGAAGAGTCGTGAGACATGGAATGAGCCAGATACAAGACACCATCATTCGAAATATAGACCGGCGTAGGAAATCTCGTAGACGAACTCGCGGGCCCTATCGAAAGTCATCCAGGGCCGGGCTGCCCGTCTCCAGTTCATAACGTGTCCGTGCTGGAGCCAAACGAAATGAGAAAGCATGACCGGATCTATGAAGGGTTGGCGAAAAGCCAAAGTATGACGTATGTTATGTTCGCCAAGAAACCCCCAGATAAGTCAACTGATCAGGGGAGAAAATAATGGGGCTGAATGTGACCAAGCTACGTGCAGATTTTCCCATTCTGAAGAGAAAGATAGGTGGGAAACCCCTCGTCTATTTGGACAGTGCTGCGACCTCACAGAAGCCGAAAGCAGTAATCAACGCAATAAGCCGATATTATCGCGTATACAACGCAAATGTTCACAGAGGCATCTACCGACTCAGCGAAGAAGCAACCATTGCGTTCGAGCAATCGAGGGAGAAGTACACTCGCTTCATCGGTGCAAAGACTCCGAAGGAGATTATCTTTGTTCGAAATACAACAGAAGCCATAAACTTGGTAGCGTTCAGCTGGGCAAGAGCGAATCTCAAGACCGGAGATCATATTCTTCTCACCGAGACTGAGCACCACAGCAACATAGTTCCATGGCAGATACTGGCAAGAGAAAAAGGACTCAGGCTCGACTATGTCAAGATGCAGGACGACGGAATACTTGACTGGAAGAGCTTCCAAGAACTGATCAGACAAAGTCCAAGGATCCTGAGTCTTGCTCACGTCTCAAACGCATTAGGAACAATCAATCCGATCAAACAGATGGCCCGAGAAGCGCACAAAGCAGGCGCGATCGTCATCATCGACGGAGCGCAGTCCGTTCCACATATGCCTGTAGACGTTACTGATCTTGATTGCGATTTCATGGCGGCATCAGGCCACAAGATGTTGGCGCCCACCGGAATAGGGATGCTCTATGGAAGACAAGATCTTCTGGAACACATGGAGCCGCTGATGGGTGGCGGAGAAATGATCAAGGAAGTCCATCTCCAAACCTCTCGATGGAACGACCTCCCTTGGAAGTTCGAGGCGGGAACTCCGAATGTTGAAGGAGTTATCGGACTTGGGGCAGCAGTTGACTACCTTTCGAAGTTGGGAATGGAGAACGTTAGACAACATGAGAAGGATATCACAAGATATGCGCTTGACAGGCTTGGACGCGTCAAAGGCTTAGTTCTGTATGGCTCTGGGGATGTGGAGAAGCGCGGGGCTGCAATCTCGTTCAACTTGGATGGCATACATGCCCATGACCTAGCCACGGTGCTGGACACTCAGGGGATAGCGATAAGGTCCGGACACCATTGTGCTCAGCCACTAATGGAACGATTGGGCGTGTCAGCGACGTCTCGCGCTAGTTTCTACATCTACAACACGCAACGGGAAGTTGACTTTCTCATCAGGGCACTTGAAAGAGCGGGGAAGATGTTCAAGATATGACGCCAGATATCTACAGAGAAACGATCTTGGACCATTACAGGCATCCTAGAAACTACGGAGACCTGCCAAATGCAAACGCCCATGCGAGAGACTCGAACGTTTTGTGCGGCGACGTAGTCGAGATGCAGTTGAGAATTAACGCAAACAAGATTGAAGAGGCGCGTTTCAGAGGGGAAGGATGCGCAATAAGCATAGCAACGGCTTCGATGCTCACGGAATTCTCCAAAGGCAAGTCAATCTCAGAGATCAAGGGCCTCGGAAACAAGGAACTCGTTAAGCTCCTCGGGACTGACCCTGGACCGGCGAGGATTGAATGTGCGATACTGGGCTTGGAAGTCATGAAAGCGGCGATTGACAAGCGGCAAAATGTCAAGACTTCCGAGGAAATCGACCGCTAGTCATTCTAATCACGGTTAAGCAGCAGGGAAATGTTGAATTAGAAGTAATCTATTTTAGCGCAATATCCTGAAGGTAGGTGCCCGGCCGCTCCCCTTGGTACGTCCGTATTCGAGTAATGTAGGGTTAGAACGAAAGGTTTTCCTTACGTTTACCCTTATTAGGGCGTCCTCCTGTGCTGAGGAGGAGTTGCGTTAGGGGTCCGAATCTTCAGGGCCTATTGAGCATTTGGATATCGGAGAGAGACGATCATTTGAAGGATGAGGAGAATAGAAAAGCTATTGACGTTTTCGAAAATCAGCTTGTTCCTAAGCATGAGATTGTGCCCAGGCGTGAGGCTGAGGAGCTGCTCGAACGTCTGCACATCAAGGCGCATCAACTGCCTTACCTAAGAGCTGATGATCCAGCCGCGCGACAGATAGGTGCCAAGCCGTGGGATGTAGTGAAGGTCACGCGTAAGAGTCCCACAGCCGGAGCGGTTGTAGTGTACAGGTACGTTATTGAGAGTTCAGCTGGAGGGGGAAAACCTGATCAGTCAAGTTGAACCGCAGATGTGGGGACTGATCAAGGAATTCTTCCGCGAGAAGGGCCTTGTCAGGCAGCACATCGATTCATACAACGAATTCATTGAAACGGGATTACAGGCGATCATAGACGAGGTTGGATCAATCCCGATAGAGATCGAAGAGTATCCGTTGAAGATCAAGCTCGGGAAGATTGAGATCGGCACACCGAGGGTAACAGAGGTTGATGGATCTGAGAGGCCCATTTATCCTACGGAAGCTCGGGTACGCAATCTCACCTATGCCGCGCCATTGCACCTTGAAATGACGCCTGTTATCGGGGAACGTGAAGGTCAGACGGAGATCGTCTACATTGGGGACTTTCCCGTCATGCTTCGTTCGAAGATATGCCCTCTCTCGAGGCTGACTCCCGATGAGATGACCAGTATCGGCGAGGATCCCATTGATCCTGGCGGATACTTCGTCGTCAATGGTGCTGAACGTGTGGTGGTTGCGCTCGAGGATCTGGCAGCGAACAAGATTCTCGTTGACACAGAAAAGACGGGAGTCAACCCCGTCTACAAGGCCAAGATTTTCTCTACGACATTGGGTTTCCGGGCAAGAACTGAAGTCACCATGAAGTCCGACGGTGCGATCTTTGTTATGGTTCCGGGGGTGCCTGCGGAGATTCCCTTGGTCGTGCTCATGAAAGCGCTTGGTATTCAGGAAGACTTGAAGATCGCCGAGCTGATCTCTGATGATGAGATCATCCAGAACCAATTGGAAGGTTCATTCGAGAAAGCGCAGGGCATCCTTTCGGTGAAGGATGCGCTCCTATATGTTGGTAATCGTCTCGCGCCAGGACAGGTTGAGGACTACCGTGCCAAGAAGGCTGAAACGGTTGTCGATCGTAACTTTCTTCCACATATTGGGCGAACGCCAGCTGAAAGGAAAGAGAAAGCGTATTTCCTCGCCGAGATCACGACAAGGATTATTGAGCTGAAGCTTGGCAGGCGGGGCCCAGACGACAAGGATCACTATGCGAACAAGCGACTCAAGCTTGCAGGAGCCTTGATGGGTGACCTCTTCAGAATCACATTTCGAAATCTCGTCCGTGATTTGAAGTATCAACTTGAGCGCATCACGATCAGAAGACACCAAGAACTTTCGATTACGAACGCAATTAGGCCTGGCATAATCAGTGAACGAATACAGCACGCGGTTTCGACAGGTAACTGGGTCCGAGGAAGGGTTGGGGTAACACAACTTCTCGATCGAACGAACTTTTCCTCGACATTAAGCCACCTGAGGCGGCTTCAATCTCCCTTGAGCAGAAGCCAACCCAACTTGGAGGCGCGCGATCTGCATGCGACGCATTGGGGCAGACTATGCCCGAATGAAACCCCTGAAGGGTCGAATTGTGGTCTCGTGAAGAACTTGGCATTGTCTTCCATCCTGTCAACAGGGGTCGACTCAAGAGAGTTCGTGCTCAAGCTACGAAGGATAGGGGTCGTGCCAATTGGGGAGGCAGAGAGCAAGTCAGCAACTCCGAGTGTCATCGTCATAGTTGACGGCCTAATTGCAGGCGTCACGCGTGCACCTAACGAGCTTGTGCAGGAACTTGTACGTATGCGTCGCGCCGGCGAAATCAGCTCCGAAGTGAACGCCGCGTATTTCCCTCCAGAAAGAGAGACCGTGCGGGGATGCGTCTACGTGAATTGTGACGGCGGCAGAGTGCGGAGACCGCTAATCATAGTGGATGATGGCATTCCGAAACTGACGCGCGAACACGTGGAAGCCATTCAGAGAGGCGAAATGCGTTGGGAGGAACTCGTTGAGAAAGGGGTCATTGAGTATCTAGACTCTGACGAGGAGGAGAGTGCTCTCGTGGCGCTCGATCTTTCCAAGGTCTCGAAGGATAGCACGCATCTGGAGCTTGCTTCTTACACAATGCTAGGCATCTGTGCTTCAGTAATCCCGTATTCTGAGCACAACCAGTCTCCAAGGAACGCCTATGAGTCAGCCATGGCGAAACAAGCGCTTGGAGTTTCCTGCACCAACTTCTTCAACCGAGTCGATTCTCGATCACATCTATTGCACTACCCGCAGTTGCCTCTCGTTAGGACGAAACCAATGGAGGTCATTAACTACGATGACAGACCTGCAGGCCAGAACTGTGTTTTGGCCGTACTTTCGTTCCAAGGCTACAACATGGAAGACGCCGTAGTCTTCAACCGATCATCTGTGGACCGTGGGTTTGGCCGTTCTACATTCTTCCGAATCTACGAAGGTGAATGTAGACAGTACCTCGGAGGGCTCCGCGACAAGTTCGAAATCCCCGAAGCAGGGACAAGAGGATACAGGGGCGACAGATACTATCGCTTTCTTGAGGAAGATGGAATTATCTCGGCTGAGGCGGACGTGAGCGGAAACACAGTTCTTGTTGGCAGAACAAGTCCTCCTCGGTTCTTAGAAGAGTACCGTGAATTCGAAGTTAAAGGACCCACAAAGCGTGACTCATCTGTGGGAATGCGTCCTTCAGAGGTCGGAGTAGTCGACACTATTTTCGTTACTGAATCAATCGAAGGCAGTAAGCTCGTGAAGGTGAAAGTCAGAGACACACGTGTTCCCGAACTTGGGGACAAGTTTGCCTCAAGGCACGGGCAGAAAGGCGTCATCGGCCTCCTTGTTCCACAGCAAGATATGCCCTTCACTCAGGATGGTGTCGTCCCAGATGTCATCATCAACCCTCATGCATTTCCGTCCCGTATGACGATCGGACAATTCGTGGAATCATTAGCTGGCAAAGTCGCTTCGTTGAGGGGGGAGCCAGTTGACGGGACTCCTTTCAGCAACGAACGCCCAGAGCAACTTCGCGATACCTTGCTGAAGCTTGGATTCACTCAAAGCGGAAGCGAAGTTTTCTACAACGGTATTGACGGAAAGAAGTTTGTAGCCGATGTGTATGTTGGAGTCATATACTATCAGAAACTTCACCACATGGTTGCAGACAAGATGCACGCACGGGCACGCGGCCAAGTACAGATGCTGACACGACAGCCAACCGAAGGAAGGGCCCGAGGAGGGGGCCTAAGATTCGGGGAGATGGAACGCGACTGTCTAATCGGACACGGAGCGTCTGCGCTGCTCAGAGACAGACTCCTCGAAGAATCTGACAAGTACACCGTCATGGTCTGTGAAGTATGCGGCTTGCTCGCTTACCATGATATCAAACAGAACAAGTACGTGTGCCGTATCTGCGGCGAGCGGGCGGTAATCTCCCCAGTCGCACTTTCTTACGCCTTCAAACTACTCCTTCAAGAATTGATGGCGCTCGGTGTGGCTCCCAGACTTAACATTTCGGAGCGTGCATAAGATGGCGATGTTGGAAGAAGCAACTAAGATCATCGGCAGCATCAGGTTCTCACTTCTTTCCCCGAATGAAATACGTCGCCTGTCAGCAGTTGAAGTTCAGACAGCGGACACATATGATGAAGACGGCGTCCCCATAGTATCAGGTCTAATGGACGGAAGATTGGGAACACTCGAACCTAGGCAGAAGTGCAAGACCTGTGGAAACACGGCTGTAAGTTGCCCAGGTCACTCCGGGCACATAGAACTTGCGGAGCCTGTGGTTCATGTGGCCTTCGCCAAACTCATACACAAACTCCTGTCCATCACTTGTCGCAACTGCGGCAGGATACTCATGTCGAATGAGAGGATTGAGAACTACCAAGCAAGGATAGCGGAAGAAAAGAAACGCCTCAACGAGGTGCCCACGACTTTCTTCGACGCCATTATGAAGGACGCGAAGAAAGTTCAAGAGTGTCCACACTGCGGAACGCGACAACACACAATCGAACATCAGAAACCCACAACGTTCATAGACGAGACCGGAGCGCGGCTCACGCCCAGCGCAATCAGAGAGATGCTTGAACGCATTCCTGATGATGATCTTCGCATTGTGGGTATGGATCCAACCGCTGCAAGACCTGAATGGATGATCATGCAGGTCCTACCCGTGCCGCCAGTTACGGTGCGACCATCTATTACGCTCGAGTCAGGCATTCGATCAGAAGACGATCTGACTCACAAACTCGTTGACATAATTCGAATCAACCAGAAGCTGCATGAGGCACTCGAATCCGGCGTTCCGGTCAACATCATTCAAGAACTACATGACCTGCTTCAGTATCATGTTACTACGTACTTTGATAATGAAGTTTCCGGCCTGCCACCTGCTCGTCACCGATCAGGAAGAGCGTTGAGAACGATCAGTCAACGACTAAAGGGCAAGGAAGGCAGATTCCGAGGCAACCTGTCTGGAAAGCGAGTTGACTTCTCAGCTAGGACTGTAATTTCTCCTGACCCTAACCTAGACATCAGCGAGGTTGGCGTTCCAGTTGACATAGCCGCACGACTGACTATTCCAGAACGTGTTACACAATGGAACATCGAAGAGATGAAACGGCTCATCAGAAACGGCCCTGACCAGTACCCAGGCGCTCTCTATATCGTGCGCCCGGACCAAAGGCGAGTCAGATTAGAGTTCGTTACCGAACGAGATAGTCTCGCAGACGCAATCGAACCAAGTTTCGTCGTCGAACGCCACATCAGAGACGGAGATATTGTGCTCTTCAACAGACAACCCTCACTTCACAGAATGTCAATCATGGCCCACACAGTTAGAGTACTTCCATACAAGACCTTCAGACTGAACCCATGCGTCTGCCCACCATACAACGCGGACTTTGACGGCGATGAGATGAACCTGCATGTACCGCAGAGTGAGGAAGCGAGAACCGAAGCAAGGCTTCTCATGCAAGTACAGGATCAGATACTCTCTCCTCGCTACGGAGGGCCAATCATCGGTGCTAAGACGGATCTTATCAGCGCGGCCTATCTGCTCACCCGCAAGTCAACAGCCCTCACAAAGGATGAGGTTTGCAGACTCCTTGCAGCTGCCGGGTACGCGGGCGAAGTTCCCGAACCAGCGATCAAGCGTCCTGTCGAACTCTGGACCGGGAAACAGATCTTCAGCCTCTTCCTGCCGAAGGGTTTCAGCTTCACCACCAGATCCAGTATGGTGACAAAGGATGACAAAGAACACGTCATAATACGTAACGGAATACTCGAAGAAGGAGTCATCGACAAGAACTCGATCGGCGCCGAACGCTCGGAGACTCTCTTCCACCGAATTGTGAAGGATCAAGGATCTGAGACCGGGCGTCAGTTTCTCAATCACCTCGCGAAGTTGCTGGACCGTTTCGTCCTGATGAAAGGTTTCTCATACTCACTGAAGGAACTTGACGTACTTCCGAGTGTCAAGGAAAAGATTGACAAGGTCATAAGGAAAGCCGAAGAGCGTGTCTACGCACTTATCGAGAGCTACAACCAAGGAACTCTTGATCGACTGCCGGGCCAGTCCCTTGCGGAATCACTCGAGATTCGAATAATGGACGAACTCTCCAAAGCTCGTGACGTTGCTGGCGAGCTTGCCGACGCGAACTTGGACGAAAGAAACAGCGGTGTAATCATGACTAGAACAGGAGCAAGAGGTTCGTCGCTGAATATTGCGCAGATGATAGCATCCGTGGGTCAGCAGTCAATTCGTGGTCAAAGAATCCGCAGAGGATACAGAGACAGAGTGCTGTCATTCTTCCGACCTGGAGACGCAGGTCCTGAAGCAAGAGGTTTCGTCTACGCCTCGTATCGTGACGGTCTCAACCCGATCGAGTTCTTCTTCCATGCAATGGGTGGACGTGAAGGACTAGTGGACACTGCAGTCAGGACCCAACAAAGCGGATACATGCAAAGAAGACTGATCAATGCGCTTGAACATCTCAGAGTGGAGTACGACTCAACCGTGAGGGACTCGCGAGGAGATATCATTCAATTCAGATACGGAGAAGACGGTGTGGACACAGCGAAGAGCGATCACGGCAAGGCAGTAAACTCTGAACGCCTAATCGAACGTGTAAGGCTCACCGCGGACAAAGGCGCGAAGGCCACCAACAAGTACGTCGAGACCAAGGTTCGAGAAGTCACCGACCGACTTTCTCCCCTCCTAGCAGATGAGTTGAAGCGAGATCTCCTGAAGGCTAAAATGTCACGGCGCGGCGTCGACGAAGCCGTTGGCCAAGCCGTCGAAAACTACGGCAGATCGCTCATCGAACCCGGCGAAGCAGCAGGAATTGTATCAGCTCAATCCATCGGAGAGCCTGGCACGCAGATGACACTGAGAACCTTCCACTTTGCAGGAGTGAGGGAGCAGAACGTCACCCTTGGCCTTCCTAGACTGATTGAGATTGTCGACGCAAGGAAGATCCCGTCGACGCCGACGATGACGGTGTTCCTTGACGAGAAACACAGGACGAGCAAGGAGAAGGCCGAGGAAGTCGCCACCCTCCTCACGCATACTACACTCGCAGACATCGCCTCTAGTATCGAGTCAGACATAACTAGGATGAGGATCGTGGTTAAGCTTGACACTGCAGCCATGCGCGAGAAGTCCGTCACGATGAAAGACATGAAATTAGCGATCCAAGTACCTCGAGGAGAAACGAAGATCGAAAAAGACGAAGTCGAAATCACCACTCAGGACATGGACATTCCACAGTTCAGGCGTCTCGAGTCCCGTGTCGCCGGAATGCACGTGAAGGGAATCCCCGCGGTGAAGCGAGCTCTTGTCATGGAGGAAAACCACGAGTGGATCATCAGAACAGAGGGATCGAACCTCGAACTTGCACTCACGACACCAGGTATCGATCCGACCAGAACAGTATCCAACAACATGCACGAGGTGGCAGCTGTGCTCGGAATCGAAGCAGCGCGCAACGTAATAGTCAAAGAGGCGAAAGCCGTCCTCGAAGAGCAAGGTCTTGACGTCGACATAAGACATGTGATGCTCGTCGCAGATGCGATGACCGCGTCAGGCGAAGTCCTTCAAGTAGGCAGGCATGGTGTAAGCGGCGAGAAATCGAGCACACTTGCGAAAGCAGCCTTTGAGATCACGATCCCAACGATCGTTGACGCGGCCGTTCGCGGAACAAAGGATCACCTGCGTGGAGTCGCGGAGAACGTGATAGTCGGACAACAGGTTCCAATGGGTACAGGCCTCATCGAGGTTTTCATGGCAATGTCCGAGAGGAGGGAGAAATAGTGGACCTTAACAAACAGATCAACATGGCCGTCAAAACCGGGAAGATTAAGCTAGGCTGTAGTGAGGCAACAGATGCTGCCAAGACAGGAAAGGCACGTCTGATCATCATCGCCTCAAACTGTCCCGAGCCACAGAAATCTAGCATACTCTACAACGCAAAACTCTCGGAGGTTCCCGTATACGTCTACTCGGGCACCAGCATGGACTTGAGCGCTGCATGTGAAAAGCCATTTCTAGTCGCCGCTCTTACAGTGAAGGAACCTGGCGACTCTGAAATCCTAAAGTTGGCTGAAACCTGAAGATGTCCTCAACAAAGATCCGCTTAGGCAGCGATGAGATACGTTACATTGCCCTGTTTGAGAACATAACAGGCGCAACCGCAAATGACTGCCTAATCGACTCCTTGAGCGACCGGATCATATTCATTGCCAAACCAGGACAGATGGGCCTGGCGATCGGAAAAGCAGGGAAGAACATCAACACTCTCAGGAGAATGACCGGCAAACCTGTCGAAGTCGTTGAGGCATCGGACAGCGTAGAGGGCTTGATAAGGAACTCTCTCGCGCCGGCGAAGATCAAAGAGATTCGAGTCACCGAACGTCCTGACAAGAAGATAGTGGTCGTGGAAGTTGACCCAAGAGACAAAGCCTTGGCAATCGGAAAGAACGGTAGAACAATCGACAAGACTCGTATACTAGCCAAGAGATACTTCCAAGTCGATCACGTGCAAGTTGTCTAGGAAGAGAAATGGGCAGACCCATCGAAAAATGGGATGATGTTGCAGCGAGCATTCAGCAAATAGAATGCCAAGCACACTATCCACGGATCTCAACAGCCGCGATCACCCTGTCACCGGTTGCCTCTTTCGAAGATGCTCATGGCTACGAAGAGTATCAGATGTCAAAGGCCCAACTGGCGCATCACGGATGCGACAATCATCACGTCCGCTATCTCAGCAGACGCCCCGTTGATTATCATATGATCTAGTCTTCCTCCACGCATGACTGGGAAGTGCACGTAAGGAACGTAGTATTGCGCCAACTCTTCGATATGGAAGCTGTTGCTTAGGATCTGCTTGGATGTTTCTGGCATTCTGACAAGTCTTTCTTGGAATCTCTGCATGACTGTCTCCTTGGTCTCTTTCGACGTAGCGATTCTTGCTATCGTTCCTTCGACATTTAGATGCGTGATATCAAATACTCGTTGGGTCTTCCATGCACGAGGTAGTGCCTCCTCCAGCGCATCTCCTTCTCGTCCGTCAGAGGTCACGTACATCTCAGCCTCCTTCTGCCCCACCGCTAGCTCGGTCACATGACTGAGATTGAAGTATCTGCGCTCACCCGTAAGAAACCTAGAGAATCGTTTCAGTGTGCGCTTGAACGCTTCCGGGATGAGGTTCGTCTCTTGCTCCTCTATCATGAGGTCGCGCGTCTCTCCATCAACCTCTACAGCGACTACATCTTTATCCACCCTAATCTGGTAGTTTGTTTCCCTTAGATAGAAGCACTCATGGTGCCCCTTCACATACCATAAAGGGAAATAGACTACAGTAGGGGAGTCCAGCGAGCCTCGATATTGCAGATGCCTGTCTGAAGGAGTCCGCCACACGCTGCAATATTCCAGGTCTAGTCGCTCTCCTTACGAGCCTATCAAGTGGCTGCGGAACAACTCTCATTCTAGTCTCGACAATCTTCGAAGGATCCCAACCGTTTCCCTCACGCAAACCGGGCATTTCTTCGGCCAACTTGTCGAGTGTGCCCAGCTTCTCGAGCCTGGAGGCTATCTGACCTCGGATGTCTTCGCGCCTGGCCAAACGAACTGTCCTCCATTGTTGATTCAGGATTCGGAATCTTAGATTGCCATGCGATCAGATGTAACACCCAGAGATAAGTCTGCCACAGACAAACCCGTGAGTTCGCCCGACCGTTCTCATTTCATGCCAAGGATATTGGAATTTTCGTCGTTGTTAGGCACTCAAAAATAGCTGATAAGATTAGCATGATTCTCGAGAGAGATGATGGCTCGCGATTCGGAACCCCGCTTCGTGTTCATCCACGGCGCAGGGGGAACCCATAGAGTCTGGCGTTATCAGACATCCGCATTTCCGAACAGTATAGCGTTAGACTTACCAGGCCATCCAATAGGGAAAGGATACAGTACAATCTCGGAATATGCGCAGGTTTGTGACTCAGGCGATTGAGGAACGAGAACTTGGCCAAGCGATACTGGTGGGTCACTCGATGGGTGGTGCGATTACGATCGAGATCGCTCTTGCTCATCCGAAGTTCCTCATGGGGATCGTGCTCATCGGTTCGGGCGCCCGGTTGCGAGTGGCTCCCGTTATCAAAGACGAAGTGAAGCGTGACTACGTGCATGCGGCAGAAGTGATCGCCGAGTGGGCCTACTCTCCGAAGAGTGATGCTAAGCTCAGGAAGGGCGCGATTCAAGAGCTGCTGGGAGTTCCGGCCGAGGTAACGTATGGTGACTTTCAGGCCTGTGATCATTTCGACAGGATGAATGAGATCGGTGGCATCGATTTGCCTACTATGGTTGTGTGCGGAGAAGATGATCTGCTCACGCCAGTCAAGTATTCGCAGTATCTTAAAGAGAAAATAAGAGATGCTCTGAGCGTAGTCATTCCCGATGCAGGTCACTCAGTCATGCTAGAGAAACCAGGAGAACTCAACAATGCACTGCGATCATTTCAAGCAAAGCTCTGCAGACATTCCGAATTCTCCGACCGAATTCCCTAGCTCAGGATGGCCTGGCGTATCCTGATTTCCCAGAGTCTCCTGCGTAGACAGGGCGTCTTGGAAGTCTCATGTTATTGATGCTTGCCACAGTAGCCGCAAACAGCTCACCTAGGTTCTCACCCGTGAGAGCGCTGATGGCAACGATTTTTGTCCCAATAAATTCTCCCCGGATCGCCTCGATGGCGTCCGCAAGTTTCTCAGGGTTAACCAGATCGACTTTGTTGGCGCAGACAACGATTTCCCCGTCTATGCCAATTTCTCGCAGGATCTTGTTCATAGACGAGCAGCGCCGACCGATGATGTGATTCTCTTCGCTTGCGTCCACGAACAACAATATCACGTCTGAATGCGCGATTTCGCCTAGTGTGGCAGTGAATGCCTTCACGATCGTGGGATGCATGTCTTCTATGAAGCCGATTGAGTCGATCAGTAGGAACTCCGAATCGCGTGAGGCTGCGACTCTGACTTTTCTTGCGAATGTGGATAAAGTCGTGAATGGTCCGAGTCCTACTGTCTTAGTTTCAGAGGCTAGGCGATTGAACAGTGTCGTCTTTCCGGCTTGCGTGTATCCTGCTAGTGCCACTATCGGGAATCCAAGTTCACGGCGTCTTCGTCTAGTGATCTCCTTCTTGCGATCCAGGTCCCGAAGTTGTGCCTCCAAACGACTTATTCTGCTACGTGCGGCACGGGTGTATTCTTGAAATGGGTAGTCGCCTGGACCCATCCAGCCAACCTGTTCACCCATTATCCCTCTTAGCTTGATGAACTCACGACCCCAAGACAAGGTGTACTTCAACTTGGCGAGCTTGATCTGGAGTTTTGCTTCCTTGGTCATCGCGCGTTTGTCGAAAACCTCCAAGATCAGCAGGTTTCTATCGATGACCCGAACTTCCCCGCCTAGGCGCTGTTGAAGCTTGAAGACTTGACTGCTTGGGAGCGTATTCGCGAATATCACCGTTTCAACTTCGTTCAAGTCGACTATCTCTTTGAGTTCCTCGACCTTGCCTGGACCTATGCAGTATGAGTGGTGGTCGCTGTTTCGCTTCTGAACAATAACATCGACGACGTCATATCCTATGTTTTCTGCCATCGCTCTCGCTTCTTCAGCTCGTGGCGGCAGCGAGGGCAACTTACATTCCACCACCACAGCACGCACGAGTCATCTCACCTCGAATCTTTCCCTAACATTTCACTCTTGATCAATGTGCTATTTAGACTGGCATAAGGAATCGATTCGTGATCTATCAGGATGAGACAAGAATAGATGTCAAGCCCCTAGTCGGAGTATCTTATCGTGAAGCTTTCGAACTCGCCCTTCCATTCATGTCGCCTGACATCAACGTCAACCACGTACGCATTTGGAGGTCCTTTCCGGCAGAAATCAACAATCTTCTGTACGTTGGTTTCCTCTCCATCAAAGATCGCTTCTACACGACCGTCGGGAAGGTTGCGAACCCAACCTGTGATGTTAAACTGCTTTGCTCTGGATGCGGTTTCGGCCCGGTAGAAGACGCCTTGGACATTTCCGGTGACAATCACGTGCGCCCTGATCTTCACAGATCTCGACCCTTTGCTTGCGTTGATCGCCGCTTTCATATTTGGTTTCTCAGAGGGATTTGCATTTACGGTCGTGGTGACTCCAGGAGTCAAAGAAGTAATCCCGTTCTACTTTGTCCAGATGGCGCCGTATGTCCTCACACTTTGATCCTAGTTGCTGCAATTGGGGGCAAGAAATTCCCACGTGCACTTGGCAAACCATACGTCAGAGAGTAGTCAAATCAATCGACAATTGGGTCAAGCCTCAGTCCGAATCTGTCGCACTGGCGGCACGAGGGACGGCCTACGAAAGCGAGTACATTACTCTCTTTTCGATCGTGCGCTTCTTGCCCTCAGGCCACAACGCGACAGGTATGTAGGTAGATGATGACCGTCCATATTGTCCAACATTATCCGATGCGCACGAACTGCAACTTGTAACCAACCCTGCGATAACTCGATTACAGTTCCTGCAAAACGAGTAGGCTCTGGAATAAGTTATGAACCGGATGCCGCTGGCAGCTGCTTCGTGCGAAACCGACAAGAGTGCTTCCGTGGTTGCCTTCGAATCCACAGAAATCACGGCCAAATGGCCTCCCGGAGTCAGAGTCTGAAGCATCCCTTCGATAGCTAACCTTTCACTGAGAGGAACCTTTGATGTCAAAGGAACACCTGGCATATCTGTGTAGAATGGGGAGTTCCTGCCCCCTTGGGCAGACACCGTGCTCTTGCCGTAGTGTTCGACATCGAGTTCGGCCAGTCTTGAGGCCGCTTCATCTCCGGGTCTTTCTGAAAGTGCCACACGCATTCCTAGGTTCTCTGACGCAGCTTCGGTTTGCCTTCGCAACTCTTGGAGGATCTTCTCTCCGAAAACTAGTGAATCTTTCTTCAACTCGCTACCGGTATGGGCAAGGCAAGCCTCGTTCAGTCCCAAGATCGCCACTGCATAGATAGCTACTTTCTCACGGAAGTACGGAGTACCTTGACCTGATCCGAAGAGCAGCGGAAGTGCAGTTTGTTTCAGTCTATCGACCATGAACTTCCGCTTGATCTTGAAGGCCTCTAATGCCAAAGTAAGCGAATCTGTCATTGATTTGAAGAATCTATCGTCGTCTCTTCGTGCTTCATAAGCAAGTCTAGGCAAGTTGAGAAAGACCGTTGTCATACAACCTGTCCTATAGCAGTCTGACTCCCATTGCTTACTCCAATCATCCGAAAGCCTAAGGCCCGTGGCTGTGTAGCAGTCGGGTGAGCCGTCTCGAAGAAACGCAATGTACGGTAGCGTCCGAGATGCCGCTAGTTCGTGAGTTTTGAGAACGCGAGATCGAGTTTCATCTTTTCTCTCGGCCGAGTCCCGAATCTTGAAGATCAACCTGGGGCTCGCCAAAAGGTTGGTCAATGCTTCTCGTGAAATCGCATCTAGTAGGGCATCAAGAACGACCCTCGTCTCCTCGTGGTAGTCACCGTAGACTCCCATCGTTCTACCTCCAGGCCCGATGGCCTCAACACTCTCTAGGAACTCAGGCACTCCATATTCGAGCCCAAGAGAAAGTCCGGGCTGAGGGGGGCCCAGTGGCAGGTCGCGTTCTATGGATAAAAGAAATAGCGCAAGCGATTCCCTGACCGAGTCCTCAGAGGTATTCTTAACGTAGGGCGCTAGGAAGACATTGAATAGGTCAAAACCTTGTTCGCCTGATATCTCTGTAATTCCGAGACGGTAGACGCTCTGGATCAATGCCAAAGCTGCGTTGAAGCTTTGTGGTGGTTTCAATCCAACAAGCCCGTTCTTCAGGAAATATCGGAGATCATGTTGGATTTCGCTCGGCTTTAGGGGCCAGCTCTCAAGGTCGGATATGTGGATTTGGCCTGAGATGTGCGCGTCTGCGATCTCACGTGGCAAGCACTCCAGCAGGACATACTCTCCCAAGACAGACGCTCCTGCGGTCCTCTGAACGTAGTCAGTGGTCAACCCGAGTTCTCCGGTCGAATGGAGAAGCTGAGTGACATCGTATACCGGCATTCCAACACGCGTCAGCTTATGCCTGTATTCTTCGAGTTTCTTCTCGATAAGAATTGCATTAACAAACTCGCGGATCAAGGCCGAAGTCAGGTACGAAGTTCTAAGCTTGATTAGCCGGTCCTCTGCTTCTGCCGCTATTTCGTCCGCAAGTTCCTGGGGAACGCCTGCTTCAACAACCAGTGACTTCGCTATCTTGCTTCTGTGGAAGTCCTCGATCGCTAGCCGCGAGGTTCTAACGAACAATTTGCCGCGTTTCACACTGACGTATTCCTCTAGATCTCTCGCAAAATGTATCACCATATCTCCCAGTTCAGTTATCTCGTACTTCTTTGCGCGTTTATCCGAACTGATTAGTCCGGCTTGAGTCAGGCTTCTAAGGTGGTATACGAATTTTCCAGCGTCACGGACAGGATCCAACTTCAGAGCCGACATGATCTCGGTATATGGCAACGCGCCTTTCGTGGAGAGAAGTCGGAGCACTTGCATACGTAGCGGAGCGGAGGCAGCGTCGAATATGGTCGCTCCCAGTTTCTCGAAGGAACGCAGCATGCTGCAGACATTGTGCGGAGTACTCTAAAAAAGTGTACTGATACTTCTGATCGCTAGATTGGATTTCCAGAACCCTGGAGATCGGTCATGTGCGGTGAATCCAACTGCACAGGTCGAGTTATTCTAAGAACGCGAGATGTCGACGAACGCTTTTATCCCGTAGCTTTCCACGGCTAAGTAGGGGTCGAAGAATGAACGAAAGACTAGTTTCCGCTGCGCGGCCTCAATCAGCTGAAGGAGTTCAGTATCACATTTCAGCGAAGCGAGGACAGATAGGTGACTATGTCTTTCTGCCTGGTGATCCGGATCGCGTGCCGAAGATAGCTAAGTTCTGGGACTCAGCTCACGAAGTATCTTCTCACAGGGAATACCGAATATGGTCTGGAACGGTCAGTGGAACGATGGTGTCGGCCTGTTCTACGGGCATTGGCTGTCCAGCCACGGCCATTGCAATCGAGGAGCTGGGCAGAATCGGCGCAAAGACATTCATTCGAGTTGGTTCCTGTGGATCACTGCTGCCCGACCTGGAATGTGGAGACCTGGCAATATCCACAGCCGCCGTTCGTCTCGACGGCACCGGAGCGCAATATGTCACCGCTGCATATCCCGCCGCTGCAAGTCACGAAGTGGTCCTCGCACTTATCGAGGCTGCTGAGAAACTGGGCAAGAAGTACAGAGCAGGGTATACCGCGTCAACCGACAGCTTCTATGCGGGTCAAGGTCGGCCGGGCATTGAAGATTATCTGCCCACAGATGCTGAGACGCTCATTGAGAGGCTTCGAAGACAGCGTGTGATCACAATGGAAATGGAAGCTTCTGTGATCTTCACCTTGGCGGGCATCTATGGATTCCGCAGCGGCTGCGTACTCGCGGTGTACGCGAACAGAGCCACAAACAAGTTTGAAGTCAAAGGGGAAGAGGACGCATGCAGAGTTGCAGTGGAAGCGGTTCGAATCCTAATCAAATGGGACTTGGATCGTCAAAGAGCCGGGAAAAGATACTGGTCACCAAGCCTCAGTTACTGATATGTGACCTAGTCACATTGTGGAGCAGCGTTTTCTCTTGGACTCTCGATCAAGCCATGGCGCGGCTGACAGGAGCGCCGTAGGGCCTAATCTCGGCAAACGCCTCGACGAGCAAAGAACTTAAAGACTCATCTGCTCGCTTTCGCCGTGGTGCTCCGGTGGTGTAGCCCGGTTAACCCCGAGGCCGAGAGCATAGCGGCCTTATCCACTGGTGAGCCAGTGGAGGCCACTCGAGCCGTTGATCGCGGGAGATCGCTCGCAAGCGATCCGCGAATTCGAAAACGAGGCCTCTCTCGTCGCAAATCCCGCCCGGAGCACCAATACAAGAATCGGTAGCCGTCTTAGTCTCGAACCTCAGTTCTTTGAGGCAACGGCTTCAACGTCTGAGGGCTTCACGACACAAACCTTTTGGTCACTTGAATCCATGAGGGAGAGAGACGGGTTGTCCGGCTCATGCAACTTGGTGAACTGCATCTCGTAGAAGATATCAGAGTGAACGATAGTGATGCGCTCATCATTGTGGACTTGCAGAACGACTTCATGCCGTCTGGTGCTCTCGCCGTCAAGAGTGGAGATGAAATCGTTGGACCAATCAATCGCCTCGCTGAAAGCTTCCACAATCAAGGTAACCTTGTTGTAATGACTCAGGATTGGCATCCTGCAGGCCACCTTTCTTTTGCGAGCAGTCACGGGATGAAACCATACGATCCCTACGAGTCCGATGGGATAGGGCCGATTCTCTGGCCGGATCATTGTGTTCAAGGTTCACTGGGCGCTGAGTTTCATCCCCACATCCAGGTGAAATTTGCCAATGCAATTATCCGGAAAGGATACCATGTGGGAGTGGACAGCTATTCAACATTCATCGAGAATGACAAGAAAACCCCTACAGGTCTCTCCGGCTACCTCAGAACATTGGGGAAGAAGCGAATCTTTCTCTGCGGACTTGCGCTCGACTATTGCGTCTACCATTCTGCACTGGATGGTGTGGATCTAGGGTTTGAGGTAGTTGTGCTAGTCGACCTCTCAAAGGCAATCAACTCACCATCAGGGCGACTTTCCGAGGCGTTGGACAGCATGACTAAGAGACACGTTCAATTCACTAGATCAACCGAGATCGTGGTTTGAAGTCACGTACACATCGCTGTCATAGTCTTGTTGATCTTTGCACTACAGAATCTGGCGCCGAGCACCAGAATCCAAGAATTTTTGGGCGGCCCGAGGAACTAATAAATAAGGCGCGTGGTGGGGTTAGGGGCCGCGTGACTTTCATGAAGTTTCCGAAGGCAATCACAACCTACTGCCCCAAATGCAAGGGCCACACAGAACACGGAGTGTCAATCTACAAGAAGGGCAAAGAGCGCACGCTCTCAGCTGGCGCTAGGCGTCACGAACGCGAGAAGCATGGGTACGGCGGTCAGAAGTGGCCTACACTCAAACGAACAGCCAAGACTACGAAGAAGCAAGTGCTCCGCCTCACATGTAGGAAATGCAATCAAATCGTCCCAAGACTCGGGATACGCCTTCGCAAACTCGAAGTTGGAGCGTGAAATCGCACATGGTCAAGAAAGATCCGATTCCCAAGCCTCGCAGCAATTTTCTGAAAGTCAAATGCACAAAGTGCGAGCATGAGCAGATAGTCTTTGATCGAGCTGCCGTGCAGGTCAAGTGCGAGAAGTGTGACGATGTGCTCCTTGAAGCACAAGGTGGAAAGGCCAAAGTAAGAGGCGAGGTCACGCAAGTCCTTGGCTAGACCTCTCTGCGATGGGAGTCTAAGCGTCATGTCTGTTCCTAATTACCCCGAAGTCGGGGATCTCGCTATTGCTACTGTGAAGCGGGTCGTCGACTACGGCGGCTATGTCAGGTTGGATGAGTACGAAGGGATTGAAGGGCTAATCCACATCTCTGAGATCTCGACCACTTGGGTCAAAAACATCCGTGAACATGTTCGTGAGGGGCAGAAGCTAGTTCTCAAGGTCTTGCGTGTGGATCGCGAACGCGCCCAAGTTGACCTGTCACTTAGGCGGGTTACGGGTCGAGAAAAGACGGACAAGATGCTTGAGTGGAAGAGAAGTAAGAAAGCTGATTCGATTGTCAAAGGTGCGGGTGAGCGTCTGAAAGCAGATGCTGAAACGACCGAGAAGATGCGTCTCCTTCTGTACGAGAAGTTGGAGAACCCGTTTGAGACGTTTCAGGAGGCCGTTGAGGAAGGCGAGGGCGTCTTCGCGAAACTGGAGATAGCGCCAGAATGGGCAACCGCGCTTACTGAGGTATCGCGAAGCAAGGTGAAACTGGAGAAGGCCTCTCTTACTGCTACAATCGAACTCACCTGCAGAGCTCCAGAGGGAATCGAAGCAATCCGGACTGCACTAGTCAATGCGAAGAAAGTTAAGAAGCCAAGAGGAGCGACCGTTCGGATCTACGCGATTGGTGCGCCGAGGTACAGGATCGAGGCCACAACGCGAGAGTACTCAGAGGCTGAGGCGTTGTTGAACTCAGCCGTTGAGGAAGCCACATCCACGTTGAAGGGTTTCGGCGGCGAAGGGCGCAGAGCTAGTTGAAGTGGCAGATACGTAAGTGCGTCAGTTGCAGCCGGTACACTCTCAAGGACAAGTGCCCTAGCTGTGACGGTGACACCGTGATCGCGCATCCTCCCAAGTTCTCTCCTGCCGACAAATACGCGAGGCTACGACGCCCAACAGGTCAGGCTTCTGAGTAGACTTCACTGTCGTTGGGTGAATTTGCGATTCGACCTAACGCGCAGTGCTGCAATTCGACTACTCGACAGTCTTGACGTAGAGTACTGCTGTGTTGCTGGTGGCAGTTCCGAAGTTTCCGGAGCCCGAGTATGTTGCCCTAACGTAGATAGTTCCAGCTACAACCGGACGCCACGTGTAGTCGAGAGTGCCGTTCTTGGGTGGGAGGGCGTCGACTCTGCTCCAAGTCTGGTCGTTTGTGCTATACTCTATCGTGAATGTGCCGTTCGAAAGTTTCTCAGACAGCCTCATGGATATCGTCACGTTCCGCCCGAAAGTGATAGTGGAGTTCGAAAGTGAGATCTTCAATGTGACAGGCTTGGGCTCGACGAGCACCGACACCTCATTGCTCGTGGCAGATCGGGCCTCTCCTCTGATTTCATTCAAAGATGCTCTCAGAGAATAGTTCCCAGCGGTCGTGGGTGTCCAGTCGTAGGCGAATCTGCCTTCTGACACAGCGGCATCTGCGATTCTCTGTCCAGTCTCTCCTTCGGCTTGCAGCAAACCTGCGATTGTTACCGTTCCTGTCTTGTAGGGTATCCCTTCGTTATCGGTTACGGTTCCTGAGATTCGAACGCTTTCGCCAAACCTGATTCTGTTTGCTACTGACGTTGATGGTCATCAGTGTGGTTTTCGGATACAATACCTTGTACACCAAAACGAACTTGTTCGATGAGCTGAACACTCGGTCAAAATAGTCCGATGTCGCTTGGGATATTCCCACGCCCGTGTTCATCATGAAGCCCAATACCGAGTTATCGTTAAGGTTCTGTCCGGACGAAATTGTCACGTTGGAGACGATCTTGTTTCCTGTCTCTAGCAGACGCGTATACGCGATTTGGGTCTGTCCGCTCTCGTCCTGTCCTCTCTTCTCCTGAAACACGACGGTCTGATTATCGTAACTTGTCTGATTGGCTATGCGTGCCATCCAGTACCATTTTCCATCTTCGCCAGCACCGAGGAAACTTGGTTGGCTTTCGCCTTGTGTAGCTGCGTAGGTTACGAAGATCGCAACATAGGAAACATCGTATTTCTGCATCATTGGAATAGCTGTAGTTTCGTTTCGCATGAACATTTGAGCGATCATTGCGATTTGCGTTGTGTTCTGTGTTCCATTGTCCGCCAAAGTTCTGCGATCCGCGAGCGCGGTAATCCAATAACCATAGTCCCACCATGCCATGACAACGGATGATTGAGGTGTATTGTCACGAATCCATGCGAGTGCTTCGAGCCAGTCTTGATATTTGGTGCCTTCACTTGGTACGACCGGAATGCTTGATGTTGCTATGGTCGCTGGTGCATATGCTGCGGCGACCGCCTTCGAAAAGGCTGGTACGATTGCGATTATTAGAATAAGGAGTACAGCGAGGCCGAATTCTCTGCCGATCCTGACGAGTCCTGGCATCCTCCTTTTCGGGAATATGACCGCCTGGCGGAGTATGTCCACAGCGGGTTTGGCCATCTCGACAACGGCAATTGCAGCCAGTATGGAGAATGCCGGTGCAAGTATCAGCGTAAGCCGAACGAGAGATCCAGAGAAGTAGAGTGATGTCACTGCTGCGAGTGTGAGGAAAATGTCCGTATCGCGGAGACGGCGGATAATGAAGAAGAACCCAAACAGACCGAGGAACGTAAGGGTGTTGTATTCATAGAAGAATGACGCCCAAGTGGCTGGTCTGTGTTCGGACACGCTTTCGACAATTGGCATATCAAGCCGTGTGAAGGGGTTCAAGGTTGACAGGAACTTGCCGCCCGGTAGTTGCATCAGATTCAATGCGACCAAGGCGTATGCCACGCCCACAAGAACCACCGATACGGCTACGAGTGCGTAGGCGCGGTACCTCCAATTGGGAAGCATGCCACCTGCCTCACGCACGAGCAGAAGAAGAAGGACCCCCGGGATAACCAGGAAGCTAAGACCTGTTAGCGCTCCGAATCCTATCTTGGGCACGGCCAACGGAGTCAAGAATAGGAAGAGGCCATAGGTTACTGCGTAGGAAAGCAGAAGCTTACGTGAGTATCTGCCTGTCACGACGAGAGCCGCAACGTAGAGCACAATCAGGTCGACCGGATAGTAAGATGCAGCCCATGTAGCGGATAGATAGAATAACGACAAGCCTGCGAGCAGCGAGTACGCGATAGTTCCTCTCAGGCTTCGCGTTTTCTGATTTGCACGAAGGAAGAATAGGAAGATCAGAACCATCAGCAGTATTCCAAGCGGCTCATGCCGGAGAAAGCCTAGCGTAGTACGGCTGATATTGCTCGGATTTAGAGCCATGAATAGCGCAGTCAATAGTCCCGCGCCACGACCCCACAGGTCCTTACCGAGGAAGTAACACGCAAGCGATGTGAGAGCACCTGCCACGACGGGAAACAACATCGTTACGTCGAAAACAGTCGTATTCACTCCGATCGCTTGCAGAAACATGTAGACAGCAGCCACGGTGAATGCAACGCCGTAAAGGTTGCCGTAGGCCATGGTCATGCCCCATGGGTACCAACTGAGCGTGTCATGCCAACTGAACCATGCAAGAAAGCCGTTCTTCACTATGTATTCTGACATCCGCCACTGGAGGTATGGGTCGAACTCCGACAAGTAATATCCGAATCGGAGAGGCAGTAGACGAACTGCCAACGCCACCACAAACATCAATGACAGTACGAGAACCTCCAACAAGCCTCCTCGTGAGACCGTGGAAGCTGCTTTACGAATCGCACGCATCCTGCTTGCTAGGACTTCCCTGCCAATGTAAGGCCCAAGAGCGGACTGCAATCGTTCGAACCGTGGCAACATGTTGCACCTTTGTCATTATGCACCTATTTGTACGCGAAGCACCATTGTCAAACAGGGCGAGCAGTTAAAGTTTGCCCGAAAATGCGGAGGTTCCGCATGCTCGTACTATTTCATTTTGCTGAACGCGATCGAGCCGATCACGATCATTGCGGCCGCAAACCCAAGTAGAACGCCCAAGTCTATCATTACGGGATATGTCGATATGCCGAGAATTACGCCTCGCATTCCGTCAACGGCATAGGTGACTGGATTCAAAGTCGTGAAGATGTGAAGCCAGGAAGGAAGATTATCGAGCGGGAAAAGAGCGCCGCTCAGAAAGAAGAGAGGAAAGATGAGGAAGCTAGTGATCAGGTTGAAACCTTCGGGGCTTTCCATGAATGAGCCTATTACAAGTCCAATGCTCACCACGGCAGAAGCGAGAACAAGCATGAAAATCATGGAGAGCACCACCATCTGCACGCTGTAAGAGATGCCGAGAATTACTCCGAAGGCAAGCATCAAGCCGCCTTGAATCAGCGCATCTGTACAGCCACCGAGCGTCTTTCCAGCAAAGATCGTTAGACGCGAGAGGGGTGCAACAAGCACTTCCTTGAAGAAATCAATTCGCTTGTCCCATACGATGTAGAGACCGAAGAATATTGAGGAGAAAAGGACTGTCATCGTCAGTATGCCTGGAAAGATGAATGCTTGATAGTTCGTGCCTGCTAGGGACACGCTAGATCCCAATCCCCCTCCGAAAACGACGATCCAAAGCAGTGGAGTGAAAAGCGATGAGACGATCCTGGACTTTTCTCGAAGGAAGACCTTGAACTCACGATACCATAGGGCGTACAGACCGTCAAGCTCTGTCATTTCTCATTTGACCTCGCTCTTACTGCCCGTTCGAATATACCGCCCTCTGCTTCTGCTTGTCTGATCTCATGGCCGGTGTAGTGTAGGAATACATCATTCAATGTGGGGGTTCTCAGTTCAACTGACTCGGCGTTTCCCACCAAGCTGAGTATCTCCTGCAGATGCGCGCTGGAGTTCTTCACGGTCAGGAGAAGGTAACTGTCTGTTCGCTCAACTTTCACGACATATGGCAACTCCTTGATCGGACTGATCTTTGGATTCGCTATTTTGAGGCGAACAATGTCGCCGCCCACGATCTGCTTCAGCTTGTCAGGAGTGTCCAGTGCCACAATCTTTCCGTCGTCAATAATCGCAACTCTATCGCAGAGGTGCTCGGCCTCGTCCATATAGTGCGTGGTGAGGATAACCGTTACTCCTTCTTGGTCGGCCAGTCTGCGTATGTAATCCCAGATGTGCTCACGGGTTTGCGGATCAAGTCCGAGCGTAGGTTCGTCTAGGAAGAGTATCTTTGGCTTATGCAATAGTCCACGAGCAAGCTCAAGCCGACGCCTCATGCCCCCTGAATAGGTCTTGACCTGACTGTTTGCTCTATCCTCAAGATCAACTAGCCTTAGCACTTCACGAATTCGTTGTCTTCGCACATTACTTTCTACGCCGAACATTAGGGCATGAAGGTAGAGGTTCTCTTGTCCGGTAAGGATGTCGTCGCTGCTGGGTTCTTGAAAGACAATTCCGATGGATCTCCTCACGGCATCAGATTCAGTTACTATGTCGTGCTTGTTGACCTTCGCTGTGCCTTCTGTCGGTTTGAGTAGCGTTGCAAGCATCGAAAGGGTCGTAGTCTTGCCTGCACCGTTTGGTCCGAGAAGCCCGAATACTTCGCCCTCGCGGATGGACAGGTTAACGTGGTCGACCGCCACTAGTTTCTTGAATCTCTTTGTTAGACCAAATGTTTCGATCACAGGCTCGCCAAGCGTGCGATTGGGCACTGCACTGGTGTCATTCAAGGTCGGTCACGCAGAATCGTTTTCGCAGTAGACGGACCGGTCCTCTTAAGCGTTCCTTGATACAATTCGCAGATTCCTTATTTGTACGTGGGTTAATTGTACGGGTTGTTCTGTTAATTGAGGTGTAGTCTTGGGGCGTGATGTCAGGTCGGAGACGGTCACGCTGTCGCCTCTTGAGCGGGCGATAGGTGAGGAGTGTGTGAGGACGTGGCTGTTTGAGCTCAACGTTGAGACGCGCCCGTCCTACACGACGAATTATCGAAAGTTTCTGTTGTGGCTTTGGCGAATCCCCGAATGGGCGGGTAAGATGCCGTCCGCGCTTTTGGATTTTCAGGAGAACGCGACCGGTCGCGAACGCATGCGTCTGCCTCGATTGATTGTTCAGTATGTGCAGGAGCGTGGGGGCACCTTCAAGAGCATGAACTGTTGCGCGTCTCACATACGCAGCTTCTTTCTACACAACAGCGTTGAGATTCCGATGCATTTCTGGACTCCGCAGCCGACGCGGGATGCGGTTCAAGGCAAACTAGAGTTCGAGCAAGTCCGCGACATCATCCTCCACGCGGATCCACGCTACACCGCCATCTTCCTAACGATGCTGCAGGGCATGATGGATCTGGAACGATTCAAACGCTTCAACCAGAAGTACGCGATGCCAGCTCGTGAAGCATCTTAAAGAGAAAAGCCTCGATGACCCGTTCCGAATCGATTTTCCGAACGGTCGCAAACAGAACCCGCGCCCCTTCTACACGTTCATCTATCATGACGCGTTGGCGGCTTGGAAGAACTACTTCACAGTTGAGCGAGGCTGGCCGGAACGGGAAGGAGAACCACTCGCGTTGACAGATAGAGGTACACCACCAGGCAAACCGGCAATCCGCGCTGTCTTCCGAACCCTCGCCGAACGCCAACACTATCGCCCTGAAACACCAAAGGGAGAGATGAGCGGCGTCGGACCACACGAAGCATTCCGAGATGTGGTTCGCTCGCATATGCAGACGGCGCGAAAGAAAGGATTCGACACCCTCTGCGCTGAATTCTGGATGGGCCACAGCGTCGACCCGTACAACTACAACAAGTTCACCCAAAACGAACCTGAGTACGTGCTTGAGAACGCGAAGATCGCTGCGGGATACCTGAATATCATCAGCATGTCCACAGCGGAGCAGGAGAACACGAAAGAAGTGGAGAGCCTACGCGAAGAAGTCAAGAAACTGAGAGGCGACTTCGAAACCATCATCAAGACAAAGTTTGCAGACGGAAAGAGCTAGCGAACCTATTTGACGTCACGAAAGCACCTCACGATGTTGTCCTCTCCATGGGCTGCGACTACTCTGTTCGTTCCAGTCATCTGCTTCGATCGTACCAGCTTCTGGAAGTCCGCTAGTATGATCCAAGACACGCGAGAGACAAGGAACTCAACGGTCATTCTCTCATCTTCGAGTTCCTCGAGTTTCATCTGTGGCTTGGCATGGATCCGTGACAAGGAGTCCAGAATTGCCTCCTCTATGGCCTGGAGCATTGGCCGGAACCACTCTTCGAAGTCAATACGACCGGGCTGAGTCTTCAGTCTTCGCTCATAGTAGACCCGAGGGGGGCGTGTCGAAGTGTCCACGATGCGGTTGACGAGTCTTGTTGCCTCTAGAGACTTCAATTCTTTGCTCAGCGTCGAGGGACTCATGTGGAGCTTTTTCAGTGTTGATGTTCGCAATTCTGCGAGCGGTACTCGGCTGCCGTCTGCTGTCATGAGTGAGAGGATCCTGTCGCTGGGCGGTGTTTCGCGGTAAGATGGTCTCGCCATTGTATCGCCGTCTGTATACCAGTACAGTTAGGCGTACTGCTATTTATAACACTTACGCGAACTGTGATCCAGTGGTGCGATGAGCAAACTTACAACTATCGCCGTCTCAAGAGAAGTCTACGATGCCCTCAAGAAACTAGGGCAGACGAGCGAAAGTTTCGACACAGTACTTCGCCGTCTGCTGAAGGTGCCCCTCGATGAACGCCGCTTTTGACGTCAGGGCGCTCGGAGAAACGATAGCCAAAGCCCTTGGCTTGAGGCCTGGTGACGATGTCGAAATTCAGCGCGATAAACTCGATGCGAACAGAGTCTTGGTTAGACGTCACGCGAATGACAGTGGATCCACCGCATGAGCACCCAGCGGTACAGCTTCATCTGTCGCAAGTGCGGTGCCTCGGACACCGTTTCCTTCCAACCCACGGACGAGCGACCATTGCTCTGCCGACGGTGCTTCAAGAAGCAAAGAGGAGAGATGACTGTGGATTCCTCCAAGAGCTTCTGGAGCCAACGCCGCGAGGTGCATCAGAGTGGCCACTGAGACCCAACAGACTAGGTTGACGTCAGTCTTCTCGGACAAGCGAGTCTTTCAACTCGACTACGTGCCAGAACGAATTCTCCATCGCGACGACCAGATATCAAAGATCCAATGCATCTTGGCCGATCTGGAGAGAGGCGTCAGACCGAGAAACGTGCTCTGTGTCGGAGACTTTGGCACCGGCAAGACAGCAGTGGTTCGTTCCATCTGTCGAGGGTCGCCTGCCGGCAGCCTACGTGATGGAGTCGCTGCACTCTATGTCAATTGTTCAGAAGAGAACACGCAGAATCGGATAATCAGAAGTGTCCTTAGAGATCTTGGTGCGCCGGTGAAGCCTGGATTTCCTACCGACTACTATCTGCGCACTTTCAAGGAATTAGTCGGGCAGAAGACGAGTCTGATTCTGATCCTAGACGAGGTTGACAAACTCGTTGAACGAAAGGGCTCCGAATATGAAGAACTCTTCTACACCCTCTCCCGGTCTCTCACCAACGTGGTCATCATACTCCTCACCAACCGCGCCAGCTTGGAGACCACGCTTCTCTCAAGTCTCGACTCCCGGGTCAGAGACACCTTCCGCTTTGAGCGGGTCGAATTCGGAGACTATGATGTGTCAGAACTCAGCAGCATCCTCTCAGATAGATGCCGAATCGGACTCAAGGACAACGCATACGATCCCGGAATCGTGGACCTGATAGCAGGAATAGCGTACAAGAGAGGGCTACGAGCTCGCGGACTTATCGATTTGACTCGAAAGGCTGCTGAGACCGCTGAATACAATGGACATGAGACGATCACCTACGATGATGTTCAGAAGGCCGCGTTGGAATCGTCTCATGATCGTGAGATGGAGATCATCCGGCGTTTGCCGCCGGCTCACCGAGCCATCCTCGGCTATATCCTGGTGGAATCGCCGAGGTCAAAAACTGCGAACGAGGGGTTCCGGATGCTGGCAGCTCGTCTGGGCTTCGGGCAATCACCTGTGACAATCCACGGCTACATCAACGACCTCGAGACAATGGGACTGACTACGAAAGAGAAGCGTGGCTTGGGAAGAGGAAAAGGCGTAGAGATGAGGCTGATCGTACCGCCCGAACTCGTCAACATCGTGGCAAAAAGCCTCGGTGTAGACCCTCCCCACCCCATTTCCGAATATGTAAATCGAGGATTCTCTGGACCTCGGGGAGACTGATTGAGAGGATTGACGTCTGAAAGAGAGCGGACCCCTGTTACATCTTCGGTGCTGGGGTGTGGCGTGGACGTCGCGCACCGCAGAATAATCAAGTCTGAACGAGCCTACGCCAGGCGCTCAGAGTTCACAGACCCAATCACTAGGAAATGAACCGATATGACAAAACCAACCGAGAAACCCGGGGAACGTCCCAAACTCGAGACAAATAATAGGCCCCACCATACACCCCCCACCCCCTGTCACGCGTCTAAGTCCGCTGTGGATCCCAAGATTAAGCCGGAGCGGAGGCGCAGCCTTGACTAGAACTCGCATCCAAATCCATGCGCCGGAAGAAATCAACCGAAATGCGAACGCCATCATCGCCGCGGAAATCGCTAGGGATCGCACAGAACTCAATGGCAGAACAGTAGTGGCATCTCGGCTTCTTGCCCTCTCTTGGGCTGGAACGATTCGCTCTAAATAGTATGAATCGGGAATCAGTCACTGTGGTTCTCATGTCTTCTAGAGCAGGGTCAGCTCTTGCAGTCTCACAGACTCTGGCTGAGCTCTGAATAGCTGTTAGGAAGGTGCTGACGCGACCATAGATCCAGTACGGGATCATGATCTGGATGTGACCAGGAGGACGACGCTCAATCGGTTCATACGGATCCTCGGATTCAAGTGACGCCTTAGCCGTCAACGAGATGCAAACCACTGATAGCCAATGAGAGAATGAACACGTAAGGAGAGGCCTAGTCGAACGTGTCAGAGTTTGGGAGTTCAGCTTCAGTTACGATCCTCACTCTCGCCGTATTGTTCCTCCGATATCTTATCCACGCCGGTCGTTCTCGCGAGCAATGTGAAATGAAATGGGGAGAACAATACCGTCGTGGCGAATCGTCTTCAAAGAAGAACTCACGCGATTGGAGCGATTCAGGCAATTCCTTAGGCCAGAAGAACGCGTCGTATTCGATGATCTGGCTGCACAATGCGTAATCTATGCGCCATACGCTGGAAGCATGGCCTCCCCAATCAAAGAAGTCCCCCTACTTCTATCAATGATCTTCGCACAATACAAGAGACTCATGCAGCTTGAGAAACGCATCAAGTTACGGTGAGGACTCTTGACTCAAGAACACCCTTTCTGACTTCAGAAGTACGGCGCTGCTAGCGTTATTGCCTCGTATCCGACCTTCTTGATCAACGCCACAATCTCAGCCTCGTCGGTGACTTTCTCGTCATAGTCCACGAGAATCAGGTCCAACATGTAGTTCGATCCTACTGACTTGACGCCCTCAGCTTTCTCAAGCGCCCTGCGAACGGGGAGGATGCAAGTCGAACAATGCACCCCGACTATTCTCAGTCTAGCTCTCTGCAAAGGACATCCATCCACGAGAAACTGCGCAGCCAAAAATGGGGTGATAGTGGAACTCTCTAGTGCTGGTCACTGATCATTATTCCACTCTTCGATCCGTTCTATGATCTATGCGTTGGGACAGGCGGTTTGGTTCACGTACTGATTTCGCCACTGGCCATGCCCATGACCGTTCATGGAGCCGTTCCCGCTTGATCCGTTCCCACAATAGTCACACACTCCGTCGCCATTCGCGTCAACGAAACCCGATCCTTGGGCGGTGATACCGTATTCTGCTAGCAACTCATGAATCGCCGTCGATGTCTGTTCCGCAGTCCATCCCTTGGCTGAGGCTTGCGCTTTGATGTCCCAGATCTTCTGCTGAATCTCGTTCACTTGCTGCTCAGTCAAGCCTTCAGTCCACCACGCATGTCCGCGTCCGCGTTGGCGAGTCGTATCTGCAATTGCCATAGGCGCCGAGTACGTGGCAAGCAACCCAACGGCAAGAACTGCAAGAAACGCCACTCCAAGCACCGTATACTTCTGTTTCAATTTCAACCTCCTGCGACTGCTACGCAACGTCAACCAAGTCAAAATAATAAAAGGGGATTTCCCAGAATTGCCCCCATCCAATACCCAAATTGCATCCAAAACCTAGCGATATCTGAAAGCAAAGAAGAGTAGGACAACGAGAGCGATCAAGGCGAACAGATCTGGGAAGAAAGCGAAGGGCCCAAGTCCAGATCCTCTGAATCCAAAACCGGATTGCAACCATGGATTGGATGTAATCGCGTACGTCATCATCGCCAAGGTAAAAATGATGAGTCCAACAGCAAACTCAGAACGTGTGTCAAAATAGACTCCGAGAAATAGTAGCAGCAAGACAACAAGAAGCACCAGATTGACTGTCGACAGCACTCCCTTGACCGTGTAGTACCATTCATAGTCCCCGTGCATACGCATACCCTGCCCTGGCCCTCCTGGTTGCGCAAAAGCCAGCACAGGCATAGACAACGCTAGGAGAGTGAACGCAACTGCCACAAACGTCTTCAAATTCATTAGCGACAACAGGTGTCGCGGCTCTCTACACACTTTTCTCCTTTTCTCCAATTTGGCTCCAAATCTCCTCAAAGACAGCAAAATTCTCGTCGAGCTGGGGAGAGAGGAAGTACGTGGCTCCGTAGCCTCCTTCGCCAGCATACGTGACGAGGCCATTTCTTTGAAGCACTTCCAAGTGATGACGGATCGTCTTGTAGTCGACCTTCATCTTCTCTGCGAGCTGATTTGCGTTACCCGGTCGTTCCTTAAGCGTCAGTATGAGCCGACCTCTTGTCTTGCCTCCTTTCGTGCCGGATATTAGCCACCATAGTAGGTACTTGATGGAATGCATCGGTGCGTACTTCACTTCGCCTCGTCATATCTGGCGAGCCACGAACCTGTGTCTCTCGGATTTGAATATGTGCTGAAATCCTTACGCGCAGAAAAACTGTTCCATGGCACCCAAAGGGTCTGATCCAGAAGCATTCTCGATCAATGGATGGCACCGTGTTCATGCGTTAACGGATAGGTCATCGTCACGGAGTTGGTAGTGATGCTGAAGAAGATGCCGGTACTGCTCCGCGGTCATGGTTGATTGGAATGCACGTTGGACCACTTCGCTCATTGCAGGATGAATATGCATAGCGTCAAGGAGCGGGCGGGCGCTCTGGTCCGGCGTGTACATGAGATTGACGATCTCTTGAATCAGGGAAGAGGCATATGGTCCGATGATGTGTGCTCCAAGGATTCTGGAACTGTCTCTTTCTAGGATGACCTTGACGAAGTAGTCTTTCAGGTCCATAGCCTCGCCCTTAGCAGTATCCTCGTACCGTTGGAAGCCGATCAGAATACGATCCTCACCGTATTGCTTGGCTGCCTCTACTTGCTTGAGGCCAACGCTTGCGATCTCAGGATACGTGAAGACGGCATGGGGGACAGCGTGATAGTCGACTTTGATCTTCTTTTTCATCACAGCATTGTAGTAGACGATGATGGACTCGTAGTTGGCCACATGCTTGAAGAGATGTCTTCCATCCGCATCGCCGAAAGCCCAGACGTTAGGTTGGGAGGTCTCGAGGTACTCGTTGACACTGATCCATCCTTTCTCGTCCGTCTTGATGCCTGCTTTCTCTGGATGCAGTATGTCGGTGTTAGGGCCCCGCCCAGAGGCAATCAAGATCTCATCCGCTATGATCGTTTTGGTCTCCCCAGTCTGTCTATGGACGGCGACGATCTTCTTCTTGCCCTCCTGCGTCCTCTCGGCCTGGACGACTTCACAATTCGTGAGGATAGTCATGTGCTTGCCCAATTCACGCATGGCTAGGGCTGAGACTTCCGGTTCCTCCTGTGGTAGGAATTGACGGTTGCGGCCGATAATCGAAACCTTTGAGCCCATGGCTGATAGGAAGTGACCGTATTCAGCGGCGATGTATCCTCCACCTATGACAGCCACACTCTCCGGCAGCTGCGTCTGGTGAAGGATAGTATCACTCGTCTGGTAGCCCGTCTGCTCAAGTCCGGGAATCGGGGGTATGATTGGTTTCGATCCTAGACAGAGGAGGAACATCTTCGACGTGATATTCTCCCGCCCAACCTTCAAGGTATACGGACCGACAAACTCCGCTGGCATATTGGTAGTAGTCGATGTTCTCCGACCCAGTGAGTCCTTGCCGGATGGAATCAATTTCTCCGTCAATCAGCGTTCTCATTCGTTTCATAACTTTCGCGAAATCGACTTTCTCGATCTTCAAGTCGATACCGAAAGTGTTCGCTCGTTCCATTATGCGCACTAGCTCGGCAGGATAGAGTAGGATCTTTGATGGAATGCAGCCTCGAGTGAGGCAGATTCCGCCCGGCTCGTCCTTGTCGACTACGGCCACCTTGATGTTCGGATCACGTTGTAACATAGCGTCGACAATGTTCATCGCTGAACCTGAACCAATAGCGATCAGATCATACTCTTTCATGTGCTCATAGGTCATGGGTCTACGCCTGCAGTTATCTGCGAACAGTCTCGCGTCGCTGTCTAAATAGCAATTTGCAGTCCGGGTTTACAATCCGAGTCTTCTGAACACGTAGTGTTTCGGCAAATCTATGCCCAATGTGAGGGCTGCTGAATATGCAAGAATGAAGAGGACCTCGAATATTGTAAGTTGCGGCACAATGACACCGTACACTCCTAGCAACGCGAAGCCGATTATGGTGGCCGTGCTTGCGATTAGTAGTTCCCTGCCAGGCCACGATGACCAGGAGTGCCTTCTCTCGCGGACGATGTATATTCTGAACTGGCTTGTGAATATGAGCATCAACATTACGTAGCTCTGGAGTTCTCCCCATTTCAGGCCGAAGTAATCTATGCCGACCAGAACCGCAACAGCACCGCCGGCGACCAGCAAGACGCCGATAACAAGCGATGCCAGAATGATTTTTTTCACGTTCCAAAGATTCGGGCTGCTTGTGTACTCAACGTTGTCAGTTGCGACAGACATTGTAACAAAGTCGTTTGCGAACACGACCAGAACCATGCCTAAGACAGAAATTATGGCGCCTTGCAGCCAGAAGTAGCCTAGGACGAGCAGGCCTACGAATTGTATGACCTTTGAGACCTTATTGATCACCCAGGTGAGCATTCGCTGGTAGATCTGCCTGCTTGTCTTTATCGTTTCGATGATTTGACGTGTGCCCGGCTCGGTTAGGACTATGCTCGCGGACGCTTTTGCGACGTCTGTTGAGTTGCTTACCGCTATCCCGACCTCCGCTTGCTTGAGGGCTGGTGCGTCGTTGACGCCGTCTCCGGTCATTCCGACCATGTGCCCTCGGGATTGTAGAAGCTTGACGATTCTGTACTTGTCTTCTGGATATATCTCAGCAAACCCGTCGTACTCATCGAGTATCTTTGCCTGTTCGGCTTCGCTTTGGCTCTTGAGATCGGATGCTCGGTAGATCTTGTCACCAATCGATACTTGGTGTGCTATCTCCTTGGCAACCGCAATGTTATCGCCTGTGAGCATCTTCGTCTTCACTCCCAAAGTCTTGAGCTCCTCTATCACACTCTTCGAGTCTGGTCTGATGGGATCGGCCAGCGGCAGCAATCCGACGAGTTGAAAAGTGTCTGGGGCACCAGCTTCCGACTTAGCCACCGCTATTGTTCGGTAGCCCTTCTGAGATAATTCCTCTACTGCCTTGTTGGCTTGAGTTCGGGTCTCTTCACTCACGGAGTGGCAGATGGAGACTATCATTTGCGGTGCTCCCTTCGTAACTTTGAAGCGCTGTGCGCCGTGATCTATGATTGCCTCTGATCTCTTGGTTGCAGGTTCGAAGGGAGTGAACGAAACCTGTTTGTACGCGCTAGAATCTATGCCGGAAGCCTTCGCGTAGCCGATTACTGCTAGATCTATCACGTCTTTGGTTTCATCTCTGGAAGCCAAGCTTGCGAACAAGACCACGTCTTCTTTCTTGAACCCTAGAAACGATATCGGATCAGTGATAGACAGTTTGTTCTGGGTGATTGTGCCTGTCTTGTCCAGGAGGAGTACTTCCATCGATGCTGCGTCTTCGATTGAATCGAGCCTAGTCACTAGTGCGCCCTTCTCTGGATAGTTCTATTGCTCCTACGGATAGGACGACGGCGAAGACGGCTGGTAACGCGACAGGAACAGCTCCTAGGAGAAAAGTCAAGGTGAGGTTCAGAAGTGATAGGATGTCGGCGTGCACAAGAACAGAGTCGGCGCGCAACCACGACCAACGCCGCCAAGCTCACGTACATCATGTATTTGACGACGGCCATCATTATCTGTTCTTGATGCGATACTGGTTTAGCTATCCTGACTAGCTGGGCTGTCCTGCCGAAATATGTGTTCGCTCCTGTGTTGACTACGACGCATCTAGTCTCTCCACGCTTTACTACGGAGCTTGAATAGACGATTCCCGATTTGCGGACGGTCACTGGAAGAGATTCGCCTGTGAGTGCTGACTGATCGACTGAGACTTCACCGTCACCTGATACCTTGGCATCGGCTGGTACCAGATCGCCTAGTCCGATGCCAATTATGTCGCCTGGAACTAAGTTTCTGGCATCTTGAATAGTCCATTCGCCGTTGCGCAGAACCCTCGCCTTGACCGCGAGTCTCCTCTTCAGTAGGTCTAGGGCCCTCCGCGAACTGCGCGTGTGCGCGAAACCTATGATGGCATTCGTCGTGAGCAGTCCAAAGATTATCGCTAGTTCCAGATAGTGGCCTAGAATGTAGGAAAGTGCCATCGCTAATTCAAGGAGCCACGGCATCGGACCCCAGTAGCGCGACAGGAAGTCAAGGACTGGGTTCTTGTCCTTCTCGACGACCTCGTTTCGTCCAAGTCTATCGATTCGCTTCCGGACTTCCGACTCAGTGAGGCCGTTGGTGGAGGTTTCGAGTAGCCTGATTGTTTCTGCGACCGAGATCTCTTTGTATTCATTTGTACTTCTGAGGTTCACGCGGGGAACAAACTCCTGACTTAATCACACTTTTGAGAGATTTCGGCTCCAGAGATCGCCTGTTGGACCAAATCGATTAGTAATCCAATGGGCTTCAGTATCTTCTTTGCTAATTTCGAAAGGCCCGCTGGGTCTTATGATGCGTGACGGAGGGTTGCGTGGACCCCGGGCAATTCCGAAGCTTTTTTCAGTTCAAGCTATCATCTTGACGCGTACGGTCGTTAAACATGTCGCGGATCACCTTCAGGGCCCCGCTCTTCTACTCTATGCTGAGTCTCGGTCTTCTTACGATGGTAACAGGTTTCATCCTGTACCTGTGGCCTCATGGTCCCCGTTCGGGTCAACTCATGTTCTTGGGACTCGACAAGAGCGGATGGGGAACGTGGCACACATACATCACGCTCATCGCCATCGCCCTGATACTCGTGCATTTGGTAGAGAACAGGAAGTGCGTAGACGTCTACGTTAAGACCACTCTCGAGAAAGCTTGACCACATGAGTGCCCATACTATCCCGAGAAAGACATCTCGAAAATAGGAGCATAAACTTCACTGCTATCCTGTGCGTGTCTGTACAGAATTTTACCGGGAGTTGAATGGTTGAAATGCTCGCCTGCATTCGCCAAGACTTT